>NZ_DFQV01000009.1:0-102931 GCF_002377945.1 Psychrobacter sp. UBA3480
TAGCTCAGGCTATAGAATAAAGAAAGAATATTTCGATATCACCTTTAACCTTGATTCAGTTAGGTTACAAGTTGATCGACCATAAACTAAACATTTATAGTCAAACAATAAAAACAACAACAGACTCATATCTAACCCCCTTTGCTGACGACAATAGCGCGATGGCCCCACCTGATCCCTTCCCGAACTCAGAAGTGAAACATCGTAGCGCCAATGGTAGTGTGGTTCGCCCATGTGAGAGTAGGTCATCGTCAGCTCTCTATTCTGAATATCCCCCTTAGCTTAATTGCTAAGGGGGCTTTTCTTTGTCTATCTTTTTTATCTTTAATACATTAATTCTATTAGCTAATGCTACTCAATCACTTTCCCTATCTATATTTCGCATTATTACATCTCTTGTTTTCTGATTTTTTTATTGATCCAATTTTAGCTATCTATTATTAGAAATTATCAGACTGTACTCTACTTCTATATTTAGATTGTTGCTTATCCATATTAGTGTTAAATTTACTCAACAATAAGTGGTTATTTGAAAGAGTAAAAAATGAGTACTGATAAACTCCCTCCCAATGTTGGTGTCTCAGATAAAGTCATTCTCTTCGATGGCGTTTGTAAGCTATGTAACGTATGGAGTAATTTTATCCTTAAGTATGATAGCAAGCAGACCTTCAAATTGTGCAGTGTGCAATCAGAAGAGGGCCAAGAAATACTGCTTTATTTTGGGCTACCTACTGACGCTTATGAAACCATGCTCTATGTAGAAGGTAACCAGTCCTTCCAAAAAAGTAATGCTTTTTTTCAAGTAATGTCAAAATTAGGTTATCCATGGAAATGGGTTTGTATTTTTAAGATTATTCCAACACCTATACGAGATTGGATGTATGACCGTATCGCATTGAATCGTTATCGTCTGTTTGGTAAATATGACTACTGTGCTCTACCATTGCCAGAGAATGAGGCACGTTTTTTAAATGCAAAAAGATAAGCTTGCTCATGTCTCGTTCATTAGCAGAGTTCTATTAGGGTTTTTATTTATTTATCACGGCTTGGTGCCCAAGATATTATGGTTGAGTGCAGTCGAAGTACACTTGGTCTCGATTAGTGGTCTTGGTGTACCTGCTAAGATAGCCTCACCATTAGCGGGTATTGGTGAGATAGTTTTAGGTTGTGCAATCATATTTCTCAATAAGTTTAACACTCCTGTGTATATAGCCGCGGCTATTCTACTCTTGCTATTACTCTTTGTAGCTGTAGCAAGTCCAATGTATTTGATAGGTGCATTTAATCCCGTTACGACCAATATTCTAGGTCTGGGTTTTTGCTATCTGATTTTATTTATAGGTAAAGCATAAATGTAATGCTGCTTTGCTGTCTTTAGCAGTACTCAGAAATTAAGGTAAGGAAAAAAAGTGAGAGCTAAACTTGCAGGTATTCAATATTTAGGCGACAGCGGTGTCACACAAATCTGTAAAGAGGCAGTTATACAGCTTATACATGCTGGTGAAGACGTAAATGACGTGAAAATACTAACCTTTGAAGAAACTTGTTCAAATACTCATGCGCTACTGTTAACCCTCAGATACGATACTCAGGTCATTGTTAAAGGTGGTTTTGCCTCTGGCTATAATGGAGAGGCACCAAAAGGATACGCATTTGTCTTAAACCTATTACGTAACTATACAGACAATATTAATGAGTACATCATTTCAAAATCGATTTTTGAACGTATATCCAATTCAAGTTTAACCGTGAAAGATTTAGACTATATCAATAGTATTAGGTCAGTGCGTCCTTCTAGATGGCATGATTCTGCTTATCTCTATAAGGAACGTGTAGGTAGTATCTTTAGTGAGTTTCCGCTTACTATTCCTATGGCATTGCTTGACCCACGCTTGATCGAGCTAGCATTGGATTTTGATAAGAATCCAGACAATGCAATTATAAGTGCATACCGAAAGCTGGAATCTATCGTCAGAGAGCGAACTGGCTTAGATAATGAAAGTAGTACTAAGCTGTTTGCAAAAGCTTTTCAAGGTGATGATTCAATTTTGTATTGGGGAAACCTAGATTCAGGCGAATCTAAAGGAAGGGCATCCTTGTTTGCTAGTGTATTTATGGCTTATCGCAACAATCGAGCACATCAAGAACCCCGTCACAATTTAAACGAGGATATCCGAGAGTTTATGCTTATTAATCAGTTGTTTGTTTTAGAAGGTGAGGCAATGGTTAGGAATGATTAAATAAATAAAATCTTAATAAACTATATTTGAGTAGAGTTTTTGTCGTTTAATAACACTATTATCTAGTAAGATATTGTCTTGAACTATTAGGGATTTACCTATGGATTGGATTATAGAAAATAAAGAATGGCTTTTTGGTGGAGTGCTGGTTGCTGTACCTCTTGCGTTGTTAGGATTGTTTGTATCCAATAAAAAAAACAAGCAAGTTCAGAAAAGTGGCGATAGCTCAACTAATATACAGGTCGGGGGAAGTTTAAATATAAGGAACAAAAATGATGATGAGTAGACAAACTCAAGAAGGAGGCGATAGTTCTACTAATTATCAAGCTCAAAATATAACGGTCATTTCTGGCATAGATGAAAAACGTGCCCGTGAAGTATATCAAGAAATGAGTTTGAAACTGAAAGAAGAGTTTGCGCAAGAGGCCTTAAAGATTGCAAATTCAAGGGTAAGTGAGTTTGAAAGTATTTTGTTACCAAAAATGGAAAAGATGGACGGTGCTTTTGAGGCATTTGCTGATCCTAGCTTTCAAATCCTACTTTCAGAAGCTCAAAAAACAGCTGCATCTACAGAAAGACCTGCCGACTACGATCTTCTTTCAGAACTATTGGTTCATAGGTTTGCGAAAGGTGAAAATCGTATTGTAAGAGCAGGAGTCAATCGTGCTGTTGAAATCGTAGATGAAATTTCTGACGATGCTTTACTTGGTCTAACCGCTTTTCATGCTGTAAATCACTTCTTTCCAGCATCAGGAGAGATATATAAAGGGTTAGATACGTTAGATAAATTGTTTGGAAATATTTTTTACGGAAAATTGCCTACAGGTAGAGATTGGCTAGATCACTTAGATATATTAGATGCAGTACGTTTAAATTCGTTTGGTGGCTTAATAAAGTTAGATGAGTATTATTCTAAAGAGCTATATGGCTACGTCGATGTAGGCATAAGAAAAAATTCTGAAGATTTTGCTAGAGCAATAGATATTATAAAAGATAATAAATTACCTCAAAATATTTTAGTTGATCATGCTCTAAACTCTGAATTTGTAAGGCTACCTATTTCAAATAGGCGGCAAATTGAATCTCTTACCTTTACACAGCAGTTTTTTCATCAAGGAGTTTTTATTCCTAATTCTGTAGCCTTAACAGAAGGACAGAAAGAAGCTATCAATAGGATATATGATCTTTATTCACAAGATTCAAATATTAAGAGTGAAAATATTCGTATATTTATGGAAAAATGGGATGAAAGAGCCAGTTTGAATATTCTCAAGAAATGGTGGAATAACTTAGACTTAGGTATACAGGTTACTTCTGTAGGAAGAGTACTAGCTCAATCTAATGCGCAGAGATGTGATAAAGACCTTCCCTCACTTGACTAATATAATATATAGGTTCTATATATGAGAATATGTGAACTTAAATTCCCATATTATTGACTGATAATACTAAAATTTTAATTCTCTATGAATTAGCTACTTAAGAGTTTTTAAAGCCCAGTAGTTTAACGACACACACAAAAGAGAACCCCATGACCACCTCAAAAGTAACCTATCAAGGCAATTTACGTACCCAAGCTATCCATTTACAGTCGAATAATCAAATCATCACTGATGCACCGACGGACAACCACGGTAAGGGCGAAGCGTTTTCTCCGACTGACTTGCTAGCGACCAGTTTGGGCAGTTGTATTTTAACGATTATTGGTATCAAAGCCGAAGCGATGGATATCGATATCTCAGGTACTTCCGCAGAAGTCACCAAGGTCATGGCTGCCAAACCAAGGCGGGTAAGTGAGATACATGTAATAGTTAATTTTTCAAAAGCATTGGATGAGAGCACCTTAAAACGATTTTATAAAACTGCGTTGACCTGCCCAGTAGGCAATAGCTTGGATCCTGCCATTACTCAAAACTTAGTGTTTAACAACGGCACAGATGCCTAATATGACCACTAAGACTTTACTCATCGTCGCTCATGCGCCATCGCCCAATACGCAGAAATTGGCACAGGCGGCTTTCGAGGGTGCCAATCATCCTGATATAGATATCACTGTCATTTTGAAATCACCGCAGGATACGCGGCCTGAGGATGTATTGGCTGCTGATGCGTTGCTGTTAGGCACGACTGAAAATCTGGCGTATATGGCAGGGCTGACTAAGGACTTTTTTGATCGTTGCTACTATCCTGTATTAGAAGAGAAGCAAGGCATGCCATTTGCGGTATATATACGCGCAGGGCATGATGGTACAGGTACCAAGCTTGCGCTCAAAACGATTACAACGGGGTTACGTTGGTCATGGATTCAAGAGGCACTGATACTACAAGGTGATTGGCAAGATAGCTTTGCTGAGCAAGTAGAAGAGCTTGCTATGACGTTGGCTGCTGGGGTAGAGGCAGGTATTTATTAGTTGTGAGTTGTGAGTAGTGAGTTGTTTGGTAGTCACTAGGGCAGTATTAGACAGTGCTTGTTAATCTACTGCTACCAACGCTTAGCATAACAAACGGTCTGGGAGTATAGTGATGCATGACGATAATCTGGATAGTGATAATCCAAATAATAAAGCAGATATTTCTACGTTGCCGTTTTCTCAAGCGTGTGAAAATAATAAACAGCCTATTCTAGAAGTTCTTCAAACGGAGCTACAAGGCTTTAATCATGTATTAGAAATTGGCTCTGGAACGGGGCAGCATAGTGTTTACTTTGCACCTAATCTGCCTGAGATACGGTGGCAAACCAGCGATGTCACTGGTAACCATCGCCATATCATTGCTTGGCATACTGCTTATCCTGCACCTAATTTATATTCGCCATTAACGTTTGATTTGGCACAAGACTCAGTACCTGTTAGTAGTCATTTAAATAGCAGTGATATGGTCAAACCTTATGATGTGATATTTACCGCCAATACCTTGCATATTATTAGCTGGGCTTTGGTCGAGCGATTAATTGCATTGGCTGGTGATGCGTTACCTGTGGACAGTAAGTTGATTGTCTATGGCCCATTTAATGAGCATGGCAAATATACCAGTGAGGGGAATCAGCGATTTGATGCGATGTTGAGAGCAGGCAATCCTGACAGCGGCATTCGCGATAAGGAAGACATCGTCAGTCTAGCAAACGCTCATTATCTACAACTTTCTAAAACGTATGCGATGCCTGCTAATAATCAACTATTGGTATTTCAGAAGCGCTAATTTTTTAAAGCGTCAGCAAAAACTAAATAAATAAAAAGACACCTTGATGGATCATTATTAGATCTTATTAAGGTGTCTTTTTGTTTGGGCTTGCTTATATTATTACTTATTCAACTTGTGCTGCTAGGTTATTTATATTCTTCTGCTAAAAAATCCAAGTAGCGTTTCCAAGAGCGCTCATCGGCGCGGGCGTCATATCTATCGCTGCCAAATACGCTAAAGGCATGTGGCGCGCCGCTATAGGTAACCATCTCATGAGGGACTTTGGCTGCTTCTAATGTTTTACCCAAAGTGGCAAAGCTCTCTAGCGAGACAGATTGGTCAGCAGAGCCGTGGAATACTAGGATTTCTCCCGTAGTTTTGTCATAACTTTGACCGGTTGGAATATCGAATGCACCGTGGAAAGGTACAAAGGCTTTTTGCTCAAAGCCTGAGCGTGCTAGCTCTAATGCTACCGTACCGCCAAAACAATAGCCCATAGTCGTGCCTTTGCGCACATCATTGCCTTGTAGTTGTCCTGCTGTTAATGCCCCTGCCAATATGCGACGCATTTTATTACGATCATCATATAGCTCGCCAGTTAGGCGTTTGTTTTCTTCGATAGAAGTGGGGCGAATGCCTTGTCCAAACATATCGGCCGCCAATACGTTGTAGCCTTCAGCTGCTAACATATCAGCACGTTTGCGCTCATAGTCAGTTAGACCATCCCAATCATGAATCAATAAGATAAAAGGTGCGTTAGCTTTGTCCGCCTTGGCGTAATAGCCTTCGTACGCTTTATCATCGACCGTATAGGTCACGTTTTTGGTCGTGATAGCAGCAGCTGTTTGACTGAACGTTAATGCCATTAGACCCATTGATGCGCCTACTAGCAATGAGTGATAAGGTTTTTTAGTTGGGGAGCTTAGAGTTGGTAACATGGTAGGTAGCCTTATAGTTATATAAAAAATAGTCGCATCGTCAAATTCCTATAAACCCGCTACATCGTCATTTTCGCTAACCATACTAATGTATAGTTTGCGCTCGGTTCTCTTGTATCGAAATTATCTGAATCCAATGATATAAAAAAGATAAATATAAGGCTAAAACCCTGCCAATTTATTTATCAATAGTCTCTAGTACTGCATAAAAAGCATACCTTAAAGAATAACTACATTACAAGATTCTATTGTTAACGTTTATGCACCTTTAAAACTATCTAAAGTAGCTGGTTTATAGCGTCTATAGACCTTAACCAAACATCAACAAGGTTTACCATATACGCAACTATATTTGACTTATTTTTTGGGTAGTATAACTCCTAAGCCTATTATTCCTTTACGAATTTTAGTGCGGCATCAATTTAACGCTCGGCAATGCTGAAAACACAGACAAATAAATGACAGATGAAGTCACCACTACCTCAAAGGATATCAAACCTGTGTAGGCACTCTTTTAATGATTTAAAAGAGCATTCTCAATCTATTAGCTAGGACTTTTTATGAATAATAATATCGATCATACGGACCCCGCCAAAAACATGAATACGGAACGTGGCAATGGTGGTGAAACCCATCAGCGCGCAGGCGACGACACCAAAGTATTAACCACGCAGCAAGGTGTGGCTATCGCTGATAACCAAAACTCTCTAAAGGCAGGTTCACGTGGGCCTACGTTGTTAGAGGATTTTGTATTACGTGAAAAAATCAATCATTTTGACCATGAGCGTATTCCTGAGCGTATCGTCCATGCTCGTGGTAGCGCAGCACACGGTTATTTTGAGCTGACAGAGTCACTAGAAGAATATACGACTGCCAAAGTATTGACCGAAACAGGTAAGCAAACGCCACTATTTACGCGTTTCTCAACGGTAGCGGGTAACAAAGGCTCAAAAGATACGCCACGTGATGTACGCGGTTTTGCTGTGAAAATGTATACAGAAGAAGGTAACTGGGACATCGTTGGTAACAACATGCCAATCTTCTTTATCCAAGATGCGATGAAGTTTCCAGATTTGATTCATGCGGTAAAACCAGAACCAGATCGCGGTTTCCCGCAAGCGGCATCTGCTCATGATACGTTTTGGGATTTTGTCTCACTAAGCCCTGAAACCATGCACAATCTAATTTGGCTAATGAGTGATCGCGGTCTACCACGTAGCCTACGTATGATGGAAGGCTTTGGTATTCATAGCTATCGCTTAATCAATAAAGACGGTAAGAGTACCTTTGTACGTTTCCATTGGAAGCCAGTATTGGGCGTACAGTCAACCACATGGGATGAGGCAGTGAAAATCTCAGGTGCTGATCCTGACTATCATCGCCGTGATTTGTTTGAGTCAATCAACAACGGTGACTATCCTGAGTGGGAATTTGGCGTACAGTTATTTACCGAAGAAGATGCCAATGAGTTCCCATTTGACCATCTTGATGCAACCAAACTGATTCCAGAAGAATTGGTACCAGTAAAAGTCGTGGGTAAGATGGTATTGAACCGCTATCCAGATAATTTCTTTGCAGAGACTGAGCAGGTAGCATTCTGCCCATCGCATCTGCCACCGGGTGTTGATTTTAGTAATGACCCATTATTACAAGGTCGTTTGTTCAGTTACTTGGACACGCAGCTATCACGTTTAGGCTCGCCAAACTTTGCCCAGATTCCTATCAATGCACCGAAATGTCCGTTTGCTAACAATCAGCAAGATGGTCATATGCAAATGCAAGTGCCTAAGACACGTGTACTTTATGAGCCACAAAGCTTAGATCCAACTCGTCCTCGTGAAAGCGCTAAACGTGGTTTCAACTCATTCCATGAGCAACTAGATGATGGCGTAAAAGGTCGCGTACGTGACGAGAGCTTTGCAGATCATTATAGCCAGCCACGTATGTTCTATCGTAGTCAGACAGCAACTGAGCAAGCCCATATAGCAACTGCTTATGCATTTGAGCTAGGTAAAGTAGATACAGCCCATGTACGTAAGCGTATGCTTAGCCATTTGATTCATATCGATGAAGACTTGGCCAATCGCGTAGCAACGGCATTGGGTATGGAGCTACCAGAGCCAGCTGATGCAGCTGCACCTGTTCAAGACTTGGGAACCTCTAAAGCGGTACAAACGATTGGCCTAACGCCTGATAGCCTAAAAGGCCGTATGATTGGTATCTTAGTTGCAGAAGGTTCTAATAGCAGTGAAGTCAAAAAATTCGAAGATGCTGCCAAAGCGCAAGGTGCTAGTGTTAAAATCGTAGCGCCTAACAAAGAAGTCGTATTGGATGATGGTACACGCATACAAGCTGATGAGCGCCTCGCTGGTGGTCCGTCAGTGATGTTTGATGCCGTCGTTAGTATCATCATGCCTGACCAAGCTAAAAAGCTCGCAAAAGACAGCTCAGCATTAGATTGGTTCAACGATGCGTACAATCATTGCAAAGCCATCGCATATTGCGGTGCGACTGATGAATTTATCTTAAGTAAACTACCAGTTGAAAAAGATGAGTTTGTGACGCCATTGGCTGAGCTAGATGCCTTTATCAGTAATGCTAAGTCTCGTCTATGGGAACGTGAGCCAAAGGTTCGTGATCTTGCATAGTCGATAAGTAGGTAATTTACGAATTATCTAAAATGATAAATAAGATACTAAATATTTCCTTAAACCCAGCCTAAGTGCTGGGTTTTTGCTTTTTGCTAATAAAGTAAGAATTGTCATGGCATGGATAGAACCGTACATGCGGTTATTAATAGTGAGTTGTCTATGGTTAGTTATTAGCCGCATCGTCTCTGTATGTCGCATTACTCTTGTATATAGTCACAAGCGTTCACTCAAAGTCGTTTTATTTATCGTGACGGGCGCTATACTAAAGATTGGCTATAAAACTGAACAAAAGCCTCACAATAATAATGACGAATGAGGTAGGGAACACCAATGAGTCTATGTGAAATTGTACGTTTAGAAGGATATATTCAAAGTAGTTATCTGGCAGTATATCCAGATAAAATAATGCTGTTAGATGGTTGCTGCCGTGCTGATGTACCGATGGTGCTCGACTATATTAAGACAACGTTAAAACGACCCATCACCGACCTAAAAGTAGTAGTGGTCACGCATATGCATCCGGATCATGCAGGCGGTGCGAATAAATTTCGAGAAAAGACTGGCTGTCTGATTGTCTCAGCGGATGAAAAAAAGCAGTGGTATAGCGGTATTGGCGGGCACACGATGCACTTCGTAGATATACATCTAGGATATTATGTGGCCAGACGTCAAGGTAAAACATTTAAAAACCTATATTACTCGGCAAGTCTGAAACCGGATATCACCGTCACAGATGGTGAGCTTGTGCCAAAGTTCGATGAGTGGCAAGTATTAGAGACGCCAGGTCATACGGATCGTGATTTATCATTGTTTCATCTGCCTAGTCGTGAAGTATACACCGCTGATTTAATCATTAAGTTGCGCCACAAGTTTGTAGCGCCATTTCCTGTCTATTACCCTAAAGCTTATGTCCAATCGTTAAAAAAAATCAGGGCATTGCAACCGTCAATGGTGATGATGGCACATGGACGAGAGCTAGCGATGAGTGAGGCAGAGTTTGATGAGTTTATCGCTCATGCGCCCAAGCATCCACGTACCATCAAGGATACGATCAGACATAAACTACTATGGCGCAAGAGAGATAACTTTCGACTGTTTAAACGCAAGCATAATAAATAGAGGTATATAAAAGTTAAGAAACTAATAGCTAAAAAACAACGTTTAAAAAGCCCAGACGAAAAAAAGCCCAGTTACTAAGATAGTAACTGGGCTTTCTAAATATGGTGGGCTGTCCGCGACTCGAACGCGGGACCAATTGATTAAAAGTCAACTGCTCTACCAACTGAGCTAACAGCCCTGAAGAGTATATAAAAAAGCAATGCTTTTTAACTCTGCAAGAGAAAATTCTAACTAAAGAACTTTTTAAAACTAAACATCTTAACGATGTCTTTTAAACTTATCTTTATTAGTCTACTACCGGATAGGGCAGAACGATTAATAAAGATTAAACTAAATATGGTGGGCTGTCCGCGACTCGAACGCGGGACCAATTGATTAAAAGTCAACTGCTCTACCAACTGAGCTAACAGCCCTAACGTTTAAAGTGTTTGTATCCCTAAACGTGAGAGCACATTATATATATAATTATGACAATTACAACCCCACATGATAAAAAAAGTGTAATTCTCTTATAAAATTGCCAATTTATTCCAGTTTATTTAAATTTTCGTCATTATATCGATATTGACTGCTCTATTTTTGGCTAAAGCGAGTCAATAATCGATTATTAGTCTCGAGAAAGTGCTTCAACAGGATCTAATTTGGCAGCATTACGTGCTGGCAAGAATCCAAATACTACACCAATTAACGTCGAACAAACAAAAGCAGCAATAATAGAGGTTGATGAATAGATAACTTTGAAATTATCACCGCCCACACTATTGATCAGCTCGCCAATGGCAAATGCCAGTCCAATACCAATCAGTCCCCCTAAAATACAGACCAGAACGGCCTCAATGAGGAACTGCTGCATGATATCGCTCTGACGTGCACCTACTGCCATTCGTACACCAATCTCATTAGTTCGTTCGGTGACAGAGACCAGCATGATGTTCATCACCCCAATACCGCCGACGATCAATGAAATAACCGCGACTGATGAGATAAGCAGGGTCATCGTGCCTGTCGTCGACTCGATCGTTTGACGAATAGAGTCTGAATTGCGCAACTCAAAGTCATCTTTGCCATGGCGACTCTCTATCAAGTCAGAGATGGCCGTCTCTGCGGCGCTAGAAGAGATACTATCGTCTAATAACGCTACAAAGCGATCGATATTGGTACTACCCGTGACACGCGACATCACCGTTGTATAAGGCATATAGATAGTAGGCGTCGTCACACTGGGTCCAAAGCCACCATCGCTCTCTTCGAGGACGCCAATCACGCGTCCAGGCACACTACCAACCAATATCACTTCGCCAACAGGGTTATCAATATCTGAGAAAAAGGTCTGCTTAGCATTGTCATCGATGATGATATCTTGACTACGTAATGTAACGCTTTTCGCATCAAACCCTTGGCCCAATGCCAACGTCTCACCAGTGACGGTTAGATAGTCTTCGCCAACGCCGTTGACGGTAGCATCCTCTTGTATACTACGATAGCGCACGCTAGAGTTAGCATTTACTTGAGGGCTGACGCTGATAATATAGGGCTGATTGCCGACCGCCTCTGCGTCTTCTGGTGTCAAGTTGTCATCGTTATAGCGGCGTCTAGGGTCGCCTCTAGGGTAGCCATCATTGACGGTGATGGTATTAGTACCTAGCGAGCTAATATTGGCAAGGATTTGCTGCTGAGAGCCTTGTCCAAGACCTACGATAGATACAACCGCAGCGATACCGATGATAATGCCGAGCATAGTCAGTAGGGTACGCATTTTATGCGCGCGCATGGCAAGCAAAGACATTTTAAACGCTTCAAGCAGTCGATCAATAAAGCTACCAAAGGCGCTTTTTCGATGTTCACCAAGGATAGATTCTGGTTTTTTGTCGGTGTGCTTATAATGCTCAGTTTGATAATCAGCGATGACATAGCCGTCTTTTAGCTCAATCACACGCTCCGCTTGCGCTGCTAGCTTTGGATCATGAGTGACCATGATAATGGTATGACCTTGTGCACTGAGGTCATGCAAAATTGCCATGACGTCTTCGCCAGACTTACTGTCTAGGGCACCCGTTGGCTCATCTGCCAAGATCACGTCACCACCATTCATCAGTGCACGAGCAACAGAAACGCGCTGCTGCTGTCCACCTGAGAGCTGATTGGGACGGTTATTGACCTTATTACCAAGCCCCAAATCCGTTAGTAACTTCTCAGCACGATTTGTGCGTGCTTCGGTATCCATGCCAGCATACACGGCAGGGACAGCGACGTTGTCTTTGGCACTGATATCACCAAGCAAATGATAGCGTTGAAAAATAAAACCAAAATGCTCACGGCGCAGTTCTGCTAGCTGATCGGCATCAAGCTTACGCGCGGATTGGCCATAGATCTTATAATCGCCAGCAGTGGCTTGATCTAGACAACCTAAGATATTCATTAAGGTGGACTTACCAGAGCCTGACTGTCCAATGATGGCGACCATCTCACCTTGATTGATAGTTAGATTGATATCATGCAAAACGCGAATCGTTTGCTCACCAGCAGGGAACTCTCTGATAATGCCAGACAACTCCATAATGGGCTTGCCTGGTGCAGGGTGATTAACGGTATTGATTTTTGCTGAATTATTCAAGTTATCTGAATTATCTAAGTTGTTTGAGCTGTTTGAAGGGTTAGCAGAAGTGTGTGACCCTAAGTTTTGAGCCGTGCTACTTTCAGAGCTATCTTCAGTCGACGGTTTAGGAGATTGAGATATAGTCATAGCAGTGTCTTTAATAAAGGCTAATAAGCGTTATAGTGTTGTTATGAAAGGGCTGCTATGTTCAACAAGCCCCTTTTTATTCAACATAGTCAAAGAACAAGTTACATTCGAGGTCCACCAGGGATACGGCCGCTACCTGATTTCTTACCACTTTCTTCACTGATGATGACTTCTTCTCCTTCTTTCAAACCACTTAAGATTTGCGCATTTACTCGGTTATCGATACCGACTTCTACAGTACGCTCTTCTACGGTTCCATCCTCTTTTAATACACGTACAAACTTGCCAGTGGCCGCTTTGCTTTTTTCTTTACCTTTAGAGCGTTTTTCTTGTATCACTGTTGACGGTACTAACAGGGCGTTTTTGGCTTCGTTAACGATGATATAAATCTGCGCGGTCATATCAATGCGGAATAAGCGGTCAGGATTAGGCACTTCTACGTAGCCGACATAATAGATAGCAGCGTCTGTTGAGCTGGTACTACTGATTTGCTCTGGAGCAGGCTCGATAGCAGTCAACGTCGCATCATACTGCTGGTCTGGATTACCGATGATATTAAAATAAGCGGGCATACCAGCATTGACGTTAATGACATCAGCTTCGGAGATTTGCGCGTTGATACGTACGGTCGATAAATCTGCTAGCGTTACTAGTGTAGGCGCTGTTTGGTTGGCGTTGACCGTAGTGCCTTGCTCAGTCGTAATAGAAACGACAGTACCTGATATCGGGGCGCGAATCGTGGTATAGCTCAAATCTTCTTCAGCAGTACTGACGTTGGTTCGTGATTTGCGTAATGCTGCTTGTTGGCTGTTGATATTGGCTTCGGTGGTCGCAATCGCTGCTTTTGCTGTATCGATAGCTGCACGTGCATTGGCAACCGCTGCTTTTGCGGTCTCGACACTGGTTGCTTGCGTGTCATATTCTTGCTGCGAGATAGCGTCGATAGCGACTAAGTCTTGCAAACGCGCAAAATCAGACTGTGCTTGTTTGAGCTCAGACTGACGGCTGGCAAGATCAGCATAGGCACTTTTTAGACTGGCTTGTTTGCTTAACGATTCTGCTTGAGCACTTTGTAGCGCAGCTTCGCTTTGTTCAAGACTAGCTTGTTCATTGCTCAGGCTGTTCTTCTGAGTCACTTGATCAATCTGCGCAATCAAATCGCCTTGCTTAACTTCGTCACCGACTTCAACATACAGGCGTTTTACTTCACCAGACACCTGTGCCCCTACATCGACGGTATTTAACGCTTTTACTTTACCGGATGCCATGACATTGTTTTCAATATCACCGACTTCGACTGTTGCGGTTAAATAGTTAGGTGTGGCTTCTTCTGGTTTTAAAAAAGTATAGGCCAAAGCCCCTAATGCTACGATAATTAAGGCAATAACACCCCATTTGATAGCAGACTTTTTGCTTATTTTGCGCATGACAACAATCCAATCACAATTAAATCAAGTGTAGATATAGTAGAGACTTCACCTACAAAAGGGAATGGAAATTAGTTTACGAAAGGTTAAGGTAGCCAATAATAGAGACAGGTACAGAAAAGAAATGCTTACTAAAAATCAATAAAACGGAGATTATAGGAGAATAAGATAGGGTAGTAGAATCTGGATTTATAGCGTTTAAACGTATAAACCAATAAGAAAAACGTATAGATCAGTAAGAGAAGAGATGGATAACTCGTGGCTAAGCGCAACAATAAAAGGTGGTGACAAGTGGCTCAGTCTTAGCGCATAGCAAATAAACGCTTACCTGCGAGCTCTAGTGCCGCTTGCAATAATAATTCCCATGCTGGCTGACGAATAAGACCTTTGATAGCTTGGTCACAGCGGTAAAGCAGGGCAGGCCATTCGCTCGTTTGTTGTTTTGACTGACGACGGCAGGCTTGTTGGTACAACCCTTGCTTACTACGCCAAATGCCTAATGCTTGAGGGTCTTGACCGTCCATAAGTTGAATGATTTGACGCATGTCTTTGCTAATAGCCCAGAGCACTAAAGTAGTGGGCTCATCGGTCGACTTTAGCTGAAATATGATTTTGGCGACCTGCGTACTATTGCCCGCAAGCATCGCATCAGACAAATCAAACACACTAAACTGCGCATCGCTGACCAACGCTGCTTGTAGGTCTGCAATATCCAATGCCACATTATTCACAGGTTGTGAAAAGCTATTAGATTGTTCGGTACTGTTGTCAGTAGCACTATCTTCACTAGTACTGTTATTAGCAACTAGCTGCGGTGCAAACAGATAAGACAGTCGCCATAGGGTTTGATAAGCACTTAGCAAATGATGCTCAGTGTGTGACATGAGTAGTTGCCATGCTTCTTGAGACAGTCGTAAGCCAAACTTCTGAGCTTGTATCTGTAGTAGCTGTTGGCGCTGCTGCTCATTGTATAAATTGCAATCAATGACATTGCCATATTGCGCAAAAGGAGCAAACCATTTGCTGCTCTGGCTGCGTTTGTCTTGCTTAGGTGTGAGCCACAACACACTATGGCCGTGTGTGCCAGCTTGTGCCTCGACCGCAAAACGTTCCAACTCAGCGATAACTGCTTTATCAGGTTTATGATTGCCTGTCACGATCAAGGCGCTGGCATCATCAAATAAAGACTGACTACCAAGCTCTGACAGTACTTCTTGCCAACTCTTGACAGAAATCAGCTCTATACGTTTGATTGCATAGTTCTGTGCGCGCCAGTGTGGACGCAGTGCATCTATCAACCATTGACTGAGTAATGGCTCGTCACCGTGCGCCAGCCACAAGCCCGCTACCGCAACGGAAGGCTGCAGTAGTTTTGGATAGGCTTTTATGAAAGTATCTTGCATAGCGTGGTGTTACACAGGTTGATGAGCAGGTAATACCAATTCCAAGAATATGCTTAACAATATTAAGCTAGCCCAGTCTACTCAAGGTAGTACTTACACTCGCTTAGTTTGCTACTCATACTTCTAGGGATGGTATCGTTTGATAATCAGAACGACTAACTATTACGGTTGTGGTACGACGACAACGGTTGGTGTCACACCTTTATTCATTTGCAGAGATTGTTTGGCAGCAGGTGCGACTTTAGGAAGCGAGATAGCAACATACTGGTCAGTGATACGGCGAGCTAAAGTATCATAGAGCCAATCGCGAGTCTGATCGCCTTGCTGATCGTCAGTACTAACAGAGGCTTCGTTGTACTGATAGCTTCGCTCGACCTGAATGGGGTTGCTTAGTGTTACAGGCTTACCATTTTCCATCGTTTGATAGCTGACATCTGCTGATAGTACCAAGCGAATCTCTGTTAATACGCCAACCAATTCGTAACGTTTAAAACGTACATTACGGATGTCGATAGCGGCAATAGACTCAGCCCCTGCTTGTTGGTTATTGCGGGCAACTTCTTCTGAGCTCATATTACTAATAACATCGACACCTAACGTCTTTAGGCGACGCGTCAATGGTAGTTTCAGCGGGAAGGAGGTGCGATTGTCTTCGATGATGACCGCTGTTTTTTCGACGTCAAGCAGCATCGCTGAGTCGTAGCCACGCAGCTGGAAACCACAGCCGCTAAGAGCAGCGGCTGCACCTACCACTGCAAACATTGGCAGCGTGGCAAGTAAGACTGCTCCGAGCTTTTGGCCATGGGACTTTTTGTTAGCTAGGCTGTGTGCGCTTGATTCTGGTTGCGCCTGCTCAGCTCGATGCTTGTATGACATAAACGCTATCCTCATATGATAAGAAGGCTTAGAGCACTAAGCCTAAAATACTTAGCTCAAGATACCTCAGCCTACAACCACGATGTTAACCAATTTATTAGGAACGACGATTTCTTTTTTGATCTCGCCCGTGATGAATTTTGCCACGCTTTCCATAGTGCGAGCTTGCTCTTTTAGCTGCTCAGGATCGCTGTTTGGTGCGACATCCATCTTACCACGCATCTTACCATTGACCTGTACCACCATCGTGATCATGTCCTGTACCAGCGCACTTTCGTCCACGGTTGGGTAGTCTAAAGTTAAGGTATCAAGACCCAATTGCTCAAGCAAATGCTCACCGACGTGCGGCGCATAGACAGACAGCATAATCAGCAGATTGGTCAACGCTTCGTGTTTGACGTGCAGCTCTTGCTCATTACTCGCGTTAAAGCCAGTCAGCTCATTAGCAAGTTCCATCAGGCTTGATACTGGCGTGTTCAATGCCAGACGATCACCCAAATCACTATCAATCTTAGCAATCGTTTCGTGCGTTTTACGGCGTAAGTTTTTGGCTTCTTTGCTCAACCCGTCTGTGTTCAAGGTAGCACTGTTCAGCGTATCAATGCTGATATTGGCGGCCGTTAGCGCTTGCATATGATCGGTTGCAATGCGCCATACTTTTTTCACAAAGTTATAAGGGCCTTTTAGCGCGTCATCTGACCATTCAAGCGTTTGATCCGCAGGCGCAGTAAATAGCGTATATAGACGAACCGTATCAGCACCATATTTGTCAATGGTTAGCTGTGGATCGACACCGTTGTTTTTTGACTTAGACATTTTTTCGATTTTGCCAATCGTCACTGGCTGGCCGTCTGACTTCAAGATAGCTTTAATGGGTTGACCGCGTTCGTTGAAGTCAATATCGATATCTTCTGCAAAATAGTAAGTCGTACTGCCATCCGCATTGACGCGGTAGAACGTACCAGCAAGCACCATACCTTGGGTCATTAGATTGGCAAATGGCTCGTCGCCTGTGACTAAGTTTTCATCGCGCATCAGCTTGTGGAAGAAGCGTGCATACAATAGATGCATTACCGCATGCTCGACACCGCCAACGTATTGATCAACAGGCAACCATTTGTTAGCAGCAGATTTATTGACCATGTTTTGTGCGTCATTTGGGCTAGCAAAACGTGCATAGTACCAGCTTGACTCTACGAATGTGTCAAAGGTATCGGTCTCACGCTCAGCAGGGTTGCCACATTTAGGACAAGTAGTATTAACAAATTCTGGTATATTTTTAAGTGGGTTACCGCGACCATCAGGTACGACGTCGGTTGGCAATACAACTGGTAGGTCTTGCTCTTCAACAGGTACCGTACCACAATGCTCACAGTTGATCATTGGGATAGGGCAACCCCAATAGCGCTGGCGAGATACACCCCAATCACGTAGGCGATACTGGATCTTTTTCTTAGCCAGCTCTTTTGGCTCAAGCTTGGCAAGCATTGCTTCAAACGCTTGCTCAAAGTCTAGACCGTCAAACTCACCTGAATTAACCAAAGTGTTGCGTTCAGTATAAGCAAGATTGACTTCACTATCGTTCGCTTTGGCATCTGCTTTTAGCTCGTCAAAATAACCGTCAGGCACATTGATGACTTGTTTGATCGGCAGGTCGTACTTAACCGCAAACTCATAATCACGCTCATCATGAGCAGGTACCGCCATGACTGCGCCTGAGCCGTAGCTCATCAATACGTAGTTGGCAACCCATACTGGCACTTCTTCACCAGTCAGAGGATGCGTCACAGTGAGGCCTGTATCCATACCGATTTTTTCAGCTTTGGCCAAGTCCGCTTCAGCGACTGAGCCTTTTTTGCAAAGGGCACAGAATTGAGCGATTGCGTCATCATTCTCAGAAGCATACTGTGCAAGTGGATGCTCTGCGGCAACAGCGACATAAGTCACACCCATCAAGGTATCAGGGCGAGTAGTGAACACATCTAAGGTGTTTTCTTCACCAGCAAGCTCATAAGGGAAGTGCACTTCCATACCAGCACTACGACCAATCCAGTTACGCTGCATGGTTAGTACTTCAGATGGCCAATGACCTTCTAGCTGATCCAAATCATCTAATAGCTCATCGGCATAATCAGTGATGTTGAAGTAATACATTGGGATGTCGCGTTTTTCGACTGCAGCACCACTACGCCAGCCTTTGCCATCGATGACTTGCTCATTTGCCAACACGGTGTTGTCAACAGGGTCCCAGTTGACCGTCGACAGCTTCTTATAGACTAGGCCTTTTTTGTACAATTGCAAAAATAACCACTGCTCCCACTGATAATACTCAGGGCTACAAGTGGCAAACTCACGTGACCAGTCAATAGACAGGCCTAGTAATTTAAGCTGCGCACGCATGCTGTCAATATTGGCAAATGTCCATGCCGCAGGTGGCGTCTGGTTAGCAATCGCTGCGTTTTCTGCTGGCAAGCCAAAACCATCCCAGCCCATCGGTTGCATGACTTCATAGCCTTTGAGACGATAATAACGGCTCAATACGTCAGAAATCGTATAGTTACGTACGTGGCCCATATGCAGCTTGCCACTTGGATAAGGGAACATTGATAGCATGTAACGACTTGGCTTGTCGCTTGGCTCATTACTTACTTCAAAGCGCTTGTCAGTTGCCCATTTGGTCTGCTGCGCGGCTTCTATCGCTTGTGGGTTATAATAATTGTTTTCTGTTTGGTCTGCTGTCACGGCGTTGCTCATAGTCGGCTCGAAATTGGTTGATACTGATTTGTTTAATATGAATTTGTTTAATACTGGTCAAAATAGGTGGAATTTGACAATGCCATAGCATAGCGTAATTTGGCGAAAATTGCGACGATATGATGCAGTTGCTTACTAGGTTTGGCGATTAAAAGTAATGCATTCTCTATATCCAGTCAGCCTTAGGTATAATAGACAAATTAATGAATATTTATGAGGATTTATCATGACCATCACCATTTACGGTATCAAGTCTTGTAGCACGATGAAAAAAGCGTTCACTAAGCTAAACGATCTAGATGTCAGCTATGATTTTCACGATTATAAGAAACAAGGTATAGAGAAAGAAACAGTACAGCGCTGGGTAAATGAGCTAGGTATCGACAAAGTGCTGAATAAGCGTGGTACAACATGGCGCAAGCTAGACGACAGTCAAAAGCAAGCGGCTGACGCTAATGTAGACAACGCGATAGATTTACTCGTGGAAAATACCAGCATGATCAAACGTCCGATTGTAGAAGGTCAGGTGGCAGATAAAGATCAAGCAGTATTACTATGCGGCTTCGATGAATCTGAGTTTGATAAAGTTTTTTCGTGAAATTAATTTATAAAAATTAAGCTAGGCTTATTTTTTAAATATAAAAATGCACAAAAAAGCCCGAGTGCTTATATTAACTCGGGCTTTTTTACATTTAGTATTGCTAGATTTTGCTAGCTCAATGATGAGTCTATCTCGCGACTAATGAGCGTACCAACCCCTTCGTTGGTGAAAATCTCAAGCAAAGTCGCATGAGGGACACGGCCATCAACGATTACCGCGCTTTTGACGCCGCTACGTACCGCATCAAGCGCACATTGGATTTTGGGAATCATACCGCCTGAGATAGTACCGTCTTCGATTAAGCTATCGACTTTCTTTGGCGTGAGTCCAGTCACCACTTCGCCATCACGGCCCAATACGCCTTTGATATTGGTTAATAGCATCAGTTTTTCTGCTTGTAAAAACTCCGCTACTTTACCCGCGACCAAATCCGCATTGATATTATAGGTATTGCCTTCAGCGTCAACGCCAAGTGGTGCGATTACGGGAATAAAATCTGAGGCAATCAACATGTTAATCACGTCTTTATTGACGCTTACCACATCACCGACGAATCCTAAATCAACTGGTACAGCGATGCCGTCTGCGCCAATTTTTTCCATCATCAGTTTTTTTGCTTGAATCAAGTTGGCATCTTTACCTGTAAGACCAATCGCGCGACCGCCATGCTTATTAATTAAGCTAACAATCGATTTGTTGACGCTACCGCCCAAGACCATTTCTACGATATCCATGGTGCTTTTGTCAGTGACTCGCATCCCATCGATACGGTCTGATTGACGACCGAGCTCTTTTAGGAGGTTGTCAACTTGCGGGCCACCACCATGTACGACTACTGGATGCATACCGACTGTTTTTAGCAAAACAATATCACGAGCAAATGAGCTCTCAAGCTCAGGGTCGGTCATGGCGTTGCCGCCGTATTTTACGACGATGAGTTTATCAACAAAACGCTGGATATAGGGCAGAGCAGTGGTCAATACTTCAGCGGTGTTTTTGGCATCATCTAAATTAAGCGTCATTACAAACTCCTAAGGGCCGGTTTTAAATTGGTTGTTTTTTTACTATGTCTAATGAGACAGTTATATGTTTTATGAGGCTACTCCGCAGGAATAACAAGAATCTGTTCTGCTAGCGCTGCGTTAAATGGTCGGCATAAAGCGGCAAATGTTGCCTGAATATCTTTTAGGTCATTTACACTGTCACCTGCAAAGCGCGCGGTCAGGCTATTGCTGGTATTTGATTGGCGCAGTACGCCAAAGCCATGCGCAAAATCCAAGCGCACACCATCGATACAGCTCAGTTTGGTTCCCAGAGGTAATAATTCATGCGTCTGCTTTAATGCTATTTGCGCCTTCGCAGTAGCGCAAGTACACACTGATGACTTGCATGTTGTGGCGGGCAGGCAAGTATCTTTTAACTGCTGACTAGATGAAGAGTCAGTATGAGCAGACATATCTACTAGATACTGCAAGTAATGACAAAATCTCGTTAATTGCTCTACGAGTGAGCAGTCGGTAGTAGCCGTTTGCGGCATTGGCAAATAATGGTCAGCAGTACTGACTATAGTGGGCAAGCTTTGGATGATATCTGCTAGCGGTTTTTTATCATTAATATCATTATGAGTTTGGTCAAGCCAATGCAGCAACCGTAATGCAGCATACATCGCATCATCATAAGGGATAAAGCGGCTGTCATTAAAGATGAAATGCCCTGATAATTCACCAGCGAAGACAATCTGATTGTCAGGATGCTGTACCTGCTGGCGCATAAAGCTGCTGCCAGTCTTGCTAATCACAGGTGTAGTACCAAGCTCAGATAACAGCCTTGGCAAATGATGGGCGCACTTAATATCGAAAAGAACTTCAGATGCTAATAAAGAATCGTTAAGAGAGTTAGGATGTTCAGTAATAGCAATACGTGCCAATAAATAGAGCAAATGATCGGGCGTAACTATTTTGCCGTTGTTATCAACGATCATCAAACGATCGCCATCGCCATCGAACGCCAAGCCTATATCTGCTGCATGCAAAACAACGGCTCGTTGCAATTCGTTTAAGCGGTTTGGTTCGGTAGGATCTGGATTACCAAGAGGGAAATTACCATCAGGTGTGTCATTGAGAAAAATAACATGCTGGCAAAAACGTTCAAACAAGCGTTGAGCGATGCTCCCAGTTGCGCCATGCATACAGTCAATAACTATGACTAAATCAAGTTTATAAGCGTTTTTCTGATTGGCTTTAGTTGCCGAGTGATTGTGCTGAAATAATTGTTCAAATACCTGCTCAATAGCATCAATATAAACGTTTGCTACTTGATGAGTAGGTAGTTGCTCAAGCAAATCAATTGGTAATTTTGAGTCGTAGTTATTATCAATGTTTTCTGAATGCAAGATAGGATTGTTAGCTTGATTATCGGGATAAGCGTGACAACTATGATGAGCGGTTAGCTGATGATAAAGCGTCTGTATCTCTGAGCTACTAGGGGATTTGTTATTCACCAACCATTTGATACCTAATATGTCTTTAGCGGAATGGCTCGCTGTTACGACTATGCCATGGCCTTGATATTGCGCTGCCCAAAATGCCATCATCGGCGTGGTAACCAGACCTAATTGGATTACGCGTAAACCCTGCTGAGCTAGTACAGTAGAGAGCATAAGTGCAATGGCTTCACTGCCAATGCGCATGTCATAACCAACAACGACAACATTTTGCTTAGTATCAACAGAGGTACTAGCATTAGAGGCATTAGCATTGATGTTTTGAGTCGGTTGGCCGTTCTGCGCATTGTAGAGAACAGCAAAAGCATCGCCTAGCGCTTGTATAAAACTGCTAGTAAAATACTGGTTGGTACCACGAATATCATAAGCACGGAATAAGGATTGCTGCGCCGCAAAAGGTGGCATTGCTTATTCTCCTTATAACCGTGATAGATGTTCAATGGTAAATAAAAATAAATAGCGCAAGGTTTTATATATAGCTTAAGCAAAACCTTGAAGGCTATCTAAAAATTACTAGCAGAATTGACCGTCAAAATAGCTATTATTGACGACCTGAGTGTCCAAACCCGCCTGCACCGCGTACGCTTTCATCACTGAATTCTGCAACCACTTCAAACTCAGGACGCGCAACAGGTACCACGATGTACTGTGCCATACGCTCAGCTGGATTAAGAACAAAGTCGTCGCTACTGCGGTTCCAAATACTAACCATCAGCTCGCCCTGATAGTCGGCATCAATTAGTCCAACCAAGTTACCCAAGACGATACCGTGCTTATGACCAAGACCTGAACGCGGTAAAATCATACCTGCATAATTAGGATCTTGAATATAAACGGCAAGACCTGTACCAATTAAATGGGTTTCACCTGCTTTAATCGTTAATGGCTCGTCAATACAAGCACGCAAGTCAATACCTGCACTGCCATCGGTGGCACGAGTTGGTAGAGAAAATGCTTCGTCTTCAGTAATTTTAGGGTTTACCACTTTAACTTGTACAGCTTGCATAACACACTCACTTAACGATTTGATGGTTTTTAAATTATGATTTAAAACTAAGGCCTTGAACTAAGGTCTAAATAAATCTTATTCGAAATTTTTATACAAATAACAATTCTATATTTTAATTATTCAGTAATTCAGTAATTCAGTAATTCAGTAATTCAGTAATTCAGTAATTCAGTAATTCAGTAATTCAGCAAAAAACTAAAGTATCAGCACGCTAGCCAATCCTAAAAAGGACATAAAGCCGACGATATCTGTGACGGTCGTTAGGATAACCGAAGCAGATAGAGCAGGGTCGATATTCATCCGTTTTAGCATCAGCGGTATGCTGATCCCCGAGACGTTAGCTGCAGTCATGTTGATCGCAATGGCAAAACCGATGACGGCACTGATCTTAATATCATGAAACCATAACTGAGCAATAAACGCCATAATTATCGCCCAGATGATACCGTTGATTGCGCCCACCCACAGCTCTTTATTCAACAGCCAGACACGGTTAGAACCACCGATTTGACCCATCGCCATACCTCGAATAACGACCGTCAGCGTTTGCGAACCAGCAATACCGCCCATACTGGCGACCACTGGCATCAATATCGCTAGCGCCACGACTTGTGCTAGTACTTCTTCAAATTGTCCAATCACTGCTGCTGCTAAAAGGGCGGTACATAAATTGATACCTAGCCAAACGCTACGGCTTTTGGCACTGGTTAGAATCGGGGCAAATAGCTCTTCATCTTGGCTAACACCAGCGAGGTTTTTCATGGTGCTGTCGACATCATCTTGGATAATCTCCATGATGTCCTCACCGTTTAGTTGACCGACTAGCTCGCCATGGCTATTGATTACCGGCGCAAAACGGATGTCTTCTGAACGAAAAATCGCGGCGGCATCTTGAATATCCAAGCGATCATTAATTGTAATGGCAGTATCAATCAGCTCCGAAACTAATGTATTCTGTTTATGCTTAATTAAGTCTACTAGACTCAATAGCCCTAGTAATTGTTGGCTTTGATCGACAACGAGCAGCTCTTGGCTCTCGTCATCGAGCAGGTCGTCGTTTTCACGCAGCCACTCTTGTACATCCGCCAAATAGATATCATCCCTTATCTGGATAATATCGGGATCCATATAGCTACCCACTTCCCAGTCGGCATAAGTATCAAGCTTATTGACTTGGACCCGAGTCTCTTCGTCCAGCGTTGCCATGACTGAGGTACGTACGCTTTCAGTGACAGTGTCCAAAATCTCAGAGATATCTTGAGCATCAAGATCTTGGGTAAACAAGGAGATTTCTTGAGAAGAAATATTCTCCATCAACGGCTGGCGCGTATCGACATCTAGCTCGGCAAGCACTTCACCTTTGATATGCTCTGGCACCTGCGCCCAAATCAACAGACGGTTTTGAGTTGGGAAGGACTCTAGTAGGTTGGCAATCTCGTATTCGGACTGCTTTTCCAAAAACTCTGTAATGGCCTCGTATGCTTTATCAGCAACCAAACCCTGCAGATACAGAAGCTTATATTCGGCACTATATTCAGCCGAATTATAGTCTCCTGACAGCATGGCAGTTCGTTCCTGATTAGGCGTCGGGGTAGGCATAAGTGTTCCAAGTTTTTACAGTCAGTTTTTTATAGTATATAAAGAACAATAACAATGACGATTATAACAATCGCCTTTTGCGCAGTCTAAAGCATGTTCTCGTAAGCATTTTACTTAGGTGTTTATTACTCAGGTGCTTAAATGTCTTGATTAAGATTAACGCTTACCCAGTAACGCTCGAATATTGGCCAGATATTCGTCAGCGACGGCCTCTGGGTCTTTGGTCGCTTTTTTCTTTTTCGCTTTGGCAGGCCAATCAATATGATCCTCAGGCAACTCATCCAAAAATCTTGATTCTGAGGTAACGCGCATCTGTCCACCGGCACGGCGCTGGGTCGCGAGCGTCAATGTTAGTTCACGACGTGCACGAGTAATGCCCACGTACATCAGACGGCGCTCTTCTTCGACCGTCTCACTCATAATGGAGTTGCGATGCGGTAGCATCTCTTCCTCGAGCCCCATGATATAAACAAAATCGAACTCCAAACCTTTTGCGGCATGTAAGGTCATCAAGTTAACTTTGTTAGTGTTCTCTTCTTCTTGCTGTTGCTCAAGCATATCAAGCAAAACCAGCTTACGAATGATGGTATCAATCGTTCGGTCTTCGTCTTCTTCAGCACGATTAATCAAGGACTGAATACTGGTATAGAGCATATCGATATTATCGATACGGTTTTTTTCTTGTTGCGGCGTTTTGGCATCGCTACGGACAAAATCAATATAACCCGTCTCATCAATCATCTGGCGTACGATCGGCACAGGGTCTGGGTGTTGATCCAGCTCACGCGTATAGTGCTCGATGAATTCACCAAACTCTTTTATCGTACCATAAGCCTTTGACGGCAATACATGAGTCAGGCCAGCATGGGTACAAGAAGCCAATAGCGATATGCTGTGCTCTTGCGCAAATAAGCCGAGTTTTTCTAGCGTGGCGGGTCCCATACCGCGCTTGGGTGTATTGATAATACGCAAAAACGCGCTGTCATCTTCGGGATTCAGAATCAGACGCAGATACCCCATGATGTCTTTGATTTCACTACGCGCAAAGAATGACTGACCGCCTGATAACTTATAAGGCACTTGCAGCTGGCGCAACTGTGCCTCTAGCATACGTGCTTGAAAGTTACTGCGGTACAGTACGGCATACTGTTCCCACTCATTGCCAAAACGCAGCTTATGCGTGACGATTTCTTTGGCCACGCGCTCGGATTCATCGTCGTCATTACGACAATTAATAATGCGGATTTTTTCGCCTTGACCTTTATCTGACCACAGTTTTTTCTCAAATAAATGCTCGTTATTAAGAATAACGGCGTTGGCAGAAGTCAAGATACGTGTGGTTGAGCGGTAATTTTGCTCAAGCATAACGATTTTCAGTTTTGGAAAATCTTCTTTTAGTAGCGCCATGTTTTCGGGCTTTGCCCCGCGCCATGCATAGATAGATTGATCATCATCACCTACCACGGTGAAGCGACCTTGCGGTCCGACCAAATACTTAATCATCTCATACTGGGCGGTATTGGTATCCTGATACTCATCGACCAATAGATAACGAATACGGTTCTGCCACTTGTCACGCAGTTCTCTATTTTCACGCAATATTTTGGTTGGCAATACAATCAAGTCATCAAAATCGACGGCATTATAGGCCCGCAAGTTACGCTCATAAAGCGCATATAACGTCGCGAAAATCATATCCTCTGGATCGTCTAACGTTTCCATCGCCTTATCAGGCTCGACCAAGTCATTTTTCCAATCCGAAATCATTTTGATGGCTTTACCGACCAACTCGCGACTTTCAGCGCCGCTTAAGTTGTCACGCATCATCAGCTCCATCAAGAGGCGCTTACTGTCATCGCTGTCCATGATGGAAAAGTTGCCTTTTAGCGGGGTATGAATCAGCTCATAGCGCAAAAACTGTAGACCAAATTGGTGAAAGGTCGACACCGTTAGCCCGCGCATTTTTTCGCTTGGTAGCAGTTTGCTTACCCGCGCTTTCATCTCACGTGCCGCTTTATTGGTAAAGGTCACGGCGGTGATGCGCTCAGCTGGCATGTCACATTCTTGGATTAGGTAAGCAATCTTACGCGTAATCACAGAGGTTTTGCCGGAGCCAGCACCTGCAAGTACAAGTAATGGACCAGATACGTAGAGCATGGCTTCTTGTTGTTTGGGATTGAGTTGACTCATAACGTGACCTGTAAGACAAAAGCAAAAAAGAGGGTAGCGCTGATATGAAAAAGATAGATAAACGCAGCGTGCATCATCAAAATTCGTATCGTTGCGATATTTTAATAATCTTTATTGTAAGAATAATAGAATTTAAGGTTTGATGATGGCATATCATAAAAATCTGGTGGGTCATTATAAAGCAAAAATGCCCACTTTGGGGGAGGACTTGGGTGATGAAAATGGGGTATTTGGACACTTGATTTTTGACAAATAGCGTGGCAGTGTTCGTTCATAGTCAAAAGTACGGATTTGGGGTTAATATAAGGTAAGGTCTATATCATAATTCATAGTAAAAAAAACACATTTTTTTTACATAGAAAGTGACCGTTCAATACAGTTAAAAACTAGCTTTTAGGCACTGATATGCGTATAGTACGTAAATAATTTATGCCAGTTGTCACGTCATTGTTGACCACGTGTAATGAGCTATTAAATCAATTAAGTAAGCAGTCAGATATGATATTGATTTAATACGTTGATCTTACGTTGTTAGAAGATGCGTTGGGCGACCAGCCTTTATCCGCGCGCATACCGGAATCTCTACAGTTGGTCACGTCTGACATCGTCGTCAATAAGCTTGATAATTGGTTGTTACCAGCAAAATACCTAACATGTGACTCAATGACAGTTACTTAAACACAGTGACAGTTGCTGAAGTGCAGTGACAATTACTTAAATAAAGTCACTTTGTGTTTTCGTCTGCGTTATACCTGTCGCAACATGGCCTGAGTGGGTCAGTGCTTGCGCTGTGTCTAACACTCGATTGGGTGAGGAGCACGTATTATCATGTCTGCTTTTAATTGGTCAGCCATTGCTTTTATCTTAGCCGCCATTGGGCTAGTTGTCTTTATGCTGGTCGTACCGCGCTTACTTGGCGGTCGCTCTCAAGGCTCACAAAAGGAAGAAGTATTTGAAGCGGGTGTTGTCGGATCTGGCAACGCCCGTATTCGTTTGTCTGCCAAATTTTATTTGGTCGCAATCTTCTTTGTAATTTTTGATTTAGAGGCGCTATATCTCTACGCTTATGCTGTGTCAGTACGAGAGGCGGGTTGGCTTGGCTTTGCCGCCGCTGGCACGTTTATCACTATTCTGATTATCGGTTTGATTTATGAGCTGAGCTTGGGTGCGATGAACTGGGCACCTGCTGACAAGTTACGCAAAAAAGCACGCTTGTATGCGGCGCCTGCAGGCTTTAATTTGGCAGACATCACCAAGTTTGATGGTGCTCATGAGCTAATGGTCGATCCGACAGGTAAAGTACCCGCGCAGTCATCCGGTCAAATCAATGTCTCAAACAATATTGAGACCAATCGTCGTCATCTACAAAACATCGATCATATTAATACCACGGGTAACGTTACTTCTGTGGATTTTGCGACGTCTGCTCAGCAGGACAAAACTGAACGTTAATAGCAGTTGATGCTCAGCTTATAGCGTTTGCAAAAATGAGCAGCAAAGCATGAAGGCGTCAGTTCTGTTTGTATTAATGATCGCTGATGATTAGCCACTTATTAATAATAAAATTATGGCGACAGCGCGAGCAAGATGATTGCCACGCCAAGCCTAATATGAAGGTTGTATGTTATGAAATACACATTAACAAAAGCCAACCCCGATGCAGATACCTATCCTGCACAGACCAGTCAAACGGTCAACGACCCTATCGAAGATGAAGTGAATAAAAACGTCTTTATGGGTCGTCTCGAAGACCTCGTTCATTCAACAGCAAACTGGGGGCGTAAGAACTCACTTTGGCCATTTAACTTTGGTACCTCTTGCTGTTATGTTGAATACGCTACTACCTTAACCGCCGTTCATGATTTGTCACGTTTTGGGGCAGAGGTTATTCGTGCCTCGCCTCGTCAGGCGGATGTCATGATCGTCGCTGGTACTTGCTTCGTTAAAATGGCACCTGTCATCCAGCGCCTATATGAGCAAATGCTTGAGCCAAAATGGGTTATCTCTATGGGTGCCTGTGCCAACTCGGGCGGCATGTACGATATTTATTCTGTCGTACAAGGTGTCGATAAGATTATCCCTGTTGATGTGTATGTGCCAGGTTGTCCGCCGCGTCCAGAAGCGCTTATTCAGGGTTTGATGTTGTTACAAGAATCTATTACTAAAGAGCGTCGTCCGCTGGGTATCCATGTCAATGAGCAGGGTATCTATCAGCCGCAAATGACGCCTGAGCGTGACCGCAAGCAGGCAGATCGTATCGCTGTCAAAAACTTGCGCAGCCCAGACAGTATTTAAGTTTCAAACAGCATTTAGACTTATAGCAACAGTTTCAATATTTTATGCGCTTATCATAGTTCGGTTATGATTAACATAGCTTAGTTATGGTTGACATAGTTCGGTTATGACTAACATAGTTCAGTTATGATTAATGAAGGAATACATCATTCATGGTCACGGTAGTCGAAAACATAGATCCTAAGATCAAGCCCGTCCCAGCAGTCATCACAGAGCTGGAGCAAAAGTATGCTGGTAAATTTGTCGTGCAGCAGACTGTGGATGAGATTCCAACGGTTTGGGTGGCGCGTGCTGATTTATTAGATATTCTCTTATTCTTGCGCAAACTGCCTAAACCTTACGTCATGCTATTTGACTTGTCAGCGATAGATGAGCGTTTACGTCAGCATCGCGCAGGTTTGCCTGACAGTGATTTTACGGTGTTTTATCACCTAATGTCGCTTGAGCGCAATAGTGACGTACGTATCAAGGTCGCGCTGAGCGAAGACGATGTCAATGTACCGAGCGCCACCAATATTTGGCCAAATGCCAATTGGTATGAGCGTGAAGTGTGGGACATGTTCGGTATTGTCTTTACAGGTCATCCGCATTTGACCCGTATCTTATTGCCAAAATATTGGGAAGGTCATCCACTGCGTAAAGAGTATCATGCGCGCGCGACGGAATTTACTCCGTACTTTTTGAATACCGCCAAGCAGCAATACGAGCAAGAGAACCTGCGTTTTGTTCCAGAAGAGTGGGGCATGAAGCGTTCAGGTCGTGATGAAGATTTTATGTTCTTGAACATCGGTCCTAACCATCCCTCTGCTCACGGTGCCTTCCGTTTGGTATTACAGCTAGATGGCGAAGAAGTCGTCGATTGTATTCCTGATATTGGCTATCACCATCGCGGTGCAGAAAAGATGGCTGAGCGCCAAACTTGGCATTCATTTATTCCCTATACCGACCGTATTGATTATCTGGGCGGCGTAATGAATGAGCTGCCGTACATCATGTCGGTCGAAAAGTTGGCTGGAATCACTATTCCACCGCGTGCTGAAACCATCCGCGTGATGATGAGCGAGTTTTTCCGTATTACCAATAATTTACTATTCGTCGGTACGTTCATTCAGGATGCGGGCGGTATGACCCCGGTATTCTATATGTTTACCGATCGCCAAAAAGCTTATGACGTTATCGAAGCGGTGACTGGCTATCGTATGCATCCAGCTTGGTTCCGTATCGGCGGTACAGCTGCTGATTTGCCACGTGGCTGGCAGCGTTTGGTGCGTGAGTTCTTAGATTGGATGCCAAAACGCTTGGACGAATATGTCAAAGCAGCATTGCAAAACAGCGTGCTCAAAGGCCGTACCCAAGGGGTTGCTCAGTACAATGCCAAGCAAGCATTGGCTTGGGGCGTCACGGGTGCAGGTCTGCGTGCGACAGGCGTTGACTTCGACCTGCGTAAAGCGCGTCCATACATGGGCTATGAGAATTACGACTTTGAAGTGCCAGTCGGTTACAACGGTGATGCTTATGATCGCTGTATGGTAAAAGTCGAAGAGATGCGTCAGTCATTGCGTATTATTCGCCAGTGTATGGATAACATGCCACAAGGCCCTTATAAAGCCGATCATCCATTGGCCGTACCACCGCCAAAAGACCGTACGCTAAATGATATCGAAACGCTTATTAATCACTTTATCTCAGTATCTTGGGGTCCTGTGATGCCAGCGGGCGAGTGTACTACGATTGTAGAAGCAACCAAAGGTCTCAACAGCTATTACATCACCTCAGATAAGGCCACGATGAGCTATCGTACCCGTATTCGTACGCCGACATTTGCGCATTTACAACAGATGCCGTCGGTCATCAATGGCTCGCTGGTTTCTGATGCCATTATGTACCTAGCATCGATTGATATTGTGATGGCGGATTGTGATCGTTAAAGCCGCTGCTTCAAAAGTATTTGTTCATCAATATATTATTGCCTGATGGCACACCAAAATGCTGTCATTCGCCAATATAACCACAGTTTTAATCATACTGATATTGGCTTGTGATAGAGCAGGATGAGTGAGGAAAGACAGAAGATTATGAAAATTGTTTCCGACAAAATGCCAAAAGTAGATGTGGAAAGCATTCTCACCAGTGATGAAATCGCTGCCATTCATGAGTTTATGCACCATTACCCACAGGCGCGTGCCGCCTCGCTAGATGCGCTAAAAATTGTGCAAAAGCGTAACGGCTGGGTCGATGATGCGCAAGCAAACGCTATTGCTAACATCCTAGATATTCCGATGTCAGATATGGATGGGGTTGCGACTTTCTTTAACCGTATTTATCGCCAGCCTGTCGGTCGCCATGTGATTCTCATATGTGACTCTGTGGCTTGTTATTTGACAGGTTATGAAGCGCTGTCAGCTGAGATCAGATCGCAGCTGGGTATAGAGTACGGTCAAACCACTGCTGATGGACGTTTTACCCTATTGCCAATTTGCTGCTTGGGCAACTGTGATAAGGGACCAGCGGTACTGATTGATGAAGACACTTACGGCCCTGTCCAGCCATCTGAGGTCGCGCAATTATTGGAGCTATACGCATGAGTTTAACGATTTCAGAGCAAATTGCTCGTCGCGGTCAAGGCCAAGCGCCAAGCCAGCTAAATGCACAGCGTGTTCCAATCTATGGTGATAAAGCGACAGCCACTAGCGAAACCAAGCCTTTGACTTGGCGTTTGGCGCATCATGATGCGGTACTCGATCTCGCCACTTATGAGTCTCTAAAAGGCTTTACGGGTTTAAAAGAAGCACTATCTAAGTCGCCTAAAGACGTCGGTAATATGATTAAAGCGGCCAATGTCAGGGGTCGCGGCGGTGCAGGTTTTAACGCTGGTCTTAAATGGTCGTTTATGTCGCCGCCAGACGGTTTGCCGCGTTATCTCATCTGTAACGCTGATGAAATGGAGCCGGGCACGTTTAAAGACCGTTTGCTCATGGAGCGTCTACCGTTTCAGCTGATCGAAGGTATGCTCATTACCGCTCATGCGATTGGTGCCACTGACGGTTATATCTTTATCCGTGGTGAGTATATCTTGGCCGCTGAGCGTTTGGTCGCTGCCATCGAAGAGTGCTTTGCCAACAATCTCATGGGCGACAATATTTTAGGCTCAGATTTTAGTTTTAATCTGCATGTGCATACGGGCGCTGGCCGTTATATCTGCGGTGAAGAAACGGCGTTGATTAACTGTCTAGAAGGCCGCCGAGCTAACCCACGTACTAAGCCGCCATTCCCACAAATCTCTGGTGCATGGGGTCGTCCAACTGTTGTCAACAACGTTGAAACTCTGTGTAATATGCCAGCGATTTTGAATCATGGTGTTGAATGGTATCAGTCGTTATCTGAAATTAAAGGCAAAAGTAAAACGCCAGGCACTAAACTATTCGGCTGCTCAGGATTGGTCAATGATCCAGGCCTTTGGGAATTACCATTTGGTTATACAGCTCGCGAAATCATTGAAGATCTAGCGGGTGGTATGAAAGATGGTAAAACGCTCAAAGCATGGCTACCGGGCGGCGCATCGACTGACTTCTTAACCGCAGAGCATTTGGATGTGGTGGTAGATTTTGACACCATTCAAAACGCTGGTAGCCGTATGGGTACTGGTCTAATTATGGTCGTCGATGAATCACAAGACATGGTGCCATTACTGCGCAACCTTGAGATTTTCTTTCAGCGCGAGTCATGTGGTTGGTGTACACCATGCCGTGATGGTCTACCGTGGGGTGTCAAGCTGCTTACCGCCATTAATAATGGTGAAGGGCAAGTGGGCGATGTAGAAAAATTAGAAGGCCTGACGCGTGATTTATGGATTGGTAAAACATTCTGTGCGCATGCCCCAGGTGCGATGGAACCACTAATGAGTGCGATTAAATATTTCCGTCCAGAGTTTGATCAAAAAATCGCGCAGGCGGTTGGTGTCGATGTTATTGATGCTGCAGCCAACCAACAGCCAGTAGTGAAATAAGGAGAGCGGCATGGCAGTCATACATATTGATGGAACCACTGTCGAAGTAGATAGCGCAGATAACTTGCTACAAGCCTGCTTATCACTCGGCATTGAGGTGCCGTATTTTTGTTATCATCCAGCCCTTGGCTCAGTAGGCTCGTGCCGTCAGTGCGCAGTCAAGCAATTCCAAAATAAAGAAGATATGGAAGCGGGTCGCGGTCGCCTTGTGATGTCTTGTATGGTCGCTCCTGGCGATGATATGTACATCTCGGTCACCGACGATGAAGCCAAAGCATTCCGCAAGTCGATGGTTGAGCTACTCATGACCAACCATCCACATGACTGTCCAACTTGTGAAGAAGGTGGACATTGTCATTTGCAAGACATGACCTATATGTCAGGTCATAGCCGTCGTCGTTATCGCTTTACCAAACGTACGCACCACAACCAAGAGCTTGGTCCATTCATCGCGCATGAGATGAACCGTTGTATCGCTTGCTATCGCTGTGTACGTTTTTATAAAGACTACGCGGGCGGCGAAGATTTAGGCGTTTATGGCTCAAACAACCGCGTGTACTTTGGCCGTGATAAAGATGGGCAGTTTGAAAGCGAATTTTCAGGCAACTTGACTGAAGTCTGCCCAACGGGTGTGTTTACTGATAAAACGCATTCTGAACGTTATAACCGTAAATGGGACATGCAGTATGCACCAAGCATCTGTCATGGCTGCTCGGCTGGTTGTAATATCTCACCGGGTGAACGTTATGGTGAATTGCGTCGTATCGAAAACCGCTATAACGGTGAAGTAAACCGCTATTTCTTATGTGACCGTGGCCGTTTTGGTTATGGCTATGTCAATCGTGATGATCGTCCAACCCAAGCGCTTGAACGTATCAATGATAAGCATGTCAAAATCAATATTGACTACGCACTTGATGAAACCATCAAACGTATCAAAGATAAAAAAGTCATCGGGATTGGCTCGCCACGTGCCAGTCTAGAGACCAACTTTGCGCTAAAAAATCTCGTTGGCTTTGATAACTTTTCAACAGGTTTGAATCATCAGCAGCAAGCACTGGTCAATAAATGCATCGAAGTGCTTAGCACTGAAGGTATTTATAACCCTAGCATGACCGATATCGAAACGCATGATGCGGTGCTCGTATTAGGTGAAGATATCACGCAAACTTCATCACGTGTCGCGCTGTCAGTACGTCAAGCGGCAAAAAATGAAGGCTTGAAAATGGCGGCGGCATTACAGACGCAACCGTGGCTTGCTGAACCTGTTAAGCGTATCGCTCAAGATGCGCTAAGCCCAGTCTATGTCATCGATGTAACGCAAACCAAGCTAGAAGATATCAGTAAAGTGAGCGTAGTGGCGACCCCTGAAGACATCACTAAACTTGGCTTCAAGGTTGCTGATGAAATCGCTAATTTCGCTGATGATTTAGCAGACATAGCAGATCCACAAGCAGCTGATGCAAGTGCTGAAACTGACGGTATGCAAGCATTGGCGCAGCAAATCGCTTATGACTTGATTCAAGCTGATAAGCCGTTAGTTGTTTCGGGTAGCAGCTTATCTTCTACCGTATTGATAGAAGCAGCAGCACAGATTACCCAAGCGTTGACCCAAAAACGCGCAGCAATCAAAGCGATTGAGCAACAGCAGGTCGAGGCACATAATGCCAAAGTACAGGCAGCACAAGCAAAAGCGGCTAATGACCAGCCTGAAGAAGACCAAGATTTATCTGCCAAGCCAAACAAACCTGAAACGGGTGTAAATGCAGAAGCGCAAGATGATGTCGAGCGTGAGCCTGCTGAAAAACTTGAATTAAAAGAAATTAATGATAAATATCAAGCACAAGCAGGTATCTATCTAACGGTTCCTGATGCCAATAGCATGGGCGTTTGTATGCTTGGCGGTCAGTCAGTCGAAGAATTACTGGCGACTGATTTCGATGTAGTTATCGTCGCTGAAAATCAGCTGACTGATGCCATCGATGCTAATAAATTGACGCAGTTATTATCTGATAAAACAGTCATTGCATTGGATCATCAGCTACTTGATTGGCACAAAGACGTCGATATCGTATTGCCAGCGGCTAGTTTTGCAGAAGCAGATGGTACATTGGTATCGGCTGAAGGTCGTGCGCAGCGATTCTTCCAAGTTTACGATAACGAATACTACCATCCAATGAGCAGCATTAAAGAAGGCTGGCGCTGGATACATGCTGTGCATAGCAGCATTGAAGGTCGTGATGTCGACTGGACGCAGCTAGATGATGTTATCAATGCATTGATTGCCACCCATCCTAAACTTGCAGGTATCAAAGGCGCTGCGCCTGATGCTGATTACCGTATAACGGGTCTGAAAATCGCGCGTCAACCGCGTCGTTATTCAGGTCGTACTGCTATGCGTGCGCCAATCTCAGTGCACGAGCCAATGCAGCCGAAAGATTTGGACACTGGTCTAACTTTCTCAATGGAAGGTTATAGCGGTAAAGAAACGCCAAGCTCGATGATTCCTTTTGCCAATGCGGCAGGTTGGAACTCACCTCAAGCATGGAACAAATACCAAGACAAAGTCGGTGGTCATCTGAAAAATGGTGATCCAGGTGTGCGCTTGTTCGATCAGCTAGAGCGCCTAGCCACTCGTCAATATGTGGCGCCAGAAGCGATGTCTTCGAATACAACTGACTTACAACAAGGCCAAGCCAAACTGGTCCCGATTCACAACATCTATGCCAGCTCAATGATGGCATCACGTAGCCCAATCGTCGCAGAGCAACTACCTGTTGCTGCATGGCGTATCGGTATAGACGATGCCAAAGACTGGAAGATTGCTGCTGGTGATTACTTGGCGATAGAAATCGATAAGCAACAAATTACCTTGCCAGTACAGCTGGTCGGTTATTTGGCAGAAGGCTGTATCGGTTACCCCGTTGGGCAGGTGAGCATCATTCACCCATCAATGCCAGCGTCGGTACGTAAAGTGGATGCACCAGTAACGATGATGGGTAGCATGGCTAACGATATGATGAACGATAACGATACTGCGCAAATAAACGCAGCGCCGACCATCACACAGGAGGTGTAATATGCAAGTTACCCGTATTATCCCTGATGTGCCAAGCTTTTTGGCCAATAGCATGAGTTTTGATACTTGGTCTATTCTGTTTTTGGTGGGTCAATCGCTAGTCATCTTTTTGGTCGTGGTATTGGTTGCCGCGATGATGATTATCTATGAGCGCCGTATGTTGGCCTTGTGGCAGGATCGTTATGGTCCAAACCGTGTTGGGCCTTTTGGTTCGTTGCAGTTGGTCGCCGATATGCTCAAAATCTTCTTTAAAGAAGATTGGACACCAAACTTTACCGACAAGTTTATGTTCACCTTGGCACCTGCGGTAGCGATGTTTACTGCCTTGGCTTCATTTGCCATCATTCCTATCTCGCCAACGCTTGGCGTGGTTGATTGGGATATTGGTATTCTATTTTTCTTTGCCATGGCTGGTATTGCTGTCTATGCGGTGATGTTCGGCGGTTGGGCATCTGCCAACAAATTCTCGCTACTTGGTGGTTTGCGCTCAGCTGCACAGACAATCAGTTACGAAGTGTTTTTGGGTTTGTCGTTGATGGGCGTTGTTGCCTTGACAGGTTCGTTTAACTTGCGTGCTATTGTCGAAGCACAAGCGGACGGCTGGTATATCATTCCGCAGTTTTTCGGCTTTTTGACTTTTGTGGTAGCTGGTGTGGCCGTTACGCATAGACATCCATTTGACCAACCAGAAGCAGAGCAAGAACTGGCTGAAGGTTATCATGTCGAATATTCTGGCATGAAGTTTGGTATGTTCTTCATTGGTGAGTATGTCAACGTTGTCTTAATTTCTGCCTTGATGACTTGCTTGTTCTTTGGCGGTTGGCTTGCGCCGTTCAATTTAGATATTCCATTTATTCCACCAGCTTTTTGGTTCATGATTAAAACGCTGTTCTTTATGACCATGTTTGTTTTGGCTCGAGGCTCACTCATGCGTCCGCGTTATGATCAGGTGATGAACTTTGGCTGGAAAGTATGTCTGCCCGTAACCTTGATCAATCTGTTGATTACGGCTGCGGTCATTTTGATCTTTTCCCCAACGTTATAGTCATTACTAGCCATCACTGATGAACTAGGGTAAAGCTGATAAGGATAATAATCCCATGTTTACTACCATAAAAAAGACCGTCATTGGTATATTTACCATTGTCCGCAGCATGTGGATGGTCAATAGTCATGCGCTCAGACCGCGTGACACCATCCTTTATCCTGAAGAGCCGGTACCTGTACCGCCGCGTTTTCGTGGACGTATTGTCCTAACGCGTGATCCTGATGGAGACGAGCGCTGTGTCGCTTGTAACTTGTGTGCGGTGGCCTGTCCGGTAGGGTGTATCTCATTACAAAAAGCCGAGCGTGAAGACGGTCGCTGGTATCCAGAGTTTTTTAGAATTAACTTTTCGCGTTGTATTTTTTGCGGATTGTGTGAAGAGGCGTGTCCAACGACAGCCATTCAAATGACCCCAGATTTTGAGCTGGGTGAATATAAGCGCCAAGATTTGGTCTATGAAAAAGAGCATTTGCTCATTTCAGGACCAGGTAAATACCCTGATTATAACTATTATCGTGTGACAGGTATGGCGGTAGCAGATAAACCAAAAGGTGCAGCACAAAACGAATCTGCACCGATTGATCTAAGGAGCTTGCTACCATGATGAATATTTTGAACCATCCTGAACTGGCTGGGTTTTATTCGCTTGCAGCAGTGGCAATATTTGCCAGTCTGCGCGTAGTGACTCAGGCCAATCCAGTGCACGCTATCTTATCGATGATTGTGTCGTTGTTAGCAATTGCTGGGATATTTTTTGTATTAGGTGCGCCGTTTGCAGGAGCATTAGAGATTGTTGTCTATGCTGGTGCCATTATGGTGCTATTTGTTTTCGTTATCATGATGCTCAACTTGGGCATGAGTAATGACGAGCGCGAAGAGCGTTGGCTCGATGCAGGCACTTGGGCGATACCGACAGGATTGACGATAATTATTGCCGTTGTGCTTTACGCGATGATTGGTCTCAATCATGATGAAGCTGTCATGATGGGTGGCACGACTATCTCTGCCAAAGCAGTTGGTACGGTGCTATTTACCAAATACATTATGCTGGTTGAAGTAGCAGCATTGCTATTATTGGCAGCCTTGGTCGCCGCTTATCATTTAGGTAAAGAGACAGTCGACGATGAGGTCATCGGTAATGATAGCCAAAATTTTAAGCCAAGCGTAGGCAGTATCAAACAATACGACAATGATAGTACGCTTACACAGCATGACGGCGTAGAAATGGCTAAGCCTTACGAATATAAAGATGTTGACCCGCATGACTATGTCGGTATGAAGGTAGGCATGAAAGTAGGCAGTCAAGTAGGTGCGAACAAAGTTACGCGCAAGGAGTCAGACTAATGGTACTAGCAGCAAGCGTGGCACAAGATGTGTCAAACGTGCCGTTTGCCCACGAGGTGGCAGGCTTAGTACAGCCAGTTGCTGAGGCGCAAAATGTACTGGGTATGATACCCATGAGTCATGGACTGATTTTGGCAGGTATTTTATTTGCTATCGGTCTGTGCGGCGTCATGGTACGACGTAACTTCCTATTTATGCTAATGAGTCTTGAGATCATGATGAATGCGGCAGCATTGGCATTTGTAGTAGCAGGTAGTCGCTGGGTTGATCCAGACGGACAGATTATGTTTATCTTTATTTTGACCTTGGCCGCGGCTGAAGCGTCAATTGGTCTGGCAATATTATTGCGTTTTTATCATCAGCGTGGGCATCTCGATGTCGATAGCGCCAATGAGATGAAAGGATGATGTCATGAGTTTATTACCATTAACCTTTATATTCCCGCTCATTGGCTTTTTGATTTTAGCCTTTATGCGCGACAAATTATCAGAAACGGTCGCAGCGATTGTTGGTGTGGGTAGCATGCTGTTATCAGCATTATGTACGCTGGTGGTTAGCTATACCTTTTTGACCACCAATCCAGCTGGAACGGTAATTGAAGTTCCGCTATGGACGTGGTTCCAAGTTGGTGATTTTGCCCCACATTTCGGCTTGAGCTTTGATGGTCTAGCATTGACCATGACTGGTGTCATCACTGGGATTGGCTTTTTGATTCATCTGTTTGCCGCTTGGTACATGAAAGGTGACACTGGCTTTGCCCGTTTCTTTAGCTATATGAACTTGTTCGTGGCCAGTATGTTGTTACTGGTGCTAGCAGATGACTTGTTCTTGCTATATCTCGGATGGGAAGGCGTTGGTATCTGTTCGTATTTATTGATTGGTTATTATTACCATGATAGAGCCAATGGTCGCGCTGCTATGAAAGCCTTTACCGTCACACGTGTCGGTGATGTGTTCTTAGCCTTTGGTTTGTTTTTATTATTCCGCGAATTCGGTACGCTTAATATTCAAGAAATTATTACGCGTGCGCCAGAAGTGTTTGATATCAACAATCCAACGATGATGCTTACTACGATGATGTTGGTCGGCGGTGCGATGGGTAAATCAGCGCAGTTGCCACTACACACATGGCTCGCTGATGCGATGGCAGGTCCAACACCTGTATCGGCACTGATTCACGCCGCAACGATGGTAACAGCAGGCGTTTATTTGATTGCCCGTTTACATCCATTGTTTGAGCTAACGCCAGGTATCTTATTGTATTGGGTTGGCGGTGTAGGGGCATTGACGTTGGTCGTTGCTGGATTCTGTGCGCTCGCGCAGACAGACATCAAACGTATCCTCGCTTATTCAACAATGAGTCAGATCGGCTATATGTTTTTGGCACTTGGCGTGGGTGCGTGGCAAGGCGCGATTTTCCATCTGATGACGCATGCTTTCTTTAAAGCATTGCTGTTCTTATCGTCAGGTGCGGTCATCCTTTCGGTACACCATGAGCAAGACATCTTTAAGATGGGCGGTCTGCGTAAAAAGATTCCATTGGTATTTTGGTGCTATATCGTCGGTGGTGGTGCACTCGCTGCGATACCTTGGGTTACGGTTGGTTTTTATTCTAAAGAAGCGATTCTTTGGGAGACCTATGCCACAGGTCATCTAGTATTGTTCTATATGGGTGTATTCGGCGCTTTCTTAACCGCGATTTATACGTTCCGTATGATTTGGATCATATTCTTCGGTGAAGAAAAAACCCATGCGCATAAGCTATCAGGTGTGTCGTACTGGTTACCTTTGACTGTATTACTAGTGTTATCTACAGCCGTTGGTGCTTGGATTACACCGCCATTAGACGGTGTGTTGCCAGAGAGTGTTGGTCATCTATTAGAAGTCGCAGGTCAAGCTCATGCTAAGCATACAGCAGAGTATATCGCGATGGGTGGAATGGCAGCAGGTTTGATATTGGCAGCACTGTTGTATGTCGTCAATAAGGGCAGAATGCTTACTAGCTTTAAGCGCTCACGTATTGGTGGGGCACTGTATCACTGGTGCTACCATGGTCTAGGCTTTGATGCGCTATACGATGTAATTTTTGTAAAACCCTTTTTGTTCATCGGCCGCTTACTTAAAGCCGACCCTATCGATAAAACGTGGTTGCTGTTACCTAAGCTGGCCTCAGTAGGTAATAAAGTATTGTCTGCGACGCAAACAGGGTCTCTTCGAGGTTATGCCACAAGCTTTGGCTTGGGTATGGCTGTATTGCTGGTGCTGGTAATGATGACGGTGGTGTAAAAGATGATTGAGTTACAACAAACGTGGATGCTACCAGCATTAATCGCAATTCCCTTTATTGCAGGATTGCTATGCTGGTTGGTAGAGCGATTTAATAAACGTCTGCCGCGCTGGATTGCCTTAATCGGTATGGCGTTGACCTTTGCTTTGTCGTTGGTACTTTGGCAGCAAGGCGATTTTAGCGGTATGAGTGAGCAAGTCATTGCACCAAGCACAAACGTGCCTTGGGTAGCAGAGTTTAGTGTGCCATGGATACCAAGTTTTGGTATTAGCTTTCACTTAGCGCTAGATGGTTTGTCATTGATGATGGTGGCCTTAACAGGGTTGCTTGGTGTGGCAGCTGTTGCTTGTTCGTGGAATGAGATTCAGCGCCGCGTTGGTTTCTTCCATTTGAACTTGCTATGGAGTTTGGGCGGCGTTATTGGTGTTTTCTTAGCGATTGACCTATTCTTATTCTTCTTCTTTTGGGAGATGATGCTGGTTCCTATCTACTTCTTGATCGCGATTTGGGGTCATGATGTGGTTGGCAAAACCAAAGAATACGCCGCAACCAAGTTTTTTATCTATACCCAAGCGTCTGGGCTTATCATGCTCATTGGTATTTTGGTATTGGTCATTATCAGCTATGCCCAAAAAGGGGTAGTGAGCTTTAACTATAATGAATTGCTCGGTACGTCACTTGGCGGCTGGGAATATCCAATCATGCTGTGCTTCTTCATTGGTTTTGCGGTGAAGTTGCCAATCATTCCTTTCCACGGCTGGTTGCCAGATGCGCATGCGCAGGCACCAACGGCAGGTTCGGTGGATTTGGCAGGGGTGCTCATCAAGACTGCTGCATATGGCTTGATTCGTTTTGTGTTGCCGCTATTTCCAGCAGCGTCACAAGAGTTTGCGCCGATAGCGATTACCTTAGGTACGATTGGTATTTTCTACGGTGCTTGGCTTGCGTTTATGCAGACCGACATGAAGCGCTTGCTGGCCTATACCAGTATCTCGCACATGGGTTTTGTGGTATTGGCAATCTATGCGGGAACATTGCTCAGCTTACAAGGGCTGATGATTCAGATGCTTGCTCATGGCTTGAGTTCAGCCGCACTATTCATCATGGCAGGACAGCTATATGAGCGTTTGCATACACGCGATTTGACCTTGATGGGTGGTATGTGGGGGCAGTTCCGCTACTACGCACCGATATTGATGTTCTTCTGTGCGGCGTTGCTTGGTATTCCAGGTACGGGTAACTTCATTGGCGAGTTCATGATTTTATTTGGCTCATTTGCTCAGTATCCAGTATTCGTGGTTTTTGCAACATTCAGTTTGGTATTAGCAGGTCTTTACTCGTTGATTTTGATTCATCGCGCACTATTTGGTGAAAACAACATCGCCGCATTGGCAGAGCGAGAGACTAAGTCACATGGCTTGCCTGCACGTAAACTAAAAGATTTGGGCAAGCGCGAGCTGTCATTACTACTGATGTTAGCTGCTGGTTTGGTATGGCTCGGACTGTATCCACAGCCGTTCCTTGATACCTCAAGTCACGCTATGCAGTGGATCAATAACGCATATATATACAGTCAAGTGACACAGGTAGATGCGTCGCAGCTACTTGATGTAATGGAGGCACGTTAAGTCATGAATGATATTACGATGAATGATTTGATAGGATTGTTGCCTTACGCGCCGATTATCGCCGTAGTGATTACGGTACTGACGGTTATGATCGCGATTACCTTTAAACGCTCGCATATGGTCACTGGTACGATTACGGTGGCAGGATTAAACATTGGTCTATTTACCCTTATCGGGCAGATGATCGGTGTGATTGAAAGCGGATCTATCGCGCCAAACGCTGAGCAACTATTTGTTATAGATAACTTTGCTCAGTTTAATATGGTGGTGATTTTTATCTGTGCCTTGGCTTGTTGTACGCTGTCTTATGCGTATCTGGCCAATCTCAAAGACAATAAAGAAGAGCTGTATTTGCTCATGCTGCTATCGACCATTGGTGCATTACTCATGGTAAGCGCGCAGCATATGGCGTCATTCTTTATGAGCTTAGAGATGCTGTCAGTACCGTTATATGGTTTGCTTGCTTATACTTATATGCGCAACCAGTCGCTTGAGTCGGGATTGAAGTATTTGGTATTGTCGGCGACTGCATCAGCGACGTTACTAATGGGTATGGCCTTTATCTATGCAGAAGTAGGCTCACTAGCGTTTAAGCCAATCAGCATGGTACTAGGCAATATCTTTGAGTCGCCACTACTGATATTGGGCGCGGCAATGATGATGTTTGGTATCGCCTTTAAACTATCGGCTGCTCCTTTCCATATGTGGACGCCAGATGTTTATGAAGGTGCACCAGCGCCTATCGCTACCTTTTTAGCATCAGTATCAAAAGTGGCGATGATGGCACTAGCTGTGCGTTTCTTAATCGATACTGCTTTGCTGGCATTGCCATCAGTGCAAATGCTATTGATGGTCATGGCTACTTTATCTATCTTGGTAGGTAACTTATTGGCAGTACGTCAAACTAGCCTGAAACGTCTACTCGGTTACTCATCTATTGCTCATATGGGTTATGTGATGATCGTAATTGTTAGCATTGGTTCAGCCGCTGATAGTATCTCTAGTATGTATATGGCGGTTTATGCCTTTACCTCTATCGGTGCCTTTGGCGTAGTGACGTTGATGTCGAGTCCGTATCGCTTATCTGGTGAAGCCGATGAGTTGACGCATTATCAAGGGCTATTCTGGCGCCGTCCAGTATTGACCGCTGTCATGACCATCATGATGTTGTCATTGGCTGGTATTCCGTTGACGGCAGGCTTTATCACCAAGCTATTTGCTATCTTAGCTGCGGTACAAGGTACCAACTGGTTCTTGGCTGCGATGATTATCTTGGGTAGTGCGATTGGTCTATTCTACTACTTACGCGTTTTACTCACGCTGTTCAAACGTCCTAAGCAGTTCATCGAGTTTGACGTGTCTGGGCAATGGGGTATTCGTACCGGTGGTATCATGGTCATTGCTGTGACTGCGATTATTCTATTCTTTGGTATCTTGCCAAATAGTATGATTGAGTGGGCAAGTTTGGCTCGCATTTGGTAGTGTCGCTGAGTTAATACGGCAGATAAGTCGCTGCGATCTATCTGTTGTTACGGTTAAAAAACCAAGATGCGCCAGCTTTATGATAAGCTTGGCGCATCTTTTTTTATGCTTACCTTTTTGGTATTTGTCTTCTTTTACCTATCAAAGGTATCTTATAAAAATATAGTTTAATAAAGTATAAGTGACGAATAATTATGAGTGATAATATTCAAACAGTAACGGTGCTCAGCAAAACCACATGGACGCCAAATTTATTTAGCTTTACCGTCAGCCGTCCCGATAGTTTTAAGTTTACAGCGGGGCAGTTTGTACGTTTAGGCGTCAATCCTAGTCAATTAAAATATTATCAACAGACTGATGCAAGTGATGAAGTCTCTGATACCGCATTGAATGAAGATGTCTTTCGCGCGTATTCAATTGTCTCTTCGCCCTTTGATGAGGTGATAGAGTTCTTTTCTATCGTAATTCCTGACGGTGCATTTACCTCGCAATTGCAGCATTTACAATTGGGTGATGAACTGCTGCTCAACACCATGCCATTTGGGTTTTTGACGTTAGCACGTTACCAAAAACCATTGCCAAAAGACTTATGGCTGCTAGCAACAGGGACTGGCTTAGCACCATTTTTGTCAATGCTACAAGATTTAAAGACATGGGAAGATTACGAACACATTGTATTGGCTTATAGTGCCCGTTCGCTCGATGAACTTGCGTACGTTGAAAAAATCGAAAGCCTACAAGAAGACTTCGGTACACTGGTTGATAATCCAGCAAAGCTTATCTTTATCCCAATCGTCACTCGTGAGCCTGTCGAAGGTGCATTGTCAGAGCGTCTGCCAAAGCTACTACTAGGGGGTACGTTACAAGCGCGTGCAGGTATCGCATTAGATATCGATACTACGCATGTCATGCTATGTGGCAACCCAGATATGGTAGAAGATACCAAAGAGGCATTAAAAACATTGGGACTGGTGATGAATCGCCGCGGTGAGGGTAATATTGCCGTAGAGAACTACTGGTAGTTGATGACTTTAATAAAAAAACGCTGTATCTATAAGGCCAAGAACCTCTAAGATGCAGCGTTTTTTTATGGGATAAAACATTAGCGAGCTATTCTTGGCTTGGCTCAGTCGCATCGTCTACAGGGTTGATAGGGCCTTGCATCAATTCAGGATCGTCATCATCACCGATGATATCTTCGTTACTGCTGGCCGCCAGTAAATCACGATAGTTGATTTGAGCCTTCAAGATCATTTGCTCTTCTTCTAGCTCACCATAATTTATCTGTACCTTATGCAAGGTGCTCATGATTTTCTTGTTGTTTTTTAACCAACGATGGATATCGAGATAAATCACTTCGTCTTTTGCGCGAGCAATATTGACGTACGACAGAATAAATCCTAAAGGGTCTTTTTTGAGGACGCTATGATAAAACCAAATCGCCAGTTTGACACCTTGACGTTTGATAAAAGACTCACAGCGCAGATTTAATATATCGGTATAAGTTTGCTGACCAAATACAAAGCGCTGCACGTTGCGATCGAGCTGAACGTGAACTAAGCTAAAGTTACTTGCCACCTCAGCATAGATGCCGCCTGCATTGACAGTGCAGTACAAACGAAACCAATCATCATGCATCTCGACGCGTAGCTCTAAAATGGCTTTTACATTGTCGGTGACGAATGTTTGTAATGCATCGTTAACGTAAGTCTGTGCCACTGGTAATGACAACTCATCTTCGAACTTGTCCGTCGTCTTATTATAGATATCTTTAACCGATTGGGCGATACGCTCCCAACCACTGCCGAATGACTCGTCAAAACGATAGCCAATACTCTCGAAGAACTCATCAAAATTGTCTGAATTATTCACGTTATCAAAGTCACTCAAACTTATTATCCTTATAGGGCGCGTCATTCAATCGGTGACGTAAAAATGGCTAAACAAACTTTGCAGGCTATCATTGATTTAAACGAAAGCTAATTATCTATAATTTCTGAATATCTACGACCATTAGTAATTTTTATACTGATAGGTAGCAAAAGCGAAAAACTGACCTCTGATACTAGTGCATAGTGAATATACATTTACTGTGCTGCTTGACCATCTGCCGTGCCTAATTAAGACGATGCACAGTTCTGATTGTTGCAAAGTAACGTGCTACTAATTCTATTGTGCTAAAGCAGTATATAACAAATACAGTGGCTTCAAAATGAACACATGCGTTTTATAGCAATTCATTTGTTATAGACAGTGTTTTTTCTGCCTTATATATTCTCAAGCGCGCGTTTTTCAATCAGCGGATAAGGTTACCAATACTGCATGGCAGATGTCAAAATGCCGTCTCAGTGCTTATACTGGCGACATAATTCTATGTCATGTTATGATAGCGCCAGTATAAATCATGCCTATCGTTACAACACTTATTAAATAGTGCTTTGTACTGATGTGCTCACAAGCTGAGATTCATTGTGGCCTATATAAAAGACTCACAGAGCTATCATTTTTCCGCGCAAGCTCCCAAGCGCGATATAAGTTTGCCTGTCGCTATTGTTATTGCGGTGGCTGTCCATGTGCTGATTATCTTCGGGATTAGCTTCTCTATGGGAAAAGACCCAGCTGCTATGATGCAAGATGTGGCAAAGGCGCTGACCGATAACATGCAGCCCAATGAAGATGCGCACTTTATTGCCAACGCTTCACAAGAGGGCGGCGGTACAATAGAAGAGCAGCTAAGACAAGAGAACAATCAGCTAAGTGCAATGTCTGCTGAGCAAATAAGCGAGACTCAAGACATCGTTAACTTACAGCGTAAAGTGCGTCAGCAGCGTTATCAAGAAAGCTACCTACGCACGACGTTGAGTTGGCGTCAGGCCACTGTAGAGTCGGATAATGACAGCGAGCAAGCGCAAGATGATGCGATGGCACAAGAAGAGCGGCTACGTAAGCAGATTGCAACCTTAGAAGCTCAGCTATCTCAGCGTCAGCAGGTCTACGCGACCAAATCCAAAGTCGTGACAATGGATAGTAATTCGACCACACGGGGTGCGGCAGCAGACTATATCAATACATTCCGTGAGCATGTCGAGCGAGTGGGCAACTTGCATTATCCCGTGCAAGCGCGTGCCCAAGGTATTACGGGTGAAGTACGCCTTATGGTTATCATCAGTAACGACGGCAACATCAAAGCCATTCGACTGCTTGAAAGCTCGAACTCTACGATATTGGATGAAGCGGCCAAGCAGTCTGTACGACAAGCAGCACCCTTTGGTAAGTTCACCGAAGACATGAGCGATATCGTCGAGCTGCGCTTGATACGTACTTACCGCTATAGTGATACAGTCGAAGTAACGTACTAAGGTTAACGTATTCAAGCACTAAGAAGGTAGGTGCTAAGAAGAAAGTTACTGAAATTAAAGCTACTGAAAATAAAGTTGCTGGAAAAAATGTCACTGAAAACACGACTGTTAAGAATAACGCTTAATGCACTATTTTTATCATTACAGATACTCAAGTTCATAACACACAGCTATAAAATAAAGAGTCAGTATGGAATTTTTAGGTTTTACCGTCGATGTCGCTACCTTAACGAGCAATGCCCTAGAGCTGGTCATTAAAGTCGCTTTGGCAATACTTATATTTATCGTTGGACGTTGGCTTGCCAAAAAAGCAGTCGCTTTTTCCGATCGCTTGATGACGCGTAGCCATCTGGACGAGACAGTTGCTAGTTTTTTAAGTCGTCTATTGTATGGCGTACTACTGGTCGTGGTTATTTTAGCTGCACTTAGCAAAGTCGGTGTACAGACTACTTCGGTCGTCGCAATCTTAGGTGGTGCCGCTGTTGCCGTTGGTTTGTCACTAAAAGACCAGCTATCAAATTTTGCCGCTGGTATTATGATTGTGACATTTCGTCCGTTTGTGCGCGGTGATTATGTACAGATTAGTAGCTACACAGGTACGGTGACAGAAATTACCTTGGTTAATACCCATCTGACGACCATTAACAATCACGATATCATCATTCCTAATAGCGATATCACGACTTCACCTGTGGTCAATTATACAGCGCTACCCAATCGCCGCGTCGATATCACCGTCGGTATTGGCTACGATGCTGATATCAAAACGGCTAAAGACGTGATGTTAAGTCTGGCAAGAAACAATCCATTGGCTTTCACTGATCCTGAGCCTATCGTACGAGTGACCAATCTAGGCGATAATTCAGTAGATCTTACCCTGAACGTTTGGACAACCAATGCCGACTGGTGGTCGATGCAATGCGAGCTACTAGAGCAGTTCAAGCAAGCTCTAGATGATGAGAAGATTGAGATTCCATTCCCGCAGCGCAGTGTCCATGTTAAAGGCTTGGATCATATGATTAATCAGATGGGTCAAGCGCAAAAATTGCCACTATCTAAAGATTGATAGCTGCTTAATAGTTAGAAGACTGTTTAATAAAGCAGTGCTAGTTTAGATATAAGGGTTTGGTAGGTTTAGGCCTGCCAAAATCTCAATTTCAAAGTACTCCATCTCATCTTGTTCAGCTTGTCCGAGCTCATGATCAAAACCCAGTAGGTGTAGCACGCCATGTATTAGCAAATGGCTGATGTGCTGCGCCACGGTTTTGTCCTGTTCAGCCGCTTCACGTACCATCACTTCATGACAGATAATTAGCTCACCAAGAGGCAATGTTGGCATCAGCTCAATGACGTCTGCAGGTAATTCGCTTGGATAAGACAAAATATTGGTTGCATAGTCCTTGCCGCGTGCTTCTAGATTTAGAGCACGGCCTTCGACCTCATCAGTGATATATATATCCAATGTTTTAGACTTTTCCTGCCACAGCTCAGGATCAATATCTGCAAAATAGGATAGGGTCAGACCATTATTAATACGACCGTCTATATAATCCAAAGTCGCCATCATGACTGATAGTAAATGCTCGTGATTATAAAAAGTATCTAATACTTCATCATCAATACTGTCGGTTGCACTGATATCAAGTGCTGCTAAGCTGGCATGGTTGCTAGCAATCTTGTCATCGAAATTAGTATTGTCAGGTTGGCTCATATTGCTGTCCTTTTTATTATAAATGTGTTTCTAACGCTGCAGCGTCTAGGTGATTTATTTGCCAGTTTTTTACCATAAAAGTAGCTTGATTACTGTTTTTCATTGCTAAATTTATTGGCCAATAAATAGAGGCTCATGTATAAAACATATAGAGGCTACTATAGCTAAGTTGCTGGTAGGCGACTAGTAGCGAAAGAGCTAAATTCAATAAACTGTCGGTAAGAAAAAACCGGACTACTTTTAGTAATCCGGTTTTCTTATGCAAGATAAATGCTTATAGCAAATTACTATAGCCCAGTTATTGGCTTATTATTACAGATTGGCTGCTGCGTTAGCGACGGCTTGTCTACGCTCTTGTTCTTTAATACGTTCAAACTTACGTTTTTCTTCTAAAGCCATTTGCTCTTCATCAAATACGTCATAGGCTTCAACAATTTGCTGTACCAATTGATGTCGTACGACGTCTTTTGAATCAAACTTTGTGATATGAATCTCTTCAATATCTTTTAGAATATCCATCGCTTGTGCCAAGCCTGATTTGTGACCACGTGGCAAATCCACCTGAGTAATGTCACCAGTGATGACAGCACGTGAGCCAAAGCCCAAACGTGTCAAAAACATTTTCATCTGTTCAGGCGTGGTATTTTGCGCTTCATCTAGAATGACAAACGAGTTATTCAAAGTACGACCACGCATATAGGCAAGCGGCGCCACTTCGATAATCTGACGCTCAATCATTTTACCGACTTTCTCAAAGCCTATCATCTCATAGAGTGCGTCATATAGCGGGCGTAAGTATGGATCGATTTTTTGGGTCAAATCACCTGGCAAGAAGCCCAACTTTTCACCAGCTTCTACTGCTGGACGCACTAGCAAAATACGCTCAATCTCATTACGCTCAAGCATATCGACGGCACATGCCACCGCTAGATACGTTTTACCCGTACCAGCTGGCCCAATACCAAACGATACGTCAGAGCTCAGGACGTTTTTTACGTAACGCTGTTGGTTGCTGCCACGCGGAACGATGCGGCCTTTACGTGTACGTAAACTGATGGGCGTAAATTCGCTAGCCTCATCCAAGTCTTCATCATATTCCATATCATCATAGTCTTGCTCGTCTTCTTCGATGTCTTCATCACGAGAGAGACTAGATTGGATGATAAGGTGCAGCTCTTCTGCACTGATGTCTTTAGTGTTCTGTGCTTCATCTACCATTTTGTAGATAATACGTTCACCGCGTTCGACATTGGTCACATCGCCACTCAGGCAAAAATCGCCTTGACGCTGCATGATTTTAATATCGAGGCGTTCTTGGATATATTTCATGTGATTATTGTATTCACCAAGCACGGTTTTTAGCTGTGCTGGGGTCAATGATTCAAACTTTATACGGCGGCTCATGGAATCAGTCAAGCGATTATCCTTTTATTGTGTACCCGACGCTATGATTTGGTTTTAATTGCGTAGCGGGTTGCAGAGATAAAATAGTTAGTGGCGTTACAGTGTTTAGGTGATACAAAGATTGTAGATGATAAAAATGACGGCGTTATTATTGTTGTTTTTGTGGAAGGTGGTAAATGAAAGTAATGAAAGTCTTGCCTTCATTATGGTAGAGAATTTTTAAATTTCAAGCCATACATCAGATAGATAACGCTGTTTTTGTATGCGGATTGCAACTGCTACAGCGATTTTCTATAGATTGATTCGATGTTGCTATCAGTTCTATATAATTCATCGCTACCCACCATATGATAGTGCTTTAATAAGATTAAGATTTTCGAGTTTTATAAATATAAATCTCGTTTACGATGATAGTGGAGAAACGATTTGTCTACGGTTAAGACCACGGCAGAATAGACAATTTGTGGTAATCTATGGGCAATACCATAGTTTGCTGCAACCTATCTAACAACAGTAGTGACATGATAAAAATTATAAAATAAAGTCAGTGACGAGCGGCTATCTATCATAAATAAACTGCTTGTCCAAAAAATTATACTAGGAAAATAACGATGCAAGATACTGATTCACATTTATCCAATGCTGACAGCATACCTAAAAAGTTCGACAGCATCTCTAAAAACAAAGAAGCGATAACTAACCAGCAAGTGCTTATCGCAGGTGGTGGTCATGTTGGGTTGTCCTTTGCATTGCTATTGGCCCATCACGGTATTGCGAGCACCTTATTAGAAAAAAACAGCTATCCAACCATCAGTCCAACGGATGATAGGACTCGCAGCCATTATTTAGACAGTCGCAATACGGCGTTATCACGGCGCACGGTACAGATATATCAAAAGATTGGCCTGTGGGATGAATTACAGAGCCATGCCTGCCGTATTGACACCGTACAGATTAGTGAGCAAGGCAGTTTTGGGCGTGCGCAGCTAAATAAAGCAGAGGAAAAGGTCGAGTCATTTGGGCAAGTCATCGAAAACGCTTGGCTGGGTCGTAAACTTTTATTAGCCGCACAGCAAGAGCCACTAATTACCTTGATAGATAATGCCAATGTGACGACTGTCCAGCAGCAGGCCGATAGTGTGACACTTAGCTTTAATTACAACGATGAAGCCGAAAACGAGCAGCAGCTACAAGCTAGCGTATTAGTCGCTTGTGATGGGCGCGACTCTACGGTACGACAATTGCTAGATATCGGTACAACTACGTATGACTATCAGCAAACGGCCATCGTCGGCGTAGTAGAGACAGATACGCCACACGAGCATGCAGCGATTGAGCGTTTTAGTCCAGCTGGCCCGCTTGCCGTGCTCCCATTGACTGATCCAGAAGGCGATGGCAATGATGAGTATCAACAGGGTTACAGACGCTCTGTCGTATGGGTATGCCCAACAGGTGAAGAAACCAGATATTTAGAAAACGACGCCCATTTCTTGCAGACGCTACAGCAAGCTTTCGGTCAACGCGCTGGCAAGTTTATCGCTGCTGGTCGCCGCGGCGCCTATCCATTGACCCGCGTACTAGCGAATAAGCAAGTAGAAGGGCGCTGCGTCATTATGGGCAATGCCGCTCATACCTTACACCCTGTCGCTGGTCAAGGGTTTAATCTCTGTATGCGAGATGCACATGTGCTGGCACAAATGATGAGTTCACAAGTGCTCAAAGGCGCAGATATCGGTGATACACAGTTATTAAAGCGTTATGAAAAAGCACGTCAAACCGACCAGAAGCGAGTTATTCGTTTTTGTGATGCGGTAGTACACGGCTTCACGCATCCTAACCCAGCGATTAAGCTAGCGCGAAATATGGCGTTGTTGGCCTTTGATAAATTGCCAAATATCAAGCCACTAGTCGCCACTTATGCGATGGGTCTAAAATCATAGCGCTATATTAATCATCTTTAAAAGAGTGACAGCGTTAACCTCGCTTGAAGTATTGCCTATACATCTGCACTCGGTTGCCTCGTCTCTCTTTTAAACTGAATCAACTAACTGTAATCAAGATTGATAATAAGCATTCTAATATTGAATAATATTGAGAGACACCTTATGAAAAACAACCATACGCTGATTATCGGTAGCGGTATCGTTGGGGCAACGCTTGCTCTAAAGCTGGCACAGGAAAAAATGCCGGTGACGTTGATTGATGCTCGTCCTGAGCGTGATGAATCAGCTTGGCAACATGTACTTAGTAAACGTGATGCACGTGTCTATGCACTCAGTATGGCTAGTATTAATTTGCTCAATGATATTGGCGCTTGGCAAAAGATTGCTAGCTCTGAGCGTAAGGCTGATTACTCGCAAATGCAGGTATGGCAGCTCAATGGTATGGGTGAGTTATTATTTGGCGAAAGTGAAGATATTGGCGCCGAGGATAATAGTAGTAACAATCATGAGCCTACATTATTAGGTAGTATGGTAGAGCCTGCTGTTATCGAGCACGCACTATGGCAACGCTTGCACGAAGCTGATGTTAGTGACTATCTGACCCTTATCGCTGGTCACAAAGTTGTCAATATGGATTGGCTAGGGGCGCAGCAAGGCTACCGTGTCACTCTGGACAATGGCGAAGCGATTGATGCGCGTCTATTAGTTGGCGCTGATGGGCGCGGTTCATTTGTCCGTCGGCAAGCAGGCATTGGCGTAGATACGCTTGACTATAACCAAACTGCCATCTGCTGTGCGATTCAGACTGAGAAACCGCATCAGGCAACTGCACGCCAAGCCATGCTACCAACAGGTACGTTGGCACTATTGCCATTAGCAGATATAACCGATGCTGATAAGACAAATCCGCAGCATTGGCAGTCGATCGTATGGACATTGCCGCGCAATCAAGCATTGGCATTGATAGAGGAAGAAGATCGTTTTATTGCTGATAAATTAGCAGCTGCCAGCAATTACGAGCTAGGTGCGATTGATCAGATTGAGTCTATCGCTAGTTTTCCATTAGCGGCACAGCAATCGAAAAGCTACGTGGCTGATAACTTGGTGCTGATCGGTGACGCTGCTCATGGCGTACATCCGCTGGCAGGTCAAGGACTGAACCTCGGTATGCTCGATGTGAAAGTATTATGTGAGCAATTAGCGCATGACTTTACACGTAGTGGCGGTACGCTTTGGGGCAGTAATCAAACGCTACGTCATTATGAGCGTTCGCGCCGTCCGCATAATAGCCTAATGATGCACAGCTTTTCTGCGCTTAACTGGTTATTTGCAGGGTCGCTTGCACAAGTGCGTCCCGTGCAGCAGATACGTAATGAAGGCATGTACCGAGTAAGCAAAATCAAGCCATTAATGCGTTTGTTTGCTAAGCAGGCGAGTGGGGTATAAGTAATCGTAACTTTTATTAAATGATAAGAATATTTTGATGAAGCATATTTTAATTGATTATGAAAACATTCAGCCTAAAAGCTTCGATAATGTAGAGGTGGATGAATGCCATGTATGGCTGTTTTTGGGTATCAATCAGCAGAAGAGTTTATCTCTTGAATTGGTTGAAAACTTGCTCAGGTTTGATAATGAAAATGTGCACATTATTAAGATGCAACATGCAGGGAAGAATGCGCTAGATTTTTACTTGTCTTTTTATCTTGGCAAAATCTCTGAAATTGATCCTAGTGCTGATGTTTGTATTTTAGCAAGAGATAGTGGTTATGATATCTTGGTTGAGCATCTCAATAGTGCTTATGATGGTATGAGTATCATGCGGTTAGAAAATGCTAATCAGCTAACTGTGGCTTACGAGTCAAACATAGAAAATGCATTAGATATAAAAAAAAGCCAACTTGTCATCGAAGACAGTCATAATGTTTTGTGTGATGACGTTACTAGCGTTGCCATGGACAATAAGAAATCTTTAGCGCAAAGCCTTGAAGGAAGCGTTCCCAAATCGGTTATACATGAGTGTTACGTATTGGTTTTTGATAGCATTGTCAATCGTAAGGTTTTTTTACCGAGCTATAAATCCAACCTATTGTACTCGATAAAGAAGTACGTTCCAGTGACAGTACTAGAGAGATTTAATAGTACTGAGCAAGATTATATTTTTGAACAGGTTTTTGGAAAATTTATCAAAGCAGGACTTATTAGACTTGATGAAAATGGAGAAAAACTAAGTTATAAAGTAGACAGTCAAGGAATATTAGATTTAGTCACTGATCAAGTTTTACGAAGTAAGGCAAAAGAAATTGATGGATTGAATAATGTGATCAAGCAAAAACTTGCAAGTTATCGCCAAGCAAATAGTCAGGATCAAATTGATTTAGTTATAAATTACCTCAAAAAGAAGGAAATAATAAAACAGGATAACAAAGCTATCTATTACTCACCTTTCAATAATGTCAAAGGAAATTCGAGTAAAGTTTCACAAGATGATAATAAGAATAGCAAAGACTCTGCTACAACATATCAACGTGCAATAGCACAGCTAAAAAGTAGACCAGCAGGTACTCGACCATCCAAAAAGTCAAGCTTAATAAACTATCTTAAAAGCTATCTACGTAATGAGGATACTAAAGCAATTGATAAGCTAGTTAAACAGATGGTTAGTAATAAAATAATCGTAATATCAAATACGAATAAGCTGATCTACAAAATATAGCTTACCCAAGCGCCGAAAAGAAGACCATCAGCACTGGCGAGACAATGTTAATTAGGAAGCCAAAGCTAATCGCTAGTGGCACGACTTTTAGACCACCTGACTGCTGAATGATAGGCAAGGTAAAGTCTAAGCTGGTCGCGCCGCCAAGCCCAACCGCAGCGGAAGGGTATTTACGCATAAATACCGGAATAAAGATTAATGCAAAGAACTCACGTACCAAGTCATTAAACAACGCGACACTACCCCAAACCGCGCCATAAGCATCGGTCATGACAATCGCTGATAGCGAGTACCAACCAAACCCTGACGATAGTGCTAAGCCTTTCGTCCATGACACATCCGTAAATAGTAGCGCAAAGATAAGCCCGCCTGCCAATACCGCTAACGTAAAGATGATACTCATTTCTACGCCGCGTTTATTCAGTAATACTTCTTTTAAGGTGATGCCCGATCCTTTTAAGCCTATACCGACCAATAATATCAAAATCATTAGCATGACGGTCATAGAGTTTTCAGGCGGCATATAATCAGCAGGCAAGAAATAGCCAATCACCATCCCAATTACCACACAAACCACTTGCGCCAAGCTACCGCGAATGCTCACCCGATGCTCTTTAGATTTTACACTTGGTTTCTTGGCATGCCACGGACGCAGATGGTCAAACACCATAAGCGCAAACAATCCCGTGCCAATTGTCAGTATTGATAATACAGTGACATACAGTGCAATTTCACCCAGCTGATTGCCTAGACCTTCTACCTGTGACAGCTCAATACCAATCAACGCTAGGATGATAAATACCAAGTATGATAGACCTTTGTCGGCCACTTTTGTCATAGTAGGGTTAGACGGAATGGCAAAGCCAATAAACATTGGCATTAATACCAGAACAAGGGTGACTAGGCTTTCCATGATAAAGGGCTCGCAGCATTTTTAATAAGGCGTTTTTAAGAAGCTGAAGATTGTACCATATAAGGTTAGCAGTATTGATATGAGCTACTGAGATTCATTGCAAATCATCGCTCATTGTTGACTAAAATGGAAAAATTAGACGATTATAATGATGTTAATAAATATCTTTTTAAAAATGTTTGAACGTTTTTGAGCGCTTTGTAATTCTTTACCTTACAAACTTTTGTTGCTACATTAAAGTACTGGAAATATTTGGCTAGACTCATGTCGCTATATCAGCTCAAAACTCAGTTTCAAAATCAGCTACGCCCGATAAGCAATACGCTGGTTGAGCAAAATATTACCGCTAACCAAGTGACGGTATCCGCTGTTTTATTAAGTATCGGTACTGCCTATATCATTGCCAAACCAGCGGCTGAACAGCAGCGGCTGTGGCTTTTATTACCATTATCATTGTTTGTACGTATGGCACTCAATGCCATCGATGGCATGATGGCCCGTGAACATGGCCAGGCATCAACGCTAGGAGCCGTGTTAAACGAGGTAGGTGATATGGTTGCCGATACGGCGCTATTAGCGAGCCTGACCCCTCATATCCTGACCCCTCATATCAATAACAAAGAACGGCAAACGGTAATAGCCAACTTGCTAACGAATATATCAACTTCTCAGCATCATATCACTGCTCTGATAGCCCTTAGTATTGGCACCGAGCTGTTGGGCGTTACTAGTAATACCATGTTAGGTGTTCGTGCTAACCAAGGGCCTTTGGGCAAAAGCGACCGCGCCTTCCTATTAGGGGTGCTTGGTGCCTTTATGGGTAGCAGAGCCAAAGTGCCAGTCGGTATTAAAATGCAGACGTCTTCGCTTCCTGTCAGAATGGGTCAATTATTTATATTAACAGAGGTGATGCTACTAAAGACTTGTCTCAATCGACTACGTTATATGACAGAGTTATACTTGATGCGTAATCCACCTCAGCTGCGGCCAGATAAAACTGTTTCTGTCATTGGCCATCATACTGAGCCTAGTAAGCTTAATAAGCTATCCTGCGATAGTTCTCTATTAAATGTTTCAATATTGAATGTGTCAGTATCAAATTCTACTATTCAAACTTCCTTTTCGGAGTCCAATACGATGCCCGTCACACCTAGCAATGATCAACCTAATGATCAACGCAGTGATCAAAAAACAATCGCAAAAAATGATACGGGTTTTGACTTGCCTGCATCTAAAATCATCAATGGTGAAAGCTGTCATAACGCTTATGATGGCACGGCTATTTATTATCGCTATTGGCTAACGACGCCTTTAGAAGATATCAAGCAAGCCAACCAACCGTTGCGCCAAGTTATCTTATTGCACCGAGGACATGAGCATTCGGGACGATTGGCAGAGCTGGGAGAGCAGTTTGCAAAAGCTGGCTATCAAGTGTTTGCTTGGGATGCGCGTGGTAATGGGCGTTCAGGGGGTATCAAAGATCATGCTGAGAGCGTTACCGAGCTTGAGCGAGATTTAGAAGGTTTCGTACAACTGGTGATTGGGCAAACAGGTATTGCTATCGAAGATACATTGATTGTCGCTAGCAGTATCGGCGCGGTATTGGCAGCAGCATGGGTACATGATTATGCGCCTAATATTCGCGGCATGATACTTGGCACGCCTGCGCTCAGTATTCGCTTGTATTTGCCCTTTGCCATACCGTCATTGAAGGTGGCGCGTACGCTAGGTCTGATGTCACGTGTCAGCAGCTACGTTAAAGCACAAGTACTGACCCATGATAAAGACGCGCAGCAAGCCTACAATGCTGATCCGTTAATCTCCAACAGTATCTCGACCGATTTACTCATTGATACCCATGCAACGGGTCAGCGTCTACTCGATGATGCTGGTGCTATCACCGTACCGACGTTTGTCTTATGCGCGGGTAAGGATTATGTGGTCGATAAACAGGCTGAGCGCACCTTTTATGAAGCGATTAACACACCGACCAAACGCTGGCAGTTGTATCCAGATAGCTATCATGCAATTTTTCATGAGACCAATAAAGCCGATGTATTCGCCGACTGTATTGAGTTTGCTGAGCAAGTATTTAGCGCACCAGTCCAAGCACCTGATTTGAGTACGGCTCACTTAAATAGTGCTAGTAAAGATAAAGTGGATCGTTTGGCGATTAAACCATTCAATCCAAACTTTGCAATTACCCGTTTTGCGATGCAGAAGTTTGGTCATGTCAGCGATGCGATTGCGACAGGGCTTGAGCATGGATTTGATTCAGGTCATTCACTGGATCATGTCTATTACAACAAGCCTAGCGGTCAGAATAAGTTTGGACAAGCAGTTGATAGGTTTTATTTAAATAATATCGGTTGGCAAGGTATTCGTATTCGCCGTGAGCATATATTGGAGTTGGCACGCTTAGCACTTGCAGATATCGAAGATAAAAACCAAAGTAGCATTGAGTCATACCAACCAAAACTGTTAGATATCGCTAGTGGACATGGTTTTTATGCATTTGATCTGCTGACAGAGTTTACAGAATTACATGCTGAATTACGTGATTATGAGATGCATAATATACAGGCATTGCAAGCAAAGGCGGAGCGTTTGGCCATGAGCAGTCGAGTCGTGACCAGTCAAACGGATGCCTTTGATCCTGCCAGTTATATCGATGCAGATACGAATGACACTAGTACCGATACTAAAAAATCAGATCTTGCTATTGCTTCAGGGTTATTTGAACTTTTCTCTGATAATGCGCTACCAGCGACAGCCTTAGCGGGTATTTATGACAGTTTAAAATCGGGCGGTTATCTAATTTATACCAACCAACCGTGGCACCCTGAACAGGAATTTATCAGTAAAACATTAAACAATCACCGTGGTAGTAGTTGGGTGATGCGCTGTCGCTCGCAAGCGGAGATGGATCAACTGGTTGAGCGTGCAGGTTTTAAAAAGGTTGCCATGCGTATCGATCGCTTTGGGATATTTACCGTGTCATTAGCGATTAAAACTGTACCAGCTGATGATGAGTGATAAATGAATAATCAGCAGGTTAAGCCTTATAAGCGTGTTCAGCTGTTTTCAGGGGGAGGGTCACGTTTTGGTTACTATTTGGGCAGTTATGCAGCACTAGCAGCGCATGATTTGACGCCAGATATTATCGTTGGTACTTGCGGTGGTAGTTTGTCTGCTTACTTAGTACAACTTGCGCCTGACCCTAAAGATTTGCAAGCGTTGATGTGCAGCCGTGAGTTGTATCGTGTCATCACTGCGATCAGACATGTTGCGCCAGATGAAGCCAATAAACGTCTAAAGCTGCGTTATATGACCCATGCACTCAAACGTTGGCGGTTATCAAAGCAAAGGGATAACGGACAAGGACAACGTCAAGCAGACAGCTACGAGCGACTGTTAAATGAGCTACAGCAGTTGGCAATGTTTCGTATCGATAACGAGCAGTATTGGCTAGATGAACTGTCGCAGTTTGCTACTAGTAATAATGATATTAGCAATACTGATAAAGCAACGCCAGAGATAGCCATCATTGCCAGTCGATTGTATCAAGCACCTGCTGATGGCTTATGTAATAAAAAAACTGTACTGCAAGAGTTGTTATTTGCGCCGCCGTGCTTAGCAAGTTTGCCAGATTCTATATTAGGTCTGGCTGACGAGCAAATAACATCACCAGCGCACACATTTGCAAACGGACGCATACACCCGTCCGTAAAGGTAGAAACACAATGGGATTTTGCCCCAGTGATTCGCGCGTCTATGGCTGACATGTACTATCTACCGCCAACACATATCACAGAGCTTGGCTGGTGCTTAGGTGGGGTGATCAATCTGACACCGATTGAGCTAGCCTGTCAGTTGGGTAACAGCGTATTTGCAGAGACCAAGGCAGGTTATGATTCATGGCTGGCTGCTCCCGCGATTCAGCGCGTTTTTGGTTTTGATCCCAATAGGCGATTAGCAGCAGTACACGGTTATCAAACAATCAGCGTGTCGCCTCGCACTGACACCACTAATAAAAACTATCAGCTACATTGGTTACCCTTTGCAGATAATGAGCAGCAACTGAGAGGGCAAAATGTGCAAAAGCGTTTTAACCTAAAGCAAATGACCGTTGAGCTAATACATAGCGACTATGACGGTTTTGTGCAGAAAATGCAGGCGCAATGGCAATATGGCTATCAGCGCACAGCCGTTTATATACAGCAGCATAAATTATGAAAAACCTCGCAAAAGGTATCACTAAAAACCATGCGCCGCATATCATTATCGTTGGTGGTACAAGTGGCATTGGCTTAGCTTTGGCGTTGCATCATCAGATGCTCGGCTGGCAAGTAAGCGTTGTTGGAAGTAGCGCAGTAAAGATAGCCGATATCAACAGCTTACATCCTGCTATTGTGACTTATGTATGCGACTTAACTGACCCAAATCAAACGCAAACGTTATTAGACAATTTGTCAGGTATTCCATTTCAAAGGCTGATCTATAGTGCGGGTAGTTACACCAATGAGCGTATCCATCACTTAAATCAAGCAGATAGCGACCAGATGTTAGTGATTAACTTACAGGCGTTTGAGCAAGTTTTTAGATGGGCAAGCAGTCAGTTAAAGCAGCAGTTAAAACAGTCATGTCAGGCATTAGATATGACTAAAGGTGATAGACCTAGCCTCATCTGTATTGCCTCTATCGCAGGCACGATAGATTATCCTTATGCCAGTCTATATGCAAAAAGCAAGCGTGCAATGATTGCTACGGCTAGCGCTTATCGAGCAGCACTTATACCTTATAACATCCAAGTAAACTGTATTGCCTCAGGCTATATCAATACTCAAGCACTACGTGATTTAAACGATGGCGATGCTAGCCATAAGCCATTTATCATGAGCACGCAAGCAGCGGTTGATCATATTATGCAAGCGATTGACGATAATATAGAACTAGCGATATTTCCACGCTCAATGCGCTATATCACGAGTGCCTTAAATTATTTACCTAAGCCTGTGCTCAATTGGATATTGCGCAGTAAACTGGATAAAGCCAAATGACTCTGCTATCTGTGCTTTGATTGTATTTAACCAAATAACCAGTAGAGTAGAGTAAATGCTGGCACTCCAATCAGTAAACTGTCTATCCGATCTAACACCCCACCATGACCAGCGAGCATCGTTCCAGTGTCTTTTACCCCGTGCTGGCGCTTAAAGGCTGATTCTAATAAGTCTCCAAATATACCGCTTACAGCCAAGCCATAGGCAGCTAATAGACAGATCCACCAATCAAAAGGGGTGAGCCAAAGACCTAATACTGCTGCCAACATTGCCGCAACTAAACTGCCAAAGATAGCACCTTCAATGCTTTTATTCGGGCTAATAGTCGGCGCTAGACCTCGTTTAAACAGCTTACGTCCAAGCAGTCTTCCACATAGATATTGGGCAATATCGTTGAACTGACTGGCAAATAATACGAAGAGTAAAACGCCATATTGTTCGCGTTGCCAGGTCAATTGCTGTAAGACAATAAGACTAATAATGAGTGAGATGAATGCAATACTCAGTAGCAGGTCTAAGGAGTTAAGCCGCGTATAGTGTTGAGTCAGATTGAGAGAGGTTTTTGGTAGCAGGGGAGTACTTGGCTGTAAGCCTTGCGCTTGGAGTTTATGAATGAGTACGGCTTTACTGCGTAAACACCATAGGCGTTTAATCTCGTAGCTGCCGCGTAAACCAATTAATATAAAAAATAAAATGAGCAGCCATTGATAGACATATACTTGCAAATGAGAACCTTGCGTATCGTTTGTTATTTTTGCAATCACATAGCAAGTGCAGAGTGCGGCTAGCATCAACCACCACGAGCGGGCTATCAGGTAGATTTTTGGCAAACGTTTGCGCAGACGAGGTACGGCAAGTACACCCCAAGCCAAGCTGACAATTATCATCAAGGCAATCACAAACACAATATCAGAAGCCATACCATGGACACTCAAAGAAGAGGTAATATTTTAAGCCTATCCATAATGATAGCTTAAATGCTTCTTTAACTATAGTGTTAGATATCCTCTTGATGGGTTTGGCTATTATCTGTTATCTGTCGTAGGTTTAAATGTGGTCAGTAACTGGTATCGGACAACGCTCATTTTCTATAATGTGAGAAAAGGAGCTAAGCGTAGTTTTTCTTAATGGCAGAATGATACTGGTTAAAGGCGTTTCAGCTAAGTTAGGATAATCCTCGCGATAATGTCCACCGCGACTCTCAAAGCGCTGATAAGCCGATTGGACAATCATCGTTGCTAACGCTAATTGCCTCACCAATTGAAAAATGGCAAGCTCACTGTCAGTAGTAGGGGCGTTACTGCTCATATCAGATAGCATGGTTTTATTATGTTCCATTGACTCTTGCCACTGCTCAATTTGTCGCAATGCTTGCTCTAATTGTTTGGCACTACGTGTAATGCCCATATTTGCGGTCAAAAGAGCTTTCAATGCTATAGTTATCCCTGCAATATCTACGTCAGAATGAAACGCCTTATCGACCTTATAAGTTGGATACGATGACTGCTTAGAAGGGGGCAAGATGACAAATTGCGTGTTTTCTAATGTCGGATATTGCCAAATATCGGCAGCTAACTGATGCAGTCCATAATAGGCAGTCGTATGTGGCTGTGCCGTTTCCTCTAAAGCTTCTAAGTTCTTTAAGCATTTTAATTTTGTTAGGTAACGAGGCAAATTAGCGGCGATGTTACGACCAACCACCACACACTCCAACAATGAATTGCTTGCTAAACGATTGGCTCCATGCAGCCCTGTATAAGCAACTTCGCCTGCTGCATATAGCCCTGCAATATCAGTCAAACCATTGGCGCAAGTCACCACGCCGCCACAACTATAGTGGGCAGTCGGAGCGACTGGAATAGGATCTGTGGTCATATCAACGCCGAGTGCTAGCAGCGTCTGATAAATTTGCGGGAAATGTGCCTGTATAAATGCGGCTGGCAAGTGACTGACATCAAGATGCACGTAGCCAAGTCCGTTACTACTAATCTGATTGGCTATTGCTCGAGCGACGATATCGCGTGGCGCCAATTCAGCGCGCTCATCAACGTCTAGCATAAAGCGCACACCAGTCTGCGGACAATAGAGTCGTCCACCTTCACCGCGTAACGCTTCAGATATCAAAAAGCTGCTATCATCTAATGCCAGACCCGTTGGGTGAAATTGAATAAATTCTAAATTTGCCAAACGACAGCCTGCTTGCCATGCCATCATGACGCCATCACCGACACAGACCTTAGGTGCGCTGGCACGCTTAAATAGTTGACCTAAGCCACCACTAGCGAGTACAACAGCCGCACTATGAATGGTGAGTTGGCGCTCATTGACATGATCAAAGACCAGCGCCCCTCGGCAATGTTTAATCTCGCTATCGTTCATGCTAAAAGAGGAGCTGCTAATCATAGGTGAAGTCAGTAACTCTAACGCTTCATGATAAGGCAAGATGGTGATATTGGACGCAGTCTGTGCTTTGACGGTTAATGCGTCCATCACGTGCCGACCCGTTGCATCATCCGCATGAGCCACACGTCTACAGCCATGACCGCCTTCTTTGGTCAAGTGTAAGTCACTGGTTGTTAAGACTGAAAAATCAGGTGTATTATCATTTTCTTTAGTTAAATTAGATTGAGTAAATGGTACACCTTGTTCGCATAACCACTGCACCGCTTGCTGTCCAGCACCCAAGATACGAGCAGTATTATCCGTCGCACACAATCCTGCACCAGCAATTAAGGTATCAGCGACATGATCAGTCACAGAGTCTGCTTTGTCTAAGCTAGCTGCGATACCACCTTGAGCGTAGTGACTTGAGCACACCTCAAGTGCCGCTTTGCTTAAAACAGTGATATTCAGCGATTTTGGCAGAAATAGTGCGGTGCTCAAACCTGCCAGACCAGCCCCAATAATAAGAACATCAGTTTTTATAATATTACTCATATCATTGCTGCTCCTGTTATTTTTATAGCGAGTAGTGCTGGAACGATCAACTGAATACGACTGACTCATGCTAGGCTGCCCCAACGTTAGCGAACAGTGTACGGTCTTTTACTATGTCGCCACTGGCGGCTACGCGTTGCTTTTGTGATTCAGCAAAATCGAGCATCCGTTGTAATGGTTTTTTTGCTGCAGTCGCGAGCTCAGGTGTCATTAGCACTTCACCGCTTTGATTAGTTAAGCACTGCTCAATTCCTTTTAGACCGTTCATGGCCATCCAAGGACAAAACGCACAGCTCTTACAGCTTGCACTTTCACCAGCAGTTGGTGCGGCCAAGAATCGCTTGTTTGGCGAGCGTTTTTGCATCTCGTGCAATATACCCAAATCAGTAGCGACGATAAAGGTATCAGCATCCATCTCATACGTTGATTGCAAAAGCTTGCTAGTCGAGCCGACCACATCAGCGAGTGCCACCACGCTATCAGGTGACTCAGGATGTACCAAGACTTTGGCCTCTGGATGTTCCTCTTTTAATTGCATTAGCTCAGTGGCTTTAAATTCGTTATGTACCAAACAAGACCCTTGCCAAAGCAGCATATCTGCGCCAGTCTCACGAGCGATGTATTTGCCCAAATGACGGTCAGGTCCCCAAATAATCGGCTCACCTTGGGCGTGTAAATGACGAACGATGTCGATACCGACAGATGAGGTCACTACCCAATCAGCTCTCGCTTTTACCGCGGCGCTGGTATTGGCATAGACGACCACAGTACGTTCAGGATGAGCATCACAAAATGCTGAAAACTCATCAGCAGGGCAGCCTAAATCAAGCGAGCACTCGGCTTCCAAATCTGGCATGAGGACGGTCTTTTCCATGCTTAATATTTTTGCTGATTCACCCATGAAGCGTACACCAGCGACAACCAATGTTTGGGCGCTATGAGCTTGTCCAAACCGAGCCATTTCAAGTGAGTCACCGACGCAGCCACCCGTTGCCAATGCCAAGTCTTGGATAAAAGGGTCGACATAGTAGTGTGCTACCAGTACGGCATTATTCTCTTTCAGTAGCTTCTTGATATTTTCTTCAACCATGATACGTTCAGCGCGAGGCAAATCTGCTGGCATTTTAGCCTTAGCATATTCAATATTCATCTGAGTGGCGATGCGATTGTCCGTACTCATGATAGGTGCGTCGTAAGGATATTTTTTCATAATGGCAGCCTTTGTTGGTGCAATAACGATAAATGTATGAGCTAAAAAATAGATAATTGGGAATAGCAAATTTATAAGTTGTCTTAATTATGCTCATTTTGAGCATAATTACAAGTGGTTTTTTATACTCAATAAGTCAAAAGATTAGGTTTAGTGCTCAAAGTGATGTGTAATTAAGCCGTATTGAGCTTAAACATAGTGCTAATTCATGCCTCTTATGACTATTTATCGTTATTGATTTTTCATACTTACAACCACAGACTATGATAGTTTTAGATTCGAGCTATACTAAGCCATACCATAGCTATTAACCCCAATAGCCTTTCACATTTCAGAAAAAAAGGATAATTCTCAAAGCCATGACGTTGTCTTATTCACATGCGCACCAGCAAGGTAGCGGCACGACAGAAGTGGTCGCCGTATTGGTCGCTATCACTGATCATATCGCGCGCGTTCTAACCGTTGACCAAGGCAAGCTATTGCCAAATGGCCCACTTATGCCGCTACATCGCTCGCTACAAGCGGGCGTACGTCAGTGGGTAGAGGAGCAAACACAGCAACCGCTCGGATATTTGGAACAGTTGTATACCTTTGTCGATACCAATAGACGTAACATCGACGGTCATGCGTTGGTGTATGTGAGTTATTTGGGCTTGGTGCAAGAGACGCAAATACAAGCACTCCAAAGCAAAGCACTCTGGCGAGATTGGTATGATTACTTCCCATGGGAAAATCATCTGGACGGTATGCCCAGTATCATTATGGACTTTATCGTGCCAGCACTACTCGAATGGGCCAATACTGCCAACGACTCGATTGTCCAACAGCGCAGGCGTCAGCGCATTGGCCTGTGTTGGGGGCTGGACGAAGCGTTTTTGACAAGTGGTAAACTCACTGACAGTCAATCAGTCCACGAACACGATAATGAAAGTAGAGAATGGATTGCAGAGCATGTATTACTACGCTATGAGATGCTTTATGAAGCAGGTCTGATACCCGAAGCCCCTAATTATCCGCCCAATTATCAGGCTGTTGCCTTGCCAGAGGACTGGTCACAGCGCATAGGTGTACCCATGTATTACGATCACCGTCGCGTGATTGCTACTGCTATCTCAAGACTGCGTGCGAAGATTGAATATAGACCGCTTATTTTTGGTCTGATGCCAGACGTCTTCACCTTATCGCAGTTGCAACAGAGTGTTGAGGCATTATCAGGAGTGCGCTTGCACAAGCAAAACTTTCGTCGTTTGCTTGATTCACAAAACTTGGTAATGGAGACAGGAGAAAGTAGCACTGCTCAGCGCGGTCGTCCTGCCAAGCTATATCGCTTCCGTCATGATATTGAATTACAGAGTTTATTGATGGACAGCAAACTTCCTAAGCGCAAGTAGTCGTTTCAAACCAGTCCGTTTTGTCTCTAAATCGGTTTGTAAAACGAAAAATTTGTCACCTTTCCTTGCAGGGGCGCTAACTTTACGCTATATTTATGCTCATTTTGAGTTTAAATAACGAGCAGTTTCTATCAATATCATGCCTAGATAAGGGTCAAAGATGACAATTGAAAAAGAGCCAGCATTGGATGACGTATTGCTTAAACCATTGGTTGATAATGCACTAACTGAAGATTTGGGTAGGCGTGGTGATGTAACCTCACAAGCTACTATCCCAGCTGATATGCAAGCGCAGCTACAGATCAAGGCGCGGCAAGCGGGCGTGATATGTGGTATCGATTTGGCACGTTTGTCTTTTGCCTTAGTCGATGCACAAATCGAGTTTATTGCACAAGTACAGGATGGAGAAACAGTAGAGGCTGGCGCAGTGTTAGCAACCGTAAAAGGTAACGCGCGTCACTTGTTGACAGCAGAACGCACGGCACTGAACTTTATGACCCATCTCAGCGGTATTTCGACAGCGACACGTCAAATTGTCGATAGTGTGGCGCAATATCCTGCGCAAATTACTTGTACGCGTAAGACCATTCCAGGCTTACGTATTGTACAAAAATACGCCGTACGCTGCGGCGGCGGACGTAATCATCGCTTGGGGTTAGATGATGCGATTTTAATTAAAGACAATCATATCGCCATTGCTGGTGATATAAAAACAGCCATTCAGCAAGCACAGAAGTTTGCTGGGCATTTGATTCCTATTGAGGTCGAAGTCGATACGCTAGAGCAATTAGAGCAAGCGCTCGATGCAGGTGTGAGTTTAGTGCTATTAGACAACATGTCGCCTGAAACGTTGTCGAAAGCGGTTGCTATGTGTCAGGGTCGAGCAAAGACTGAAGCCTCAGGTGGTATTATGCCTGAAACGGTACAAGCGGCAGCAAGTACAGGGGTTGATTTTATCGCGATGGGTTATTTGACGCATAGTACTACTGCTTTGGATATCGGTCTGGATTTTAGTGCCTAAGTACAGACGTAATAAAGACCAATAGCGATACATACGCTAGATTTTATGACAAGGGCTATCACCGAGTTAATAGATCGGTAATTTATACTGATAGCTTTTACTAACAACCTGTTAAATGCTTGTTTTTGCACTGAAGCTTTACTAAGGTGACATGTAGGCGTAACGGCGCAAAGTTAATGATTTTATTAGCTTATCTGCCTATGCTACAATGCTATTTTTAGTTGCCTATTGGGTCATCGTTGCACTCGCACGATGACCTTATCTTTTTGCACAAGCGGTATCAATAGACAAGCGAGCGCTCAGTGAATACTGAAATTATCAAGATAATCCTAGCCTTTATGGTATTGATCAATCCATTTAGCGCATTGACGTTATTTTTAGATTTGACTCGCGGCTATTCGATGAACAATCGACGTAAGGTCGCGCGCGTTGCTTGTCTGACCATTTTTATCACCATCAGCTTTTTTACGATTGCAGGTGAGACGTTACTAAAAACACTTGGTATTTCTATCGGCTCGTTCCAATTGGCAGGCGGTATATTGGTGTTTTTAATTGCCCTAAATATGATGAATGGAGAGGGTAACCCAGTTAAACCTGATCAAGAGAACTTCGATGTTGATCATGTGAAAGATGCGCCAGTCTCGATGGCAGCTGCCGTGGTTCCCCTTGCGATTCCGATGATGATTGGGCCTGGTGGTATCTCCACGGTTATCATTTATTCTTCACAAGTATCAGGTATTTTGCAGGTATCTGCCATCTTGATTGCTGGCTTATTCATCAGTCTGTTTTGCTATTTGGCATTGATGGCGGCAGGTCGTATCAGTCGCTTATTAGGCGATACTGGCTTGAACATCATGAGCCGAATCATGGGTATGCTATTGGCAGCCGTTTCTATCGAGATTATCGTTAATGGTCTGCGTACGCTCTTTCCTAGCTTGATGTAAATGATCAATACAATATTACCGCTAACCACATATATTTATATACCGGTTAGCGGTTATCAACGTGTTTCGGTTTATCTAATACGTTGTTTACTTGATATTCAGTTTATTCAACACTCAGCTTATCTATCATTTCCTAGTTATATTTCTATCAGCTTTGATACAAATGCCACGCCAGATACAGCATTAACAATCCTACCAAAGCATCCAGTATGTTCCATGCCTTAGGCTTCTCAAATAGAGGCCTGAGTAATCGCGCACCATACCCAAGCGCAAAGAAGAAAAAGAACGAAGCGCTAATTGCACCTGCGGCAAACGTCAATTTACTGCTTGCACCCGTAGAGACCATGCCGACGAGTACCAATGTGTCTAGATAGACGTGCGGGTTTAGCCAAGTAAAGCCAAAGCATAGTAATAAGGCTTTTTTTAAGCTAGTGACGACTTGTCCTTCGACAGTCAAAGCATGTGACACACGTACGCTGGCATACAAACTCTGCAAGCCGTACCCTAATAAAAATATAACGCCTGCTATTTTTGCGATATCTATAACGTGAGGATAGCGGGCCGTAACTGCACCAAAACCACCAACGCCTGCTGAAATTAAAAACGCATCGCTCACCGCACAAAACAAGCAAACAAAAAATATGTGCTCGCGTTTGAGACCTTGTTTGAGTACAAAGGCGTTTTGAGAGCCAATAGCAATGATGAGAGATAACCCAAGTAGGAAACCAGAAATATAATCAGGAGCATTCATAATACGGTGCTTAACGGTTGGCGTGTAGGAATGGTGACATTTTGCTTACTGGCAGGCCAGCAAAAACCTGCTAAGATACGCTATTGAATGAATGTATGCAATATGCGCACAATGTGAGTGTAATAGACGAGGGGCAGAGCAAGTCATGGTAGTCAGTTTGACAAGAATGCTACAGTCATTTGGGCAAGCTCAAGATGACCTACCGACGTTGGCAGCAAAGAATGCTCAGGAGATGAGCGTCAATCATGAACAAGATGCTGCTGCCAATAGCGATAGCAATCACGCAGTACAAGAGCGTTCTACACTAACTCCGCCTGAACGTGTAAACCGTATATGTGATGCGTTGGCACAAGTGAGTGATAGCCAATCGTTCACGCCTTTGACTGATCGCTATCTGAGTAATCGTGCTCAAATGCGCCCAACCAATAGACCGCCTTTTGACCCAGATACTTTGTGGTATCTCAAACATGGACGTTGTCCGATTATGACTGAGCTTGTTGATGTGGTCGATGAGGCCACCCTAAATGCCATGCCTATTGAAGCTGTCGCGATATTAGATCGTATCAACGGTAAGCTAAAGCGTTATCGTGAGTGGAGTAGTGAGCTGAACGAACAACAACAGCAGCAACATAACGAGCGTCAGTTCGTCATCGATAAGTTGGTGTCCGAAAGTATTCCTGAAGCATTACATCATTATGAGCAGCTACAACGCTTTAGTCCGCATCGTACCAAAAATAATATGGTGCAGGGCAAGATGACTGCTGGTGATATGCTGACAGATTTGTTTTTAGAGATAGACTATGAGCTTGACGAATTGTTAGATGAATTGCATCAGACAGTTTTGAACCGCCTTGCCTCAACCCACCGTTATGTTAAGAGCCGTACGCAAAGTTAAATTTTCGCTGATGACACTTTCTCTCGTACACTCGCAAAGGTTAAGTATTATCAAAAAACACAATCGACCTAGTGCATAACAATATAGGGCTTTAATAGAGCCTTATTTTTTTGTTTAATAATAACAACCATAAAAAATCAGCCACGACATTCTGATAAGTAATAAGGACAATATAATGACCCAAATGACTGCAATGTTCGTAATGTTTGTTTTGTATGGGCTGTTGCCAGCGGCTGGGTTATATCTAGGATACCGTGGCATTAAAAAAGTCACAGCACCCAAAATGCTCGAATATAAGGCAATGCCGCAACTGGGTTATATACCTGAAAAAAGCCTACCCGTCGACGTTAAGACTGCTCTTGATCAAATTAATACAAAGGGTGAGAAGCTGCGTGTCATGTATGGCGATACCAATAATGATGGCAAGATTGATGACAAAGATACTGTCAACGAAATTTATATTATGATTCAAAACTTAATGGATAGGCATGTGCCACAAGCAGTCGCCGACTATCGCCGCTTACATGATTTAGATGTGACGGATAGCGCGCTTGCTGATACTACCAAAATTAAACATTCTAATGTCACGGGCAAAGAAGCCTTGTTAGACGTGCTTAAGACAATTAACACACAGTTCGATGACCTGCTCAACGCGTCATATCATCAAGACGGTCAAAAACTACTTGCGACCAATCGCTATCTCCAAAAACGTTTTGACAGTCCTGCTAGCAATACAGATATTCTAAAGCCCGATAGCAATGTCAGTAGTGATGTCAATATTCAAGCGATTGAAAGCCCGACTGGTGAAGATGTGAGTGCTAAAGACATTAAGCTGTAAATACAAAGTTGAATGGTGAAAGGGTAAAGAGCAAGCGTATATGAGTATCTTAATAGGCATTGGTATTGTAACGACCGTCACTACCTTCTATCTAGGTAAAAAAGGCTGGCAGGCTTTTCATAAAGCCGTCGGTATCTCACCTGGCGTACTCACTTATCAGGATTACAATGCGCCCTTGTCATTAGCCACATTAAGCTTGCAGCAGTTAACGTTAAATAAACAGCACTTAAAAACATTGTCAGAGCAGCAACTTCGTCAGTTAAAACGTATCGATGAAAAAGTAAGCAGCTATCACGCTTATCAAGCAGCATTACATGCTCAACATAAGACACCAGCGATAACAGAAGCGCAGTTTGTGTTGAATAAAATGTTGCAAACACGGTTACCCGAGATGCTGGCTACTCACTATCAATTAACAGATATAAATGTCACTAACGTGAATAACGACAAGAGATTGGAAGCTAATGAGTTATTGCAGAGTGTTTTAGATAATATCGAGCAGCGTTTAGATAAATTACTGGCGCAAATGGATGAGGAACAGCTACAAGAGCTGCGAGTCATGAAGCACTATATTAATAGTCACGATAGCTGAGCCGCTATATCTATACTGAGCAACTGTGACGCTTGTAAACTGTGAAGCCTATAAAAAAACACAAAAAAAGCGGTCAATGACTATTCATCATTGACCGCTTTTTTATGTTTACTCTAAATCTATTTAAGACTTAGAATAATGTTAAACCAATTTAACTAGCGCTTATCATTGCGATCACGGGTGTTGCGTGTACCGCGGCTAGCAGGGCTAGCGCTACTTTTAGGTTTCGCGCTGCTGTTGCGGTTATCGCTACGGGTGTCAGTGCGACGCGCTTTAAGCGGCTTGTTTCTGATACGTTCTTGCTTTTCTTTAGCTGCGCCATGTAGACCTGTGCCATAACGTGGACGCAAGCTGACCAAATCCGTCAACGTATTGATTTCTTTTTTATCAAGCTCTAAGAAACGGCCAGTACGTAGCTCTTTTGGTAGAACAATCGTGCCATAGCGTGTACGTAGTAGACGACTAACTTTTAGACCTTGTGATTCAAATAAACGACGTACTTCGCGGTTTCGGCCTTCTTTTAGCTGGACGTGATACCACTTGTTGACGCCTTCGCCGCCGCCTTCTTTGATGTCTTCAAATTTTGCAAGGCCATCTTCTAGCATGACGCCAGCGGTCAATGCACGGGCGATATCAGGCGTTACTTCACCCAATACACGTACGGCATATTCACGAGTAACTTCACCAGATGGATGCATCAAGCGATGCGCCATTTCGCCATCGTTAGTAAATAACAATAGGCCAGTTGAGTTGATGTCCAAACGTCCAACCATTACCCAGCGGTCATGAGTCAGCTTTGGCAAACGTTCAAAGACAGTTGGGCGGCCTTCTGGATCTTTAGCAGAGCAAACTTCGCCTTCAGGCTTGTAGTAAGCGATAACACGGCGACGCTTCTCATTTTCAGAGGTGTATTTAATTTGACGGCCATCAACGCGAATCTCATCACCTTGCGAGACGCGATCACCAATGGTCGCAGGACCGTTATTAACCGTTACGCGGCCAGATTTGATGACTTCTTCCATTTGGCGGCGTGAACCCAGTCCCATACGGGCGAGTGCTTTCTGTAATTTTTCGTCTTTCATCATAATATCCTTGAGTCGGTGGGTTTACATTTCTCAATGTAAAAAATTGGATTGACTATTCTACGCTATTTTAACAAATTTAGCACGTAAACCAATACTTTACTGGTTATTAATGCATAAACGAACATGGTGCTAATCAATAAAAGTTTATTAGTCGTATACGAAATATAGACTCGAAGATTCTCAGTGACTAACTATATAAGTTAATACATAGATACAAATACTTACACTATTTCGGCACTAAAAGGTTATTTCCAATTATAAATGCAATCGAAATAATCCTTCATTGAATTGGATTTTTTCAAATTAAAAATAAAAATTTTATTTATGACGAAGCTGTTTTTACTTCCGTTTTTTTAACGCTCAGCAATCTGAAAGTTGATATGAATATTTGCAATTAGCCGCAAATAAAGGGCTTGATAAGAAATTGCAAAATAGTCACTTAATTATTTTATGATAGATTATATGTATTGCACTGAATATAGTTTAGGTGTATATTTATTAAATATATTCTTTTTTACGAATATAAATACTGTGGTGAGGTTTCTTGGTTTGATTCACAAATATAAATATGAGTAACTGTTATGGTTAATAAATATTTCATTTTTGTACACAGACGCTTCTTGGTAATGAGCATATTTTGCTTATTTCTAATGGGATTGTTTAGTGGCTGTACGATCAACTCAGGACTTCAGTCAGGAAATCTTCCTGAATCTGGCACCTTTACCGCAGAAAACGGCCTTCAATTTCACATTCAGCCTTTAAGTCTGGCAACTTTACCGCGTACAGCGCCGCCTATTGTGACTCAAGATCTCGCTCATTTAATCAAAACCTCTGGACGAGTCAATTACGGTATTGCGAAAGGGGATATGCTGAATGTCATCCTTACCAATTATCCGGATATTAATGCGTCAACTGCTAGTTTAACGGTAGATCAACAAGGGTATATACAGTTTCCATTGATAGGTAGAGTTCAAGCCAGTGGGTTGAGCGTGCCGCAGTTCACCGCTACGTTGCAAAGCAAACTACAGCGCTATCTCAAGTACTCAGATCCCCAAGTCAAAATCATCAATTACCGTGGCAGCAAGTTTTTCGTAGATGGTGCGGTGAAGCAGTCTGGTGAGTTTGCTATTGCTGATGTGCCAGTGTCGGTATATGGCGCTATTTCTATGGCAGGTGGTACCACTGAGACAGGCGATTCGAATAATATTGTGCTAAATCGTCAGGGCAACAGCTATCGCTTAGGAGTGCAGTCACTACATAAAATGGGGCTATCTGCCAATCAAATCTATCTGCGAGATGGTGACTCTATTCACGTCAATAGCCAAAGCCGCAATAAGGTCTACGTGTTGGGTGAATTTGGCAAAATTGAGCCAGTTGCGATTCCAGAACAAGGGCTGAGCTTAGCGCATGTATTGGGCGAGTCAAATGGGCTAAATTCCAATACGGCTAATGCAGCCAAAGTATATATCGTGCGCGACAACCCTCAGTACCAGTATACCAATATTTATTACGTCGATATGCAGAGCATTACAAGCTTGGCATTAGCCAGTCGCTTTGACATGCAAGCCAATGACATTCTTTATGTAGATCCAACAGGCTTGGCTCGCTGGAATCGTGTGATTAGCGCGATACTACCGTCAACCTCTGCCATCAACGTGATATCAGGGTTATAAATAATAGCTAGTGAAAACACTGGATGTGCTTTGAATTTTAATACTGAAATTAAGTGAGATAAGAATAGAAAGTAGAGTGATAGGTTTTATAAGGTGCGATAAGCCAGAGAGCAATCTAACTGCAGTCAAGGGCAGTTAGGGACTTGAAGCTAAGCGGAAGCTATTAAGTGATTAACATTGAATAATGGGTATATGGTTATGAATAATATAGATTCAAAAAACCTATCGACACCTAAGGGTGACAACGACAATGACAACATCGACTTAACGGTGCTGGTTTTAGTTTTGTTGCGTGGCTGGAAAGTCATAGCGCTCATGGCAGCAATCGGACTCTTAATAGGATTTTTCTATACACGTTATATTAATCCGACTTTCAAGTCTGATGCGCTGATCCAAATTGAAGAAAATTCCCAAGGAGTCGATGCGCTTGGTGCAAACATCTCAGAGTTGGTCGGAGAAGAAGCGAGCAAAGCTGAGGCAGAAGCTGAGCTCATACGGTCTCGGATGATACTAGAGCCAGTTGTCGATATGCTACATCTAGACATCAAACTGACCGATCCTAATATTGGCTATCTCGATAAAATAACAAACGACCGCATTGACCCTCAGTTGAACACGAATGATGGTGTGTCTTTGAGCACAAAAAACGGTTCCGTTCAAATCAATCAGTTCGATGTGTCACCAGCGTATTTAAACCAGTCTTTTACGCTGTCACAGTCTGACACAGGATTTGTCCTGAGCAATGGACTAGATGATTTCAAAGGACAGTTAGGTCAGCCGCATCAGTTTAATGGGGTAAACGGTGAGATTAACATTACGGTGACTGAGCTACCTGCAGACGGTTACCCTATTGGCATCACTCAGCAGACCTTAAAGACCACGACAGATGCAATGAATAGCGCCTTGTCTGTGGAAGAAAAAGGCGATAAAACCAATATTATTCAGCTGTCGATGACAGGCACAAACCAACAGCAAATCACGACCACACTTGATCAGATAGTCCAGTCTTATATCGATCAAAACCAATCTCGTGGTACGGAAGAAACGACCAAAACATTGGCTTTTATGGAGACGCAGATTCCAGCATTAAAAGAAAAATTAGACACCTCTGAAGCTCAGTTCAATGAGTTTCGTAAAAAGCACGGCACCATCGATGTAGGTAAAGAGGCTGAGCTATTACTAAATGAAAAATCTCGAATCGATGAGCAGCTCAATGATCTCAAATTAAAGAGAGCGGATTTAACGACTTACTATACCAATGAGCACCCACTCGTTATCCAGATAAATGAGCAACTAAAAGTCCTCAACAGTCGAATAGGAGCGATAGGTAGCACAGTGGCAGGACTGCCTGAAATACAGCGAGAATTCTTAAAGCTATCGGAAGATACAGCCATTAACAGAGAGATTTACCTCACGCTGCTCAAAAATTATGAACAACTAAAAATCGTTAGAGCTGGTCAGGTTGGTTATGCCCGTATTCTAGATAGACCGACCAGTACCTTCGATGCCATTGCACCAAACAAATTCCAAATTATGCTGTTGGCGCTACTCGTAGGTACTGTACTTGGGGTAATGCTGGTTCTAATCAGAAACTTAATTAGAAATGTCGTGAAGGACCCAGAGCATCTAGAGTCTAAAACGGGAATTCCTGTCATTGCAACGATTCCACGTTCGACCTCGATATCTAAGCTAGGTAGGAACAAAAAAAATACTGGCCGGATGCTTGCGCACGTTGATCACAACGGCTTGAGCTATGAAGCAATTAAAAATTTAAGGACAAACCTTTTATTCGGTAAGACGACGAAGACAATAGATGAGAAATCCGCTCAGACCATATTAATCACTGGAGAAAGCCCGGGTGTCGGTAAGTCTTTTATTACGGCTAATTTATCTGAGGTATTTGCACAGCTTGACAAAAAAGTGCTGATTATCGATGGAGATATGCGTTTAGGAGAGCTGCACAAAATGTTTGGTATGAATCCAGACAGTGGTCTCACAGATTACTTACTGCAAGATAAAGATAGCTCTCTATCAGATAATGAGCCTCGGTTAGATATTGACATGGCTAAGTTAAACCTTGAAAGCTTTATTCAGCCAACTGGTATGGAGCATATCGACCTTATATCGCGGGGACGACCGTCGCATAATCCGACTTCATTATTGATAGGAGAGAGGTTCAATCATTTGATGGCAGCGCTCAAAACGAAGTACGACTATATCGTTATCGATGCGCCGCCTATATTGGCTGCATCAGACGCCATGGTATTAGCACAGCACGCAGACAAAGTACTGATCGTCACCAAATTTGATCATTCAGTAGAAGGCCAGCTGGTCTATGCCATCAAACAGATGAGTAAAGCAAACGTACAAGTCGATGGCATCATCTTAAATGACATACAGCAAAGTATTCTGAATAGGTACAGCTATCACTACCATTATGCTTATGGACACAATTCGTAGTTAGTTACTGTCCATGGCAAACGCGCGTCATAACTTAAGTAGGTGGATCTTATGTTGATAAAAACAGAGTCTAACAATGCTTATCACACGCCAAGCGATATCAATCGATGGTCGAAGCGTATGACGCTGTTTTTATTAGCCTTACCACGCTTTGCGAAATGCTCTATCTTATTTGGTATCGACTTTTCGGTTGCTGTCCTTTGCTTGGTGGCGGCATTGGCACTGCGTCAGGGTTATGTTGATGATCAAATTGGCCCTATGGTGTTAGCTTTTTATGCATTGATACCTGTCGTCAGCTTATATCTGATTGGCTTTTATAGAGGCGCCTCTAGAGGGTTTTTCGATGCGGCGATGGGTCGAGTGCTACAGTTATTTTTATTACTTATTATCGTTTATCAGTTCATCATTTATGTGAATCCAGTATCAATGATGCCGCGTTCAGCGCCAATTATATTCCTATTCTTATTCTTTATTTGGTTATGGAACAGTCGGTTAATAATTCGCAGGTTGCTGAATCGACTACAGAAACCAGAAAATCAAGGTCGCCTAGATAGTTGCTGCGATAACGTGATTATTTATGGCGCAGGATCGGCTGGTAGAGAGCTATTAGAGAGCTTGAGACATTCTCATAAATACAATGTAGTGGCATATATCGATGATGATCCGCAGCTGATAGGGGCTTATCTACATGGTAAAAAAATATATGCCGCTCATGCGCTACCTTGGTTGATAGAAAAATTAAATGTCGCGCAAGTGATTTTGGCAATGCCTTCTATGAGCCGTGGTCGTAAAAAACAGATTATGGATAGCCTGTCAGGCGTTTCTGTCAAATTAAAAGATTTACCGAGCTTACGAGAGCTTGCTGATGAGATCGTAACAGTCAGCCATATACGGCCAGTCGATATATTAGATGTGCTTGAAAGAGAGACTGTAGAGCCAGTTGCTGAGCTCCTTCAAAAAAATATTACGGGTAAAAACGTACTCGTGACAGGGGCAGGGGGTTCTATTGGTAGTGAGTTATGCAGACAAATTATGAAAAATAAACCTGCATGTTTGGTGTTATACGAGCAGTCTGAATATGCTTTGTACACAATCGATCAGGAACTTAGAAGCCTTGTCGCTAGTAATGTCATTAGTAATATTGAATATCAAGATACTGAGATTGTCAGCATCATTGGAAGCGTGGGTAACGAAAAAAAATTAATTAATATATTCGAAAAATACCATATAAAAACGATTTATCACGCTGCAGCGTATAAACATGTACCGATTGTCGAGTCCAATCCATTTGAAGGCACAATAAACAATACTAAAGGCACCTATCATTGTGCTTGTGCTGCGATAAAGGCTCATGTTGATACGTTTGTACTGATCTCTACTGACAAAGCAGTGCGGCCGACCAACGTGATGGGAGCTTCCAAACGCTTAGCTGAACTCGTCTGCCAAGGACTGAGCCAAAGCAACAGTCATACATGTTTTAGTATGGTGCGTTTCGGCAACGTTTTGGGTTCATCAGGATCTGTGGTGCCACTATTCACCAAACAAATTGAACAAGGTGGTCCGATTACCATCACTCATCCAGACATCACGCGCTACTTTATGACCATACCAGAAGCGGCCAGTTTGGTTATCCAAGCAGGGGCCATGGCGTTCGGTGGTGAAGTATTTGTGCTTGATATGGGTGCACCTGTCAAAATCGTGGATCTTGCCAAACGTATGATTCGTCTGACAGGGTGTGAGCTAAAAGATGCGAGCAATCCTAATGGTGATATCGAAATTGTATTTACTGGATTGAGACCAGGTGAAAAACTCTATGAAGAGCTAATCATTGGTGCTGATAATATAGAGACCACGTTTCATCCACTCATTATGCAAGCAATGGAACATAGTTTTCCATTGGAAGATATCGAAGCTATCTTGTTTGAGTTTATCGAAAGATCAAAGCGGCACGATACTGAATGGTTGAAAGCACAGTTTAGGACCTTCGTTGAAGGCTACCGAGAAGGCGATGAAACTGATGTCGAAAAGATAGATATAGAACTGATGGACGTAGTGAGTCAATAGAATAAAAAATTGAAGTAAGTAAACTAATAGAGTGGTTAAAAGTATGTTGCGATTAGCCAAAGAATTGTTTGCCCTGTTAACTGTAGACCAGCGACGACGTTATTTGTCTTTGCAGATCATGATGGTGTTCATGGCATTTATGGAGCTGCTAGGAATTGCTTCTATAGGGCCCTTCATGGCCTTAGTGGCTGATATGCAGCTGCTTGAAACCAATGCAATTCTTAATCGTATATATGTAGCCAGCGGTGTGAGTACACATACAGATTTTTTGTTCATAACGGGTCTATTTGTACTGTTGATGCTTAGTTTAGCGTCTATTTTGTCGATGATTACGACATGGCGTTTGTCTTTATTTGCTTATTCGGTCGGTACAGAGATTAGTGATCGTTTGTATCATTATTATTTGCAAAAAGACTGGTTGTTCCATGCCAGTGGAAGCAGCGCTCAATTGACGAAGCAAATTGCAACTGAGGCATTAAGAGTAACAAACTTTATTATTTTGCCATTTATACAGATGAATGCTCGTCTAGTATTAGCAGTATTTATCTCAGTTAGTATCTTTATTTATAACCCATTGATAGCAACCGTAGGGGTTGTATTGTTTGCTAGCGGTTACGTAATTATATACAGAATGATTCGTAAGCGTATCGCCTTGTATGGAGAGTACGTTTCTACTACCTCAACTGATCGGTTTCGCTTAATGAATGAAGGTTTTGGGGGGATCAAAGATGTACTACTCTACAATCGTAGACATGATTTTGTACATCAGTTTGAGACAAGTGGAAAGTTATTTGCGCATGCTCAAGGAGTAAATACAGCATTAAGCCAAGCACCTAGATATTTAATGGAGTTGTTAGCTTTTGGTGCAATGATTGGGCTAGTTTTAGTTTTGTTGACAACACGTGAAGGGAATTTGAGCCAAGTATTACCTATATTAACCGTTTATGCTCTTGCTGGTTTTAAGTTATTACCTGCTTTGCAGCAAATATACCATAGCGTTGCTACGATTAGAGGCAATACGGCTGCTTTTGATTCTATAAAAGAAGACTTGCTTGCATCATTGACCGTAGATAGTGAGCAGGGTGCTGCTTTAGATATTGCGAGCGGTCAAACAATTGATTTAGCAAAAATCGAGACTATACGACTGAATAGGGTTAGCTTCACCTATCCTAATAAAGCAATGCCAGCATTAGATAATATAAATCTAAATATACCTATCAATTCTACAGTTGGTTTTGTCGGTGAGTCGGGGTCTGGTAAATCTACAGCTATCGATCTATTACTAGGTCTTATTGCACCAACTACCGGACAGTTAATGCTTGATGACTTAATTATCGATGAAAAAAACAAGCAGGCTTGGCAGCAATACATAGGTTTCGTACCGCAGAGTATATTTTTGAGTGAAGGTAGTATCGCTGAAAACGTCGCTTTTGGCATATGTCGTGAAGATATTGATTTAGTAAGAGTAAAACAGGCAATTAAGCTTGCCCATTTAGAGTTCTTAGTAGACAGTTTGTCTGAAGGTTTAAATACTAAAGTCGGTGAACGAGGCGTACAACTATCTGGAGGACAGCGACAGCGTATTGGCATAGCTAGAGCTTTATACAATCAAGCTGATGTATTGGTGTTTGATGAAGCAACAAGTGCCTTAGATGGTATTACTGAAAAAGTCATAATGGACGCTATTCAAGAGTTAAGTGGGCAGAAGACCATCGTAATGATAGCCCATCGTCTAAAAACAGTAAAAAATTGCGATATTATTTATTTTATGGAAAAAGGTAAAGTGATTGAACAAGGCACTTATCAACAGTTGATAAATAGCAACCCAACGTTCGAAAAAATGGCTATGTATTCATAGTTGAAATAATAAAAAATTATTTTCATAAATCACTATTTTCTATGGTAAATAACGATTATGAAGTTTTAACAATAAACGCAATAGAGTATATGGATTTATTCGAGAGATAAAATATGAAAAATATATGCTTTCTTATAGGTAATCTTAATCACGCTGGTGGTACTGAAAGAGTAACCAGTTTAATTGCAAATGGGTTTGCCGAAAGAAGTTATAACATCTCAATTTTAAGCCTTGTAGGAGGCGACAATCCTTTTTTTAATCTAAATGATAATATAGAAAACCACTTTTTATATTCTAAGAGTGTGTCTTTTAAAAAAAGGATTTTGCAAGCAATTTATAAGTTACGTCAATTTGTAAAAAAACAAAAAATCGATACGCTCGTTGTGGTTGATAGTATTTCATGCATATTTACAGTACCTGCGCTAGTGGGTTTGAATGCCAATCATGTTTGCTGGGAGCATTTTAATTTTAAAAATGACTTAGGAAAACCTGTTAGAAGGTTAGCTCGTCAATTAGCCGCTCGATATTGTGATGCAGTAGTGACTTTGACAGAAAGAGATAAGCAGTACTGGTTAGATGGCACACATCATAGGTCTCAAATAGTAGCAATACCTAACCCCTGCCCATTTCCACCGCAGACATATATCAAAAAAGAAAACACCAAAATCGTATTGGCAGTTGGTGGGTTGACTCAAATAAAAGGCTTTGACATGTTACTTGAGGCTTGGGTGCAGGTAAATAGCTCTATGCCTGACTGGAAGCTAGTCATAGTTGGTGAGGGAGAGGATAGAAATAAAATAACAGGATTTATTAAAAGGACCAAATTGACAGAAAGCGTGTGCCTAGTAGGTAATACCTCTCATATAAGTAGATATTATGAACAAGCGGAAATATTTTGCTTGAGCTCTCGTTTTGAAGGTTTTCCAATGGTATTACTTGAGACGCTGGCTTTTGGACTACCTGTTGTTAGCTTTGATTGTGATACAGGCCCTGCAGAAATATTAAAAGGTACGGGTTCTCTCTTAGTGCCAAAAAATAATACTAAGCAACTGGCTTCAGCATTGATAAAGCTCATGAATAATAAAGAAGATCGAAACATGATTGGCATAAAAAGTAGGGGGAAATCTGAAAAATATCAACCTAAAGAAATAATAAACCAGTGGGTTTTTTTGTTAGAGGGTCTAAAAAAATAAAATTAGTTTTTATATGACTATATTAAATCCGATAAGAAATTAAGTGTTTTTTGGGCGGGTAATAATTATCAATATAGTTTTAGTATAAACATTAATAGTATGAGATATGATCAATATTTAGCTCGTGCATATTCATAAAAGCTACTTATATAAAATCCATTTATATTATAGCCTTTAGAAATAAATAATAAGGAGAGCGACATGAAAGTTCTAATAGTAATTAGTAGTGTCAATAGCTCGGGTGGTACTGAGCGAGTAGGATGTATACTTGCAAATAGCTTATCTGAAGTAGGGTATGAAGTAATACTAGCTAGCATATCCTATGGAGATAAACCTTTTTTTCCTATAAATAAAGAAATAAAACTAGTGTCTCTAATGAGTTTTTCAGACCATAGGTTGCTCCGTATTCCTAATACTATTTATAAATTAAGGAAGCTACTAAAAGAAGAGGAGATTGATGCATTGATAGTAGTAGAGACGTTATGCTCTCAATTTACTATACCTGCCACCATTGGCTTACCAGTCAAGCATATATGTTGGGAGCACTTGAATTTTAATCACGATTTAGGAGTTAGAAGTAGAAGAGTCGCTCGTCAATTAGCCGCACGATATTGTGATGCAGTAGTGACTTTAACGGAAAGAGATAAGCAGTATTGGTTAGACGGCACGCATCATAAATCGCAAATCTTAGCAATAGAAAATGCTTGTCCATTCCCACCACAAGACTATATCAAGCGAGAAAACACAAGAACCGTATTGGCAGTAGGTAGGTTGATTCAGGTGAAAGGTTTCGATATGTTGCTTGAGGCTTGGGTTAAGGTAAGTGACTTTATGCCAGATTGGAAACTAGTCATAGTTGGCGAAGGGAAAGAAAGAGACAAACTCACAAAATTTATCGAAGAGAATGAGTTAACTGAAAAAGTGTGCTTGGTGGGTAGGACTTCGGATGTAAGTAAATACTATAAAGAAGCAGAAATATTTTGTTTAAGCTCTCGTTTTGAAGGTTTTCCAATGGTGCTGCTTGAGGCGTTAGCTTTTGGACTACCTATTGTTAGCTTTGATTGTGATACAGGCCCTGCAGAAATATTAGAAGGTACAGGTTCGATTTTAGTATCGAAAAACAATATCGATGAGCTTGCTTCAGCCTTGATAGAACTGATGAATAATAAAGAAGATCGAAAAATAATTGGCTTACGAGGAAAAGAGAAATCTAAAAAATATCAACCTAAAGAAATAATAGGGCAATGGATTGAGCTATTAGAAAAGAGTGACTAATTATAGAATAAATAGAATTAAAATAATGGATGTATGCCTACTCATATAACAATTTTATAGCTATAGGATAACAATGAAAATACTATATGTTATTACAGGCTTAGGACAAGGAGGCGCTGAACGAGTTGTTTGTGACTTGGCGGATGCCATGGTCCAAAAAGGACATCAAGTTAGAATTGTGTATTTTGTAGGTGAGGTACTTACTAGACCAACATGTGAAGGTATTGAGTTAATGAAAGTTAGCTTGACCAATATAATCTCTCTACCTGCTGCATATATTTTGCTATCAAAAATAATTAAAAGTTATCAGCCTGACATTGTGCACTCGCATATGGTCCATGCAAACATTTTGACGCGCTTAGTCAAAATAGTAACTCCAATAAATAGATTGATATCCACCGCCCACAGTAGCAATGAGGGCGGTACACTACGTATGCTAGCTTATCGACTGACCAACCGCTTGGCCGATGTAAGCACCAATGTCAGCAACACGGCAGTTGCCTCTTTTGAATCAAGATATGCAGTACCAAAAAAAGGAATGAAAGCTATATATAACGGAGTGAATTTTGATGACTTTAGTTATAGTATGCAAGCAAAAATCGCAATAAAGGATGAGCTCGGGCTAGATCAGAACTGCAAAGTAATCTTAGCAGTTGGTAGGTTTAATAAAGCAAAGAACTACCTTAATCTCTTGAGGTCCATAAGATTTTTAAAAAACGCTAATTCTATTGCTTTTGTACTGATTATTGCAGGTGATGGTGAATTAAGGTCAGAAATCGAAAGGCATATTATAGAGTTAGAATTAGATAAAGAAGTTATTTTGTTAGGTAGAAGGAGTGATATATCAACGTTGATGAGTGCTTGTGATACGTTCGTTTTATCATCTGATTATGAGGGGCTGCCGACAGTGTTGATTGAAGCTTTAGCTTGTCAAGCAAACGTCGTTTCTACTGATGTTAGCGGCGCCCGTGAGATATTAGACGGTTATGGAAGTATCGTACCTATTCGTAAGCCTGAAGCTTTAGCAAAGGCCATCGAAGCTAATTTATTAATTGAACAGAAGAACATTCTAGGTCGACAATATGCCAAAGACAAATTTGATATAAAGATTATTTCTGATGAATGGGTGGAAATATACCATGAGAAATAAACAGCAATTATTCGAGAGATTTTCTAACTCTAATATATTTTTATTAGTTACCGCTATCTTTTTCTCAAAAATAATTGCATTTGTACTGATGGAATACGATATTTTAATAATAAACTTGGGCGGTGGCAGCGATGCTAATTACTATAACTCTTATGCTGAAGGCTTTACAGATACCGCAGTAAATATTTGGCCAGTATTACTAAGGTGGTTAAACGATTTTGGCTTGTATTCGCGTGATTTGACTACTTATTTCTTATTTTTTTTAAGTTTAATAGCCCTTCCCATTATGGTAGTTAGACTTTCAGGCATAACGTTCAAAAGAAATCAAAAATACTATTTATACGCTCTTTTAGTTTGCTTGATTCATCCAACGATATTCTTTTTTTCAACAGATATATTTCGCGATATATTTATGGCCTTTAGTTTTCTATTAGGATGCCTGACAGTAAAGTGGTTCTTAAATAGTCATAGTATCTTTGGTGCTGTCTTTTATTTTTTATTATCTGTGGCGATTGGATTTTTCTTAATAGAGATAAGACCTTATTTAGGGTATGCCTACTTGCTTAGTTTACTTTTCTTAAAAATAAAATTTACTAAAAGTAGAGCTTTTTATTTAGGTCTTCTCTATCTTGGACTTCTGTTTGCAGCAAACTATTTAGGCGTTTTGGACTTGCTAACTGAGTATCGGTCTGGATTTGAAGAGTCGGAAGGTGGCTCGACTCTAGGTCTCAGCTTCTCTAATCCTATACTGTTTATACCTAATTTTATAATTAGCTTTTTGGGGCAGATGCTAGGCTTGTACATTACTAACCCGCTAGCGCTTGTACTATTTGTACTCGAAACCGTTCCTTTCTTTTTCATGCTCATATATGTATTAAAGAACATTAAGTTAGCAGACAGCTTTGTACGTTTTCTCATTATATTTTTCGTGTTCTACGGCAGTGTTTGGCTGATCGGAAACGATAATTTAGGCACCGCAGTACGTTTAAGGATATACAACTATTTGGCTATATATATCAGTTTTTTTTATATCTTAAGGCTTAAAAGATCGTCTTTTAGGAAGTCCTCCTCAAGTAGAGTATAGGTGGTGAATGGATGAAAATAATTATTTTAGGCACCATTGCTTATAGTTTTTATGGCTTTCGCGCTGACCTTATTCAGGAGTTGGTCAGACAGCAGCATACTGTCTATGCGTTTACTTCTGAGTATACTCAAGATGAGCTAAAGAAAATAGAAATGTTGGGTGCCATACCTGTAACCTATAGTTTAAATCGAGGTGGTTTAAATCCTTTAGCGGATATCACAGCAGCTTATCATCTGTCCAAAGTTATTAAGAAAATAGCACCAGATGTTGTGTTCTCTTACTTTTCTAAACCCGTCATCTTTGGCACATTAGCAGCAAAAATAGCAAAGGTTCCACAGGTTGTAGGTATGCTCGAAGGATTGGGTTATTGTTTTACAGATCAACCTGAAGGCCTCAGCAAGAAGGTAAAAGTGATTAAAGGTATCCAGGTCTTATTGTATAAAATTGCTTTGCCACGGTTAAATCGTCTTATATTTTTAAATACTGATGATCCTAATGATTTATTGAAGCGGTATAAAATACAAGTGAAACAGGTAAATGTGCTAGGTGGTATCGGCTTAAATCTAAGCCAGTACAAATATCAATCCATAATAAATATCGAAGAACCTATCAAATTTTTATTTATTGGTCGCTTATTGAAAGAAAAAGGTGTCCATGATCTTATTTCCGCTATAAAAATAGTAAAGAAAATATATCCTGAAGCATATTTCACTATTTTAGGAGAGATAGATGCTTCTAATATGGGTGCATTGCAGAAATCAGAGTTAGATGAGTTGATTGCATCGAACATCGTAAACTATCCTGGTCATGTTGATAATGTAAAAGACTGGATTGCAAATCATCATGTGTTTGTACTGCCGTCTTATCGTGAAGGGGTGCCTCGCAGCACTCAGGAAGCGATGGCAATTGGAAGACCTATTATCACTACTGATGTACCTGGTTGCCGTGAGACGGTTATTGATGGAGTAAATGGGTTTTTAGTAGAAAAATGGAACCCAAAAGCTTTGGCAGAGAAAATGATTTACTTTATAGAACATCCTGAACAAATTAAAGAGATGGGTGATGAAAGCTACAAGCTAGCACAAGAGAAATTTGATGCAGATAAAGTCAATAAACGACTAATAAATATGTTGGGTTTATAAATGATAAAACGACTATTTGACATTGTAGGTGCAACAACAGCGTTAGTAGTGCTATCTCCTGTCTATGCTGCAACTGCCTACAAGGTGAGTAAAAATCTTGGCGCGCCTGTTCTATTTCGTCAGATTCGTCCAGGTCTGGATGGCAAGCCATTTGAGATGATAAAGTTTCGCTCAATGAAGGATGATATAGACGCAGATGGCAATCCTTTGGAAGATGGCGCGCGATTGACATCGTTTGGTAAAGCGCTGCGTAACACCAGCCTTGATGAGTTGCCTGAGCTTTGGAATGTCATAAAAGGCGATATGAGTCTAGTGGGCCCGCGACCATTATTGATGGAATATTTGCCCTTATATAATGATGAACAAGCGCGCCGACACGACGTTCGTCCAGGTATTACAGGTTATGCTCAAGTCAATGGTCGCAACGCTATCGGGTGGGATGAGAGGTTTGCACTAGATACATGGTATGTGGACAATCAGTCGCTGTGGCTGGATATCAAGATTTTATTTAAAACAGTGAAAAAAGTTATTATTAAAGATGGCATCAGTGCTGAGGGCGAAGCAACTATGAGTAAATTCATGGGCAATAGTATTAATGAAGAAATGCTTTAAAAGTACTCTTTGCTGATAGCAATACAGTTAATCAAAAGATATTAGGCATCAAGAGAGTCATAATAGATAGGAAGGTTAATAACATAGTGAGCAGTTTATTGTAGAGCGTGACACAACATTAGACATAAGTACCATAGAGGAACATATGCTAAATACCCCTTTTTCACCTTGGCCAAAATTTACGCAACATGAGGCTGATGCTGTCAGTCGAGTGCTATTATCTAATAAAGTCAATTATTGGACAGGCGAAGAATGTCGTCAGTTTGAGCGAGAGTTTGCTGACTGGACAGGTAGTAAATACGCAATAGCATTGGGTAATGGCACCTTGGCATTGGATGTCGCGTTACAAGCACTCGATATAGGTGCAGGTGATGAGGTCATTGTCACACCGCGTACCTTTATTGCCAGTATTTCATCAATCGTCAATGCAGGTGCGACGCCCATATTTGCAGATGTCGATAAAGCAACTGGCAATATCACCGCTGAGACCATCACAGCTGTATTAAGCGACAAGACGAAAGGTATCGTGTGCGTCCATTTAGCTGGCTGGCCATGCGATATGGACAGCATTATGGCACTGGCAGATGAGCATGACCTATATGTCATTGAAGATTGCGCGCAAGCTCATGGCTCACGATATAAAGGGCGAAGCGTTGGCAGTATTGGTCATGTTGGGGCATGGAGTTTTTGCCAAGATAAGATTATGACCACAGGAGGTGAGGGCGGTATGGTCACCACTGATAGCGAGCTGCTATGGCGAAAAATGTGGGCGTATAAGGATCATGGTAAGAGCTATGCGGCAGTCTATGAAATGGAGCAATCATCTGGCTACAATTGGCTCCATGAGAGCTTTGGCACCAATTGGCGTATGACTGAGATGCAAGGTGTTCTGGGGCGTATTCAACTGGAAAAAATGAGTGAGTGGACAGCCAAACGGACTGCTAATGCGCAAGCCATACTAGAGGCCTGTAGCAAATGGGAGTCCAAAGGCTACCTTTGTGTGCCGAGACTAGAGCATTTAGCGCAGTTCTCAAATACTAACCATGCTTACTACAAATTATATATCTATGTGCAGTCCGATAATCTACCTGATGGCTGGACACGTGACCGTATTATTGAAGCAATTAACAATCAAGGTGTGCCTTGCTTTTCTGGATCTGCGTCAGAGGTTTATTTGGAGAAGGCCTTTGATAATACTGGGTTGCGTCCAAGCATTAGATTGCCAATGGCAAAGCAGCTAGGAGAGAGTAGTCTAATGTTTTTGGTTCATCCTACGCTTGCGGCGGCTGAAATTGAACTGACGATACAGGCGATCGATAGTGTGTTTGGTTCGATAGTCGAATAAAATGGCAATGAATGATTATTTTTAGGAAGTCATCCCTCAGTCGATGCTATTCTTGATGAAAGCACAAGATGCATTTGCCTATATATAAACAATACTGTTTAATTCACTTATTATAAAAAATTATCAGTGTGCAGGCTTTATCTTACGCTAGGATTTTGTAGCGTACACAGGTACAATATTACTCTTAGTCAAAGATTGACGAAGCAAAGGACAGGCATGCAAAGTATTTGCGCGCGCTGTCTTTATTTTTTTATATCGTACCCTCTATTGGAGTTACTATGTCTACTGCCCAAGAATCCGCCACCGTTTTGGACGGCAAAGCACTTGCCAAACAAATAGAACAGGATCTGCGCACGCGCGTAGATACGATTAAGGAAAAGACTGGCCGCACCCCAAGCTTAGCGACGATATTGGTTGGTGATGATCCGGCCTCTGCTACTTATGTTCGTATGAAAGGCAACGCCTGTAAGCGTGTTGGCATGGACTCTATACGCGTTGAGATGCCAAGTGCTACGACCACTGAGCAGCTCATGGCAAAGATAGATGAGTTAAATAGCAATCCAGATGTACATGGTATTTTGCTACAGCATCCGGTTCCTGAGCATATTGATGAGCGTGCTTGTTTTGAGCAGATTGACTTAGCAAAAGACGTCGATGGTGTGACTTGTCTTGGTTTTGGTCGTATGGCCATGCAGCAGTCAGCTTATGGATCATGTACACCGCAGGGCATCATGCATTTGTTAGAGCATCATAATATTGAGCTATCAGGTAAAGAAGCAGTGGTCGTAGGGCGTAGTGCTATACTAGGTAAGCCAATGGCGATGATGCTATTGAATGCTAACTGTACGGTTACGATCTGCCATTCAAGAACTCAAGATTTGGCAGCACATATTAAGCGTGCAGATATCGTGGTTGGTGCGGTAGGCGTACCTGAGCTGATTAAAGCGGAGTGGATCAAAACAGGAGCGGTTGTCATTGATGCAGGCTTCCATCCTACAGATGATGGCGGTGTTGGTGATATCGAAATGAAAGGTATGGAAAACATTGCCAGCGCTTATACGCCAGTACCAGGCGGCGTTGGCCCAATGACTATTAACACGCTTATTCGCCAAACGGTCGATGCTGCTGAAAAATCAGCGGGTTTGAATAAAGGCTAAAAAAATAGTCATACGAATACTGATTGCCGATATATAAGGGGCCTGAGATAACATAGACTCAGGCTAAATCAACCACATTTCAGTTGATAGGACCTAAACATGGCTAAAAAAAACGTAGGTGTTCATGAGCGACTACAAAGTATTGGTAGAGAGTTTGTCGATATCTGTCATTACGTTATTTTATTTCTAATCAGTGTGGTTGTCGTTTGGACCGCAGGAAAAGAGTTTATCTATATTGTCCAAAAGGGTTCAGCGGATCTAAAAGACATATTGATGTTATTTATTTACCTTGAGCTACTGGCTATGATAGGGATTTATTTTAAAACCCACCGACTGCCAGTACAGTTTTTGATATTTATTGCTATAACGGCCTTGTCACGACATTTGGTGGTTGATGTGCAGGCTGTTTCAGACTATTTTCATTTATGGCTGCTAGCGACAATTTCCGTGGCCATCATGCTACTAAGCGGCTCTATTGTAATCCTGACTTGGACAGCAAAAACGTTTGGTCGTCCAGAGGATAATCTTGATAAGCAGCATGCAAACCTAACGGTTAAAGCATTGTTGCCTGATAATGCTCAAGCGCCTGATAGCCATACCAAGCATCGCCGTGAATAATAAGCATCGCCGTGAATAATTAGATAGCAATACAAAACGATAGGCATAAAAAAAGAGCAACCACTGGTCGCTCTTTTTTTATGCCTATCGTTTGACATTACAACCATTTCAATCTTTTAAAATTGTAGTACAGATAGCTACATAAGGCGATAATTATGGCCATTATAACAAGGTAAGAATACTTCCAATGCAGCTCAGGCATAAAGTCAAAGTTCATGCCATAGATACCAGCGATAGCTGTCGGCACTGCCAGAATACCTGCCCATGCCGCAAGCTTACGCACCACTTCATTCTGACCCATATTGACCATCGCCATATAGGTATTCATCACCACGCTCAGCATTTCATTGAGACCATTAATAGCATCTAGTGAGTGTAAGAGGTGATCGTTGACATCGCGAAAATACGGCTTAGCGGCTTGAGAAAAACCAGAGACAATCTCACTTTTTTTATGATTGATAAAAAAGCTACAGATGTCCTGCACAGGTAAGATAATGGCGCGCATATGTACCAGTTGCGATTTAAGCTCATAGAGGTTTTTTAGCGTGCCTTTATCAAACTCAGAGGTAAATACATAGCGCTCCTGCTCGCGCAAGTAACGGCCCAATCGATCGGTAATTGGCATATAGTTATCAACGATAAAATCGAGGATAGCGTGTAATACAAATATAGGCCCCATGCGTAGCTTTTCAGGACGGCGATGGCAATGCTCACGTACTGGCGCATAAGAGTTTGACGGGCCATTGCGAATCGTAATGAGGTAGTTTTTACCCATAAATATCGCAGTAGTACCATAACGAATGACATTGTCTTCGAGCTTGGCCGTACGTAGCACCACAAAGACCATGTCATTATCATAGTTTTCGACCTTGGCGCGTTGATGATCAGCAAAGGCATCTTCAATCGCTAGCTCATGCAGGTCAAAGGCTTCTTTTACTTTGACCATGGTTTCTAAGCTTGGATCATATAGCCCAAGCCAAATAAATTGACCGTTGTTCCCTAGCGTACGACTCACATCATTGAGCGCCACTCTATTAAGGTTCTCACCTGTTTTACGTGAGTAAGCGTAGCAATTGACCACTTCACCTGCGCTTGATGAATCAATATCTTCATAGCGCTCAGAGTCAGGATCGTAGACCGTCATGGTCTCAATAGTATCTTCAGTAGTGGCGTCCACATCACCATAGATATAGCTATCATCATCGTCCAAATAGAGATGCTTGTCATTCATATTGGCGTAGATATGATTCATATTGGAATCAGGCGCAATATGAGCCGTTTTTTTAATCAATTGATTATTATCATTTTCCATATACTTTCCTGTCATATAATAAAAAACTTCAATAATCCAAATATACTGTGAACGCTGCTACGGTTTTATCGTGTGCCAATACTATCTATAGGGCATAGGTTTCTATAGGGCATAGCTTTTTAGCGTATCGATATCTACCAATGCCAATAGGCTTTCGTGACACGCTTCTAGTTTGATTTGCGGTGCAATATCAAAGTCCAATGCTTCAACCCAACGTAACGCGCAGATGCACCAGTAGTCACCAGGTTTGAGACCAGGAAAGTTGTATTCAGGTAGTGGGGTAATCAGGTCATTACCGCGACTGGCAGAGAAGTTTAAAAACTCGCTGGTCATCTTGGCGCAGACGGTATGTTGACCGACATCATGGTTGCCAGTATGACAAAAACCATTGCGATAGTAGCCAGTAATTGGATCGAAACAACAGCTGGCAAGTGCGGTGCCTAAGACGTTGGTTTGGTTGATGGCAGGGTTTGGGTGGTAATCAGATGACATAAGGCTTCCGAGATAAAAATATGTGTTAGTGTATCATGAGTCTGTGTTGATGACGCTGCCGTAATCGCGCTCATTATCTTATGGATAACAAAAAATAAACCTCTCGGCTATTCGCCCAATATTGAGCCAAATACATCAACGATGACTGTTACATCTGCTAAGCTAATAAGCAGCAATTGAACTGTAATTAGATAGTGATTGTGGCTAATTGTCACTAGGCGAACCTTGAGTGCTATGCTAAACTAAAGCATAAAGTGCCTTGATTATTTGTCGCAATTTTTTAGCGCATAAAGATACTCGTCTTATCATTCTAAATTATACTTATTATTCACCCTTTTGCGGTTACCTGGTTTGTTTATAAATAATTGGGTCAATGATGTTGCGCGTTAAAAATAAACACACACAGCGTCAATACCCGGCAAATCACCCTTTAAGTACCGCATCAGTACCGCGTTTTTGGTAAGCGATACGCCAAACAAGGATTTATTGTGTCTGTTAGTTCTGATTCTGCAAAACCTGCCCAGCCAAATTCTACCAACGAAACAGTGTCTCAGCCTGCCGAAAACAGTGCTGCACCCAATCGCATGCCATATTTGAGTAACTTTGGCAGTGATGTTGCCAATAGTTGGCTATTGCCTGATGGGGTGGTTGATGTCCTGTTTGAAGATGCGCATAAGCAAGAAGTGCTTAGACATCAGTTAATCGAGCAGCTTATTACTCATGGTTATCAGCTAGTTTGTCCGCCGATGATCGAGTTTACTGAGTCTTTGCTAAGTGATGCGTCAGAAGATTTGAAACGCCAAACCTTTAAGATTATCGATCAGTTGACCGGTCGCCTAATGGGCGTCCGCGCTGATATTACCCCGCAGATTTTGCGTATAGATGCGCATCATGGTGGTACGGGTATTGCGCGTTATTGCTACGTTGGTGATGTGATTCATACCTTGCCATCAGGACTGTTTGGCTCACGTACGCCGCTACAGTTGGGTGCTGAGATATTTGGCTGTGCGTCACTAGCGGCAGATATTGAGCTGATAGATGTGCTATTTACGATGGTAAATAAACTCAATATGAGTGCAGCGCTCCATATCGATTTGGGTCATGTAGCGATATTCAAACGTTTGGCTGAGTTGGCTGAATTGTCAGACAGTGATACTGAACAATTGATGTACTTATATGCCAATAAAAACCTACCAGAGCTCAAGCGTGTTTGCCGCGCTTTGCCAATGGGTGATGATTTTTATGTGTTGGCACGCTTTGGTCACGATATCGCAAACCTATTAGCCAAATTATCGGATGCGGCGCAGCAAGACAGCCAAATCGCAACGGCGATCGATGAGCTACAGCGTTTGAAAAACTATCTACAAGACCAATGGGAGTGCCCAGTCAGTATCGATGTGACTGAGCTATCAGGTTATCACTATCATACTGGCATCGTCTTCAATGGTTATATCAATAGCGAAACGCAGCCACTCGTACGTGGTGGACGTTTCGACGGTATGCAAAGCCAGACGCAAGCGTTACGCGCGGCCACAGGCTTTAGTATGGATGTCAGCCGATTGTTGGCTCATACACAGTTAGATGCGCCAACCGTTGTCTTGGTTGATTTTTCCGCTTTGACCAATGCAAACACAGATGAGATGCAGACGCTACTGCAACAAGTAGAGAGTCTACGTCAGCAAGGCTATCGCGTCACTATGCCGTTAGATGCACAGGACAGTCCAGATGATGTGACGCATCGTTTGAGCATGGCTGATGACAGCCAATGGCAGCTACAAACTGTTTAATTGTCTAATAGTAGGCTATTGAATGGCTCACGCAGCCAAAAGTGTTCAGTACACATTATGAGAACGCAAAATTATTCGTTAGATATCTCAGTGTTTCTATTTCATAAATCACTGAGATAAAAAGATATAGCTAAGAAAATCATTTTAATTTTCAGCTTTTATTGCACACACCTCAATACATAAAGGTAAGGATTGATCATGGGTAAGAATGTTGTAGTTTTGGGTAGCCAATGGGGCGACGAAGGTAAGGGTAAAATCGTTGATTTACTTACCGAAAAAGCCTCAGCAGTAGCTCGCTTCCAAGGCGGTCATAATGCTGGTCACACGTTGGTTGTCGATGGCAAAACCACTGTCTTGCATTTGATTCCATCAGGTATCTTGCGTGAAGGCGTCACTTGCTTTATCGGTAATGGCGTGGTGTTAGCACCTGATGCACTACTAAAGGAAATGAAAGAGCTAGAAGACAACAACGTACCAGTACGTGAGCGTCTACGTATCTCTCCTAATTGCCCACTTATCATGCCTTATCACGTGGCACTTGATCAAGCTCGTGAAGCCAAGCGTGGTTCTGGTAAAATCGGTACAACAGGTCGCGGTATCGGTCCTGCATACGAAGACAAAGTAGCACGCCGTGCGATTAAACTTGCTGATTTGTTCCGTGAAGATCTAGAAGAAAAACTACGTAACCTAATCGAATATCACAACTTCCAACTGACTGAGTACTATAAAGTTGAAGCGATTGATTTTGATGAGACACTTAAACTTTGTAAAGAGTGGAAAGAAGAGATTAAAGGTATGGTTACTGATGTAACTGAAGACCTAAATCAGTTACGTCTGGCTGGCAAAAACCTAATGTTTGAAGGTGCTCAAGGCACGCTACTTGATATCGACCATGGTACTTATCCGTTTGTAACCAGCTCAAGCGTAACAGCTGGCGGTGTATCAACGGGTACAGGTATCGGTCCATTGTATTTAGACTATGTGCTTGGTATTACCAAAGCGTACACCACGCGCGTTGGTAGTGGTCCGTTCCCAACTGAATTGTTCGATGATGTTGGTGCTCACTTAGCCAAAGTCGGTCATGAATTTGGTGCGACAACTGGCCGTGCACGTCGCTGTGGTTGGTTCGATGCTGAAGCATTACGCCGTGCAGTAGTACTTAACTCTATGTCAGGTATCTGCTTGACCAAGCTTGACGTACTAGATGGTCTTGAAGAGTTGCTAATCGGTGTGGGTTATAACCTACCTGAGACTGAGTGTGCAGGCGCGCATGATGCTGAATTCTATGAGTCAGTCACGCCTAAGTACGAAACCATGCAAGGCTGGAGTGAGTCTACCGTTGGTATCACTAACTATGATGAGCTTCCAGAAAACGCTAAAAAATACATCAAACGTATCGAAGCACTGATTGGTTGCCCAGTTGATATTATCTCAACTGGTCCTGATCGCGAAGAGACTATCGTATTGCGTGATCCGTACGACGCTTAGTTTCTACTACAAACTTGATTAAATAGTTTTTAGTATCAATAAAAAAACCCCGATGCTGAGCGTTGGGGTTTTTGCTTTTGTTAGAACTTATAGCATTATCAACGACTAATGCACAATAAATTTACTTTTATGCAAGGTATGGTCATAAATTAACCCTATCATTTATGGCCTTAATCATTATAATAGGCAGCAATCCGATGTTGGCGCTTATGGTTATACACTGATATACCATGAGTTGTGTAAAACAGTCCAAGTCAACATTGTGGCTAAAGCTAAAGCAACGCATTATTTTTTCATATTTTATTGAATTTATCATTTATTAGGAGCTTCTCATGGCTAACGAACGTACTTTATCTATCATCAAACCTGACGCAGTTGCTGGCAACCACATCGGCGCTATCTACAGCCGTTTCGAACAAGCTGGTCTAAAAATTGTTGCAGCTAAAATGCTACAACTTGATGATGAAAAAGCAGGTGGTTTTTACGCTGAGCACGCTGAGCGTCCATTTTACAACGACCTAAAATCTTTCATGATGTCAGGTCCAGTATTGGTATCAGTATTAGAAGGCGAAAACGCTATCGCTCAGCATCGTGAAATCATGGGTGCAACTAACCCAAAAGAAGCTGCCGAAGGCACTATCCGTGCTGATTTCGCTAGCAGCATCGACGAAAACGCAGTACATGGTTCAGATTCAGCTGAATCAGCAGCACGTGAAATCAGCTACTTCTTCAGCGATGATGAAGTTTGTGCACGTACACGCTAATATAGTAAATAAACTATAAGCTTTTACGGCGTGCGATTTGTTTGAGGTAACTGCTATAATAAGACAGCTACGATTTAAACTGATCTTACCTGTATAAGTTTTATACTTGATTGACTATAGACGAATTATTTACAACATTGATTGTTTATAATTGGTTTGCGAGACGGCTTATATCTTATGGGTATAGGCCGTTTTAGCTATTATAATCATCCTATAGTCCAAGAATTACTAAACTGCTAGGGCGTCACCCTCATCAGATGTACTACTTGTACAATCTGCAATCGGCTGCCTTGTATCCGCTTTAGAGTTCTATAATTATATTATTCATTGAAATTCTTAGTGACTTGCCTCATTATTAATTTTACTTAGCGTTATCAATCCCTTATCAGCATGTTTTCATTAATTCGAAAAACTGCGCTCATAGCGGATTGCTCATGCACCCATGTATGTATGGCAAAGCCCATATAAATAATTGCACCGCTTATCTAAGCTTCTGCAAAAAGGTTACCTATTATGTCAACTGTTCAAGCACCTACTCAGCACGTACCTGCTAAGATTACTGATAGCATTAAGCTAGTAGATGAGGCACATGCCAAAACCAATCTATTGGGTATGACGCAAGCGCAACTGGCTGATTACTTCAAGAGTATTGGCGAAAAGCCGTTCCGCTCAACTCAGGTGATTAAGTGGATTTATCAGCATGGCGTGACAGATTTTGAGCAAATGACTAATCTGAGTAAGTCGTTACGAGACAAGTTATCGCTTAATGCCTGTGTGATACCGCCCAAAGTAATTCATCGTCAATACAGTGATGATGGTACACGTAAGTGGGTATTTGAAGTTACTGGCGGTTCGTTGGTTGAGACAGTGCTTATCCCTGCAGATGATAGCAAGTTAAATGGCCGTAAGACATTATGCGTGTCTTCTCAAGTAGGCTGTGCACTAGACTGTAGTTTCTGTAGTACAGGCAAGCAAGGGTTCGAGCGTGACTTAAGTGCAGCTGAAATTATCGGTCAGTTATGGGTCGCTAATGCGTCATATATGACAGATGAAAATGAAAGTTTAGAAAACGTTGACCATAGCCTATGGGAAAATAACGTCACCAACGTGGTGATGATGGGCATGGGTGAGCCGCTATTGAACTATAAGCCTGTGGTAGGCTCAATGGAGCTGATGCTAAGCGATCATGCTTATGGATTGTCAAAGCGTCGCGTCACGTTATCGACTTCTGGTGTCGTCCCGAAAATGTATCAGCTAGCACAAGACATCGATGTGGCATTGGCTATCTCACTGCATGCACCAAATGATGAGCTGCGTAATGAGTTGGTGCCAATTAACAAGAAATATCCGTTAGAAGAGCTGATTGCAGCGGCAAAAAACTATGTCTATGATGTCAATCCACGTCATAAGAAGCACGTTACGATTGAGTATGTGATGCTTGATGGGGTCAATGATAGCAATGAGCATGCCCATCAGTTGGTTGCTCTATTAGAAGGGTTACCAAGTAAGATTAACCTTATTCCGTTTAACCCGTTTCCACATGCACCGTATGACAAATCAAGCAATAACCGTATTCATGCGTTTAGTAACATATTGAGCGAAGCGGGTTTTGTTTGTACGATTCGTCAAACACGTGGTGATGACATCGATGCCGCCTGTGGTCAGTTAGTTGGACAAGTTGCCGATCGTACTAGACGCTCAGCCGCGTGGCAGCAGAGCATCAAAGATCGTGAAAGCGTTTAGTAGTTCTCTAGAAGATAAACGTTATATTCGACTGGTATAGCGTTTTAGCTGTCTTTTGTCTGTCGCAATGGTAAGAAAATGTAGCAATGACTGTCAAGATTGCAGAACATGGCAATTAATAACAACTAAATTGTACTTATAGGGGTTAAATCTATTAAACTGAGGCCTCGAAGATCGAACGCATTGAATCCCAGTTTTATGATGGCGGCTATGATGACTTCTAAAAATTCTTGTCAGTTCAAATATCAAAAATCATTTTCTAAATTTTATAAGCAGTCGAGTATCAGTGCTGCCCAAACCGCTTTGCCAAAGCGTGCAGTGCTGTCAGCAGTGTTTGGCGTTCTTGTATTAAGTGGCTGTCAGACCACCCCGACTAATGATTTGCTAGGTAACTCTCCTTATCAAACATCTACGCGCGCTAGCAATGATCGAAATTTAGATCAGCAGGAAATTGCCCGTGTGCGTACCTCACTTGCCGCGCAATACATCCGAAAAAATGAGCTAGATACCGCGCAGCAGCAGCTCGAAAAAGCCTTTGCTGCCGATAGCCGTTATGCGCCAGCCTATGATATGATGGGCGTTTTGTTGCAGCAAGAAGGCAGCCGTATCAATCTAGCCAAAGCTGATGAATACTTCAAAAAAGCAATCGCGCTAGATAAAGACTTTGTACAAGCACACAATAATTATGGCGTGTATCTGTCACAGACAAAGCGCTACCGTGAAGCAGCAGAACAGTTTGAGATTGCAGGGGCGACGCTAGGCTATGAAGGCCGTATTGGCGCGCTAGAAAACCTAGGTCGTACTTATCTGCAGTTAGGCGATAATAGTGCTGCTTCAAAAGCGTTTTTACGGGCACTCGATGGCAATCGTAATAGTATTATTGCTCATATCGAACTGGTAGATTTGCTGCTCAACCAACAGCGTGTACCGCAGGCACAGAGACTGTATGATGAGACGCTGATATTGGTGCAGGGGCAGGGTATTAGCCCGCGCTTGCTCTTACAAGGTATCAAGCTTGCAGCAGCACAAAATAATATAACAACGCGCCAGCAATTGGCACAGCAGCTTTTATCCGCTTATCCGCTAAGTGATGAAGCAAAACAACTTAAGACTTGGCTTAACAATCCAGAGGCACCATGGAAATGATCACCCCATCATCTAACACTCAATCTAACGCTCAGGGATCATTTGGTGCCGTGTTGCAGCAAGCCCGCAAAAACAAGCAAGTAACTTTAGAAGCAGCGGCGGCTGAGCTGTTTATTCTAAAGCGTCATCTAGAAGCGCTAGAGAGCGAAAACTTTGCTGAGCTACCACAGGCTGCATTTGCTCGTGGTTTTGCGATTAACTATGCCAAATATTTGGGCTTAGATTCAGCAAAAATCGCTAGTAGCTTCGATGCCGCTTATCCTAATGAGCTAAAGGCCAAATCAGCCAGTAATATCGATACGCCGCTGCGCCCAATGGGGACTTTGCAGCGTGATACTCATAACCGCATCCGCTTTAACCCTCTATTGATCATAGGCGTTATCGGATTGATTATCTTGGCGGTGTTCCTATTCCGCATGGTGAGTAACGCTAGCAAAGAAAACACCCAAGAGCCTGTATCAGCTGTTGAAGACATGTCAGCGATAGAGCAAGCCCAAGGTGCCGCCATCAATAGTGACGCGAGTGGCGTTGGTGCTTCTGGCTCTGCATTGAATCTAGGTGATGCTGCAACGACTGCTACCTTAAACCTTGTATTGACAAGCGATGCTGTGGTTAGTATCACGGATGCTTATGGAAACAGTTTAATAAATGGTTCTCAGTCTGCTGGTAACTATGACTTGTCAGGTATGCCACCGTTCAATGTGCAAATTGATAATATTGATAATGTTAGCTTGATGCTCAATCAACAACCAGTTGCGTTAGATACGTATGCAACAGATAAGCAAGCCACATTCGAATTGGCACCATAGCCAGTTGCATAAGCGCCAAATTTGAATAAAGCGCATATGTGTTTGCCGATTCAGCTAGTTTATATTATATGTACAAAGGCCTAGGGCTTTTCTATTTTTGATTCAAGGATTTATGTATGTCAATGCCATCGCCTATTAATCGTCGTCTGACCAAAAAAATCTATGTCGGTGATGTCGCGGTTGGTGGTGATGCACCAATTAGCGTACAGAGCATGACCAATACTGATACCTGTGATGTAGCAGCCACTGTCGCTCAAATCGAGCGTTGTGTCGAAGCAGGTGCAGATTTGATGCGCGTGTCAACGCCAACGATGGATACCGTTAAAGCCTTTGGTGAAATTCGCAAATTGGTAAGCGTGCCTTTGATCGCTGATGTACATTTTGATCATAAAATCGCTTTGGCCGTTGCTGAAGCGGGCGCTGACTGCTTACGTATCAATCCGGGTAATATTGGTAGCGATGCCAAAGTACGTGAAGTGGTCGCTTGCGCCAAATATCATAATATTCCTATTCGTATTGGCGTCAACGCTGGCTCTTTAGAAAAAGACATACAGCGCAAGTATACTGAGCCAACTGGCGAAGCAATGCTTGAATCGGCAATGCGCCATATTGATATTTTAGAGCGTCTTAACTTTGACCAATATAAAGTATCTGTTAAAGCCAGCAACGTGTTTTTGACATTGGATGCTTATCGTTTAATATCAGCGCAAATTGATAACCCATTACATTTGGGCGTGACGGAAGCGGGTGTCTACCGAACGGGCGCTGTCAAATCTGCTATTGCGCTAGGTGGATTATTACTAGATGGTATTGGCGATACTATTCGTATCTCATTAGCCGCTGAGCCTGAAGAAGAGATTAAGATCGGTTTTGATATTCTAAAATCGCTTAATATCCGCTCGAATGGTGTAAACTTTATCGCCTGTCCAAGCTGCTCGCGTCAAGAGTTTGATGTGATTAAAGTGATGACAGCGTTAGAGTCTCGCTTAGAAGATATTCGTGAACCGATGAACCTATCTGTGATCGGCTGTAAGGTGAATGGTCCAGGGGAAGCAAAAGAGGCCGATATCGGTATCGTTGGTGCTGCCCCTCGATCACTGGTCTATCGTATGGGTGAAAAAAGCCACCTTATCGATACAGGTAATCTGGTTGATGAAATAGAAGGTATGGTTCGCGCCCATGCAGAAGATTTGGCGAAAAAACGTGAGAATGAAATCATTCGCGTAAAATAAGCCATAGAATAGATTGATACGTTAGGCTATACCGTCACAGTATCAATCACATATAGCGCTTATTTGAATATATAGAAAACAATAATAGAATACCTGTTAAACATTTAAGGATACGACCGTACCATGATCAAAGCTATCAAAGGTTTTAATGATATTTTGCCTGACCAATCAGCAAAGTGGCTGCATTTAGAAACGATATTGGCTGATGTACTTGGTAGGTACGGTTACGAGCATATTCGCTTGCCTATCGTTGAACAGACGGATCTATTTGCCCGTGCTATTGGCGGCGCGACTGACATCGTCGAAAAAGAGATGTACAGCTTTACTGATAAATCTGAGCCGCCAACGCCGTTGGCGTTACGTCCTGAAGGCACGGCTGGAGCAGTACGCGCAGTTATCGAGCACAACTTGCTACGCGGTGACACGCCCAAGCTTTGGTATATCGGCCCAATGTTCCGCTACGAGCGCCCGCAAAAAGGCCGCTATCGTCAGTTTCATCAGTTAGGTGTCGAGAGCTTCGGTAGTGCATTACCAGATGCTGATGCTGAGCTGATTGCGATGACTCATTTGATGTGGAAAGAGCTAGGCCTCAACAATGAGATGCGTTTGCAACTAAACAGTTTGGGTGAGCTGGATGAGCGCTATGCTTATCGCGAAGCATTGGTCACTTACTTGACTGATAAAAAAGACCAGCTAGACGAAGACAGCAAACGTCGTTTAACGACTAACCCTTTACGTATCTTAGATAGTAAAGAGGCGAGCACGCAAGCAGTATTAGCAGATGCGCCAAAGCTTGCTGACTTTTTGGGTGAAGAGAGTGTGGCGCATTTTGAACAAGTCAAAGCCTATTTGACTGCGCTTAATATTGATTTTGAAATCAATCCGCACTTAGTACGTGGCCTTGATTATTACAATAAAACGGTATTTGAGTGGGTAACAGATAAGCTTGGAAGCCAAGCTACTGTTTGTGCGGGTGGTCGTTATGACGGGCTAGTAGGGCAATTGAAATCAATCGGTACAGATGGCAATAAACCAGTCAAATCTGAGCCTGGTGTTGGTTTTGCAATGGGGCTTGAGCGTCTATTATTACTGATAGAAGCGGTAGCGCCGATTGCTGACATACCTGCTTGTGATGTATTCGTGGTGGCCCATCCTGAGGTGTATAGTGCTGGTATAAGCTATGCACAGAACTTACGTCACAGTCGTCCAGATGTACGAGTAAAGATGGCCAGTGCCACGAGTCTAAAAGCGCAAATGAAGAAGGCAGACAAGTCAGGCGCGGCATTGACAGTCATCATCGCCCAGCAAGAGCTGGATGATAATACGATTAGTATTAAAGACATGCAGACAGGTGAGCA
>NZ_DFQV01000009.1:103095-169248 GCF_002377945.1 Psychrobacter sp. UBA3480
AGCAATTTAATGTAAATTTTATCAGGTAAATATATATGGCTCTGACACCTAATTCGCCGAATGCAGATAACTCCATGCAAGCGCTAAAGCAATATGGTAGTTATATCGTCACTGCGATTTTGTTAGCACTGGCCGCCTACTTTGGTTGGACATACTGGCAAAACAATCATGCGCGAGTAGATACCGTCGCCGCCGATCAATATGCTGATATTCAGCAGCTAAACGAAGAGGTTAAATTGGCCTCGCAAAACCCAGATTTAGAGGCAGAGGCTCAAGAAGCACTTACCCAAAGTCGTAGCCAGCTAGACAAAGATATTGATACTTTGGTCAGTACGCACGGTGAGTCGGTTTATGCATGGCAAGCGCTGATGATAAAAGCACGTCAACAAGTAGACAATGATGACTTTGCAGCAGCGACTGAGACATTCAAAAAAGCATTGGCCATCGATTTGGGTGATGCCGGTCTAGAAGCGATTACTCGTTTACGCTATGCAAAAACGTTATTGGCCGCAGGTGATACAGATGCTGCACTGTCAGAAGCAAACAATGACATGCCAAGCTCGTTTGAAGCAAGTCAGCAGGAGCTGCTAGGGGATATTTACTTAGCACAAGACAATAAAGACTCAGCGATTAAATCTTATAGCAATGCGTGGGAGCTATTACGTAGCCGTCAAGAAACGCGTGCAGTATTGGCATTAAAGATGGAGAGCTTAGGTATCACGGCTGAGCCGATTGCTGAGCAAACCAGTCTTATTCAAGAGCCATCTGCTCCTGAGCCGTCGCTAGTGATGGATACCTCGAACGAAGTCGCTGTCGAAGCAGGGCAGTAAGTCAGTAGGATAGTATTGAGAGTTGGTAATCATCCAAAGCTCTTTTTTTAATATAACCTAATGATTACTAATTTGCCGTTGGCCAATTTACCAATTAATAATAATTTATCTGTAGTGAGAACATACAATGACTCAATCTATTCGCTCTAGCAAAATGTTAAACACCAAGACTATCAAAAAGACAGTCATGCATGTGGCCGTACTGGCAGTAATGAGCACGGCAGTGATTGGATGTAATCGCGGTATTAAGCCGGTCGTTAATGATCCGGTAAAATTGGTACAAATCGCTCAGCCGATTAGCGTACTACAGCCTGTTTTTAGTACCGATGTTGGCAACAAAAAAGCCAGCAAAAAGGATCCGCTAGATTTGCAAGTTGGCTATGCCAATGGTCAAATCGTTACGGCATCACGCGGTGGCGAACTGTCAGGGTTTAATAGTGCAGGTGAGCGTGTATGGTCCATCAATGTTGACGATCAAATTACCGGCGGTGTTGCAGTAGATGCATTGAGCCAGACAGCTATCGTTAGTACTCGTGGTGGCAAGGTCATGGCGTTTGATAGCACGACTGGTGCAAAGCGTTGGCAACAGCAGTTATCAGGTTCGGTTTTGACGCCAGCACTAATTACCAATAATCGTGTGGTATTATCAGCGAATGATGGTTTCTTACATGGTCTGTCGCTGCAAACCGGACAGTCAGTATGGCAGTTCGCAACTCAAGTACCTGCTATCAGCGTTCGCGGTAGCGCTGCGCCAACTTTATTAGACAATGAGACGGCACTTTTGGCGACAGCTGATGGTCGCCTGCATGCGATTACTGTCGATAACGGTCTTCCGCTATGGTCAAGACGTGTTGGCGTAGGCGCTGGTAGTAGTGAAGTTGAGCGCATGAGCGATGTCGATGGCAAACCTATCGTAGATAAAAATCAGTTGTTTGCGATCAGCTATAGTGGTCAGCTATTAGGTATTGATTTGGCCTCACGTCAGGTGATGTTCGTCAATGAAATTGCAAGTCTCAAATCACTGGCGGTAAATCCTCAGCAAGTTATCGCTACCAGTCTAGATGGCAAAGTAGTTGCTTATGATCGCAACAGTGGTGAGACGCTATGGGAAAGTGACGAATTGGCTTATCGTGATCTCACCAATCCTGTGATGATTGGCAACTATATCGCCATTGGTGATTTCGATGGCGTAGTGCACTTGTTTAACCCTGCTACGGGTAGCATTGTCAGTCGTGTAGAGACAAAAGGTGCGTTGACCAACTTGCAAGTTCAAGGTAGCCGTTTAATGACTCAAAGTACGTCAGGACAAGTTGCTATCTGGCAGTTAGTGCGCTAATAACTATATAGATAGGTGCTTATCGGTGATTAACGAAGTGTAATATTTCACTATAGCCCTTAAGCCTATTCTTGAGTATCATTTATAAAACACAAACGCTGCTTAGTCAGCGTTTAGTGCCTTGTGTAAATTGCTTGTTTAAATACAGGCTTTCGCGTACTCTATGCGACCGATGTGCTATCCATATATACTACTTATTTATGTATAATAGGTATAATGAAGCCATCCTATATACTATTTTTAATCGTAAAATAGCCATCTATTATTTTTGCTATTGTTCTATCATTCATTTTAATTAACGGTCAATTGCAGCATATCTATTACTATTGTTATGTCACTGGTTATAAGAATAACTGTACTGACCGTCATTGTGCCTTTCACTGAGAGTAACCCATGAGTATCAAGCCTGTGGTCGCCTTAATTGGTCGTCCAAACGTCGGTAAATCCACCTTATTTAATCAGTTCACAAAAAGTCGGCAGGCATTGGTCGCTGACCTTTCAGGATTGACTCGTGACCGTCAGTACGGTGATGCAACTTATGAAGACAAATCCTTTATCGTTGTAGATACGGGTGGTATCGGTGAAGCTGACGACGGTAGCGGTAATATCGATGACTATATGTCTGAGCAGTCGCATACAGCAATCCATGAAGCAGATATTATTGTATTCGTCGTTGATGCTCGTGCCGGTATGATTGGTGCTGATGCTGAAATTGGTAAGTTTTTGCATACGTTAGGCAAGCCGGTCTATGTTGTTGCTAATAAAGTCGACGGTGTACATGATGCAGCGCCTGCCGAGTTCTATGCACTAGGATTGGGCGAGCCGTATCCGATGGCAGCCAGTCATGGTCGCGGTGTGGGCAATTTGCTTGAAGTGCTAACGGCTGATATGCCTGAGCAAGAAAACATAGTAGAGCCAAGAGGCTTAAAGCTTGCCATTATCGGTCGTCCAAACGTTGGTAAATCGACGCTCGTCAACCGCCTGCTTGGCGAAGACCGAGTAGTGGTATTCGATATGCCAGGCACGACGCGCGATAGTATTTATATTCCCTATCAGCGTGAAGGCAGAGACTATGTCTTGATCGACACTGCGGGTGTACGTCGCCGTGGTAAAATCGATGAAAAAGTAGAAAAATTCTCTGTCATCAAGACCTTGCAAGCGATTGAAGATTCTAACGTAACCGTGATTGTTATTGATGCTCACGAAGGTATCGTAGATCAAGATTTGCATATGATTGGTTATGCGCTTGACGCTGGACGAGCGTTAGTCGTTGCGATCAACAAGTGGGATGGTCTAACGCAAGATCAAAGAGACTATATCAAGCTTGAAATGGATCGCCGTTTTAGCTTTATTCCTTATGTAAAAATACATTTGATTTCAGCATTGCATGGTACAGGTGTCGGTAATTTATATCCGTCTATCTTACGTGCTTATAAATCTTCGATGTTTGAAGTATCGACCAACCGTTTGACCCAGATTTTGCAAGATGCTGTGACGGCCAACCCGCCACCGACCGTTGCTGGTCGTCGTATTAAGTTGCGTTATGCGCATATTGGTGGTCACAATCCACCCGTTATTGTTATTCATGGTAACCAAACCAGTGCGCTTCCTAAGAGCTATCAGCGTTATCTAGAGAACCAATTCCGTCAAGTGTTTAAGCTAGAAGGCACACCGCTTAACGTTATCTTGAAGCAAAATGACAATCCATATGCGAATAAGAGCGATACGCCGACTAAGGCAAAAGCTCAGCAATTGCGTCAACGTGAGCGTAATAGATCACAGAAATTTACTACCAAAGATAAAAAGCCTCGCTAATCCTTGTATTTTAGGCTTTATATTTTTAGCTTTATGATTAATGTCATCGCGTTCGATAGCGCGATGACATTTTTCTATTAATACGCTATAGTTTGGGCCTATAAATAGCTGTCTCAATGCTTCAAAAATACTCAAATGTTTTACTTATCACATCTTTAAAATACCTGTACTATAAATGAAAGCTGCACGCGACTCAGTAGAGTGATATGAACAACCGTTCGTTTCAAACCATTCCCGTACTTATCTGGCGTTCTGTCATACAAGCTGTCGTATTGGCAGTACTGGCAGGTTTTTTATTGCCTTTTCTTTATGGTTTAGTGCATCACTATCAAGAAAAAGAACAGCATATTCAACAATTGGCATCGCTACTAACGACTAGCGCATCGACTGCAGATGGCGCAGATGTTGTGGCTGAGCAAGTTAATATCTTGTTAGAAAATGAGCCGACTATTCAAAGTATTGTTTTTTATTCCACCTCTGAGCCAATTGAAGATATAGACCAGTCGCTTGCTGATTGGAAAAATGCTTTATTTGCGCATACGGTCAGTTTCAACTATCCAGTGATTAGTAAAGACCTCGATGCCAGTATTGTGGCATCTGATAAGACCGATTCCAATCAACAGTTAGCACTGACTTTATCAAACATTATGAGCGAATCGTCAGTGCCAGATGAGACGACTGATATAGCTACCGAAAATAGCACATTGATTGGTTATATTAATATTACGATGGACGTAGAATTGCTACGTTTACATTGGTTCCAAAATATCCTGTGGTTATGGCTAACAACAGTGGTAATGATTGTTATATTTGCCTTATATATTTTTAGAAAGCTTAATTGGCCAGTTAAAGATATTGAAGTATTAACTGATGTTTGTGACATTGTCATAAACAACGCAAATCTAGAGCAATTACCAGTCATTCCGCAACAATTTAATTTTCAAGAACTGACCCAAATCAAAAAAGCATTAATTGTGTTGTTCAACCGTTTACAAGAAGCACGGCAAGGTTATGAAACCCTTGCGGCCTTTGAACAGCAATTGCACAATAAAGATATGTCACTTGATGTGCAATTGCATAACTTTCAAAGCATGATTTCTCATGAGTTAAAAACGTCATTGAATGCAATTGTAGGTGGGTTACAACTATTGGATCACGAGGCGCTAAACAGAGAGCAAAAAGACGCGGTAGAGATTATCAGTAGTGGTAGTGATAAATTGGTATTGTCTTTAGATCATATTATACAGTTGAACCAGATCCAAAAAGGTCAAATAAGAATTCATAAAAATGAGTTTAACCCATTACAGTTAATCGCTGATCTGCTAGCTAAGTTTGAAAATACAGCTACGCAAAAAGGGCTAGAGCTGATTAGTAATATTCATCATATAGACTATAGCCTATATGGTGATTCAGAAAAAATACATCAGATACTATCGATACTGCTCAATAATGCGATTAAGTTCACGCCTGTTGGAAAAGTTACGATTACGTCGCAACTGACACATTTTAATAAGAGTAATCGCTGGCAGATTAGCGTGAAAGATACGGGTATTGGTATCGATAATGAGCACCTAGACGATATATTTAACCCGTTCTTTCAGGTGGATTCGTCGCAAACTCGCCAGTATGAAGGCTCAGGGGTTGGCTTACCTATCGTTAGACAAATGGCACAGCTTATGGGTGCTACTATAGATGTTGATAGTGTGCTTGGTGTAGGTACACAGTTTACACTGACCATAGCGATGCCCAATCAACAGCAATCAAAACAGCAGCGCTTATTGTCTGGCCTAACGATTATTTATTATTACTATCATGAGACAGGCTCCTTGTTAGAGGAACTGGAATACCTAGGAGCTACGATTATTTGTCGCCAAGGTAACCAACTCGTCATAGAGGAGATGCGTAAGCAGAAAGTTGACATGGTCATGTTTGCTGAAGATGTTTTCCCAGAAAAAGCTGAGATGCTGGCCAAACGCATTCGTCAGTATGAAAGCGATGAGGGTAGTAAGAGCGAGCATCGGGCGTTATTGGTATATTGGTATCCGCAGCATCGGGCGCGCTATGTAGACAGTTTTGAGTATGGTTTAAAAGCAGCTGGCGTTGACTATTGTCATATTGCTACTTATAAAGACAAAGCGTTAAGCGACTTATTAAAACAATGGTTGGTTTAGATGTAGTACGATTCTACTAAATCGGTGTTCCTAGTTAGGTTTATTTTGCTAGGTAGCATTTCTCGTATTTTCGACTTTTCAGTATCAAAGCACTTTAGACCTAAAATAGGTATAAAAAAAAGACGCCCATTTTAAGGCGTCTTTTTTTAAACAGTTTTTAGCTAGAATTGCTTTCTAAAGGATTCTCTTAGAAAAGATTTTTTACCCAGCGTACGATATGTTCCCACGTACGGCTCATAAAGCCTGACTGTTCGATATCATTGGTTGCGATAATTGGAACTGAGGCTACCGCTTTACCATCGATTACAGCCATCATTTTACCAACTTCCTGACCTTTTTTAATCGGTGCTTCTAAGCTCTCAGGAATATCGACCACTGTAGTGATTTTATTTTTCTGGGTTTTGCTGGTTAGAATTTGCAAGTTGTCGCCAGTTGCCAGTTCTACCTCGTCAGCTTCTCCAAACCATACTGGAAGCTTGCTAACGAACTGTCCAGCAGGCGCCTTAGTAACCGTTGTAAAGTGCCCAAAACCCCAGTTAAGTAGTTCGCGTGACTGATCGGCGCGAGCCTGTTGGCTCTTGGTACCCATAATGACAGAGATTAGGCGCATGCCTTCACGGTTGCTTGATGCTACTAAGCAGTAGCCTGCCGCATCAGTGTGGCCCGTTTTTAAGCCATCAACGGTTGGGTCAGTAATCAGCAGAGCATTACGGTTACCTTGGGTAATACCGTTATAAGTAAACTCTTTTTCTGCGTAGATACTATAGTAGTCGCCACTGTTTTTGATAATAGCGCGAGCAAGTTTAGACAAATCCAAAGCAGATGCTAAATGACCTTCATCAGGCATACCGGTAGCATTGACAAAGTTAGAGTTCTCCATGCCAATTTTTTGCGCTTGTTCGTTCATCAAGATTGCAAACGAGGCTTCGCTACCAGCAATATGTTCAGCCATGGCTTTTGATGCATCATTACCTGATTGAATGATAATACCGCGTAGCATATCGATGACGCTGGCGGTTTTGTTCACAGGCACATACATACAAGATTGGCTGCTACTACCACGGCACCACGCGTTTGGACTCATCAATACCTGTTCATCTTCTTTCAAGTCGCCTGATGCTAAGCGTTGCTCAATAATATAACTGGTCATCATCTTAGTCAGAGATGCTGGCGGCAGCGCCTCATTGGCGTTCTTTTGAGCCAAAATTTCGCCAGTGTTATAGTCCATCAACACATAGGCAGTATTGTCCATTTCAGGTGGTTGAATGGCTGCGTTTGCCACTACTGCACTCATCGAGATACTTACACCAACTACCAGCTGTATCAGCTGATTTTTTACACGCTTTACTGTCATATATCATTACACCGCATCATGGAACCAAATGTATCTATCGCTTATGTTTTGTACCTATTTCCATACATTATTTTAAGCAGCATGTCTTAAATGCAGTGTTTAAAATAATGTATCGACGAAAATAGTAACGCCTACACAATAGACATAAAATTAACGCCTTATCTTAGCAAAATGACTACCGATGGGGAATCGATAAATGCAAAAATAAGGCAAGTTTGAAAAGAAAAATGAAGACCTATCATATATTTGTTCTGACTAGCATCTGACCAGTCTCTGTAATAAAAATTTAACGCTCACAAAAAAGCCTGCTGCACTGCTTGTAAATAACAAGTAAAGTGACAGCAAGCTTTGATGCTACAGATACCTAGACAACCAGTTGATAATGTTTGCTTAACCGATGTTATAAAGAGTACATAGCTTTTATTTTATTATCATTGATACCAATATTATTAATAAGCTAAGCAGATGACGCTAGTCGTTGAGTCAAACTAATGAATCTTCTAGTAATCCGCGTTTGCCAAATCTTCACATAGTGCTTTGTTTTCTTGCTTTGAGAATCCCATCGTCCAACTACGAATACCTTGTAGTATCTGGCGATAGTCTTGCTGTGTAGATAGGTATTGAATAGCCGCTTTTGGATCTTCTAGAGAAGGCATTAGCTCATGAAGCTGTACGGTGTACGACTTATAGAACCGCTGTTTTTGCTTACCATTTAGCATTGGTGGGCATATCTCTGATAGTACCTGCATCACCGCAATTTCGTGCTTGGTAATGTTAATACCAGACATGTCTAGCGGAATGGTAGTGCCAGAGTTATTCGCAGCATTAGAAGCTTGAGACAGCATAGCAACAGACGTTATCAGTCCTGCAATCCCAACTTTTGAGGCAGTATTTGCTATCACAGAAGCTATAGATAATATCGATTGTTTATTCATTCAGTATTACACTCGCTCGTCTTTATTTAATGGTCATATGTTAATCGGTAAAAAAACAAAAGTCACATAAAATATTGATTTATGTGTAGATATCTTGTGAGCCAAAACCATTTTTTAGCAACATATCAGTAGCATACCCTAATGACGTTACTTCAGTATCAGTACATCGGTTTGTATTGTTGTGGGGTGTTGCGTATTGTAACGCAATGCTTAATCTACTGGTTGTTATTCGTTTGACACAGATCTTGTTACGCTATTTTCATCGTATAATTACTAGCATAAGAAGAGCATGATACTTCGCTAAAGACAGGGTTAGTGTCTTTATATTATTCAGTTATAATCGCCCATGCTATCAAAATGACTCTTTTTCGTTAGACTAAGGCGTCATGTCATTGGAAAATTAGAGTATCATGTTTTCATTTTAGATATGGGCATCGTTCTTTGATGGCTATCTTTAACAGACATGGCACGATAGCAGAATTATCAAATAGAGATGTAAAAAGACAGCTAATAAAATATTAACCATATACTGAGCAGAAATGAGATTTTTAATTAGTAATGATGACGGTGTGTATGCGCCAGGATTATTGGCACTATCTCAGGCATTATCGACGATTGGTGAAGTAGTGGTCGTCGCCCCGAACGATGAACAAAGCGGTTATGCCAGCGCGTTGAGTGTCTCAAGACCACTGCATACGCATCAGCTGCCTTCTGGATTTATAGCGGTAAATGGCTCACCAGCTGATTGTGTTTATCTAGCAATACATGAGTTATATCGTGATAGTGACTTTGACTGCGTGATTACAGGTATCAACTCAGGGGCTAACCTTGGACAGGATGTGATGTTCTCTGGTACTTTCGGTGCTGCATTGACTGCGCAACTATCTGGTATCCCTGCTATAGCAACGTCTTTGGTAGGCGGAGGTGTCAAAAACGGCGGGCAAGAATCAGCCAGTGATTATCAAGTGGCCGCATATGAAATCGTCAAACTGCTTACTGAGACTTCGGTTTTAGAGATGCTCAAAAGTTTGCCCTATCATGTATTAAACGTTAATATTCCTGAAGTGCAGCATGCCGATGATATTAAGGGTCGAAAAATAACCTCGCTAGGCCATAAGCAGGCTGTTCAGCCAGTACGCCATATGATAGACCCACGCGGCCGAGATGCGTACTGGTTGTCTCTACGAAAAGGTAAAAATGAGCGACCATTAGAGACTTCAATAGATGCGGTACAAGCGAAGCAAGATGTGATGACAGATTATCAGGCTGTAGCGGCAGGGTATGTCAGTTTATCACCAGTACGCCTACACCATACGCCAACGGCAGCGCTGGATAGATTATCAACACTCGCGCTATAAATTCTATAAGATATAATCCATACCGGCTTATTAAACACTGACGTGTTATGAGAATATCAAAAGACTCTTGTATGGCATTAAGAGCTTTTGAATGATTAAACAATGAATGAGCAACACAAAGAATAGGAACCTTGTATGAAAAAAATCATAGCTGGATCGCACCTTGTTAAAGCCGCGTTGATTGGTACTATGGCAGTCGCTACTCTATCTGTCGTCGGCTGTGCAACGAAGCCTACCTATCAGTCAGCAAACCAAGCAGGTCCTAAGATTATTACTAACGCGCAAGGCGTCCCTAACTATCACCGTGTACAACGCGGCGATACGGTCAGCCAGATTGCAGCGCGCTATCGTCTGAACTACCGCCAAATCGGAGCGATGAACAATCTAGATAGTAAATATACTATCTATAGTGGGCAATGGCTCAAACTATGGCAAGGCAATGCAGCAACCACTGCAAGTAACAATAGCTACAGTGCCCCAGTTCAAACGCAGCCAACTTATACGCCACCTGTGACCCAATCTCAAACCCCAGCTTATGAAGCCACTGCCAACTCGACCTCTGGTTATGATTATCCTACGCGCAACCCAGTGACTCGTAATATTGACCCTGCTGCGGGCAATATGGGAATGTGGTTTGCGGGCAAGGTTGGTGATCCAGTACTTGCCAGCCAATCAGGAACTGTGCTTTACTCAGGCAACGGTCTGCCAGAGTATGGCAATCTAATTATGATTCGTCATAGTGATAACTACATCACAGCCTACGCGCACAATAGCCAATTATTGGTGCAAGAGGGTGATACAGTACAGCGTGGTCAACGTATTGCTAGTATGGGCAGCAGTGGTCAGACCAATGAGGTAGGCTTAGAGTTTCAAGTTCGCTTAAATGGTAATCCTATTGACCCACGTAGCGTACTTGGGCGTTAGACTTAAATAATAGCTACGGATAGCTTGGCCATTGTGAGCCATTTTATTTATTCATGTTTGAGATTTTTTATGAGATTAAAAAAGCAATACCTCACCCTTATGCCAGCATTAGTGATGGTCGGGTGTACAAGCCAGCAGGCAATGCAAAGTAAGCCTGTTCGTCAAGGCGGCGTTGAGATTACTCAAACCCAAACCGTTCAGGTCAAACCAACACCTGCGCCAGTCGTAAAACCGCAGCCTGCGCCCAAGCCTAGCTACAGTAGCTTTTCTGATTGGAAGTCAGACTTTTCTATGCGTGCCATATCGTCAGGCTATGATGCCCAAGTAATTGGTCGATTGCTCGATTCTGCTTATCTAAATCAGCAAGTCATCTCATTAGATTCAGGTCAGCCTGAGTTTTCTAAGATGCCGTGGGAATACGTAGATTCTGCGGTATCAAGTGGGCGCGTCAGTGTAGGAAAGCGCAAATTTGCTGAGCAGCGTGCTTATTTGTCTCAGCTAGAGTCTCAATATGGGGTTAATGCAGAGATTATCGCTGCGATATGGGGTATGGAGTCATCGTACGGTGCTGTGACCGGCAATAGCGATCTGCCAAGTTCGCTTGCCAGCCTTGCCTATGATGGTCGTCGTCAAGAGTTTGCTGAAACGCAGTTGCTATCGTTAGCGACACTGCTACAACGCGGTGACGTATCATGGTCACAGCTCGACGGTTCTTGGGCAGGCGGTATGGGACAAACCCAGTTTATCCCTGAGACTTGGCTCAAACAAGGGGTCGATGGTGATGGCAATGGGCATCGTAATCCTTGGGCTACTGGTGATGCACTAGCCTCGACGGCCAACTATCTTAGTAACTCAGGTTGGGTTCGTGGCTTAGCGCCTTTTTATGAAGCAACTGTGCCAGCCTCGTTTGATTACTCAGTGGTTGGTAGTAAACAACCTGCTGCTAGATGGGCGGCGATGGGTGTCGATACGATAGCGGACGTTTACTTAGATGCCAATACTCAGATGGAGCTATGGTTACCCGCTGGTAAAGACGGTCCAGTATTATTGCTGAGCCCAAACTTTGATGTGATCAAAGTCTATAACAACTCATCAAGCTATGCATTGGGCGTTAGTCTGCTAGGCAAAACGATTGATGGGCAAAGCGGTTTGCAAAAATCTTGGCCTCGTTATGAGCGTCCATTATCGACTACGCAAGTGACTAACCTACAACGTCGGTTGACTAGTATGGGTTACGATACCAAAGGCGCTGATGGTATCGTTGGTACCAATACTCGTATGGCATTCCAGCGCTGGCAAGCAGATAATGGTCAAACGCCAGATGGATTTATTACTCAAAACAGTGCGTCTTCATTGGCTGGATGGTGAGGTAGGCTGACGGTGTTTATACATTGTATAAAAGCGGCTCTTTTTAATCGTGCTTAGCCATTATTAATTAGCCATTAGTTATCAAACGATAATTTACTTTGTTCTACAAAAAGCACCTTGCCAAGGTGCTTTTTTTGTCTCAATCTATGTCTGGTTTTGCTGACATCTTTAACACAATTGACAATGCAATAAATATCAAATATTGAGACCAGTTCAATCTGGCTTTATTCAAAACTTATCAGGACAAGGTTAATACAAGAAAGTTGATACTTTGAATGATAGACTCTAGATAATGTGTTTTTTGACGATGACTTTTACTCATAGTTTTTAGTGACCATTTTAAATAACAGTTTCGATTATAAATAATTAGAACAATAGAAAGAGCGTAACCTTATGATTACCATGGAAGAGCTACAAGCTGCGATACAGCAACGGATAGATAATTATCATATTACTGACTTTCCACTACAAAAAAGAGCCGTTAACACTCTAGAGTTGCTGGGCAGCCTAAACCATATATTGGCTCAAGATATTGCTTCACCCTTTGATGTGCCGCGGCAAAATCTATCTGCGATGGATGGTTATGCGATTGCCAAAGGTAGTGAGTTATCAGAAAACAGTACTATCGAAATCGTTGGTGAGTCGCAAGCTGGCAGTGCTTATACTGGTGAGACAGCGGCAGGGCAAGGGGTACGGGTTTTTACGGGTGCAGTCGTACCAGATTGCTGTGATACGGTCATTATGCAAGAGAATACAAATTTTGCAGATATCAAAGCGACCGTTGATAAATCTCAACCTTATAACATCATGCTCACGCAAACGGCCAAAGTTGACAATAACATCCGCTCACAGGGCGAAGAGATTGAGTCTGGTGAAGCCGTTTTAAAAATCGGTAAACGACTCAATCCTGCAGATATTAGCTTACTCGCCAACCTTGGTATTAGCCATGTTGACGTGTTCCAGCCGCTTGTCGTAGGCGTGTTGGCAACAGGTGATGAACTCGTAGCTATTGGTAATGAGCTACAAAGTCTAGCCCAAATATATAACTCTAATACTCCAACGCTCAAAAGCCTGCTGTCAGATCTGCCTATCATTATTCGTGATTATGGCATTATCCCTGATAACTTAGAGCAGACAACTGTCGCAGTCAATGAGGCCATGCAGGACTGTGATGTACTAATATCTACTGCAGGTGTCTCAGTTGGTGACTATGATTTTTTGACCACGGTGATCGAAACGCTAGGTCAAATTAACCATTATAAAGTGGCGATGAAGCCTGGTAAGCCTTTTGTATTTGGCGAGTTAAATAAAAATCTCGATAAGCCAGTATTGTATTTTGGCCTGCCGGGTAATCCGCTTTCTACGGTTGTGGGTACGCTACAGTTTGTGATACCTGCGTTGTGGCAAATGTCAGGTGCTAGCGTATCAGAGCAGCCGATGCCGCTAACTATTAAGGCCAAACTTATCAGTGATATCAGAAAATCTCCTGGCCGCAAAGACTTTCAGCGTGGCGTACTGTCACGAGACGATACAGGTCATTATCAAGTTGAGTGCTTTTCAAGACAGCAGTCACATAGAATCAAACAGCTGAGCCGCGCCAATTGCTTTATTGTATTGGACAAAGACAGTGGGAACGTAGCAGCTGGTAATGACGTCGTTGTACAACCGTTTCCTTGGCTACATCGCTAATTCATCGTTTGCCAATTTATTGTAAGGTGGTCGCACAGAGCTGAAGAGCAACCTTACACTGGTATGCTAAACACGAATAACAAAGTAGTGCTTATAGTAAGCAGTACTGATGGCAGTAACATATGATTGATGAAAACATAGATGACAAACAAAAAATAGATAGCCCGCAACTGTATTCACCGAGCTTGGCACCGGCATTATCTGACGGCTACATAGAGCCTTCCTTGGTCGTGCCTACTGAGCAGATGAGTGACTATCACCAGCCGCTAACCGATGGGTTTGCACGGCGTCTGACCTACTTGCGTCTGTCTATTACTGACTTCTGTAATTTTCGCTGTGAGTATTGCCTGCCAAATGGCTATCAAGGTAAGCGCCCTGATGATGAGCTGAGTATCTCTGAAATTGCCACCTTGGTGAGTGGCTTTGCTCAAGTAGGTACTAAAAAAGTTAGAATTACAGGTGGTGAGCCATCTATTCGTCGTGATGTTGTCGAAATCATCGAAACGATTAAGCAGACTGACGGTATCGAGACAGTTGCGATGACCAGTAACGGTTATAAATTGGGTAAACATATAGCCAGTTGGCAAGCTGCTGGACTTGATCAGCTCAATATCAGTATGGACAGCTTCGATGCCGCTACCTTTCATAAAATGACAGGCTTTGATACCTTGCCGCAGATATTGGCTGACATGGATACATTATTAGAAACGACTGATATCAAACTGAAAATAAATAGTGTCTTGATGGCAGAGACTGCTTTTGAGAACTTAGTCACGGCGATCGACTATGTCAAAGACAGACAAGTGACCTATCGCTTTATCGAATTTATGCAGACCAGTGATAATAGCGATTTGTTTTTTGCTCAGCATGCTCAGTCTGATATTATCACTGATTACTTGTTAGAAAACGGCTGGCAGCCGCACGAGCGCGGTAGTGCCGATGGTCCAGCAGTAGAGTACAGTCACCCTGAATATGTCGGTCGTATCGGTATGATTGCCCCATATGCCGCGCACTTCTGTGATACCTGTAACCGCTTGCGCGTAAGCAGCCAAGGCAAGGTGCATTTGTGTCTGTTTGATCAAGGCAACTATGATATCCGTCCATACTTACAGCAAGACGATATCCAAGGACTGGTAAACACTTTACATAGCTTTATGCCAATCAAGCCTGAGCATCATCATTTGCATGATTCTAACAGTGGCATCATGCACAATCTATCGATAATCGGTGGTTAAGATGTTTTGAGTCTGCAATCATGACGCTGATATAAACGGTTTCCAATGCAATCGTTTTTAACATAGCTTTTTTTGATACAACGGATCTTTAATACAATTATAAAATGACATCTATAAAGGATTATTTATGAGTAAGCCTGCTACACAATTTACACCACTTAATATTGCTGTATTGACTGTTTCTGATAGCCGTACGCTGGCAGAAGATACGTCAGGCCAGTACTTAGTAGATAGCTTGACCGAAGCAGGGCATCATTTAGCAGATCGTCAATTAATCACCGACGATATTTACCAGATTCGCGCAGTCATTAGTGGCTGGATTGCTGATTCAGACGTTCATGCGGTCATTACTACAGGCGGCACAGGGTTCTTCATCAGAGATAGTATGCCAGAAGCTGTGAGTGTACTGTTTGATAAATCAATCGATGGTTTTGGTGAAATGTTCCGTCTAATCTCAAAAGATGAAATCGGTATGTCTACCGTACAATCGCGAGCAGTTGCTGGCATGGCCAATGGTACGGGTATATTCTGTCTACCAGGCTCTTCTGGTGCTTGCCGTACGGGTTGGGAAAATATCTTAAAGGATCAGTTTGATAGTCGTACTCGTCCGTGCAATTTCGTGCCGCATTTTTTGGCACAAAATCCTAGCCATGATTGAGTTATAAATAATTGAGCTATGAGTAATATACAGTCAAGCCTGACAGGTAATAGCATAGTAACAGATTGCTCAAATAATCTGGATGGTTTGGCAGGTGTGGTTATCTTGGCAGGCGGGGCATCCAAGCGCATGGGAACGGCTAAGGCTATGTTGACGCTACCGTCAGGTGAGCAGCTGCTAGACTATCATGTTCGCCATGCGAGTAAGTTACAAGTTCCTATATTGATTGCAGATAATGGTCGCGGCTTTCAAGCTGGTTTAGATATCCATTCAGAAAGCCCTAATGTGCCTATTATTCATATTGCTGATTATGATGTTGATATTGACTCTAACAAGCATGATGAGCAGATCAAAACTGGCGGTGCATTGGTTGCTATCGAATCAGCCTTACAAACATTGAACAATTTGATCAGCTTGAATGATTCAGACGTATCAAAAAACGTACAAGCATCGTGGTTACTGGTTATCAGCTGTGATAGCTTAATACCAGCAACTGACTTGTGGCAGAAATTACAATGTGAAATGAGCCTTGCTGCTGACAAAAAAGTAATTTGCTTAAAAGATGATAGTCACTTATATCCATTATTAGGGCTGTATCAGTTGAGCATTGAGCGTGATTTGAAAAACTATATAGATAGCGGACAGCGTAGAGTGGTGCAGTTTATTCAACCTTTTGTACACTCCGTACCATTTACCAAAGAGTGGCAGAATCTAACCAACTTCAATACGCCTGAAGATTTTAAGCAGGCATTTGCTGCTCTACCAAAATAATAAAAATATCACATAAGAAAGGTTATATAAATGAGTGACAGCATTCAGATAAATCAGCAATCTACTTTATCTCACTTAGATAGTGATGGTGATATTACCATGGTCGATGTCAGCGGTAAGACAGCAACGATGCGAGAAGCCAATGCCACTGGACAAGTACGCTTTCCCAGTGAGATTTATGCGCAGATTAAAGCGGCTGATGGGATGACCAAAAAAGGCAGCATCACGCAAACAGCTCATATCGCTGGTATCATGGCGGCCAAACGCACTCATGATCTTATACCGCTTTGTCATCCACTACCGCTAGACAAGATAGGTTTGAGCTTTGAGTACAACGACGCGCTTAGTAGTATTACGGTTAGTGCTGTAGTCAAGGTTACGCATAAGACAGGGGTCGAGATGGAAGCGCTAACAGCAGTCAGTGTAGCCTGCTTAACTATCTATGATATGACCAAAGCGCTATCACATGACATCGTTATAGATAATATTCATTTGGTTAAGAAGACAGGTGGTAAGTCAGATTACAGTCATGCTTAAAATGACAACATTGCAGAGTGCGTCGTCAATCAATTAATCAATTATTAAAAATATGCTAAGTACCAAGCAAGGAAGCTTGTATAAGATGGAGAGGTTTATGAGTGCTATCGATATGACAACTGATATCGAATCAACGATGAATATTAATGTCATGTATTTTGCCAGTTTGGCTGATGAGGCCAATTGTCAGCAAGAGACAGTAAGCGTACAGCAAGATACGTCATTGACTGAACTATACGAACAGCTTAGTCAAAAGCATCGCTTTAGCCGTCCGCAGTCGGAGCTACGTGTTGCAGTAAATGACTACTTTGCTAAATGGACTGACCAGATAAATGATGGTGATAGCGTGGTTTTCATCACGCCAGTCGCTGGTGGTTAGATAAGCGTTTACTAGTGTCCATTTTGTCAGTGGCTATCCAGTGTCAGTAGCTATTCAGTGGTTACAAAGAAAAAATAATAAATAGAGAAGAAAAATGACCGACAATGTCCACGATCATTCAATGAGCATCAAACGTAGTGCTGACGAGGCTTACCTTATCGCTGAGCGTGATGGTTTTGCGCTACTAGATATTGCTATAGACGAAGATAGGCTAAAAAGTACGTTAGATAATGACAGCTGCGGCGCGTTTGTTTGCTTTGAAGGGCGAGTGCGCAACCATAATAATGCCGCGAGCGTTGATAGCCTTACCTATTATGGTTATGAGGATTTGGCCATCAATCAAGGTCGCGCCATTGTAGAAGAAGCCAAAAAGCGTTTTGAAATTACGCATGCTATTGCGATACATCGTATCGGTGCGTTAGAGATTGGCGACGTAGCTGTGTGGGTAGGGGTAGTGTCAGCGCATCGTTATCCAGCATTTGATGCTTGTCGCTGGATATTAGATACCATCAAAGCGGATATTCCTGTGTGGAAGCAAGAATACTACGAAGACGACTCATCTAAATGGCTCAGCAATAATGGTTAAGTCATTAGTTGCTGTCTGTGTATCTGCTTGTCTGCTATTGTCACTAAGTGCGTGTACGCAAGACAAAGACGCCAATACGACGCTTGCTGCTGATACCACTGAACCAGCCCAGACTTTGCGTATCGCTGCGGCTGCTAACTTATCTGATGTACTCCCTCATATTATTGATAGCTATCAGGCTGATAGCAGCTCATCTGTCCAAAATGTTTCAAGTATCTCAGATATTGAAGTTACTTATGCCTCTTCTGGTAAGTTGTATGCGCAAATCAAAGCAGGGGCACCGTATGATATATTTTTGTCTGCCAATCAAGATTTTCCTGCTAAATTGGCTGATGAAAATTCAGCTGATGTTACTAGTAAAGAGCATAAACTAACCAAGCCTTTTACGTATACCAGAGGTCAATTAGCACTCTATAGTGTCACCAAACCTTTAGACGATTTTACGCCAACATCGCTGGGTGATGTGTTTACCAGTGCTGACTTTACTCAGGACAGCAAGGTAGCTATTGCGAACCCTGACCTTGCTCCCTATGGTGCCTCTGCAAAAGCCTATCTGCAATCACAAAATATGTATGATAAGTTGAATGCTCAGAAAAGTTTGATACAGTCAGAGAATATCGGTCAAGCGTTTCAATATGCGCATACGGGTAGTGTGGACTATGGTTTTGTAGCACAGTCTCAGCTTGTTGCGATTAAAGCCAAGCCTGAGCAATTTATTACTTTGCTGCCAACGTCTTATCCAGCTATCTTACAAGATGGGATAATCGTTAATAACATTGACCAAGCAGCAGACTTCACCGACTACCTGCGCTCGAAAGCAGGGCAGCAGCACTTCTTACAAGCAGGCTATCTGACCGTTCAGTAATACGTTAGACTAGGGTTACTTGAATGTTCAACAGACCCTAAATCCTCTCATCACAGAACGAGCAGTGACATTATATGATCGACCAGTCTCTTATGTCAGATATGCTCAGTCCATTTTGGGTGAGCATTAAGCTCGCTTGTGTGACTACCTTATGTCTATTACTATTTGCAACGCCTATCGCTTACTGGTTGGCTAAGCCGAACCGTATAAAAGCAATAGGACGTCTTAAGGTACTGCTCATGGGCATCATTGCGATGCCTCTGGTGCTACCACCTACCGTGATTGGATTTTATCTACTGTTACTGCTCAGTCCTAGTATGGGTATCGGTAAATGGTTAAGCGAACATAATATTAGCCCGCTAATTTTTACCTTTGAAGGTCTGGTCATTGGTTCTATTATTTACTCATTGCCTTTTTATATACAGCCTGTCTATGCACAGTTTTTGCGTATTCCGCAAAGTGTCACGGAAGTCGCTCATCTCCTAGAACCAAGTCGTATGCGACGGTTTATGAAAGTGGCTTTACCGCAAGCGCGCGTGGGTATTATTTTGGGTAGTTTGGTAAGCTTTGCTCATACCATTGGGGAGTTTGGGGTTGTACTGATGATAGGCGGCAGCATCTCAGGCGAAACTAAAGTAGTATCGATTGCGATATATGAGCAAGTAGAGGCCCTTAACTATGAGGCGGCGCATATGATGTCTGGTATTTTGATTATTATGGGTGTAGTGATGGTAGCGTTAATCGCTAGTGTGAGCCGAATAAGTCAACGTTCATAGCACTAAAACATGCGCCTATTGTATCTATGATAATAATCAACCAACAATTAATAAAAACATGAGTCCTACCCACAATAGGGATTTTAGCAAGAATCTAATGTAAGCTTCATAACTCAGATCATTATGTATCAAAAACCTCTTTCCCAGAGAGAGCTCTTATGCATCTATGACTATCGTTTCCAATAAAATACAACTCTTCATGTATTAACGTTAGTCTAATTAAGAACACTTGATAATATATCAAAAATAGTTTGGTTCTCTATGAGAAGATAACTCAAAATGCTTGGAAGGATGATACCTATAGTTATAGCAATAGCTAAGATTTTCTTGTTTACTTTGAGAGGGCTTGTCATAGATATTTGTGGAAATGATTTTAATACGTAAATTTTTATATGATTGTCAGTAATTTTTATATTTTCTAAAATATCTGTTTTACTTTCTCTAGTAAAGTCAAAAAAAGCATTGATACTAGTAGAAGTATATTCCTTGCTATTTACGGTATAAGAATACTTTATCCTCAAAGTAAATAAACTGTAATCTTCTAGCCCTGAGACTGATTTTTCAATAGTATTAACTTCTACTACCTCAGCCCAAATTCTTCTAGCATTGATTAGTATGTAAAAATCGAAAATCAGTGCAGAGATAGTGTAAATACCAACTAGAACCATCAACAAGAGTAATGTATATATCCAGAACATAGCTGTCCTTTGAGTACTTTTATCAATTGAATCTACCAGTATGTGCTGTATTTATCATCATAATATTAATTGAGACTACACTGCTAAACAATATAGCTATAGTTGTTGATAGTGCTATACCTAACGAATCTGTTGCACTTGTTAATAAGCCTGTTGTTATTGCATTAATCAACATTATGTATGTTATAGCGATTAAAGTTTGGGAGGTTTTATTAGTTGTGCTCAAATTATCATTTTGCCACGTTAAGCTAAAGAAGTCGCTCATTCTTCAAGATAAAGCGTCTGTTAATTATTTTAAGTCGTATATCATAATAAGGAATAAGCTGCTTCTAACGAGAAGACATAAAGCATGAAAGCTATAATAATGAGTTGTTTTATAGACACAAAAAAACCTCAAACAATCTAATGCTTGAGGCGAAACTTGCTTAAACTCGAAAGTCTAAATTCGTTTTAAATATGGCGCAGCGGACGGGACTCGAACCCGCGACCCCCGGCGTGACAGGCCGGTATTCTAACCAACTGAACTACCGCTGCTTAGGTCTCTTAGCTTGTTTAGCCACTTGCTAAGAAGTGGTGGGTGATGACGGATTCGAACCGCCGACATTCTGCGTGTAAGGCAGACGCTCTACCAACTGAGCTAATCACCCTTCGAACAATTGCTAAGCAATTTATTCAACATCAACTGAGCTCTTTAGTTTGTCACTAAGCTCTGCTGCTGTGGGTGTGTATTATATAGATTTACTGTTGGGTGTCAAATATTATTTTAATGTTTTTAGAAAATAATTATAAATCGCACTTGTAATCTATCAAAAATAGCACTCAAAGCTATGTATTATATAGCATTTCTAAAAATATACTTATTATCATTATTTGTTGTTTAGAGGTGAAAAGCTACTATACTATGGATGCTTTATTCGTTGAACACGGTTGATGGAGGCCAATATAAACACTTTTACTATTAAAGATACTTTTACTAGCTGGACCTGGGGAGACTTAGCGGGTCTAGGTCTGGTGCTGCATATTGTACTTATGATAGTAATGACACTGCGCGTGGTTTCTGTGCAGCGCAATATTGGTGTGTCTATTGCTTGGGTTGCGGTGCTTTACACGTTACCAGTATTTGGTTTTGTGGCTTACATTCTGCTCGGTGAGCCGATGATTGGGCGGCGCTATCGTGAACGCGTAGATCAAGCCAGCATTTTAATGAATGATATGGCAAGGCGTGAGCATCTGATTTTTGACAAAGGGCAGGACTTATTACCAGCCAACTACCGCGGTGTTAGCCAAATAGGAACGCGCTGGACCGGGTTTGGTGTATTTCCCAATCATCAAATGCAGCTGTTGACGGATCCTGCTTCTATTTTTCAGCGTTTGATTGAAGATGTTCATGCCGCCCAGCGTATTGTCCTCATGGAGTTTTATATTGTCTATCCAAAAGGACAGGTGTTAGAAGTCATAGAGGCGCTATCTGTAGCGGCTCAGCGCGGCGTAGAGTGTCATATATTGGCCGATAGTGTGGGTAGCTTTAGCTTTATTAACAGTAGCGTACACCGTAAATTAGAAAAAGCAGGGGTTTATGTCCATCAGTCATTGCCAGTAGGGTTGTTTAAGACGCTATTTAAACGTTCTGATTTGCGCAATCATCGTAAAATGGTGGTTATCGATGAACATATTGGCTATATCGGTAGCTTTAATTTGGTTGATCCGAGGTTTTTTAAGCAAAATAAAAACGTTGGTCAATGGATTGATGTGGCGCTACGAACGACTAGCCAGCACTCAATTAGTATCAATACAGCGATGGCCAAGGTAATTGTTACCGATATTGGTGCTGAAAGTAATGACAATCTTGCTGAGCTGCATCAGCGGGTTAATAATTACACCCGTAAGTTATATGTGATGCATCCGACCATCAATGATCTAAATAGCCGAGTGAAGGTATTGGCGGATACGGTTGATGATCATGAGCAGCCAGATATAGGTGCCACCTCGATTGTCGTACCAAAGATGCCTGTCGTGGACAAAGTCTTAGCGCAGCTAATACCTTCAGCACCGCAGCTAACGGCTCATGTGATTTATAATACGTTAGTTACCGTGATTCATCGTGCCAATAAGCGCATCCGTATTACCACACCTTACTTTGTCCCTGATGAATCCCTATCGGGCGCGCTGACGATAGCAGCAAAGCGCGGCGTTGATGTGACGATTATTGTTCCTGAAAAGGTTGATTCGTTTCTGGTACAGCACGCTTCTCAGGCTTATTATCAAGAGTTATTGGATGCTGGGGTAACGATTGCCTTGTTTAGAGGTGGTTTGCTACATGCAAAAACAGTGGTTATCGATGATGACTACTGTTTATTTGGCACCGTCAATATTGATATGCGCAGCTTTTATCTAAATATGGAAGTCAGCTTAGCGATTTATACGCCAGAAATGGTCGCCCAAGTAGCGGACTGTCAGGAAGTCTATTTAGAAAACTGCCGAATCTTGGATAGTGATGAGTGGCAACAGCGTCACGGATCAAAACGCTTGTTTGATAATGTCGTGCGCTTGTTCAGTCCTTTATTGTAGCACTCGGATTTTTAGGGTAAGGTAATCTACTAGTATTGTTCTATCATCTTAGTCGTAGCACTTTTATAGCCTATGCTTTTTTGGTTTATCTATCTGTAAAGAGGTCTCGCCTGTCTATGTCTGCATCACCTTTAACACCACTGGACTATATTGCAGAAGGCTATTGGCAAGACTTCTTGGCTGAGCGTCCTATTGCAGGCGGTATCGCTTACGAAACTGAGCTGCGCGCTTGTACGCTAGACGACTCTCTTGAAAGTTTACAGCGTATCGATACGCTATTGTCCCAAGTGCGCCGAGATATGATCAAGAGCGGTATATGGGATGAGACGACGTTGCTGGTCGATGAGCGCTATCGTAATTTTATGGTATTTTTGGCGTTTTATGCAGGTCGTGTATTGGCGCAGCAGTGGCAAAGCAAGCCACATTGGTATGGTCAGTTTGAGCTGCGTAAACGTTACCCTGAGCTAACGTTGATCACCGATGATTTTTATCAGCATATGGCTGTTGGTTACGATGATAGCGTGGTCAAAGAACGCTTGTTTTTTGCACTAGAATCAATAGGGCTGCGTCTGTTTGGTCATATTGATCGGCAGTTTGACGCAGTACAAGGCGGGCAAGTAGAGAGCGGGTTATATCAAGCGGTTAGCCTTAGACTACCAACTACTTTAAACAAAGATGTCCATTCAGTTTCCGAATTAACAGCGGATAAAGTAACAACAAACAAAGCAATAATACATAAAGCAACCATTCATCAAGTCACTGGAAGCATCGTTCCGAGCGCAGATTCAAATACGCATGTCGGTACTAGTCAATTAAATGCTCCTCTTAACAAGCCAGAGGAAGTGTCGATAGAAGCTGAGTATAATCAAGCTAATGCAGTTGTAACTGACAGTGAGAGTCGCGCAATTCAGTCTGCTATGCTTGATACTATAACTGAGTCCCCTGAGTCTGAGAGCTCTATAGAGCCTAAGCTGACTAAAGTAGCACAACCAACAGTCAAGCCTGCGTCACCTGTAAAAAACACATCAACGCCAGAGATGTTTACGCAACTGCTCGTAGAGTTAGATGAGATAACGGTGCCACAACCAACTCGTGATGTGCAATATCAGCAAGCACGCAAAGTATTAGATCAGTTCGAGCAGCATATTGCCAAGCAGAACAAGCCTCGTCGCCAAGTTATATTTTCAGATGATCATATCGCAGCAAAAAACAAAGCGCTGCTATTACTACAAGCGGCTGCTGAAGATGGGAATACAGCGGCTATGCTACGTTTAGCCATGTATGAATTGTTAGGTGAAGGTTTGACAGCGGACAGTGACAATCAAAAAAAATCTGGCGTAGAATGGGTCAATCAAGCCGCTAGCAAAAACGACAGCCGTGCTCAGCGTCTACTCAGTAAAATGTACTACCAAGGAGTAGGGGTATCCCAAGATATAGATAGCGGTAAATACTGGTTAGAGCAAGCAGCAGATAATGGTCATGCAGAAGCGGCCAATCTGGTTCAGCAATGGCAGCAAGCACAAGTGCTGCTGACCACACAGAAGCAAGAGCAGCATAGCACCAAGCGTTATCAGCTGTTAATTGGCGCAATCATCGCAGTCGCTTTATTGATAATAATCATTATCTAACAATCGTTATCTAATAACTATTTACTCAGTAACTTTTTAAAAGCTTATTGTTACAGCTTAAATTCAGGTAGAATTGGCGCGCTCTACATTTACCCTTTTATTGTTTGATTCATAACTAATCTGGGCTGTTCCATGCCATCATCTAATACTTCGTCTGACCACTCTGCAAATCCAATTGACCCTGTATCATCGCCTAGTCGAGCGGTATATGAGACACCTTTATATTATCAGTCTCTTATTGGGCTGCTAAAGCCACTATATCGTCTGCAAGTATGGCGTCGATCTCATAAAAACGACAATTATCAGCAGGAAATCGAGCAGCGTTTTGGTAAGCAGTATCCACTGCGTCCAGTGGTCAATGCTGATAGCGATAAAGGGGTAATTTGGTGCCATGCAGTCTCATTAGGCGAAACCAATACGGTTGCGCCTTTATTAGATATGTTATTGGCTAATGGCTATCAGATATGGTTGACCAATACGACTCAGACAGGTTTTGCTCGTGGCGCCAGTCGTTTTGCAGAACAGATAGCTCAAGGTCAGATGAGTCACAGCTATGTGCCAGTCGACAGTCCTGCTGTTATCGAGACTTTCTTGACGCACGTACAGCCTATCGCTGCACTGTTTGTAGAAACAGAGCTATGGGCAAATATCTTGACCAAATTATCTCAGCATCGTATCCCAAGTATTCTGGTCAATGGTCGACTATCTGCTTCTTCTTTTCAGAGCTATCAAAAAATTGGTGCAGTCAGCGCCAGTATGATGAAAAACCTCTCCTTAATTATTGCGCAAGACAGCGACTCTGCTAAACGCTTTAGGCAACTAGGGGCTAGTAGCGCCCAAATTCGCGTAGCAGGCTCATTAAAGTGGGTAATTAATGCGTCCAAAACTGATGACAAAGCGGTAGAAGCTAATAGTATTCATAGTAAGAAAGCTGATCTGCGAGCAGAGTTTGGTATAGCAGATCGTCCTGTGTGGGTAGCTGCGAGTACTCACGATGGCGAAGAGGCAGCAGCGTTGTCATTGCAGCAGCAACTACTGTCTCAAGCGACATTAGCAGATACGTTGCTTGTTATCGTGCCTAGGCATCCTGAGCGTTTTGACGAAGTAGCAGATCTCATTCAGAAAACTGGGTTAAATATGGCTCGGCGCAGTGATGAAGACATGATTGGTGCAGATACGCAAGTCTATCTAGCAGATAGCATGGGTGAGATGATGACTTGGTATACATTGGCAAATGTAGCATTTGTGGGCGGCTCGCTGGTAGATATTGGTGGGCATAATCCAGTGGAGCCTGCAAGTGTGGCTACGCCTGTACTGATGGGTCGTTATACTCAGTCTTGCCAAAGCGTGATAGATAAATTGGCTAGCGTAGGTGCTGTATATCAGCCAAATAATGACTTCTATCGTCCAATCGAGTTAAATAACTCAAGTAGTTCGGATGCACAGATAGTCAGTGATGATCAGTTAAAGGTGAATAAAAAATCCTCTCGCAAAAAAACAGCTTATAACCGTGAAGACGCTGCGAGCATTTATACGCAGCTAGAGACTTGGCTACGCAATTTGCCATTGGCCGTGCAGGCAGGGCAAGCTGGCGAGCAAATGACGATACAGCAGCAGGCGGTATTGACTCGCCAATTTACTATGATTGAAGATGCAATCGAGATGTCTTCTAACCAAGATAATTTATGAACTGTATATTATTGCCCGCTAAAAACTTCTCATCAGACACAGCGCACATCGATGCCTTGTCTCAAGTCAGCCATGTGACTAAAGTGCTGGGCGCAAAAGTCGGTGATACGCTTAAAATTGGCCAAATCGGTGGCAATCTTGGTACTGCTGTTATCGAAGATATTACCGCTGACAGTATTCGGCTAGGTAACGTCCAGTTGAATACTGCGCCGCCAGCCAAATTGGACTTAACTGTCATTTTGGCGTTACCGCGTCCTAAGGTGCTACGGCGATTGATCATGGATATGACGGCGCTTGGTGTACGCGATATCATTCTTATCAATAGCTACCGCACCCAAAAAAGCTATTGGCAAAGTCCAATGCTTGAGCGGATTGACGAGTTTGTATTAGAAGGTCTACAGCAAAGCATCGATACGATTGTTCCTAGTATTAGGCTACAAAAACGTTTTAAGCCATTTGTTGAAGACACACTGGCAAGCTTAATGAGCAAGCGAGCGATAGTCGCGCATCCCTACAGTCAGCAGTCCTTTTCGGAATTTTTACAACAGCAACCATCACGAGAGCTACCGAGTATAGTCTGCATAGGCGCTGAAGGTGGCTGGATTGATTATGAGATAGAGCTACTGTCAGCACAAGGCTGCACGCCTGTACATATAGGCTCTCGTATCTTGCGAACAGAAGCTGCGGTCAATGCGATTTTAGGGCAATGGTTGCTTTAGATTGACACTAAAACGCGTCACTAGACCAAACTATTGGAAGAGCTGGTAAAAAATAGTTCTTAAAAATCAATGCTAAAGACTCATCACAGGTATATTTACCAGTTAAACAAATGTATTGATAATTAATCTCACTTCCATTAGTATGTTGCTTTGATATATTATGGCCTGATTACTGCTAGCGCTTAGCAAGTCATCGTTATAATCACTGTTATTTTGTCTCACCATCCGTCTTACTTTTTTTATAGCATTACTATGGGGAAAACCATGTCATTGAACGCTATCAGCGCTAATCTAACCTCTACGAAGCTTATCCTACCTGCAGCCGTATTTGGCATGATGTTGGGTCTGGCGGGTTGTAGTAATTCTTCAACCACAGAAGAAAGCGTAGAAGTAGAGTCAACAGAAACAGGTGCTGAGCAGCAAGCAGCAAATGACGAAGCTACGACTGCTGATGGTCAGACGATTACTATCTACTCATCACGTAATGAGCAGCTAATTAAGCCACTGTTAGATCGCTATACTGAGCAAACAGGCGTAAAAGTTGAGTTGGTCACGGACAAAACAGGTCCACTCATGGCGCGTTTGCAAGCTGAAGGTCAGAATACTCCAGCTGATATGCTATTGACCGTTGATGCTGGTAACTTATGGCAGGCTGCAGAGCAAGGCCTATTACAACCAGTATCGTCTAATGTATTAGAAGCTAACGTCCCTGCAAAATACCGTGATCCAAAAGGTCAGTGGACAGGTCTGTCACTACGTGCACGTACTATCTTTTATGACCCAAACAAAGTTACTGCCGACCAGTTGTCTACTTATGCAGATTTGGCCGATCCAAAATGGAAAGGCAAACTATGCTTACGCACCTCTAAAAAGGTCTATAACCAATCGCTTGTTGCTAGCATGATGGAGCATTTGGGCGAAGAGAAGACCGAAGCGGTTATCAAAGGGTGGGTTGATAACCTAGCGACTGACGTGTTCAGTGATGACGTTGCGATGCTAGAAGCTATCGCTGCTGGTCAGTGTGAAGTGGGTATCGCCAATAGCTACTACTATGGTCGTCTATTGGACGAAAACCCCAACTTCCCTGTTAAGATATTCTGGTCAAACCAAGATACGACTGGTACGCACGTAAACATCTCAGGCGCTGGCGTGGTTGCAGGTTCAGACAATCCAGATGGTACGCTTAAACTGATAGAGTGGTTGTCATCTGACGAAGCTCAAGGTCTTTATGCCAGTTCTGACAAAGAATTCCCAGTAAAAGTAGGTATCGATGAGTCAGACATGCTCAGATCATGGGGTGAGTTCAAAAAAGACGATATCAATGTACAGAAATTCGGTGAACTACAAACTCAAGCTATCCAAATGATGGATAAAGCGGGTTATAAATAAGGGATCGCCAGTAATACTGATACCAATCGCAAAATCATAACTTCGAGACAATAGTTCTTAAACAATAGCTTTTAAACAACAGCTTTTAAAGAATGGGTTCAAAGGTTAGTTATTACAGATCAGTTATTTGGGTAATGACGATTTTGAGGTTGGTATAAGCTTACAAGGTCTCTATACGTATGACACGGTAATGATAATATGATCACAACGCCAGATGCGTCTGTTAGTCAAAACGATACTGTCAATGACGGTGTTAATGACCAGCAGACTGTCAGCCAAGACCACGCCCTTCGTAAACGTATTATCTCGAAATCAGTCTTAGGGCTGATTTCGTTGTTTATGCTAGTACCGATTTTAATCGTGCTGCTGTCTTGGACACAGCCAGTGGCAGAGATTTGGACACACATGGCAGATTATGTACTGCCGCAAGTGCTCAAAAACACGGCGATTTTATTGCTTATGGTGACTGTCGTTTCAGGCACTATTGGTACTGCTCTGGCTTGGGTCACTAGTATGTACCGTTTCCCTGGTCAGCGTTTCTTTTCGTGGGCGTTGATGTTGCCACTTGCCATCCCTGCTTATGTATTGGCATTTGTCACTATCGGCATTGTTGATTTTAGTGGGCCGCTACAGACCGCGTTGCGCGATTCTGGTATCAGTACTGCCATACCGTCGATAAGGAATGTATGGGGCGCAGGATTGGTATTATCGTTGGCGTTTTACCCTTATGTATATTTGCTAGCGCGTCAGGCATTTTTGTCACAAGGCAGGCGAGCGATAGAAGCGGGGCAGATGCTTGGTTTGAGTCGTAGCCGTGTATTTTTTCGTCTGGCGCTACCGCAAGCACTACCGTGGATCATTGGCGGCTTGTTGCTAGCCAGTATGGAAACCTTAGCGGATTTCGGTGCAGTATCGGTATTCAATGTCGATACTTTTACTACCGCCATTTATAAAGCATGGTTTGGTTTCTTTAGTCTAACCACTGCCGCGCAGCTAGCAGCCTTGCTCATTGGTGTGATATTTATTGTGGTATTGTTTGAGCAGTATTGGCAAGCGAAGCGTGGTAGTTCACTTACCCAAGGTAGCAGCCAACGCTTTGACGCCAGTAAACCTGCCAAGCTCGCCATGACACTGCTGTGTACGCTCATTTTTTTAATCGCCTTTTTAATTCCTTTCTTGCAGCTTATCTATTGGACAGCACTTAATTTTCGCCAAGATTTTGATGCACGTTACATTGATTTTGTCACCAACAGCCTCATGATTGCTAGTATGACCACGCTATTCATTGCCTTTTTGGCCATTATCATTGCGTGGATTAAACGGCAGTATCCTGATAAATCGACTAAGCTAATGACCACTTTAGCCAATTTGGGCTATGTCGTACCGGGGACTGTGTTGGCGGTAGGGATATTTATACCTATTGCATGGCTTGATAATCAAATGATTGCCTTTGGTATCACCTCACAGCAAGTGCTTTCTGGCAGTGTCATTGTTATGCTATTGGCGTTATCGACGCGTTTTATGACAGTGAGTTTTCAGCCAGTTGACAGACAATTGCAGCGATTGACAGTCAATCAAGAAGCTGCTGCAAAATTACTGAGTGACAGTCCTTATCAGCGATGGCGTCATGTAATGCTACCTGTGCTTAGCCCTGGCGTATTGACTGCATTATTGATGGGTTTTGTCGAAGTGATGAAAGAGATGCCCATTACGCTGATGACACGGCGTCAAGGCTGGGATACGCTTGCGGTACGAGTATTTGAAATGACGAGCGAAGGTATGTGGGGACGAGCCGCATTGCCGAGTTTGCTAATCGTGTTAGTTGGCTTGCTTCCTGTCTGGATACTACTGCGTCAAAGCGATAAACACAGCTAATAGCAACAAAGTTAATAGCAATAATTTGGTATAAGTTTAACAGCACACTCGTAGTGTCAGCTATATTATAATTTGCTCTGTTTTATCGATGGTTTTACTTACTAATAGCGAACTGGTACCGTCTATGTACACTGATTCAATGAACGACTCTACAAATTCTAAGTCAGAAAAGGCTCGGGCTAACCACATGCCTGTAGCAAAATCACCACTGTCACAAAATAGAATCAATCCAGTTCAGCTGAATAAAACTGTAGAGCAGAGCAGTACCTCACAACAAAATACTGAGAAACATATCGCGACAGATCCTTACTTTAGTGTGCAAAATCTCATCGTAGGCTACGATGATACTATCGTCGTCAATGGTCTATCGTTGATGCTAGAACAAGGCGAGATTGGTTGCTTCTTAGGTTATAGCGGCTGCGGAAAGACCACAGCGCTTCGAGCAATCGCGGGACTGGAGCAAAGTCGCGGCGGCACTATCTACCTAAACAATCAACGCCTAACAGAAAAAACTGCTCGCCAATCATTCGCAGTTGCGCCAGCCAAACGTGGCATGGGCATGGTGTTTCAAGACTATGCGCTTTTTGGTCATTTAAGCGTGGTAAAGAACATCGCCTTTGGTCTCAATAAATGGTCAGCTGCTGACAAAAAAGCACGTGTGGCTGAGATGCTAAGCTTAGTCGAATTGACTGAGCATGCGGATAAACGTCCTAATGAGCTCTCTGGTGGTCAGCAGCAGCGTGTGGCTCTTGCAAGAGCGCTAGCACCCAAACCAAAACTACTATTACTTGATGAACCATTCTCTAATCTAGATGTGGTACTGCGTGAGTCATTGGCAATGAATGTCCGTGATATTCTCAAACGTACTAATACCACAGCGATTTTGGTCACTCATGATCAAAATGAAGCGTTTGCGCTAGCGGATAAAGTAGGGGTAATGGATAAAGGACGATTGGTACAGTGGGCGCGACCAAGCGAGCTGTATCATGAGCCTGTCAGTCCTTTTGTCGCTGAATTCGTAGGCGAAGGCGCGATGATAGACGGCATTATCAAAGAAGGTCATGTTGAGACAGCGCTAGGTAATATCTATCGCCGCATGGAAGTCTATGACGAATCAGGCCAGCCACAGTACTGCGAATATGATTATCCAAATGGCACGCCCATTAAAGTACTCGTGCGCCCTGATGATATTATTCATGATGACGACAGTACACAGACAGCTTTAGTTATTGGACGTGTGTTTCGCGGTGCCAACTATTTATACCGTCTGCAGTTAGACGACGGACAGACTGTCTTATCCTTGGTTGCGAGCCATCATAATCATGCAATCGGCTCGCATATTGGCATTCTGCCTTTACTTGAGCATGTCGTAGTCTTTGATGAAAAAGACATCAATGCCACTACTTGGTCAGAATACGATAGATCATCGAGAATGGATGAAGAGGTTTAGTAGCCTTCATCATTCTTGGGCAATCTTCTAAATTTACCGTTTAGCCAAAATGTGTAAGTAACGCCCAAGCCACTTGTACGGCTCTAACTGTGAGTAGCGTAACTCCATCCTAATCACTGCATCTGGATCGTTATGACCGCCACGTTTGAGTGGTGCATAGTCATGAAACACTCGTAAACCACTGCTACGTACCGTCTGATAATTATGCGCTTTGAGCCAAGACTCGACCTCTTCTTTGGCCACGGGATGGTTGGGGGTGAGGCTTTTCTTATTGTCCGCTTTGTAATCGTTACCATCAAGTAAGCTATCGAGTAAGTTAAAATTCCCCATGATAAGGTTACGATAATCAAAACTCGCTGGATTATAGAAGCAGACGGATAGCGCGCCACCATCTATTAAGTGCTTATCAAAAAAGTCCATGACTGCCGCTGGTTCTGCCAACCATTCAAGTAGCGCGTGCGACATAATCAAATCAAATTTTTCTGCCTCTGCCTGAGCCAGTTTTTCCTCAAGCGCTTGATAAGGGCAAACATACCATGTGATATCTAGCTTTTTATCAATTTTTTCTGCGCTCGCTTTCGCCTTCTCAAGCATATTTGCTGATATATCATTGATGACTACGCTATGACCTTGAGCAGCAAGTTCTATCGCAATTTGTGCAAGCCCTGCACCTACATCCAAGATACGTAAAGGTCGCCCGAGTGCCTCACTCATCTGCGCGCTATATTCAAAAATATCACGTCGTAATACGGCCAATCGAATCTCGCCTTTTAAACCACCATACACTTTCTTTTCAAAATGATCGGCGATAGCATCGAAGCTACGATCTGCTCGCTCGTTTTCTGCTGGTATAGAAAGGTTTGAGTCAGGCTGACTATCTTGATGTTTAGTTGTCATAGGTATTTAAATCAATAATTAAGAGGGTCAAATTAATAAAACTATTCAGTATTAACTAGCGTTTCAGGCGTCTGTTAATTACCCATTTAAAAACGACCTTCGCTAATACAATAACGACAAATACCACGATAACAAACACCCACATACCATTGCCTTGTAAATTTTCTTGATAGGCTTTTGATAAATATGCTGATAAAGCCATAGCGACTAAAAGTGCTCCCCAACGGACATAAGGGACAGCGCGATTGTTATGGTTAGGAAAGCTAGCAACGTAATCGCTCGAAAAGCTGTATAGCACCATTGCTAAAATCCAAACAATTGCAAGAATGATATCCATAGTAATAGTAGCCTGTTAGGTCGTTATGTAAGTGCTATAAAAGATGAGGTAGTGTAGCGTTTAGAAATTTTTTGTCCAGTATCACTCAAAAAATAGCTGCATCAAAGTGGTTTAAATCATAATGTGCTCATTAAAATAATATGATTTTGAAAACATTATGATTTTGAAATACAGTCTGCTTATGAAAACAATATGGCCATAACAATAATCATTTCACGTCAGAGACAGTTGTAGGTGTTGTTGTATTGGCTAAATATCTTCATCATCCTAGTTGTTTGGTCGATAGAGCTTATATGCAAACCACATATGAGCTCTATGCTCAAGATTTTAGCGTTAAATTAAATGTCGTGTTGAACTGTAGATAGAAATATAAGTATCTACTCAGTTAATCAAAATAAATCTTGTCGAGCTGTACTGAATGAGTATAGTATTTTTCTATTTAATATCCATCAGATACGGAGAATAAACAATGAAATCAATCAGCACAGCGCTACTCGCCCTAGTATTTGCCTTCACATCTACGAGCCAAGCCCAAGCTCGAAATACGCCTTGTTCAGGTAAAATGGGCGGGGTATCTCATTGCTCAGCAGATGGTAAGTTCGTCTGTAAAAATGGCAAAATCAGCCAATCAAAAAAAACCTGCCATTAGAATTATTTTAGCGTGTGTCAATAATTCAAAATATCACTGCAAATGAACCGCCTAGCTTGATTTTAATGGTGGTCAGAACCCCCTAAATCAGCAAATTTGTGCTAAAATAGCTTCTTTTATTAAACATTAAAACTATCGCTATTTTCCTATTGTTTTGCACGTGTAGCAGTGTTTTTTTATGGTATCTATTTTGGTCATGACTGCCCATTTATGTGGCAGTATTTTTATATGATCTATGGGTGCCATAAGCGATGTGTCAACGTTAGAAAAAAATGTGAGTGAAGGAGTGTATATGAGCGAATCGGTCAGTCCTATTGGCATCGTAGATGAACTAAAGCAGTCGTATTTGGATTATGCGATGAGCGTGATCGTCTCGCGTGCGCTGCCTGATGTGCGTGATGGGTTCAAACCTGTACACCGCCGCGTGATGTATGCCATGCACGTGCTATCAAACGATTATAATAAACCGTACAAAAAATCAGCACGTGTGGTTGGTGATGTTATCGGTAAGTACCATCCACATGGCGATAGTGCAGTCTATGATGCCATCGTACGTATGGCGCAGGATTTCAGCTTGCGTTATCCAATGGTTGATGGTCAAGGTAACTTTGGCTCGATCGATGATGATCCTCCGGCAGCGATGCGTTATACCGAAGTACGTATGACCAAACTGACCCACCAGATGCTTGCTGATTTGGACAAAGACACGGTCGATTGGGAAGACAACTACGACGGCTCTGAGCGCATGCCAAGCGTGATGCCAGCGCGTATTCCTAACCTATTGGTCAATGGTGCGACGGGTATTGCCGTTGGTATGGCGACCAATATGGCCCCGCATAATCTGACCGAAGTGATTAATGCTTGTCTGGCCTATGCTGAAAACCCACAAGTTTCAGCCGAAGAGCTGATGTCGCATATCTCAGGTCCTGATTTTCCTACGGGCGGTATTATCTATGGCCGCGCGGGCATTTTAGATGCTTATCGTACGGGTAAAGGCCGTTTGCATATTCGTGGTCGTTATCATATCGAGCCGATGAGCAATTCTGGCGTCAACCGTGATCGTGAGCGCATCGTATTTACCGAAGTACCTTATCAGGCCAACAAAGCCAAACTGATTGAGCGTATCGCAGAGCTGGTTCGTGATAAAAAAATCGAAGGCATTAGCGAAATTCGTGATGAGTCTGATAAAGATGGTATGCGTATCGCTATTGACTTGCGTCGCGGCGAGACAGCTGAAGTTATCGTTAATAACCTATTTCTACAAACGCCACTAGAGTCTAGCTTTAGTATCAATATGGTGGCACTCGATAATGGTCAGCCAAAACTATTGACCTTGCGTCAGCTTATCGCTGCATTTGTCCGTCATCGTCAAGAAGTGGTGACCCGCCGTACGATTTATGAATTGAACAAAGCTCGCGTTCGTGGTCATTTACTCGAAGGTCTGACGGTTGCTCTAGCCAATATTGATGAGATTATCGCGACGATTAAAGCCTCTGCAAACCGTGGCTTGGCTCGTGAAAGTCTATTAAATAATACATGGGGTTCAGGTAGCGTCGTTGCGATGCTCACAGCTGCTGGTAGTCAGTCAGTACGTCCTGAGTTTATCGATGGCGAAGATCCTAAAGCGCCGTTTGGTCTGATCGAAGGCGAAGAGCGTTATCGCTTGTCACTCGAGCAGGTCAATGCGATTTTAGATATGCAATTGCATCGTTTGACTGGTCTTGAGCAAGATAAATTGACCGAAGAGTACCAAGACTTACTGCGTGAAATCGCGCATTTAGAGTCTATTCTTGGTGATTTTGATAAGCTGATGGCAATTATCTCTAATGAGATGATTGAGATTCGTGATAACTTTGGTGATGAGCGCCGTACCGATATTATCGATTCACGTATGGACTTTAGTCGCGAAGACCTTATTCCTGAGCAAACGGTCGTTATGACGGTATCGCGTACTGGCTACGCCAAAACTCAGCCGATTGACGACTATGTAGCACAAAAACGTGGCGGTAAAGGTAAGTCTGCCACAGCAATGAAAGAAGATGATGTAATCGATCATTTAGTCGTGACATCAACGCATTCGACGGTACTGTGTTTCACTGATAGTGGACGCGTCTTTAGTTTACGTGGTTTTGAAGTACCGATTGCCAGTCGTGGTGCTCGCGGTCGTCCATTGGTCAATCTAATTGGTCTAAATAGCGACGAAACCGTTACGACGATATTGCCAATTCCAAAAATCGTGGAAGATACATCAGTAGTAAGTGAGGTATCAGAAGTAAGCAATGATGACGATTCGGTAGAAGATAGCAACCAAGCAGAGCCACCTTTTGTATTCTTTGCCACGGCCAACGGTACAGTGAAGCGGGTAGAGCTGAAGCAGTTTGCCAATATTCGCTCGAACGGTTTGATTGCGGTTGGACTAGAAGATGGTGATAAATTGGTCAGCGCTCGTATCACTAACGGTAGCCAAGAAGTGATGTTGTTTGCTTCAAGTGGTAAAGCCATTCGTTTTGATGAGAATGATGCGCGTGCGATGGGCCGTACGGCAAAAGGCGTCCGCGGTATGCGTCTGGCTACTGATGAATTTATCAAATCATTAGTCGTTATCGAAGATGACGTACGTGAAATCTTGATTGCTTGTGAAAATGGCTTCGGTAAACGTACCTTTATTGATGAGTTCAATACGCAAAATCGTGGTGGTGGCGGTGTGATCGCTATCAAGACCAGCGAGCGTAATGGCGCGTTAGTACGAGCGACTAAGGTTGACTCTACTGATGATATTATCTTAATCTCTGATAAAGGTACGTTGGTTCGTACCCCAGTTGAGCATGTTGCTAGCTCTGGTCGTAATACGCAAGGCGTGACACTGATTCGTCTGTCAAAAGACGAAAAACTGGTTGCCATGGCGCGTGTTGAGCACGAAGAAAGTGATGACGAGCTTATCGATGCCATGAGAGAAGACGGTACGTTTGAGGTGGCAGGTCAGGAGCAGATAGATATTGATGCGACAACTGACAATACTGCAACTACCGACGTCGATGATGCGATTGATATTGCAAACGATCATAAACCAAGTGACAATCTATAATAGACTAACTATGCATAAGACGATGACGAGTAATAGTCTTGGTAATTAGCTTTTGAGTCTAGTCTCTTAGCATTTTTCTAGAAAAAAGCCTCTGACGTTATCGTCGGAGGCTTTTGTTTTTTAACTCTCATTTTTTCAATACTGTAAATAAGGTTCTATTTTTTAAGGCTGTTGTTATGCTTACGACCAATCAAACTTTTCAGGGAACGGTTGCTTCGGTAACATCGAGCTTTTTATTCTCGATGATGTTTTTGTTTGGACTGTTTATGCTGCCCTTAACAGGGACGCAGGTAGCGTCATGGCGTGTGCTCATGATGTTGCTCAGTTTGGTAGTTTTGGTCAGTTTGACTAAGCAGTGGCAACGTGTTTTTGATTATATAAAGACGCTAAAGACAATCAAGGAGTGGTTAATATTTATACTGCCTGCGCCAATCCTAGGTGGGCAGATTTGGTTATTCATGTGGGCACCGGTCAATGGGTTTGGTCTCGATGTCACGTTGGGCTATTTTTTATTGCCGCTAGTGATGATTGTGCTTGGTCGATTCTTTTACCATGAGTATATGAGCATCTTTCAATGGGCTGCCGCGATATTTGCAGCACTCGGTATCGGCTACGATATTGTTCAGTATGGTTCAGTATCTTGGGTGACACTGTTTGTATGCTTGGGTTATCCACCGTATTATCTGCTACGCCGCACCCTTTCTGTACCGCCCATTACAGGGTTGTTGTTTGATTTGACACTGTTGACACCAGTCGTGCTCATCGTGCTCTATATGACGGGCGGTTTTGATGTTGCGGTGCAAGATATGAAGTTCTGGTATCTATTGCCGCTGCTTGGTGCTTTTAGTGCGCTTGCGATGTCGCTGACGATGATTGCTAGTAGCAAGCTGCCAGTATCACTGTTTGGGGCATTAAGTTATATAGAGCCGATGCTGTTATTTGTGTTGTCTATCACCATTTTGAGTCAAAGCCTTGAAGAAGGTGGTTCGCTCTTTATGTATGGCATGATTACGCTTGCGCTACTGGTCATGATGGCTGATAGTATAAAAGGCTATCTCGTTCGTCAGCGTAATGACCGCTTGCATGGCTATAGAGAGCTTCAAATTGGCGGCTTCCCACCGCGTCGTCATTTTATCAATCAGCGTATCGACGGCGTGCTAAAAGCCCATCGTTTTCGCAAGATTCGTCGTTACCAAAAGAAGATGGATAAGATACAGCAAAAAATTGAACAACTCGATGCAAAATAAGCACTTACCTGCATTAAATTTACTCAATTTAAAAGTTTAGACACTAGATGAACAGTGGCATTGCTTATTCATTCTGACTTTGACATAATGCCGACCATGATGTAAGCCTAACACATCAAAAGCGTTCAACTTAGATTGCGCGACGACCTTATATGCAAAAGCCTCAGACGTTCTCGTCTGAGGCTTTTGTTTTTTTTAAAAATTGCCATGGATGTGCCCCAATCTTTAAAGGCTGTTGTGATGCTGACTACTAACCAAACCTCGCAGGGTACAATCACCGCTGTCGCTGCAAATTTTTTATACTCATTACTGTTTTTATTTGGTCTACTGCTGCAACCATTATCAGGTACGCAAGTCGCTTCGTGGCGTGTGCTGACAATGTTTTTTAGTCTCGTGCTGCTGGTCAGTGTACTAAAGCAATGGCAGCACATTTTTGATTATCTAAAAACACTAAAGAACGCAAAAGAGTGGTTTTTATTTATATTACCCACACCGATTTTGGGCGCGCAAATCTGGATATTTATGTGGGCGCCAGTTAATGGCTTGGGGCTTGAGGTAACGTTGGGTTATTTCCTATATCCGATGATTATGATCGTTGTCGGCAGGTTCTTTTACAACGAAGACATGAGCTTACTTCAGTGGGCTGCTATTGTATGTGCAGGTCTCGGTATCGCTTACGATATTTTTGAGTATGGTGCTATTTCTTGGGCGACTTTATTTGTTTGCTTGGGTTATCCTCCTTATTATCTACTGCGTCGCAAGTTGGCAGTACCGCCTATTACTGGTCTGATTTCAGACCTTGTATTGTTGTTACCAGTGGTATTGGTCGCGCTGTATATGAATGGTGGTTTTGAAGTAGCAATCACCAACCACAAGCTTTGGTATCTGTTGCCGTTATTAGGCATCATCAGTACCGCTGCAATGTCACTCACAATGGTAGCGAGTCAGAAGCTGCCTGTCTCACTATTTGGGACTTTGTGCTACCTTGAGCCAATATTCTTGTTCATCTTCTCAATCGCAATTTTAGATCGTAACTTACATGATGGTGGCTCCATGCTGATGTACAGCATGATTTTCATCGCACTGCTGATTATGATTGCTGATAGCGCATTGGGTTATATGGCGCGTAAACGTGAAGACCGTTTACATGGCTACAATGAGCCACAAGTAGGCAGTTTTCCACCACGTCGCCGCCTGAAAAACCGCCGTATCAAAGGTGTACTAATCGCGCATCGATTCCGTCAGATCAAGAAGTATCAGCAAAAAATAGATAAAATGACGCGCAAGATTGAAGCATTACATTTAGATTGATGTTGAAGAGTATACCGTCTTAGATAGTATCGATTCGGTAGGCATGGTTTTCCAGCATGTCTGCCAACTCACAGTATTAAAGAAGTAGAAATTACGCTATTATCGAGAGCAGTAGGGCCACGATTGAGTGAACGTATGGCGCTATATCTGAGATATTATGGCTGATTTACTACAATATATAACTAGGACGGTTTATGTTACATCTTCATCATTTAGCAAACTCGCGCTCGTTTCGTATTATCTGGCTGTTGGAAGAGCTCGACGCCGATTATAAACTGACTTGCTATGAGCGCAATAAAGCATACCGTGCTCCTGATAGCCTAAAGCAAGTGCATCCAATTGGTAATGCGCCGATATTAGAAGAAGACGATCGTGTGCTGATTGAATCAGGGTTTATCATTGAGTATTTGATTAAGCACTACGATAAAGAAAAGCAGTTCAAACCTGATGATAATAACGAAGCAGCATGGGAAGCCTATACGTTTTGGCTACACTTTGCAGAGGCTTCATTAATGCCACTGTTGGTCATGCGTTTGGTATTCACAAAAGTGGTGTCTCAGTCGCCGATGCTAATTAAACCTATCAGCAAAAAAATCCAAGGTCAGATTGAAAAAAATATGATCAGTAGCGGTTTGGAGAAGATGCTAGATATGATGGAGCGTCATCTACATGAAAATCATTGGTTTGCAGGTAGTGAATTTAGCGCCGCTGATATTCAAATGCATCTTGCGGTCTTGGGTGCCAATGCTGGTGCAGGTTTAGATCAGAGTAAATATACCAATCTTTTGAACTGGCTCAAACGCTGCGAAGAGCGAGATGCCTTTAAGCGAGCAGAAAAAAAGGGTGGCCGTCTGAATTTTTAGAGGATACTGGTATAATCCTCTCTCAACGCTTAAGTAGCCATGTAGACTAAAGGCTTTGTTTATGAATAAACAAAGCCTTTTTTAGGATAATGTTATGACAGACTTAAACACCTCGAATAAAGACCATCTGAAACAAGATAGCCTAGACAAAGATGACAATCAGTCAGCAAATAAAACATCACTTAATAAGCAAGATACCAGTATGCAAGAAAATAATAGACAACAGATTAATAGCCAACAAGTTTCTATCAAATCGTGGTCACAGAAAATTCTAGTGGTAATTCTGTGTGCAGCGAGCTTTTATGGTGGTTGGAAATCTTACGAATCAAATATGGTAAACGAGTGCACCGCCAATGGTGGACAAATGGTTGAAGGTCAAAAAACCATGATATGCCAATTATCATAGCTAGGGCGTATTCTTCGTTTATCTTATTCTGTCATTGATTTAGGATGAAGAGATGCTCTCGTACTTCTCAGAAAGTACTCCTGATAAATAAAAGGCATCATTATGCTAAAGCTAACCTTTTTGGGTACCTCTGCAGGTGTACCGACCAAACAGCGCAATGTGACTGCACTGGCAATAGAGTGTCTGAATCCGCATACCTCTGGTGGACAGCAAGGAAGTCATCAACGGAACACTCAGAGTAAGAAATCGCGTCCATGGGTGCTGATTGATTGCGGAGAGGGCACGCAGCAGCAATTGCTACATACTAAGCTCTCCTTACATCAATTGGCTGCTATCTGCATCACTCATGTACATGGTGATCATTGCTATGGTCTACCAGGGCTATTAGCTAGTGCTGCCATGTCAGGACGCCGTGAGCCATTAACTTTGATTGCCCCAAAAGCAATCGCGACACTGCTCGAAGCCATTACCGCCACTACAGAGCTGTATTTACCTTTTGCTCTTAATTTTGTAGCGATTGAAGAGGTGTTAGCTGAGCAAGGTGATACGAACAAAGTCAATATTAGCTTAAGCGACCAACATCAGCTTGATATTGATATCACGCCGCTATCACATCGGGTTGCTTCTCATGCCTTTGGTATTACTCAGACTATTAGCCGCCGCCTCCTTAATACAGATAAGCTTGTGGCTGATGGTATTCCAGCCAGTGCACTATGGGGCAAGTTACAGCAAGGCGAAGATGTCACGACTGAGGGTAATAGACAATTGCGCTCAGTAGATTATGTTGACAATGAGATACAGCGGACGCGAGTGGTAGTGGCAGGAGACAATGATGCGCCAAATTTGTTAAGCAAAGCCGTTATCAATGCGGATTTATTGGTGCATGAAGCGACTTATACCCATGAAGTACTGACTAAGATTCAAGCCAAAAACCCAAACTATGATCCGATGCATAGCAGTGCGCAATTGCTCGGCGAATTTGCCCAAGCGGCTGGACTTAAAAATATAATTTTGACGCACTTTAGCGCCCGTTATCAGGGTTTTGATAATCCTAATAGCAAGACACCAAACATGGCACATATTCGTTTAGATGCTGAGAACATTTATAAAGGCAATCTCTGGCTGGCGGCAGATTTTGACCAATATATGGTTGATGGTGCAATTGAATTAGTAAGCAATCAAGAGGGCAGTCAAAAGGACAGTCAAGAGGATAGTCGCGTGCAGTATATAGGCTCTGCACGCAGTGATTAGATATGGCTAAGCTTAGATATAATTGAGCGTTAAATATGACCTAGCGCTTACTGTCTTCGATAGCCAATTGTGTTTCACCACTCCAAAAGCGGCTGAACTGGTAAGCAACTCGTCCTGAGCGTCCACCACGTTCTGAGGCCCAACGTAGCGCATCCTTTCTGATCTTATCAGGCATAGACTGACTTGCTAAAATGTCCTTAGCATCATTATCTATATCAGCTGAGATTTTTTGCTGCTCTAAATTCAGATAATGCTGAACGATTTGCAGATAAGTCTGCTGATCCATAGGATGGAAAGTAAGGGACAAACCGAACCGATCTGATAATGACACGGTTTCATCAATGGCCTCATAGGGATTGACTTCATCCGTCTGCCCATTATAGATATCGACATTGTCTTTCATCATCTGCGGTAGCAGGCGACGACGATTACTAGTGGCGTAGACCAGTAGTTTGTCTTGCTCAGAGTCTAGCGAGCCATCGAGCACGCTCTTTAGCGCACGATAGCTTTCGTCTTGACCATTAAAAGCGAGGTCATCACAGTATACGATATAGCGGCAATTGCAATCTGCTGGCAGGGCATTAATAGCAGCACGAATCTTATCCAATACTTGCAGATCATCGCGCGCAACCTCAATAATACGCAAGCCTTCACTATGATGGGCTTGTAGCAAAGCGCGAATCAATGATGACTTACCGGCACCGCGTGTGCCTGACATCAATATATGGTTGGCAGGGTAACCTTTAATAAACTGGCGGGTATTTTGTACCAGTTTCGATTTTTGCGTATCGATACCATGCAAGTCATCTAAGCTCAAAAACAGGTTGACCGACAAAGGCTGCAGGTGACCAGTGCGTCCACCAACCCAGCGATAAGCAAGCTGGCTTGGATCGATTTCAATAGTTGGTGTGACTCGCTCTTGTAAGTACTGACTGAGCAAATCTAGCAATGGTGCGGGTAGGGTGTAAGTAGGTTGCTCAGATGGCGTGGTCGGGATAGTTGGTTGTGACATAGTGGCTCTAGCAGTTAAGGTTGTCTTTAATACCATACCCAAAAATACAATTAACGCTGCTGAAATTTTAGTGCCTACAATCTTAGTACCTATTAATCGTAGTACTTGTAATCATTATTCGCGCTATTATTATCTTTGGAAATGATACGAATGGGAAGGCAATAATCTCACTATATTATGAGAAACAATACCATGGAAAATAGTGCCAGTAATCCGTCTATTACGCAAGCTTTGCAAGCGCAGGCGATGCAGCTATTACCTATTATCAACCAAGAACTGGACGCACAATATTTTAGGGAAATAGTGAATCAACGTATTGCTCAGCAAAGCACAGAACAAACGCAAGATGTCAAAACGCAACATATCGAAAATACTTACTTTCAAGGTTTAACACGTGCCCAGCATCCGCAATTTGGCAGTGTGATGATTAAATGGCAGTTGAGTGATGGCACTTATCCTATCGCTTCTGATTTAACTCATGAAGCGGATATTTTAGCTGCTGTAAATGCTTCATTAAAAATCACAGATAATACTATCGCACCGCCACTACTGGCGCATCATTGTCTAAACGTCCAAATACTAGAGCAGTTGCAACACCTAGTTATAGTAGTCACACCTTATTACTCTAATGGTAGCTTGGTGAGTCAGCTGACCGCTTCAAAACACCTGTCACTAATAGCATCACAAAAGCATCATTTCATCACTCAGGCTGCATGCTTGATAGCTAATTTGCATCAGGCTGGTTGGCTACATAATGATATCAAGCCCAGCAATATTTTGATTAAAGGTTCTGACGATAAATGGCTTGCAGATACTATGAGTAATGGTCTGCCTCCTAGATTATTACTCACTGATTTTGCTTTAGCACAACGTATGACGGGGGCTAATAGCCAACCAAATCCTGCTGGTACACCAGCGTATCTCGCACCTGAGCGCTGGCAAGGTCAGAGTGCAACGGTACAAAGTGATATCTACGCGTTTGGCGTAATGATGGTTGAGATACTAACAGGAAAACGCCCGTTTAAAGTAAGCGCCAATAGCAATGAGAAATCGAAAGCGTGGGCGATTCAGCATTGCCAACAACCCATTCCAACGTTACCAGCAGAATATAGTCACTATCAATATATGGTCGAAAAAGCATTGGCGAAGCGTGTAGAGAGACGGTATCAGGAGATGGATAAGATATTGATAGATTTAAAGTTATTAGACAATCACTAAGTTTATGATTTTATTTTCAAAAAGTGATTGTTTGTAGTATTCACATATTACCCAGTCGTTGTTTTTTATGTTTGAATGGATATTCAGGCTCATTTTAAGCGAAGTCGCTATAAACTAATTTGGGTTCCCGTATTTCATTACAGTGTTTTATTACAATACAGTGAGAATATCATGGCTAAAGTACTTATCATAACTGGTGATTTTGTTGAAGACTATGAAAACATGGTTCCGTTCCAAGCGCTACTAGCGATGGGGCATGACGTTAATGCGGTCTGCCCAGATAGAGTGGCAGGTGATAGCATTGCTACCTCAATACACGACTTCGAAGGTGATCAAACTTATACCGAAAAACGCGGTCATAACTTTGTTCTTAATGCGTCTTTTGCTGATATCAATGTAGAAGATTACGATGCCTTGTATTTACCAGGTGGACGTGCGCCAGAATACTTGCGCTTGAATGCTAAGGTCATTGCAATGATTCAGCATTTCGCAAATACTGATAAACCGATTGCCTCAGTTTGCCATGGGCCACAAATGCTGACGGCTGCTGGCGTATTGAAAGGTAAAAAAGTATCTGCTTATCCTGCGTGTCAGCCAGAAATAGAAATGGCTGGCGCTGAGTATGTCGAGTTACCTATGGATGGCGCTATTACAGATGGCAAGCTAGTAACGGCTCCTGCATGGCCTGCACATCCAGCTATGCTGAAGCAATTTGTTGCCTTGCTATAAGCTTAAATTAGTATCGAGAGAGGATATTATATGTGCCAACTTTTTATCAGGGCTGACGACAGCTTGTGGAGCTCTAAAACCAAATCACTTCGAATTCAGGGAGTTGTCACCTCAATTCGTTTAGAAGTGTTTTTTTGGGATATATTAGAAGAGTTGTCATTTCGGGATCAAATGACGGTTAATCAACTGATCACTAAGCTATACCTTGAATCTCTCGATGCTGATCATGATATTGGCAACTTTACCTCTTTTTTAAGAGTTTGTTGTTCTCGTTATTTGTCTTTAATAGCCGATGGCGATCTTTCTCGCGAAACAAGATTACCTTTAGAAAAAGTCGATGCAAAAAATATCATTCAACGTGAAACCCTCCGTAAAAATCAACGTAGTGCATTATTCAATAATAGTGAGGGAAACCTTTCTATTAATTAGTTCTGCCTATAGCAAGTGTATGAAAGCATTGATGCAGCGGGTAGAGAGGCGCTATCAGAGTATGGATGAGGTGTTGAAGGACTTAGAAAGGTCATAAAAACAGATTAATACATCTGGGGAGTTATTTTATAGTTTTAACACCAAATTCCAGACACAAAAAAACCTGCTAAAAAGCAGGTTTTGATATTTGGTCTAAGATGTACTATCCGAAAATGGTGGGGCTGGAGAGACTCGAACTCTCACACCTTGCGGCGCCAGAACCTAAATCTGGTGCGTCTACCAATTCCGCCACAGCCCCATTTTCGTTACTCTATCATCAAAAGCAATTAAACTCAAATGCTATCTAAATAGTTAACTGATTCGGTAGTGCGTCTCAGTGGTTGGCTATTATATAGAGTTTTAATTGTTTGGCAACCCCTATTTGCAATTATTTTTGAATATTTTCGATATTAATTTTAAGTAATTGATATTAATAATAATTTAATATCGTGTTTTATGCGTTTATTTATTCTTTAGTGGGTACTCTTGGGGCAGAAATCTCCAACTGCTGCAATTTGCGTGTCAGAGTATTGCGTCCCCAGCCGAGTAAGCTTGCTGCTTCTATCTTTTTACCACCGCTATGATTGAGTGCTGCTGTCAATAAAACGCGCTCGAACTCAGGAGTTGCTGTTTGCAGAATATCAGTTTCGCCCGTGTTTAGCGACTGCTCAGCCCAATCAGCCAATGCTTGCTGCCAACTTTGGCTTTTAGGCAACTGGTTACTTCGATCATTTTGATGATTATTTAACGCACTGCCTTTTAGTACATCGCTGCTTTGTGCCAAATGCTCTTGAGCATCTTCCTTCAATGAGCCATGCTCTTCATAAAGCACCGTATTAGGTGAGATGTTTTCAAGTAGCTCTGGTGGCAAGTCTGTCGCCATCACCGTATCACCAGTGGCCATCACCGTGAGCCACAAGCAGACGTTTTCTAATTGACGCACATTACCGCGCCAGTCAAACGTCTGCATAATTTGCAATGCGGCAGGATGGAGATGCTTCGGGGTAGTACTCATTTGCTCTGCGGCAGACTGCATAAAGTAGAGGGCTAATGCAGGAATGTCTTCAGGACGTGTACGTAATGGTGGTAGGGGTAATCGAATGACATTGAGGCGATAAAATAAGTCTTCGCGGAATCGGCTTTGTTTTACCAGCTCTTCTAAGTTTTGGTGGGTGGCTGCGATGATACGCACGTCGACCTTGATTGGCTGCTGACCACCAACACGATAAAACTCACCATTGGCCAGTACGCGTAACAGCCGTGTCTGAGTGCTAAAAGGCATGTCACCGATTTCATCTAAAAATAGAGTACCGCCATCTGCCTGCTCAAAACGGCCTTGACGCATCGTCGTTGCACCAGTGAACGCGCCTTTTTCGTGACCAAATAGCTCAGACTCGATCAAGTCATGTGGTATGGCTGCCATATTAAGCGCAATAAATGGTTGCTGTTTACGCGGAGAGTGTTGGTGCAATGCACTGGCCACCAATTCTTTACCTGTTCCAGACTCACCAGTGATTAAGACGGAAATGGGAGATTGTGCCAGCCTGCCAATAGCACGAAACACCGTTTGCATGGCTGGAGACTGTCCAATGATGCCGCTAGGGTTCCCATTATCTTTGGTTACGCCGGCACTTTTGTTCTTATTGTCTTTGGTTGTCTTACTAGAAGATGCGGCTTTAGGTTTTATCAGGTCTTCGGTAGACGTGTCAGACGTTGTATTGGTATTGGGTTCATCAGAAAGGGAAACAGTCGTTGTTTCTAAATTGGGCTGATAATTGATGGCTTTATAAATCGTTGCAACTGCATCATCTAAGTCAAAAGGCTTGGGCAGGTATTCAAAAGCACCAGTCTGATAGCTATTGATAGCAGAGGTCAGGTCTGAATGTGCCGTCATAATTACGATTGGCATTTTGGGGAAATGCTGATGGACCCAGTCGCTAAAAGACAATCCATCCATCATTGGCATACGAATATCGGTCAGTATGACGTCAGGTAATTGCTCAGCTGACTCTTGCTGTTTTAACACATCGTTAAGGCGAGTCCATGCTGCTTGTGCTTGAGTAAAACTGATAACGGTCAATCCAGCATCTTCAAACGTGTCGGCCAACACCATACGTAGGGCTGCATCGTCATCGATTAACCACAATGTTGCAGGGTGGTCGCTGGGTGCATTATTCACAGTTACTATTTGTGATTGTGGTGATTGATCATCGCTTTTAGGTTGGAGGTCGTCGCTATATTCAGTCATGTATTGGGCCTAATCAGCAATTATTGATGGTAAGTTGGGGATTGGGAGTTGGCGTTATGAAACTTAGCAGCCTTTAATTCATAATTTATTTTATGTCTCAGTGATGGGTTGAGTAAATGGTAGATATAGCGTAAATCGGGTTTGCTTATCTTCTTGCTCTTTTGTCGAGCTCACATCAATCATACCATGATGATGACTGATAATATCTTGGACGATGGATAATCCAAGACCTGTACCGGCTGCACGGCTAGTGACCATTGGGAAAAATATCTGACCGATCAATGCTGGATCAATACCTGAGCCATTATCAGTAATAGTAATTTGCATCACTTGCTTGTGCTGCTGCCCGACGATCGTATGCTGAAAGGCAACCCGCGTTTGAATATGCAATGTCGGTTGATAATCAGAATTGCCCTCAGTTTGTATGGCAGATTGTGGTGATTCTTGAGACTCTGAGATTTTATTCTGTTGTAGCGTTTGTTCGAACTCAGTCATCGACTCACAAGCATTATTAATAAGGTTTAAAAACACTTGAATCAGCTGATCCTTATCTGCACACAACTCTGGCAATGATAAATCATAATCACGCTGTAACACTACCTGTGGATACTGATTGGTCACTAAGGTTAAGACATGCTCTAAAGGCTCATGGATATTGAGCGTTTGCCAGTTTGGCAGTTGATTGGAACCCAGAAGCTGCCCAATAAGATGGGTTAACCGATCAGTCTCTGAAATAATAATGTCCGTATAGTTGCGCAGTTTTTGATTCATTTTTTGCAAATCATGCTGCGCGTCAATGTTAGTAGTTGTCAAAGCATTATCAACACTAGAGGTGCTAGTGGTAGATGCGTCGCTGAATTTAATAAACTGCCGTTGCAACAGTTGGGCTGCCCCGCGAATACCAGCAAGAGGGTTCTTTATTTCGTGTGCTACCGAGCGTAGCATATGACGGGCAACTGTGTATTGCTGCTGTTGACGCTGCTCCTCAGAAATACGACTTTGCCGATCTTTACCCCACATCTCGATAATAAAATAAGGCTGCTGTTCATAGATGACTGGTGTGACGCTATAGTCGACTGACAATGATAAATTACCGTTTAACGGTGTTTTTATGATGTGGTCATGATCGATAAAAGGCTGCTGATAGTTCTGCGCTTGCACAAAGCGCTCCGTCAACGAATATGCTGGCTCGCTCGAAGCCTCGTTTTCATTTATATCACCACTATCATTATCGATAAATGCAGTATCTTTAGTCTTTAATTCATCAGGTGCGAGCAGTGTCAATATTGATTGATTGATTAGTCTGCCGCTACTAATGGCGAGTAGCTGCTCGGCTTGAGCATTCAACCGTGTGATTGATAGCTCATCGTTAACCCATAAAATAGCGGTGAATAAATGCTGAGATATAAATGCGAGGTCAGGGGTTGTTTTGGCGGTTATAAAATCAGCGTTCATCAGTAGGGCCCAAAAAAGTCAGATGCTTGAGATAATATTTAACCACAAATCAAGACTATAGAGCGGCAAAACTGGTGATTTTTGCAAAAAAAACGTACAATGCGCTCAGCCAATTTATCTCTAGCAAGGTCAGCCATGTCCAAAACTTCTACCGAGTCAGTGAATACGACAGCAACAGCTCCTCTATCTGCCGTAAAAGACACTGCCACTATCTTCAATCCTGCCGCGCCTACCATAGTACAAGCGCAGAGTCAGGCAGATGTCAGTCAAACAGATGCTAAACAACCTTACCATCATAAAGCCAATCACAATCAGAACCGTAGTGTAGCCCAAAGCAGTGATGTTACGACTGCCAATGCGACTGCTACGATGCCAGTTAGTGCGGCGCCAAAGATTGGTTTTGTGTCACTAGGTTGTCCAAAAGCATTGGTAGATAGTGAGCGTATTATCACTGAGCTAAGCCGTGACGGCTATCAAGTGGCCAGTGATTATGATGGTGCTGACTTGGTCGTGGTAAACACTTGCGGCTTTATTGAGTCAGCGGTACAAGAGTCACTTGATGCGATCGGCGAGGCCATTAGCAAAAATGGTAAAGTGATTGTCACTGGCTGTCTGGGCAAAGAAGCGGACAAAATCCGTGAGATGCATCCGGCTGTACTAGCAGTGACGGGCGCGCATGCCTATGACGAAGTGATTACGGCAGTGGCGCAGCATGTGCCTAAGCCAAATCGCAGTCAGGACGCCAACTATGATCCAAAAATAGATTTGATTAATGAAGCGGGTATCAAACTGACCCCAAGCCATTATGCTTATCTAAAAATATCAGAAGGCTGTAATCACCGTTGTACGTTCTGCATTATTCCAAGCTTGCGCGGTGATTTGGTATCGCGCCCGATTGATAATGTGATGAACGAAGCACTGGCGCTCAAAAAAGCTGGCGTGAAAGAGTTACTTATCATCTCGCAAGATACCTCGGCATATGGCCTTGACCTAAAGTACAAGACCAGCTTTTGGAATGGCATGCCGCTCAAGTCTAAGTTTTATGACTTATGCCAAGCATTGAACGATTTGGGCATTTGGGTACGCCTGCATTATGTCTATCCGTATCCACACGTAGACAAAGTCGTTGAGTTGATGGCTGAGAAGAAACTACTGCCTTATCTGGACATTCCGTTCCAGCATGCCAGCCATCGTATCCTAAAGGCGATGAAACGTCCTGCGCATAGCGAAAACACCTTGGCTCGTATCAAAGCGTGGCGTGATATCTGTCCTGATATCGTGATTCGTTCGACCTTTGTGGTTGGCTTCCCTGGCGAAACAGAAGAAGATTTTCAGTGCTTGCTTGACTGGTTAGTTGAAGCACGCCTCGATCGCGTGGGCGCATTTACTTATTCAGAAGTAGAAGGCGCAGTGGCCAATGACTTGCCTGATCATGTGCCTGAAGACGTCAAGCAATCTCGCTATGAGCGTTTAATGGCGCTACAGCAAGATATTTCAGCGCAAAAGCTACAAGAAAAAGTCGGCAAGACTTTAACGGTATTGGTCGATGAAATTGATAGCGATGAAAATATTGCTATTTGCCGTAGCTATGCTGATGCACCTGAAATTGATGGTCATGTCTATGTTGATGACATCAACGCTCAAGTCAAAGTAGGGCAGTTCTTAACCGTGACTATCGACGATGCTAGCGAATACGATCTATTCGCCAGTTATCAAGGCTAGATATCCAATAAGATATGCGAGTGAAAATTGCCCAATGGCGGGCAGTTTTTGCTACAATTAGCGCAATTTAGCCTTTTTAATACGCTTAGCTGTAAGTGTGGCGTTGTGGCCAAACTCGATTTGTATTTTACCGATAATTTTCTTTATAATTTCATGATAACAAGGTGACCTCATGTCTGACAAAAACCCGCGTTACGCTCGTATCTTGCTAAAACTCTCCGGTGAAGCCTTAGCTGGTAGTAAAGACATGGGTATTGATACCGAAGTGCTTGATAAAATGAGCTTGTCTATCGCTCACTTGCGTGGACTTGGTGTCCAAGTTGGTATCGTGGTCGGTGGTGGTAACTTATATCGCGGTGCGCAATTACAAAAAGAAGGTCTGGTTGGCCGTGTTACTGGTGATCAGATGGGCATGCTAGCGACCGTTATGAACGGACTGGCGATGCGTGATGCGCTTGAGCGTCGCAACATAAAAACTCGCTTGATGTCTGCATTGCCAATTGGTGAAGTCACCGAAAGCTATAGCAGTCGTAATGCCATTCGTTATCTTAAAAACGGTGAAGTTTGTATCTTTGTCGCAGGTACGGGCAACCCATTCTTTACCACTGACACCGCTGCATGTTTGCGCGGTATCGAAATCGAAGCTGGTTTGATTTTAAAAGCGACTAAGGTCGATGGCGTTTATGACAAAGACCCAAGTCTGCATGACGATGCAGTCAAATATGATGGTCTGACTTTTGATGAAGTACTAGAGCAAAAGCTAGGCGTCATGGATTTAACGGCTATCGCATTATGCCGTGAGCATAACGTACCGCTACAAGTGTTTGACATGACTAAGCCTAATGCATTGTTGAATGTCATTATGGGTGAAAATGAAGGTACACGAGTTTTTCATTAATTGATGCGATACTGGTAATTAACGTCAGTAAATAGCTAACGATTAGCAATAAATAATTAATATCCCAATAGCAAATAAAAAATTTGTCGGTAACGATAAATAAGGATACACAATGATTAAAGAGATTAAGCAAGACGGCGAAGCACGCATGCAAAAAACATTGGAAGCGCTTGAAAGTACTTTCAGTAAAGTTCGCACTGGACGTGCACACCCAGGCATGTTGTCAGGCGTGATGGTCAGCTACTATGGTTCTGATACACCGCTAAACCAAGTAGCCAGCGTCAACGTTGAAGACTCACGTACGTTATTGGTTCAACCGTTTGACCGTACGATGGTACAAGCAGTAGACAAAGCTATTCGCGAAGCAGATTTGGGCCTAAACCCGATGACGGCTGATGTGATTCGTGTGCCAATGCCAGCGTTGACCGAAGACACCCGCCGCGATATGCAAAAACTTGCTCGCGGAGAAGCAGAGAGCAGCCGTGTGTCTATCCGTAATATCCGCCGTGATATGATGAATGACATCAAAGAGTTAGCCAAAGAGAAAGAAATCTCAGAAGATGATGAGCGCCGTGCTAACGATGACATCCAAAAAATCACTGACAAGTATATCGAAACAATCGATGCTCGCTTAAGCAAAAAAGAAAGCGATTTGATGGAAGTTTAAGACTAATATACTTGTCATTTATAGCAAGAATCAGTTCGGTAGATTATCTGTAATTGAGCAGCCAATACTTTGTAGCTATTGGCTGTTTATTATTGTGTAGACTGATATAGTCAATCCTTTATAAAAGAGTGACAGCGTTAACCTCGCTTAAAGTATCACAGTTACATCTGCACTCGGTTGCCTTGTCTCTCTTTTAAACTGAATCAACTATATGAAGCCATCTCAAGGCAAGCCAAAGATGTGATTGATTGAACTGGATTCATCGCATTCTGAGCACTGAAAACTAACGACGCAATTGTGATAAGTTAGTGAATTATATAAATGGCGCTTTTTAATCGCTGTTGCACACTTTATTATTATTTTACCTCAACAATAAGCAAGTTCGCCTATGTCCACTTCAGCCGTTTTGGCGCCCGCTATTCTTCCTCGTCATATCGCCATCATTATGGATGGTAATAATCGCTATGGTAAGGCCAATGATTTGGGCCACGGTCAAGGGCATGTGGCTGGCAAAGACGCGCTCGATCCTATCGTTGAGTATTGTGTCAATACAGGCATTGAAGTGCTGACCGTATTTGCATTTTCTAGTGAAAATTGGCAGAGACCGCCTAGTGAAGTGGCACTGTTGATGCAGCTGCTCACATCGACGATTCATGAGCAAATGCCGCGTATGAATGAGTATCGTATTCGCTTGCGTTTCATCGGTGATCGCAGTCAACTTAGTGAGTCATTACAAACGCTAATGGCTGATGCGGAAGAAAAGACGGCAGAGTTTGATGCGATGACGCTGGTAATTGCGATTAGCTACGGTGGGCAGTGGGATATCGCAAATGCAGCAAAACAGCTGGCTCAGCAAGTGCAAGCTGGCGAATTAAAAGCTGAAGATGTCAATGAAGAGCTGTTAGGTAACTACGTGCAATTAGCTGATACCCCGGCAGTAGATATGCTGGTACGTACGGGCGGCGAGTATCGTATTTCTAATTTCTTATTGTGGCAATCTGCTTATGCTGAGCTGTTTTTCACTCCCACATTATGGCCAAATTTTACAGCAGAAGAGCTGGCTTTGATGATCGCAGAGTTTGCTAAACGCCAACGCCGTTTTGGCAAAACCAGCGAGCAGGTAGTGGTAGAGCAGCAAGGTCACTGAGCAATGAGTTGATAGATAAGTTTAGTCGGTTCAGTTCAGTTAGTATTGTATAACTGGTCAATAGGGTTGGTTTATGCAATGATAAACGGCTTGAATTAGTATTGAATGCTATCACTAGGCCATCGTTAGTTAGCTGCTATAATGCATTTTTTGACCATCTGTTCTTCATTATTATAAGGCTCGATAAGTATGTGGCAACGAATTAAGACGGCAATTGTTCTCGTTATTATCGTTGGTATTGCAATGTTTGCGAGCCAAACGCCTATTTTATTTGCACCACTGTTGGCCATTGGGGTCATTATCGCCGCTCATGAGTGGGCTAAATTGATGCCTAAGTGGCGCCAGCCTGCGGTATTCGTTCTATTGATTTTAGCGCTTACTATACTCTCACTGATGTTCAAGGTAACTTGGTTGTTTTGGTGGGTGGCTTCGTTAGTAATATGGCTGATGGCGCTGTCTTGGGTTCGAGTTTTCCCGACACAAACGAGGTGGTACGGCAACCAGCTGGCAATGATGGGCGCGGTTATTTTGACGGCATCTATCACGGCGATGTTCTATCTCTGGCAACTGTCGGCATGGTGGCTGCTGTATGTGTTCTTATTAGTATGGTGTGCAGATAGTGGCGCATATTTCGTTGGACGCAAGCTTGGTCGCCGAAAAATGGCACCCAATGTTTCGCCCAATAAGAGCATGGAAGGGTTGGCTGGTGGCCTCGTCACAGGGCTGTTAGTTGTGATAGCTATCAGCGTCTTTAAATTACAGCTGACCGGTGTACCGTTAATCGCATTTGTAGCGTTATCGGCCATCACTATTCTTGCCTCTGTACTTGGAGACTTGTTTGAGTCAATGCTCAAGCGCCGTGCTGATGTAAAAGATTCAGGCACTATCTTGCCAGGTCATGGTGGTATCCTTGATCGTATCGATTCTCTGTTGTCTGCCACACCGATATTTGCCCTTGGTTTTTGGGCGATACAGCAGCTTGGTTTGATAGTGGTATAAGGTTTATAGCAGCACTGTTCTATTTAAACCTGTTCTGTAGTCAGTCCACCATAATGTTGGTATAAGTCAGACAGCGAGCAATGCGTTGGTATGACAAGCGAAGTTATCAGAGCAGTGATTTTATAGTTAACAGACGATATTTTATTTTTATTATTTTTAAGTATCATGGGCATTGATGGTTATGACGCAACGCATCGCCGTACTAGGCGCGACAGGCTCGATTGGCGATAGCACTTTAGCAATATTAGCGGCGCAACCGCACACTTATGAAGTCTATGCTTTGTCAGGCTATCATCGCTTAGATAAGCTATTTGCACTTTGTCAGCAGTTTTTGCCGAAACGCGTCAGTGTGCCGACGTCAGCCGTGGATGATTTTGCTAACAGGCTTAAAGCCGCAGGGATTGCTAGTGATGTCGTAGGAGGCGAGGCAGGATTGGTAGATATCGCTACTGACTCGCAGACTGATACGGTGGTAGCAGCGATTGTAGGGGCGGCAGGGTTGCCGTCTACATTGGCAGCAGCACGTGCAGGCAAACGTATCTTATTGGCCAACAAAGAAGCTTTAGTTATGGCAGGTAAGGTCATGATCGATGCGGTCAAGACGCATAAAGCCACTTTGCTGCCGCTGGATTCTGAACACAATGCTATTTTTCAGTGCTTGCCACTTGCTATTCAGCAAGACAATACGCAAATCCATCAGTCAAATCATGGTGTCCGCAAACTGTGGTTAACAGCTTCTGGTGGGCCATTTTTGCAGCAGTCGTTTGAGCAGATGCAGCAGGCAAGCGTCGCAGAAGCGGTCAAACATCCGAATTGGTCAATGGGTCAAAAGATATCCGTCGATTCGGCGACGATGATGAACAAGGGGCTTGAGCTGATAGAAGCCTGTCACTTATTTGACTTGCCTGAAGATAAGATAAATGTGGTTATTCATCCACAAAGTATCATTCACTCAATGGTAGAATATAGCGATGGCAGCTTTTTGGCGCAGTTGGGTAGTCCAGACATGAAAACGCCCATTGCGCACGCGCTGAGTTACCCTGATCGGATTGATAGTGGCTCGCAGCCATTAGATTTATTCGCACTTAGTGGTTTAGAGTTTATTGAGCCAGATCTACAAAAATTTGCCTGCCTGCGTTTGGCTCGCCAAGCCATGCAAGCTGGAACACAAGCTACTATTGTGCTTAATGCGGCAAATGAAATTGCAGTGGCGGCGTTCCTCGATGGGAAAATTCGTTTGACGGATATTGCTAATATTAACGAACAAGCCTTAAATGACATACAGCTGCCACCATTGAAAGAAACCGCTGACATAGAAGATATATTGGCAATCGATAAGATTGCACGCCACTTGACTGATAAGTTGGTAGCAAAGCTGACATAATCATAGCAAGCGTCTCTTAGCTGATACATGACATTGATAAACGATATTAGCGAAGATGTTAATAAAAATGCTGAGAGATAATAATGAGAAAAAATCATGACGTTTTTACTAACACTTCTTGCCGCCATATTTGTTTTAGGCCCGCTTATTGCCTTACACGAGTGGGGACATTATATTGTGGCGCGGCTTTGCGGTGTCAAAGTGCTAACGTACTCTATCGGTTTTGGTCCTAAAGTTTTTGGTTGGACCAGTAAAAAGAGCGGCATCGACTATCGTATCTCAGCATTGCCACTTGGCGGTTATGTGAAGATGCTAGATGAGCGTGAAGGTAATGTCGCAAAAGATGAGCAGCACCTTGCGTTTAATCGGCAACATCCGCTCAAGAAAATTGCTATCGTTGCAGCTGGCCCTATCATGAATTTTGTTATCGCTATCGCGCTATTTTGGGTACTATTTATGACCCCATCTGAGCAGTTGGCGACTAAGATTGGACAGGTACTACCAGATACGCCTGCTGCAATGGCACAGTTACCAGTCGGTGATAAGATTGTTGCGATTGATGGACATGATGTGCAGACATGGGAAGGTATTAACTATCGCCTTGCAGGACGTATGGGTGAGACGGATAATGTCAGCATTACCTTGCAGTCAGACGCCCAAACCAATCAGTCGACTAAGACCTATCAAGCACCAGTTACGCAGTTTATGCAAGGTAAGGCTCAAGGCAAAGACGCACTGACCAGCTTTGGTATGTTGCCGTGGCAGCCGCAGATTGCGCCGATTGTAGGCGGTTTGGCTCCCGATGGTGCCGCTAGCCGCCAAGGTCTAAAGGTTGGCGACCGCATTACTGCTATTAATAATGAGTCAATCGAAGATTGGATTACTGCCACACGTATCATCCGTGATAATCCTGAAACGCTATTGAACTTTACGGTGTTGCGTGATGATAAGTCTGTACAGTTGCAGATTATGCCTCAAGGTAAAAAAGACAACTTGGGTAATGATTACGGACAGATTGGTGCGATGGTAGATCAGACTGAGATTGTGATTCCTGATGATTACAAGACTACCGTGGTCTACGGTCCTAGTGAGTCGTTAGTTAAGTCGTTTGAAAAGACTGAGCAGCTAGCAGTAATGACGGTAAGCTCGATGGGGAAAATGCTGTCAGGTATGATTGGTTTAGACAATTTATCAGGGCCAATTACTATTGCTAAGGTCGCCAAACAAAGCTTTGATATCAGTTGGCAAATGGTATTATCGACAGCGGCGCTAATTAGCTTGAGTCTTGCCGTCTTAAACCTTTTGCCGATTCCAGTATTAGATGGTGGTCATATTGTCTATCATTTTATCGAGCTGATTCGTGGTAAGCCACTGTCTGAAGGTGTGCAAATGGTCGGTCTAAATATCGGTTTACTCTTGCTGGCAGGTTTCATGGTGTTAGCAATTGGTAATGACATCAGCCGGCTATTTTGATCGGCTGATGAGCAATATGGCTGATAAAGCACGATATACTAATGGTTTTACGCCTATTATAGGCTGATTATTGTTATGATAGGCATGCTACTCTGTGTCGCAGCCTCTGTACTAATCGTAATTTTTAGTTTATTTTGTGATGCAATTTATATAAAGTGTTCTGAGTTACCCTTGCATGGGTTTATAACTTTATGCGCACGGGTTAAACAATACGTGCCTTTTAACTTAACTTAAGCAATTTTTTTATTGACGGATAGTGTTTATGCGTACGCCTTTAATTATGAGCGCGGCTGGGTTGCCGTTAGTTGTAGCGATGATGAGTATGCCAGTACAGGCTGCAGAATTTGTAGTAACTGACATCGGTTTTAATGGCTTACAACGCCTAACCCCTGATAGCCTCTATCCGGTCTTACCTGTTACGGTAGGCGATACGGTGAATGATAGTAGCTTAGCTGCCAGTATTAAGGCGCTATATGCAACTGAGAACTTTGCTGATATTCAAAGCCGTGTCGAAGGTGGCAAGCTAAGATTTGACGTCATTGAGCGTCCAACGATCGCTGAAGTAACCTTTGAAGGTAACAAGCTTATTCCAAAAGAAGGACTTGAGCAGGGACTGAAGAACGCGGGACTGTCTGCTGGTGACGTACTCAAGCAGTCTACTTTGCAAGGCGTGGCCAATGAGCTACAACAGCAATATATTAGTCAAGGTTACTACAATAGTAATATCGAAGTAGATCAAACGGTACTTGATGGTAACCGTGTGAAACTTGATGTGCGCTTTGTAGAAGGCAAGCCTGCTAAAGTTGTCGATATCAACATCATTGGTAATAAACACTTTAGTGATGAAGAGATTAAAGATGTTTTCGCAGTAAAAGAATCTTCGTGGACACGTCTACTATCTAAGTCAGATCGATACGCTCAAGAAAAACTGGCTGCCAGTCTAGAGAGTTTAAAGGCACTATATCAGAACGATGGTTATGTGCGTTTTTCAGTCGATAATGCCGTATTGAACATCAGCGAAGACAAAAGTAGTGTGTTTATCGAAGTTAGCCTAAGCGAAGGCGAACAATACCAGTTTGGCGAAGTGAACTTTTTAGGTAAACCTACCTTTGAAAATAGTGAGCTAAAAGAGCTGGTTAGCTTTGCATCTAATGAAAAATACTCGCAAGCAAAACTAGACGAAACCACTGCTTCTCTTAAAAGACGCTATGGTAACGAAGGCTATTATCTAGCTCAAATCAGACCAGTACCACGTATCAATGACGATACGAAAATGGTCGATGTCGATTATTATATCGACCCTGCACGTCCTATTTATGTTCGCCGTATCAACTTTACAGGTAATATCAAAACGCAAGACGAAGTATTACGTCGTGAGATGCGCCAGTTAGAAGGTACGTTGTCTTCTAATGACAAAATTCAGCTGTCACGCACGCGTTTGATGCGTACTGGCTTCTTTAAAAATGTCACTGTCGATGTTAAGCCAGTACCCAACCAGCCAGATCAAGTTGATGTAAACTATGTGGTTGAAGAGCAGCCTTCTGGTAGCTCAACGATTGCAGCTGGTTACTCACAAAGTGGTGGTGTGACTTTCCAATTGGATCTGACCCAAAACAACTTTATGGGTACCGGTAACCGTGTTAAAGCTGCGCTTTCTCGTTCAGAGACACGTGACTCTTATAGCCTAGGTTATACCGATCCGTACTTTACAGAAAACGGTGTTTCTCAAGGTATCAGCGGTTATTATCGCAAAACCAAATATGATGACGACAACGTTAGTAACTATGTGACCGATTCATATGGTGCGACGCTGAATTATAGTTATCCTATTGATGAAACCAAACGTCTGAGTGCGGGTCTGAATGTGGACAACACAAAGGTTCGTGGTGGTCGTTATCTGGGTATATCTAATGTTCAAGAGATTCTAGACGAGGGCGGTACAAAAACGCCTGAAGTTGATACTGATGGTGTTGCCACTTTCAAGAATGATTATCAGACTTACAATCTATTGTTTGGTTGGGACTACAGTACTTTAGACCGTCCAGTATTCCCTACCAAAGGTATGAGCCATGCGATTGATGCAACCATCGGTCTTGGCGATGCCAATTACCAAAAGCTAACTTATAGCGGCAATATATATTACCCTATTTATAAAGATGTGATCGCGCGTGGTTATACTAAGCTTGGTTATGGTAATGATTTACCGTTCTATGAAAACTTCTATGCTGGTGGTTATGGCTCAGTACGTGGTTATGAATCATCTACTCTAGGACCTAAATCACAAGTTTATCTTGATGCGGTCAATGATCCAGACAACCAAACCTTCACTGCAGAAGAGGTTGGTGGTAATGCGCTAGCAACGTTTGGTGCTGAACTAATTTTACCAATGCCGTTTAAAGGTGATTGGGCAGATCAAGTACGCCCAGTATTGTTTGCTGAAGGTGGTCAGGTCTTTGACACGTCTGATAAAGAAGATCGCACTTTTAATGACTCAGATGTTCCATTACTGACCCAAGATAATGACTTCCGCTACAGTGCAGGTGCTGGTATCACTTGGTATACACCAATTGGTCCAATCTCACTTAGTTACGCGGTACCATTTGGCGACAAAGAAGGCGATGAGACTGAAAAAGTCCAGTTCCAGATTGGTAATACATTCTAAATTAATGACATTACTCTCATCTATCTGAGCAGTTTCAAAGATTGTCTCAAATAGACGGAAATATCATTAGAGCTTAGTAGGTCGTCAAAACGCATTGTTATTTTGGCGACCGTTTCATTTATAAACATATTTTATTAATAGTCATTATGATAACGATTGAGCAACTCATTACTCGAATTGAGCAGCGTCAGCCTATTATTAATAAGGCTGAGATTGATACTGAGCAATTGTGTCAACCATTCAGTAGCGTCGGTAGTTTGACGACAGCCAGTCAGCAGCAGTTAAGTTTTTTGGCAGATCCTCACTATATTTCTAGCTTGGCGAGCAGTGCCGCAGGGGCAGTGTTGGTAACGGAAGCATATCGTGACCAGGTGCCTACCTCAGCGATAGCGCTAGTCGTCTCAAATCCATACCTGGCTTATGCCAGTGCCAGTCAGCTTTTTGCACGTCATTCTTTATCTAACGGAATTCATCCTAGTGCTGTGATTGCAGACAGTGCTGTTATTGGCGAGCAAGTCAATATCGGTCCTTTTTGTGTGATTGGTGACAATGTACAAATAGGGGCGCGTAGCTCACTTGATGCTCATGTCGTGGTTGAGGCCAATACTAGTATCGGTACCGATTGTGTCATTAAGTCGCAAGTCGTTGTTGGGCCTGAGTGTGTCATTGGCAATCACGTTAGATTGCATGCAGGAGTAAGCATCGGATCTGAAGGGTTCGGTTTTGCGCCTACTAAAGATCCTAGTAACACAGGTTGGGAGCGCATTGCCCAGTTAGGCCGTGTCATTATTGGTGATTATGTACGAGTTGGTAGCCAGACGTGTATCGATCGTGGCGCTATCGATGATACCGTTATTGGTAATCACGTGATTATTGATAATTTGGTACAAGTTGCCCATAACGTCCGTATCGGTGACGGTACTGCTATTGCTGCTCAAACTGGCATTGCGGGTAGTACTACGATAGGTAAGCGCTGTATAATAGGCGGCGCTGTCGGTATCACAGGTCATATTGAGATTACAGACGATGTTGTTCTGTCTGGTATGACCATGGTAACCAAATCCATTAAAACCGCTGGCTCATATTCATCTGGTACGGCTGCAATGCCAACTGCTAATTGGCGACGTGCTGCTGTACGTTTTCGTCAGCTAGGCAATAACTAATGCAAACACAAACAAATAATAGATATTCAAAACACAGCAAGGAAGCGTCATTATGAGCAATAACAATATAGATATCCCAACTGATGAAGACGTTAAAAGCTTGGCTGAGCAAGGTCTTACGCTACCATTGACGTATCATACGATTAAGCATTATTTACCGCATCGTTATCCTTTTATGCTGGTAGATCGTATTGTAGCTTGTACGCCAGGCGAGTGTATTACTGGCATCAAAAACGTGACTATTAATGAAGAGTTTTTTAACGGTCACTTTCCTGATGAGCCGATTATGCCAGGGGTATTGATGGTGGAGTCAATGGCGCAGGTGTCAGGAGTGCTTGGTTTTATCAGTGCAGGGCTGACGGCAGAAGACGGTTATCTCTATCTGTTTGCAGGTGTGGATAAGGTCCGTTTTAAACGCCGTGTGATTCCTGGTGATCAGCTTATCATTCGTGCAAAAACTGTGATGCAAAGACATGGTATCTATAAATTTGATTGCACTGTCCATGTCGAAGATGAACTGGCTGCTAGTGCGCAAATTATGATTGCACGCCAAGAGCAGCAAAAACCTGCTAACACGAAGGGTGCTTAAGTTTTTAATAAGCCATACTGCACAAAGAGCGATGTTGAAATCGCTCACTATAGCTACAATAAACAGTTATATATAAACTCTCAACAACGCAACTGGTATTAGCTTCGTTAGTAACACTGAAATAGCGATACTTTTTTATTATTTACTCGCATCAAATGATACAAGGGCCCATCTTATGAGTCAGATTCATCCTACAGCACTCATCTCACCGTCCGCGCAGATTGACGAGACTGCTATCATCGGGCCCTATTGTATCGTTGGTGATGAAGTATCAATTGGTGCGCATACGGTTTTGCATAGACATGTGGTTGTGACTAAGCTGACTCGTATTGGCCAACACAATGAGTTTTATCAGTTTGCAAGTATCGGTGAAGATCCTCAAGATTTGAAATATGCAGGTGAGCGCACCTGGCTTGAAATCGGCGATCACAATACGATTCGTGAAGCCTGCAGCTTACATCGCGGTACAGCGCAAGACGGCGAGCTGACTAAAATTGGCAGTCATAATCTACTGATGGTAAACACCCATGTCGCACATGATTGTGTCATTGGCGATCATAACGTACTGGCCAACAATGTTGGTGTGGCAGGGCATGTGACTATTGGCGACCATACCATCATTGGCGGTAACTCAGGTATTCATCAGTTTTGTACAGTAGATGACTATAGCTTGATTGGCGGAGCAAGCCTCATTCTAAAAGATGTGGCTGCATTTACAATGGTATCTGGCAATCCAGCAAAGGCTCATGGACTCAATATTGAGGGTATGCGTCGTAAAGGTTGGTCAAAAGAAACCATCAATGTATTACGTCAAGCGTATCGTACGATTTTCAGATCAGGTTTGACTACTGCACAAGCGTTGGAAGTCCTACATAGTGAGCTATTGGCTAAAGAGCCAAAAATTCAGCTACTTATTGATTCCTTACAAAATAGCAGCCGCGGTGTTGTGCGCTAAAGAAAGCATAACTCGATTAATGATGAGTTTGATACTTTTAATCAGCTAAATTCTTATGGAATGAAGGCGAATTAGATGAAAGCCATAACTATTTGTTATGGCTTTTTATATTTATGAGCACTTGACTTTTTTGGTCGCTTAGCAGAAACTGAGCGTTTACGATATTGTAATCAATTCTTTCTTAATGTTGCTGGGCGTTTCACATCGAAGCGTTTACTAAATAGTCTAACGGTAAGGCTGACTATTTATGTTGATCAAGGAAGATTATCAGTAACGTTAATTGAAGCACGAGGACGGAAAAAATGGCTATCAATAAACAAGAACATGCCCAATGGAGCTCAAGCTTTGGCTTTGTATTGGCAGCAGTAGGCTCAGCAGTTGGTTTAGGAAACATATGGAAATTTCCATACATGGTTGGCGAAAGCGGTGGTTCAGCTTTCGTTATTGCTTATTTGTTCTGTATCGCGCTGGTCGGTTTTCCGATATTAGTTGCTGAATGGTTAATTGGTCGACGTGGTCAAAAAAACCCAGTCAATACTTTTTCAGACGTAGCAGCGAATGAAGGTAAGTCACGTAGTTGGGGTATTATTGGTGCTACTGGTGTTTTGGGTGGCTTCTTAATTCTATCGTTCTATAGTGTGATCGGTGGTTGGGCGCTTAACTATATCACTAAAGTTGCAACAGGTAGCTTTGCTGGTCAAGACAGTGATTCTGTTGCTGCAACCTTTGATGCTATGCTTGCATCAGCTGGTACATTGACGATCTGGCATACGGTATTTATGATTTTAACCGCTGTCATCGTTGGTATTGGTGTGACAAGTGGTATCGAAAAAACAGCTAAGATTTTAATGCCATTATTGGGTGTGATTCTGTTCGTTATCGTTGGTTACAACGTAATGAACGGTGGATTCGGTGAAGCAGTTGCTTACCTATTTACGCCAGATCTTAGCAAACTAACGGCTGATGTTATGCTTGCAGCATTAGGCCATGCATTCTTCACCCTATCAATTGGTATGGGTATCATGGTCGCTTATGGCTCTTACTTGGGCCGTGAAGTAAACTTGCTAAAAACAGCACGTACCGTTGTTATTTTGGATACGGTTATTGCGTTGGCTGCTGGTCTTGCCATCTTCCCAATCATCTTTAGCAATGGTCTAGATCCTGCATCAGGTCCTGGTCTTATCTTTGTAAGCTTGCCAATTGCTTTCGGTAGCATGGGTGCGGGTACTATCATTGGTGCATTGTTCTTCTTGCTTATTACCTTTGCCGCTATTACTTCATCTATCTCGTTACTTGAGCCAACCGTTGAGTTGTTAGAAGAGCGTACGTCGATGAGTCGTACTGTATCGACTATCGTGGCAAGTACAGTAATCTGGTTGCTAGGTATTGCAGCATTGCTATCGTTCAACCTATGGTCTGACTTCACTATTATGGGTAACGGTATCTTTGATGCATTAGATAAACTTACTAGTAAGTTCCTATTGCCTCTAACAGGTCTGGCTGCAATTGTATTTGTTGGTTGGAAAATGGATCAACGTAACATTCAGCAAGAGCTTGGTTTATCTAATGGTACATGGCAGCTGTGGCAAATCGTTGCAAAATTCATCGCGCCAATCGCTGTTATTGTAGTATTTGTGACGTCATTGATGGGATAGTAGTCAAAATGGATACTATTCGAATCATTAAGTGGTGACCATTGAGTGATAAAAGTAGCACAGTAAAAAGGGCTTAAGATTATTCTTAAGCCCTTTTTTATTTCAACAGATGTCCGTTATACGGTCGTAAATGTTAAACAGGATTAACGCAAGTTTAACTCAGGAACCGTTTGACCGCGTTTGGCATAAAACTCACCGACAAACTCATCAAATTTATCTTGCTCGATAGCATCTCTAACACCCTGCATCAAACGTTGGTAATAGCGTAAATTATGAATAGTGGCTAACTGAGCACCTAGCATCTCTTTGCACTTATTAAGATGGTACAGATAAGCACGGCTAAAGTTTTGGCAAGTATAGCAGTCGCACTCAGGATCTAATGGGCCTTCATCGTTGCGATATTGGCTATTACGGATACGTACCACACCAGCATTGTCTGCATCGCCCGTCACAAAGTAATGGCCATTACGCGCGTTACGCGTTGGCATCACACAGTCGAACATATCTACGCCGCGGCGTACACCTTCAACTAAATCCTCAGGCTTACCAACGCCCATAAGATAACGCGGCTTATCTGCTGGCATATCATCAGGCAGGTAATCTAGGACATCTATCATCTCTTCTTTAGGTTCGCCAACTGAAAGACCACCAATAGCATAACCATCGAAGCCAATCTCTAACAGGCCTTCAAGTGACTGCTGACGCAAATCAGGATACATACTGCCTTGTACAATACCGAATAATGCGTTGGTACTGCCTAGTCTGTTGTGCTCATCGATACAGCGTTGTCCCCAACGTAATGATAGCTCTAACGACTTTTTCGCTTCATCATGAGTGGCTGGATAAGGCGTACACTCATCGAACTGCATGACGATGTCTGAGTTCAAACTATACTGAATCTGCATAGATTTTTCTGGTGAGAGAAATACCTTTGCGCCATCGATAGGAGATTTAAAATTGACGCCTTCTTCGGTGATTTTACGCATTGCGCCAAGGCTAAATACTTGGAAACCGCCCGAATCGGTCAAGATCGGCTTGTCCCAATGCATGAACTTATGCAGGCCACCAAATTTATCAATGACTTCGGTACCTGGACGTAACCATAAATGGAAGGTATTACCTAGAATAATATCAGCACCGATGGCTTCGATATCACGTGGCAGCATGCCTTTGACCGTACCATAAGTACCAACTGGCATAAAGGCGGGCGTTTGCACGTCGCCATGATTGAGATGAACCGTACCACGGCGTGCACGCGTTGCACCGCTGGCCGTTTTATGTAAGACAAATTGCATATGATAACCGCTATTTAAGCTATGAAAATGGCGCTAATTATAGCATTGTTAGCGGTTTTTTTGGACATATAGTCAGAGAATCACTGAACTGCTGCGGCGTTACTCTTCCTAAATGTACTACTTGTACAGTTTTCAGTTGGCGGCCTTGTACTCTTTTTAGCGTTCTCTAGCTATAGTTATTAGGTGTCATCGATATACGCTCAATATACACTTTGGTCAATACCGCTTTACCATAACTAAAAAATACAGATAGCACGCCAAAAGACACAGACAGTGCTAGAGGTCTATTGATACAGTAGAAGTTATACAGGTGAGGTAATAATCATTGCCACATCATGCTTTTAGATGCTGGAGACATAATATGAAAAAGACAGCTTACTTATTATTGAGTGGTTCATTATTGATATCAGGAGGAGCTATGGCAACCGAAGAGCCGAAATACACAGTATTGACCCAAGTAGATGACTTTGAGTTGCGTCGCTACGATGAGCAGCTAGTGGCGCAAACGTGGGTGAGTGGTGACCAAGACTCAGCAAGTCGTGAAGGATTTAAGGTTTTAGCGGACTATATTTTTGGTAATAACACAGCACCAAGTGGAGACAGTAGTAAAATTAGTATGACGGCACCTGTCACGATGCAAGCTAATAACAAAGAAAGTGATAATGAGTCACAAAAAATTGCCATGACAGCACCAGTCAGTATGCAACAAGACGATGGTAAGTGGCGCGTACAATTTACGATGCCTAGTAAATATACGATGCAAAC
>NZ_DFQV01000009.1:169416-191317 GCF_002377945.1 Psychrobacter sp. UBA3480
AAAGTAGCGGAAAAAACCGAAGCGCTGCAAACATGGATGCAAGACCAGAATTTGACGCCTACAGGCGAGCCTGAATTGGCCCGTTATAATCCGCCTTGGACGCTACCATTTTTACGTCGTAATGAGGTGATGATTGCGTATCAATCTAACTAGTAATCAGCCTATAAAAAAAGACAGCAATCGCTGTCTTTTTCGTGCTTTATTTAAGGTATCTGAGTTAGACGTTTTGCTCACGGATGATATTAAGCATACGACGTAATGGTTCTGCTGCGCCCCATAACAACTGATCACCAACGGTAAATGCACCTAGATATTCAGGGCCCATATTCAACTTACGCAAGCGACCTAGCGCAACTGTTAAGGTTCCAGTTACGGCCACTGGCGTTAGGCGATTCATAGTAGCTTCTTTGTCATCTTCGACCAAGTCCAACCACTCGTTGCCACTGTTTCTGAGTGCAGCTTCGATTTCTTCTAGTGGAATGTCTTTTTTCAGCTTGATCGTTAGGCCTTGCGCATGACAACGCATGGCACCGACGCGTACACACATACCGTCGATAGGAATTGTACTGGTTTCATCATTACCCAAGATCTTATTGGTCTCGACGCCGCCTTTCCATTCCTCTTTTGACTGTTTGTTTTCTAGCTGCGCATCGATGTAAGGAATCAAGCTACCAGCCAATGGTACACCGAAGTATTGTGTAGGAAAGTCTGCTGAGCGCTGAGTCTGAGCGATTTTTTTATCAATCTCAAGAATAGCACTAGCTGGGTCAGCCAATTCGTCTTGGACGGCATCACGTAACACACCCATGCCATTGATGAGCTCACGCATGTTGTTTGCGCCAGAGCCACTAGCAGCCTGATATGTCATCGCGCTGACCCATTCGACCCAGCCTTTATTAAACAGCTCACCGATAGCCATCAGCATCAACGATACGGTACAGTTACCACCGATAAAGTCTTTTTTGCCGTTGGCTAGGGCACTATCAATAACATTACGGTTGACTGGATCAAGAACGATGATGCTGTCATCTTTCATTCGCAGCGTACTTGCCGCATCAACCCAATAGCCGTTCCAACCGCTATCACGCAGTGGTTGATGGACTTTTGACGTATAGTCACCACCTTGGCAAGTAATAACGACATCACAAGCAGCAAGTGCTTCAATATCATGAGCGTCTTTTAGTTGGCCGGTTTCAATACCATCGAATTTTGGTGCATCACCACCAGCATTACTGGTAGAAAAAAACACGGGTGTAATACCGTTAAAGTCATTTTCTTCCTGCATACGTTGTATTAATACTGACCCTACCATACCGCGCCAGCCTACCAAACCTACTGTTAAATCACTCATGAAATTCAATCCTATTTACAATTATTTGTTGCATCGTCAACCGATAACAATGCCGTGAATGGCGCGAAAAAGCAAGGCGTTTTGGCTATTATTTGGTCGTTTTCCATACACTATTAACTATGTCGACTATAACTTTAAGTTATTACTATTGAATAGATACTTGGCTATCTGACGACCTCAAAAATATAATGTTTAATAAATCACGCATTACATTGAGTGAGCCAATATTGTAACGTTTTATGATAGTTGTCGCATAATTGAGACTCACCAGTAGGCGAGAATCTTCTGAAATGCTAAAGTAAGTCTCAAACACAATTACTCGACGTTAGTTATTTGATGTCAGGTGATTTACAACCACGATATTTCTTATCAAACAAAAGCTTAACCAATATACATCATCGGCTCTATCAACATTTCAATCAACGGTTAGTACCTACTTATGGATCTCTCACTATTATATTACGCCTTACAAGGTCTAGCAGGATTCATCGCCTTTGTCACAATCTGGGGCTGGCTGCCGCTAGATAACTGGTGGGTGCGCGGTGTTGAGTTTCCACGTATTCAAATAATGGTGCTTGGTATTATCGCTTGGGTCAGCATGATAGTGTTTTTCTCAGAGTGGGAATTAGGGCAGTGGATATTGTTTGTTGTACTGAGCGGTACGTTAGCATTTCAGCTAAGAATGGTACTGCCATATACTAAGCTATGGAAAAAAGAAGTTCAAAAGGCAAAAGATAAGCCAGAAGGGCAAGCGCATCAAATAAAAATCATGGTATCAAACGTATTGACGCCCAATGACGAAACGCAAAAGTTGGTTGATTTGGTTAAGCGAAAGCAGCCTGATATCTTAATTACATTAGAAAGTGATAAGAAATGGGAGCAAGCCTTACAGCAAGTTGAGTCTGACTATCCCTATACCGTGAAAGTGCCACTAGATAATCTATATGGTATGCACTTGTATTCTAAGCTTGAGCTGATTGATCCTGAAGTTAAGTATTTAATGATAGATGATATACCCTCTATTCATACTCAATTGCGCTTGCAAGGAGGCCGCGTCGTTTGGTTATATTGCTTGCATCCCATGCCGCCTAGCCCAACTGAAGCTGATAAGTCCACCACGCGTGATGCTGAGCTGCTCATGGTGGGTAAACATATAAAAGAAAATGACCAAACGGCGATACTGGCAGGTGATCTCAATGATGTCGCATGGTCAAAAACCACACGTCGTTTCCAACGTATCTCTGGTCTGTTAGATCCTCGCATTGGTCGACATTTTATTAATACCTTCCATGTTAAATATCCATTTCTGCGTTGGGCTTTAGATCATATCTTTCATAGTGCCTGCTTTACAGTAGTTGATATTCAGCGTATGCCATCCGTAGGATCTGACCACTTTCCTGTGATGACTACCTTGCAATATGAGCCAGAAGAGGCAAGCAAGCAAGAAGGCAATGCGCCTACTGCACAAGCAGAAGATATCCAAGAGACTGACAACAAAATCGAAGAAGGCAAGAAAGAAGGTGAGAAAGTGTCAGAAGAGCACAGACAAGAACAGCGCAGTTTTGGTTGATAAAAGAGGCCGTTTATTAGCTGTAATGCATAGAGATGATGTAAGCATATGCTTACGCAAAATAGAGTCTTTAGCTTCTATCGGCACCAAGTCCATTGGCCTATAATACATCCATCAACACAAGGATACGCATGGATGTAGTGTTGAGACAGTACCAATAAAAGCACAGGTCAGCCCGCTGTCTTATATAATACTGTTAAATGACTTAGGATGAGTCAGCACGGAAGAGAGATAATAACAATAACATGAAGTATTGAAACCCTGAACCAATCGCCCTAGGTTCGGGGTTTTTCTTTGTGTATAGATTTTGGTTTATCAAGATTTAAACTACTTAACTTTGGGATTTTCTCATCAAGCTTCCAGTCAAATATCTAACTGCGCAAGATAAAGAAGGGTATATGCCATTGCATATACCCTTCTTTATTTAAATCGATTCAGTACTTTCGCTAACTTAATACTATTAGCTTATTGCAACATATCAGCCAAGTATCTGAATATAAGCGCCAGCACGTAGTTCTTGTAACCAGTCTTCTTGAGCTTGTGGTGCTAGGCGTTGATACAATGCTTGACGTGCCATATTACGACGATATTGCTCGCTAATATCTTGATCGCGCTTACCGTCGACTTTTAGGATATGCCAACCAAATTGCGTCTTAAATGGTGCAGAGTAGTCGCCAACAGCCGTATTTTTCATTGTGGCTTCAAATGGACCAACCATATCTTCTTCGCTAACCCAGTCAAGGTCGCCGCCACGTCCAGCAGAACCTGGATCGTCTGAATACGTTGAGGCTAAGCTAGCAAAGTCAGCGCCGCCACGAAGCTGCTCGTATAAATCATTAATTTTTTGTTCAGCAAGCGCATCAGTCTGTAAATCATCGACTTTAACTAGGATATGGCGAGTATGCCACTGTGGTATCAGCATCGTATTGCTGGCTTTCTTATCAGCAAGCTTAATGATGTCAATCCCTTCAGGAGTTAATAATGGCTCGCTTACAGTACCAACGTCTAGCTTGGTGATTTTGCTGGACAGCTCTGTCGGTAAAGAGGCGGCCTTATGAAAGCCCATATCCCCACCTTGCAATGGAATCGGATAGCTTCCTTGGCTAGCAGCAACAGCTTCAGCGACGTTGACGTTTGGCTCAAGCAAACGCGTCCGTAATGCCTGTGCCACCTTTAAGGCTTCTTCACGTTGAGCAGCCGATAGGCGACTATAGTCATCTATATAAGGCACACGTACGTGAATGGTTTGATATTCGCTTTGATTCAGACGTTTGGCTTCAGGCGAGGCCAAAAATGCATCAATGTCTTGCTCGCTAATACGTACTCGGCGAGTAATTTGACGCTGCTGTAGCGCTTGGATAGAAGCCTCTTCGATCAGTTTGGCACGCAGATTGGCATAACTACCAGGTTGCGCTGCATCTAGACGTTGCTGCAATGCTGCGATGCTATTAAGGCCTTCAGCTTGAGCGATTTGACCAAGACGTTGATTGATTTCTGCTTCATCGGCAGACAGTCCCGCACGTTTGACCATAGACAGTTGTAGTTCACGCAAAATAAGTGCGTTTAACACTTCAGATTGTAGTTGTGCTGAGTTTGCGATAGGCTCTCCAGCAGCTTTTGCACGTGCTTGAGTTTGCTCGATAGCATCAACCAGTTCGCTTTTTAAGATAGCATTTTCATTAACTAGGGCAATAATACCGTCTGTGCTATTGGCTGGCGTTAAGCGATCAACTGAGTTTTGCGCAGCAGAAGTAGAAGCTTGAGCTGCTGCAGGTTTTACAGTAGCAGCGTTGGCACTTAACGTAAGCGTAAGGCCTGCCATAGATAGCAATACTGCTCTGCTAGTCTGACGTAAAGAAAAAAATCTCATGATGCTCCTCATCAATGTCATTGCATCGGATGGTAGTCGGTCAACTCTATCCAATACTCTTAATAATAAAATATTCGACAGCGTTTCCCATAATAGGGGTTCAAATAGTGTCTTATAAATATTTACGTAAATAACTCTAATCTAGCAAAAAACTGGTTAGTCTTTCCATGCCGTCTGTACAGGTTCAAAGCCCAAAATCTTATCAGCAAGTAATCGTGTCAAGCGGCTACTACCGCTGCCAAGACCGTTTAATCTAACTTCTGCCATAATAGCTTGTGTTGGCTCGTCTTTTACGTTTAGGTCATTGTAATAGCGGCGACCATAAACAGCAAAGCCGAAACAGCAGTCTTCGTAATCAACGCCGATTAATGAATCGAGCATCTTGTTACGATTATAATCGTACTGACCCTGAGCCAATATACGCCAGCTGTTATTGATAGGGAAAACAGCGGAAGCGGTAAACGCAGATAATGGCAACTGATCGGTATTGTCATCACGTTGACGCTTGACATAGCCCACATTAAATAAGCTGTTGTCTGATGGCTGATAACGCAGCTCAGTCGTAATGTAGTTCAAATCATAGTTACTGGTTAGGGCACCGCTAACATCAACCCAAAAATTATTATAAGGCTGAGTGCTGGTATCCCATACCATACCTGAAGAAGACGAGGTAAACACTGGCTGATCGTCATCAAGTGTTACACGTCCATCATCTAGATAGAACTGTTCTGCAATGCTACCATCAAAACGTGTCACACCCGTTGCATCGATGTAACGATAATTGACGCCAGGCGTAATAGAATGCAAATCCTGCAAACGATCATGACCTAAAAACCAACTGTCCGAAAATAGCTGCTCATAGTTAATAGAGGCAATACGCGTATTAAAGTTAGGAATGTCATTTTGGTTCTTATACGGTGAATACGTATATTTTACGCTTGGGCTAAGTAAACGATAACCACCCATCGTATCGTCAAACGCACCAAATGGTGAGCCTGCTTGATAAAAGTGTAGACCTGCATCGATACTGGCTTGCGGAACAAACACAGATTGACTGCCATCTTCTTCACTAAGCTGATTATCTTCTAAGCTATCTTCATCATATGACGTATATAGATGCTGCAAGCTCAGCTTAGGTTTGATATAACCCCAAGAGGTTTCCATCGGATAGGCAGCGCTTAGTTTATTATAAATACGTGCGCCACTTTTTTCGTTTTCAGAACCATCATCGATAGATTTTTTGAAGTATGCAGAATCATGAATACCAGTGATATCGAAGCGCTCAGCCCAAGGCAGGCGATAATTTAATTTGAGCTGTGGCAAGCGTGAGTACGGCTTGTCTTTGTCTTCTAACGCTTCACCACTATCAGTGAATGCATCTAAAGTCTGGAAAGTTTCTACTTTTAGTTCACCATCGACATAATCATTGTAATAATTGACGCGGGCACGACGTGGCAAGTTTATGGTGCTGTCTGACAAGCCCAACGTATCAAAATCATTAAGGTAATCGGCATCTGATACATAGTTGTATTCAGCGTCAGCGCTTAATCGTGGAATGCTTTTTGACGACCAAGTGTGGTCATAAAACAAGCTGGTACGATCTTCGTCATCATACTCTTTGTCGTTTGGTAAGTATGAACCGTTTAAAATACCTTCCCCATAATTCTCAGTCAGATAACGGAACTCACCTGATAGCATAGGGTTACGGTCAGTATAAATATGCGTGTTAAGGGTGGCATCGTAGTTAGGTGCTAAGTTGAAATAATAAGGAATATCAACTTCAAGACCACTTTCACTACTGACGCTAGCACTTGGTAATAAAAATCCACTACTACGGCGACTGTCTATCGGGAAGTTAAAGTAGGGGAGATAAAATACGGGTATGTCAGCCACACGGAAAGTGGTGTTATACGCTTCGCCGCGTCCTGTATCGGTATTTAGATCGATACTCTTCGCTTCAAATTGCCATTTGCGATTGGTAGGTGGACAGGTACTAAACATCACCTGATCCAGCTCGTATTCACTCTCATTCGGTTTGTTTAAGCGTTTGGCATAGCCGTGCGCTTGTAGACCAACACTAGCAAATGCCACATCATTGGCCGTTGATTGACCAGTCTCAGTATTGTAATTCAAGCTATCTGCAACGCCAATTAGGCCACCTTGTGCCGCTCTATCATTAAAGCTGGCTTGGCCATTATTTGTAGAGACATTTTTTGTAGCGGCATTGTTTGTAGAGACGTTGCGTGTATGCTGTCCAGTCGCATTATCTGTAAACATGACTTTGCCTTGCGCCGCCGCAACGCCATTGCTCAAGTCAATCATGACTTTTTCTGCTTCGATATGCTGAGTGCCTTGGTCAATTTTTACATTGCCTGATAGCTCAGCGTAATTCACGTTATTGTAATAACCGTAATCTGACTCGGTAAACAAAGGGGCTTGATTATTCGGAACGCTAGCCACATTTGGTGCTGGTTGTCCGTTTGCCGTACCAGCTTCGTTTACAGCGCGTTGATAATTGGGGTTACTCTGCGGATATACCCATTGACCTTCACAGCGCTGGGCACTGTCCACGGCATTTGGCAACAGACGTAAGTCTCTACCGACCTTTGGAATCGTCTGTGCAGCAGGCATCGCATTATTATGAGCATTGTTCGCTTCAGTGCTAATAGCCTCATTGTTTAATGCTGAAGCATCGGTATCTGGCGTTAGCTCATAAAACTCTGCTAAGCGCATTAGGCTGGCTTGAATACTCTCGTCATTAAGGTCTAGCTTACCATTATTCGTTGTTATCGCTTTAGGGACAAAGGCACTGCTATCTGGTGTATTACTGCTTGGTTGGTTGCTAGTTTCTGTATTTAGATTAGCAGTATTAGAAACTTCATTGCTAAAAGCTTCAGAGTCAGCAGCTTCATTAATCTCTGTGATATTTAGGTTATTGTTTTCAGAGAATCTGCTATCTAACGCAGTATCATTCGATAAAGTAGCGTCATTCGTATTAGCAGAATTAGTATTCTCTTGATAAGTATCATTTAGAATATCTGCTTCTGGATAGCCATCATTACTTTGAGTACGACTAATACTACTGGCGTCAGTCGCCACACTATTAGACGCATAGCTGCCTGTACTATCCGTAGTGAGTGGTTCAGTTTTTTGCGTATTGATATCACCAATGGCAGCACTGACAGTTAGGCTAGATAAGCCTAAGGCACCAAATAAGATCAAGCGGATGCTTTGGTAAAGCGGAGAATATAACAAGGGCACACCTATGATTGCAGAGCTTATTGGATTGCATGACTGAGTTTAGTAGCGGTATCACCGAACGACATAAAGCAGTGAACGAGCAACTAAAATATGACTAATGTATTCTCAAAAATTTGAATGTTTTACATATAATGACGACTAATCATAGTCAAAAAAAACCAAATCAGCTACACTATTTACCAAAATTTATAATATAGCCATGCTGATTTTTAAGTAGCGATAGCGATTCTATCCGACATCAAGTATTGAATGATATAGCAATACGTCTGTGGCAGCTTGTATAGCACCGCCGCATATCGCTATTTTAGCAAGTATTTGTCAGACTTATCACTACTTTAATTATTTATGACTTATATTTAACCAGCGATGCCCAATATGACTGACAAAACGACTTTAGAGACTGATATGATCGATGAAAATAACAACCGCCAACAGCAATTAGAACAATGGTTACAGCAAGTATTTTTAGATCAAACCTTTAGTCTAGACAGCTTACCTGGTGACGCTAGTGCCCGCCGATATCATCGTATCGAACTATCAGAGACAGACAATAGCGCCAATAAGCATTATATCGTCATGGACTCCGCTGACGAGCAAGATGCGATGCTGCAGTTTATCAATGTTGCGAAACTGATGGCACCTGCTGTCAACGTGCCGACTTTGACTGCACAAAATGTAGAAAAAGGATTCTTGGTATTACAAGATTTTGGCACATTAGAATTTGCCCATTTACTTGTCGATGCCACCGCAGACCAAATCAATGACTACTATCAGCTAGCAATGCAGACATTAGTCGCGCTACAAACGGTACCAGTAGAAACGGCGAAGTCACAACACCAGCTGCCAGATTATGATATATCACTATTAGACCGTGAGATGGATTTATTTAGCGAATGGTTTATGCCTTATATTGGTGTCGCGCTAGATGAGCAGGTTTGGGGAAACCTAAAAACAGCACTAATGAATGAGATTTTGCGACAGCCACAAGTGGTTGTCCATCGTGATTATCACAGCCGCAACCTCATGCAAGATCAAGCAGATAAATCAAAGCTGGGCGTGATTGATTTTCAAGATGCCGTCATTGGTTCGTATGCTTATGATTTAGTGTCGTTAGTCCGCGATGCTTATGTTGAATGGCCAGAGAGCCAAATATCTGCATGGATTAATGACTTTTGGCAGCTACAAAATCAAAAATCACTAACCACTGCTGATAGCGCAGTGCAGTTTGAAAACGATGTGAATGTCATAGGCGTACAACGTCATCTAAAAGTATTAGGGATTTTTATTCGTTTGTCTGAGCGTGATGGCAAAGACCGCTATTTGGCAGATATTCCTAAAGTCATGCGCGATTTGATTATTGAATTAAACTGGCTTTCCGAATATGGCGATGATGATCTAAAGCAATCAATTACACCGTTTAACCAATGGCTACAAGAGGCAGTGCTACCTGCTTATAAAGAAAAGTTTGCTTCAGCGTAGATGAAGCTCAGCTAAATTAATTTAAATAATAAAGATAGGAGCGCAGATGTCTACCTCTACGATTACACAAGCCATGATTTTGGCAGCGGGCAAGGGCACACGCCTACGTCCATTAACGCTTGAGACACCTAAGCCTTTGGTTGAGGTCGCAGGTCAACCACTTATTGTATGGCATATTAAAGCACTACAAGCAGCAGGAATTACTGATATCACGGTCAATGCATCATGGTTGGCAGATAAGCTAATGGACACCTTAGGCGATGGTTCACAGTATGGCGTAAAGTTGCATTGGTCAGTAGAAGACGATGAACCACTCGAGACCGCAGGCGGCATTTTCCAGGCATTACAATCAGGTAAACTAAAGGAAGAGCCGTTTATTCTGGTCAATTCTGATGTATGGACTACCTATGATTTTTCTCAATTAACAGACTATATATTGGGAGCGGATCAGCGCGCGCATTTATTATTGATTGATAATCCAGAGCACAATAATGGTGGTGATTTCGCTATTAATAACGGCCTTGCTAGTGAACAGCCGGTGGGAGATGCAGATAAGTATACCTTTGCGGGTATTAGCGTAATGTCACCAAAATTGGTAGAGGGGCTGGTATCAGGACAGCCTGCTGCATTAGCACCATTACTAAAGCAAGCAATGATAAAGTTTCAGATTACCGCTGAAGTGACGACAGATAATTGGATAGACGTGGGCACGCCTGAGCGTTTAACACAGGTCAATGAGTTTATCGAACAGAATGATATCGAGCATGCAGGTAAACCAAACTGATAAATTTAAGATAAATAAAAAGCAGCGTTGATTATTCAACGCTGCTTTTTTTATGCATATAGAAATATTTTTTACGACATGTCTAAGTAAAGTGTATTAGCAAGACAAAAGTGCAAATTCAGCATCTAGCAAGCTATTCACCAGCTAACTAACTGGCACTCAATCGTATAATTAGGCAATTATGCTAAACACCCATGGCCAGTTTGATTAGCTGAGCAATGGTAAACACCACTAAAAACCCTGCCAAATATAGACCCACGAACCATGCCCATTGCGATTGTTTTTTACTGAACTTTTTCATAGAGATCTCCTGATTAGCGTTTGAAGTGTGACTACCATCTACAAACAATGATAGCCATCCTTTTTAGCTGATCCGTTACTTGCCGCGATTAGCGACTAGTACATCGGATTGTGATCAGATTTACCTTTGAAGGTATAGTAAGCAAATGCTGTATAGCTCAAGATAATCGGTAACATGATACATGCGCCAATCAACATGAATGATAACGAAGTATCGGCTGCAGCAGCCTCATAAATCGTCATTTGATACGGTACGATATAAGGGAATAGGGCGAAACAAACCCCGATATAACCCATTAAAAATAGAGCAACCGTTAGTAAAAATGGACGATACTCACGCTCAGTTTTTAAGTCTTTACGCATGATAAAGAATAAAAGCATGACAATGATAGGCATAGGAGCAAGGTATAACAAATCTGGGAAACTAAACCATCCTTCTAACGCATCGATGTCTGAGAAGTACATAAACGCTGTGACCACAACCATCGCTACTAGTAACGCAGTAAGCATCCATCTAGAAACTTGGCGCGCCCATACTTGCAACGTATGTTCTGTTTTTATGATAAGCCACGTCGAGCCAAGCAAGGCATAACCAATAATCATGGCAAATCCACATACTATCGAGAAGGGTGTGAGCCAATCAAATGGACCACCAGTATATAGACGATTACTGGCTTCTAAACCTTGCACTAACGCCCCAAGCATAATGCCTTGAGAGAAAGTGGCAACGACTGAGCCGACAAAGAAGAAGGTATCCCATACATGCCGGCGCGAAGAGGATTTAAAGCGAAACTCAAACGCCACGCCGCGCATGATAAGACCGAACAACATGGCAGTCACTGGTAAATACAGACCTGTCATGATGATGCCATAAGCAACAGGGAATGCTGCGAATAGACCACCACCGCCTAGTACTAGCCACGTCTCATTACCGTCCCAAAATGGCGCGATAGAGTTCATCATGCGGCTACGGTTTTTATCTGAGCCTGCAAAAGGGAACAAAATACCGCAGCCCAAATCAAAGCCATCAAGCAGTACATAGACAAAGACAGACAAAGCAATCAAACCGCCCCAAATAAGAGGTAAATCTAATACATCACCGAAGTTAAACATTAGCGTAATCCTCCATCATCGACATCATTTGCAGGCTCATCTAAGCCTTCTTCAGTACCTTTGGCAGGATTACTATCACCACTTAACGCGCGGCCTTGACTCTCAGTCACTGAGTGCTCGTAGAAGTTATCTTCTGCAGGATCTGTATAAGGTTTAGGTCCTTGAGCAATCAAGCGCAAGATATAAAAACTGCCTGCACCAAAGACAAATATGTACAGCACGATAAAGCCAATCAACGTGGTCGCGACTTGCTGTGCTGCAAGAGGAGACATACTTTCAGCAGTACGAATGACCCCATAAACCGTCCAAGGCTGACGTCCTGTCTCGGTTACGAACCAACCTGATAATAAGGCGATAAAACCAAGCGGAGTCATCATCATCCAAGCACGGTGGAACCACACACTGTCAGTATTGAACTGCTGTTTTTTGAAGTATTTGTATAGACTGAATAGGCCGACCAGTACCATAAGCATGCCAATACCAACCATGATACGAAACGCCCAAAACACGATGATAACGGGTGGTTGATCTTCAGGTGCCCAGTTTTTGAGCCCTTTAACTTCACCATCTAATGAGTGGGTCAAGATTAAACCAGTCACATAAGGAATTTTTACTTCGTACTTATTGGTCTGGTTTTCTTGGTCAGGAATCGCGAATAAGCGTAGTGCGGCACCGCGTTCATCCTCCCAGAGTCCTTCCATCGCAGCCACTTTAGCAGGTTGATGCTCAAGGGTATTTAGACCATGCTCATCACCAATCAATACCTGAGCAGGCGCAACAAAGATGGCCATAATCATCGCCATACCTAGCATTACACGACCATGCGCGCGGTGCTCGACGTGTTTTTTAGATTGAATATAATATGCACCGATACCACCAATAACAAAAGCAGTGGTCAGAAATGCCGCGGTCATCATATGAGCGTAACGGTAAGGGAACGAGGGGTTGAAGATAATTTCAAGCCAGTCGGTAGGATAGAGCAAGCCATCTGCGCCCATCATAAAACCTTGAGGGGTTTGCATAAAGCTGTTGGCGGCTAATATCCAAAAACCTGAAATCAATGTGCCGATAGCAACGATAGCAGTTGAAGCAAAATGCATGCGTTTGCTCACGCGACCCCAACCAAATAGCATAATACCTAAGAAGGACGCTTCTAAGAAGAACGCTGTCAGTACCTCATAGGCGAGTAATGGGCCTAAAACGTTACCGGCTTTATCAGAGAATACGGCCCAGTTGGTACCGAACTGGTAGGACATCACCACGCCTGATACAACGCCTAAACCAAAGACGACAGCAAATATTTTGACCCAATGCTTGTAGACTTCAGCATAGATAGGTTCACCAGTTCTTAACCAGCGGAATTCAAGCACCGCAAGCCAGCTGGCAAGACCGATAGAAAAGGCAGGAAAGACGATATGGAACGAGATAACAAAAGCGAATTGGATACGCGCAAGCAGCAGCGCATCGAGCTGGTCAATCATAAATGTAGCGAACATAAACGGTTACTCTCATCTGTTAGCTGAATAGCGCTGACTTCCATACAACGCTCAAGTAACTGTCCGTAACTATCCATCGATCAAAGTGGCAAGCATTACGGGCAATAGCTCAGTGACGTGGACTTAGCTCCATTAGACATAAATTGTGGCTAAGTTTGCGACTCACTGTTTAGCTGAATTGAATAATTTATGTCCTTATAAATTTACATATTACTGTCATGTGCTATAGATATATTATGCGCTCACCTAGATATACACGCAAGCAACCCAGTCTGTCTGTTGCAGACCTAAGAGTCATCAAAATAACATAATTCAAACATTGAAAAATAAAATTAATATTATTAAAAACAAAGCAGTATGCGTGACCATACTGCTTATTTGAAACCTATAACTGATGTTTAAAGGTTACGATTTGCACATCAAAAACCTCGTGAAATAACAAAAATCTACATCATTCTTGTAGCTGCTTATGCAAAATTCTTCGCAACGTCAAAATGGTCTGCGGATTGGTCTGAATACTATGACCGCCATTGATAATTGTCTCAGATGCGGCACCATCGAGATGGGCGCTATTATAAGGAACGATACCATCTGACAAACGCTCGGTCAGTGCTTGACTGATATCATCATTGACCGTCACAGCGGCAACAAGCGGCTCGGGTGGTAGCTGTGATGTCTCAGTATTGTCGCTGACATCAACGCTCGCCGTTTCATTTCCAGCATTGTCTTCTACCGCTTGAGACAAATCAATCTTGGCACCGTTTGGTTGCGTTTGTGCCAGTCCTTTAGTGATATCGGCATCGTTATTGGCAATGATTGAATGGTAAGTGATACGCTCATTCATAGTAATGTCTTTGGTTAACTCTATAAAAGAAGACTTATCACTTAACTGGCTGGCACCGTTCTGCAAATACAATGCGCCCAGTGGGTTTTGCGCCAAATCGCCTTGTGTGGCAATGGTCGCTAAGTTATCTGTGAATGTCTTGACCAGACCTACGGGTAAGTAAACGATGCGGCGTAGCGCACGGGTGAACCAACGATCTGCATAATCGGTACCACGGAAAGGTGCAGATAGAAAAACAGCAGTGTCTACTTGCGGCAACGCCTGTAGCTCAAATCGTTCCTTTAACTCATCTTCACCAAAAGAAGTCTTGAGCGCGTTACGGATTTGCTGTTTCTCATTACTAGAGAGGAGGTCTTTGTCGTTAAGCTTATCTAAATCATCGACTAAATTTTCATCAGATAGCATCATACGAGCGATAATGGCACCCATACTATGACTAACAATCACACTATTTCGACTGGCACGATTTTGTCCATTGGGATCAGTTTGCTGGTAGGTGCTGTTGATTAACTGCTGAATCTGATAACGATTTTCTAAAATAGGCAGATTGGTTGGATAGAATATTTGCCAAACTTGGTAATTGTCACGCAGCTTGTCATCATTAAGAATATCGTTGGTCAGATTTACCCAAGTGGCCGGACTAGAAGCTAGCCCGTGCAACATAATCAACACGCGTTTATCAGGATCATAAGGCTCGAGCATAAAGAGTTTAGGCAGCTGAGCATCTGGCTGGCGCGTAATCAAGTTTAAATAACCCACACCATCTAACTGGTTCTCTGATAACCATAAGCCGTATCCCGCCGAAAAGTTGGCTGCCAGTGGGTAGTCATCATTGAGGATATTAACGGATTCGGTTTGGTACGGGTTATATAAATGAATATCAAGCTTACGACTGCTCAGCGCATCTAATACGCTATTGCCATCTGGTTTAATCAGACCCGTTAATAACAGATGTCCCGTGGGATAAATACGTGAGCTTGGCTCGCTGTCGTCGGTGTTTTTATCTTGATTTGTCAGTCGACCAGATAAGGAGGCAACCAACAACTGACGGATTGTGGTGGTGTAGCGATCATCCAACGATGCTACCAAGCTGATGCCTAAACCGGGACGCTTACTCACGGAATTGAGACCGGAGAGTCGCAGCTCATAAGTGGATGATAAGTCTGCCAAAGCGGAAGTTTGTTTATGAGCATTTTGCAGATAGTTGTTTTCGTTGGGCAAATAAATGTCGAGGTTATAGTCATCTACGGTAACTTTCATGACTTTGACTTGGTCTGTTGCTTTGCCCTTTAGCGGTGGTCGATTGGCAATCGCTGCTTCATCGGTGTTATCACGCTTAGTAGAGGTTATTGGCAAATACTCTACTGTCGTATCACCCATCAATTTATTGGCGTTTTCAGTCGACTGATAGATTTGAGTGATAACGTCATTGCTAGCAGCGTTATAAATGTCTTGGGTTTGGATATCATTGTCATTTGGAATACGGTTTTGCGCACGATGGCTATTGCTATTTTGCTCTGCACCTTCAAAGTCATGGGTCAAACTGTCATAAAATAGATAGGTGTAGCTGTATTTGACGGCATCAAACAACCTTGCTTGATAGTCGGTTAAACACAGGTCGGTTTCTTTTTGCTGCGTTTTGGCGTCATCATCACTTAAAGGCGCATTGGCGTAATACGGATCAAGTGGCGGGCGTGCAAGCGCATTACGACAGTTTTTTGAATCAGATAGTTGACGCGCTTTTGCATAGTGCAGTTCTGCAAAAATAGCTAAGGCAGGCCGATAGTGCCTGTTAAGCATACTATCAGAGAGCTGAGTCAAGCATAAGTCAAATTGCTGCATACAGGCTTGCTCATTCAGTCCTGCTGATAACAAAGCAGATGCTGTGTCGCTGCTTAGCGCGTTGTCAGTGACGATATTGCCGCGCTGCGCTGAGATGGTCTTGGCCGAGGCTTGTTTATCTACCGTCACTGTACTACAAGCTGGTAGCAATACTGCTGCCGCCAAAAGCATAAGTGACGCAATGGGCAGGGTTTTTTTATTAGTATGCACTACTGTCTGTTTGCCAAAGCCAGCGAAAGTCATAAGTCAGTCCAATAAACGGTAGTTATGAGAGTATGAGTAATGAAAGTAGCAATTGATAATGAGTGTAGCGCAACTTTTGGCGTTAGACTATTCATTTGCAGTTCTATAAAGGCATGTTTTAAAACGAATGGGTTTCTGCTAGTCGAAAAAAAGCGCTTTTGTCTTATAAAGATAAAACAAAAGCGCTTGGTATGTGAAGCTTAGATTATTTACTAGAGATTTGACCTAGTGAAAGTCTTATGAAACAAATATCTTATGAATCAAACCCTAAATAGCTAAGCCCAACAAATACAGCATTTCTAGGCACCTGGTTTTACACTAATGTCAGGAGCAGGGATATCCCAAATATAGAACTTACCTTCTTCAACGAGTTTGATTTGTTGAGGAATAACAGTATTGTTAGGGTATTGCCCTTCAAGACGACGTAGGCGTTCTAACGCATTAGCACGGCGGTCACTGAGTAGATCTGACTGTGCCAAGCTTTGTTCTGCTTCGGTATACCCTAAAGCGACAGCGCGGTCTAGATACTTTTGACCTTCTTTGAAGCCGCCGCCTTCTGATAGCATCATGCCGTATAGGAAGTTAGCCTCACCACTATCAGGTTGCAGCTTGATAGCGCGATCGACATATTGACCACCACGTACCGTGTAGTCTGAACCCAAGTCTAGGTTACGACCCATACCGTTCAGCTTAGCGGCACGAAGCAATACATCAAAAGATGCGTCTGGCGACTTAGCATATGGCTCGATCCAATCCGCTAATACTTTAATTTTTTCACGTGTGTAATGGCGCTGTGAGCGGTTAGGGAAGTTTGGTGGATAGTGACGCGCGTTAGGGGATACGTCAGCGATGAAATCATCTAATAAACTGACATCAAGTTTATCAGTACCTAGCCCTTTTTGTTGCGGAATCAGTACGGTTTTGACAAAGCTCATGTCTGAGAGCTGTACCTGCGGTGTAGGAATATTCGGAAGTTGTCCGCTACGCAAGTCGATACCGGTAGCTGTCATTGGACCAGGCTCATAGACACGAGTAGTGCCGTTCATGACAGGTGCAGCAGCAGGCGACATCATTTGCGGTGTTTGAGGTTGAGCAGTGCTAACAGATGCATTGTTTTGCAGAGTGCCGCTTAGTTGCATGTTAGTTGTTTGCGCATTAGTCGGCTGGCTGTTGCTCACAGGTGTTGCTGGCAAGCTTGTTTGAGCGGCATTGGCTTGAGCAGGACTGATAGCTGCATTAGGACGAGCAAGACGAATCACACGTTTGCTTGAGTCCATCGCACTAGGTACAGCTGTTGCAGTGGCATCAGTTTCTGCAGCGTTCACAGGTGCAGATAACAGCATGGCACAGGTTGCAGCCATGACGGTCAACGTTGCAAACTTCGGTGACTTAATAGAGTGGCTATTAGAGAAAATCGCTTTCATAAAAATCGTTACCTTGTTTAATTTATTTGGTTGTTATTCATTGATTGGACGGTAATATAAATAGCGTATTGCTGCAAAATCGTACAAATTTTTAATACCGTAGCAAATTAAGCTTTACGCTATCTGTGGTAGGATTGTTAATCGCTAGAATTAAGCAAACCTACGTAAATCTGTGCAGACGTTGATGAGTAAGAAAGTCGACAACAGCAGCTAACAACAGTACCTGTAACCATAAGCTATAAATGATAAGCGGTATCTTTCATGCGATTTGCCATCCATCGCATGGTCCGACGTACTGGGGGAGACAAAGCAGCGCCGCCACTTGCAAGTGCTAGCTCACGATGGTGCAGCTCCTCTTTATCCATTTGTGCCAGTATTTCTTTTGAGCGCTGATCATGTTCAGGTAATTGCTTGATATGATCCTGTAGATGCTCGCTGACCTGAGCTTCTGTCTCCGCTACAAACCCTAGACTAAACTCATTTGAGATCGCGCCTGCGACTGCACCGAGTCCAAAAGACATACCGTACCAAAGCGGCGTAAATACGCTGGCATGGCTACCAAGTTCGCTTAGACGAGTCTCGCACCAGACCAAATGATCGACTTCTTCTTCGGCCGATTGTTGCATGGCTTGTTTGACACCACTATCTTTTGCGGCAAACGCTTGGCCATGGTATAGACCTTGGGCACATACTTCACCTGTATGATTGATACGCATAAGACCTGAGACGTGCCGCGCCTCTGTGATGGTCAGCTCAGGAATCTCATCGCTACTGACGGGCAACGGCCGCGTGCTTGGATTGGAATGTGGCACGACAGCTCGTAATGCCTTATCGACCCCAAGTAACAACTGGTCAATTTTAGATAAAGGACGCAGGGTCATAACTCACTCCTGATGGTGTTAAAAACTGTCAATAAAATAAAGTGTGTTACCGTTTAAACATAACGGTATAATGCGTATTACTATAACAAAAAATCCAAATTATCGGCTCGAATATTACTGTCTAAATAGCCCATAAATAATCTATAGATAGTGGGAAAACTACTATAGCTATCATAACTACGAAACCATCAGCGCAACATTAGACTGTATTTATGGAACTAACCATATTTACGGTGCTATACCATCGTTGGTTTGGATAACGGCATGCTTAATATGTTTATTGAGTTTGATGTATAAAAATGCACCAAACACGATATTCAATAGCCCTGTCACCAAAAATAGCTGCGGCAGCGTAAACCCTAAAACATTCAAGATAACAATCGCAAAAATTGCTGAAGTAACCATAAATATCGCGTTAAAAATGTTATTTGCGCCAACAATACGTGCTCGATGACTCTTAGGTGCGTAGGCTTGCATAGAAGCATATAGCGGTACGATATACAAACCACCGCTAAATCCTAATAAGAACAAATCCGCGAACACTCGCCAGCTACCACTTATGTTAAACAAATCACCGATGCCAAGTAATGTGTCATTATTCACATTTATATCTAAACCTGAAAGTGAAAAATACAAATCAATAGCAAAGATACTTAATCCAGCAATACCGAATGGTAATAGACGCAAGCTAACTTTATTTTTGGTCAATGTTTTGCACAGTACCGAACCGATTGACACACCAACAGAAAACAATGTGAGTAAGAAAATAACAACTGACTCATCACCAAGCAAAATCACCTTACTGAACTCTGGCACTTGGGTCAAAAAAGTCGCCCCATAAAACCAAAACCAGCTGTTGCCAAGAATGATAAAGAACAAAAAAGGCAAAGAGTATAAGTAACGGACAGTGGCTAAGCTGGTCGTAATAATATTCCAGTTAATCTTTAGGTCAGGCTGCATTGCTGGCATAGTAGGGATATAGCGCGCAGCTAGATATCCTAAAACAGCGACAACCAACACTGTGGCACTAATCCAATATAATGATTGTGATAGCTGAGTCAAAATACCAGCGACAATCATACCGACCAAAATAGCCAGCGAAGTACCCATCTGAAAAAGACCGTTTGCGCCGACCAACTCATCTTCTTTCATCGCTTGTGGCAGATAAGCGTATTTGATCGGTCCAAAGAAGGTCGAATGCGTACCCATCAAAAATAACGCGACAAATAGCAGTGCATACCATTCAAAGACAAAGCCGACTGCGGCAACTGCCATAATGACCAGCTCAAGCAGTTTAATAAACTGCGTAAGCTTTGATTTTTCATACTTATCAGCAATCTGTCCTGCCAAAGCAGAAAACAAAAAGTAGGGCAGGATGAATAACATGGCGGCCAAGTTATTAAGGATACTGACCTCTACGCCCAATTTACTGGCGGCAGTATAAGTCAGCACCAGTATGAGCGCCTGCTTAAAAATATTGTCATTGAATGCGCCCAAAAACTGGGTAAAAAACATAGCGCTAAAACGACGGCGCTTGAATAACTGAAACTGGTTGGACATGGACATTCCTACAGATAAATCGCGACTGATAGAGAAAATAGCGGCGCTGAACGACAATTTTTTTATGATAATAATCGTAAATTTTATTAAAAACTATATCAAGATATAGCATAGGTTTTATAAATATTAAGCCGTATAATAGCAAGGCTTCGGTGAAAATACATGCAGTCAATGCTATGATTCGATATTTAACTAAGTTATGATTTATAAATTTTATGTGATTGCGTTTTAGGGTATAAATAGTAGTGAAAACAAAGGCTACTACCCATTAATGCTATCTATAAGCTAGTAGCCTTTTCTAAGCTAGTAGACCTATAAGGCAGTAGACACAGAGTGCTAAAGCCGACACTATAGATAACCAGTCATAAAATTAAAGTAGTAAACCATTAATTCCAGATAACTGCTATAAGTTTATTCACCGGTCAGACTTGACGATCGTTATCGTTGATAAGATTGTGCCGCGTGAGCTGATAGGACGTAAAGATGATAAAGCAGCCTTCAACTCGAGCATTCAAGGGTCTCATGATGCAGCGTGACACAGCCATAATCCAAAACGATAGTAATAATCCAAGTACATATCCAGCAACGCCGCGTAAAAATTTCAGACGTTCGGCATTGTGCACTGCGCTTGCGACCAGTTTGTTCGGTATGGCACCTGCGGCAATGGCAGATACTATTAATAATGTAAGCAATACCGCTATCACTAACTCATCTGCTGCTGACCAAACTGATAGCAATCAAACGCTTAGTAACCAGAATAACAATAGTCAAGCTACTAATGAGCAAGCATCTATCAAGCAATCAGCTACATTGTTAGATGACGATACTCAGCTAGATATGGCTCTAGATGCGCTACGTCTAAAAAAAGCAGTAGAACAAGGTATTATCGATCAGTCAGTATTGGACGACTATAGCGAACAGAGCTTGGGCATTAAAAAACCTAACTCGAAAAAGTCAGGCTCTAGAAACTCGACGACGCAAAATGCCAATGCTCAAAACACAACTTCTCAAAGAAATAACTCTCAAAATTTAGAAACTTTCACTGATAGTCCAAGTACTTCATATAATCCAAATAACGCTCAATCAATCGCTTCTAATGATGACCTGTTGCAACAAGCAACCGAGATTCAGCAGCAGGGTTATCAAATGATGACGCCTGAGCAGATCGATCGTGAGCTAGCGGCAATGGATGCGCAGAATGCTCAAGATATTGATAGTATCAATATTAGCAATAATGACAGTGACTTTGATGCGCCAATCGCTACGTTAGATGACACAACATCACCAATTGGTCTCGATGTAGAGCTAGATGCGACAAACTTGCCCGCGCCTAGCAATCTTGATACGTTGGGTAGAAATGAAACAACGCAAGAACAGGCGAGCACAGCTGAAGGGATGTCACGTCCGATTGAGGTGAGTGGTGCTGTTAGCAATGAAGATGTCGTTAGCAATGAAGCTATTGTTAAGAATGAAAATGGCCTGACGACTGATGATAGTAGTGATGAGCTGATAGCTGGTACGAATGTGCCTGCCAATGTAGAAGGTACGACGACAGATATTATCAATCCGAATGACTATCTACCAGATTATCAGAATGATACTCAGGCCGTCGACCAAAGTATCGAACAAGCCAATAGACCACGGCCACGCGCGCGCAATAGAGGTAATATCGTGACGCGTCTGTACAATCGCTTTTTTAACGACGGTGGCGTGATTGCTTTGCCAAATGTAGAAACCGCTATTTATCTAGAGCAAGTATCTGCTGAAGACTCTCCTAATGGTAAGGCTCAACTGATTGAAGCTGACAATGATATTCAGCCAATGAAAAACATCAAAGCAGCACTGGATGACACTTCCGTTCAGTCGGTTATTGACTTTACTGC
>NZ_DFQV01000009.1:191505-222706 GCF_002377945.1 Psychrobacter sp. UBA3480
AATGTTGTGATTGAAGAGCTAGGCGAGCCGGTACTGGTAGATAGCCGTATTATTGAGATTCGCGGTGAGGGCAGTGAGCAAGAAGAGTTTGCATCGCTTGAGGCAGACTTGCCGCCGCAAGAAGGTGATATTTTTAATCACCGTGTCTATAAGAGCAGTAAAGCGGCTTTAGAATCTTTGAGTAATACCTACGGCTACTTTGACCAGTATTGGCTGAACAAATCTGTTGATATCATCTTGCCTGATAACAAAGCGGATGTCTCGTTGGTTTATAACACGGGTGATCGTTACGAGTTTGACGATGTGGTGTTTTTTACCTACGACAAAGAAACCAATACGCTGACCCAAGATCCTGACAAGCTACCAGTAGAGCTTTCATTATTACAACAGCTCTATGGCTTTACGCCGGGTGAGCCGTTTTATCGTCCAGCAGTTACTAAGTTCAGTAATGACCTATCGGCAACTCGTTACTTTAATACGGTCAACGTCGAGTCGATACTACCACCAACTGATAGTAGTGAAGCTGGTACCTTAGCGTTTGACAATGCTGCTACCGAGGGTAACGACACATTAGATGACGATATTAACAATGTAGACAATGATGGCGTCGCAGGTCTGAGTAGCAATGATGGGGCAGCTGCCTTAAATGTGACTGCTAGCAAAGAAGATACGGTCAATGATAATAGCGACATAGGTGCAGAGAGCGATAATGCTCTGAGTGCTAATAGTGGCGAGACGGTCAATGAAGCGGATATCGCTGCTATTGATTTTGAGGCTGATGAAGCCACCCTTGATAAGCTGCAAGCCATCAGACAAAAAGCAGAACGACTAAGCCGCTTGCCGAATGATCGCGTGCTTGATGAAAAAGATCAGGAAGCTGACAATCTATTGGGCAAAATCAGTGACTCAATTAGTAATGTCGCACAAAAGATATTCCCTGACGAAAAGAGTCTGATAGCTGACGAAAACTTTGTACCACCAACGCTAGCAGGACGTAAAACGCCACAAGACGTTGCAGAAAGCAAAAAAGTACCTTTATATGTGTTTGTATACGCGGATAAACCACGTGATGCTCAAGTTGGTCTGGGGTATGGAACAGATACTGGCGTTCGCGCCACCGCAAAAATTGACTATAACTTGCTCAATCGCCAAGGCTACCAAGCAGGTGCAGAAACAGAAGTGTCGAGAATCAGCAAAAACGTGGCTGTGTATGCCAGTCGACCATGGAAACATCCGCTCAATGATAAGCTAGATGGGCGTCTTACTTATGAAGAAGAAGTGATTGACCAAGGCGAAGGCAATTTCGATCTATCGACAACAACGCTAAAAGCGGCTTTGGCACGTAATATCCGTAGTGACACCGGCTGGAATCGTAGCTACTCTGTGCGTTACCGCTTGGATGAGCTTGAGACGGGGGTTGATGGAGCAGCACTAGATGATCTGCCTATCCGCTTTACCTCTTCAAGTCCGAAACAGCGCGCGCTATTGTTTGGCTATGGTGTGAATAAAACAGATACTGACAATGCTACCAATCCAACGCAAGGCATGCGCCAGTACTATTCAATCGAGGCTGGCACTGATAGCGCATTCAGTGATACCGATATGGCGATTATTCGCGCAGGCGTTAGTGGTATTTATAGCTTTGGCGAAGACAAAAAGCATCAAGTATTAGGTAGTGCTAATACAGGTTATATCTGGGCGGATGATTTTTACGATGTGCCTTATAAGTTGCGTTTCTTTGCAGGTGGCGATCAGAGTATCCGCGGTTATGACTATGAGAGCTTGTCACCATTAGACAAAGGCTATCTGACGGGCGGGCAAGTACTAGCGGTCGGTAGTGCTGAGTATAACTATGAATTTAAACCAGGTTTCCGTGGCGCATTCTTCACTGATGTCGGTAATGCCTATGACAAAGATTTTGATACTGAGACAAAAGTCGGCGTTGGTGTCGGTATACGCTGGGCATCGCCTGTAGGAATGGTGCGTGTCGATGTGGCTGCTGGCGTGACCGAGGAAAGCATTCCAGTACGACTACACTTCTTTATTGGTTCACCGTTATAATCGCTTAATGTAGTAGTTCCAAATGTTTAGTAGCTCCAAATGTTCTAATTATCACTTATCGTACCGATTGCTGGTCTTCATTTTTTAACGTAGTTGAGTGTCATGCTGACAGAAAATACCCCGCCTAATAATGCTCCAGATGAAGATCCAGCACAGCGTGATGCCCGTGCCGTTAGGCGTTGGTATCCGTTGTCATTTCTGCTCAAACTTCTGGTATTGATGCTTATCGTACTGGCGATTATGTTTGCCATATTCTTTTATGCGGCTGGGACGGACGCTGGTACGAAATTTATATTAGAAAAAATCAGTGTTGAAACAGGTATTGATTTCAAATACGGACGCGGTAACTTGCGCGATGGTATTTGGGTTACCGATATCGATATTGAAGCGACTGAAGATCTTGAGATATTAGTAGATAAAGCCTACGTCAAAATAGGCTGGCGCGCAGTATTTGCAAAAGAAGTGCATTTAAGTGATGCAGACATTCAGACCATAGAGATTATCAATAAAAAACCACCTACTGGTGAACCGTTTGATTATAAAACTTTAAAGTTGCCAGTAAACTTGCGTTTTGATCAAGCAAGAATTAAGAAAATCACCTATAAGCAAGTAACCAAAGACCCTATCATTATTCAAGACATTACGGCGCGTGATCTGACGTGGGTAGGTAGTACGGTGACTGTTGGCCGTGGTGACTTGCAGTACGCTGATATCGTGAAAGTCAGTGCCTTACAAGGAGAGATCGACCTACAGGGCGACTATCCACTAGATTTGAGTGCGATTGCGGAAGTCAGCGCTCTTGAAAAAGCCTATATCGACCCATTGAATATCTCTGCAACGGGAACGCTTAAACGTACTGTCGGTAAAGTACGTAGTCGTTATAACGATAGCGATGTGAGAGGCGACTTTGTAGTACAGGGGTTGGATGCGGGTGCGCCGTTCGATGCAAAACTACAGTGGGATGATATTCTTATCCCTTATGCAGATAGTCAAAACATTCGCCTACAAAGCGGTACAGCCACAGCTTCTGGTGTCATCTCTGAGATACGGCTGCGTATCAATACTGAATTGACGGCCAAAGACATTCCATCAGGTCATTACCAAGGCCGCGCCGTTATCGCCAATAGTCAGCTACGTATAGATCGCCTAGATGCTGACGTGCCAGCGGGACGTTTGGCGTTGCAAGGTATTTTAGATTGGAAAGACAGTTTTGAAGCCACAGTGCGTGCGACGGGTAGCAACTTTGATATTCGCCAAGCTATTCCGGCTGAGTATACTGACTTTAAAGCTTATGCTCCGCAAACTCTAAACGGTAGACTGTCACTGCGTTATCAGCAGCAGAATACCACTGGTAATACGCAGATCGATGCAGATTTGCGTCAGCGCGATGGTGAGCACATCAATGCCAATATGGTTCGCGGTAAAACCTCTGCCAAGTCCAAGCAAGTCGCGCCTTGGTATATTGATGCTAACTGGAAAAACTTAACCCGCCGTAACGTACCCAATATTGGCAATATCGACAGTCCTAGTGGGCAGGCAGACGTCATCGTTCGTGGTTCGACCCTATCAGTCGATGCCAATGCCGTTATCAATGAGCTAAATGCTGCCCCCAAGGGCAACTATGATCTACGTATACGTAAGGCTGGTGATGTCATAGATATCAATCGTCTTAATTATAACGGCATAGTAGGGGATTTATCCGGCACAGGACAGATTCAGTTAGCGAGCAAACAGCGTCCACTGACATGGCAGATTGATGCCAGTACCAAAGGTTTACTCCCTAAGAAATATCGTAGTGATTTACCGCTTGAGCGCCTAACAGGTAGTATAAGTGCACGTGGTCGACTGCTAAACATCACCAAAAATGGGGTCAGCGGTCAACGTCATGTGATTACTTTAAACAATACAGATATGCAAGCGCAGCTCGATGCGACGCAAGCGGATCGTGCTATCGGTATTACTGGTGCTGGTGATGCCAGTGTCGATATCGTAGGTGGTGAGCTGTCAGTATTTGATGCGCGTTTTGATGGTCGGATTGATACAGCAGATGTACCACAAGGTCGTCTATCTATCGATGCTGCGGGTACGCCAAAGCTGATTAGTATTCGTAAGCTGAACTATAAAGGTGAAGCGGGCGCAGTTGATGCGAAAGGTGTTATCGACTTACGTAAAAATATCGGCTGGAATATAGATGGTCGTTTTGACCAGTTCAACTTGGGTTATTTTTTACCCAACAATCCAGCGATAATCACAGGCGATCTAAAGACCAGTGGCGAATGGCAAAATGCGCCAAAAAACAGCAAAAATACTGCAGGTACTTTGCAGCGCTTTGCCGTAAATTTCAACGGCATATTGGATGCCGAGCAATTGCCAGCAGGTAAGCTGAATATAGAAGCCAGTGGTGACAGTCAGCTGATCCGTATCAACCGTTTCCGTCATGTGGGTGCGGCAGGTAGTATCGATGCCAGCGGTACCGTTGATGTGCGTCAAGGCGTTGCATGGGATATTAACGCAGTGATGGATCGTTTTAACATTGGTTATTTCCTAAAAGATACCCCAAGCCTTATCACTGGTACGATTGATACAGATGGCCGCTGGAGTGACACGCAGCAGATTGTCAATATTAAACAAGTCAATCTGAATGGCATGCTAAAAGGGCAGCAACTGAGTGCCAAAGGCAGCCTATCAGCGAAAATGCGTTTGCCTAAAGATTTAGCAAGTTACTTCAAACAACTTCAGACCCAAGATGCTCAAGCACAATATAAGCAAGTGAATGCTTTGATTGATAGCTTAAATGCTAATAATCTGGTGCTGCGTTGGGGTGACAACTACGTTACGGCTAACGGCAATGCCAAGCAGCTACAAACCAAAATTAACATCACCAGTCTAGATCAACTATCTAGCCAACTAGCTGGTAAAGTCACGGGCGGTGCCACGCTGTCTCAACCGGCTGGACAAGCACTGCCTACTATTTATATTGATTTGGTCGGTGAGCGACTCGCGCTACCTGGCTTTATATTGCGTCAAGGCCGTGTACGCGGCAAGCTGGTCAACTTAGCCAATAGCCCAAGCCAGTTAATCGTGACGGCTGAAGGTCTAGATGCTGCTGGTCAGAGTTTCGATAGTGTCAAAGCATCTTTTAATGGTACCGAAAAATCTCATGTGGTCGATCTCAATGTGGCCAATAAGCAACTCGATGTCGGTGCTAGGCTAAAAGGTGGTTTTGATCGAGACAGGCTAAGTTGGTCAGGTGTCATTGGAAAAGGCCGCATCAAATCTAAATATGCGACTTTGAATCAATTGCAACCTGCACAGCTGATTGTGAATTTGCCTTACAATCAGGGTGGTGAGAACCGTGATCTAAAAGTACAGCTTGCTGCTCACTGCTGGCAGGCCACGGATCAAACCGGCAAGCTCTGTCTACGAGAAAAACTAGTGGCATCGCCAGATCAAGGTGAGGTCAATGTAGCGTTGCAGAATTTAGATACGTCGTTATTCTCAGTGTTCTTGCCAGAAGATATTGACTGGAATGGCAAGATTAATGGTAAAGCAATCGTCGGATGGCAACGTGGTCGTCCGCCAACTATCAATACCACGCTATATTCAGATAACGGCAAGATAGGCCTCGTTCAAGACGGCGAAAGCACATCAATGACCTTGCCATACAAGCGCGTGTCTCTCATTGCTCTGTCTGTGCCTGAGGGCATCAAGCTGCGTACCGATATCAATACTGGACGCGGGGCGCGTGGCTATGCTGAGGTGATCGTCGATCCTTATAAAGACCCTAAACCAATCTCTGGAGCATTGGTACTGAACGAGCTTGATCTTGCGATATTTAAGCCTTTCTTCCCCGGTATGCGCGTCCTAAGAGGTAACGTCACAATGGCTGGTGGCCTAGGCGGCACTTTAACCAAACCGCAGTTCTATGGCGACGTAAAACTCTCTGACGGCCGTATAGCCATGCTTGATTTGCCCGTGAATCTATCCAAAGTAAATGCGGCAGCCAAAATACGCGGCACACAAGCGACCATTGATGGCACATTTAATAGTGGTACAGGTGAAGGTGAACTATCAGGGACAGTCAATTGGCAGCAAAAACTGCAGGCCAAGTTGAGTATCGTCGGTGAAGGCCTAGTCATTACTCAGCCTCCATTACTGGTTGCTGAGATTGATCCTGATATCGATATTATCGTGCGCCCAGGTGACCGTTATGTTGATATAAAAGGGGCGATCAGTGTGCCGTCTGCGACTATTCGTCCGCCTGAAGCCAGTGAAGATATTATCACTCAAACCGAAGATGCAGTCGTACTAGATCGCCGTTTGATTGGTAATATCGATGAAGTACTGGCTATCTCAAAACCTTGGTCAATCAATGCTGATATCGGTATCGATTTGGGCGATGATATCAACTTCCGTGGTTTTGGCGCCGTCATTCCATTGGCAGGGGCGATTAATGTTACTCAGAATGGCACAGGTATCATGCGTGCCAGAGGTGTTGTACAGGTCTCACGCCGTACCAACATCAATGCCTTTGGACAGAGCCTAGAGCTAAATTATGGTCAAGTTCGTTTCAATGGCGATGTGATGAAGCCAAGCTTGAGTATTGAAGCGGCCAAAACAATTAATGGTAAAACAGTCGGTCTGCGTGTCAAAGGAACGACCGAAAGTCCCAATATTATCGTCTTTAACAATGCAGGACTGACCCAGCAGCAAGCCATGAACGCGTTGGTAACGGGCCGCATCGATAATAAGAGCGCGACGCAAATCAGTGAGCAAGGGTTTAAATCGCAAGTGACCAATAATCTGGCTGCCGCTGGATTGAGCTTTGGTCTGAGTGGCACTCGTAGCCTGACCAATCAAATCGGGCAAGCGTTCGGTTTGCAGAGTCTGACAGTCGATGCCTCAGGTAGTAGCGAGGACACTAATGTCAACGTCACAGGATACGTAACGCCTGATTTGTACATTCGCTATGGTGTGGGTGTTTTCAATGCGCAAAACAGTCTTTCTGTTCGTTATCAATTGACGCGCCGCATCTATGTAGAAGCAAGCTCAGCAGCGGAGAATGCAGTAGATGTGGTCTATAGTTGGCAGTTCTAAATTGTTTATTAGGGCATGTCCTCAATTCAATCGATAGTTATCTAAATGGGTTAAAAATGGCTAAATCTTGCCAAATGGCGTCAAATAGCGCAGATAATATCTCGATATTATCTGCGCTATTTTCCTTGTTTGACTGCGATTTATCTCATTTTTATCACCATTTTTAAAATGAGGACACGCCCTAGTAAGACGACTGCTTTCTAATTGATGTCAGCTGAGAGAGCTTTTTAAATTATTTTTAAGCTGTATGACCTATAAAAAAACGCCTCATAATGAAGGCGTTTTTTTATAGAAGGATTGAAAAAGGTGTCACTGAAATAGACGTTACTTGGTTAGAATCAAGCGATTGTTGCGAGTTAGGCGTAGTCGATACTCTTCGCCTTCATGCTCGATACGTACCTCTTTAGTCAGTGCAAATAGATGTTGTGATTGCAAAGTAGGCAGACGGTTTTCACGACAGTTTAAATAACGAGAGATGACCATGCTCATAGTAAATTCCTTTTGAGAAGAAGTGGCTTAAAAAATTGGCTAACCATAGCGTAATTGTTTTTAACGATAATAATTATCATTTAGATTTGATAAATTTGCAAGGTAATTGATAAAATAAAATGCAGTTATTATGTAAACTTATCTAAGTTCGCTGTCATAAACCATCTCGATTAAGTATTTTATCTATATAAATTAATGAGTTAGGCGGTAGATTTAAATAAATCATCTAGCCTATAAAAAGTATTAAATTATCAGAAATAATCAGAATAAACACCAAAATAAAGGATATAAGTATGTTGGACGGGTCAAATCAACAATCAGAGACGAAGCCGGAAAGTAAGACAAATAGTAAGACGAAAACTGACAAACCTAGCATTGTAAATGTTGCAGTGGCTGTCATTCATTATAAAGATCAGTATTTGCTTGGGTTTCGAGATGCTACTCAGCATCAGGGAAATCGTTACGAGTTTGTCGGCGGAAAGATAGAAGCAAATGAGTCAGCAGCGCAGGCGTTGATAAGAGAAGTGGCGGAAGAGACGGGTATCCTACTTGAGGATAATACTATCGTTAAGCTCGGGCGTTTGCATCATGATTATGGCGACAAACAGGTCAGCTTACAGGTTTATAAGATTGAGCTGACAGCCGAGCAGTACGAGCAGCATAAACACCGTGAGCAGGGTTTAGAAGGGCAGGCACTGACTTGGGTAAGCAAATCACAGCTTTTGGCAGGAGCGTATCATCTGCCCGCTGCTAATAAGACAATCCTTGAATGGTTGAAACTTCCATCGAATATAGCGATTACTTATCCTCTGGCATATTTTGGCACACACACTGATGCAGCGGCAGCATGGCTACAATGTCACCAAGAAAAGTTAGCATCAGAGTCGTGGGCATATATCCGATTGAAGGACGCAAGATCTAAGCATCTTGCTGAACAACTGATAACGGCACGTCCAGATATTTTAGCGATTTTACCTAATGATAATGAGCAGCCTTTGAATGTTGAGGAATCACTAACCGCTAATGAGACAGAGATTGGCCAGCGAATAGTTGCTAAACATTTAACACACTCAACACTGATGCAGTGTTTCGATGAGGTAGGCAGCTCTACAGCTCTAACGCAGTCGCTATCTAAAAACCATCCGCTTATCGTCAGCTGTCATGACATCGCGAGCATAACGGCAGCCAATCAACTTGCCAGCATGCGCATACAGAATGCATTACCACCAGTGATTGGTGCTTTCGTATCACCTGTGCTCGCCACCCAAACGCATCCTGATGACGCACCGCTTGGCTGGGAAGCATGGTCAGCGTTAGCAGAGTTAGCTGATATGCCTGTCATTGGGTTAGGCGGGCTAGAACCTGCTATGCTCAACCAAGCATTGCAGTATGGCGGTATCAGTGTGGCAGGTATTCGTCAGTTCATATAATCCGCATGACTCAAGAAAGCTATAGGCAATCTACGGTGTCATGTGCCTGAATGTGACTCGTATTAGACGTGCGTATTAAGCTTAGTAAGTTCAAATAACTGATTTTTAACTTAGTTATCCAGCAAGTAACTGTGTGGTTATGATGTGTTCAAACAATACTCAAACCCCATAGTTACTTACAAACCGTTGCGTTTTCCTACATTGCACTACTGTTTTAATAGTCCAGTTGTCCTTAATATATATTGCATATCTACGATACGTTGATCTTATTTCTATAGACGAGTGACTGATCAAAAGTGATGTTCAAAATATAATAATAAAAAAGCTTTTGTAGAGTCAAGTTTTGCACGAATAATTTATACCAAAGCAAATGGCTTTTAGAAAACGAGACCAAATAGATGCCGTACATAAAGCGTTTTTAACAATCACTATTTAAGAATGGTACTCCTATGAAAACCAATAAGTTACCTGAGTCAGCATGGACTGATTCACAGGCAGCTGGTTCTCAACTTCAGCAGCCTAAGCAATCGCTCAATGACAATGAATATGGCGATGATACGCAACAGACAAACCAAGCTAGTAACGATGCTAGCTATAATCACGACAGCTCGAATGGCGAATATTCGCACCATCTGGCAAAAGACACGTCTTCGCAAGACAGCTATTTTGGATACAAAAGCGCCGACAAAAGCCCTAGGGCAAAAGAGTCAGCTATGAGTGACAATGAGATAAGCAAAGATCTAAAAAATAGCAATGAGGACAATCATGACGTGGCTAGTGGCTACAAATCATCTGGCTATAAATCAGCGCAAAATAAGCACCCACAAAAGCTGAACGAAGATGAGCCATTAATGTCGGGACTGTTAGAGGATCAAATAGATAATCTAAACAGTAGTTCTGAACACGCCATCGACGCTGAGCAAATGAGTGATGCATCAACAAATAATTCATCCTACAAAGAAATACCGGAGCGCATATTTATGAATGGACTGATAAAACATACAGGCATTGCTTTAGCGATTATTATACCGTTAGCAGCGTTCTCAGCCTATGCGGCCACGCCGCCAGTGAACATGGGGACTAATGGAATGTCTGATGATGCAACGAGCGAGAAGACCACGACTGATGTACTATCGGTTAAGCCAAGCGATATTATTCATAAATCTGCAAGCACGCCAACTACTGTAGATAGCGTAGATCTAAACACCTATGCAGGTACATGGTATGAGATTGGCCGTTTGCCGATGTATTTCCAGCGCAAGTGTGCTGGTGATGTGACCGCCAATTATGCTCAAAAAGATGACGGCTCAGGAATCACGGTTACTAATAAGTGTGTGAGCGAGGACGGTTCAGGTATCGTCGCAGAAGGTTTTGCTAAGCCAGTCGATGAAAGCGGCAGCAAACTAAAAGTGACGTTTTTACCGAAGTGGATTCGCTGGATTCCAGTCGGCCGTGCTGATTATTGGGTGCTGGCACGTGATGCAGATTACAAAACCGCGCTAGTAGGGACACCTGATAAAAAATACTTATGGTTACTAGCACGCTCGCCAAATATCAGTCAGGAAACGTATACTAAATATCGTCAAATTGCTCAGCAGCAAGGTTATGACTTAAAAGAGTTTACATTGACGTCGCAGAGCAACCAAACGGTAAGTCTATCACCATAAGTGTTATAACTAAATTTACTGCTTTGATTAAACCATATAGCGATTATTATTTCATTACGTCTCGATAAGGCAGCATATATAGCTGCCTTTATTTTTATTAATAGCTGTATATGAGAACTATATAAGAGAATGAAACCTATTATGCACGCTAGCTAATCGGTTACTACTGGCAAAATGAGGCGTTTTAGGCTAAAATCTAGGCGATTCAAATACTCTAGCGTCAATAACCCATATTGATAGTGGTTGATTATCATATTAGAGTCGCCATTTAGAGCATACACGACCTATCTATTTTACACTTCTTCATATTTTATTGATCATACATTACTGACCATAAGGATGTTTCTCGTGAGCAACGCTGATACCTTACGCCAATTACATCAAGACCACTTGAACAACTACAACAATCAAGAGCAACAAGCGATTGAGCTTATGGGGCTACTAAACAAGCTCTATAACAAGCAAGACGTACAAGTGACTTTGTTTGGCGAAACGCTAGACTCTACCTCAGTTGGTCAAATACTTGCTTTACATCAAAAAGTAGCACTACGCGACCATGGCGCCAAAGCTATCGATATCGCTGATACTCTAGCGATGGTAAAAGTTATCTCAGAAAACACTGATATTCAAGCCACTCGTATCGATGTTGGTCAATTGATTGCTAATGATACTGATTTACAAACCGCTCTACAGTCTATCAACAACGCTGGTGCTGTAAACGGCGCCACGGACGTTGTACTTTACGGTTTTGGCCGTATCGGTCGTATCTTGACTCGTCTGCTATTGTCACAAGCGTCAAGCGCAAAAGGTCTACAGCTAAAAGCGATTGTTGTACGTCCAGCTGCTGCTGGCGACTTGGCTAAGCGCATCTCATTGCTTGAGCGCGACTCAATCCATGGTAGATTCTTAGGCGGCATTAGCATTGATGATGATAATAACGGCATGATCGTTAATGGTCGTTTTGTACAAGTTATCTATGCCAAAGACCCAAGCGAAATCGACTATACTGCTTATGGTATCGACAATGCTCTTGTTATCGATAACACAGGTATCTGGAAAGACGAAGCAGGCCTTGGTAAGCACTTACAGTCTACTGGCGTGAAAAAAGTGCTACTAACAGCACCTGCTGGCGGCGATATCAAAAACGTCGTTTACGGCGTGAACAATGATACCGTTGGTGACGATATGATCGTTAGTGCTGCGAGCTGTACGACCAATGCAATTACGCCAACGCTGAATGTATTGAATGATGAGTACGGTATTGTAAATGGTCATGTAGAGACTATTCACTCATTTACTAATGATCAGAACTTGGTTGATAACTATCACAAAGCTGACCGCCGTGGTCGTAGTGCTGTGATGAACATGGTTATTACTAGTACTGGTGCTGCAAAAGCCGTTGGTAAAGCATTGCCAGAACTAAACGGTAAGCTAACGGGTAACGCTATTCGTGTACCAACACCAAATGTCAGCCTAGCAATCTTGAACGTGAATCTGAAAACTGCTCCAGCAAGCGCTGATGCGTTGAATGAGTTCCTGCGTAAAATGGCTAATAGCAGCACTTGGCAGTCACAGATTGCTTATACAGATTCTACAGAAGCGGTATCAACTGACTTTGTTGGTACGACTCATGTTGGAATCATCGATGCTCAAGCGACTATTTTGACTGACAACCAAGCTATCGTATATGTTTGGTATGACAACGAAGTAGGTTATAGTACTCAGGTATTGCGTTTGGCGACGCAAATGGCCGGAATCAGCTACGCTCAGATTCCAGCATAGATTACTAAATACAGTAGAGCAATAACGTCATACCAAGTATAGTAGCGCTATCGTGTCACAAGAATGGCGCTGTAGCAGATGCTACTTTGAATAGCTTGGTAGGACTTTAACTGTCATACTTAAACACCCGATAGTCCGATTGATTATCGGGTGTTATTGTCATAATGGGCACTAAGTAAAAGTAGTATTTATACAGTGTCCATTTTGACGCAACAACATAGCAAAACCCCAAAATACAACCGTTGGTTGTAACCAGTTTATAGACTGGATTGTGAATTAAGGAACGTAAGATGCGATTTATTGATGAAGCCGTCGTAACGGTAAAAGCAGGTGACGGTGGTAACGGAATCGCCAGTTTTCGCCGAGAGAAGTATGTCCCACGTGGTGGACCTGATGGTGGTGATGGCGGCAAGGGCGGAGATGTATATGTCATTGCAGAAGACAACACTAATACCCTAGTTGACTATCGTTATACGCGTCGTCATGACGCCATGCGTGCTGAGAACGGCCATAGTAGAAACTGTTCAGGTAAAGGGTCTGATGATCTTTATTTACCAGTACCAGTTGGTACGACGGTAGTTGATACCGAGACAGACGAAGTATTGGGCGATTTGATTGAGATCGGCCAGACACTACTGATTGCTAAAGGTGGTGACGGTGGTCTGGGTAATACTCATTTCAAAAGCTCGACCAACCAAGCGCCGCGTAAAGCGACGTCAGGTTTCGAAGGTGAGCTAAAAGTTCTTAAGTTTGAGCTAAAAGTAGTCGCTGATGTTGGTTTGATTGGTTTGCCTAATGCTGGTAAATCGACCTTTATCCGTCAAGTCTCTGCTGCTAGACCAAAAGTGGCTGATTATCCGTTTACCACCCTAGTACCAAACTTGGGTGTGGTCGATATTGGTCGTCATCGCTCATTTGTGATGGCAGATATTCCTGGTCTTATTGAAGGTGCATCGGAAGGCGCCGGACTTGGTATTCGCTTCTTGAAGCATGTTGCGCGTACGCGTCGTCTGCTACACTTAGTTGATGTTAAGCCTGTTGATGGCAGCGACCCAGTCGAGAATGCCCGTGTTATTTTAAACGAGCTTGAGCGTTTTTCTCCTGAATTGGCCAACTTGCCGCAGATTTTGGTATTAAACAAAATCGATCAGGTCAATGATGAAGATTTGAATGCGCTTTGTACTCATATTGTCGCAGAGCTTGGTTGGACTGGTATGGTCTTCCGTACGGCAACGCTAACTGGTGAAGGCGTTGATGCGGTCAAATATCATCTAATGAATGATATCGAACTTGAGCGTGAGCGTGAAATAGAAGATCCTATCTTCGCTGAAGCACAAAAAGAACGTTTTGAGCGTTTGGAAGCTGAAGTACGTCTGAACACTGAAGCACAGCGTGAAGCATATCGTGCAGCTCGTAAAGCGGCGCGTGAAGGCTTGGATGCGTCTGATTTTGACGACGATGATGACGATGGCGTTGAGGTAATGTACGTTCCTTAAGCTAGTATGCTTGAGCAGTTATACTTGAATTGTGAATTTAATCCCTACAATCAATTGATATGAAAAAAGGAGTTTATATGGCAGATGACATAGCAAACACGATGGAAGAAGCAAGATTTGTTAAGCAAACTCGCAACTTTGATATTCAGCGCGTTATTGTCAAAATTGGTTCATCACTATTAACCAATAACGGTCGAGGGCTGGATCGTACTGCCATATATGAGTGGGCAAAGCAAATTGCTAAGCTGCACAAAAAAGGCGTTGAGGTACTGCTGGTATCATCAGGTGCTGTTGCTGAAGGTGTGGTACGTATGAACCTTGAGGAACGTCCTAAGAAACTAGCAGCACTACAAGCCTGTGCTTCTATTGGTCAAATGGGATTGATTGAAACATGGTGGTCAGCTTTGATTCAGCATGGTATTCAAAGCTCGCAGCTACTGCTAACTCATGATGACTTGTCTAATCGTAGTCGTTATCTTAATACGACGGGTGCGCTGACACAGTTATTAGAATGGCGCGTACTACCTGTTATTAATGAAAACGATACCATCACGATTGATGAAATTAAATTTGGCGATAACGATACCTTGGGTGCGATGGCAGCCGCGATGGTTAATGCTGATTTGTACATCATCTTAACCGATCAAGAAGGTGTCTTCACTGATAACCCACGTGATAATCCTGATGCTAAGATGATTCGCCAAGAACGTGCAATGGCGGATTATTTATTTGATATTGCAGGAGACGGCGGTAAGCTTGGACGCGGTGGTATGTTGACCAAAATCCGTGCTGGACGCCTTGCAGCAATGGGTGGTTGTCCTACTGTTATCGTCAGCGGTGCTATCGATGACGTTATCACCCGTGTGGTGTCAGGTGAAGCGGTAGGTACATTGCTGACGACTAATGACGAAGATAAAATCATCGCGCGTAAACAGTGGCTAGCTGCGCATCTACGTATGTCAGGTAGCTTGGTCGTCGATGCAGGTGCTGCAAGAGCATTGACTGAGCACAATAGAAGTTTATTGCCAGTGGGTGTTGTGGAAGTGCAAGGTGGGTTTGATGAAGGTGATGTGGTAGAAATCATCCACCAAGATACGGGCGAACGTATAGCCGTCGGGCAGGTAAACTTCTCATCGAATGATGCGCGCCGCGTCGCTCGTGAGCGTACTGAACAGTTCGATAAGATCTTTGGCAGTAGCGAAGAACGTGTCGTCATGGTACACCGCGACAATCTTGCATTAACTGTATAGCGCTTTCATATAACCTTTTTTATTCAACTTATTTTATCCAGCACAATATCCATTTATAAATATGGATATTGTGCTGTTTTGGAGATTTGTACATGAGTGCTTCAGACGGTAGTAACTCGGTTCAGCAACAGTTTGCACCTTTAAAAAATGATAGATTGCTACGTGCATTACGTTTTGAGCCCATCGATACCACACCGGTATGGATGATGCGCCAAGCTGGTCGCTATTTGCCAGAATATAAGGCCACTCGTGCTGAAGCGGGTGACTTTATGAGTCTGTGCAAAGATACAGACCGCGCTACTGAAGTGACTCTACAGCCATTGCGTCGCTATGACTTAGATGCTGCTATTTTGTTTAGTGATATTCTAACTATCCCTGATGCGATGGGACTGGGCTTGTATTTCGAAACGGGTGAAGGCCCTAAGTTCAAACACCCTATCCGCGAACAGGCTGATCTTGATAGATTGCCAGTGCTCGAGCCAAATGACTCTCTAGACTATGTCATGCGAGCTGTAACCAGCATTCGTAAAGCATTGAATGGTCAAGTTCCGTTATTTGGTTTTTCTGGTAGTCCGTGGACGTTGGCTACTTATATGATAGAAGGCGGTAGCTCGAAGGATTATCGTTATACCAAAGGCTTCTTATATAGTAACCCTGATTTTTTACATCAGTTATTAGACAAGCTGGCGACGTCAGTTATTGACTATTTAGATGCCCAAATCGTCGCTGGCGCTCAAATTGTTCAGATATTTGATAGTTGGGGCGGGGCGTTAGGCCATCGTCAATTTATCGAATTTTCACACATTTATAATAAACGTATTGTCGCTGAACTAAAAGAACGTCATCCACAAGTACCTGTAGTGCTATTCACTAAAGGTGGTGGGTTATGGCTTGATATTCAGGCTGACAGCGAAGCGGACGTGTTAGGTCTAGACTGGACGATGCCGATTGATCGTGCGCGTCAAGTATTGACTGAAAGTCAGCGTCAGTTGACCAAGAAGCATAAAAAATTGCAAAACAGCAAGGCTATCCAAGGTAACTTAGATCCAGCGACATTATACGGTTCGCCTGCGACAATTCGTTCTGAAGTGAACGCCATGCTTGACCGTGCTTACGCTGACGGTGAAAAGACTGGTTACATAGCAAACTTAGGTCACGGTATCACCCAGTGGGTTAACCCTGACAATGCCAAAGTGTTTGTGGATGCAGTACACGACTATAAAATTAAGAGTCAGAATATTTAGAGACTGATTCTGTCTTTGTTCGCATTTGTGGAACTGTATAATTTATAGAACTGCATAAGTTATAAGCAAATATAGAATCTATCAGTGCATATTTAGTATTTACCAAGAAAAGGGTGTCTTATGATTTCAGCAGCGATCGTCGGTGGTACAGGCTATACGGGTATTGAGCTCATTCGCTTATTATCTGCTCATCCTGAGGTTTCTATTGATTTATTAACTTCTCGTAGCGAAGCTGGCACTCGTGCTGATGAAATCTTTCCAAGCCTACGCGGTGTGTCTGACATCGTTTTTAGCGACTTGGGTGATAATACGCTTGCTGCATTGCAAAAATGCGATGTTGTGTTTTTTGCGACTCCGCATGGCGTAGCAATGAAGCAAGCCGAAGCGCTTACCCAAGCTGGCGTTAAGGTTATCGATTTGGCTGCTGATTTTCGTTTGCAGTCATTGACTGACTTTGAGCACTGGTACAAACAGTCACATGCTTGTCCTGAACTGTTGAAAACAGCAGTCTACGGTCTACCAGAAATCAATCGTGACAAGCTTGCGAATGCGTTACTAGTAGGTAACCCAGGCTGTTATCCAACCACTGCAATTTTGGGTCTAAAACCAATTATCGAAGCTCAGAATAAGCAAGCAGAGCGTTTGATTGAGTCTCGTATTGTCATTGACGCAAAATCTGGTGTATCTGGCGCAGGTCGTCAAGCATCACTTGCACTCAATTATGCTGAGACAACAGATAGCTTTAAGGCTTATAGTGTCGAAGGCCATCGTCATTTACCAGAGATTGAGCAGGGTGTTGCACAGTTATTAGACAGTCAATTTACGCACCGTATTCGCTTTTTGCCGCATTTAGTACCGATGATTCGTGGCATGCTCAGCTCTATTCATATGGAGCTGACCGATGCTGGTGCGGCTATCGATTGGCAGCAAGCGTTTGAAAATAGCTATGCGTCAGAGTTGTTTGTTGATGTCATGCCAAAGGGGCTTTATCCCGATACGCGCAGTGTTCGCGCTAGTAACCGTCTACGCATTGCCGTACATCAGGACAATGAGCGCGCTGAGCTAACGGTCATCGTCGTTCAAGATAACTTAGTCAAAGGTGCTGCTGGGCAGGCTGTGCAAAACATGAATGTGATGTTCGGTTTTGATGAGTCAATGGGGCTGAACTTTGCACCGATTGTTCCTTAATATCAACGACTTCATATTCCAATCATTCACATTTACGGTGCTAGGTATTGATTATAAATTCGGCTATAATGACTTGCCCTTACCCTTAAGAGATACTGTCTAAATGCGTGTTCAGCTCGTACTACGCTTTTGCTCACAGCCAGCACGTCTATCGTGCAAAGACTCGGTTATACCTAGCTTGGAGCGCAAACAGCATTGCTTTAGAAATAATAATGTCCCGATAAGTGGTATTGCTAGCTCACAACGCGGTGCTTCTACATTGGTATTGGCACTGTTTGTTGTAGCCGTATTAGTGACAGCGGTGGTTGGGCTAATATTTGGTCATAAGCTTGGCTACCAACGTGGCCTTCATTCGATGGAAACAGAAGCCAAGCAAGCAATTATTGATAGCACTGAAGCGACACAAGCACTAGAAGACTTGCGCCTTAGCAATAAGATAGCTACTAACCAAGCGTCAACTGCCAAACAAGAACTGGCTATCAGTTTGGCTAATTTAAAAGAGTTGCGTGAAAGCCAGCAAGAATTGACGGTAGAAAATAAACAAGTGTCACAGCTCAATGAGCTATATTCAGATGCCATCCGTGAGAAAGGTGGTATGCCTTTACAGGTATTAGGGGCCAAAATTTCTCCACTACCTGAAAATGCTTTTGAGTATGGTTTTGATATCGGGATGCTCAGTAGCGATGGTCAGGCCAAACGCTTGAGGCCTGTATTAACGCTACTTAACAATGATGATCTTGTAGAAGTACCTCTTGACCCTGCATACCATATGATCGAAGGTATCGTTCGGATACGTGGTCGCTTTGTAATGCCATCAGGCTTTAGACCATTGCAAGCCAAACTGACTTTGCAAGCTGGTGGTCAGAAAGTAGAGCAGTTGTATGACTGGAAGCTCGGTGATAGTGTGGATAACATGCTACCATCGCTCCTAGATTTACCAGAAGTTGATGAAAGTCCTATCGTACCTTAATTACCTCATGTCTTAATGAAATACTCAGTGACGATGCTGTGGTTGAAATCAAAGCACAATGACCTTAATTAGTGGTTGTGCTTTATACCATGCCTTATCGCCTGCCTTAACAACCTCTTCTATCTTAAACTTACCTTATAATTATATTTTGATTATGATGAAAAAAATGATATCACAAGCCACGCCAACGGTTGCTGATTGGCACTTTCCCAATATGCCTGCTCATCGTGCACAAGACGGTGATACCGATGGTGAAACGTCACCGCAAGCAGATGTATTGGTCGCAGAGCCTGAAGTAGCCAAACCGCCTATGTATGCGGTCGTTATGTACAATGACAACTACACGCCGATGGAGTTTGTTGTATACATATTGCAGTCAGAATTTCGTCATAGTATGGATTCTGCGGTCGAGATTATGCTGACTATTCATAATAGCAGCAAAGGTATTGCTGGCATTTATCCCAAAGATATCGCCGAGACCAAGGCCAAAAAAGTAAATAGTCTGGCACATCGTGAAGGTTATCCGTTATTAACTCAAATCGAACCGCATCAAGGCGAGTAGAGCAATTTATTAGTTTCTTGTACTAATATATGGCTCTATTAAAGTTTTACCTACTGTTCTTTATTTCCCAGTAATTCATATCAAAGCTCACCTTTATAGTGAGCTTTTTTGACTTTTCAGTCACTCCTCTTATATACAAGTAGAATATTTTAAAATAGATTTATTATCCATAGGGCCTTGATTTCTATAGCAAATAACCCTATCTATTAGAGAATCCTATTCAATAGTCTTAGACTAAGTATCTCCGTTGAACTTGCTAAAACCACGTCATTACTAGCTTCTAAAACATCAATCTCTCTTTCTATCTAATCAGTTTTTCAACATTTAATATTCGTTATTAAGGTTGTCGCTACTAGCTTGTAGCACGCTTTGATACATTTTAGTCTGTGTTAATAGATTGACTCCGTCGAAGTATCGTGTTGATATAAAGAAAAGCGGCCATGGATAGTTATGATTACTGTTGGCTGATAGCGAGATTATAGTATTTAATCAATAGTCTACCGCTCACCTCATTTATTCATGACTTCTAATAATACGAATATAGCCCTTGAACAATTCATCTACCGCCCTGATTTACTTACTAACTCATTCATAAAACTATCAATTATAAAGATAGATATAACCGTAGGAAGTTGTTATGTTAAGTCGTCATCTTGAAGTTTCTCTACGTTTAGCAATGACGCTTGCGCGCCAAAAATCGCATGAGTATCTCACTGTTGAACATTTGCTTTTGGCCTTATTAGAAAACACTCATGCTGCTAATACGTTGACTGCTTGTAATGCTAATGTCTCGGCGTTGCGTACTGAGCTTGAGATTTATATTAATAAACACACGCCAACTATCGATGCTGATACAGAACAGTCACCGCAGCCGACTCAAAGCTTTGATCGTATCTTGCAACGTGCTATTTTTCACGTGCAATCGATCGGTGGTGGTCGTTTGGTTGAAGGGTCTGATATTTTGGTCTCTATGTTTTCAGAACATGATACCTATGCTGTCTACTTGCTTAAAAAACAAGGTATCAGTCGCCTTGAGCTAACCCAGTATTTATCACACGGCCAAGATAAAGAAGAGCCATCTGAATCACGCGGTTCTGCAGGTACTGAGCGCCGTAGTGCCTCTGAAAAGACCAGTAAAGATCCCTTAGTTGAATTTGCAACCAATCTAAACCAGCGAGCTGCCGAAGGTAAAACAGATCCTTTGATTGGTCGTGCCTCTGAGATTGAACGTGCTGCCCAAGTACTATGCCGCCGTCGTAAAAATAACCCATTGCTAGTAGGTGAGCCTGGTGTAGGTAAAACCTCTATCGCTGAAGGTTTGGCATGGTTAATCATTAACGACAAAGCACCGAAGCCACTTAATGGTTGCGTGATTTATAGCCTCGATATCGGTTCATTGATTGCGGGAACTAAGTATCGCGGTGACTTTGAAAAACGCATGAAGTCATTGCTTGATGCGCTGAAGAAAAAACCAAATGCTATTCTTTTTATTGATGAAATTCATATGATTATTGGTGCTGGTTCATCTATGAGCAGCAATATGGACGTATCGAACCTTATCAAGCCAGCGCTTGCTAACGGTGAGCTACGTTGTATCGGTTCAACAACCTTTACTGAGTATCGCCAAGTATTTGAAAAAGACCATGCATTGTCACGTCGTTTCCAAAAAATCGATGTCAAAGAACCCAGTGTGGATGACACTATCGATATCCTACGCGGTCTAAAACCACGTTATGAAGAATTTCATAATGTTGAGTATACGGATGAAGCGTTGGTCACAGCGGTACAGTTATCAGCCAAACATATTCATGAGCGTTTTTTACCTGACAAAGCCATTGACGTAATTGACGAAGCAGGTGCGTATAAGCGCTTAGGTGTGGTACCTGATGTTGATGATATCGAAGCGGAAGAAAGTTTCATTGCTGATTTAGAGCAAGATTTTGATGCGCATATTGATGCTGATATCGAGGGTATCGATGGTGATACAGATAATGAAATGCAGGATGAAGCAGCGACTGCGAAAGCAAGCGATAGTGCTAAATCAGCAGATGGTGTGAAATTATCAAAAGGTCAAAAGCCACCGATGAAAATCGATGTTGCTGATATCGAGGCTATTATTGCTAAGTTAGCCCGTATTCCACCCAAATCTGTATCGAGTGATGACAAGAGTATCCTTGAGCATTTAGATCGAGATCTTAAGCACTTGGTGTTTGGTCAAGATGAGGCAATTGCCACGTTGGCTGATGCTATCAAGCTATCACGTGCAGGATTAAAAGCACCAGATAAGCCAATTGGTTCATTTATGTTTGCAGGTCCAACTGGTGTAGGTAAAACAGAAGTATCGCGTCAGTTAGCGAACCTGCTAGGTGTGGAATTAGTACGCTTTGATATGTCAGAGTATATGGAAGCGCACACGGCATCACGTTTGATTGGCGCGCCTCCAGGTTATGTTGGCTATGATCAAGGTGGTTTGCTCACCGAAAAAATCAATCAGCATCCACATTGTGTGTTGTTGCTTGATGAGATTGAAAAGGCGCATCCAGATGTCTTCAACTTGTTACTACAAGTTATGGATCATGGTACGTTGACCGATAACAATGGTCGTGTGGCCATCTTTAAACAGGTTATCGTTATTATGACAACGAACGTTGGTGCTGATAGTATCAGTCGCTCGTCAATGGGCTTTACTCAACAAGACCATAGCCGTGATAATACAGAATCGCTGAAACGTGTCTTTACACCAGAGTTCCGTAATCGCTTAGACGCTATTATTCAGTTCAACCCTCTAGATACGTCAGTTGTTGTATCAGTTGTCGATAAGTTCTTAGTTGAGCTGCAAGTGCAACTCGATGATAAGCAAGTGACATTAGAGATTGATGATGATGTACGTGACTACTTGGCAGATAAAGGCTATGACCGTCTAATGGGTGCACGTCCGATGCAACGTCTGATTCAAGATGAAATCAAAAAACCGTTGGCAAGTATGATTTTGTTTGGTGATTTGGTCAATGGCGGTGTCGTACATCTGACTTTAGAGCCTAAAGACGATGATTCTCAAGAGAATGATACGATGAAGCTTGATAAGGTGTCAGACAAAGGCTCAGCTGATAGTCGTATTATTCTAACAGTTGTTGAAACTCATGAACCGCATCCTGATTCTGAGTCTCTAGCTAGCTAAGTCGTTTAATGTTGACGTCAGAAAAACGGCTACCGTATTACAGCGGTAGCCGTTTTTTTATTGCTATAATTCATCAACAAAGCGCATACCATTTTTTTGTTAGTATGATTATTTACAGTAAGCTGGCTTTAACGAAGCTATGGAACTTATAACAAGATAACAAGTATAAAAAGGACACACTATGGAACTGTTCGATGAACCGATAACCAAGACTCCAGAACAAAAGCAAGCGATTCTAGACAATGTCCGTTTACCAGAGGATTGGAAAACGGCATTAGCAGATGAATTAACGTCTGAGAATATGGACAATCTACGCGCATTTTTAAAGAAAGCCTATCAGTCGGATGATAGTATCTATCCGCCTGCACCATTGATGTTCAATGCGCTTAACCTCACGCCGTTATCGCAAGTCAAAGTGGTAATCTTGGGCCAAGATCCTTATCATCGTCCAGGTCAGGCTATGGGGTTGTCATTTTCTGTTCCTAAAGCCATTCCTAAGCCACCATCACTAAATAACTTGCTCAAAGAGATGGCAGATGACATTGGTATTCGCCCTTCAGCGCATGGTGATTTGACATACTGGGCGCAGCAAGGCGTTTTACTGCTTAATAGCTCACTGACTGTGCGAGAAGGCGAGCCAAACAGTCATCAAAATAAAGGTTGGGAACAGTTTACTGATGCTGTCATCGATGCCGTCAATGAACAGACGAAGCATACCGTGTTTATTTTGTGGGGTAGTAAAGCTCAGAAGAAAGGTAAGTATATCGATACGGATAAGCATTTGATTTTGACAGCGGTACATCCATCACCACTTGCGGCAAACCGTGGTGGCTTCTTTGGCACTAAACCTTTTTCTAAAACAAATGACTACTTGGTGCAGTATGGCCAAACTCCAATTGACTGGCAACTACCACAATAAATGCAAAATATACAGAATATAAGCTTAATGCCGTACCAATCTTTAAATATTCAGGCCAGTACCTTTTGGTTAGCTGAAGATGCTAAGTGGATGCAACAAGCAATTGAACTTGCTAAGCAAGGTGCTGAGCAAGGAGAAGTGCCGGTAGGTGCGGTATTGGTGCATGAACAGCAGATTATCGGTCAAGGGTTTAATCAACCTATTAGCAGCCATGATGCTACTGCTCATGCAGAGATAGTTGCATTGAGAGACGCCTGTACGCGTTTAGAAAACTATCGACTGCCGCTACAGACTACTCTATATGTCACTTTAGAGCCTTGTACAATGTGTATCGGTGCATTAATCCATGCGCGTGTGAACAAGTTGGTGTACGCAGCGAGTGAACCGCGTGCTGGGATGGTTGGTAGTCAAATGGACTTATCACTGCAACCTTTCTACAACCATAATATTCAAGCCTACAATGGATTATGCAGCGAGCATAGTAGTCAAATACTTAAGACATTCTTTCGTGAGCGTAGGCAAGCGGCGAAAAAGAATAAAGCCACTATGTAAACTCAAAATACTAATAAACAAGATATCAGTCTTGGTGCTAGTGGTCACGATGATTTTTTGCTATAATATTGCCCTATTTGATAGCACTCATCTTAATGGGCTATTAAAGACTTAACATACGAATAAATATTGTTTTATTAATGATATACGATAAGCGATATAAGTAACGCATATTATTGAGTAAGTATTATGACCAGTTCTACACCTGATAATGTTTTACTCAATACAGAGGATAGCCATACCTCATCAGTACGCTATCCTGTTATTTGTATCGATGGTCCCAGTGGCGCTGGTAAAGGTACGGTCACATGGCGTCTAGCACAAATGTTAGGCTATCAGTTATTAGACTCTGGTGCGCTTTATAGAATTGTTGGGCTAAAAGCCTTTGAAGCGGGTTTAATCAGCGCAGATGCCAGCCAACCAATTGACGAAGATGCTGTATTAGCATTGACTGAAAGCTTGGAGATAGCGTTTGTACCGAACAATGACTCAGGACGTGTAGATATCATTGTTAATGGACAAGCAGTAGGTGAGCAAGTACGCAATGAAACGGTCGGAGGCTATGCATCACAGATAGCTGTCTTTCCACAGGTTCGCCAAGCATTGCTCAAATTACAACAAGATATGGCCACTCGTTCTGGTTTAGTAGCTGATGGTCGCGATATGGGTACGGTCGTTTTTCCAGATGCTGATGTTAAGGTGTTTTTGACGGCTAGTGCTGAAGCACGTGCAAAGCGCCGTGTGACTCAGTTATTGAACGCTGGTCAAACAGCAGATTTTGAGGCGATTTTAGCGACGATAAAAGAGCGTGATGACCGTGATGAAAATCGCAGTACAGCGCCATCGAAGCCTGCGGCAGATGCATTATTACTTGATAGTTCAGCGCTTAATGCTGATGCAGTATATGAGCAAGTCAAAAAGCATTGCCAAGATAAAGGTGTATTTTTCACTAGTTAGTCATTTAATAGCTAGTAAAAACAACATATTAAGTACTAAAAAGTTTCCTATTAATCATTGTTTTAGTATAAAATAATACGGTTAAGTTAAATTTTATTAAAGCAGTAAGAAAAATTTAGTTTAGTCAATATATTGCATTCGATATAAGACAGTTGTTGTTAGTCAGTTTTTATTATGATGAGCTCGCTATCAACAAACGTTTTTTTATATGATTGCATGGGATATAAAACCAGCATTTCGTTCTATACAATCATAAATTTGATCCGTACTGTGCTGGACAGGATACGGCTATACAAAGGTAGACATAATGGAATCATTTGCTGAACTATTTGAAGCGAGCATTGAAGAGCAGGGCCTAGATATCGAGCGTGGCTCGGTTATTACAGGTGCTGTTGTGGCCATCGATAGCGATTGGATCACAGTAGATACTGGTCTTAAATCTGAAGGTATCGTCGCTCGTGAAGAGTTTTTAAGCGAAGAAGGCGAACTTGAAGTTGAAGTTGGCGATAGCGTTGATGTCGTAGTTGAAGCGGTTGATAACGGCATGGGTCAAACCTTGCTGTCACGTGAGAAAGCTAAACGTGTTGAAACTTGGAACTTCCTTGAAAAAATCGCTGATAACGATGAAATCGTTAAAGGTATTATCTCAAGCAAAGTTAAAGGCGGTTTCACTGTAGATATCGGTTCAGTACGCGCGTTCTTACCAGGTTCATTGGTAGATGTACGTCCTATCCGTGATACAACGCATCTTGAAGGCAAAGAGCTAGAATTCAAAGTCATCAAACTTGACCAGAAACGCAACAACGTTGTTGTTAGCCGTCGTGCAGTTATGGAAGCTGAAAACTCAGCTGAGCGCGAAGAGCTATTGAACAAGCTTGAAGAAGGCATCGAGATCGAAGGTATCGTTAAGAACCTTACTGATTACGGCGCGTTCGTTGATCTAGGTGGTATCGATGGTCTATTGCACATCACTGACATGGCATGGCGCCGTATCAAGCACCCATCTGAAGTTGTTGAAGTTGGCCAAGACCTAAAAGTTAAAGTATTGAAGTTTGACCGTGAACGCAATCGCGTTAGCCTAGGTCTAAAACAACTTGGTACTGATCCTTGGGATAACGTTGGCGGCACTTACCCAGTAGGTAGTGTTGTAAAAGCTCGCGTAACCAACTTGACTGATTATGGTTGTTTCGCTGAGATTTCTGAAGGTATTGAAGGTCTAGTACACGTATCAGAAATGGATCATACCAACAAAAACATCCACCCATCTAAAGTTGTTCAAGTGGGCGATGAAGTTGAAGTAATGATTCTTGATATCGATGAAGAACGTCGTCGTATCAGCCTAGGTATCAAACAAACTCTAGCTAACCCATGGGATGAGTTTGATAAGAAACATGAGCGCGGTGATAAAATCACTGGTACTATCAAATCAATCACTGACTTCGGTATCTTTATCGGTCTAGACGGTGGTATTGATGGTCTTGTTCATCTATCTGATATCTCTTGGAATGAAACTGGTGAAGATGCTATCCGTAACTACAATAAAGGCGACACCGTTGAAGCAATGGTATTGTCTGTAGATGCAGAAGCTAACCGTATCAGCCTAGGCGTGAAGCAGTTAAGCTCTGATCCATTCAACGAATACCTAGTCAACAATGACCGTGGTGCTATCGTTAATGGTAAAGTAAAAGAAGTAGACGCTAAAGGCGCTACTATCGAACTTGCTGACGAAGTTGAAGCTTATCTACGTGCTTCTGAAATCCAACGTGACCGCGTTGAAGATGCAACTAAGCATCTGACTGTTGGTGATGACGTTGAAGCGAAAATCATCAGTGTTGATCGTAAAACACGCAACATCAACTTGTCTATCAAAGCGAAAGACGAAGCTGAAGAGCGTCAAGCGATTAAAGATCTTGGTAGCACCAACACTACTGCTGCTCCAGGTTCTGATGCACAGCCAAAAACTATTGGTGATTTGATCAAAGAGCAAATGCAGTAAGCTGCAAACTATTGATATAAAAGTAATATAAAAAAAGCGACTTCGGTCGCTTTTTTTTATGATTAGATTTTATTAACACAGTTAGTAATAGAGGTTTTTAGCCAAATGGGCAAACTCTTATTCCCATTTACGCTAATATCCGCTATCATTTGCACCATTGAGTAACGAGATGATAGTTATAAGCTTTTTATAGTCATAATATGATTCTGAATGTTAGTTTTCAAAGGGTCAGTATATGTAGTTTAGTTATATAAACGCATTTACGTACTATAGAGCGTTGACTTATCATCAGCTTATCCATCAATCAACAAGGCAAGCGTAATAATGCAGCAAGCGATTAACAAATCCGAATTTATTAGTAATTTGAGTGCAAACTGTGACAACATGGCAGACACCGTGGTTGATGACGCAGTGCGTGAAATCTTAAACTTGATGACCCATACTTTAGCCAATGATGGCCGAGTCGAAGTTCGCGGATTCGGTAGTTTTTGTCTACATCACCGCCGTGCCCGTATGGGACGCAATCCTAAGACAGGTGAAAGCGTACCTGTACCGGCTAAAGCGATTCCACATTTTAAGCCAGGTAAGGCTCTACGCGAAGCAGTAAATGATACGGTAGCAAACGATTAATCAAACCAGCACTGGCTATCTAACCGTCAAAATTTATCATTCCAAACTGAGGTAACTGTCTCATGCGCTTTCTACTATTTGTATTGCTGTTCTTGAGCTTTGCCTATTCACTTGGTTTGGTATTGGCAAATAATACTGAGGTCGGAGTCAACCTACTGTTTTCACAAGCACCTACGATGAATCTAGGGTTGCTACTTATTTTGTGTTTGATGCTAGGTATTGTTATTGGTATTTTACTAGCATTGCTTATCTTTCGTGTGCTGCAAAATAAGTGGGAAATCTCACGTCTGCAAAAAGCAAACGCAAACCTGCAAGAGCAACTGACTCAAGCCAATACGGTCATCGATCGTCAAGCAAGCGCGCCAACAGTAGATGAAGCTGTTTATGGTGCTTCTGCTGCTAATGTGCAAAGTAGTGACGCAACTAGCCTAACTGAAGGCTCTACTCTGTCTAAGCGTAGACGAGATTAAGTTGTTAGGTGAGCTTTTAGGTGATCTGCTAGGTGATAGCTTAACGAACGCAGTACTGACCTCAAATACAATACTTTGATAACTCAAAATATATGGTAAAACCATGAATAATGTAATTAACTCTCCAGTTGTCGTCGCTCTAGACAATATGACGGTAGAGGCGTCTTTAGCGCTAGCTGACCAGTTAGATCCATCTCAATGTCGATTGAAAGTCGGTAAAGAGCTGTTTACGCGTTGTGGCCCTGATATCATCAAGGCATTACATCAACGTGATTTTGAAGTGTTCTTAGACTTAAAATTTCATGACATTCCGAATACCACTGCTCAAGCAGTATTGGCGGCCGCTGAGCTTGGTGTATGGATGGTGAATGTCCATGCTAGCGCAGGGTTAGAGGCCATGTCGTTGGCAAAACAGCGTTTGCTAGATAGAGATCTTGATACCTTGCTCATCGCAGTTACCGTATTGACCTCTATGGATAGTGAAGCATTGATGCAAACAGGCATCACTGATAGCTTAGATACCCAAGTAAGCCGATTAGCAAAATTGACCAAGCAAGCTGGTCTTGATGGGGTAGTTTGCTCGGCTCAAGAAGCAAAAGCACTTAAAGCATTATGTGGTCAGGATTTTAAACTGGTGACGCCTGGTATTCGCCTAGCAGAAGATAATGCAGATGATCAAAAACGTATCTGTACACCCAGTCAGGCGCTAATAGACGGTTCTGATTATTTAGTCATTGGCCGTTCGATCACTCAAGCCTCAGACCCTGCTGCTAAACTACAGACAATACTTCAAAGTATTTAAGTTTGAATAAATGTTAAGAAAAAAAGACAGCCTAAATGGCTGTCTTTTTACTTTTTGATGGTCGAGGAAAAGCTGCTACACTACTTAAATTTATTCTTACAACCTTTCTAAAATATAATAACTATATTAAAAACGCTCATTTAGCTAAATATCAGTAGTACTGCTATGAGTGTTTATCGCTAATTAGATTTTTAATAATAACGCCACTAAGTGATGTTGGATAATATGAAATTACAGATATTGAGTGACTTACATATTGATAGTTATGCACGTCAATCGCACCCCGTTGGACATATTCCTAAAACCGATGCAGATTTAGTGTTAGTAGCAGGGGATACTGCTAATAGCGACAAAGGAATGCTGTGGTTGCAAGAACAGGCAGCGCGCTTAGAAGTTCCCCTGATTACTATCGCTGGTAATCATGAATACTTTGATGAAGACGTATTGAGCTTTGACCATAAACTGGCAACTTGGGATAACTATGATGCTGCGTCTAAAAAAGGCGTTCGCGTCTTACAATGTCAGCATATCGATATCGGTGATATACGCCTTTTAGGTTGTACGCTTTGGACAGATTATCAGTATCATGCTAACGAAGACACCATGGCTGCTGCTAGGCATTTTATGCGTGACTACAAGCAGATTTACGCAGGTAACGAACTGTTTTCGCCTGAAGTATCTATGCTGATTCATGCGGAGCATCGTCAGTGGCTACAGCAAGCTTTGATGGAATCTCATAAACTTGGTAAAAAAACAGTAGTCATGAGTCATCATAGTGTCAGTGCATTATCGGTGTCTGAAAAATATGCCAATCTACCGAGTAATGCAGCTTTTGTCAGTGACTTTTCAGGATGGATGCACGAAGACTGGGCACCGATGCTATGGGTACATGGACATACTCATGAAGCATTTGATTATAAACTTGGTAATACGCGAGTGATTGTCAATCCACGAGCCTATCCTAATGAGGTCAGTAGTACTGCACTAGAGTTCGCGTGGGACAAAGTCATTGATATTGGCTAGGATCGTGTGTAAATATCTGGCAAATCTTCATTTATTCTAGGTATAGACTCTTTTGAATAAAGCGTCTTTTTGAAAGAGTTCAGAATATTTAATAAGATATATTGCAACTAGATTTGTCTGCGGTTCATTCCTGATAAGAAATCTGCTAGGCTTGCTGTCATGAGTAAATATCTAAATAACACCCTGTCCAAAATATCTGCTGACAAGCTTGCGAGTCACACACCAAGCGCGCCTGCACCTTCGCACCTACCAGATAGTATGATTTCCTCCGTTAGCCTATTACCTGAAAATAAGCGGCTGATACTATTTACTAGGCACTCTTTACGCGAGCGCTCTGATGGTAATGGTTTTGCCAGCTATCAGTTACCGTTGACTCCTAAAGGCCGTATACTGGCAAAGTCTTGGGGTCGTTGGTTATCAGGTCATCTACCATATTCGCTCGACGTCGATAGTATCTCCAGCCCCATTGGGCGTTGTATCGATACCGCGCAGCTGATGCAAGAGGGGGCAGGACTACGGCGTGACATTACGCATCAATCATTGTTAGTTGAGCCTGGCAGTCTTGTTACTGAGCCTGAAATAGCCAATCCTGTGTTCAAAGAAATTGGTGTGCTGAACTTTATTAATCGTTTTTTGCAAGGCAATCTCGAAGGGACTAAAAACACCTATCAAGGGGGTTTGGATATCCTGTCGCTTTTTTACCAGAATCAGCCGCAGCATGGCCATCTGATGCTTGCTGTGAGTCATGATACATTGCTATCTGCGTTCTTAGCAGTTATGTTCGATGTGATAGAGATTGATTGGAATGATTGGCCGAAAATGATGGAAGGCGTATTTTTATGGTTTGATGATAAGCCATTTGATCAAGCGAGTGCGCATTTTATTTGGCGAGGTCAGGTATATACTCGGCCGATTAGTTCATTGTTAGACGGTTATCGTGCAGCTGGTTACCATCCTAGCAAGTTGCTATTGCCGCCAGAAGTGCAGTGGAATTAATGTTTTGTTTAAACATTGAAATGAGTTGATAGAGCCGCTATTCATTGAATACGTTTTGAATAGGCATAAAAAAACCTTGCCACGGTATTAGAACCAGTGACAAGGTTTTAGTCATTACGCTATAAAAGCGAAATGCGGTCTAACCAATACAAATCTTAAGCTTGTAGGCCTTTGATTGTTTTGTTTAGGCGGCTCTTACGACGAGCAGCTTTATTCTTATGAATAATACCTTTGTCAGCCATACGATCAAGAACTGGTACCGCTTTTTTGTAAGCTTCGGTAGCCGCGTCATAATCTTTAGCTGCGATAGCCGCATCAACACGTTTTAAGTAAGTACGAACCATAGAGCGTTGTGACGCAGAGTTCTGACGACGTTTGGTGTTTTGACGGGCGCGTTTACGAGCTTGTGCAGTATTAGCCACGCGTATCTCCTTGATAAAGA
>NZ_DFQV01000011.1:0-77669 GCF_002377945.1 Psychrobacter sp. UBA3480
GGAATGCTCATACAAAAAACAGTTTACCATAGGTCGATTATGTTGGGGCAGAGGTAATAAGGTACTGCTAGAAAAATAAGGCCAACATAATGTTGACCTTATTATCAATGAATACAGACTGTGTTAGTTAGGCTAAGAAGAGACTTCACGTAATCAATTATTATCCATATCACTCACACTGTCGTCATTTAGCGTAGTGCGGCGTGTTGGATTGGTATTTAGGGGATCGACGTTGGCTTCTCTTGCAGTCGAGCCAGTACTTGATTGGCTGGTCACGCGCTCAGCTGACGCTTCAGGTAGACCTAGGCCTACGCTAATACCATTACGTGCAGCAGCATTATTGGCGACTGGAGTATTGGCAGGCGTAGTATTTGTCCCTGCTAGTCTCAACTGGGCTGCATTACGAATCATTTGTGTCTTGGTTGCGCCATTATACTCGCCAGATGCGACTGATTTGTCAGTTGTGTTCGAACGACCAAGCTTGCCAAAGGTAATCTTATTGAGCCAAGTACGGTCACGTTTGGTGCTTAATTTCACACTACCGTTGCTGGTTAGCATCTCTGGGTAGTTGATCTGCAATAGCGTTTTGTACTCATTGGCCAAATCGGTTAGACCCAGTTTTTCATGGCTATATGCTAATACCGCAAGAGCATCTGGCGTTGACTCACTAAGTGGGTAATACTGGAATACCCATTTGGCACGGTTGACCGCTGCTACATAAGCTTCACGCTCGATATACCAATTGGCTGCGCTCATTTCGCTCTCAGCAAACTGATTGTAGATGAACGTCATACGCTGAGCGGCATCTGGTGCATACGGACTGTTTGGATATTTATTGATAAGCTCTTGAAAGTTAGCAAAGGCAATACGCAAATACGCAGTATCACGCTCAGCTTGGTTCAGTTTAAAGAGCTTTAGGCTTTCAGATGAACCTTCCATATTAGCAACGCCGCGCACATAGTAGGCGTAGCTGACTTGTGGGTTAGACGGATACAGACGGATAAACTGCTCAGCACTTGCTGCTGCCATCTCATACTTATCGCCTTCGTATTGTGCATACATCATGTCAAGCAAGGCTTGTTCAGCATACTGTCCGGTTGGGTAGAATGTACGCAGATTGGTCAGCTCTTCGATACCTTGGATATAGTGACCTTTGTCAATCTGATTGACGGCCTCGTTATAATACCCTTGCTCTGATTTTTCAGCTGTTTCTACTGCCTCACCATCTTTGGCGCCAGTTAGATTTTTAAAAGTCTGGCAACCCACTAGATTGACGCTAAGCGCCAGTAGGGTTATTGAGGACAGTTTGATAAACGTATTGCCAACAGCTTGCATACTTCTTCTCCGACACAAGGCGCATAATAGCAGCGGCGCTATCATGCTATATAAAAGGTTAGTGATAAAAAACGACGCTAAATAGTCAGCGATCCACCAGCAAAAATTTTTTATCGAATGCAGTTTTTGTTATGACGTATTGTACTGATAGATTGGGTCTGATACATAATGCTTGTATAGTAAGCCTGTGATAGACCACATGTATTTAGCCATAGTCAAACGGTTTAAATGGCAAACACGGTCAACAAACCCCAATGCCATTTTCAAACTGTATCTAAATACGGCATTCGCATACAGTGCCATAGCATACAGCAAAATATGGCTATACTTTATAGAATAACATTTGCTACGTCTATTTTTTCGCCATCTATATTGTATAGGCAGTTTAACATGAGCGGCTGTCACGAGCGATATCGAATGTCGCTAGCATGAGTAAATATACAGTAAATTACAGCAATGTCATGTTCTAGAGAGTTAAGCGAGGCATCTTACAGCCCGAAGGTATGCTCAAAAATTATCAGATAGCATGCAGCTTCTATAGGGCTTATGCGTGCGACATGATACACTAGAGCGGTATTGTCTCCGCTTTTTTGTACCTTGAAGGTTGTTATCTGCTATTTATAGGCAAAAAACAATAATCAAAAAACGACAATTTTTTATACTGCTATTTATAATACTATCTTCGAAGTCACCTCACAAAACACTGTCAGGGGCTTTGCCACGTATCAATGTATCAATCCGCTATGAATAATGATGCCATGACTACCAATTTATCACCGAATCAATCGCTAGATACTGATTCATCAGCACAAGAGTCACCAATGCCAAATGATGTTTTGAACAATAATGAGCTACCTGATAATCAATCAATGATGAGTGAGCAAGTGCATGATGATGCGCTTGATAATGAAGAGTTGCTCATCGATGATGGTAATGATCTGAACGATAGTGACATTGATGATAATGATATTGATGACAGCGATATGGATGGCGACGACGATGAAGCCCCAGTAGCGGGTCAAGCTGTACCAGTGATTGTAGATATGACGCATGTGGTCACAGAAGATCAAGCTGGTCTGCGTATTGACAAGGTTGCCTCCCAAGCGTTTTCAGACTTTTCGCGTGTACAATTACAGAACTGGATTACTGACGGCAGTCTACTCTATAACGGCAGTGTCCAAAAACCAAAAGTCCGTGTCAAAGCAGATGACGTATTGCATCTATCAACGACGTTACAGCAGCATGGCGAAGACCAACCAGAAAATATAGATATCGATGTTGTCTATGAAGATGATGACGTATTGGTAATCAACAAACCTGTCGGTATGGTGGTTCATCCGGGCGCAGGTAATCAAAACGGCACTTTGGTCAATGCACTGCTATATCATTATCCTCAGCAGCATCATTTACCGCGTGCAGGTCTTGTGCACCGTATTGATAAAGACACCTCTGGATTGCTATTGATTGGCAAAACCAAACCTGCTCAGATGGCACTAATGGAGCAGCTAAAAGACAAGTCTGTTTATCGTCACTATAAGTGTGTGGTAGCAGGGGACCAAGCAAGCCTATCTCGTCATCGTCGTATCGATGCACCGATTGGCCGACATCGCAATCAGCGTACTAAGATGACGGTGATGACCGCTGGTCGCGAAGCGGTAACGCATCTGCTAAATGTCACGCCATTGAACGAAAATTACTGTCTACTAGATGTCGGACTTGAGACTGGACGTACGCATCAAATTCGTGTGCATCTAAGTCACATTACTTATCCACTAGTCGGTGACCGTGTCTATGGTGGCCGTCGTCAGCTACGCTCTGGATTGACAGAAGCCCAGCGTCAAGCTATTAATAATTTCCCACGCCAAGCACTGCATGCCTATACGTTAGGATTCGTGCATCCGACGACAGGTGAGGATATTGAAGTGACGACGCCACTACCTGAAGACATGCAAAAACTGATGGCCGTACTAAGCGACGGTTATTATGAAGAGTAAACGCTAACGTTTACTAGATGAGAGGTGAGAGCGAGCAGCCATGACGAACACGTTCCCGATGACAATGATTGCGCAAATTGATAATGTGGCCGTTTTTCAGACGGCTGCTTTTGCATTTGATAATATTGATGACTCTGCTGCTAAAAACCAGCGTACAGGTTATGAAGGCCAGTCAAATTACGGCGATCTGAATCTAGGTTTGCATGTCAATGATAATGCACTGCAAGTATTAGATAACCGCATGAATCTATTGGCTGCTATCAATGAGCAGCTGACAGATAAGTCTGCACAAAACGAGCAGCATGCGGCTATTAATCGCTTGCATTGGGCCAGTCAGGTTCATGGCAAACACATACATGATGTCGATGCTACTACGTTGAATATGGCGCCAATGTCTGCTGATGCGATGGTCAGTCAACAAAGTGGTCGCGGTCTGGCAATCATGACGGCGGACTGTGTACCGATTGTCTTATATCAGCCCACCAGTGGCAAAATCGCAGCGATTCATGCAGGCTGGCAAGGATTGGCCTGCGGTGTGATACCAGAGACTGTTAACCGTTTTACTGAGTCAGGCCCTATACAAGCTTGGATAGGAGTGTGTATCAGTCAGGAAAACTATGAAGTAAATACAGACGTTCGCGATAAGCTATTGGCTGGGTGTATAGCCAATCAGACGTTGCCAGAGACGCATATCGATAACTTTGTGTCGCTATTTTCTATATCGTCTCATAATGACAAAATAAAGCTGGATTTACCGAAGCTTGCTGCCATGCAGTTAGAAGCTGCTGGTGCTACAGTTGTGAATGATTTGCCTGTTGACTGTAGCTACGCAGATACTCACTATTACTCGTATCGCCGCCAGACTCATATGCACCAGCCTGCAACGGGTCGGATGGCACTGGTCATCGTTCGTCGTTAGCAGCTTTATAGTCAGCGAACTACTAAACCGCTACGGTGTTACCCTCCCTAGATGTACTATATGTACAATCTACGGTCGGCTGCCTTGTAGCTGTTTTAGATTTCTTTGACTATATAATAATGAGTAGTGGCAAGGAAGTGATAAACAATAAAAAAACAGCAGATTATTCTGCTGTTTTTTATTTGAGTGCTACATTCGTATTAACATAAGGTCTGTATTAATATAAAATCTGTATTAACAAACGGAGTCGCTAGATTTTGGTACTGATAAGCCAAATAAAGGACGTAAATACAGTGCCAAGAACGTACCTGCCATTGCTAGTATGCCCCAGATATAACCATGTAAGCTAAAAGAGGCGATACCACCGAAGTAAGCGCCGATATTACAACCGAACGCGAGACGGGCGCCATATCCCATCATCAAGCCGCCAATGACCGATGCTGCAAAGTTACCAGCAGTAATCTTAGTAAACTTAAACAAGCCACCCGCAGCAGAGGCGATAAATGCGCCAATGATGATGCCGATATTCAATACAGTGGTTGAGTCAGCAAAGATAGAGGCCTCAAGCGCTGCTGCATTAGCACCTTGCCAATAGCCCCAGCTAGCCACATCCATACCAAAACCGCTTGCAATTTTAGAACCCCATAATGTAAATGCTGATGTAATGCCCCACGGTTGACCACGTGTAAGTAATGTCAGACCGTTAAGTAAAGCCAAGACGATTGCGGCAGCAAATAGCGGCCAAGAGCCACGAAAGACTCGTTTCCAACCAGACTCAGAAGGCACGGGAGCCATCTTCGGTGCGTTTCTTTTTTTCTCAACGACTAACGTCACCCATGCGATAATGCCGAATATAGCAAGCGATACCAGCCATGCCCCTGTATAGCCAAGACCTGTAGAGGTTGCCAAAGAGAAAGGCGCATAAGCGGGCATCTCTTCTGTCCAGAATGGCAAGTGATAAGCCCCAATCGTGGCACCCACTATGAAGAAAATAAAGGTGATGAACATAACAGAGCGTCCACCGCCTACCGCATAGAGCGTACCAGAGGCACAGCCGCCGCCAAGTTGCATGCCGATACCAAATACAAATGCGCCTACGACTAGACTGACCCCTAATGGCGCGACATAACCTGCGACAGGCCCGCCAAATAGCGTCGTGCCATAAGCAAGGATTGGCGCAAATAGCGTAACAGCAACTGCCAACATTAGCATATGAGAGCGCATCGCCTGACCGTTGCCCACTGCCATCATACGTCTAAAAGCAGAGGTAAAGCCAAAGCGGGCATGAAAAAGGGTATAGCCTAACAAAAGACCTATCCCAAGTAGCAATGATTGAGAGATATGTTGAGTGGCTAATAGATACGCGAGCACTATCAATCCTACGATGCCACCACCCATAATCAAGGATTTTTGCGGTGCATTTAAGGCCAGATCATCTCTGACGATAGGATCTTTTGTGTCGTTTACAGGTTGAACGAGAGTAGTCAAGGTAATAGCTTCCTTATCCGATGATGTTATCAGATATCATTTTTATAAGAATTTATATGAGTATAGTTACGCAGGTTTGCAGAATTGGAAACTGTATTTCTGTTAATTTGTTTAAGCAGTAAGAAGCGTTACATCATAATCCTATTGTCATTAATGTAAATACGGAGAGATTAGAAAAAGTAGAATTAGTATATGATGATATGGAATAAATGGACTGCTGTGTATATGACCTTATATTAATAGTTGTCTATAGTACTGATAATTATAGGTTTATCAGGTATCAGAAATTTGTTCGTGTCATATTGTCAGTTAATGCGACTTACCCATTTATATAAAATATATTAAAAGTATATGTGCCCTGATTAGTCAGACTTTAATAAATAACTTAAAAACAAAAATACGTCTGATACAATGGGCTTGAATTCAATGAAGTTCATCGCATATATACCGGTATGTATATGCTGCCGTATAGAGACTATGTAATTAAAGACAGTGTAATTAAAGACTATGCGATTGCTCCATCACCATTGATATTTCTGCCAGTTAAATTGACTCAAAGAAGCATTGCTTGATTCTGTTATATCGCCTGATAGTTCGAAAGTTTGAGCTATCGATAAGTACTTATCAGTGAAAATAAGGCCACTAGCTATCGACTGTGGCTAAGTATCCAATATTTTATAAGCTTCATTATTCAACCAATTATTTATTATTAGAGTACGTATGAATACACCTGCTAAATCGTCTAACACCTCTACATCTACTGATAACGCGCCTAATGTCTCAATCGCCGTTATTTTCCATAGTAATTATGGGCATACCAAGCGTGTCGCTGAGGCGATAGTACAAGGTGCGCATCAGCAATTGCCAGAAGCGCAAGCCAAGGCTGTCGATGTTTATGATGTTGATTGGGATTATTTAGATCAGGCAGACTTGCTGGTTTTTGGTAGTGCAGTGTATATGGGTAGCGTGACAGCTGAATTTAAGACCTTTATGGATGAGACATCTAAGCGTTGGTATCATCGCAAATGGGAGGGAAAGTGGGCAGCAGCGTTTGCCAATTCGGGCGGCCTGAGCGGTGATAAACTTGCAGTGCTACAGCAGATTTCTCTATATGCGATGCAACATGGTATGAACTGGATTGGTCTGCCATTGATGCCGACAGGTCATGAAGCTCACGACTTAAACCGTCTGTCTAGCTTTTTGGGCCTAATGACTCAGTCGCTTGATGGCCCACCTGAAGAGACACCAGGTTCGGGCGATATTGATACTGCTATTTGGTTTGGTGATCATCTGGCCAAAACGATTATTAAGCATCAACCAGCTGATGCTAAGCTATAAAAACAGCTAGAACCGACAGAGTAATCAAATAAAAAAGCAGACATTATCGATGTCTGCTTTTTTTGTGCCAATTTTTATTGAGCGATAATTGCTATTAAGCGCTAGGCTTTTTATTGAGCAACAAGCTTAGTAGGGGCAGGCTTCACAGGGATAGGACTGTCAACGAATTGAAACGATTGACAACCTCCTAACAGCATCGTTGCTATTAGCAAATAGGTAAAGGCAAATGACTTCATAGTAATATCTCAAAAACGATTTTAGCCCAACGATATGTCACGATTACTTATCATTAGAAGTCACAACAGTGAAGAGTCAGGCTTATTTGCAGACATTATATATAAAAATCAGCTGTTCATAGCAGTTTAAAGGCGATATATGTATTCGATATTGTTTTTACGCAGACTATCTCGCTATTTAGAGTATGGCTTATCTAATACTTCGTTTGATTTGTCATGTATAAAATTAAAGCTATTTATAAAAATAACGTCTGGTATTAAGTAGCTGAGCAATCAATAAAGTCTACAAAACGTGTAAGTATTTCCTTAGATTGAAGTTATTCGCCAAATATTTACCAACTATTCGATAGTATCTATAGGCATTTTAACGGGTTGTGTTATAAATAAGAATAGTGATAATATGTTGAAAGCTGACCAAATAGTCAAGTATCCTACAGTACGAGTTTTCTAACAAAATTGTTCGATGAATGCTGATATTTACAACCAGCTTACTTGATATAAAAAAGTGCGTTGTGCTGATTTTTTCTATCTCTTAAGAATGTATTAGCAAACAAAACAGCGAATACTTTAAAAGTTATAAAACAGAATAACCGTACTTAAACGGTTGCAGCATGATGCAAACCAAGTGCTTACTTTCAGCATTTAAGCTGTCAAATTCCTTAAGCCTTATGCTTATCTTCATTATTTTATTTTAGCCGAGTCTTGCTATGATTAGTTTTTACTTAAATGGGAAACGCCACGAGCTAACCCAGCTTAACCCTAATACGACGGTGCTTGAGTATCTACGATTGCATGAAGGCCAAACGGATACGAAGGAAGGCTGTGGTAGTGGTGATTGCGGTGCCTGTACCGTGATGGTTCAGCGCCTGCCTAATGCTAGCCAGCCAGCGCTTAATGATGAAAATGGCGACGAAAAAAATGCTACGCTACCGTTCTATACGATTAACTCTTGCATTACGCTAGTGTCGCTCATGGATGGTCATCATCTGATGACGGCTTCTTATTTGGCAGATAATCCAGAACATCATCCAGAACGTGCTCTGCTGCATCCAGCGCAGCAAGCCATGGTTGAATGTCACGGATCACAGTGCGGTTTTTGTACGCCTGGGTTTGTGATGTCACTGGCTTGCGTTTACGAAAACAATCGTATGCAGACAAGTCAAGAGACAGCAAGTCAGAACGATGCCAAGCAATTAAGCTATGATGAAGTGGTTGCATCAATATCTGGCAACCTATGTCGCTGCACAGGCTACAGGCCAATTATCGAGGCTGGTCTACTTATGAGCGATATTGGTCAGCAGAGAGAGGCGGAGCAGTCAGCAGTGAAAGACCTGACTATCAGTCTCGCGACAAATGCGATGAGAAGTACAAAGGAATCAGCAGTAGTCCTTGAAAATGTGCCAGCCGAACAAAAAAATCAAGAGCCACATGGTATTGCCCCTGCAATCAGTGATGCTGGGCGACGATTATATATGCCCAAGTCACTAGATGAGCTTAATCAAGTATTAGCGGCCTATCCACAGGCAACGATTTGGGCAGGTGGTACGGACTTGGGATTGAGTGTAACCCAGCATTTGGTTGATCACGAGGTCATTATCCAGCTTTCAGCTATCGAGGCATTAAAGTCATGGTCATTATTTGACGCAAAGTCTGACCCAAGCGAAGGTTCAGATAACGAGCAAGCTTCTAGCCAATCTCTAGTACTAGGTGCTGGCATGAGCTATCAGCAGATGTTGCCTGTGCTTGAGCAGTATTTTTCAAGTTTCGCGCAAGTATTTGAGCGTATTGCTTCTCCGCAAATCCGTAATATGGGTACCATCGGCGGCAATATAGCTAACGCGTCGCCGATTGGGGATTTACCACCGATTTTATTGGCGTTAGATGCGTCAATTCATCTGCGTCATTGCGCGCCCAATCGTGAAGAGTCAGGCAATGATTTAGGTAATAGTGATTCGGTTTATACGGATGAGATCATACCTTTATCAGAATTTTTCTTAGATTATAAAAAGACCAAACTGCAAGCAGGCAGTTACGTAGTCGCTATCCATATTCCTCTGATGCATGACAATCAGCACTTATTTATTCATAAAATTAGCAAACGTTATGAGGATGATATTTCAGCGTGTCTATTGGCTGCGCGAATCGATGTATCAGCAGATGGCATGACGATAGAGAATGCAAAGCTTGGACTTGGTGGCATGGCTGCCATACCGTTATTAGCCACAACCTGTCAGCAAGCGCTCATTGGGCAAGCGGCTGAAATTGCAAGTTTTGAGCAAGCAGCACAAGTCTTGTCTGCAGACGTTACGCCTATGACCGATGTCAGAGCCAGCCGTGAATATCGCTCACATGTGGTACAGCGTCTACTGGTGAAGTGCGGTAAGCAATTGGTAGCAGGTAGACAGACCGAGACCGCTTAACTAGCAGAGTTGTTGTTTGCTAATACCGCCTTATCGTTATATTTGCCAAGAACAAAAGAGCATTAATAAAAGCGTCCTAATAGAAGAGATCCGCCATGAGCCATCATTCGTCCTTATTTGACAGTTATAGTATCCGCCGCGTGCGTCCGCCAAAAAACAAAATTGGCACCTCGGCGAAGCATGATAGTGCGATTAGCCATGTCATGGGAACGGCGACTTATGTGGATGATATTGCAAAACCGCAGGGCACGCTACATCTGGCAGTAGGTAAAAGCAGCCACGCTCATGCACGTGTATTGAGTATGGATTTGAGCGCTGTTAGAAATGCGGATGGGGTTATAGATATCTTAAGCTTTAAAGATTTACCGGCGCAGACGGATATCGGTGCGGTGTTCGACGGTGAGCCACTGATGGTGGATGACATCACAGAGTATGTGGGTCAGACGCTATTCGTGGTGGTGGCTACCAGTCATCGTGCTGCCAAAAAAGCTGCGACCAAGGCAGTGGTAGAATATGAGCCATTGCCAGCGGTACTTAGTATAGATAAAGCACTAGAGCAAGAGTTCTTTGTACGTCCGAGTCACTTTATGAAGCGTGGTGACGCGGCGACTGCGCTTGAGAACTCGCCGATTCGCATTGAAGGTCATATTCATATGCGTGGGCAAGAGCACTTTTATCTCGAAGGCCAAGTGTCTTATGTGGTGCCTTGTGACGATGGCGGGCTAGAAGTTTATACGTCTTCACAGCATCCAAGCGAAGTACAGCAGCTCGTCGCCGAAGTGACAGATCTGCCATTTCATGCGGTAAACACAGTCGTGCGCCGTATGGGTGGCGGGTTTGGCGGGAAAGAAACGCAAGCCGCTGCTTGGGCATGTTTATGCGGTATCATCGCCAAACGCCATAATGTCCCTGTCAGTATGCGTCTAGATCGTCAAGATGACATGGTGGTGACGGGTAAGCGCCATGAGTTTGCCAATCGTTACGAAGTCGGCTTAGACGAGTCTGGTCGTATATTGGGCGTCGATATGCAATTGGCTGGCTTGTGTGGCTATGCGCCAGATTTGTCTGATGCCATCGTTGATAGAGCGATGTTCCACTGTGATAATGCCTATTATTATCCAGCTGCTCATGTGGCAGGGCATCGCTGCAAAACGCATACCGTATCCAATACTGCCTATCGAGGGTTTGGTGGTCCGCAAGGTCTGATGACTGCTGAGTATATGATGGACCATATTGCTTATACCTTGGGTCAAGATCCATTACAAGTGCGTTTGGCAAACTTATATCAAGATGGTCAAAGTACGCATTACGGTCAGACCATTGAGCATTTCGATTTGGCGACCATCATGACCAAGTTGGCAGACGATTGCGATTATGACAACCGCCGTCAGCAAATCCTAGAAGCCAATCAAAAAGCTGCCGCTGAAGGCAGTGACAAACGTTTGGGTCTTGCTCTAACGCCAGTAAAATTCGGTATTTCATTTACGGTGCAGACGCTCAATCAGGCAGGCGCATTGGTACACATTTATACTGATGGTAGTATCCACCTCAATCACGGCGGTACGGAGATGGGGCAAGGGCTATATATTAAAATCGCTCAAATTGTTGCCAATGAATTTGACGTTGATCTGGATACAGTTAAAGTATCAGCGACGCGTACCGACAAAGTACCTAATACCTCACCAACTGCCGCGTCATCAGGTACAGACATTAATGGCAAGGCAGCGCAAAATGCTTGTCTAAGTATCAAAGCGCGCATACTTGAATTTGCCGCTGAGCATTTCGACGTAGCGCAAGAAGACATACGCTTTGAAAAAAATCATGTCTATATCGGTGATAAAGAAACACTGACTTTTGCTGAGATGATTCAACTGTCGTATCAGAACCGTATTAGTCTGTCGTCTACTGGCTATTATAAAACGCCTAAGATATTTTATGATCGCTCTAAGGCATGGGGTCGTCCGTTCTTCTACTTTGCCTTGGGTGCTGCCTGTGCTGAGGTTGAGATTGATACCTTGACGGGCGAGTACAAGGTACTACGCTGTGATGTGCTGCATGACGCGGGACAATCGATCAACCCTGCCATTGATATTGGTCAGATTGAAGGTGGCTTTGTGCAAGGTATGGGTTGGCTCACAGCGGAAGAGCTAATCTGGAATGATAAAGGAAAGCTGGCATCTGATAGTCCTGCTAATTATAAAATTCCAACCGCGCATGACTTACCTAAGCAGTGGAATGTCAAATTGTACGATCGCAAAAACGAAGAACAAACGATTTATAACTCTAAAGCCGTTGGCGAGCCGCCGTTTATGTTGGCAGCCAGTGTTTGGTGTGCCCTTAATAATGCAGTGGCTAGTCTCGGGGAGTATAAGAAGAATCCAGAACTGACCATGCCTGCGACGCCAGAAGCGGTATTAAAAGCAGTGATGCGTATGCAAGGCACATCGTGGGATTTAACAACTGAAGCCGATACAGATACGGTTGATAGTTTAGTAAAAGGCGCAGCAGAGAACAGTGACCTTTACAACGAAAAAGCAATGCCACAAGACGTACGTCACGCTAAAGACATCGAGCCAAAAGAAGTTAAAGGGAAACAAACTGATGACCAGCCTAATGCGATAGAGCATCCAAATGTAGCAGGGGCAAGAGGTCCTGCACACAGTGAATGAGTCGCTAGCACCGCCAGTCGTTTGGTATGAAGGTCTAGCGCGATATCAGCAGCGCGGCATCGCTCACGTGTTGGCGACGGTCGTGGCCGTAAATGGATCTGCTCCTCGAGCGCTACAGGCAAAGATGATCGTCGCGCAGGACAGTATCGTAGATACGCTAGGCGGCGGCGGTCTAGAACATGACGTTATCAATACTGCACGGCAGCTATTAAATGGTGAAATAGCAGCAACGGTATCAAAAGAAGTAAAACCAAAAGTCGCTGAAACTGACGGTGAAAGCGCATCAGTACCTTCTAAAGGGGTACGCCGTGATGCTGTCTATACTAAGCACTACCCGCTAGGTGCGAAATTGGCACAGTGTTGCGGCGGTAGCGTCACCGTTATGTTCGAATGCTTCAATGTAACGCCGCCGATGTCAGTACTAGTGTTTGGTGCAGGGCATGTGGCATCAGCGCTAATGACCATCCTCGCTGAGCTACCTTGTCAGGTAGATTGGGTGGACAGTCGCCCAGAGATGTTTAAGCGTTACTTAGTTGATGAATCTACTACTAATCCATCCAAACTTTATAACCTACCAGCGCATATCCGTCCGCATATCGATGATGAGCCTGTAGATTTTGTGCGCCCATTTATCGAGCAGGGTGGCCAGCGTTTTATTCTGGTTATGACTCATGACCATAGTGTTGATTTTGAGTTAGTGCGGGCGGCATTAGATACTATTTATGATACTAGCTCGTCTGAGGATCAATGTTCAGATATTTCAGCACCTTACATAGGCTGCATTGCCTCGGCAACCAAAGCCAAGCGTTTTAGAGATCGCTTGATGCAGCGTGGCTACAGTGAGCAACTGGTCAATCAGTTGGTCATGCCAATCGGATTGCAAGTTGGTGGGAAAGAGCCGATGGCGGTGGCGGTCTCTATCGTGGCACAGCTCCTACAACAGTATCATCAGGCTACTCCTTGAACGGCTCACTCCATATAACTTTTATACTTTTTATCAAATTATTAAAGCGCTCAGTACTATTTATCAAAACGCTCAGGACTACCCAGCCATTGTGAGATCTACGAATGACCCTACATATCTATCAAGCTCAACTGCTGCACTACTTGACCGAAAGCGATCGTATTGAGCGTACAACCTCTGATCATTCACAGACATTAGCTGTGGAACGAGACATTACGTTGCTACCAGTGATTGAAGGTGTACAGGTTTATCCTGAATATATCGCTGATGGTGCGCTTGTCGTAGATGATGTGACAGGGTGCATTGTAGAGTATGGGCATAACGAGACAATATTAGCGAAATATAATAATATCTCTGAGCAAGTAGGCCAGTTAGTAGTCAAAGTACATGATTATCGCGACAAACTTATCATGCCAGGCTTTATCGATACTCATGTGCATTATCCGCAAGTAGATATGATTGCTGCTTACGGTGAGCAATTACTTGATTGGCTTAATAATTATACTTTCGTCACTGAGGCCAATTTTGGCGATCCAAAAGTAGCGCATGATACGGCACAGTTCTTCTTAAACCAGCTGCTGGCAAATGGTACGACGAGCGCCATGGTGTTTTCTACCAGCCACCCTGAATCAGTGAACGCATTTTTTACGGAAAGTCACAAGCTCAATACTCGTATGATCACGGGTAATGTCTTGATGGACCAAAATGCGCCTGATAATTTGTGTGTACCTGCTGAGCAAGGTATTCGAGACACCCAAAACATCATTGATAATTGGCATGAGCGTGGTCGTCAGCATGTAGCGATTACCCCGCGCTTTGCTATTACTTCGACACCCAAGCAACTACAAATGGCAGGTGAGCTGTATGCCAGTTACGAGAGTGTTTATCTGCAGACGCATCTAGCAGAAAACCGTGATGAAATTGCCTTTGTGAAACAACTGTATCCCACTCATAAAGGCTATCTAGATGTCTACGACGATATGGGATTACTGGGTCGACGCACCACCTTGGCACATGGTATTCACCTTGAAATATCTGAGTATGAGCGCTTACGCGATACTGGCACACAAATATCACACTGTCCGACGTCCAACCTGTTTCTGGGTAGTGGATTGTTCGATTTACCCAAGACGTTAAGTTATACTGGTGTCAGTATCGCCACTGACGTTGGAGCAGGGACAAGTCTGTCGATGCTGACGACTCTGTCAGAAGCGTATAAAATCCAACAACTACAAAGCAATCAACTATCCGCTCATCAAGGGCTGTACCAAATTACGTTGGGTAATGCCCAGTCGCTATTATTGGACAATAAAATCGGTAACTTTATGCCAAATAAAGAAGCGGATTTTGTGGTTATCGATATGGGTGCAACGGAATTGCTTGAGCGACGTATGGCGCAGACCAAGACACTGGAAGAACAATTGTTTGTACTAATGATGCTAGGCGATGATAGAGTAATTGATCAGACAGTCATCGCCGGCGTAAGTCGCTATCGTAAATCAACTTTATAGGCGTAAACAAACGCTGTACCTAAATCAGGAACAAGTGAAACTGCTTTCAGATATAAAAAATAAACTCTTGTTCCTATATAGTTGGAACAAGGGTTTATTACTGCCAAGAAAGTTTCTATTAGACATTAAAAATGGAATTTTACCAATGCACTAGGAGAGTTTTGATTTACGCCATCAACACCGTATTTATTTTTCCAATAGCTATACTCCATACCGACTTCTAAACGGTTATCAATACCGAGCACTTCTTGTAAGTTGTATTTAATTTGCGGATTGATATGAATATTATCTTCAATGTCATCATTATTGAATGAATAATCAATAAAGCCATCTACGACGAAATTATTGCGCTCCCAACCATAGGTTAAGGTAATTTGCTGATCATCGTCAGTATTGTCATTGAAAGCATGATATAGAGTAGCCGACGCAAACTTCATTCCTGGAATAGGTACATTGAGATCTGCACCAATACCAACCAGATAATTATCTTGGTCAAAGCCAGTGCTGTTCGAACCAAATTCATAAGTAGCGGCTAAATTAACCTGCTTGATAAAACTGTCATTAAAAGTTGCTATTTTGAATGTAGGAGACAGCTCGCCATAAGTTTCTCTAAATCTATTGTTTTCAATGTCATCGGCACCTTGGTTTCGATCGACAAAGAAGAACACGCCGCCCCAGTCATGCGCAGAAGCATGCTCTAATGTGACGGTCGTCAGCTCTCCATCTTCTACGAGTTCATAATCATTACCGTAAAGTACGGAGACACTCGTATCAGTAAAGAAGGTTTTAGCATGGATGCTAGACATGCTACCTAAAGCAGCGATAGCAACAGCTGCCATCGACAAAGGTTTGAGTAAAGCTAGCTTTTGGCTAGATGATTTGGTATGACAGGATAAGCTCGTTAATAAATCAAAACGCAAAATATGACCCCTTTATGTACAATTGATTGTTGATTGCCCCAAAACTGCATCGTTATTATTTGCTAGTAAACAAACTATTAATCCAATGCTCGTTAGACAGCGGTTGGTTGATAGCGCTTAGATGCTTACTACTAAAGAGCATTCAATAACCGTGCCACAAATGCCCTAGAAGGCTGTCATCTACAGAGTCGTCTAACTTTTAGTCTTATTAGCCATTAATAAGGGTAGAAATAAGCAAAATAGTTCTTAACTATTCTCAAATGAGAGAGCCAATTTCCGTACATTTGGATATATATGACAAACAATGTTTTTCGAAGAATCAGATGCGCCATAAAAGCACCAAAATGGATATCCATGTGCCCCAAGTTGGGTCGTCTGACGGGTCTTAATCAATTGATAGGCATATGATTTAATAACTCAATGAACATAAAAAAGCCAGCTAATAGAAATTAGCTGGCGTTAAGTTTGTACTTGTTGGATGCGACTATTTTTTATTCAATTAACTGCATTCGTTTTCTAACTCAATAAACACATGCCAATCCGTGATATCAATCTCATGACAGTTATTACCCTCGCCATTGATACGATCAATAACTAAGAAATCACTGTCACGCCCAAGCGCGAGTAGTGGGTGATGCCAGACATTAGCATCGTACTGTACACCTTGGTGAGATTTCGCATAAAACACTGTTAGGTCATCAGGCGACTGCGGCGGCACACCAGCTTTAGCGACCACGACGATATAGTCTTGGCCTTCCATAGATACAAACGCCTGTGTTCCAAGCGGATGGTATTCCATGACTGAGAGTGCAATCGGGTTCTCACGTTTTTTGGCTCGAAAGATACTCATGCCAACTGCACCACCGTCTAATTTACTTTCGGCAAGTGCATGATGACGAACCGCATAGCCATTATTGATCTCATAAGTATTGTCAGCCGTTTGCTCATTATCACTATAGCGCTCGATAACCGAGCCGTAAGGGGCAAAGTTTGCCTTGGTTAAAGGCTTAGCTGTTAAAGTTACACTCATTATTTAGCCTCTTTACTATCAACATCAGTACCAGTGTCAATATTAGCCTTAGCAATTTTGCCATACACGCGTACACGGCTGATACCACCATCTGGGAAGATATTGACCCGAATATGAGTGATGGGTTTATCAAGTTGAAGCTTGTCTTTACCAAAGTGATGAATGTCATCCGCATTGGTTTTTTGTGGTTCAAGTAGGGTTTCCCAAAACATACTCTGAGTCACTAAAGTTTGCTCTGGTGTATTTGGAGAGTAGACGGCTTGGATCGAGACTTTATCAGGGTAATTGCCTTTAAAGTGGGCAGTATCTATCTCGATGGAATCAACGATACCTGCTTGACCTAGTGCGATGATGCACCAGTCATTGCCTGGCTCACGGCGACGACGAGTCTCCCAACCATCACCCATGTTAGGCGCTTTAGTTGGTAGTAGTAAATTACTAGCCGCACCAAAGTGCGCATCGTTACTGGCAATGGCACGACCACCATTTAATGCGCCCGCTAAGTCAAGTGTCTCATCTTGTGTATTTAGGCTCGCATCAAGTTGAATATCACCATAGACACGTAGTCGGGCAACGCCGCCATCTGGATAAATGTTTAAACGAATATGGGTGACCGTTTGCTCATGATCAATCTCGACAAGCTCATGATTGTGACCTTGAAGCGGGGTCATACCCACTAGTGCCTGCCAATTTTTATTGTCCCAATCTTCTTTGCTTAGACTAGTAAGTTCAGCTTCATCTTGCTGCAGTAGCTCGGGCGCGTATAAAGCATCGACGCTAGCTGAAGAGGGGAAGTTACCCGTGAAGTGACTGGTATCAATATCGAGACCAGAAATTTTGGTTGGGCGCGCAAGCTGGATAACTAAATAATCGTAACCCAAGTGGCGCTTGCGACGAGTTTCCCAGCCGTCCATCCACTTACCGTTGTCATCGAACTTACCCACGACAAATATAGGTGCATCAGGATTTAGAATACGGCTTTTATCCGCAAAGAAGTCATCGGTAGCGAATAGTGATTTTGCACCCAAGCGACTGTCAGCGACGTTTGATTTCTTGGTAAACGCTGGCAGGGTATCAGGTAGATTGTTTGCGGAAATAATTTGTCCAACTTCTGAAGTGTTTTGACTCACAATGATTCCTTTTTTAATAATGGTGTTTATTAATAACGTATGTATTATTTTATATATTAATCTATGCTAATTCGCACTCGCTCAGCTAAGCAGAACGGATACTAGGACGATAGACTAAGCTTACATCCAGTTAGCCGTGTTGTCCGGCGTGGCAGGATGGTTTTCGTACCAGTGCTTGGCGATATCATCACGGCGGCATATCCATACGTCAGGCTTAGCGGTGATATATTGCAAAAACTGCTTTAACGCTTTGATGCGTCCTGCACGTCCGATAATGCGACAATGCAAGCCAATGGTCAGCATTTTAGGGGTGTGTGCGCCTTCTTCGTATAAGGTATCAAAGCTATCTTTTAGATATTGGTAAAATGGTTCAGCATGGGTGAACCCCGGGCTAGAAGAAAAACGCATGTCATTGGTCTCTAGACTATAAGGTATGACCAAATGCGGCTTGCGCGTGATCAGATTGCCATCTTGGACCTTTACATTGAGCCAGTAGGGTAACTCATCACCGTACGAGTCAGAGTCATAGGTATAGCCACCTTGTTCAGCGACCAGTTCACGAGTATTTGGACTATCACGTCCTGTATACCAACCAAGAGGTTGGCCGCCTAGCATACGTTGAAATATTTGGGTGGCACAGCGAATGTGTTCACGCTCGGTCTCACGGTACATATCCTGATAAGTGATCCAGCGTAGACCATGACTGGCAATCTCATGACCGTCTTCTAATACACGCTCGATGATATGCGGGGTCTTTTCAGCAGCGGCGGCACAGGTAAACGTGGTGATAGGAATACCATAATCTTTAAAGACATCTAATACACGCCATACACCGACACGGCTACCGTATTCGAATGCAGACTCAATAGACTGGTGACGGTTGTTAAATTCTGGTGTGCCTAAGATATCAGACAAAAAACGCTCTGATTGGCCATCGCCATGGATGACGCTATTTTCTGCACCTTCTTCGATGTTTAATACAAACTGTACGGCGATTTTTGCGCCACCTGGCCAGTTCGCTTTCGGTGGATTGCCAGCGTAGCCTTTTAGGTCGCGTGGGTATGTATTTTGATCAAAATCACTGGTGATTTTTTTGCTCATTATTTATGTTCCTATATCGCTTAGAGCCTTAGATATTTGTTTGAATATTGCTCGTAAAGGACAGTTATTTTTTATCACAAATTAAAGTGATGATGCATAGGCTACGAGCTGTTGGCGCTCGGCATCCGTCAACTGAGTAATATTACCAAGCGGCATATAGCCAGTCTGTACCGCAGTGACGATTTTCGCTTTATGAATTTTTAAGTCTTCTGGTGTTTGCAAAATGATTCCTGCTGGCGGCGCGGCGAAGCCTTGTTGCGTCGGTTGTACCGCATGACAAGTACTACAGCGCGTATGCACGACATCCATCATAGCGTCATCTGCTGATGCGCTCACAGGTACGGCTTCAGCAGTAGCTGCATCAGTGCTAATACTTTTATTAGCACTGCTAATAGCACTACTATCAGAATTGCTATTAGCGTTAGCAACAGTATCAGTGCTTGAGTCAGTAGTCGCGCTTGTAGCTGGCGGCGTGCTATCAGTCGTTGTAGGTGCTACGGAGGCAGTAGCAGGCATTGCAGGCAATGGCTCAATCGGCTCAGGTCGCATCCAAATAATCAACAATACGGTTAATACGGCTGGAATGACCAAGTAGCGTGGTTTTTTATGACCTAAGTGCTTTTGGTTAAAGTAATGACGCGCAGTCGCGGTAATGATACCGACGAAGACCAATACCAACCAACCTTTCTCATGAGCATACATCATTGGGTAATGGTTGCTGATCATGGTAAAGATGAGCGGTAGGGTAAAGTAGTTATTCATTAGTGAGCGATTTTTGGCTTGTAATGCTAATTCAGCCACTTCTTTACCAGGCTTTTCGCCGCGCCGCACACAGTCAACGAGTGCGCGCTGAGCTGGCATAATACCGAAGAATACGTTACCTACCATCACCGTGCCCAAGATAGCACCGATATGTATAAATGAGGCGCGATCACTAAACAGTTGATAAGAGCCCCAGCTTGCGATGACCAGCAAGATAAAAATCAAGGTGCTAAAGATAAAGGCATTTTTACCCAAATGACTGCGCACAATGACTTCATAAATAAAGTAACTACCAAATAAAAATAGCAAGCTTGTCGCAATGGCACCAATACTGGTAAAAGGCACTTTGCTTGGATCGATCAGGTAGGCAGTTGCATTGGCATAATAGACGATAGACATCATCGCTGCACCCGTCAGCCAAGTGGTATACGCTTCCCACTTAAACCAATGTAGCGTCTTTGGCATCTCCTCTGGTTCGAGTTTGTATTTGGCAATTTCATAAAACCCGCCGCCATGGACGGCCCAAAGATCACCCGAAATGCCTTTGTCAGTTTTCCACTGTGGCGGTTTGCGTAGGCTTAGATCTAGCCACACAAAATAAAACGATGCACCAATCCATGCTACTCCAGCGATAACATGAAACCAGCGGAAAAATAAACTCAACCATTCGAGAAGATAGGCGCCCATGTAATAAATGTCCTTTAATATGACAGTGTCTTAATAAAATGTCTTGATAATTTCTTTTGATAGTATTTCTTGAACACTAATAACAACGCAGAGAGCTAAATAGCACCAAAGTTACGATCCGCGATAGGTACTATAACCGTGCGCACTAAGCAGGAGCGGTACGTGATAATGACTGGCATCGTTTACCACAAAGTCGATAACCACTTGCGGATAAAATGCTGTCAGCTGCTGAGCATCAAAATAAGACTGAGTATCGAACGTTATGGTATAGCGTCCGGTATTTAGCTGATGCTCTGTGCTATCGATGGCTGTATCAAATTGCCAAGCATCTGGTATGACACGGCCATCACTATTGGTTGTGCCATGTGCCAATAATGTGGCGACACCATTGTCTTGTACGCGGTGTAAGGTAACGGCGACATCAGCGGCAGGTTTGCCAAGGTGAGTGTCTAAGATATGTGATGATAGCGTGGCAGACATAATGCTTCCTTTAAATTTGTGAGAAATATAAATAGGGTGAAAATGCTAGTCTAACTCTGCGACTACTATTTGCTTGTCGAAGCATTACCTAGTAATTTAGTTAAACGTAGACGCGTAATTTTATTTTGTTCAGCGGCTGCATTTGCCAGTTCAGTAGCACGATCGTTAGACAAGCGCGCTAATAACAGATCTAGCATTTGCTGCGCTCTTTTGCCGGTCGCAAAGACAATAAAAATAAAACCAAATTTATCAAGATAGTCTCGATTGCCTTTGGCAAGTGCTTCGAGCACCTCATCGGCTGCATCGTTAGCACCTGATTGTTCGTGTGCGGCGCTACTTTGTGTGTTGCGGTATTTTTCTTTTAGAGATGCCACGTTACCGATTTGCGGGTGCCCATCAAACGCTTCTAATAAGTTAGCCTCATCATTTTGTACTTTGTTCCAGATAGCGTCGCTACTTGCTAGCAGTCCATCAACGTCTGCAAAAGGGCGGGCGTCTGCAAGTTTATAGGCCCAGCTTTTACTGGTGCAGCAAGTCAATAATTGGGCGATGGCGACTTCTTGTGATAAATCGTTGAATTGCGCTAAGGTTAAGCTCACGATGACATCCTTTTCTAATAAGGCAGCCCATTATCTGTATCGGGCGATAAATGTTTGATAGAGGTTTATACCTTATGATTATTTGCATAAACTTATAGGTATAAGCAGTAATTTTGATAAGTAGCGGTTGCTTCAGCTTCATGAATAATTTGATTAAGCTAGCAGCGATTAATTTGCATAAAATCAAAAGTCGATAATCTATGTGTTCGTAGTCAGAGCTTTGGCGTTTATATACGCTTTGCATAATTTCAAGTTATAGTGAACTGACAATATTAAACAGATTTGCTAAGGAAACACTGATATTTTAGCCGTCCAAAACGTCTGGCAAGAGGTAATTAATGACGGCGTGATTGATTTACAGTTCCCATTTTGCTAAAACCTGACTAATTGGTCAACTGTTTTATGCGAAATATTTTTATTTAACAGGTTATGCTGATCAAATCTATGTGTTTATATAAGAATACATAGTGAAATATAGCGACTATCTTGTCGAACCTGTCTCTTAGAGTGAGATACCACTGCTATGACTCAAAACAATCAAAAGGAAGAAACCTCAGTGACTGATACGCCCTCGCACCGTAGCCAACAAGCCATTCGCGCACAGAATCAAGCGCTTATCTTAGCGGCAGCTGAAGAAGAGTTTGTGCTCCAAAGCTATCGCGGCGCTACGATGCAGGGTATAGCTGATAGAGCAGGCTTACCTAAAGCCAATGTTCACTATTACTTTAAAAATAAAAAGAATCTCTACATGGCAGTGCTGCGTTCGATCATTCAAGAATGGAACGAAGGTTTGGTAACCATGACAGTAGATAGCGACCCAAAAACAGTCATCGAAAAATTCGTCCGTACCAAGCTACATCAAGCCTTTGTTAATCCAAGTCGTCATAAACTGTTTGCGATTGAAGTCATCGGCGGTGCACCGCATTTGCATGAATTTATGTCCACTACGATGAAGGAGTGGGTACACGATAAAGCACAGGTAATGAAAGAGTGGCACAAGCAAGGCAAAATTGGGATTACTGACCCTCTACAACTACTGATTTTGATTTGGGCGACTACCCAACGTTATGCTGAATTTGAGATTGAAATCGTTGGATTAATGGATAAGACGGCGTATGACGCAGCAGATGAAGCGCGTGCGGCAGACTTTCTGGTGCCTTTTATTTTAAAGGGCTGTGGCCTTGAATGATAACAAGATAGCTATTTGAAAAAGTGCTTATTTGACAGGATGCTTATTTAATAAGTGAGATACTTAATAAGCGAGGTGCATAGACTGTTGCTATTTGCCTGTTTATGCACCTCGTTTACGGCGAAACACTTCGATATATTTAACCCTAGCTTTTTCTTACCCTTACGCTACTTCTTGCGTTGGTTCTAAACCGTCGTCAGCATGCTGTGCTTTGGTATCAAACTCGATGCCATAGTTTTTGGGTAAAATCATATCAAGCGTGATAGCCACAATCCCTGCCATCGTTACCGCTGAGCCGAAGATATTCTGAAAGAACTGCGGCGTTTGTGACAGTACATCAGGGACAAAGGCGATACCCGTTGCCAGACCCAGTGAGGTGGCAATGATTAAGACATTACGATGCGTAAATTGCACGGTAGATAAAATACGAATGCCAGCAGTCGCCACAGTCGCAAACATCAGTAGCGTGACGCCGCCAACGACAGGCTTCGGTAACTGCGTAAAAATAGCACCAAGGACAGGGAATAGTCCCATCAGGCATAGAATGCCGCCCACATAGAAACCCACATAGCGACTGGCAATACCTGTCATTTGGATCACACCATTGTTTTGGCTAAAGGTTGTCACAGGGAAGGTATTGAATACCGCCGCAATCAGAGAGTTAACACCATCTCCTAGTACGCCGCCTTTGATGCGTTTCTCATAGAGAGGGCCTTTGATCGGTTCACCTGATATCATCGAGGTAGCTGTCAGATCGCCTGAGGTCTCGATACTGGTAATGATGTACATAAAGGCAATAGGAATAAAAGCCTGCCAATCAAAACCAAAGCCATATTTAAAAGGGATTGGCACTGTAAAGAAAGCCGCTTCAGAAACCAGTGAGAAATCGATACGTCCCATAAATATGGCCGCGATAAGGCCGAGCATCAAACCGACAAAGATGGCGCTTGAGCGAATGACTTTATTGTTGATGATACTAATCAGTACGACACTTGCCAGCACACCACCGCCCAAAAGTAAGTTTGGAATACTGCCAAAATCTTCAGCACCAAACCCGCCCGCTAAGTCGGTCAGACCTACCTTGGTTAATGATAAACCAATCGTGACAATCACGCAGCCTGTAACAATAGGGCTCATAAAAGATTTGAGTTTGGTAATAAACTGACTCAAAAATATCTCAACAAATGCACCGAGAAAGGAAACGCCAAAAATAACGGATAATATCTCTTCTGGACCACCGCCGCGGTTTTTTACTACAAACCCTGCTGTCAGTACCGCTGCCAAAAATCCAAAACTGGTGCCTTGTAATGCCATGAGGCCAGAGCCAATAGGGCCTACTTTACGAGTCTGAATAAAGGTTGCGACGCCAGATACTATCAATGACATACTGAGAAGGTAGGGGATATGCTCTCCTAAACCTAATGTGCCACCTATGATAAGAGAGGGTGTGATGATACCTACAAACGCTGCAAGTACGTGCTGTATAGCACCTAAAAAAGCTTTAATGGGGGTGGGACGGTCATGCAGTCTATACAGTAAATCGGTATTCGCTGGAACGTTTTCACTCATGGTGGTTTCCTCCTAAAATAACTGCTTAGTACCCATTTAACTGTAGATATCAGACAATGTGGTAGATCACGAGATCAAAGTTTTAACCCAATCTTTGACTTGTTTTTTATCGATGTGAACAATAGGGGTACGCATCCGTCTGTAAGATAAGTAATAAAAATAACTAATATATGTTGGCTAATATTTGAACAACCTGACCAATTAGTCAGGTATATTTAGGGTATAGGTAAAATACAAGTCATTGCAATGTTTTTTTGGGTACTATTGCGTTTACAGGTTTGTTACGAAGGAGGGAGGGTTAGGTAACATTGGAAAGTAGATCAAAGAAGGAGGGGGGCTGACCATTGAGAATATATAAGTACTAAGATTTATCGTTATATCTATTGCTGTTTTTTAATCAAAAAAAGCCCCAACCATAACGACTATGATTGGAGCTTTTTTCAACTTTGCTCAATAATTGATATCTATTCCACTATAACCAAAATTGCTACTTTGGTGGAGACCAGTTATTTTGGGCTTGATGACCATACGGGTGATCGGATAACGCCTTGTCCTGACTTACCAAACGCTTCGCCACCGTTGAGAGATTTGATGGTCAGTACGCCTTTGCCGCCTTGGGTCGATGCGTAGACCACGCGTTTGCCGTTTGGTGAGAAGCTTGGTGCTTCGTCGATACCTGTATTGCCAAGATTGGTAGTGATCGCACCATTGCTATTCATAATAGCTGCTGAGCGCCCACTCAAAAAGGCAATTTGTGTACCGTCACTGCTAAACTGCGGGCTGGTTGCATAACCCCCGTTTGACACTTTAGTCGTTTGGCCTGTGGCAAACTCGTAGCGATAGATTTGCGGCTTATTAAAGCCAGTTTTATCACTGACAAACACGAAAGATTTGCCGTCTGGTGCATAGCTTGGTTGTACTTCACTACTTGGTAAATTGGTGAGCCTTCTAGGTGTACCGCCGCTGGCGCTCATCTCATAGATATCAGCGCTGCCTTCAAAACTACTAGAGAATAATATCTTGCTGCCATCAGGAGAGAATGAAGGGCTTAGGTTGCTACCTGAAAAAGGCGTCAGGGCAGTTGCGCCGCCGCCACTGACGTTTTGCACGTAGATGACGGGATATGATTTTTCACGTTGTACTGAGTAGGCAATACGGTTGCCATCAGGTGACCATGCTGGTGAGAAGATAGAGCCTGCTACTTCAGTAATGGTTCTAGCATTTTCGCCATCAGCATCCATCACTTTGAGACGAGAGATCTTTTGCTTGCCAGTCCCTGTTTCTTCAATATAAGCAATGCGTCCTGAGAAATCCCCTGGAATACCAGTAATCAGCTCGTACACTTTATCTGCGATGACATGACCGGCATAACGCATGCTTTCTCTATTGTTGTCAGCGCTTAGGCTTTGCTTGCCTTCTATCACACGACCAGATTTGACATCGATGACTTCATAATCGGTGATTATTTTACCACGATTGGTACGCGTACTGCCGACAACCAGATACGGTATGCCCATGCTTTGCCAAACAGGTAATGTACCTGTCAGCTCTTTACTACTGTGCGGCTGCTGCGGTAGATCTTGATTGGTTACTTTTAACTCGGTTTTACTCAAGTCATTTAATATAATCGGTGACAAAACCGAGTCACCCGCAAACGATACAAACGCAACTTGGTTTTGTTGGACAGGAATCTCATAGTCCAGTTCTAGTACAACAGGTGCAGCGAGCACGCTTTGCGATACCAGCAATGCTGAAGTGCTGGCGAGTAACGATACTAGTAGTTTTTTGTGGGTACGCATGGGTAAATGGAGCTCCTAAAATTAGTATGATATTCATTTTTTATTTAATGAGACAAGCATCTAGATGAGGCAGCAACCTATGCGAGACAAGCCGCTTAACGTCACGTTACCAATATTATAAGAACCTAGCAACTGATTAATTGCTGCCTTTAAACTGTATGGTAAAAGTCGGGTATTTGGGGTCATCAGCATCAATCGGGAGACTGCCAGTATTGAGTACCGCTTGTCTTGCCGCTTCGTTGACCGTGCTATCAGGTCCAGAGGCAGTCACATTGATCACATCGCCATTTGCATTGACAGTGATGGTCAGGGTGGCACGTTGAGTAGAGCCTCGTGCAGCAGTAGGCGGCGTATAGTTGCGCTTGATTAAATTGATGATTTCGCTGTTGCTGGCACCGCGACTGCCACTGGATGCAGAGCGGCTACTGCCCTTGGACGTACTAGAGGTTGACGTATCACCAGATATAGTAGACTGCCCATCTGACAGGCTAAAGGTTTTCCCTGCATTGCCAGAGCCAGCAGTATCAATCTCAATATTGCGATCGCTAGCAGTGGGACGTTTTATCTTTGGTGGGTTGTTTTGCTTTTGACGAAACTCTCCCAGCCTTTTTTGCTCTTCTATAAGCTGATCACGTTTGCTTTGATCGACTTGGTCAAGCTCTTCCATAGCGGATTCGTCTAGTTGGGCTGCCCACTCAGCCATTTTGCGCTCATACTCTTGATTTTGTTCAAGCAGACGTTGTTGATGGTCTTCGCTCATCAGTATGGGTTGACCAGCTGGCTCCTCAGATCGTGTAAATACAGGCACGCGCTGAGAGCTTGGCTGACTTGGATTTTGCGCACTGACGCTACTACCAGACACTTCTGGCTGAGCACTACTGGACGAGTCGCTAGTGCTACTATCCATCTGCATTGCGCTGGCTGCTGCACGGTTAGCCAGTATTTGTCCTTGCATTTCAGCAAGTTGCTCGGGAGATACCATGACCGTCTCAATACTACCAGCAGTCTCAACTTCAGTGGTTTGATAGTTATAGACCAGTATGCCAATGACAAGGCCATGCGCCAGTAAGCTTAGCAACGTAGGCAGTGTTAGGCCGTTGCTTTCTGGTTCGGTAGGTACATAGACGGCAGGAGCATTATGCATGGTAGGGACACTCATGAACGTGATTTGTCAGATTGATTACTAGAATTGGCTATTATGATATAAGACATTTACTAAAGGGCGCTTATCACTATAAAGAAGGCGTGGGTAGAGGTGCACCGGTCAGTAATCCAACTTTTTCGATACCTGCTTGTTGCAAGGTTGCCATCAGCGTCATGATGGCACCATACTGATTGTTTTGATCGGCATTAATCATCACCTGTACTGGTTCAGCATTACTATTATCGCTCTGAGACTGCAGGTTAGATAAAGTATTAATCAGCTCAGGCTCACTTACTGGCACATCGACATTGCTTTCATAGCTGATAAAAATATCACCCTTGTCAGTTAAAGAAACAATCACAGGTAGTTGGCTTTGACTCATGGTATTGGTTTGTTCTTTTGGCAGATCAACATCGACACCTGTAATCAGCATCGGCGCTGTCACCATAAATATCACCAGTAACACCAGCATGACGTCAATGTAAGGAACGACGTTCATTTCTGCATTAAGGGCTTTTTTTTCACGGCCGTAGGGGTTTGGTTTCATAGCCCTGTCACCTGACCTGCATTAACTTGGGTTTCTTTGATAATAGGCGCTTGTACGCTGGTCTCACGTTGTAGCATGCCCGTCATCTCATCACAAAATAAGGCACGCGAGTCATATATTCGGCTCGATTTTGCTGTGAAGTGGTTGTATGCCAATACCGCAGGGATAGCGGCAAACAAACCCATGGCTGTGGCGATCAGTGCTTCGGCAATACCGGGAGCGACAGAGGCGAGGGTAGCTTGCTCAGTTTGAGACAGTCCCAAGAATGCATTCATGATGCCCCATACTGTACCGAACAGTCCGATATACGGAGCAACGGAGCCAATGCTGGCTAGCGTCGTCAGTCCTGACTCGAGCAATTGCTGCTGACGACCTAGGCCGACGCGTAGCTTGCGTTCAACACCATCGATAATGTCGTCTTTAGGTTGACGCTTTTTATGCATTCTTAGGTATTCTGAAAAGCCCACATAAAAAATTTGCTCTAGCCCCTGACGATCAGGAGAGCCTTGAATGCCTTGATATAGCTTGGCTAAGTCTTCGCCTGACCAAAACCAAGTCTCAAATTGTTGATCAAAGTTTTTGGCTGTACCAAGTCGCGCACTCATGCGAAAGATAATAACCCAGCTGAGTAAAGAGGCTAATAACAATAGTGCCATCACAATCTGCACCAATAGACTGGCTTGGGTAATAAGATCGACAATATTTAATGATTCAGGCATGTAATGGACTCACGAATAATTGATAACAGCTGGCTGGAATAGTGATATCCGAACCAGACAACCTCTAAACAAATACTATTTACTTTTTATTATTTAATACGCAGCACGTTTCTTCACTAAAAATTTGTAACTGTGCTTAGAAAAATGCTGCAACAGTAAGTATCGCGATTTAGGTATCGGTATAATAACCCCCTAGTTTACTTCTAAATGAGAGAAAGGTCATTATTAATGTGTTAAACGACTATTTAGTTGGGCTGCTACTGATTCATTCGATAGTTAGTTGGATAACATGAATAATGACCGAGCAAATACTTATCATCTAAAATTATTGACTCAAACCGAATATTATCTTAATGACGAATAGAAAGTAGTTTTTCGAATAGCGTAGGGCAACATGGCTGTATGTGGCTTTTCATATGGCTTTTCTGACCAATAGTCTTGAAGTCTCCCAAAATCGCATTTTGTACGAGATAGACATTATCAACGATTGAGTTTGTAAGATAACTGGTCTAATATGTTACGCTTTGTTACTACATTATTCTTATTGTGGCATCGTTATTTTTTCGCTGAGGTCATGTTCAATTTTAGGTAATGATGACTTTTTATTAGCCAGTCGAGGGCGACACTTATGAATGCAATTGAACGCTATTTTGGGATTAATGGTGAAAATACCACGATCAAAACAGAAATCATCGCTGGTATAACCACGTTCTTGACGATGGCTTATATTATCTTTGTCAACCCTAACGTCTTAGCCGATGCGGGTATGGATAAAGGGGCCGTATTTGTAGCGACCTGTATAGCAGCAGCAGTAGGTTGTTTCATTATGGGTATCTACGCCCGACTACCAGTTGCGCTCGCGCCAGGTATGGGTCTTAATGCCTTCTTTACCTATGGTGTGGTGCTTGGTATGGGCTACGCATGGCAGACAGCGTTAGGTGCGGTGTTCTTGTCTGGTTGTATCTTCGTACTATTGAGTCTATTCAAGATTCGTGAAGCAATCATTAATGCCATTCCAACGTCTCTCAAAAATGGCGTAGTCGCTGGTATTGGTGCGTTCTTGGCGTTTATCGCATTGCAAAGCGCAGGCATCATCGTCAATCATGATGCAACCTTAGTTGGCCTTGGTGACATGACATCGTTTGGTCCTGTCATGGCTTCACTAGGTTTTGTTGTTATCATTGGCCTGTCTTATAAGAGAGTCCCAGGTGCGGTAACCATTGGTATTTTATTGGTGGCACTGATTAGCTTATTAATGGGCTATACACAGTTCACAGGTATTATCTCTTCACCGCCTTCTATTGCACCGACGCTGATGCAGTTAGACATTGCTGGTGCATTTGATGTGGGCATGATCAGTGTGATCTTTGCTTTCTTATTTGTGGATTTGTTTGATACTGCTGGTACTTTGATTGCCACCACTAGCCAAGCAAAGCTAACGGACAAAGATGGCAATATCCCGAACATGGGCAAAGCACTACTCGCTGATTCAACAGCGACAGTAGCAGGTTCTTTACTAGGTACTTCATCGACGACCAGTTATATTGAAAGTATCTCTGGTATCGCCTCAGGTGGCCGTACAGGCTTAATGGCTGTTACGGTAGGTGTGCTATTCCTGTTCAGTATTTTCTTCTCGCCACTAGCGGGTATGATTCCAGCTTATGCAACGGCTGGCGCTATCTTTTATGTAGCCGTACTTATGATGGGTACTCTAAAGGACATTAACTGGAGCGACTTAACAGAAGCGGCACCAGTAGTCGTGGTATTGCTATTCACACCGCTTACATACTCTATCGCTGACGGTATCGCACTTGGTTTTATTACCTTTACAGCTGTAAAAGCAATTGCAGGCAAGTTTGCAGATATCAGTATCGCTGTCTGGATTTTGACTGCTATATTGTTGTTCAAGATTATCTTCCTATAATGCAAAGTGTAGTAAGACATTAATAGCGTCTTAAACAAAAAACCCTCCTTATCAGCTGATGATAAGGAGGGTTTTTTTTGTGAGCATTATAAGACTATCTTTTTAATTTGAGTTCTGTATTTCGGGAGTTAATGTTTAGTATTTCTGATACCAGTATTAAGCAGGGTGATGCCAAACTATGGGCAATAGTAAACAAAAAAACGTAACCAAAGCGTCATGGCCAATAAAGTGCTTGTAAGTTATTGTTATTTAGATATATATTAATTTATGAAAATAATAAATTTCGTTAGTTTGAAAAAAACTTTCGTGATATTATAGCCGAGTTAAGCGCATCACCTCAATCAACGCCGTAGAGGTTTTTCTTACAGTGAATTAGCATCACCAAAGATGACAGATTTGTGATTATTAGAGCGATTTTTCGGTTCAATAAGGCGATATTTGGTCATCACACTCCTTTCACTACTAACAAGAAGAAGGCACTAATGCCGCTTAGCTTTTCGTTGTTGCCTTTGTATTGTTAACGTAGCCCGTTTAACAGTCGAACGACCTACTTAACCGTCTCCAGCCTATGCTGGATTTTTAGTTTTGTGATGGCGCCGTTTGGTCTTTTGATTATTGCTGTGAATATCCGTCAATAACCCCTATTTTTTGATAGCGGTTATGAGCAGTTATACAGGACGATCAGACTTCCTAAAGCACCATTTATTATGGTTTTTAAACGATAGTTATGGAGTTATTATGAACCCAGTAGACCAGTTTACCCCGCAAGAGCCGATCTTGTTTAATCCTGTTGATATGCTGTCGCCTGAGTATCTCGCCCAGTCAGCAGAAGCGCTAAATAAGCGTATTTCGCCGTTATATAGCGCCGATGAAGAACGTTGGTTGTCTGAGTTATTGCCACTTGCCAAACCCAGTATAGAAGAACGCGATGCTGCTGCTGAGCAAACGCGCAAACTGGTCGAGCACGTACGTAATGATGGCAAAGCCGTCAAAATGGTCGACTCATTATTGCTTGAGTATAGCCTTGATACCCAAGAAGGTATCTTGCTAATGAGCTTGGCAGAAGCCTTGATTCGTGTGCCAGACAACTATACAGCTGATGCGTTGATTCATGACAAAATGAGCGTGGCTGACTGGAAAAAGCACATCAAAAATGACAATGGTTTTATGGTCAATGCCTCTACTTGGGGTATGATGATGACGGGCCGTGTTGTCAGTATCGATAGCAGCACCACTGCATCAGGGTTTTTGGATCGTATGACCAAAAAGATGGGCGAGCCTGTCATTCGTAGTGCGATGCAAAAAGCCATGCGTATCATGGGTCATCAGTTTGTATTGGGCGAGACCATTGAGGACGCCAATAAAAACAGCCAGCCATATCGCAATAGAGGCTATACCTATTCATTTGATATGTTAGGTGAAGCGGCCATCACGCACAAAGACGCAGAAAAATACTTCAACGACTATCTACATGCGATCAGAGCCACGGCCAACGTAAAAGTCAAAGAAGGCATGCCAAAACCGTCAGTGTCTATCAAATTATCAGCACTGCATCCTCGCTATGAAGCGACACAAGAAGCGCAAGTAATGGGCTTATTGCGTCAGCGTTGTTTGCTACTGATTGAAGCAGCACGTGAAGTCAATGTCGATATCAGTATTGATGCTGAAGAAGCAGATCGCCTTGAGATTTCTTTAAAACTTTTTGAGTCTTTGTACCGCGATAATTTAACGGCGGGCTGGGATGGTTTAGGTATCGTTGTACAAGGGTACTCTAAACGCGCTATCGCTGTATTAGCGTGGCTGGCTCGTTTGTCGTCTGAGGTCGGTGACCGTATTCCAGTACGTCTGGTAAAAGGCGCTTATTGGGATACTGAGATCAAGCTTGCTCAGCAAAAAGGTCTATCAGGCTATCCAGTTTGGACACGTAAAGAAGGTACGGATACTGCATACCTTGCTTGTGCGCGCTTCTTATTGTCAGACCATCTGCGCGGCCTAATCTGGCCACAGTTTGCGACGCATAATGCACATACATTGTCATCAATCATGACCATGAGTGCACATAGAGACTTTGAATTCCAACGTCTGCACGGCATGGGCGATGCGCTTTATGATCATATTTTGCAAGCTTATGAGATTCCTGTACGTATCTATGCGCCAGTGGGTGCGCATAAAGACTTGCTACCGTACTTGGTACGCCGCTTATTAGAGAACGGTGCCAACAGCTCGTTTGTTCATCAGTTGCTAGACAAGTCTTACCCAATCGAAAAGTTAACAGTGCATCCATACGACAAGCTGCTTGGTAATGCAACATTGCACAATCCAGACATTCCGTTACCGTTAGAGATTTACGGTGAACGCCGTGCAAGTTTTGGCCCTAATATCTTTGTAGAGTCACAATGGCTGCCGTTCAAATTAGCTATTGATAGCCATCTACACAAAACATGGTCAGCAACCTCTATCATTAATGGTAAAGCTGTTGATACCTATGAAGTAGATGGTCAAACGAATCAGCTTGATACGCAGACTGTACTTGCGCCTTGGAATCATGAAGTTAGTGCTGGTAAAGTAACTTATGCTAACGCTGAAGTGGCTCGCCAAGCGATTGACGTTGCTGTTGCTGGTCAAGATGTATGGAAAAATGTACCAGCTGCTAAGCGTGCTGAGATATTACGTAAGATCGCTGAGCTATACGAAGAAAACTACGCTGAACTAATGGCACTATGCCAAGTTGAAGCGGGTAAAACCATGCAAGATGGCATCGATGAAATCAAAGAAGCCGTTGATTTCTGTCGTTTCTATGCTGACGAAGCAGAGCGTCTAGATGATGTCGTACATGAGTTCACAGACTTGGCTGGTAAGCAGTCTCGTCAAGTGTATAAAGCACGTGGCACTTTCGTTTGTATCAGTCCATGGAACTTCCCATTGGCTATCTATACGGGACAGATTGTAGCTGCACTTGCTGCAGGTAACACCGTAGTAGCAAAACCTGCTGAACAAACCAGTTTGGTAGCTCATTTTGGTGCCCAGTTGATGTATCAAGCGGGTATACCTGCAGAAGCATTGCAATTGGTCATTGGTGCAGGCGACGTAGGTGGTGCTTTGACGGCTGCTGATAATATCGCAGGTGTGATATTTACCGGTTCGACTCAAACAGCCCAACGTATCAACCAAAGCTTAAATGATCATGCACAAGCTAGCGGTGAATTGCCTGTCTTTATCGCTGAGACTGGCGGTCAAAATGCGATGATCGTTGACTCAACGGCACTGCCAGAGCAAGTCGTTAGAGATGCGGTACTATCAGCATTTGGTTCAGCAGGTCAGCGTTGTTCAGCTTGTCGCATATTGTGTGTACAAGAAGAGATGGCGGATGATTTAATCGAGCTATTGCAAGGTAATATGGCTGAGCTGTCTGTAGGTAATCCTCTATATGCTGCCACAGATGTAGGTCCAGTGATTGATGCTGATGCTAAGCATGGTTTAGAGGCGCACATCGAACGTATGAGTGCTGAGCCGACTGCTACCATTTTGGCACAGACGCCGATGAGCTCAAGCTCAGTCGTCAGTCAAGAAAAGTCTACCTTTGTATTGCCAACCGCAATCGAAGTGAAGAGCATTGATGTGATCGGTGGTGAGCACTTTGGTCCAATTCTACACGTACTGCGTTATCAAGCGCGTGATTTGAATAAGCTGATTGATGCCATTAACAACACAGGCTTTGGTTTGACGTTAGGTATCCATAGCCGTATCGAAAATACTGTTGAGCACATTGAGCGCCGTGCCTTTGTCGGTAACACTTACATCAACCGTAACCAAATCGGCGCGGTCGTAAACGTACAGCCATTTGGTGGTTGTGGTCTATCAGGTACTGGTCCTAAAGCTGGTGGCCCGCACTATGTCGCGCGTCTCATGCAACTTAGCTCAGAAGCAGTCAACGCTGAACAGTCAGCTGCTCATATGACAGCGACCGAAACCCAAACTACCACTCAAACAGAACTCGCATAAGGAGTAGCAACATGGCGACTGAATTCAAAAAAAATCATGCCCAGGTTTGTGAATCTTGGCGATTACTCGGCGCAGTCAATCGCGCAACGTATCTACAAGCAGCCATTCCAAAACTGGCATTGCTCACTGGTGATGCCAATAAAGCAAAGCGTTTATTCAACCATTTGTTGAGCGCTGCGCCTAGCTTGGATGAGATGCATCGTATGACAGGGGCAACAGGCGAGTCCAATGACTTGTATGTGACTGGTCGTGGTAAGACGATGGTCATCGGCGGCGAAACTGCTAGAGCCATGGCAGTATTAGGTCAGCTTATCGCGGCACTCCTAACAGGTAATGAAGTTATATTGCATTGCCCAAGCCAAGATGAGATGTGTAATGAAGCTGCTAAGATACTGCACGACACAGGTATCAGCGAAGATGTATTAAGTGTGGCTAACGATTCGCAAACGGTCACGCTTTTATACATCGATCGTCTAGCACAAGTGGCTGTCTCTGGTAGCCGCAGCGAGGTGCAAGCTATTAGTCAAGAGCTTGCCAATACTGACGGTATTTTGACACAGGTTATCAGTGTCACTGATATGGAAGGCTTGTCAGAAATGCTAACGCCTGACTACCTGCATCGCTTTGTCACTGAGCGAGTCAAGACTATCAACACCACAGCAATCGGTGGTAACGCGAGCTTGCTTGAGCTTGGTACAGAGTAGAAGAACTGCATTAATTACGAATCCGCTTAGCTTTTATATTGACTTCCATAAAGACTAAGCGGTGTTTGGTAGCGCTATAAATGCCAAACTAGTAATTGCAAAAAATGTATAAGAAAAAACCGCTATCTGAATAATTATCAGATAGCGGTTTTTTTATTTATGCTGTTTAACTGAAGCCTGATGACAGGATGTTATTCAGAAATATCAACCCATACCCAGCCATTCTCTAGCCATTCGCTCAAGTCATCTGCATCAACATCGGTGACATCGCTATGTTGTAATGCTTCACCATTGGCTAAGCGTAATAGTACTGCTATCGCAGTTTCATCGAGCCCATCGATACGTTGACCATTGGCGTACAGCACGGTGCCATCAGTGGTCTGGCTATAGAGTAGGCGGTTGCTATAGTCCGCCTGCAATGTGGCCCCTTCTGATAGCGCTTGCATAAGCTCATCGGTATCTAACGTTTCTTCTGGCATCAGCGCATCATATTGGCGCTTACTAACCACTTCAGAGACTGCTTGGCGAATCATATCATCACCGCGATCGGATTGTAGCATTTCTAGCAATTGTGCCTTGATAGCCGCAATACTATCTGCTTGCAATTCACCTGACGCTTGTAGCGCTTGCGGTAGTAGCATCGGGATAAATAGCTTACTGTCGTTAGTCGCAATATCGGCCACGCTATCAATGATTTGCATCAGGTTTGGACGGCGGCAACCAAACGAGAAAGTCAAACAGTCATTTTGTGCCACACCGAAATGTGATAATTTCGGCGGTACATAAAGGACATCACCCGCTTCTAGTATCTCATCAAAGATCAGTTCGCCCATGTCGTCAAATAAACGAAGCGGCTCATCAGCAACAAACTCTGTCTGGTCATCACAAAACTTGCCCAACTGCCAACGTCTAGAGCCATAGCCTTGTGCCAAAAATACATCGTAGTCGTCATAATGCTTACCAACCGAACCACCTGCTGGTGCGTAAGATACCATGATGTCATCGCGCTGCCATTGCGGAATGAAGTCAAATGCTTGCCACAACTGACCAAGTTCTGGCGACCATTGCTCAAGATTCTGCACCAATACGGTCCATTGCTCTGGTAGGTTTTCAAAATCCGCTTCATTCAGTGGACTTTTTTTAAGTTGCCACTGTGCCTGACCTTCTTTTTTACTAGCTGCTTGAGTCAGCAGTCTTGCGCTAGCATCTTCTTCAAGTGCAAGACCAATCATGTCATCTGGCTCAAACATGTTAATCAGCTGCGGCAACCCTTGCTTGATAAGCAGTGGCTTCTTTTGCCAGTATTCAGATAAGAATTGCTCAGGCGTAATAGAGTCGGGTAAACAAAGAGGAATAGAAGTCATTGATAAATCCATATTTTGACGGTGTACAAGATTAATAATAAGGGATGCTTTATAGGAAGGTTTTAATAGTTTAAGATTGTCATCTATTTGATATCTATTATTTTGGTGACGTTTATATAGTACATATAAGCAATAACGATTATCAAAACAATAGCTGTCAGCAGAGCATCCACTCAATCGTAGGAACGTTATGAAAAAGCTGCATTTTGTTGTCATCATCGCTAGCGTGTTTTTGCTACAAGCCTGTGTCCATAAAATCGTCACAGTACCCGCAAAAATCGCTTATAAAACTACCAAAGGCGTGGTCAAAGGAACCGTTGCTGTGGGTAAAGCCATCATACCAGGCGACAGTGATGACGATGATGATAAAAAATAAAACCTTACTTATCGACTATGGGTTTTGAATCAAAAGCAATCGAATCAAAACCAATCATAGCGTTCAAAGTAAGGTTACTTTTTATTCAGATACTAGCTATTAAGATAACAACTGAATAAGATAAAAGTGCTAGAAAGGTAGGAGCGAGTAAATAATACTAGGCGCTCCTACCTTTCTAGTTTGATTTCATTACCAGTATGCTCTTATCAGTTATTAAAGCTTGGCAATCCATTCTTTAATAGCGCGTGCTTGCTCAGCGGCATTACCGATATAAGTAGCAGGCGTCAATGCACGTAGACGTTCTTTGTCCGCATCACTAACTGCCGATAGCTCATCGCTTTCTACGAAGGTTAGCATGGCTTCACGAGTCATGGCATTACCACGAGTCAAGGCTTTTAGTTTCTCGTATGGGTTTTCAACACGGTAGCGACGCATGACCGTTTGAATCGGCTCTGCCAATACTTCTTGCGCTTGATTCAAGTCATCATTTAAACGCTGTGCATTTAGCTCAAGTTTGCCCACACCTTTTAGACAAGCATCAAACGCAATCATGCTCTGTGCTAGACCAACACCGATATTACGCAATACCGTTGAGTCCGATAGGTCACGCTGCATACGTGAAATTGGTAGCTTCTCACCCAAATGGGCCAGCATCGCATTGGCAACGCCTAAGTTACCTTCAGAGTTTTCAAAGTCAATTGGATTAACTTTATGTGGCATAGTAGAAGAACCAACTTCACCGTCTTTTAGGCGCTGCTTAAAATAGCCTAAGCTAATATATTGCCAAATATCACGGTTGAAATCGATCAAGATTGTATTGAAGCGCTTAACGGCATCAAACAATTCAGCGATATAGTCGTGTGGCTCGATTTGAGTCGTATAAGGGTTAAACGTTAGCTCTAAACGCTGATTGATAAACGCTTCAGCATGGCTCTGCCAGTCGACATCAGGATACGCTGAAAAATGCGCATTATAATTACCAACGGCGCCGTTGATTTTACCTAATAGCTCTACTTGATTGATTTGCTTGATTTGACGGGCTAGGCGATAGGCTACGTTTGCCATCTCTTTACCAAGTGTCGTTGGACTGGCTGTCTGACCATGTGTACGTGATAACATTGGCTGCTCAGCGTGAGCAATAGATAAGTCAACGATGCTATCAGTCACTTGCTGCATTTTGGCAACGACTAGCTCGCGGCTGTCTTTGAGCATCAATGCATACGATAGGTTATTGATGTCTTCACTGGTACAGGCAAAGTGAATGAACTCAAGTGAGTCAATCAAGGCATCCTGACCACGGAACTTGTCTTTGATAAAGTACTCAACCGCTTTTACATCATGATTGGTCGTCGCTTCAATGTCTTTAATAGCTTGAGCATCTGCTTCGCTAAAGTCATCAACGATTGCATTCAAAAAAGCGTTGGTCTGGTCATCAAATGCTGCTAATTCACCAATTGCGCTGTTGTCAGCTAAAGACTGCAACCAGCGAATCTCTACCGTAACGCGGGCTTTGATTAGACCAAATTCAGATAAATAAGGACGTAAGCTGTCAGCCTTTGATGCGTAACGACCATCAATTGGAGAGAGAGCGGTAAGTGGGGTCATGGTTATGCCTCAGTAGTTATGAAATAAAAAACTGCAAGAGTCTAGATAAAAAATTACCATATAATAAACGACGTCGAAATCGTTGCGCGTAATATAGCAGAAATATGATATTAAAAAAGCGGTCTATGCAAATAAAGCGATGTTGACGTCCGTTAAAATCAATCTATGCACTGCGTCAACATCTGTGCTTTAGGTTGGGTCTTAGGAATCAATTAGAATCCGCAAGGTGCATCGATAGATTCAATCACGCCGCCGCCTAGACATACTTCATCGATATAAAATACCGCTGACTGACCAGGGGTGACAGCGCGCTGTGGCTCATCAAATACCACGCGCACTTCGCTGCCATCAGCATTGGTCGCAAATACGCGACACGCTTGATCTGGCTGGCGATAGCGAGACTTTTCCATACAGGCTAGGCCTTCGTCGCTAAATACATCCGCAGGCGGTAGACCGTCGATCCAATCGAGCTTATAGGCTTTTAGCTCGTTGCTCATTAGCATGGGATGTTCATGCCCTTGACCGACGATTAAACGATTTTTCTCTAAGTCTTTTGCCAATACAAACCATGGTTCTTCAGGACGGTCTTTAACACCGCCAATACCGATGCCGCCACGTTGACCCAATGTGTAATACATGAGGCCATCATGAGTACCGATGACTTTATTATCATCAGTAAGTATCTCGCCTTTTTGAGCAGGCAGATATTGCTGTAAGAAGTCTTTAAAACGGCGCTCACCAATAAAGCAAATACCCGTAGAGTCTTTCTTTTTAGCCGTCGCTAGGTCATGCTCTTCAGCAATCTGACGTACCACTGGCTTTTCAAGCTCACCAACTGGGAATAGTGTTTTGGCGATTTTGTCACCGCCAACCGCATGCAAGAAATAGCTTTGGTCTTTATTGTTATCAAGACCGCGTAAGAGCTGTGCAACCTCGTCACCTTCAGCATTGGTATAGTTCACACTGCGACGCGTATAGTGACCTGTAGCGATATAATCTGCACCAAGGGTCAATGCATAGTCCAAAAACGCCTTAAACTTGATTTCTTTATTGCACAAGATATCAGGGTTTGGGGTGCGTCCTGCTTTATATTCTGCCAAAAAGTGCTCGAATACGCGATCCCAGTATTCCATAGCAAAGTTGGCCGTGTGCAGCTTCATACCGATTTTGTCACATACGGCTTGCGCGTCTGCTAAATCATCCATTGCTGTACAGTATTCAGTGCCATCATCTTCTTCCCAGTTCTTCATAAACAAGCCTTCGACCTTGAAGCCTGCCTGTTGAAGTAATACGGCTGATACAGAAGAATCGACCCCGCCTGACATACCGACGATCACATGCTTGGTGCTAGGATTTTCAACATCAGCAAGTGTTAAAGGGCGATGAGCATTAAAAGACTCAGAAACGGTTGTGCTTGAGGTATTTTGTATGGCTGACATAAAACGGCTCAACTATTTATACGTTATCCAAAGTACATGCCGACGCCAAGTGTTATGCAATCACTACAATACGTAGTCTCAGCACAACAACGTCAGCTTGTCTTTTGGATCTGGTATTATGATAAAATAAACGTCATATTATACCAGTTAATTGAAACTGGTGGCGACCGATGGTGTCTGGCTACTAGTAAAACCGCTTTGAAAATTCAGATAGTGGTTTTGAATTATTTTAATCACCTTTAACTCATCTTGGAATAATAATGATAAAAATTGGTCAAGGTATCGATGTTCATGCTTTTCATAATAATGGTCAGCAGCAACAATATGTCATCCTAGCGGGCGTGCCTATTGAGCATACTCACAGTTTGCTCGCACACTCTGATGGGGATGTGGTCTTGCATGCATTGGCTGACGCGCTACTTGGTGCATTGGCGCTTGGTGATATCGGGCAGCATTTCCCCGATACCGATGCGGCACATGCTGGATTGGATTCACGAGTACTGCTGCGTTATGTTTATAGTAAAGTGCAAGAGGCTGGTTACAGCCTAGGCAATGCTGATATTACCGTAATGTGTGAACGTCCAAAGTTAGCGCCGCATAATCTAGCCATGCGCGCCAATATCGCTAGTGACCTGCAAACGGATATTAGCAATATCAGTGTGAAAGCCACCACAACTGAAAAATTGGGATTTACGGGTCGTCAAGAGGGCATCATGGCCAATGCCGTGGTATTATTAGTCCCTAATGCTATCGAACCTACATAGATCGCAATTCGTGCTTGTAATACAGCGGCAGTCGCCCCATGTATCAGCCACGTCTTTACACAATTATTTTATATAAATAATCATTTTAATGAACCGCTTTATCAATAGGAGCTTTTATGAGTGAGCAAACCCCAAACACTGCTGCAAACGACGTTGAACAATTGATCCGTGATCAAATCCGTGACAATAAAGTTATTATCTACATGAAAGGCACACCGCAATTTCCACAGTGTGGCTTTTCAGCGCGCTCTATCGAAGTGTTGACTCAGATTGGTCGTCCATTTGCGTTTGTAAATATTTTAGAAAACCCAGAAATCCGTGCAACGTTGCCAAAAATTGCGAACTGGCCAACGTTCCCGCAATTATGGATTGATGGCGAGTTAATGGGTGGATCAGACATCATCTTACAGATGTATCAATCAGGCGAGCTAAAGCCATTGGTTGAAGCAAACAGCCCTGCTGCTTAAGACTTGAAAGTGTGAATTGGATGTCTTTGATGTCTAATTAGCCTTTGCAAGACACAAGTACAGCAAACCCAGATAGTCATTTGATGGCTATTTGGGTTTTTTTATTGTCGCTATTAATATCGTTAGTACCGTATTTATTATTGTCCCCATTAGTATTTCCGCGCGCCTATGTCATTAGGTTTCGTTGTTTTTATAGGATTTACCCCCATATAGTGTCCAAGATACCAGCGATATAAATAATAATTATCAGATGAGTAAGAGAGCTTTATGAATAACCAAACCAGCGAACAGTTAAATGAGCAAAAAGAAGCGGCTGAGCAGGCGGCGATTGAAAAACGCCGTGAACGTCTAAAAAACGAATCGACACGCATTATTGAGATTGCTAATAATGAGTCATACTCAGCACTTAAATGTATTCATCAGCTTAGTGTGGCAGGCGGTGCAACTGAAGCGACGTATGTGGCTATCGAGCAGCGCATCGTTGTAGACCAAGATCCTGCAGGTGCTTATCATTTGGCACTTTTAGCACAGAACACACCAGATTTGCCTATCGATGCTCGTCAGCTTATCGAGTTGGTAGTCAACAAGGGTGATAACCATCAACGCTTGGCATTGCTTAAAAACTTACCGTTACCGCCAGTTGATCTCATCAAAGAGCAGATTTTAGCCAGTGATGATGGTGAGGCAATTGGTCAAATGAACGCCTATCTACAGATCAATCCAGAAGGGTATGGTAGTCATCATATGCTGTCTAGTGGGCAATCAGATCAGATCGTACCGCTTAGCCCTGGCAATAATAACCAAAATAATAATCAAAACAGTAACTAGTAAGGCGACAACTAGCAAGACAGTAACTAGAGTAGAGAACTTTTCGCTTAATTTTAATAGTTTTTGTTCTAACGTTTTTTAAGTAACAAAAAATTGTTATAATTATGGGTTATTCAGGGCGTGTCCTTAATCTGAACAAAAGCATCTGAATGGGCTAAAAATGGTTAAATATTGCCAAACTATGTCAAATAGCTGGTTAATATCCTGATATTATCTGCGCTACTTTCCTTGTTTGACTGCAATTTACCTCATTTTTATCACCATTTTCAAAATAAGAACACGCCCTAACCAATTATGAACGACTTATCTGAGTCGTTATCTTCTTATAAATTCGACTGACGTTTATTTGCTGCCTGTTTTCTTATTTGAACATAGGATATGGCAATTAGCAGCGTTATGAGTCAAGTGAGGCACACATGCAATACCCAAAACATTACGACGTGATAGTGATCGGCGGTGGTCATGCTGGTACAGAAGCTGCTCTGGCGGCTGCACGTATGGGCGCACAGACCTTATTGTTGACGCATAATATTGAGACGCTCGGGCAGATGAGTTGTAACCCTGCGATTGGTGGTATCGGTAAATCGCATCTGGTGCGTGAGATTGATGCGTTGGGCGGTGCAATGGCGCTGGCAACGGACAAGGCTGGTATTCAGTTCCGCGTACTAAACAGTCGTAAAGGGGCTGCTGTTCGTGCCACGCGTGCGCAAGCAGACCGTATCTTGTACAAAGCGGCTATCCGCCATACGCTAGAAAACCAGCCAAACCTAGATATATTCCAGCAAGCCGCTGATGATATCTTGGTCGAAAACGGTCGTGCGACGGCAGTAGTTACTTCTACAGGTATTATCTTTAAGACCGAAACAGTGGTACTGACCTCAGGTACTTTCTTAGGCGGCGTCATTCATATTGGTATGGAGAACTCAAATGGTGGCCGTGCAGGGGATCAGCCTTCTATCAAGTTGGCAGATCGTTTGCGTGAGCTTAAGCTGCCAGTTGGTCGTCTAAAAACGGGTACGCCAGCTCGTATCGATGCGCGTAGTGTTGATTTCAGTGTAATGACGGTGCAGCCAGGTGATACGCCATTGCCAGTAATGAGCTATATGGGTGATGTTTCTATGCATCCTGAGCAGGTCAATTGCTATATCACGCATACCAATGCGCGTACTCATGACATCATTCGTGAAAACCTTGACCGTTCGCCAATGTTCTCTGGCAAAATCGAAGGCGTAGGCCCGCGTTATTGCCCATCTATCGAAGATAAGATTCATCGTTTTGCGGATAAAGACAGCCATCAGATCTTTATCGAGCCAGAAGGTCTGACTACGCATGAGCTATATCCAAATGGTATCTCAACCAGTTTGCCATTTGATGTGCAGTTAGACTTTATTCATAGTATGAAAGGCTTAGAAAACGCCCATATTACTCGTCCAGGTTATGCGATTGAGTATGATTACTTTGATCCACAAAACCTAAAGCCAACGCTTGAAACCAAGTCGATTGATCGTCTGTACTTTGCGGGTCAGATCAACGGTACGACAGGCTATGAAGAAGCGGGCGTACAAGGTTTGCTTGCCGGTACCAATGCGGCATTGGTCACTACCAACAATAGCGAGTTTGACACATGGACACCGCGCCGCGATGAAGCGTATCTCGGTGTGCTTGTCGATGACTTGATTACCCACGGTACTACCGAGCCTTATCGTATGTTTACGAGCCGTGCAGAATATCGCTTGCTCTTACGTGAAGACAATGCCGATCAACGTTTGACTGAGACTGGTCGTAAGCTAGGTCTAGTAGACGATGTACGCTGGCAGGCCTATCAAGAAAAAATGGAAGCCATCGCGACAGAAACCTCACGCCTAAAAGATATGTGGGCCACGCCTGCTAATGCTTTAGGTAAGCAAGTGACTGAGCAAACAGGTGAAGTGCTGTCTAAAGAGTCGACTGCCTTTGATTTGCTAAAGCGTCCGCAAATACATTTTGCTGATATCGCGGCTATCACGGACTCAACCGTTGATGCACAAGTGGGCGAGCAGATAGAGATTTCTGTCAAATATGCCGGCTATATCGATCGTCAACAAGAAGATATCGACCAAATGAAGCGACTAGAAAATACGGCGCTACCGTTAGATTTTGATTATAGTATCGTGTCAGGTCTATCAAACGAGATAGTACAGAAACTTACGCAAGTTCGTCCTGCGACGCTAGCTCAAGCGGGACGCGTAAGCGGTGTAACCCCTGCTGCCATTCAGTTATTGGCGATGACAGTTAAAAAGCATAAAAAAGTAAAAGCTGCATTGGACTCATAATAGCTATGCAATAAAGCCTTTTATTATAAAGCACTTATCGTATAAAAAGCCCGTAACGATATTTCGTTACGGGCTTTTGTTTGCCAAAAAAACGATCGATTTTGAAAGAAAATCATATGTAACCTTGTCCTACTTGCTACTTTGTCTCTATACTAGGTCAGTAAATTTTCTTACTACTTGTTAATTTTTCTCGATGATGTCCATATATTCATGGGCTTGTCACCGAACTGAGTCTACTTATGATTGATGCTATTGTTTTTGCTATTACCATTGTCTTACCCAACCTTTTCTTAATGTGGTTGGGTTTTTTTATGCAACGACGCGGTGAAGCAAGCCAAACTTTTATCGATCAGGCATCAAGTTTTGTCTTTAATTATTGCTTGCCGTGTTTATTGTTTTTTAGTGTGGTTGATAGCGACGTCGATTATGGTAAGCAAATTACGCTTATCCTTGTTGGTATCTTGGTGACGTTTATATTATTTATTGGCGCAGAGTTTTACGCCAAACGCTTCGTCAAGCGTCCTGAAGACCAAGGCGTGTTTGTACAAGGCGTATTCCGTAGCAACATGGCCATCATTGGCCTTGCAACCGTAGCCAACGCTTACGGCGCACAAGGATTAAGTATCGGTGCTGTCTATATGGGCGTGGTAACGATACTGTTTAATATCTTGGCAGTCATTACCTTGAGCCGCGTATCCAAAAGCGTGGATGACACATGGGTTAGTCGCGGTACGATGATTGTGAAAAAGTTACTGACCAATCCTTTGATTTTGGCACTGGTTGGGGCGTTCGTCTATAAGGCACTACCATTACCGCCACTCACTGGTGTGATTCATACGACTGGCGACTTATTAGCAGCGGTGGCTCTGCCGTTAGCACTGATCTGTGCGGGTGCTAGTATTAACCTAAAGTCTATGTTGCATCCTTCGGGCTTATCCATGCAAGCAAGCATTGGGCGAATTGTCATTGCACCATTAATTGCTATCGCTGTTGGGCTCGGATTTGGGCTATCAGGCGTGCATATGGGGGTGTTGTTTTTGATGGTCGCATCACCAACAGCTGCAGCCAGCTATGTCATGGCAAAAGCAATGGGTGGCAATGATGTACTCGCTGCCAATATACTTGCCTTTACTACCGTTGTCGGCATGTTTGGTATGGCGATTGGGGCAGCGTCGTTACGTGCACTTGGGTTAATGTAATGCAGATTTTGTACTATTTTTAAATAAGTAAGTACTTTCGCTTTATCTAACTTTGATAGCCTTAAAAAAGCCCTCTTTTCAAATAAGAAAAGAGGGCTTTTGGTATTAATCTAGCGTTCACTATTACGCTTGTCTTCACGGCGCTGCTTGCGCTTTGGGCTAGTACGGTAGGTCAAATAACCACCAATAGCCATAACTGCAAGAAAGGCGATGATATACATAAATATTGACGAGCCAATCATGAGCGATGCACCGATAATGGGAGTTGCTTCCATGTCAAAAATCCAGTTAAGGTTCATCAATAATTATGCAAGTGTCTCATTTCATTGTAAAGTAAATAAGTTTAGCTCCGGTGTAAGTTCAAGTGAACGGATACGGGCGGCTTGATCATAGATATTGGCCGTCACGATAAGCTCATCTGGCTGATAGGTTGCCAAAAACGCAGCGAGTCTTGGTTTGACCGTGTCGACAGAGCCAATGAATGATACTGACAATGCATTATCTACCATCATTTTCTCTGCTTGACTCCAGATACTGTCCATATCGTGAGTAGGCTTAGGCATTTGACCTGTTTCGCCACGGCGCAGACGTACAAAGCTTTGCTGTGCTGAGGTAAAGTGATACTGCGCGGTCGCATCATCATCAGCCAGCAATAAGTTAGCTGCCAGCATCACATAAGGCTTATCTAGATAGACAGATGGTTTGAACTGTTCACGGTAAGCCTCAGTTGCTTGTCCAAGCATTTGCGGAGCGAAGTGAGAGGCAAACACATAAGGCAGCCCAAAATGTGCAGCCAAGGTCGCACCAAATAGAGAAGAGCCTAATATCCAAATCGGTATGCCTGATTTTGCACCAGGGAATGCCTGTACAGGACTGCCATCTGTATCATTACCTAGGAAATACATCAGCTCTTGCACATCTTGTGGAAAGCGTTCTGCATCTTTCATTTGTCGACGAAGTGCCTGAAACGTCGCACCATCAGTACCAGGTGCACGGCCTAGACCTAAGTCTACACGGTCGCCATATAGTGCCTGCAAAGTACCAAACTGCTCAGCAATCACGAGAGGGGCATGGTTAGGTAGCATAACGCCGCCAGCACCAATACGGATACGACTAGTTTGACTACCGATATGCGATAGTAGTACTGAAGTGGCTGCACTGGCAATACCGGGCATATTGTGATGCTCTGCCATCCAGTAGCGATTTAAGCCTGATTTTTCTGCTTGCTGTGCGGTTTCGACCGTTTGGGCGATGCCTTCAGCGATGGTTTTGCCTTGAGGGACAGGCGCAAGATCTAAAAAAGATAAAGGGATTTTGTTACTCATAAATGTTCCAGTAGTGTGTAAATTATTTTCTACTGATATGCTTATAGACAGTGGTAGTTTCAAGTGCCGCTAGTCACTGTTAATGAATCATAACAAAGCCAGCTAACTCTGTTTTTAAGCTCGCTTAACAATTATTAATCTGTATTTATAAAGGTTGTCGTTGGTCAAAATAAGCGATAAATAAACCATAAGTGAGGTCATAAAAGGATTTAGCAGCATTACACTATGGCATTAAAAAAAGATGGCATTAAAAAAAGCAGGCAACCTAGGTTACCTGCTTGTCTAATTAGTCGATTATAAGATAATGGTTATTTAATTTATCATTATCTTAAGCACCAAGTGCAACATTATTTATCTTGGTCACCAAGCTTATAAGCTAAGACATAATCACCAATGGTTGTTCCAACTGAACCATGACCACCTGCGACCAATACGACCATTTGCTCACCTTTAGAGTTTAAGTAAGTCATTGGCGTGGCTTGACCACCTGCTGGAATACGGACATTCCATAGTACGTCGCCATTTTTCAAGTCATAAGCTCGGAAGTTGTTTTCTGTCGCCGCTGACAAGAACGCGACGCCGCCTTTAGTGATGATAGGTCCACCGATACCAGGTACGCCCAATTCCAGTTTGATAGGAATAGGAGACAAGTCTTGTACCGTACCATTTTTGCGTTGATAAGCGATATCACCTGTGGCTAGATCAGCACCAGCGATTGTGCCCCATGGTGGCTGCTGACAAGGTACGCCTAATGGTGACAAGAAGGGACCCAATTCTACTGCATAATCTGCACCTTCATTGGCATTGACGCCTTGCTCGCCTTTATTGGTTTCTGCATCGCCCAACGTATCTCTAGGAATGAGTTTTGAGGTAAACGCCAAATATGTTGGCATACCGAACATCACGCCATTCTCAGGATCGACTGCAATACCGCCCCAGTTAAAGGTACCAAAGTTACCAGGATAGACCAAGCTACCATTGGTTGATGGTGGGGTATAGCGACCATCATAGTTGAGCTTATTGAACTCAATACGGCACATCATTTGATCAACGAGACTGGCACCCCACATGTCTTTTTCAGTCAGTGGTTCAGGCTCAAAGCTCAAGCCAGAATAAGGCTGAGTTGGCGCTGCGTGCTCTCCCGCTATGAGATAGCCTTGCGGTGCAGGACGCTCCTTAATCGGTACAATAGGCTCGCCCGTTGCGCGGTTCAAGACGTATACATCGCCTTGTTTGGTTGGTACAACCAGCGCAGGCTGTACGCCGTCGGCAGTATCTAGATCAAGTAAGGTTGGCTGAGCAGGCGTGTCCATGTCCCAAAGGTCATGATGGACAAACTGCTGAACCCAGCGCGCTTCACCAGTTTCGATATCTAGAGCGACAACAGACGTTGCATATTTTTCTTCAGCGGCATTTCGATAACTGCCTAGCTGATCCGGCGTACGGTTACCCATAGGGAAATATGCCAATCCAAGCTCTTCGTCGGCAGTAGCGACTGACCATGAATTTGGCGAACTGGTCTTATAAGTTTGGGTTGGATCATTGACATCGAAAGGCGCTGTATTATCAGGATCGCCTGAGTCCCAGTTCCAAAGAAGCTCACCAGTATTGACATCATACGCACGGATCACACCAGATGGCGAGTTAACATCATAGTTATCATTGACAGCACCAGCGACGATAATGGTATCACCCGCGATAACTGGTGGTGACGTAGAATAATAGTAACCTGCTTGATTGAACGGCATGTTATGCATCAAGTCTAGTGCACCATCATCACCAAAATCTTGGCAGCGTTGCCCAGTATTTGGATCGAGTGCATATAGTTTCGCATCAGAAGTTGGGATAAATATCTTGGCATCGCATTGCTTAGATGCGTTTTCAAAGGTATTGCCAGCAATTTTCTGTACTTGCACGGGGCTAGCTGTACTGTTGCTATTCTCTGCTGAATTATTAGCAGCGGTAGAGATAGGGTCAGGACTGGTTGCTTGACCAGCATAATAAGACACACCGCGACAGGTTTGGTGCTGACGTTGTAAGTTTTCCTCTACTTGAGGATCAAACTTCCACAGCGTCTCACCAGAGTCGGCATCTAGCGCTAGTACCCAGTTGTGAGGGGTACATAGGTATAAACCGTTACCGATTTTTAATGGCGTTGCCTGATAAGTGGTCTCACCGACATCGTTAGGCCCTTTGACATCACCTGTTTGGATTTGCCATGCCAGTTCTAAATCTTTGACATTATCGGTATTGATTTTATCTAGAGGCGAGTAGCGCTGACCATAATCAGTACGACCATACGCGCTCCACTCGCCATCTGGCGTTTGCTGACCGTTTGATAATGGGTCACCAAGGTTAGCTGAGGTCTCATCTGAGCTGACGTTTTGCTCGTCATCATTTGCAGCATTCAAATCAAGCTCACCGAGTTTGTCAGTGGCATTATTGGCTAGACTACCAAAAGAGAGTAGTGCACCTACGATTACGCTTACGAGCAGACCCCAATAATACAGAGGGCTTTTCTTAACATTGCTTGTGGTTGGTGTGCTATTTGAAGCTACTTGAGTTTTAGGCCCACGCATTTTGTTGGATACCCATGGCAATAGCATGAGCAAACCGAAGATGAGCGGGAAGCCAACTCGAGGTGCTAGCGCCCACCAATAGAACCCAGATTCCCAAAGTGCCCAAGCCATGGTTGCTACGATAAATAGCGCATATAACCCGTAAGCACTCCAGTGTTTTTTGAACAATAAAAAAGCTGTCGTTAGTATAATAACGCCAGCAATGAGGTAGTAAGGACTACCGCCTAAGGACAATAAATAAGCGCCGCCAATGAGTAGGGGGGCGGCAAAAATTGCCATAATGATCGCTACGAATTTTTCCATGAGCGGTATCACCTGTTTACAGAAGAGCAAGTTAATATGTATTGATATTTAGTCAACTTCATTCGACCAAATATCAATACAAGTGTGAATAATATATAAAAGAAACATTGAATAACGTTCTAGAATCTATTTTATCATCCACAGCTCAGTCTAGTAAGGGTGAGCAAGTCTGAGATACTTTATTTAACAAATGCTCATTAATTTGCAAATTGCTTTTGGCATAGCTCCATGAAAGCGCGACCATATTGACGGATTTCTGCATCATCGCGTACCGCCATCCAACTGGTAAAGCGACCAAAATGATCGACGGGTATGGCAGTCAGGTTTTGATAATGGCTTGGCTCAAATGCCATTTCTGCGATGATACCAATACCTAGGCCCAGACCGACATAGGTGCTGATCACATCGGCATCGAGCGCCGCTAATACGATATCTGGCTCTAGTCCTGCTTCGTCGAACGTCTTGTCAATCGCGCCGCGTCCTGTAAATCCACCGTGATAAGTCACAATCGGATAGCTGGCAAGCGTGGGCAGGTCAATAGACTCTTGACTAGCCAGTTCGTGATCACTCGGTACGATAACGCGATGCGTCCAGTCATAGTAACGATAGCATCTAAGATAATTATTATGTAATAAGGACTCAGTGGCGATACCGATATCGGCTTGACCACGGATGACCATCTGAGCGATGGTCTCAGGATCTGCCTGTTGCAAAATCAAATTCACTTTAGGAAAACGATCTTTGAACTCTTTAACCACTTGCGGCAGTACATAACGCGCTTGTGTGTGAGTGGTGGCTATCGTCAGCGTACCGATGTTTGGATTATTGAAATCTAGACTGAGGTTTTCAATGGTACGGATTTCAGCAAAGATAGACTCGATATGCGGCATAAGCGCTGTGCCCATAGTAGTCAGCCCCGTCAGGCGTTTGCCTTGGCGCACAAATACTTCCGTCTTTAACTGATTTTCTAGCGCAGCAATATGCTTTGATAAGCTTGATTGACTGGTATGTAGCACGGTCGCCGCTTGGCTTAAGTTATAACCGTTAATCACCGTATGCCATACTGTTTCTAGCTGTTTGAGCTGAATCTGCAAATGCCGTTGGTTGACCACTACGTCGATTGCCATAACTTAATCCTATTGTATAAATATACAAACCTCGTCTGTATATGAAAGTAAAAATGTCTGAACATACAGTAATAAAGTAGTGTAAAACAAAGCTATTATTCTTGTATACAATAAATAGCTATCAATTTATGATAATTATGAATATAGAATTTGTATTTTGCAATGCTAAAAAATTATTCGTTCAGTAAATGCTGCTTAGTCAGTGAAACCATTTGACTCAACAACTCATAAAGAACGGTCATTATTGAGCATAAAAAATTAAGTATAAAAAAACAGCTACCTTCTAAAAGATAGCTGTTCGTTGATTATAAAGTTATTTATTACTATTAATATTTACTACTATTAGTTAGTTGATACTGACCAACTTCAAACTTGGTTTATTTTGCAATATCAAAGCGATCTGCATTCATAACCTTGTTCCAAGCGCGGACGAAGTCACGAACGAATTTCTCTAAGTTGTCATCCTGCGCGTATAGCTCAGCATAAGCACGTAATATAGAGTTAGAGCCAAATACCAAGTCTACACGGCTTGCTTGCCATTTGACGTTTCCTGTACCACGTTCACGTACTTCGTAGCTATTAGCAGTATTGTCTGCTGCTTTTACAGGGTGCCATGTGTAGTTCATGTCTGTTAAATTGACAAAGAAGTCGTTGGTAAGTACGCCAGCGCGTTCAGTAAAGACGCCATGTTGGCTCTGACCGTGGTTGGTATCAAGCACTCGCATACCACCAAGCAATACGACCATCTCAGGTGCTGTCAATCCCATCAACTGCGTACGATCAAGCAGCATCTCTTCCGGTGATACCGCATAGTCGCCCTGAATCCAGTTACGATAGCCATCATGTAGTGGTTCTAAATCAGCGAAAGATTCGGCGTCAGTCATTTCAGCGTCAGCATCACCGCGACCTGGATTAAACGGTACAGTAATATCTATACCTGCATCGTTTGCTGCTTGTTCAATAGCGGTGTTACCAGCCAATACAATAAGGTCTGCTAAGCTAACGTCTTTATCAAAGCCAGACTGAATACTGGTCAATGTCTCAAGCACACGCTGTAATTGTTCTGGCTCGTTGCCTGCCCAGTCTTTTTGTGGGGCTAAACGGATGCGTGCACCATTTGCACCGCCGCGATAGTCCGAAGCGCGGAAGGTACGAGCGCTGTCCCATGCTGTAATGATTAATTCACGACGACTAAGGTCACTGTCTAATATTTGCGATTTTAGCGTTGCAATATCATCAGCAGTCAAGTTCGCATTACCTGTAGGAATAGGGTCTTGCCATACAAAGTCTTCGCTTGGTACATCGGCACCTAAGTAACGAGATTTAGGTCCCAAATCGCGGTGAGTCAGTTTGAACCACGCTCTAGCAAACACTTCATCAAAGTATTCTGGGTTGTTATGGAACTTCTCTGAAATCTCACGATAGATAGGATCTTTGCTTAATGCCATATCTGCATCAGTCATGATTGGGTTACGACGGACACTTGGATCATGAGCATCTAACGGACGATCTTCTTCTTTGATATCAGTTGGTTCCCACTGCCATGCGCCCGCTGGACTTTTGGTTAGTGCCCATTCATGGTTCAATAGTAGTTCAAAATAACCATGGTCCCACTGGGTCGGATTGGTGGTCCATGCGCCTTCGATACCACTTGAAACAGTATCGCCTGCATTACCACGACCTTTAGGATTGCGCCAGCCTAGACCTTGCTCTTTAATGTCAGCAGCTTCTGGCTCGTCTTCTAGTATCGTCGCATCACCATTACCATGACATTTACCAACGGTATGTCCACCAGCGGTTAGAGCGACCGTCTCTTCATCGTTCATTGACATACGAGCAAAGGTAGTACGCATATCTTGAGCAGTCTTTAGTGGGTCAGGGTTACCATCGACACCTTCAGGGTTGACATAAATCAAGCCCATTTGTACCGCTGCTAGTGGGTTTTCTAATGATGCACGGTCTTCGTCGCTGTCATAACGGTTTTTGGTAGCGGCTAACCATTCGCGCTCAGAACCCCAGTAGATGTCTTTTTCTGGATGCCAGATATCAGCACGGCCACCAGCAAATCCTAGAGTTTTAAAGCCCATAGATTCATAAGCCATGTTACCTGCCAAAATCATCAAATCAGCCCATGACAATTTATTGCCGTATTTTTTCTTGATTGGCCATAATAGACGACGGGCTTTATCAAGGTTGACGTTATCAGGCCAGCTGTTCAATGGTGCAAAGCGTTGGTTACCAGTATTAGAGCCGCCGCGACCATCAGCACCGCGATACGTACCAGCTGAATGCCAAGCCATACGAATCATCAAACCGCCATAGTGCCCCCAATCCGCTGGCCACCATTCTTGCGACTCAGTCATTAGGTTTTTTAGATCAGTTTTGACCGCTTCTAGATCTAGCTGTTTAAAAGCTTCAGCATAGTCAAAGTCTTCACCCATAGGGTCAGTCTTTTTGTCTTGCTGATGCAATATGTCTAAGTTTAGAGCATTTGGCCACCAATCTGTCGCAGCAGATGCAGTGGTGGTATGCGCTTGATGCATAACAGGACAGCCGCCCATGCTAGGACGCTGAGGCTCGTGCGAGTTATCAACGTTTTCGCTATGGATCGTTGGACCTTGACCATCACCCTGATCATAGGTTGTGTTAGTAGGCGCATTATTATTGTTGCTTTCGTGATCTACAGGACAACGAGCAGCATCTGGGACAGTGTTTTTGTCAGTGGTGTTATTGGTTGAGTCGGACATGGTATAACTCCTAGGCTATGATAATCGAAAGAACAAACCGTGAATCTCGGTAGTCGTTGTTTATGTACAAAGCATAACTAAGCTGAGTAGATTTATAAAACTAATATATAAGAATTATAAGTTTTAAATTACCAATCATAAAAGACTTGATGTTTTGTTTATCTCAATCGTTATTAACGCCTATGCTTATCACCGCCAGTTAAGAGTAAACCAATAGAGTGCACCTAACCAATCAAGCCTGCGTCATTTTTACTACTACCTTTATATTACCTATAAATCATGGCGTTGTCAGACATCTTTCAAAACAGAAATGAGCAATAAAAAAGAGAGCTAAGATAACCTTGGTAAAACACTGCGGTTTTTTGCGTTACGATTAAGAAATGTAAGCGATTGCATATGGCCTGCAATCGCTAAGTTAATGCAAAAACATCTAGTCAAGATAAAGGTTCTCAAGTACCATAACTGGATTTTGTTGTAACGATAATATTAGTGCAACGTAGAGCAATTTTTATCGATCCTTTTGTGTATAACTGATTCTAAAGATTGATAAAAATTGTGCGCGGTTGTGTTCTTTGTCTGAATTGTTGGTGAGTTATTATGTCTGCTGTCAAATCTGTACCGCCCAATCAACCAATTGCCAAAAAGTCATGGGGCGAGGCTACAAAAGCTTATCTCGATCCTCGTGTCATTATTATGCTGTTTTTGGGGTTCTCAGCGGGTATACCTATTCTGCTGATTTTCTCAAGTCTATCGCTATGGCTGAGAGAAGCAGGCATTGATCGTAGTGTCGTCACTATGTTCAGCTGGGCAGCATTGGGTTATTCGTTCAAATTTATTTGGGCGCCATTGATTGATGCGCTCCCTGTACCGTTTTTGACCAAGTGGCTAGGGCGTCGTCGTAGTTGGATGGTGGTATCACAGCTGCTTATCGTGCTGGCAATCTTTTTAATGGCAAGGGTAAATCCTGTTAGCGAAGATGTCTTGGTTTATATGGCAGGCGCGGCCGTGCTGCTTGGGTTCTCTTCTGCGACGCAAGATATCGTGATTGATGCGTACCGTATTGAGCTTGCACCGCCGTCTATGCAGTCTATTCTGTCCTCTATTTATGTGTCAGGCTACCGTATCGGTATGATTGTCGCAGGGGCAGGCGCGTTATATTTGGCTGATTATTTCGGCTCAAATGAGACGTTTTATAGTTATGAAGCATGGCGTAATACTTACTACATCATGGCAGGAGTCATGACTTTAGGGGTATTAACGACGTTTGCCAGTTATGAGCCAACCGCTGAGACCCTGCAAGGTAAAAAGCAAAAGGGTAACTTAAAAGTATTCCTAATTTATTCTGCGTTACTACTTATCCCAGGCCTACTGTTTGGTGTTATTTACCTAATTAATATTTTGATCAATACAGTATTTGATAGCACAGTGGCCTTGATACCACTAATGGTAATGCCAGCGATTAAGTTTTACTTTTTAGCATTGGTCGCGTGCGCGCCATTATTATTACTGTACTTTATTATCAATCAACCAAAAATCATTAACAAAGCCCCGTTGGTCGCTGAAACTCGTGAAGACTACGTCAGACTGGTAGCGTTGTTTGTATTTTCAGTGATTGCCTTTATCGCTGCTTATATATTGATGGGGCAAGTCTTACCAGAGTTCGAAGGCGCTTTTTCTAGCTTCTTTGTAGAAACCTTGCACTTATTAGTAAGTCTAGGCGCGGCGATGGCAGCAGGTTATGCATTGGTACAAGTAGGACTGGTGAAAAAAGAAGTGGCCATGGCAACATGGATCGAGCCTGTTTTAGATTTTTTCCGACGTTATGGTAAAAAAGCCCTGCTGCTATTAGCCTTGATTGGCCTATACCGTATCTCGGATATCGTCGCAGGCGTGATCTCCAACGTCTTTTATCAAGACATGGGCTTTAGCAAAACCGATATCGCCAATGCCGTAAAACTGGTGGGTGTGATTATGGCAATTGCAGGTGGTTTTTTGGGCGGGATTTTGGCTCAGCGCTTCCGTATTATGCACGCCATGATGATTGGCGCGATTTTAGCGTGTGCGACCAACCTGTTGTTTGTGGTATTGACATACAACCCAGGTAGCCTGCCAATCATGTATATGGCAGTGATATTTGATAACTTGGCTGCGGGCCTTGCGAGTGCTGTATTTATCGCTTTCTTATCCGCACTGACATCGATTCGTTTTACTGCTGTACAGTATGCGATTTTTTCCTCATTGATGACGCTGATACCCAAAGTGATGGGTGGTTATTCTGGTGCTATCGTCGATAATATGGGTTATCCGTTTTTCTTTATCTTTACCTTTGCTATCGGTATTCCAATTCTGGCACTGATTTACTTTGTCGATAGACATATTGTCATTGGTGATAACGATGATATTTATGGCGATGACAATAATGATGGCAGCGGTGGTAATGAGATAGGTGACAAACTAAGCAAAACCAATCCTAACCTGACCGATACTAAAGAGCCACCACACGCATCAGAGTAGGCTAAGCAGTATTGTACCTTTATCCATTCACTGTTTTTTAAGAGCTATTTATGACCGTATCGACCATTCGTCAAATCAAGCAGCAGATTCAACAGCTAACGAATGGTGATACTGATAATCAGCTGCCGTCGTTTTGGCTAACTGACTGGTTGTTGCATGTCATTAATAAGCCTGCGATAGCGTTGATGACTGATGAAGATTATCAGCTCACTGATAGTGAGGTAGCACGTTTCAATGACGGTGTGGTAAAAATGCAGCAAGGCATACCGCTTGCGTACTTGACTGGACAGCAGGAGTTTTGGTCGCTTAACCTTAGAGTGAACGAGCATACTCTGATTCCTAGGCCTGATACCGAAGTACTGGTCGAGCAGGTATTGAACTGGATAAACGCTCAGCCAACGCAACTCAGTAATAAGCGATTGTTAGATTTGGGCACAGGGTCAGGTTGTATCGCTATCAGTCTTGCCCATGAACTTAAGAAAACTAATTGGCAAGTCGTGGCGGTTGATTTATCGTCAGAGGCTCTTAAGATTGCTCAGCACAATGCGGTGAGTAATAATGTTGCCAATGTTGAGTTTGTCCAAAGCAGTTGGTATCAAGCGCTACCTACTAATGATGAGCATCAGTTTGATATCATCGTCTCCAACCCTCCTTATATTGACGAGACAGACGAGCATTTGGTAGGTCTAACAGCTGAACCGATTAGTGCGCTCAGTGCACCTAATCAAGGTCTGGCTGATATCGAGCATATCGTCCAACAAGCAATGACATATCTCTGTACAGGTGGGCTACTGGCTATCGAGCATGGATATGATCAAGGTGATGCTGTTCGCAAGTTGTTTTTGGATAGTAATTTTGAGTCAGTACATACCGTAAAAGACTACGGTGGTAATGATCGCGTCACGCTAGGGCAAGTCCAGTAGATGGTTTTTTGATAGTAGATTTCTTTGATTATAGGTTGTAGATGAATATGGTAGAAGAGCTGGTACAGCTATCAGATGATGAGCTACTCCGTTATGCCCGGCAAGTATTATTAGACGGTTGGGATATGGACGCTCAGCTGCGATTAAAGACAGCACGCGTGGTCATAATAGGGGCAGGCGGCCTTGGTTGTCCTGCGTCTGAGACATTGGTACGTGCTGGAGTGGGTTATGTCCATCTGATTGATGATGATGAGATTGAGGCGAGCAACTTACAACGGCAAACGCTGTTTTTGCCAGAAGATATCGGTCAGTCTAAAGCATTGATAGCAGCGCACATGTTAGCGCGCATCAACCCTTTGATAAAGGCTCGCGGCACTGTCACACGATTAGATGAAGACAACGCTTATGAATTGCTCGATATGGCAGCAGGCAAGCCGGACTTATTCTTAGACTGTACGGATAATTTTGCCACGCGCGACATCATCAATCGTATCAGTGTACGCTACCAGATTCCCCTGTTATCTGCCTCAGCAATTGCGATGCAAGGGCAGTTAGCACTGTTCGAACCTCAGCTCGATACTGGTTGTTATCATTGCGTATTTGGCTCAGTAGCAACTGATGAAGCCTCTGACGAACGTACGTGTGCCAATTCAGGAGTGTTGGCCAGTACCACTGCCGTCATGGGCAACTTGCAAGCCAATGCTGCGTTGCAATACTTGGGATTAACCAAAAATCCACTGACAAACAAACTGCTCATATGGGATGGTAGTCAGATGCAGCAGCGACTAATGGGCTATCGAAAAGACCCGCAGTGTCCTGTCTGTAGCAGTCCTATAGTCAATCCTCTATAAATTGGATACGGTGTCAGGCTTGCTTAGTCTACGACTGGTAGTACTTTCACTTGCCTTCCTTGTATCCAAATTATATTAAACAGACTATAACTGAGTAATCTGATTTTAACGCATTTTTATATTGTATTGCCTATCTTCAAACCTCCTTCTTATTACCATAGTTGTTTTTTATGAAAATTCATCGTCCGCATTTATTAAAGCATACTTTTAATGTCATGAACCGTGTTCGCCAAACAGTGAGTGTGGCAGGTCTGTCTGCGCTAAGAGTGGCAAAAGGTGAGAAACCTGACGCGATGCTACTCAAAGAAACCTTTGAGCAGTTAGGTACGACTTATATCAAAATCGGTCAATTTATCGCCAGTACGCCGTCATTGTTTCCACGTGATTATGTCAAGGCATTCCAGAGCTGCTTGGATCAAACCACACCATTGTCTTATGCTTATATCGAGCAAGTGCTAAAAGAAGAGCTAGCGACTAATGGCATGACCCTTGATGATATGTTTGCGCATATTGACTTAGAGCCACTAGCATCAGCTTCTATCGCTCAAGTGCATGCAGCACGGTTGCACAATGGTGATGAAGTGGTGCTAAAGGTACAAAAGCCTGGCGTCGAGACCATCATGCAGACCGACTTGGGTGTATTGCATGGCGTAACTAAGCTACTCGAAATACTAATGCCATCGATGAAATTTGCTAGCATTGCGCCGATTATCGATGAGATTCGCCTGCGTATGCTTGCCGAGACTGACTTTATCGCTGAAGCACAGAATATTCGCGATTTTCAGCAGTTCTTAGCGGTATCAGGTAATACTCGTGTCGTTGCACCAACTGTCTATGAAGAGCTGACTACCAAGCGTGTGCTAACGATGAGCCGTCTCTATGGCGTCTCTATGGTCGATGAGTCACTCATGCGTCAGTACTGCGCTGATCCTGCCCAAGTCATGGCAGACACTTTAAACACATGGTTTGCTAGTCTCATGTTATGCAATAGTTTCCATGCGGATTTACACGCTGGTAATCTAATGCTATTGACCGACGGCCGTATTGGCTTTTTGGATTTTGGTATTGTCGGTAAACTCAAAGCTGAGAGCTGGCGTGCATGCATGGGCATGATGCAAGCCATGCAAGACAGTGACTATCAAGCCATGGCTCGCCATATGATTGATATGGAGATGACGCATGGTGGCAATAAAGTCGATGTGGCTGCACTGGGGAATGACTTGCAACGCATGATGACAACCATCATGGCAGAAGATAAGACCTTTACCAGTGGTGTACCTTTCAATAGTAAAGAACAAGCCGATGAGCTTAATAAAATGATGCTTGAGATTGTTGAGGTTGGCAAACGTCATGGCATCCATTTTCCACGTGACTTTGCTTTATTGACTAAACAGATGTTGTATTTTGATCGGTTTATGCGTACGCTAGCTCCAGATATGGATATGTTTAGCGATCAGCGGGTGCAGATGCTAGGGCAGGATACAGTAGAGACGCCAACGTTAGACGTATCATAGCTTTTCTAGTATTTTATGCTGGCTTAATATATCTAATAACTTCTCTATTTCTGCGTTTATTTATTACTGCTTTTGACTGTCTAACACAAAGGATTGTGTGCTAATTGCCGCAAAAATGGCTCTGTCATGATGACTGCTTTTAAAAGCCGTATGGTCCCGACGATTACCAACGAAGCTGCCATTGCCTGTATCGGTATGTACTGCATGGCAGTCGTTATGGGCTATGGCCGCTTTCTGTTTACCGCCACCTTACCTGATATTATGGTGCAATTGTCGCTATCAACGACAATTGCAGGCTGGCTGGCATCAATCAATTATATCGGTTACTTTATTGGCGCTCTTATCGCCATGTTTGTGCCTCAGCGCTCGACATGGCAAGCGATGACGCTGTGGGCGGTTATCAGTGTTGTCACCACGATGTTACTCGTCATACCAAATATGTCGCTCACGCTATGGTATATCATTCGTTTAATTGCAGGTGTTGCAAGTGGCGTGGCGATGATATTGAGCTCATCTTTCGTGATTCAAACCCTTAGCCCTGAGCGCCGTTCTGTATTATCAGCAGTCCATTATGCAGGTATTGGTGTCGGCATCAGCGCCTCTGCCATCGTAACGTGGTGGCTATTAAAATTAGGCTATCACTTCGATGTAATTTGGCTAGTCGCAGGCGTCACCAGTTTACCGCTTGTGTGGCTACTTTATGCGATAAAGCCAAGACAATTACAGACTGTTGATTCACAGCAGATTGATGATAAACAGCACGTGTCAGTGCATCAAACCTATTTGAACTTTAAACGCTCCTTATATAAAGCCATCTCTGGGCACCATAAAGCGCTTGTTTTACTTTTCGTCAGCTATGTACTGGCAGGGTTTGGTTATATTAGCTCAGCAACTTTTTTACCCGTTATGGCAGCACAACGTCTAACAACACAGACGTATGCTGGACTCATGATTTGGTTGGTTGTTGGTATTTTTGCGATGTTGTCAAACCCCCTATGGGGCGCGCTTGCCAAACGTATCGGTGAGATAAAAACCTTAATGGGGCTGACGGTATTGCAAGCATTTGGCATGTGCTTGCCCATATGGTTTGATGGGGCGCTTGGATTGTATGGCAATGCTGCGATTTTAGGATTGACCTTTGTCGGTATGGTATCGATGACACTGACTTTATTTAAAAACATCAATCCTGCCTATTCTAATTTACTGATTGCTTTGGCAACGTTGGCTTATGCGTTAGGGCAGTTTTTAGGACCATTGGTGACAGTGGCACTGGCAGGGAAGGATGGTAATTTCAATGCAGGGTTACTTGTCGCTGCTATTGGATTGATGATCGGGTTTGTACTATTGGTATGGTTTCGTCGACAGTCACCAACGCCCGTATAGATCTTCTAAACTACGCTACGGCTAAATACTTCTCGTAATTCAAAACTGGTATGAACTTGCGCCACGCCTTCGATACGATTGAGGCGATGTAATAAAAATTCTTCGTAATGTGTCATATCACGTACTCTGACCTTAATCAGATAGTCTTCGGTGCGTCCTGTGACAATACTACAGCTAATGACTTCCTCAAAGCTTTGAACTTTGCGTTCAAACTGCTCAAAACGTTCTGCTGTATGACGATCCATGCTAATAGCGATAAACACGGCTAGCGGATAGCCAAGTTTTTGTGCATCGGTTTTGGTGTGGTAGCCAGTGATTATGTTCGCATCTTCTAAGCGCTTTATACGACGTGCACAAGGGGTGGCAGACAGGTTGACGCGTTCAGCGAGTTCAGTAATGCTTATACGCGCCTGCGTTTGCAATAAGCGTAGCAACTGTCTATCTATCTCGTCTATATCTGCTGTCCCTGTACTATCAATATAATTGTCTGGCATTTCTCAAGCCTTAATAGTGAATTTATTCGATTATAATGTCTAAATTGTGTTTTTCCACTAAAATAACAGAAAATAAAGTAAAAGAAAGCAGGTTTCTCTCTGTTAAACTTTGATATTATTATGGTATGAACACTAGTTATCTCGTATGATAAATACTGATCTAATCAACAGCTAATCGCCTAGCTAAATATATAAACAACCATATCATCTAAGGATTGATTATGTCTGACCAAGCCACGCACACTGCAGCCACAGGGACTGCAAAGATTACACCAAAAAGTGCCGCTTTTGACTTCCGTAAATACCGTCCATTTGCATTTGCGCCATCGCTACCAGATCGTACTTGGCCAAGCAAGACGATTGAGAAGTCACCGATATGGGCAAGTGTGGATCTGCGTGATGGTAACCAAGCACTGATTGATCCGATGACCATTGAACAAAAAATGCGCTTCTTTAAGACTTTAGTAGATGTTGGTTTTAAAGAGATTGAGATTGGTTTTCCGTCAGCAGCGCAGGTAGAGTTTGACTTTGCGCGTAAGCTTATTGAAGAAAACCACGTACCTGAAGATGTAACGCTACAAGTATTGGTACAAGCGCGCGAGCATTTGATTGCCCGTACTTTTGAATCATTAAAAGGTGCTAAACGTGCGGTTGTCCATGTCTATAACTCAACCAGCCGTGTACAACGCGAAAAAGTCTACGGCAAAGATAAAGCTGAAATCAAAGAGATTGCTATTACAGGTGCCAAGCTATTACAAGAGTATGCAGCAAAGTACCCTGAGACAGATTGGGTATTTCAGTACTCGCCAGAGAGCTTTAGCCAGACAGAAACTGAATATGCCGTAGAGGTTTGCGATGCAGTGTGTGACGTGTGGCAACCACAGCAGGGTCAGGAGGTTATTTTTAACTTGCCAGCGACAGTCGAGGCTTCTATGCCTAATGTCTTTGCTGATCAAGTAGAGTACTTCTGCCGCAATCTAGCGCAGCGTGAGCACGTGATTGTGAGCTTGCACACCCATAATGACCGTGGCTGTGCGGTAGCGGCAGCTGAATTGGGTGTGCTTGCAGGTGCAGATCGTATCGAAGGTACATTGCTTGGTAACGGTGAGCGTACAGGGAATATGGATATCATGGTCATGGCCATGAACTTGTTTAGCCAAGGTATCGATCCTGAGCTTGATTTTAGCAACATGAGTGAAATCGTACAGGTTGTGAGCGAATGCAATAACCTACCATTGCACCCACGTCATCCTTATGTGGGCGAGTTGGTTTTCACGGCATTTAGTGGCTCACATCAAGATGCTATCAAAAAATCTCTCGACTATAATGAAAGTAATCAGAGCGAAACAGACAATGTCTGGGATGTGGCTTATCTACCCATTGATCCTGCACATATTGGGCGTAGCTATCAAGATGTGGTACGTATCAATAGCCAGTCAGGCAAAGGCGGCGTCGCATATATCTTGCAGCGTAACTATGGCTTTAACTTGCCACGTTGGATGCAGATTGACTTTAGTCGTGTGGTACAAAAACAAGCTGAAGCAGCGGCACGCGAGTTGCAGAATGATGAAATCTTGCAGACCTTTGAAGATACTTACTTGCAGCAGGGTAAGTTTGAACTACTAGACTATAGCGTCAACAATAAAGGCGGCACGGTTTACTTTAGTGGTCAGGTGCAGATGAATAGCGATACCATTAATATTGATGGCACAGGTAACGGTCCATTATCATCGTTTATTGACGGACTTGCACAGCATACGGGTAAATCACTACATATTATTAACTATGCAGAGCACGCGATTAACCCGCATCATAACAGTGGTAATGGTATCGATGATGATACCAATAGTGATAACAAAACCAATGCCAATGCTGCTGCTTACATTCAGTTAAATGTTGATGGTGAAGTGTATTCAGGCATCGGTACTTGCAGCAGTACGGTGTCAGCCATGCTAAAAGGGGCGTTATCAGCTTTTGCTCAAGCGCTAAATACAGAAGCTGCTTAGTGTTAAGTAGTCATTGATATCACGCAAAATTCTGTATGCTAATAACGCCATCGCTCCTTGTCTCTAGCAAGTAAAGCGATGGCGTTATTTTTTGCCATAAATACCTGCGCCATTTCAACTATAGATTTATGAGCAATAGCATAATGTTACTTGTGTTTTTGGTGTCTAAGACTTACGCTAATGTGTATATTAAAATATTATAAATAAAAGGTTAATTATGGAACCTATCTCATTTGCTTCATTCACACTGGCATCTATTTTGGCTTCATTGCCTGCAAACGGTGAGACTATTACCAAGCCGACCATCACCACTCATATTAGTCCAGCCATTGCTGGACAGTGGGAAATAGACTTGGACAGTAGCGCTCATTCTACTCACGCCATGATGACTAGGGAAGCGGAAGCTAACCAGTCGGCATCAAATAGTGCGCAACAAGCAAGCAGTGTAGAGCCTAAGGTAACGACAGGCATGGACGGCGGTGTCCTGACTCAAAGTGAAGAGCGGGTTCTAAACATTCAACCAACTACTAGTAAAAACTTACTTGCATCAGTTGGTAAGTCTAACCAGTGCCGCGAGCTATATAACTTTGGTGCGGATAATGAGATGTGGTCTGTCAGTGGCAAAGAGTGGACATACGGACGCTATCTGGTCACCCACCGTGAAGAAGGGCTGCCAGTTATTGCAATCAAGACTGTTTATGATAATAATGAAGTAGATTGCTCAGGCAATCAGATCGACCAGACTGATGAAGCGTTGATTGCATTTATCAATCATGATGGCAACCAGATGCAATGGTGCGCTGACCCTGATGGTAACGAATGCTTTATGAACTTCAATAGAGTGTTACCATAATTAGATATGCTCGTTGTACTTTGTGTATGATTGACAGCTTATTGATGACATAAAAAAACCGCTATATTAATAGCGGTTTTTTTATGTACTGTTTTAATTAAACTTAGCAAACTCTACAAGTATTTTAGCCTACGAGTCTTTTTTGGCTTTATTCGCAGTCAGCAGCTCTCTTTCGAGATAATGAATATTTTGCGCTTCACGAGTAAAGTTATCATCAGCCAAAATTACATCACGATGTAAAGGTATATTGGTTTTGATACCTTCGATAATCAGCTCATCAAGGGCATGTACTGTTTTAGCAATAGCTTGCTGACGAGTTTGACCGTGACAGATCAATTTACCAATCAATGAATCATAATAGGTCGGTATCTCATAGCCAGGGTATAGATGAGAGTCAAAGCGGATACCAGAACCACTTGGCGTGAACAATTGACTGATAGTGCCTGGGCAAGGTACGAAAGTCGCTGCATCTTCAGCATTGATACGACATTCGATCGCATGACCTTGGATCTCAATCTCGCTTTGACGATAAGATAGGCCGTAACCAGCTGCGATTTTGAGCTGCTCGACCACAACATCGATACCGGTAATCATCTCAGTTACTGGATGCTCAACCTGTACACGAGTGTTCATTTCAATAAAGAAAAACTCGTTATTTTCAAACAAGAACTCAAACGTACCAGCACCGCGATACTTAACAAGCTCACACGCTTTTACACAGGCTTTTAAGATTGGCTCACGTACATCATCTGGAATATCTGGGGCAGGTGCTTCTTCTAGTACTTTTTGATGGCGACGCTGTAACGAGCAATCACGGTCATATAGATGGATAGCATTACCATTACCATCACCCAACACCTGTACTTCTACGTGGCGCGGGTTTTGTAGATAGCGCTCCATATAGACAGTGTCATCACCGAACCAGAGCTCAGCTTCTTGTTTAGCAGCTTGTACTTGACCAATCAATTCGTCAAAGCGTTCAACCACACGCATACCGCGTCCACCGCCGCCAGAGGCCGCTTTAATCAATAGTGGAAAGCCGATATTGCGAGCTTGCTCTTCAGCATTATGCAGAGTCACAGCACCAACTGAACCAGGTACGGTTGGTACGCCCGCTTTTTTCATAGCGTTGATAGCAGAAACTTTATTGCCCATGAGGCGAATATGATCAGCATTAGGACCAACGAAGGTCAATCCTGCTTCTTCTACTTGTTCAGCAAATTCAGCATTCTCAGACAAAAAGCCATAACCAGGATGGATAGCATCTGCACCAGTGATTTCAGCAGCGGTTAAGATGGTATTGATATCAAGGTAGCTTTGGTTAGCATTAGGCTTGCCAATACAAATTGCCTCATCAACAAAGCGCAAGTGCATCAAGTTAGCATCCGCAGTAGAGTAGACACCTACCGTTTCGATACCTAGCGCTTTACAGGCGCGGACGATGCGCAGGGCAATTTCACCTCTGTTGGCAATGAGCAATTTTTTTATCATGGGTTCATCCTTGTCGAAGCGTCAGTCATTGACTGAGTTTCGATACATAGCACCAGGTTATTTAGCATTGACGCGGTATATATACCAAAAGTCAGCCATAATGAAATAAAGTATGGCAAATATCGTTACGCTTTATAGCGTATGACAGGTTGACCGAACTGTACGACTTCAGAGTTATCTACCAAGATTTCGTCAACAATACCACTTTGAGTCGCTTCAAGCGGGTTCATGATTTTCATGGCTTCGATGATACCTAAGGTGTCACCTGCCTGAACCTTTTGACCGACTTTCACAAATGGTGGGTCATTAGGGCTTGGTGCTGAATAAAAAACACCAACCATTGGTGAAGACTCAACGCTACCCGCTTTTTCTGCAGGTTTGCCTTCAACAGCGGCAGCAGGAGCAGCGCTCGCAGCTGGGGCAGCCATCATAGTTGGCGCAGGCGCGTCATAATGACGAGTTAAGCTAATATGCTCGTCGTCAGAACTGATTTCTAAATTAACCAGTTCACTTTCTTCCATAAGGGCGATGAGGGTGCGTATTTTTTCAATATCCATAGTTTTTATCTGGCCTTGTACTAAATTCGAGAAATAGTGTAACTAAATATTGTCTAATTAATTGCTAATGATACCTAGATTCAGGGCAATGAGCAATCAATGTACAGTTGTTAACTGAGAATTTTTACATATTTTGACGTAAGCCATCTTTTTAGTAAGAAAATATCCACGATTTTTCATAGTCTGTATGATCAAATAACGCTAATAATGATTATAAAATACAATCCATGAGCAATTGGCTTAACCCCATAGTACAGTTAAACGTTTTTGCTGATAGCGTAGACGCAAAGTAAGTAAAATAGATGATAAGAACAAACCTGTAATCAACGCCATCCAAAATCCTTGTGCGCCAACGTCAGTGAAACGCACCAAATAGACGCCAAGTGGTAGGGCCACTAACCAATAGCAGAAGAGCGTTACCCACATCGGTATGGTGGTGTCTTGCATGCCGCGTAATATACCAGCGACGTTAACCTGCCAGCCGTCAAATAACTGATAGGCGAGTGCAAAGATAAGCAAATGCATAGACTGAGCTCTAACCTCTGGGTTATCAGTGAATGCTGCTGCCAGTTCTGGTCTGAATAGCCATATCCCAAGCATACAAGTCAAAGCGATCAATACGGTCCATACCAGTCCAGTAGCTTGCACTTGGCGCAGTGCCAATAGGTTTTTTTGACCAAATCGATTGGAGACCATGATAGTGAGCGCCATGGCAACAGATATCGGTATCATAAATAGCTGTGAGGTCACTGACAGTGCCACTTGATGCGATGCTGTTGCCAGCTCTCCTAATGGACTGATAACGAGTGCGCCTAAGCTAAACAAACTGGCTTCAAAGAAAATAGAGATGCCAATAGGGATGCCAAGTTTCAATAGCTTTTTAATCTGTGTACGATTAGGGCTAGAGAAGCCATAAAAGAATCGCGTGCTCACGAATTCGCGACGTTTCGTGAAGCTAGTATAGGCTGCAAGCAATAGGACATTTATCCATAATACTAATGCTGTCGCCACCCCGCAGCCTGCACCGCCCATTTCTGGCATGCCAAATAACCCATGAATAAAAATATAGTTCAAAGGAATATCTGCAAGTAGGCCAATGATACTAATGACAGTTACAGGCTCAGGACGACCCAATGCCTCACAATAACTGCGTAGTACGGCGTATACAGCAAGCGCTGGGAAACCAAATGAGACACCATGTAAATATTGCGTCGCTATCGGCTGAATGTTTTCTGGGACACCCATAATGCCAAGGACATTGGGAGCCAGATTGACAATGATAAAACCGATAATGCCAATAACACCTGCGGTCCATAAGGACTGCTGCGTGATATGTGGTACTTGGCCGTGCTGGTCTTGACCAATCGCTTCACCAATCAGAGGCGTAGTTGCGATAAGCACGCCTGTGGCCAATAAAAACAGCGGCAGCCAAATGCCAGAGCCAACGGCTACCGCAGCCAAATCAAGCGCCGAGACTTGACCTGCCATGATGGCATCGACCACGCCAAGTGCGGCTTGGCAAAACTGAGTGATTAAGATAGGGAGGGCAAGCACGCCTAAACGTAAGCTGTAGCTTTTAAAATCTTTGAAAGACAATGGAAAAACCATGGTAAGCAACTTTTTATTCTTTGCGGTAGTTATTATTAATAAACAAACACTGCTATCAATCGACTAAGATTGATGCAGCAAGGAGAGTAGTGCCGACGATAATACTCCGATAAATAATATGAGCAAGCTTATAATGTTGCATGAGTAGATATGCAGAGTATGAAAATAAAAGTAAAGACACTAAAATAAAAATAACCCGTCGATCCAAGTAGTGGATTGACAGGTCATATACATAGTAAGATGGTAAAGAAGCCACACTATGATGTCAACGCTTTAGCGCCGCTATGCAGGTATTAATCTTAGGTTTTTTGTACTCTATTTCATAGCTGATGAACTATAGCCAACTCAATGATTTTACTCCGGTAACAACTCAAGTGTTTCTGCCATATCCATAACCGCTCGCCAATGTTTGGGCTCTAATGGAATCACTGTTAATTGCTGACAACCTTTCCTTAATAATAAAGAATCTTCCAAAGCTGGCAAGAATTTTAGCTCTGATAGTGGCAACACCTCTGTAAAAGCTTGCTCAAAAGTAAGATCGACCATATACCAGCGAGGTTTCTCTTCGGTCGCAATAGGATCATAATGACGATGCTCAGGGTGAAACTGAGTAGGATCAGGATACCCTGCTGTAGTAACTGTCATAATACCAGCGACTCCAGAAGGCTTGGCGCTAGAGTGATAGAAGAATACCTTGTCACCAATTTTCACATCATCACGCATAAAATTACGCGCGCGATAGTTGCGAACGCCGTCCCAACCGTCGGTGCCCAGACGCTGCAGATCTTCAATACCAAAAAATTTAGGGTTGGATTTCATTAACCAATACGCCATATATTTGTCCTTCGATTTTTTATTTATTTTTCAATTTGTTCTTAAAACTACCAAGGTTAGTTTTTCTTAACTGATTCTCAAACCCGTTTTTAATAGTGTCTGTTCTTAGTAAAGGCTGTTTTTAACAGATTCTCTATATATTGCCCATAAGTTGCTATGGTGAATAGGGCGTTTATACGTGTTTTTGTTAATAGTTTTATGATAGATAGGCTTTTCTTTATCTCACCTAGTCGCTATCCTAGCGTTACTTTTGATATCGATCATTATTGCTCACTACAAAATAAGTTTATTTATGCCCAAAGTGAATACAGACAGTATGCCAAACGATCTGAATACGTTAAGTCTTACTGAACCAACGACGGATACTATCGCGGTAGACGTGACCGACATTCCATTGTCTCTTTACATTCACATTCCGTGGTGTGTGAAGAAATGTCCTTATTGCGATTTTAATTCGCATGAGCTACCGATAGACAGTGAGCTATCCATGTATGAGGAATACGTCGATGCATTATTGTTAGACGCCGCGATGCAGCAACCTTTAACTCAGGGCCGAAAAATTGGTTCGATATTTATTGGTGGTGGTACGCCGTCTTTGTTACCTATTGCTCAGTATCAGCGATTGTTCTCTGGGTTACGTACATGTTTTGAATTTGCAGAAGACATTGAAGTCACGATGGAGGCCAATCCTGGCACGCTTGAGCATGCACCATTTGCGCAGTATTTAGAGGTTGGTATCAATCGTCTGTCTATCGGCGTACAGAGCTTTGCCGCTGATAAGCTTAAAGTGCTTGGGCGTATCCACGATCCTGTGCAAGCGTTATCAGCAATTCGAGCTGCCAAAGCGGCTGGATTTGCACGGGTCAACGTCGACCTGATGCACGGTCTACCACAGCAAACCATGAATGAAGCGCTAGAAGATATCCAAATGGCGCATGATGCTGGCGCAACGCATATCTCTTGGTATCAACTGACTATTGAGCCAAACACTGTATTTTACCGCAGTCAGCCTATTTTACCCGATGAAGACAATTTGGCAGATATTGAACAAGCAGGTCAGTCGCTATTGCAGCAATTAGGTTATAGCAACTATGAGGTGTCTGCGTGGGCAGGCGAGTCAGATAAGCCATGTCGTCATAATATAAACTATTGGCAGTTTGGCGACTATCTAGCAATCGGTGCTGGAGCTCATGGTAAGGTGACGATTGGTCGTAGTGATAACAATGGTAGTCATTCGTCAGACGTAAAAGATAAAATGGAAGATGACTTGTTAATAGCGTCAGGTATCTATCGCTTTAGTAAATCACGTTTGCCAAAAGATTATGTAGTAATGAATCCAGACGCTGTAGAAAAGTCTAACATACGCCATATCACACCAAAGATGGTTGGCTGGCAAGCGATTGATCAAGAGGAGTTAGTGAGCGAGTTTATGCTAAACGCACTACGCTTACATGGTGGCGTCGATTGGTCACTGTTTGAAAAGAGAACTGGATTAACCTTTGATAGTATTGCTGAACAAGTAAAAAGTTTAGTTGAGCAAGGATTGTTGGTAGATAGTGATACGCAGTTGCAACCGACCGTATTAGGTCAGCGTTATCTCAATCAGATATTACGCGCGTTTTTATAAAATCGTGCTTGAGTGATTGTTTAACAGCAGCTAAGTAAGAACACAAAAAAGGCTTATCAAATGAATGATAAGCCTTTTTGAAAATCTAAAAAAAGCAGACCTTAGATTTTGTTTTGTACTTCTTGTGCGCCGCCAGTTACAGCATCACCAGCGCTTGATACGTCTTGGCCAAAGCCTTTGAACGTGTTGCAACCAGTTAGAACGAACATAGCAGTTAAAGATGCGATGATTACTTTTTTCATAATAGTATCCTCAAAGATAAATGAATGGTTATAAATAACAACAGTGACGCTAAGCATCGTGCTCAAGCTTCACTGAAGGGGTATTGGATGAGACAGTCATACATAAATGCTATCGCGTTATCCATTACAGACATCATAGTGAAAGTTAAAAACGCTGCACAGTATCAAAATGTAATTATTGGCAGTAAACTGTAACTTTCGATTACCTACCGCTCATAAATTTAAATAATAGAGCGTTGAATATTTGTGGAGTAAGAATGACCATCCATATCGTGCTAGTAGCACCAAAAATGCCAAGTAACACTGGCAATATTATTCGACTGTGTGCCAATAGCGGGGCACAGCTGCATTTAGTAAGACCGTTAGGGTTTGAGCTTGATGATAAAAAGCTACGCCGTGCAGGTCTTGATTATCATGAATATGCTCATTTGCAAGTGCATGATGATTGGACGGCTGCGAGACAAGCTCTAAAAGCCGCTGACTGCCATGTCGTTACCGCATTGACAACCAAACTGAGCAAACCGTTCTACGATTATGACTTTGGCAGAAACTCGGACTCTGAAGCATCTAATAAGGCTGCTATGCCCAATATCGCGCTAGTCTTTGGTTCTGAGACAGCAGGTTTGGCAGATGATATACGTGAAGATATCGGTGCTGATAACTGGCTAAGACTGCCTATGCTAGCTGACTCGCGTAGTTTGAACTTATCAAATAGCGTAGCCATTTGTTTGTACGAGATATGGCGCCAGCAAGGATTTGCAGGTGATGAAGGTCGTAGCGTTGGTTATGAGACATTGACAGTCTACGACCCAAAATAGCTATGTGTTTAAACAATAGCTATAGACTTAAAAGTATTTGCGTACTAAATGAGCAGTAAAATATTAGATACTGCTCATGCACATATGATAATTTTCTAGTGCGCCATCGATTGTATCTTATCGTCTATAAAATACTTATAAACAGTTTGGTGGTTTGGGTAGTCCAGCTAAGCGATTGACATGACGCGCAACCAAACCTGTATTAAACAATTGCTGTAGCTTTTGATTGTTAATATCTTGGTCTGGCAAAGTCTTTTGCAGCCATTTGATTAATGGACGGGTTGCTGGCGCGTGATTAAATTTGTCAAAAAACGCGCGCACTTGTTGCAAAACTTCTAAATGCTCGTCGCTCAGATTGACCTCTAATGTGTCTGCCAATTGCTGCGCGATAACAGGTGTCCAAATCGTATGGTCACACAGATGGCCGTCTTGATCTAATTCGATATCAGCCGCTGATAATGCAGCGTTGTGAGTGGTCATATCATTACTCATAAGGCAATCGTCACCACTTTGTCAAACTGACTGCTCTGAGTCAGTTCGACCCATTCTGCGTCGTTTAAAATAGCAGTCAACTTAGTCTCTAAATTAAGCTTGCCAGTTGTATTTGCCGTGAGCTGTGCGATGTCATCTGCCAATGCGTAAATACCAGCAATATCCTCGATATCGCTATCATTTAAATAAGCATTGAGCCAGTCGATAAAAGCAGGGGTGCTGCCAAGCAGAAGGATACTATCACCTGTGCGCCAAGTGCGAGACATCTCTTCTGTACTGTGTCTGAGGGTAGCCATCGTGCTATGCAATTGATATAAAGTTGCCATAAAGGTATCCGATTACGTGCTTTATTATTTTATAAATCTAAGTTATATAGCGATTTAAAAGGTAAGTATCTGCTCAAAGTCTTGCGAGTTAATGACCTCTGGCACGAGTGTGAGCTGTGATGCCAGATCTGTCGGCAACATACCGGTGACCCAGCCACTAAAGACGTCATCGGGTAGCCAAGCTGCGGGCATATCGTAAAGCTCAAGTGACTGAATCATGCCATGTAGCCGCGAGTCAGATTGCATCAATAGGCCAAAGACCGGCGCATCTAAGAACAATTGCACCTCATGACCAAATGTCGCTAAAGTTAGCGCAAGCGCACAACCTTCGTAGCTTGCTGCTTCAGTGGGCGTGTGCAGCTGAATTAATAATCTCATTATTTATTCCTAAAAATATTTACCGCTACCAGTGATCTCAATAGACAAGTTATCCAACGATACGCTATCAAAACTGTATCAAACGACAGTCATCCTGCATCATCATCGCAAGCTCACTGAGTCCCACTAACGTAAACCCTGTCGCAAGATTGGCACCGTCAAGCTGATGACGTGAGCTGTTGTCTACATCACTCACACCGCGGCTAAGGGCTGTGCTGACACAGACGGGCAAGGGTAATTGATACTGCTCAGCCAAAGACTGCCATTCTTTGGTCAAGTCTAATTGATCGGCTGACTGCCAACGTAATCGATTGGCTATGTGAGCCGAATCACCATAAAAGAAGACATTGAGCAGGGGTTGTTCAGAGGTAGCATTATCGCTGCTACCTGTACCTGTACTATTAGTGTCATTGTTATCAATATCATCACTATTCGCTGCGCCATTCAGGTAAGCGCGCGCATAGCGTAATGCCAAGTGTGCCAATGGGTGACTAGGGTCAGCAGTAATCAGTAGTAACGGGGTAGTGGTCGTCATAAGGCGCGGTATCACATATTATAAATAAGAGTTTAAAAATTATGGCCGAGTTGCTATAAATGCTTTGTATAAAGTAATTTGGTCGTTATTATTATAGTGCTTGTGTGCAAATTTGCGTGACAGAAAACAGAATTTATACTGATAATGCGACATACAGCGGATCATACTGTCACATCACATAGCGTTATGTCATAAAAGAGCGGTGCGTCGTCTCTATCAAAGTTGTTTATGCTAACATAAAGCGCCGCAAACCAAATAGAGTCACTGTTATTTAACGTGGTTTTATCTCAAGTACAGGCACACTGAGTATTATTATCTGATGCTGTGACTGCCTCGTAAGAAAAAACAATAAACTTATGAGCTAGGTTCACGTAGTCTTACCATTCTATGTAAGGAGTTTTTGTCACTATGTTACCTGCTATGCCCTCACGTGTGAACAATGGTACAGATTATCAGCCTACCGTAGAACAACTGCAAGTCCTGCAGACAGCGAGCGAATTTGCTTATCAGATTTGGGAAAGTCGGACCGTTTCGTGTCAGACGTTTTTGCGTAGCTATCCATTGAATAGTACGCTGACCCGCCAGCAAATCGATGATCTGATACAAGATTATACGTTAGATGAGAACTATCAACTCGCTGATGAAATCAAGGTCATGAGTGGTCTGCGTCACTTGCGCACGCTACTAATGATGCGCTGGATTTGGCAAGATGCCTTGCAGACGATCAGTCTGGAGCAGCTGACCGATGAGTTGTCTGAGTTTGCAGATGGCTGTATCTCTTTTGCTAAAGATTATACTTATCAGCACTTGATTGCTAAGTATGGTGAGCCGACCTTTATCAATGAACAAGGCAATATACAAATCGATGATATGGCAATCATGGCCATGGGTAAGCTTGGTGCGCAAGAGCTGAACTTATCAAGTGATATTGACCTTATCTTTGTGCATCAAGCACGTGGCGAGACCAATGGCAATAAGGCAAAAGGCACACGTAGCATAGACAACAAACGCTTTATGACTCGATTGGGTCAAGGCATTATTAAACTGCTTGATAACAAGACCGCTGATGGTTTTGTCTTTCGAGTAGATATGCGCTTACGTCCATGGGGTGATGGAAGTGATTTGGCCATTCATCTGTCTGCATTGCAAAAATACTTTACGATGCATGGGCGTGCATGGGAGCGTTTTGCTTGGTTAAAAGCGCGCGTAGTCGGACAAATAGACCAGCCATTTTATGAAGAGATACAAGCGCTGATTAAGCCATTTGTCTTTCGTTATTATGTGGACTACAGTGCGTTTTCGGCATTGAGAGAGATGAAGTCTCTTATTCAAAATCAAGTTGCACAGCGTGAAGACTTGGACAATATCAAGCTTGGCGCGGGCGGTATCAGAGATATCGAGTTTATCGTACAGGCCTTTCAGCTTATCTATGGTGGCCGGCATCCACAGCTGCAAATCAAATCTTGCTTGCAAGCGATGCAAGTATTATGTGAGCTTGGCTATCTGGAGCATTCAACTTATGAGCAGCTACAGGCCGCGTATCGGTTCTTACGCCGGCTTGAGCATGCTATTCAAGCGATTAATGACCAACAGACCCAGCGCTTACCACACGATGAGCAATGGCAGCATAATCTAGCAGTGACGCTGAATTTTGAAAACTGGCATGCCTTATTAGACCAGCTTAATCGTCATCGCGAGAGTGTCAATGTGCCGTTTGAGCGTATGGTCACTGAGCGTCAAATACCTGATAACGAAGATACCGACCTAGAGCCAGAGCACTTAGATGAGCAAATTGCCCGTTTAAATGAAGTGCTAACAAAAGAAAATCGCGAGGTACTACAGAATTTTTGGCAATCAAAAATGGTGGCTAATTTAAGTGATGAAGCCAGAGAGCGTTTAGACGACGCATATCCTGTCATTGTCCATGCGTTGTTAGCGCATCAAGAACAGCAGCAACTTGCCAATACTGCTTTACCAAGATTGATTTCACTGCTTGAAGCGATTTGCCGCCGTTCTATCTATTTGGTCATGATTGCTGAAAACCCCAATGCAACGATTGAGCTGATTCCAATGCTATCTGCCAGCCCGTGGATCGCAAAAGAGTTGGCTCAGTATCCTGTATTATTAGACACATTTTTGCAGCAGCGTTATCGCCATCTGCCAGATAAACGTGAGCTGCGTGATATCTTGCGCCAACAGTTGTTACGCGTCGAGCCTAACGATGAGGAAGAGCTGTTAAGCGTCCTACGTCTGTTCAAAAAGAATCAGGTGTTGGCGGTTGCTGCTAGTGATGTATTGGCTGAACGCCCGATTATGAAAGTATCGGATTCATTGACTTATATCGCTGAAGTCGTACTAGAAGCAGCATTAGAGCGCGCTTTTGCAGAGATTGTTAACCGTTATGGGTATCCTATTGGCCAAGATGGCGACCCAGTCACTGAAGCGGACTGCGGCTTTGCAATTATCGGTTATGGCAAGCTTGGTGGCTTAGAGCTATCGTATTCTTCAGATTTGGACTTGGTATTCTTACACAAGATAAAAGAGCAAGGCATGACCACTGGTGAAAAATCAGTCAGTGGTATGAAGTTTGCCGCGCGTCTTGTACAAAAACTGATGAATTATCTCAATACTCAAACACGTGATGGCCGTGCCTATGAGATTGATATGCGTCTGCGGCCTTCAGGGAATGCTGGCATGATGGTAGTGTCTTGTCATGCCTTTGAAACCTATCAAATGGATAAAGCATGGTCATGGGAGCATCAAGCGTTGGTACGTGCTCGTGCGATTTGCGGAGACAGACGAGTCACTGCACGCTTCTGTGATATTCGCCGCGACGTATTGTCGTTACCACGGACACTGGATCAAGTACGTAGTGAAGTCACCAGCATGCGTATCAAAATGCAAAAGCATCTAGGCACGAGCCAATGGCAGCAGGAAGCGGGTAAGTTTCATCTTAAGCAAGATGCAGGCGGCATTGTAGATATTGAGTTCTTAGCACAGTTTGCTGTATTGGCTTACTCGCATGAATATCCGAGTTTGACCAAATGGAGCGATAATGTACGAATTTTTGCAGAAGTTGCTTTGCTTGGTATTTGGAATGACCAAGTCTGTCAGGATTTGACCGATGCCTATCTAAGAATACGTGCTGCCACGCATCAGTTGGCACTATCAGAGCAGTCTTTGCTCGTTGATGAGTCATTGTGGCAGGAGACGCGAGCGTTAGTACAGTCACAATGGCAGCATCTCATGGGTGTGGAGACAGACGACGAGTAATATCGAAACTTGTGTGATTAAGGCCTTGCCGATAGTCCAAGAGACGCTTAAACTGTAATGCGTTACGATAAATAGAAGCTATGAACAAAAGCTATCAATAAAAGCTATGAATAGAATCGGTAGCTAGGAACGATATAATTAAAAACCACATGGTGCCAAACCAAAAGATTTCATTTGCCAAGACGGCCAGTGATATAATCGGTCACACATCATCATAACACTGTCAGTCGTTTGTCATAATGAAGCTGTTGTTTAGGCAATAAAAATTGACGCTGCAGTGTTATCATACGATGTTGATCAATACTGTTAAATAAAACCTACCTAAAAAAAGTTAGACGTCAGCGCTAACATAAGGACAATAAAATGAATATGGCAACACAAGATGGTAAGCTTTGGATGAATGGCACAATGATCGAACAACCAGATGCTAAAGTTCATGTGCTTACACATAGCTTGCATTACGGTATGGCTGTGTTTGAAGGCGTACGCGCCTACCAAACAGCGGATAATCGTACTGCTATTTTCCGCTTAAAAGAACATACCGAACGCCTACTTGGCTCAGCCAAAATCTTCCAAATGGACGTACCTTTTGATGCTGCCACTCTAGAGCAAGCACATAAAGATGTGGTCAAGCAAAACAACTTAGCAGAAGCTTATATTCGTCCGCTCATTTGGGTAGGTGCAGAAAAACTTGGCCTATCTTCACGTGACAACAGCATTAACGCAATGGTTGCTGCGTGGCATTGGGGTGCTTATCTTGGTGAGGAGGGCATCAAAAACGGTATCCGTGTAAAAACGTCATCATATACGCATCACATGCCAAACGTGACTATGTGTAAGGCAAAAGCCTCTAGTAACTATCCTGTATCTATCATGGCTAACCAAGAAGTGACGCGTAATGGCTATGACGAAGCTATCTTGATGGATCCACAAGGGTTTGTATGTCAGGGCGCAGGCGAGAACTTATTCTTGGTAAAAAATGGTGAGCTACATACGCCAGACCTATCAGGTGGTGCATTGGACGGTATTACCCGCCGTACTATCTTGCAGTTCGCGGCTGACCTAGGTATCAATGTTATCGAACGCCGTATCACTCGTGATGAGTTTTACTTGGCTGACGAGATATTTATGACAGGTACTGCTGCTGAAGTGACGCCTATTCGTGAATATGACGATCGCATCATCGGTAATGGTGGCCGCGGACCATTGACTGAAAAACTACAGACCCTATACTTTGATGTGGTTCATGGTCGTAATGAGCAATATATGGACTGGTTAAGCTTTATTGATTGATACAATATCTAAAAAGGTGCTAAAAAAGAAAGCCAACACTAT
>NZ_DFQV01000011.1:77734-141637 GCF_002377945.1 Psychrobacter sp. UBA3480
ATAGTGTTGGCTTTCTTTTTCTGAAAGAGAAATCAGAATGCCCATAAATCGTTGTTTTTATATCACTGTCCGATATTATAATATTTAATTTTAGACTTTATTTTTGCTTCGACTTTTCTAACATTACGGCTATTGATTGTTTTGCTCATGGATCTGAATGGAATCAACAGCTTATCACCAATACCATCGACTAGTACAAACTCAGGAATACCGTGTCTTTGTTCTGTATACATGATACCTGCAATATTTACTTCACCAAATACAACGTGTAAGTTACAGCATTCATTAAAAAATTTGTCTAAGGCATCTGCATGACTTTTATTAAAGCTATTATCTTCGTCTAAATCATACACAGACACAACTGAGCCATTAGGAGAGGTTATCTTTTCAGCAACTAGTGCTAGCCCTTGGTCTGTTCCAATCATACCGTAAACTGTTTCGATAGGAAAAGTATAATTAAGCTTAGCGTAGCTGTTTTTACATAACTGCAAATACTGTAATAACTCTCTACGGAACTGTTTGTAAATTCCTTGAGAGCGATGTGCACGTAAATAATGTTGCCTAGCCCTTGCACCATCAGCAGTAGCATGTTTCGGATTCATAATTTTGATTATTTTGTCTGAATATACTGGATGCTCAAATACAATTTTCTGAGTACCTTGTCCTAGTAATTTGAGGTTTTTGGTTAAGAGCATGGTTATGTTTTTCCTATACTGCAGTATCTGAGATTTGAATATTTACGAAATAATAAAATCTGATGTTTAGTAATGACGTATTAAACATTCAATTGTAACGTTTACAGAAGTTCTTTATTAGCTCAAAAATAGTAATAATAAATGACTAATCAACAAAAGTTATTATTTAGGTCGTGTTCTAAGCTAGTAATATCAAGTATTCTTCAATAGGTACTCATAATACGAGTTAGGCTTTATGTCTTTCACATAAGACATTTTATGTATACTGGCTTGCGAGATAATATTTTGATATTCAGTTTCATTGTAAGGTTTGTCTAGTGACGCAACCAATAAATGAGGTTTAGCATCATCAATGATAGGGCATTGATATCCTGCAAGCTCGCCTTTTATAAGCGTATCAAATAAAATCTGGAAGAAAAAATAATGAGGGATATATTCTTGTGTTTTCCAAAAATTTAAAATTAAGTCTAAACAGGTATGAATAACCGGATCATTTTTTCGAGCAAAGATAACGCTATTTAACACATTGATTTTATGGTCACTTTCCCAAGAAAAATAGCTCTTATTAAATTTTTTCCATTGTTCTTTATCTCGTGCATCTAAGGCTCGTTGATACATAAAAAAGCCATTGTTACTTAACATGTTAGGCAAAGGTGCAGTAAGGTAAATAGTCGCATCTAACCAAACGCCACCATAAACATCAAGCAAGGCAAGACGTAGTAGGTCAGCAAAGAAGGCTGGTCTGAAACCTGGAGACGTTTTTTTATCCCAAATAAAATCAGGTAAATCTAGATAGTCGTAGATATTGCTGTCATCTAGACGGATGATTTTATAGTCAGCAGCATGTTTGTCTACTGACTTAAAGTATAATTTAACTGATTCAGGAAGATGGTTTTCAGTAATACCTTGCCCCCAGTATTGCCAAATGATTTTTTCGTTCTTAAATTCTTTTTTTGGCTGCAATGAAAAAGTCATTAACTTGCCATGGTTATATAGCTCAATAAATTGTGCCCAGCACTTTGCAACTTGGTTTTGCTGTTCAAGGTCTACTTCTTTTTCAAAGGCTTTACGCTTGATGCGCGGTGTGGTTAAGTTATAAAAATAACGGTAAGGCTTTTTCTTTTTATCTTTTAGCTGTTTATAAGCATTACTGTCTGAAAAAAAGCGAGGCGATATATTGTCTGAATCGAGTTTTGAGTTTTCTTTTACGTCTGCCATTTTTCTTTTCCCATTCACCTTGAGTGATTTTGTTATGAGTCTCGCCTCTGAGATACGAGTGTCCGCCAAAACGATAATGGGACTTATCGGAAAACATTACCTTAGAGGTTTTTTTCCAGTACTCGCGCTCACCACGTGTGAAGTATGGTGGTAATATTTTAATGTCTGTGCGCCCTAGAGCAAACCTATTTAGATGGCTTTCATCATGCCAAAGAGCAATAACATCTTTTTCTAGGTCAGTGATAGTATTTTGATTTAAAGTATTACTGAAATCTAAGAAGGATTTTGTTCTACCACCGACTATGCCGCCTGCAAAGTAATATTTCCCTTGATTATAGGGTATGTAAGCATTGGATTCAGAGTTTCGGTCGTAAGGATATTTGTTTCTATGGCGGTGAAACACATGTGGTTGTAAATAAAAAGTTAGATTTTCTTTAGGTTTTAGTGGTAGTAAGTCTTGTTGAGTTACTATCTTTAGAAACTCTGTATTTCCGTTAAAGAAAAAAGTGTAATTAAAAGGCTCGATAAGATGTCGTGAATTCAAGAACATGTTATAGCGCATAAGGGTGACATAGGGCCAGCTTAGAGCCTCTTGTTTTACCGCTGTAACGTCATTATCTTGTGCATTAAGTGAGTCTATTAATGACTCATCATCGGTAAATAGAAAGTAGTGTTTGTGACAGTCGGGTAGTAAGTACTTTTCAGCAGATTTATAGAAGTAATCCCAGAACACAGTGTACCGACCAGTTGCAATATACAGAATGGCAACAGATGGTTGAAGGTGATTATCTATTGTAGAAATAGTTGATGGCATAGCAAACTCGATTGTCGTAATGAAATTATTGCCTATGATGTATAGTCGATATCAAAAAAATTATATAAAAGGCACTTCTTTCGCGAAAAGGGCTTTTTTAGCTTGTGTCATTAGTCTGCTAGCTTCTTTATTTACTTTAGCGAATCCTTTTTGTTTTTCCATTTTCATACGACATTTACGATCTGTTAGGAGTGCACTTGGCAAATAAGGATTGTCTTTGTGCAATAACATTTCTTGAATACATAAAGCAGGAACAAGCTGCCGTACTGGTTCAGAGCTACGATTAATAAAGTCGTCAAACATCAACCTATCGAGCGGTAGCAAGGCGTTTTTTTTAATGTATTCTAAGTACACCTTAGCTCCTTGTAAAGATAGTATATAGCCTGCTGTACCCAGGTTTTTACCCTTTAATTCAGTCACGTAGCGCTTACCATCTCGTACAGCATGTGTATCTTTTGATAAATAAGTTTTTTTGGTAAAAGCTTCAATTTTAACGATATGCCAGTCAAGTTTAATCCATTTATCACAATTGAGTAATGTTTCAGCATCGTCACCTAAATAGATATCGTCCTCAAAAATAGTGGCGTATGCTAAATTCTCTTTAATGACTTTCTCCCAAATGGCTACGTGACTCATCATACACGCCAACTCACCTGGGGTTAGATTTGCAGAGGCTAAATCTAAAGATAAACGTTCAGCATAAAGTTTCGCAAGATCTGGTGTTAGAGCATCAAAAAATTCATAGTTTACGTTATGTTTACCAAATTCTGACTCAATATGTTTTCTGCGGTCGGTTGCAGAGGCTAAGCTAATAACAAACTTTCTCATAATAAGGTGATCCTACGTTATTTAGTAATGATTAAGTTTTTAATAGCGACGACTTTATCTTGTAGCATTCTTTTTTGCTTTTTCAAACTATAAGATGAGTCTCTACCTTCTTTTTCTTTACGCTGTATATTTTGGGTCGCTTGTGTACCTAAGATATCGCTGTCGAATCCCATTGGGCTGATCAGTGCAGGCCATAGGCCTAGACCTTTACCATTTTGGCTAAGCCACCTTTGAAAGAAAATGTCGACAGGCATATCAATGGTCTTACCTTGTTTAATAAACTCTTCTGCACCTTTGCGTGACCAAATAAGCCCTAAGCCGCGGATAGGGAAGTAATAAGCATGCCATAAAGTATGCGCATCAAAAGTAACAATGTCTTTAGCAAGCTTCTTCTTTTTAGCTGCGATATTAACCAGATACCAGTCCAACTCTGGATGAGTATGTAGATACGTCAGTGTTTTATCAATAACAGGTTTAAAACTACTGTTCATCTTCATATCATCTTCTAATACAACTAAAATATCAGCATCAGTTTCCAGGAACTTTTGTGCACATTGATAATGGCTTAAATAGCAGCCGATTTCTGAATTTAAGAGACTACGACCTAAATTGCTCTTGGCACTTTTATCATCATAGTTTACAAACTCCGATAAATCCTTGCCGCGGCCATCATAGGCAGATACGCGTTCAAATGGCCAATTGATATGATTAAGTTGCTGTCTCGATCTCTCTAGACGCTCATCGCTACCATCTAGATTGATTAGGTAGGTTAATGTTTTCATAGTTTGACTCTTCTTTACAATATCTACTCTAGAATTTATCAGGTTTTATGTCTTATTTGAGACTATTTGTTATCCTGATAATACGCTTTATACCAATTTACAAACTTTGAAATACCTTCTTCAATGCTAGTTTGCGGTCTAAAACCAATGTCTGTCGTTAGCTCATCTATATTTGCATAAGTAATAGGCACATCACCTGCTTGCATCGGTAGCAAGTTTTCTTTTGCCTTTTTGCCGCAAGCACTTTCAATCGCAGTTATGAATCGGCGTAGCGTGATCGGTTGATTGTTACCAATATTATAGATTTGGTAAGGTGCGATAGCTGTGCTAGTAGCAGAATGCTGAGGAGAAGGGGCTTTATCTATAAGACGTGTGATACCTTCAACGATATCATCAATATAAGTGAAGTCACGCTGCATCTCACCATTGTTGTATACATCAATTTGCTCGCCCGCTAGGATTTTTTTCGTGAAAGAAAAGTAAGCCATATCAGGTCGCCCATAAGGGCCATAAACTGTAAAAAAGCGCAAACCTGTCGTAGGAATGTTGTATAGATGGCTGTAGGTATGAGCCATTAACTCATTAGATTTTTTGGTAGCAGCATATAAACTGATAGGAAAATCAACGCGATCTTGAGTACTAAATGGCTGTTTGATATTCATACCATAGACCGAGCTTGAGCTGGCATACAGTAAATGTGCCACTTTGGTCTGGCGACAGCCTTCAAGCACATTTAAAAATCCTACCATGTTTGAATCCATATAAGCATGTGGGTTTTCAATAGAATAACGTACACCGGCTTGTGCACCGAGATTAATAACGATATCAAAGCCGTGTTCAGTAAACAAACTGGCCATTGCATCACGTTCTGCCAAATCTAACTCAATAAATCTAAAATTGTCTTCAGTTGAGTTTTCAGCAAGAATTTTTAGACGGTCTTTTTTTAGCTGAACATCATAGTAATTATTAAGGTTATCAATACCAACAATAAAGATTTCTTTATTTAATAAGGCTTTAATCAGATGAAAACCTATAAAACCTGCCGCACCGGTGACTAAGATATTCATTAATCGCTCCCAAATAAATCACGTGTAAATACTTTATGAGATACATCTTGTATCTCTGCAGACAAGCGATTGGCAACGATGACATCACTCATTGCTTTAAATTCTGATAGGTCTTTGAGAACTCGTGAATTAAAAAACTCTTCTTCTTCTAATACAGGCTCGTATACGATTACCTTGATGCCTTTTGCTTTAATACGCTTCATGATGCCTTGTATCGCAGAAGCTCTAAAGTTGTCTGAACCACTTTTCATGACCAGTCGATGGATGCCTACTACTTTAGGATTCTTCTCGATAATTTTATCGGCTATAAAATCTTTACGGGTGCTATTGGAGTCAACAATGGCTCTAATAAGGTTGCTTGGTACCTCATCATAGTTGGCTAATAGCTGCTTGGTATCTTTAGGCAAACAGTAACCACCATAGCCAAACGATGGATTGTTGTAATGATCGCCAATACGGGGGTCTAAGCCGACTCCCTCTATGATTTGTTTGGTTTCGAGCCCAAATGTTTGAGCATAAGTATCAAGCTCATTAAAATAGGCCACGCGCATTGCTAAATAAGTATTAGAAAATAATTTAATCGCCTCAGCTTCAGTATGCTTCACAAATAGTAGCGGCACGTTCTTTTTGATTGCACCTTCAAGAAGTAAGTTAGCAAACAATTGAGCTCGCTCTGACTGCTCACCTACAATGATTCGAGAAGGGTAAAGGTTGTCATGCAGCGCTTTACCTTCTCGCAGAAATTCGGGTGAAAAGATAATACGGTCAGTTGCATAACGCTCTCTAATACTCGCCGTATATCCTACTGGTACGGTAGACTTTATAATAATGATTGCTTGTTGATTGACCAAAAGTACTTGCTCAATCACTGCTTCTACCGTTGATGTATTAAAATAATTGGTCTTGGCGTCATAATCAGTTGGTGTCGCCACAATAATAAAATCAGCGCCTTTATAGGCTGCCGCTGCATCAAGTGTCGCAGAAAAGTTGAGATTTTTATTTGATAAAAAGTCTTCAATATCTTCATCTTCAATAGGGGACTGCTGAGTATTCAATAAGTCGATTTTTTCAGGAACAATGTCGACAGCGACGACTTCGTTATGCTGTGCCAATAGCATTGCATTTGATAAGCCTACGTAGCCTGTACCTACTACTGCTATTTTCATAATATATCCAATTAATGTTTATGCTTTGATGGGTCTAATCCAAAATTGGTTTATGCTAAATAAGATTCAAAATCACGATACCATGTCAGCTCAGCTAACTGGCGTTCCCGTCACAGAAGTGGGAAGATACGCTAAAAATTTATGCTTCATAGCTTGGCTGATTTTCTTGTGCGAATCTGTCTCAAGAAGATCTAGGCTTTGGATACAACCGTACTTGATAGATTCATCTTCTAAAGCAGTAATAAAATCATCGACACTACCTTCATTTTTTAGATAGTTGACAGAGGTATCGGGTTTTAGATTTGCTTCATCTTTTTGAATTTTCAGATGATTCATCAGGGTTATCGGATTCACCTGAGCCACATCTCTAAATTTATATTTAATCTGCTCTGTCAGTAGCTGAGGATGGTTTAGCAAATAATCTTTCAATATATTCCTATCGACGATATGCGGATAGTGATGAATTTCAAAAAATTGATCCATACCGATTACTTTGGCACTTAGCATTTGGGCGATAGTATGCCTTGGTTGAATCGGTGTTCCAAACAATTTAAAGCGCGATTTTCGGAAATTAAGCTTAGCATTTAATGCCGCACTTTTACGCCAGTGGCCGTGAATGTTCAGATTTTTACCATCCAAAAAGTCATCTATTTTTACTGGTTGGTTAAAAAAGAAATCATCGTTCATATAGATGAAGTAATCAGATAGCCCCTCAATATTCCATATCATCGACTCAATCGATCGGGTATTAAACGTAGGCAAAAACCGCTCGTAACCCGAAAATATGTCCTTATGATCAACGATGCGTATTTTATCTGCTGAGCAAATACCTTGCTTGGCAAACTCATCGATGAACGCTGGCTTTTGTTGATCTGTGACAATATATATATGACGACAAAAAGGCACATATTTGATGATAGAAGCAATATTATAATATATCTCATCGTCGCTGGCGAAACGCGTGTCAGTTATTGCGTCAGATGCCACTTCTTTAGTTGGCTTATACTGTTCTCGCTTTTGTTTGAGTATAGGGTCTGCACCATCTACCCAAGCAATGACGATGTCTAATGTATTTTCATTAGGCTGCTTCATAACTGATCCTGTTCTTTGCGGATACACATCTATTTTAGTAACTATATTAGATCAGCTATGATATTTGCTGATGCGATTATTAACAAGGTTTAATCGATTTAGATAGTTAGACTAATTATAATTTTTTATAGAGATGCCGTTAAATCCTGCTCGTACTTTACTGAGTAAATGCCGAGCACCAGCGGTAGGTGAGACTAGCATATAAAGTCAGAACGCTGCAATAATTATGACCATAGTTGCATTCATTTGGCTAACCTATCATGCCTATACCGTTAAAAAATCAAGCTGAGACACCAATGCCACCTATTATTCTATTTATTTTAAAAGCGCTTGAAGGTCGCGGTGCTGAGCGTATGGTTACGACTTTGGCAAGCGCTTATGCAGATATGGGCTATCGTACTCATATCCTATGCTTGGAAGCGACGCAAGATATGCTACTAGACGCTCGTGTGCAATATCACATCGTGCCATATGATGAGGTGTTTTCTGAGCAGAATCTCGACCCAGAATCTACGCGAACACAAGCCTACGAATCAGTTGCTAAACGTATTGATACTTACGTGCTTAGCCAAATAGGGAAGCCAGATTTAATACTGGCTAATATCTATAAGATAAACTGGATTATGACATATAGCCAGTTGCCAAACATCGTAAATGTACTACATACAGCGCTATCAAAGCAGTTCCAAAATCAATTATTAGAATCGCCAGTACAGACTATAAACCATTTGAAAATGGTTTATGGCGCTCATCCTTGTAGCTGTGTGAGTAAGGGTGCCCGCCAAGACTTGATTGCTCTTATAGGAAATATCACCAAAACCACAACAATCTATAATCCTTGTGATGCTATTGCTATAAATACCAAAGCAGCAGCAACTAGCCATCTTGAACATTTCGGCTTAGTAGATAAAGAATACATCATACATGTTGCTTCATTTGACAGCATGAAAGGTCATCGAGACTTACTACAGGCATATGCCAAAACAGAACGGAAGCTGCCATTAGTACTAGTAGGTAAAGGTAGGCTTGAAGCAGAGATTAAACAGTTGGCTGTCCAACTAAATATTAGCGATAGTATTAAGTTTTTAGGCTTCCAGACCAACCCTTATCCATTAATTAGATCAGCTGCACTGATGGTGCTTACTTCTAAATTTGAAGGCTTTGGCTATGTCATTGTAGAGGCGCAGGCACTGGGTGTACCAGTAATCAGTACGGATTGTCCTTTTGGTCCACGAGAGCTATTACCCGAGCAGAACTTGATTGCGGTAGGTGATATTGATGGCTTGGCCATGCTCATCGATCAAGCCATAGATAACCTTACAGATTATATCGTTCCGCTAAACCAGCAGTTACTGCCTGAACATATTGCAAGACAGTACTTAGCGTTTGGTTCTGTTTTGGATTCAGATAAAAATGAGGGTTTATAAATCGTAGTGGTTCTTAATTAAACGCCATCAAGCAGAGGTTATTAACTGCGAGTTATTAACTGCGAGTTATTAACTAGAAAGTGTCAAATAGCGATTTAGAAATAGGAGAGTGATTTACGACAGGGACACCATGCGATTGATAGATTCTGCCAAGTAAGTTAAACGAAGGGATAATGCGCTCGTTCATGACTTTGCTGAGCATACTTGGTGCACTATTGTTTTTATTTTCATAAAACCGTGGTTGCTTACTGTTAAGCAGGTCAATACCGTACAGATGAATACTCGCTGCTTGACGCGAAAACGCCAACTGCGCCGCTACATAAGCAACGGTTCCTGCTTCCACAAATCCATGAGTAATGTTAAGAGAGACGCCGATGTCAGCCGCTTTATGATCGCTATCAATGATAAAGTTTGGATTATTGATAAAATACGATAGCGGCATTTTTTTATTGAGTAATTTTTTCTTAAAGATAAGCTTATTAAAAGATAGCTTGTTTGACTTCACTCCCCAAGGCCTATCTACTGGGTACAACACTCGCATGGCATGATGGTACGTTTGCATAATATCAGGGTGCGTAGTGGCCATCGCTTCAAAGACAGCTAGCGTTGCATACAGAGGTTGCCCTGTATAGTACTGCTGTAAAATATCAGGCTGATGATTGATAAAGCGCGCATCACTGATAACGTAACCAGCAATATCGGTAAACTGATGCTGCCCAATCAGGCTGATACTGCCATTGACAAAAATAGTAGGCGTATCTAGGAGCTCTGCTAACGGTAGCTGCTGTATAGATGGCCCTGAAGCGATAATATTGACGTCTTTTCCATGCAAGCTCTGTTCAGGTTCATTGGCATTAAAAGCATTGATAATGATGAGCTCATTATCAATATTGAACCTAGCGGTAGCAGGTAATCTCAAATATAGCGCCATACTATTTTCCAGTCGTTTATTTCACCTATCTTATATCTTAATACACTGCCTTTACGCTAATTATAAATTGTCTAAATATGGTTAATTACTAAGCATCTATTGCCAATGGTCTTTTAACCATGGGCTTGGCTTCACATGTCGATACCATTTACCACCACTACCAGCAATCGCATCGGGCGGGTTAATCTCACCGTGGAAGATAACGATTTTTGCATCATCCGGCAGAGTAGGTGTGCGCACAAAGTTAAAAGGAATCGGCGCAATGCATTGGTACTTAAAGCTGACACACCATGTCTTATCCCAATACTCTAAGTGGTGATGCTCACGCAAATAGTTAGAGAGGTAAGCCTGCTCGTGACGTACTTGGGTACGAATGGTTTCAAAGTTTCGCTCAAAATTGGACAGCAAATCAGGATAGGTATTCATACCAATATTGAAGCGATAAACAGAGCTATTGCCAATCATGCGCCAAGGTTTTTTCCAGTCGCGGATGATGACGACACTGTCTTCATGCTCTGCTTGGTAAGTAAAAAATGCATCGATATTATCGACAATGACGATATCGATATCTAAAAATAGCGCCACACCTTTTAAATCATACAGCTCAGGCTTAAAGGTAGTCAGTTTTTTCCAACCACGTTCAGGACCTGCTGGTAAATCCATGTCAGGTATCGGATAACAGGCAATCGCAGGGTCAATACCTGTGCTGTCATCAGTCAAGCAAACCATTTGGAAATCTAAGGTTAGATGTCGACTAACCATGTTGTAGAGACGATTGACGTATTCAGGACCATATTTGTCGCCCCATTTCATACAGATGATATAACGCTGTTCAGCAGCATTTGTGCTGGTTTGCTTAGGATTTGCAGATGAGGTCTTAGTTACGTCAGATGTCATAATGCACTCGTATTGAGATAATAGTCAGATAAATGAAGGACTAATAAAAGTAAAAGAATATAGAGTTCAGCCAATATTAGCATAGCTGTGACTGATGGAACGTCTAAACTGATGGTACGTCTAAATAGTGCAACGCTAGGTTGGTGATGACTAATGATTGTCGAGCTTAGTGTTATCGCTTTTAACATTGTCGCTTTCAACATTGTTATTTCGAACGCTATCGTTGATATCGCTAGCAGAAAGATTAGAAACGCTAGAATGGTGAGATTGGATAAAGGCTGCTAAAGTCTCTTTATCTTTTTTATAAGGGTTGCCTAAGTTTGGAATACGCTTAAAACGTCGATACCCCCACATATAATGACTGTAGTTGTCTGTAATCATACGCTCCATAGCCTGATTGAGAGCATGAGTTGCCACTTCGGCGTTACGGTCGTATAAAGCAGGATCATCGAGTTTGTAGCAGTAAATGTCAAAACCGCGTCCATCGGTACGGCGAATACAAGATAAGCCAACCAATGCACATTTGGTTTTGCTTGCCAATTTGGAGGCAAGGGTACTGGTCAATGTTTCGATACCAAAGAACGGAACGACAACGCCGCCTGATGGCTCTGGAACGTGGTCTGGCAGTACGATACTAAAACCACCTTGCTTGAGTGTTTTAAACACGGCTTTAACACCGCTCCCATCAGTAGGTACTAAAGTCGCGTTAAGTCGCGCACGTCCTTGAAGGATAAAATCGTTAGCGAATTTGCCGTCAACTGGCTTATACATAATGGTTGGCGCACCAAACTGGTTGAGCCAAGCATTCATCATCTCCCAAGTGCCGAGATGCGGGACGATAGCAAGCATGCCATTTGGATTGGCAAGACCCTCTAAAAAAATGTCTTTATTATGGACGTCATGAATCTGAGCGATACTCCACTCAGGTGGCATCGCCCAGCTTTTTATAGATTCAATACTGGTCAGACATTGATGATAAATAATGTCTTTGGTCAACGCTCGCTTTTGCTGCTCAGACAGTGTATGAGTAATCAGCGCCATATTGATCTGAATGGTACGCATGATACTTAGACTGGGTATCTTAATGATAACCCACGCAACAAAACGTGCCAGCATCTGCAGTACAGACAATGGCACGACTTTGAAAATATGGTACGGATTCATGACCACTCACATGGTAATGAATCACGTAACAAGCACTGTAGACAGCAACCGCGCATCATCAAACGATTTATTCAGCAGGCTTGTTGGTATCAGCTTGTGCTTTTTCGCGCACACGGATACCAAGCTCACGTAGTTGTTTGCTATCAACGCCAGCAGGTGCTTGGGTCAATGGGCAGTCAGCCGTTTTGGTTTTTGGGAAGGCGATAACGTCACGGATAGAGCTTGCGCCTACCATCAACATAATCAAACGATCCAAACCAAATGCTAGGCCGCCATGCGGTGGCGCACCAAATTTTAGAGCATCAAGTAAGAAACCAAATTTATCTTCAGCTTCTTGCTCACCAATACCCAACGCTTCAAGTACAGCTTGCTGCATATCATAAGTGTTGATACGTAAGCTACCACCACCAATCTCAGTACCGTTCAATACCATGTCATAAGCGATAGAAAGGGCAGATTCTGGGTTGTTTTTCAACTCTTCAACTGAGCCTTTAGGCTTAGTGAACGGATGATGCATCGACGTCCAACGACCATCGTCAGTCTCTTCAAACATTGGGAAGTCGGTCACCCAAAGTGGTGCCCATTCACAAGTCGTCATTTCAAGATCTAGACCGATTTTTTGGCGTAATGCACCAATTGCATCATTCACGACACTGGCTTTGTCCGCACCAAAGAAGATAATGTCGCCATCTTCTGCAGCAGTACGCTCGATCAAGCTCACAAGCACATCATCAGTCATGTTTTTGATGATAGGAGACTGTAGACCAGACTCTTTATCCACACCGTTGTTAATGCTGCTAGCGTCATTGACCTTGATATAAGCCAAACCGCGTGCGCCATAAATACCAACAAACTTGGTATAAGCATCGATTTGCTTACGGCTTAACGATGCGCCACCAGGGATACGTAGGGCAGCAACACGACCTTTAGGATCGTTTGCAGGACCGGCAAATACCTTAAAGTCAACGTCTTTCATCAAGTCTGCAACGTCAACCAACTTTAGAGGAATACGTAAATCAGGCTTGTCTGATGCATAGTCACGCATGGCTTCAGCGTAAGTCATGCGTGGGAACTGTTCAAACTCAACGTCCATCATTGTCTTAAACAAATGCTTGATAAGACCTTCGTTGATGTTCATGATTTCTTCTTCGTTCAAGAAAGAAGTCTCAATATCTACCTGAGTAAATTCAGGCTGACGATCGGCACGTAAATCTTCATCACGGAAGCATTTAGCAATTTGATAATAACGGTCAAAACCTGACACCATCAATAATTGCTTAAATAGCTGTGGTGACTGCGGCAGGGCAAAGAAGTTACCTGGACGAGTACGTGATGGTACAAGATAATCACGCGCACCTTCAGGCGTTGCACGAGTCAAGATAGGTGTCTCAACATCCAAGAAACCATGATCGTCTAAATAACGACGAATCGCTGAAGTCGCCTTGGCACGGAACACCATACGCTCTTGCATTTGCGGACGACGCATATCAAGATAACGATACTTCAGACGCAGGTCTTCAGATACAGTTGTTTTTTCGTCATTCAATGGGAATGGCGGTGTTTCAGACTTAGCTAGTACTTCAATTTCTTTGCCCAATAGCTCAATCTGGCCACTGGTCATATTATTATTTTCAGTACCTTCATAACGGCGACGTACGCGGCCAGTTATCTTTAGTACGTATTCAGGACGTACAGCATCAGCTGCTGCGAAAGCTTCTGGGGTATCAGGGTCGACCACGACCTGTAAGATACCTGCGCGGTCACGCATGTCTAAGAAAATCACGCCACCGTGATCGCGACGACGATGTACCCAGCCTACGATACTAATGGTTTGCTCAAGCAAGCTCTCGGTTACGGCTCCGCAATACTCGTCTCGGTATTCGCTATGCGTCATAGTGCTTTGCGTCATAATATGGTTATCCAGTTATCAGCCCAATTCGAAGTACAATAATGCAGCCATTGCTGTGCGTTTCAAGCTATTTGCAAAAAAAACACACAAACAACGCGATTAAGACATATGGTCATCACGTTGGCTGCAGAAAATTTGATATAAACGCATATTATGCCTAATCTGCCTTTGTTATACAACCGGCTGAGTTCAATCAAAGAACGGGAGTCTGTAAGTATCTGAGGTATTTATTCAGTGATATTTATATTGGGTTAAATATTGTCATCATGCTTGAAAACGCCGCTTAGTGTGCACATATCAACCGCACGCTAATAAAAACAGCCATATCAACATATTTACTGACTTGAGGATTTGTAACCATGCTATTTCATCCCCCTAAAAACCCTGTCGAGCTTAAAATACGGCACTTAAATGATGCTCAAAAGCAGCGCCGTGAAGATTTGATGGAAGCCACCCAAGGTAAAGCTGCCCTCAAACAGTTTAAAAAAGTCATGGCCAAAAAAGCCAAGCAAGCATTAAAAGCAAAAACTAAAAATAAGAAAAAACATACTGATGACAAGGCACAAGTTTTTGTGCTCGATTTTGACGGTGATATCAAAGCAACTGCGGTCAAACATTTGCGTGAAGAAATTAGTACTTTAATTAGTACCGCAAATAAAGGTGACGAAGTTATCGTCCGTCTCGAATCAGGCGGTGGTTTGGTACACGGTTATGGTTTGGCCGCAGCACAATTGGTTCGCCTAAAGGATGCTGGTTTAAAATTGACGGTCTGTGTCGATAAAGTGGCGGCGAGCGGTGGCTATATGATGGCTTGTGTTGCAGACAAGGTAGTAGCCGCACCATTCGCTATCATTGGTTCAATCGGTGTGGTGTCACAATTGCCAAACTTCCATAAATGGCTAAAAAACCATGACGTCGATTATGAGATGTTTACCGCTGGTGACTACAAGCGTACGGTAACTGTATTTGGTGAAAATGATGCCGAAGACCGTGCCAAATACCAAGAAGAGCTAGAACAGACGCATGAGCTATTTAAGCATTTCGTTAACACGTATCGTCCAGAACTCGATGTTGCCAAAGTAGCTACGGGTGAGCATTGGTATGGTGAAGATGCGCTAAAACTTAACTTGATTGATAGTCTACAGACTTCAGACAGCTATATTTTGGAACGTATGGAAGACAACGAAGTGTATGCACTATATTCACGTCAGAAGCCGACGTTAGCAGAAAAGTTAGGATTGGCTCAGGCAGCAGAAGCGACACTGAGCATGGCCGTAGATAAATTACCTGATGCACTTGCACGTTTTGATTTGGATAGTCGCCTAAATATTCTGAAATAATGTTAGTTATCATTATGATAGTTAAATAATGGTGTTTTAGTGCTCAGAAGTTTTTAGATACATTGTTTACATTTTGTAAAAGGCGTGGCCTAGCTGGTCGCGCCTTTTTGCTGTTTATTGACAATTGCTGTGTTATAAATGTAGCACACGGAAAACAGTATACGTGCGTGCACTAAAGCTCTAGTAGAGCTTTTTATCAACATTTGATTTAGACAATCAATAAAGAAAAGGAAGTCATTTATGTCTAACGACAATTTAATGTTTACCGCAACAGAACATGGTCAAGCCATGCATGCCAAAGTCAAAGCGTTCATTGAAACGAATATTGAACCCATCGAAGCCCAATTCTGGGAAGATTGTCATAAGAAAAACCCTGACGGTAACTGGGAAAACTGGGAGTGGCCAGAAGCCTACGAAAATTTGCGCAAACAAGCACGTGAAGAAGGTTTGTGGAATTTATTCCTGCCAGATGACACTTTAGGTGCAGGACTGTCAGTTACTGATTATGCGCCTATTGCAGAATTGACTGGTCGTAGTTTGCTAGCACCTCATGTATTCAACTGCAATGCCCCTGATAGCGGTAATATGGAACTATTGTGGCGCTACGGTACTCAAGAGCAGCAAGACAAGTGGCTTACCCCAATCCTAGAAGGTAAGACGCGCTCTGTGTTTTGTATGACTGAGCCTGATGTGGCATCAAGTGATGCAACCAATATGCAAGCAACAGCGGTAGTAGATGGTGATGAGATTGTCATCAATGGTAGTAAGTGGTGGTCATCTGGTCTTGGTGATCCAGCGGTTGATGTCTTGATTGTGATGGCATATACCGCGGATGAAAGTGCAGACCGTCATCATCAGCATTCGATGGTGCTTGTACCAGTCAATACTCCGGGTGTGAACATTAAACGTATGCTTAAAGTGTTTGGTGACTATGATGCACCGCACGGCCATGGTGAGATTAGCTTCGAAAATGTGCGTGTGCCAGTCAGCCACTTCATTGGTGGACCTGGTAAAGGTTTTGAGATTGCACAGGGTCGTCTAGGGCCAGGCCGTATTCATCATTGCATGCGCTGTATCGGTGCTGCCGAAAAATCTCTTGAATTAGCGGTCAAGCGTGGTATGTCACGTACTGCCTTTGGTAATCCATTACTACAATTGGGTGGTAACTTTGAGCGTATCAGCGAGGCCCGTATCAAAATCGACCAAGCACGCTTGCTAACATTGTACGCCGCCCAAAAAATGGATGCTCAAGGCACCAAAGCCGCATTGACTGAAATCTCTGCTATCAAAGTAGTGGCGCCAACTGTGCTACAAGAAGTGGTCGATATGGCGATTCAGATTCATGGTGGTATGGGCGTGTGTCAAGACACATTGCTACCAAACTTTTATGCGCAGGCACGTGTACTACGTTTAGCAGATGGTCCAGATGAAGTACATAAAACCATGATTGCTAAGCTAGAACTAAAACGTCAGGGCTTTAGTCGTTCTCCTAAGTCTGACAAAGCTTAAGCTTAATCTTAACAAACGGTTGTGTGAGTTAGTTTTGATTTGCTCACGCAACTATCAAGAATAAACCAATCAACATGCTAATTAAGAATTCACTATTAACAACTTAGTAGTGAATTTTTCATCACTAGAGCGAGTCCTCATCTCAAAAATGGTAATAAGCATGAGATAAATTGAATTGAATTGAGAACTAGCTCGCATATCTGTTATAAAAATAAATGACCACATGATAAGGAATGTCTCATGGCAACTGATAATAAAGTACTAGACAAAGGCGGTGCCGTACGCGAGGGTGAAGAGCTTGATGCCAAAGCAGTAAGTGAATGGCTTCGCGGTCAAGGTGTCGACGTAGTAGGCGAGCCTACAGTCACTCAGTTCTCAGGCGGCGCATCAAACTGGACGTATCGACTACAGTATGAAAGTGAAGATAAAAACCAAGATCTCATATTACGTCGTCCACCAAAAGGTACCAAGGCAAAATCTGCCCATGACATGGTGCGTGAGTACACCGTTCAAAAAGCGTTAAAAGATGCTTATCCTTATGTACCTGAGATGATTGCGCTATGTACGGATGAAGCTGTTATCGGCGCTGACTTTTATGTGATGGAGCGGATGGAAGGTATTATCCCTCGTGCAGAATTGCCAGAAGGTATCGATCTAAATCCTGAGCAAACGCGTCTGCTTTGCACCAATGTATTAGACGCTTTGGTAGAGCTACACCAGATAGACTATACCGAGCATCCTGATTTGGTCAACTTGGGCCGCGGTGAAGGCTACTGTGAACGCCAGATCAGTGGTTGGGATAAACGTTATGTCAAAGCAAAGACGCCAAACGTACCGAGCTTTGCATTGGTCAGACAATGGCTTGCTAAGCACACACCAGCTGATAGCAAAACTTGTATCATTCATAATGATTGGCGCTTTGACAATGTCATACTTGATGCGGATGAGCCGACCAAAGTGATTGGCGTGCTCGACTGGGAGATGGCAACCCTTGGCGATCCATTGATGGACTTGGGTAGTGCGTTGGCTTACTGGATTGAAGAAGATGATAATATCATCATGCAGCAATTCCGTCGTCAGCCAACACATTTAGAAGGTATGATGACGCGCGATGAAGTGGTTGAATATTATCTAAAACAGTCAGGTTTAGAGATAGATAACTGGACCTTCTATGAAGTGTTCGGATTGTTCCGCCTCTCAGGCATTATTCAGCAAATCTACTATCGTTATTATCATAAGCAAACCACCAATCCAGCATTCAAAAACGCTTGGCTCGTTATACATGTCATGCATGCTAAATGTCTCAAATTGATTGCGCAATATGAAGGTGAAGCTTTATTCAATGCGCATGTGCAGCCGCATTTAGAAGACATAGGCGTAGATGCTGCTGCTATCGAGCAGTTACCAAGCCCTGTTCAAAAAGTGGTCAAAAGTATTTTACCAAAAGGTTATTTTGCAAAAGCACCTGACTCTCCTGAAGCGTAAGCATTCAGCAAACCGTACTTTAGCAAATATGATAAAAGGTAATAATTGATGACAACCATACTTTTAGCACGTCATGGCCAAGCGTCTTTTGGACAAGAAAACTATGATCAACTCTCAGAACTAGGCACTGTTCAGGCACAAATGCTAGGTCAGCACTATGCAGCTACGCGGCGCCGCATTGATGCCATATTTACTGGTAGGTTGGTTCGACAGCAAGACTCAGCACGTCATTTTTGGGAGCGTTACCAATCATCTACACATGCCAATAATACCAATGGCACAGCTACTGCGCCCGCAATCAACTTTGATCAGCCTGATAGTTATATTCTGCCGCAGTTTGATGAATTTAATCACAAAGACGTGTTCGTTAAGTCAGCAGAAGCATCGGGAAATCGATCTGACATCTCAGCTGAAGTGGCCAAAGCAGAATCGCCAGCCACGCGACTGGCTGAGCTATTTGATCAAGCGATGCAACGCTGGCATGCTGGTGACAATGACCAAGATTATATTGAAAGTTGGCCACAGTTTAATGATCGTGCACAGCAAGCCCTTGAACAAGTGCGTACAAAAGTAGCAAACATGAGCTTAGATCAGGACAGTACCGTGCTCGTATTCACTTCAGGTGGTGTCATCGCTGCAATCACTGCCCAGTTATTGCGACAAGGCAGTCAGACTGCTTATCAGCTGAATAAAAGCTTGGTCAACACGGGTGTGACCTCTATTACTTTAAAGAATCAAAGTTCTCGCTTGTTGTCTTTAAATGAATACAGTCATTTATTTTCTGATGGTAAACCATTCGTGACATGGCGATAAATTTATATATGACTTGCGAATAATGTAGTGTCATACCTATTTAAGGTATAAGCACTATCAGCGTTTATACTAGATACCGATTTGATTCTGTGTAATATCGATACACAAAGGACTGTACATGCAAAACAAATTAATAAAATTGGTTGCTAAAAGTGCGCGCCATAGCAAAGACCAGATAGTAGGCGCGGTTCGGCCTGCAAGCTATCTAAAAGACCTGAGTCAGCAGCAAGTAGGCAACGGTAAAACGGTGCTTATCACAGGTGCCAGTTCAGGTCTGGGCGAGGGCATGGCAAGACTGTTTGCTAGCCTTGGCTACAACTTGGCTATATGCGCGCGTCGCACTGATCGTTTAGAACAGTTAAAATCGGAGATGATGAACAAATATCCTGATATTCGAGTCGAATACCAAGCACTAGATGTGAGTGATTACGATACGGTCTTTCAAGTGTTTGATGCTTTTGCAGATGATTTCGGTAGCATTGAGCGAGTAGTGGTCAATGCGGGTATTGGTGATAGCCGCCGCATTGGTAAAGGACATTTTGAAACCAATCGTCGCACTGCTGATGTCAATTTTGTCGCCGCACTGGCACAGTGTGAAGCCGCCATGAATATCTTCCGTGCTCAAAACAGCGGGCATTTGGTCGTGATATCTAGCATGTCAGCCATGCGTGGATTGCCTAGGCATCTGACAACCTATGGTGCAAGTAAAGCTGGTTTGGCTCACTTAGCAGAAGGCATTCGTGCTGATATGCTTTTGACCAATTTACCTATTAAAGTTTCTACAATTTACCCAGGTTATATTCGCACCGAAATCAACGAAGGTTCTAAGCCATTACCATTTGAAGTCGATACAGATACTGGTACTAAAGCAATTGTCGCAGCTATTGAAGCGGGTGTGGATGAAGCCTGTGTGCCGAGCCTACCTTGGTCTATGGTCAGTCATGCGATGAAGCACTTGCCATTACAGGTAATGAATAAACTAAGCTGATTTTCTTAAAGCAGAAAAGAAGAAGCCCACTATTATTGTAGTGGGCTTCTTCTATTTGCTCTGAAATAGCAGGGCAAGTATTACAACGTTTGAGGATTATTTGACATATGCTGTTCACGCAGCTTTTGACGCAGTACTTTACCAACATTACTCTTTGGTAATTCACTGACAAACTCAATATGACGTGGACATTTATAACCAGTCAAATTGTCCAGCGCAAATTCTTTGATGACTTCTTTAGTGACATTGTTATCGGCAGGTACGATATAAATTTTAACCGCTTCACCTTGGTGGTCATCAGGAATACCAATTACTGCGCAATCTACGATACCATCACAATCGAGCATGACAGATTCGATTTCATTAGGGAATACATTGAATCCTGAAACCAAGATCATATCTTTTTTACGATCTAGTAGGGTGATATAGCCTTTTTCATCCATACTGATGATATCACCTGTACGGAAGTAGCCGTCGCTTGTGAAATCATTGGTATTGTCTTTATTAAAGTAACCAGACGTAATATTAGGGCCTTTAATACACATTTCGCCTGCTTGATTTAGGCCCACACGTTTGCCACTGTCATCTACTACAATGATATCGACGCTAGGAACAGGTATGCCAATAGTACCGTTGAATTTACGATCAGTAATCACGTTAGCAGTACCTGCCGCAACACCTTCCGTCATACCCCAACCTTCAACCATAGGGCAGCCAGTTACTTCTAACCAACGTGCTGCAGTTTGCTCAGTTGCCGCCATACCACCAGCCTGAGTGATACGTAATGAACTAAAATCTAAGTTTTTAAAGTTTGGCTGGTCAAGTAACCCTTTGAATAGAGTGTTTACGGCAGGGAAGATGTGGAATGGTTGTTTTGATAACGTTTTAATAAACCCTGGCATATCGCGCGGATTAGGTACTAGGATAAAGGTATAACCTGAACGCATACCGAGCAGACTCAGCATGAAGGCAAAAATATGATACAAAGGCAGCGCCATCACCATATTGATATAGACTTCATTGATGTCTGAAGTAACAGGACGATACCATGCTTCTGACTGCATAGCAGCAGCGACGACATTACGTTGTGTTAGGACAGCACCTTTAGATAACCCAGTCGTACCACCTGTATACTGCAAAATAGCTTTCTGTTGTAGGGTGGTTTTTGGCGCTTGAATCGGTAGATTCTTACCTTTCTTTAGAACTTCAGGGAACTTAGTAACGTCATACTTAGGATCGTTTAGGTTGTACTTTGGAACCAAGCGTTTGACCTGACGGATGACAGTATTGACCAAAATACCTTTTAGACCCATCATATCGCCCATTTTTGACAGCACGATACGTTTGATATTGGTTTCTTCAATGACTTGCTCTAAGGCTTGAGCAAAGTTGTCAACAACAAAAATAACCTGAGCGCCCGAGTCGTTCAATTGATGACGCAACTCGCGACCCGTATATAGTGGGTTTACTGGAGTGCAAACATAACCTGCACGTAGAATACCAATCATAGTTGGTAGATATTGGGGAACGTTTGGCATCATAAGAGCTACTACACTGCCTTTAGGTAGGCCTTGTGCTTGTAACCATGCTGCTACTGCAAGTGAGGCTGTATCAACGTCGCCATAAGTATGTGTAACACCCATACAGATAGTCATCGGATGCATACGAAAGCGGTTAAAACACTCTTCATATAACTCTATGAGGCTTTCATATTGATCAGGATTAATCGTCTTGGGTACGTTTTCTGGATATTGAGCAAGCCAAGGTTTATCTACTGTCATGATTAGTGTCCTTAAATATTGAAATAAGTTAAGGCTCTATAAAAAAGTAGTCACGTCCATGTCAACAATTCAAGTTGCTGCTCCATTAGCAAGAAATTGTCGAGTGCTATCCTATGTATTCACATACTGCTAAAATATGGGGCCTATATAAAGTTTGATTTAACCACAAAGCGTAAACATCTAAGTAGATTAAAAAGCCGATTACTATTTTTGATAATGAAAATGACCACTTGTAAAATAATATTAATCAATTGGCCTTAATTAAAAGTACTATAATATTAAAATAACAGAAAGTATAGTGACACATTTTGGCGATACATTAACATAACTACAACTAGGTCTGTTATTCTTATACAAGAACTTGATAGTTTATAATTAAATTTGATAAATAAAAGAATATATGTTGTAGGATACAGTTATTGAGCAATTGGTTCATAAAAATAAATCACTGTCTTATCAAATAACTATCATTACCTGTATTAAGAAAACCAGAATAATTAATTTTATGAATATAATAACGAGAGTTTTAGAAGAGTATTCTCAAATATAAATAATTAAGAATAAATATGCTAAAGAGCATCCTACATTAAATGTAAGGTGCTCTTTAGTAAAAGTAAAATTAAATTTTTGAAAAGTTAAAATTTAAGGTTGTTTTATCTTTGTGGGTAATCTGCATTATGCTTTTCACGCAATTTTTGACGCAGTACTTTACCGACATTACTTTTTGGTAGGTCACTCACAAACTCGATGTGGCGTGGACACTTATAACCCGTTAGATTATCTAAGGCAAAGTCTGTAATCACTTCTTTGGTAACATTATTGTCTTCAGGTACTACGTATATTTTGACCGCTTCACCTTGATGATCGTCAGGAATACCAATTACTGCGCAGTCAAGAATACCATCACAGTCAAGCATCACAGACTCAATTTCGTTCGGGAATACATTAAATCCTGAAACCAAAATCATATCTTTTTTACGATCGAGCAGTTTAATATAACCCTTGTCATCCATGCTGACGATATCACCAGTACGGAAATAACCATCACTAGTAAAATCAGCACTACTGTCTCTATTCAGATATCCAGAGGTTACGTTAGGGCCTTTAATACATAGCTCACCCCCTTCGTTTAAACCTACATGCTTGCCATCTTCATCAATAATGATGACATCGACACCAGGGGCTGGTACACCGATAGTACCGTTAAACTCACGATTGGTAATAACGTTGGCGGTACCGACTGCAACGCCTTCTGTCATACCCCAACCTTCGATCATCGCGCAGCCAGTCACTTCTAACCATCGATTCGCAGTTTGCTCAGTAGCCGCCATACCACCAGCTTGTGAGATACGCAAAGAGCTAAAGTCCAAATCTTTAAAGTTTGGATTATCGAGCAGCCCCTTAAAGAGGGTATTAACTGCAGGGAAAATATGGAACGGTTGTTTTGACAAGGTTTTGACGAATCCTGGAATATCGCGAGGATTGGGTATCAATATAAAAGTATAACCTGAACGCATACCAAGTAAACTCAACATGAATGCGAAGATATGATACAACGGCAGTGCCATTACCATATTGATATATACTTCATTAATTTCTGATGTGATAGGGCGGGTCCATGCTTCTGATTGCATCGCTGCTGCTACGATATTACGCTGCGATAAAATAGCGCCTTTCGAAAGTCCTGTGGTACCACCTGTATATTGCAAAAATGCTTTTTGGTCCAGAGACATGGTTGGTTGTTGAAAAGGTAAGTTTTTACCTTTTTTTAGCACGTCAGGGAATTTAGTGACATGGTATTTGGGGTCATTGAGATTATACTTGGGTACTAAGCGTTTGACCTGACGAATAATCGTATTGACCAAAATACCTTTCAAACCCATCATATCGCCCATTTTCGATAGGATCACACGTTTGATAGCCGTTTCTTCAATGACTTGCTCAAGCGCTTGGGCAAAGTTATCGACCACAAAGATCGCTTGAGCACCAGAATCGTTAAGCTGATGGCGTAATTCTCGGCCAGTATATAGAGGATTAACAGGGGTACAAACGTAGCCTGCACGCAAAATGCCAATCATGGTTGGTAGATACTGCGGAACGTTTGGCATCATCAAAGCGACGACACTACCTTTTGGCAAGCCTTGGTTCTGTAGCCAAGCAGCGACTGCCATTGAAGCGTTATCAATATCACCATAAGTATGAGTCACTCCCATACAAATGCTCATCGGATGTCCACGGAAGCGATCGAAGCATTCTTCGTACAGCTCCATGATGCTGCTATATCTATCGGGATTAATGGTTTTTGGCACACCGGCTGGATATTGAGAAAGCCAAGGTTTGTTCGATATCATAGTTAGCATCCTTGCGATTTGATATAGGCTAAAATGGTTTAAGAGGATAGTTGTTAATTTATCAATAGTACAAACCACCACTTATTTAGGCGATATATACTATATTCAATAGCATCCTTGTCTATTGATTAATAGCTAGTCTTTTTGCTGCTATCACAGCATTCTATTTAATAAATATTTAGATAAAGCATTAAATAGAACAAACAAATAAAATGTTTAGTAATAAAAATAATGCTCGTTCTTAAACTGTTTATCTGCTGCTTACAAATAAAGTATCAAAAAAACGATACATTTGAGCAATACATTAGCATGAATTTAGTCTAAAACAATAACAGTAAGCGATACTGATCAGTACATATATTAACTTATAAGAATATAGTAACTTTGTTAGCTGCCAAAAGAAGGATTAGATAATTAATATTGGTGAGCTGACAAAAAACACAGGATGTAGATGCTAAGACTATTGCGGTAAAATGAATTGATCTTTTTTATTAAAGAAACGTCGATAAATAAGTAAGGCACTGATGGTGCAGCCAAGCGTGCTGCTGACACATATCAGGAACATAGTGACTATTTGATAGCGTACGGCTTGAGTGGGATCGGCGCCCGCTAGGATTTGACCCGTCATCATGCCTGGTAAGCTAACAATACCGACGACTAGCATAGAGTTTAAAGTTGGAGTCATACCATTAGTGATAGCTGCTTTTATCTGCTCATGGACGGCTTCGAATGGTTTGGCAGATAGACTGAGCATCATCTCTATACGCCCAGATTGCTCATGAAAGGATTCAATCAATTGATTGCTAGTCAACGAAATGGCAGTCAGAGAGTTACCTAATATCAGACCTAATATGGGAATAATGAATTGCGGTGTATACCAAGGCTCAACATTCAAAATCGCTATAATGGCAATCGCCGTTACTAATATTGCTGAAATGCCGACTGCCAATAACGTATCTATTAATAACCCCTTATAACTGCGTTTAACGCGATTTTTGGCGGCACTTCCTGCAATTAAAGTCATGACTGTTAATATGATTAGCACTTCATACCATTGTTCACGTGCAAAAATCCACGCCAGTATCAGCCCAATAAAGCTAAGCTGTATGATCGTACGAAATGCCGCTATCAAAAGGGTCTTGCTTAGCTTTAAACGTAAGCGCCAAGAGATGAGCAATACGATGATAATTAGGCTGCTAGCAAGAGCGATATCACCATAAGTGAGAAAAATTTGCATATCATTCGTACCACTCATATGAGCTTATTTATGAAGTAATAATACAAGGTGAGGGTTAAGGTTATTAACGTGCCAAATTGTCTGAGCAACTAAGCGACGACTTACTCATTTGATTAAATATTGCCAATCAAGAAGATGTCAAGGGTCTACGGTGAGTACACCTGCTTGCATGTGCCAATGTCTATTTGCCAAAGGCATGATATCTTTTGTGTCGTGAGTCACCCATAGGAGTGTACGCTGCGCATCTGCGTGCAACCAGTTGATTAGCAAGTTGACTAGCTGTGCTGAAGTGTCAATGTCCAAAGCGGCAGTTGGTTCATCTAGCAATAACACTTGTGGACTGAGTTGCAATAGACGCAATGTATTGACCAGTTGGCGCTCGCCACCAGATAAGTGCTTGGCATCTTGTTGCAAAAAATCCGCACTTCTATCTAAATGTTCAAGCTGAGCAACATGCCAGTCTCTATCAAAAGTCTGCGACTGGTGAGCATATAATTGATAAGGCATTTGTAAGTTTTCAAGGACACTGCCATCTAACAACTGTGGATGCTGAGCGAGTAGGGCAACTTGCTGGCGCCACCGTATAGTTGCAGTCTTATGAATATCGTGATAAACATTACTTGACGTGCCATCATCCAAACGAACAGTACCGCTGCTCATGGGTAATAATCCTGCCAATACTCGTAATAGTACTGATTTACCGCTACCCGATGCTCCAGTTAAAACAGTGACTTGCCCTGACAATAGCGTACCGCTCGCACCGCTTATTAGCGTTCGATCATGAATTGATGGCTCTTTATCTAGTGAAGTGTTTACGGTTAGCTTGCTTGTCCATTTTTGATAAATGCTAGACGGCATAGAGATTTTATTGGAGGCTTCTTTGCTATCTTTAATGCTATGAGTACGTATCGTTCGTTGGCTATGTACCCATAGATTATCAAATTCAAACAACACTCTACCCGTATCTATGCTCATAGCGTTCTACTACTGCCCATTTACTTGCTCGTCGATAGCTTGTTCGATCGTAACGCGCAGTTTTTTTGGTACACGAATAGGACGCATTGGTGGAGTTGTCGCTGAAGTATCTGATTTATCGCTGCCTATTTCATCATTACTCATTGGCTCTGGTTTGACGAGGTTTTGTACGCAGGCAATAACGATTTTGGTGTTGCTTAGTAGCTGGCTATTACCTGTTTCGGTAGAGCCATGACTTGGTAGATTGCGATATATGCTTTGGTAAAATATGATGCTGGCAGGTTTTAGTTCCACTTTATCAATACGTACGCTAATTACCTCGTCTAATAGAATGGCTCTTTTGTATTGCAAGTCTGCCTGACTCACGACAAAATGCTGCACTTCACCACTGTCAGTCTGCAAAAAATAGCCATTTAAGCCCAGCTCAGTAAACCAGTCGCGTCGGCAGTTTTCAAAAAACACCAAGTGATTGGCGTGATAGACTATACCGCCAGCATCAGTATGGTTAATATAGACGTTATAATCTTTAGCAAATAATGGTTTGGTGTCATCATTCATGGCTGATGTCGTATTTTTTTGCTTAATTGTTGTCATAGTGATGCTCAATATTTTTAATAAGTATTGTTGAATAAAAGTGTTTCAGATAGACCAATAATAGATAGTGCTTATAATAGAGTTACTCTAGCTCAAGATATCAGGGCATGCAACCGCTAGAGCCGCTTACATTTGTTATCATAGTCGTTTATATTTCACCCATTTATAGAGCGCTATATTCTAACCAATCAGTATAGGACAGTTTATGACCCGTTTTGTCAGTTTTAACATCAATGGTATCCGTGCACGTCAGCATCAGCTCGAGGCGGTGCGTGAGGTAATCGATCCTGATGTCATGGGCCTACAAGAAACCAAGGTTCATGATGATCAATTTCCGCTTAGCGATATCGAAGGCCTGGGCTACCACGTCGAGTACTTTGGACAAAAAGGGCATTACGGCGTTGCACTATTATCCAAAGCTGCACCTGTATTTGTACAAAAAGGCTTTCCTGGCGAAGATGAAGAAGCCCAAAAGCGTTTTATCCATGCACGTTATGAGTTTGAAGGTCGTGAAGTAGATGTACTCAATGGTTACTTTCCGCAAGGAGAAAGCCAAGATCACCCGACCAAATTTCCAATGAAGCGCGCTTATTATGCCAATCTGATGGCTTATATTGATACGCTAAAAGCGGAAGGTCGTTCGATTATCGTCATGGGTGATATGAATATCGCACCAGAAGATATCGATATTGGTATTGGTGAAGTTAATGCCAAGCGTTGGTTGAAAAATAGAAAAACCTCATTTCTGCCAGAAGAGCGCGAATGGTATTCGGCATTGATGTCACGTGAGTTAACAGATACTTACCGTCTGCATTATCCAGAGAGCACTGAGTTATACAGCTGGTTTGATTATCGCAGTCGCGGCTTCAATGATGAACCTAAGCGCGGGTTACGTATTGATCATATTCTATGTACTTCAGACTTAATCGATAAATGTATCGATGCTGGTATCAGTTATGAGCTACGTGCTATGGAAAAACCATCTGACCATGCACCAATTTGGTCAGCATTTGACTTAAAGAAACCGTAATACTTATATACCGTGATACCTATATATAGTCAATCTCATGTCAATTAGATACGATGATTAGCTTGTTCAGTCTGCTTATTGTAGCACTGTAGCTAGCTCTCCTTGTATTTAAACTGTCTTGAACTGACTATATATTTATCACTTCGTATTTCATAAATAACGATAAAAATTGAAGAATAAGGATTTTATTATGGCTGTTGGAAATGTATCAGTACCTGACGTTATCTATCCTATCGACGGTATCAAACTCAGTGCCACAGCGGCAGGCATTCGCTACAAAGACCGCGATGATCTAGTAGTTATCGAAATATCGGATAAAGCTACTACTGCGGTTGTAACCACTAAAAATACCTTTTGTGCCGCGCCAGTGCGAGTATTGCGTGAGCACCTTGCTAAGGTTAGTCCGCGCTATTTAGTCACTAATACTGGTAACGCAAATGCAGGTACGGGCTCTGATGGTAAGCGCCGTGCCCTTGATATCTGTACAGCGTTGGCTGAAAAGGCCGGTGTAGATACCAATACGATATTGCCATTCTCTACCGGCGTGATTGGTGAGCCTTTAAATAGTGATGCGGTTATCGCAGGTCTGGATAATGCATTGGCTAACCTAGCGCCTGATAGCTGGCTAGCCGCTGCTAATGGCATTCGTACGACAGATACCATTCCTAAATTGGCCAGTCAAAAAATTGATGTAGCAGGTACTAGCTATCATATCACTGGTATGTCTAAGGGCTCAGGAATGATACGGCCAAATATGGCGACTATGCTGGGCTATGTGGCGACAGATGCCAACATCGCAGCTGACTTATTACAAGAAATGCTAAGCGCTATCAATGAGCAGTCCTTCAACCGCATTACTGTTGATGGTGATACCTCAACCAATGACTGTTGTGTGTTGATTGCAACAGGCGCTGCTAGCTCAGAGGTGATTGATAGTCCAGAGCATCCACATTATCAGCCTGTATTCGATGCATTAGCTGGTGTGTTTGTTCGCCTGGCACAATTGATTGTGCGTGATGGCGAAGGCGCTACTAAATTTATGACGGTCAAAGTGACTGGCGGTCAAACCACGCAAGAATGCTGTGATGTGGCTTATGCAGTCGCACATTCACCCTTAGTAAAAACGGCATTCTTTGCTAGTGATGCTAACTGGGGACGCATATTAGCAGCAGTGGGTTATGCTGGTATCGAAGATCTAGACACAGAGCAAGTCGATGTGTATCTAGACGAGGTAATGATTTGCCAAAATGGCGGTGTTGCACCTGACTATACAGAAGAGGCGGGCAAAACAGTCATGAGCCGACCTGAGATTACCATTCATATCGACCTTGCACGTGGTGATGCTAGCGATACCGTATATACCTGCGACTTGTCATACGATTATGTCAAAATAAACGCTGATTATCGTAGCTAGTCATTCTTAACAAAACAGAATTTGCATAGTTTTATAAGAGCCAGAACAAATATTGTTCTGGCTTTTTAATGTCACTCATCTCCTCAGTAGCAAATAACTCCGCTATTTAATACGCTTCATTAACATCAGTTGCAAAAGCTGACGTTACTTTACAAAGCAGTCATAGAGGGTAAGACGACTAGCGACCTATACTGGTTTCAGTAAGAAGCAAACAACCTTATTAGCTTGTAGCAAAGCAAGATAAGGTGTTCAAAATAATAAGCATCTAAGTAACAATAAGTCAGTAGCTAGGCCAGTAAATGAGCTAGTAACTAAGCTATCAATAAAGAATCAATAATAAATTATCTGAGGATTGAATGATGAAGAAATTAGCACTTGCAGCATTGATGACAACTTTTGCCCTTTCTGGTTGCTCTACGATGGGTATGGACAATGAGCGCACGATGGTTGTTGAAGGACAACCTATGAATGTAAAAGTAGTAAATATTCCAAGTTTTGAAGTGGAAATTGCACCGCGTAAAGCAGTATGTGACTTGACTGCTACTGATGGCAGCATGGTTGAATCACAGTGCTTGCAGTATCGTCAGACCTATCAGAAAAACTACACCACGCTAAATGGTAATATTCAAGGCTTTACCTATGAGCCGAACTACCGTTATGTCCTAGATGTACGCCAAGAAGCAGTAACAGCAGAAGGCTCAAATGTCGTGCAGCCAGTTTGGATTCTAAATGAAGTGGTATCAAAAACTGCTGAATAATATTGATAGCAATATATAAACGATAAACCAGTTATAAAAGCAGTTATACATGACAAAAAGGCCTCTAATTTGTTAGAGGCCTTTTTATGTGTTTATTGTTAGTAAATTATTTCTCGAGAAGTCAAATTAGCATTGACTGTAGTTTACACTGACGCCACGCGTTGCTGTAGGGATTCTATTATCAGCATAAACTGCCAGACCGCCTCGTGCCGTTTCTTTATATTTATCAGACATATCGGCGCCTGTTTGCTTCATGGTCTCTATCGCTTTATCTAAAGAGACGAAGTGCTGACCATTACCTCTGCAGGCTAGACGTGCTGCATTGATTGCTTTAACTGCACCCATCGCGTTACGCTCGATACAAGGCACTTGTACCAAGCCGCCAATAGGGTCACAAGTAAGGCCTAGATTATGCTCAATGCCAATCTCAGCTGCATTTAAGCATTTAGCTGGCGTGCCGTTCATAATTTCTGCCAGTGCAGAGCCTGCCATTGCACACGCAGAACCAACCTCACCTTGGCAACCGACTTCAGCACCAGAGATTGAGGCATTTTGCTTGATAAGGCTACCGATAGCAGTGGCGTTTAGCAAAAACTTACGAACGCCATCTTGGCTGTAGTTAGGTAAGAAATCACGATAATAATGCAGTACGGCAGGAATGATACCTGCTGCGCCATTGGTTGGCGCTGTGACTACTTTTCCGCCATTGGCATTTTCTTCATTGACGGCGAGCGCGTACAAATCGACCCAGTCCATAGCGGCTAATTTATCAGTCTTGGTGATAGGTTGGTCTTTTTCAGCACATAGCTGCGTATGCAAATCTTGGGCACGGCGTTTTACATCTAATCCGCCCGGTAGGATACCGCCATTTTCACAGCCTTGTTTGACGCAGTCTTGCATCACTTCCCAAATACTATCTAGATAAGCAAATACTTCTTCTTTGGCATGAAAGTGACATTCGTTTGCTAGTACCAATTCGCTGATGCTCAAGTCATGTTCACGACATTGCTCTAGTAGCTCTGCTGCGTTATTGAACGGGTAGGGAACTCTATCGATGGTCGGGCTGGCATGATCTTCGTCTGGGTTAGTCGCATCTTCTTCATTAATGACAAAACCGCCACCAACTGAATAATAAGTCTGCTGATAGCGAACACCTTCAGTTGAGATAGCGCGTAGCGTCAATGCATTAGGATGATAAGGCAGCACAGTATCGTCATACCAGTAGATATTTTGCTCTGTATCAAAAGCAATCGTATGCGTGCCTGATACATTGAGAATCTTGTCAGAGAAGATAGGAGATAGGTAGCTACTGGTCATACGTGTGTCTATAGTGCTAGGCGTGTGCCCAAGCAATCCCAACAAGATAGCCGTATCGGTTGCATGGCCTTTTCCGGTCGCTGCCAAAGAGCCATATAGTTCAATCTCAATGGTCTTAACAGCAGTCAGTTCCATCTGCTCAGTTAGCGAGGTCAAAAATAAGTTTGCGGCGACCATCGGTCCGACTGTATGCGAACTGGATGGGCCAATGCCGATTTTAAATAAATCAAAAACACTGATCATAATAAGTCACCAAAAATTTTAAGCGCTTTAGCCTATTTTATCTATGGCATTGAGCGCTTTTATGAAAAATATAATAGACAGCCATCGCTCCTAGTCACCGTTGGCAGGTGGGCGCGAGACACTATTTATGAAGGTTATAAGGTAAATGAGCACTGAGGGCAATTGAATAATAACTTTTATTTATTTTGAAACTCCGTTATCATGCTCGCAGTCAACAACTATGTAACATCCTGTAAGTTGGTTATCATCGTAAAATAAGACGGATTAAAAAAGACTAATTTTTTCAGTCAGACATATCCGTATTCATACATCTAGCAAGATATGGCTATCATACCAAATAATACTTTTGGTTTGTCATATTACAACATAAATGAATGAATTAGGATGACATATTATAGATAGAAAGACTTAACGTTCTGCTATTTATACAAGTCCTTAGAAATATGTCCATTTATTAATATTCTTATTTTATCAGTTATTCTAGCCTATTACTTTAGCTTAGCTCACATAGGACAAGCGCGCATGCCATCTCAAAAAGACCCTTCATCAGCGTCAGACAATAGCGCTCAAGATCTATCGACTCAAAATGCCTTGGAGTCTGCAGGCATTGATTCAGCCGCTATCAATTATCCGCACAATCCAGATTTTGAAAATGGCCGTTGGTTTCCGACATGGCGTCCCTATAAGGGCGACTTAGATCGTGATCCAGTCGGTATCAACGATTATCTACCTCCGTCAAAAAGCGTATTGCTCGGTATACAGCATACGTTTGCCATGTTTGGTGCAACCGTGCTTGCGCCTTTATTAATGGGGTTTGATCCTAACTTAGCTATCTTGATGTCTGGTATCTGTACGGTAATGTTTTTTATGATTACCGGTGGGCGCATGCCGAGCTACTTGGGATCAAGCTTTGCTTTTATTGGTCCAGTCATCGCGGTGACCGCTTATGCAGGCGCAGGATTCAATGACAATCTAAATGTTGCGCTAGGCGGTATTATGGCCTGCGGTATCATTTATGCATTGATTGGTCTGCTAGTGATGAAGACAGGTACAGGTTGGATTGAGCGTTTGATGCCGCCTATCGTGACGGGTGCGATTGTCATGATTATCGGTCTTAACTTGGCGCCAGTGACCATTCAAGGCGTGTCTGCCAATCAGTTTGATGCTTGGATGGCCACCTTGACCGTACTGCTCATTAGTGGTGTTGCAGTATTTACTCGCGGTATGTTGCGTCGTCTATTGCTACTCGTCGGTCTGGTACTGTCGTACGTTGCTTATTTTGTCATGACCAATATTCTAGGCTTTGGTACTGCGATTGATTTTAGTACAGTAGCTGCCGCTTCATGGTTTGGATTACCAAGCATTCATACGCCGCGCTTTGAGATGAGCGCTATTATTCTAATTGCACCTGTGGCTTTTATTTTGGTGGCTGAAAACCTAGGGCATTTTAAGGCGGTAGAGGGCATGACCAAGGCTCGTGTGACTCCTTATATGGGTCGAGCATTTTTGGCAGACGGTTTAGCCACGACTTTTTCGGCAGGATTTGGTGGTACAGGTGTTACTACTTATGCTGAAAATATCGGTGTCATGGCGGTTACCAAAGTGTATAGCACGACGATATTTGTCGTAGCAGGATTGGTTGCTATCATATTGGGACTGTCACCAAAGTTTGGTGCGATCATTCAGACCATCCCAGCGGCTTTATTGGGCGGTGCTTCTATTGTTGTTTTCGGTCTTATCACGGTTGCTGGGATAAAAATCTGGATCGATAGCCATATTGATTTTAGTAAAAACAGCAACCTAATCATCGCGGCAGTGACGGTCATTATGGGTACTGGTAATTTTAGCTTGCACTTAGGCGGCTTTGATTTAGGCGGTATCGGTACTGCTACTTTAGCTGCTATCGTGTTAAATGCTTTGTTTAATCAAAGCTCTGAAGCGAAATAAGTAATACTGATGAGATTGAAGTTTGAGCTTATCAAATAAAGATGGTCAAAGCATATCTCCTGTAATAAAAAGCGCCCATGCTATCGATAGCATGGGCGATTTTTTGTATGGCAATATTGAGCAATAGTAGTAGCGAACAACGGTGTCGGAACTATTTATAATCTCGCTTATAAAATCTTGAAAAAAACCGATAGCGGCGAAGGGCGCGTGGCTTTGGCTTCAATGAGCCTAGGTAAATAGCAAACATCGTTAATAGTGCGCCACTCCACTGCAAAGTGTTAATCGGTTTGTCCAGCCAGCTATAGTCAATGACAAGGGCAGCAATAGGTTCAGTCAATAATAGCAGTCCAGTCAGTGCCAGAGACAGCTTAGGAATAGAGTAGGCAATCAATCCCCATGCCAAGCACTGCATCACCGTACCATAGATAAGCACCCAGCCAATCTCAGACCATGTATTGGGCAGGATATTACCTGTGTCAAATACAAACATCGGTATAATCATGGCTAAGACGCCGCCAATACTGATTAGCTGCATTAGCATAAATATAGGTGTCGGTTCAGTGTCATGCGTTTTTCGGATAAATGTCATCGAAGCCGCCAGCATGGCACCCGATACAATACCAGTGACAAAGCCCCAAGTCGCAGCAGTGTTGTGTGCGAATTCAGGGCTACCTATCATTGCCACGCCTATCATGGCTAAGAATAAACTAATGAGTTGTACGATAGACTGACGCTCATTGAAATACAAAAACCCAATCGCGGCCAAGAAAAATATTTGCAGACTATTAAGCAGCGTCGAAATACCAGGCCCAACCGCATAAATACTCTCATGCCACAGCGCCAAATCTAATCCTAAAAACGCTCCTGATAGTAGCGCATAAAAAATGGCCCTTCTTGATTTGGGCATACGTTGGCCCATTATCTTAGCCAATACCGCAAATACAATACCCGAAACAGCCAATCGCCAAAACGACATGGCCCAACCACCAATATCGACGTGAGCGACAATTAAGCTGCCCAATCCAAAAATGATACAACCAATGACTAAGCCAATAGGTGCAGATCGCGTTGAAGCAATAGCCATAATTTGTCCTTATAACAGTATTTGAATAACAGCATTGTGAATAACAGCACTCTTATTATCATTGCATCATGTCAGAACTTATGTTGACATAGAGCCATATTGTCGTGGTTTTCAGTGCAAAATGAAATGGCAAAACCATAATTTATTACGGTGAATACAGGTACTATCGCTATGCGGAAAATTATTGAGCATGTTGGACGCAAATAAATAATCAAAGTGTTTGATATAGCTGCGTTTTTCACAAGAGGCTTATGACAGTTGGGTAATGGTACTTGTATCAAAATATTTGTATCAGGGCGACGATTCGTAGGAGTATGAAAAAGCATAATGTATACAAGTGATATTTCTGCACGGAGGATATGTGTGTAGCACTTTAAGCGACATTATTGCTGCAACACATGTATAGTAGATTGACGATATAATGTACTTAACGTCTGATTTGTTATACCAAACAATCTATATTATTTGTCTAGGTTTATTTATGCTTCAACGATTGCTATCAAAAAAACAGCCACATACATTGTCTGGCTTACTACCAAAAATATCGCAATACAGTGTCGTCGTGACGATGCTATCTAGCGCATTGTTTTTGATGCCTAGCGCACACGCCGCCAGTTGTAAAATCCCAAAAAGTTATTACAAAAACGTCTCCTGCACGGCCAGTAGTAATTACTTTTTGGCGATAAAAGACTTTGGTGCGCCAGTGGCGTTAATCGATAGAAAAGGCAAACGAGTCGTTGATTTGTCACGTTATCAAAAAGTCGATGCCGATAAACTATCAGGCGGTCTGTTACCTGTACTGCGCAATAGTCGCGTCGGTTATCTAAATATGCAGGGCCGCGAAGTCGTGCCTGCCATGTACGATATATTGACAGAGAGTCAAGGATGGGCGCGGCCTGTATCGGATGGGCGTATCGTGGTAAAAAAAGAGGGTAACTATGGTGTGATTAATACAGCTAATAGTACCGTTGTCTCGTTTTCTGCAGCGATTGATGATATCGATAATTATCGTAATGGGGTGGCGCGTGTACGCAAAGGCCGTGCAACCAGTTGGGTTGATAAAAACGGTAATGCAGCGAATGATCCAAATGCTCAGAATGACACTCAGGCAGTGAACAAACCTACTTCTTCTAACGAAAAATCTAGTAAAGCATCACAGTCTGTACCAGCGCGTTTTACGACGCTTCAATCACGTCAGCAAGATGGCAAATGGGGTTTCGTAGATGACAATAATGTCACGATGATTACGTACTCATTTGATGAAGTGCGTCCGTTCTCTGAGGAATATGCTGGCGTGCGTATCGGTGAAGAGTGGGGCTTTGTCAATTTAGGCGGTGAGCTGGTGATTCCTTTTCGCTTTGCTAAAAGTGGTGTGAACGCTAACGATAGCTATCAGGGTAAACCATCCTTCGTATTTATAGGTGGTAAGGCGTGGATTGGTAACCTAAAGAACGGAAATAAAATGTGTATTGATAAAACAGGCACTGCTGTTGCTTGTGATTGATGCAATTACTAGGGCGTGTCCTCATTTTTAACCCATTTAGATAACTATCGATTGAATTGAGGACACGCCCTAGGATTAAATAGGCAATAAAAAAGAGTGTAAAATCCGTGATTTTTCGCTAGGTTTTACACTCTTTTTTTTGACATTGATGTGTTTAAAGCTAGTTGCTCGATAAATGATTACTGATTAAGTCAACCATATAAGGCTGATAATACTCTGGAATATCATGTGCCATGCCTTCAATGAGATGGAACGTAGCATTAGGAATGGTCTTGGCAACGACTCGGCCCTGTGAAGCAGGTAGGAGTCCATCAGCGCTACCATGTAATACAATCGTTGGTGCTTTGACTTGCTTACTAAACCGGCTGATAGAGCCTGATGCTAAGATAGCATTGAGCTGCTGTACTGTACCAAGCGGGTGAAAATTGCGCTGATAGCGAATCTTAGCGATTTCACGGACCATACGCACATTCACATGACCTGGTGTACCAACGGTCTTCATAAACCACACGCTGTGACGCACGATATCACGCTCAGAATGACTTTCTGGTCGATTGATAAGGGTATATAGCTGTTTGGGCTTGGGTGGCTTCAAAAACGCACGATTGGTCGTGGTAAACATAAGCGCCATTCGCTGCACCAAACTTGGATAACGTGCGGCCACGATTTGTGCAATCATACCGCCCATTGATGCCCCAAGCAGATGGGTTTTACCCAGTTTGAGTGCCTTAATCAAGCGTACGGTGTCTTCGGCCATGTCCGTCAAGTTATAAGCAACCTGCGTGCTCTTATTAGACAGACCAGTCTGTAGACGTACCATCATCTTGAGCTGGCTGATACGCGGTAAGCCCTCTATCTGTACTTTAGAGGACAAACCAATATCACGATTATCAAAACGAATCACAAAAAAACCAGCATCGATAAAGCGCTTCACAAAATTGTCTGGCCAAAATATCATTTGTGAGCCTAGCCCCATGATCATCAGCAGCGGCGGATTATTGGGATTACCGCCAGCTTCGACACACAACTCAATACCATCACCGATGTCAATCATTGCTTGACGAAGGTGCTTACTCAAGTCAGAGTCGCGCCATTGATGCTCCCCAAATTTGCGCCACTCAGGAGTAGGGTAGTTATTCAGATGATCTTCTAGATTATTATCCAGCGTTTCAGGCAATTTGGCACTATTGATGTCATTTGATTTTGTCATGAAGTGTCCTAATTAGAGGGTCATCTACTACAGCTCAAGCATCTCAAAATCAAGCTTGCCGACACCGCACTCAGGGCAAGTCCAGTCATCAGGGATGTCTTCCCACTTAGTACCAGGTGCGATACCTTCTTCTGGGCAGCCAAGCGCCTCATCATATATCCAGCCGCAGACAATACATTCATAACGTTTCATAAATAGTCCTATCGATCATTACCAGTATTACAGTTACAGCGTGCTATAAACGCTCATTTTTAATATTACAGCTATTATATTAGACTGCAAAAACGCACGTAGTTTAGCATATAACCGCAATTTTCATAGTTAAGTTTACACTTGTATATTGAGATGACTTTTCTTTTATCAAGTCAATCACATACGTTACCTTATTAGCGCTTGATAACAAGACTGGACGCCAGCCCGCCATACGAAAACCAATTATGCTATAATAATCGCCGCTAAATTCACAGTAATGCTTAGCATTTATCGCTGATATATCATCCAGTTGTTGTCTTATCTAAACTAACTAAACCATCTAAATACATAAGCTAAGGGTCATCATGAGTACCAATGCCGCCGCCACATCCACCACCAACAATGAGACGTCTCATGTGCTCAATACTGACCATCCGTTTTGGCAGATTATTCGCACAGTACCAGACTTTCCAAAAGCTGGCATTGATTTTTATGACATTACCCCGTTACTGCGCAGTCATATTGACGCTGTTATCGATGCGCTACTTGCCGCTTTGCCAGAAGGGCTTATGGACGAGGTAGATTGTCTGGGTGCAGTAGAAGCGCGCGGCTTTGTATTTGCCAGTATGCTAGCAGGCCGTCTGGGCAAAGGCATGATCTTGCTACGTAAACCAGGTAAGCTGCCACCCCCTGTAGCCAATAAAGCCTATGCACTTGAGTATGGTAAAGACACGCTTGAGATGCAAAACAATCTACCGCCTGAGCGCGTACTATTGGTCGATGATATCTTGGCGACTGGTGGTACGTTGACTACCGCTTACGAGCTGTGTCAATCGGCTGACCATACTGTGGTCGGTGCGTTAGTGTTATTGGACTTGGTCGACTTGCATGGCGAGTTCCCAGTACCTGTTTATACGGTACTAAAAGCCTAAAGCAAATTGCTATATTTTTGACTACTAGACACTTCGTATTGTCGATATAGTTAAACGATTCTCCAAATAAAAAAGCGCCCTGATACTATGTCAGGGCGCTTTTTTTGATACTGTACTGATGTTTTTTAGTATTGTGTTAAGTAGGCTGTGTTTATTGCTCTTCGTCTTGTTCGTAGTCCTTACAAGACTGCTCTATCACCGTACGACCGACTGTCTTTGGGGTAGTGACTTTAAAGTCTTTTGTAGTCAATATTGGTTTTTCTGACTGCCATGACTTGGTTACTTTGCCTTCAGCATCGTAGTTAACAAAGGCTCGTCTATAGTAACTGGCATCTTTGCATGAAATAAGTAGTTGTTGCTCACTATGGTCAATACTGTTTTTTTCTTCCTTCTGGTCATCTTTATCGGCATCTTTGTCTTTAGGATAAGTTCTAAGGATAGATACCGTGATATTTTCGACGTCTTTTTCATCTATGATACTGATGTCAGAGCTTTCAATAGAATCCAAATCTATACTAAAAATTGATCCAGAGCTGCTCTCGGACACCTCTACCCAGTTAACTGCCTGGGCGCTGATCGCTAAAGCACTGCCTGCCAATAATATTGATAGCCGTTTCATATAAGCCTTGCTTCTTGTCATTTGAAGTAGGTAATGATAGCCAACTTACTATTAGTAGGCAAATATCTTTTGTGCCAGCCCAGTATCCGTCGTGCTCTGTTGTGTGACTATTATTGTCCGCGAATGGCTGCTAATGTCTTAGCCAGCTCGTCACGCGCGCCGATAAAACCGTCAATACCCTTAGGCAACAAGTCCTGTGTAACCTTGTCTTGCTGATACGCAGCACTAAACTCTTCATGCGTTAAGCTTACTTGAATCATCGCCTTCATATCCATCGACATACTCGGAGACAGTTGGCGAGTTACCTCGGTATCCATGGCTGCCAATTCATCAATGAGATTGGGAGCTATAGTCAACAAGTCACAACCTGCCAATGCCAAAATTTGCTCGGTAGAGCGGAAACTGGCGCCCATTACTTGCGTCTCGTAACCGTGCTGTTTGTAATACTGGTAAATGAGCTTGACTGACTGTACGCCCATGTCGTCAGAAGCCGGTACGTTTTGACGGCTTTGTTGGCGTTTTTGCCAATCTAAAATACGGCCAACGAAAGGTGATATCAGGGTCACGCCAGCATCTGCACAGGCAATCGCTTGGTGTTGTCCAAATAGTAAGGTCAGGTTGCAGTGAATATTTTGAGTCTCAAGATAGCGCGCCGCCTCAATACCTTGCCAAGTTGCTGCCATTTTGATCAATACACGCTCTGAATCGACGCCCGCTTTTTGGTAAGCATCCATAAAGGCCAGTGCCTTATCTATCGTCGCTTGAGTATCGTAAGATAAGCGAGCGTCAACTTCGGTAGAGACTCGGCCTTCGATCAGCTCTAAAATATCGCAGCCAACCTGAATGGTCAGCGCATCGATCACGGCATCCACGTCACCATTGTGACGACTCATGGTCTCTGACAACATACCTTGGTTGTCAGGATGAATCAGAGCCTTGGTAATAAGGCTTGGGTTGGTGGTTGCATCGATAGGTTTTAAACGGGCAATAGCGGCAAGGTCACCAGTATCAGCAACAATTGTGGTCATAGTGCGTAGCTGTTGTAATGCGCTCATCAGGTATCCTTTTTCTTATTAATCACATGATGCTCCTCTTATATATAGCGGGGTAGGGAGCTGAACTGGAACTGTAACACAGTTTTGGGCAGGTGTTGCTTCATAGTTATGCTATGCATCGCTGTTATCTGGCTCAGCTGTGCTAATATTAATAACAGTTGGTATATTTATACGCATTTACGCATGGGCACTGACCTTAGTTTTTGCTATAGTAGAGCCGGCTATGTATCAAGCTGCTGTATTTGGCAGTAAATATAGTATTAACGCCAAATGGCACTAGCAATATAAGGTGTTTTTGATAGACTGTTTTGAGGTTGATTTTGAATATAGTTTCTATCATCAGTCTTAGTCTTTAACTAAAAACAGAAAACATTCAGATTTGGCAATAGAGCTACCCTACGTAATAAAATGTAATAGCAATATTTAAATAATAGTAATATCTAACAGCGATAAAATCTAAAAAGGATGGGCGGTAATGAGCGAGCAGTCACCAGAGCAAACAATGGATAATCTAAATCAAACCACTACAGGCGCTAGCGATACCGCAACTGAAAAAGAGTTTTTAGACAATATTCGCCAAAATATTGACGCAGTAGACTGTGAGATCCAAACGTTAATCAATAACCGTGCAAAGTTGGCTCAGCAAGTAGCCATGGTAAAGAAAAATCATACCGCTGCTGATGACAATAGCAATCCTATCTTTTACCGCCCTGAGCGTGAAGCACAGGTACTAAAAGCTGTCATGGAGCGTAATGCAGGTCCAATCGCTGATGAGAAAATGGCGCGTTTGTTCCGTGAAATCATGTCAGTATGCTTGGATTTAGAAGCGCCGCAGCGTATTGCCTTCTTGGGCCCTGTCGGTACCTTTACGCATGCCGCTGCGCTCAAGCACTTTGGTAAAGCCGCTGATACCGTACCGATGACGACCATTACTGATGTGTTCCGCGAAGTCGAAGCAGGTACAGCGATGTATGGCGTGGTCCCTGTCGAAAACTCTTCAGAAGGCGTGGTCAACCATACTCTAGATGGTTTCTTGTCTTCTACCTTGAAGATCATTGGCGAAGTTGAATTGCCAATTCATCAAAACTTCTTGGTTGCTGAGCATACTAAGATTGATGGTTTGAGCCGTATTTATTCGCACCAGCAGTCGCTTGCTCAGTGCCGTCATTGGCTAGATGTAAACTTCCCTAATGTTGAGCGCGTTGCAGTATCAAGCAACGGTGAAGCTGCTCGCCGCCTTAAAAATGAATGGCATTCAGCTGCGATTGCAGGTGATGTCGCTGTTGCAGAGTATGGCTTGCATAAGCTCTACTCAAATATCGAAGACAATCCAAGTAACACCACACGCTTCCTTATTATCGGTCATGAAGCAATTGCGCCATCTGGTCAAGACAAAACCTCTATCGTCGTCTCCGCTCACGACAAAGCAGGCGCACTGATCGAAATCTTGAAACCTTTGTCATATCATGGCGTATCGATGACCAGTATTGAGACGCGTCCTGAGCGTCCTAACAAGTGGGCATACGTATTCTTTATCGATATGAATGGTCATGTTAATGATCCAAACGTTAGCGCTGCCATCAATGATATTCGTCCATTGGTCAAGGATTTGCGCATATTGGGCTCATATCCAAAAGCTGTCTTATAGACGACTACCTATAGACAACTACTTATAGATAATTACAGGCTTACTCACTGGTATTCATACATAATAGATGGGTCTTAGCTTTTGCAGATAGTATTCAAAAAAAGCATTTACAGATACCATCTAAGGATAAACCATGCAGACTACTCAATTGACCGCGTCAGATCTATCGCCGTTAACGCCAGCTTACGACAGTATTTTGGCATTGGCACCTTATCAAACCGGTAAGCCAATTGAGGAGCTGACACGTGAGTATGGTGTCTCAGATGTGGTCAAGCTGGCTAGCAATGAGAATCCAATGGGATGCTCCCCACGAGTGACGCTAGCAGTGACTGAGCAGCTAGGGCAGTTGTCGCGCTATCCTGATGGCAATGGTTACTATCTAAAGCAAGCGCTGGCTGATTTTAACGATGTCAATGCCAATCAAATTACCTTAGGTAATGGCTCTGATGATTTGCTCGATATTTTAGCACGCAGCTTTGTGGGTGCTGATGATGCCATCGTCTATAGTCAGTATGCTTTTGTGGTATATCCTATGCTAGCGAAGATGCAAGGTGCCACGGGCATTGAAGTGCCTGCTCAACGCTTCGGCCATAATCTAAAAGCCATGAGCCAAGCGGTTCAAGACAATCCGAATACCAAAATCGTCTTTATTGCCAATCCGAACAATCCAACGGGTACGCAGCTAGAGCAAAAAGAGCTGTATCAGTTCGTTACCAGTGTGCCAAGCTCAGTCTTGGTGGTACTAGATGAAGCTTATATCGAGTATAGTCCTGAGAGTAACAACCGCGCACTATTAGATGAGTTCGATAATGTCATTATCGTGCGTACTTTTTCTAAAGCTTATGGGCTGGCAGGTTTACGCGTCGGTTATGCTCTAAGCTCGGTGGCAGTGGCGGATTTACTAAACCGTATTCGTCAGCCATTTAACGTCAGCCGTGTCGGTTTAGCTGCTGCTGCTGCTGCACTTGCTGATCAAGACTTTATCGAAAAAACTCGTCTGATAAACGATGAGCAAATGCGCTGGTTAGAAAAGCAGTTTGACGCGCTAGGATTGGGTTTTGTGAAGTCGCATGCCAATTTTATTATGGTCGAAGTGCAGGTTGAGATGGAAGATATAACCGCTGCTTCTATCCATCAGGCACTACTTGAACAAGGCGTTATTGTCCGTCCGTTGGATGCTTATGGACTACCTAACTGGCTACGTATCACAGTAGGTGTGGCTGAAGACAACCTACGTTTGATTGATACTTTGCGTTCTATTTTGACTGAAGACTAAGCGCATCTATTAATGTTTTTTCATTAAAAAGTTGTTCTTTGTTAGCCATTAAAATTTATAACACTAAGACTGGCCCTATCTATGTCTTAGTGTGTCCAACGAGAAAAGCCGTGAGTAGTCAGAAAAATAATAAACTTCAATCGTCTCTAAATACTACGCTACCTATATTTAAACAAGTTTGTGTGATTGGACTTGGGCTGATTGGTGCCAGTTTTGCGCAAGCTATTAAAGATAATGGCTTAAGCGCGCGTCTGGTAGCAGTCGATAGACATGCGCCAAGTATTACAGAAGCTATTGAGCATGGTCTGCTAGATGCAGGTAGTGCAAACTTACAAGACGTTATCGCTGACAGTGATTTAATCATTATTGCAGTGCCAGTACAGGCAGTTCAAGCAGTGTTCATTGATATCAAACAAGCGATGGATAACGGACAGCTTGCCAATGATTGCATCATGACAGATGTCTGTAGTACTAAGGTCAATATCATTGATGCCGCTAAAGCAGTGTTCGGCTCGCTGCCGATAGGATTGGTGCCAGCGCATCCAATTGCTGGGGCTGAAAATTCAGGGTATCATGCGCGCCGCGCCAGTTTATTTGTTAATCATAGCGTTATTATTTGCGAGCTACCGACAACCAGTGCAACTGCTATTGCAAAGTTGCGACTATTATGGGAATCAGTGGGCGCAAATGTTATGTCAATGGATGCTGAGCATCATGACCGCATATTAGCGCACACCAGCCATTTGCCACATTTACTTGCCTTTAATTTGGTTGAGCAATTGGCAAGCCATGATGATAATTTAGATATGTTTCGTTATGCTGCTGGTGGGTTCCGCGATTTTACGCGTATCGCTGCCAGTGACCCTAAAATGTGGCATGATATATTTTTTGCCAACCAAAGCGCGATTGTCAGCGCCCTTGATGAGTATGGTGTTTATTTACAGACAATGCGCCAGCTTATTATTGATCAAGATTCAACCGCCCTGATGGGACTTTTGGGCCGCGCGCAAGCCGCACGGCGACATTTCGGCCATATGTTAGCCAGCACCCCTTATACGGATACTTCTGCTATGTCAGCTTCTTATAATATTACCCCTAGCAATACTGTTTCTGGCACCATCGCCATTCCTGGTGACAAATCTATCTCGCATCGCAGCATTATGCTCGGCAGTCTTGCCACAGGCGTGACAAATGTGACTGGGTTTTTGGAAGGGGAAGATGCGCTAGCAACGCTGCAAGCATTCCGTGATATGGGTGTGACTATCGAAGGCCCTGACAATGGCAATTTGACCATTCATGGCGTCGGTATGAAAGGTTTGAAACCTAGCAAAACCCCACTTTACATGGGTAACTCTGGCACCAGTATGCGTCTGCTATCTGGTATCTTGGCAGCGCAATCATTTGATAGCGTGTTGACAGGTGATACTAGCTTGAATAAACGCCCAATGGAGCGCGTGGCGGCACCGCTACGGTCTATGGGAGCTGTGATTCAGAGTACTGGTCATAGTGGTACTGCGCCGCTGAGTATCACTGGTCGTGATACAGTTGGCAAGCCATTACAAGGCACTGAGTATGATATGCCAGTTGCTTCAGCTCAGGTAAAATCTTGCTTGCTACTAGCAGGTCTATGGGCAGAGGGTACGACAACGGTCACACAGCCTGAGATCAGCCGTGACCATACGGAGCGTATGCTATCGGCCTTTGGTTATCCGGTGACCGTAGAAGGCAATCGCATTAGTGTCACTGGCGGCGGCACACTAACAGGCGGCGATATCGCGGTTCCTGCCGATATCTCATCTGCAGCGTTTTTTATGGTGGCAGCAGCCATCAGTCAAAATAGCGAGTTGACCTTGACCCAAGTAGGTATCAACCCTACACGTACTGGCATCATTGATATTCTTAAATTAATGAATGCAGATATTAGCTTAAGTCATGAGACGCATGTGGGCGGCGAGCCAGTTGCTGATATTACGATTCGCAGCTCAAATTTGGTCGGTATTGAGATACCAGAGCATCTTGTACCACTGGCCATTGATGAGTTCCCTGTGCTATTTATCGCGGCTAGCTGTGCACAAGGTCGTACGGTATTGACTGGTGCTAAAGAGCTGCGTGTCAAAGAATCAGACCGTATTGCTGTGATGGCAGAAGGGTTACATACACTTGGTATTGATTGTACTGTAACTGATGATGGTCTGATTATCGAAGGTAAAGGCGCTGCTACTGAAAACGGTGAAGTAAACAATAGCCAACCTGTCTTTGGTGGCAGTCATATTGTCTCGCATCATGATCACCGTATTGCGATGAGCTTCTCTGTAGCCAGTCTGCGTGCATCCCAGCAAATTACCATTGAAGGGGTTGAAACGGTTAATACCAGTTTCCCAGGATTCGCTGAACTTGCCAACCAAACTGGTATGTCTATCCAAGTGGATACTGGTGCTGAATAAGTCGCTAAGCTACCGTTAACTCTTAAAGATTTAATCTAACATCGTTAGCAATGTACTCATGTCACTATTGGCATGAGTACATTGCTTTTTACCTTATAATCTCACTGTAGTAACCCTGCGCTTTCACGATTCAATTGACAATAATAATTAGAATTAGGTGAAAGTGCGCTTTGCTCTAAAAAGTTGTCCTATATTATGACTACCCAAAATGTCATCAAAAAACCCGTTGCCCCAATCACCACAACCAGACGCGGCATTATTACTGCGCTTATCGCGTTCTTTATTTGGGGCGGATTTCCGTTATACTTCAAGCAGCTATCTGATTATGATGCGACGGAGATCATTGGCCATCGCATTATTTGGACATTTTTATGTCTGCTGGTGCTGCTGGTAGTGACCAAGCGCTGGCAGTGGATTGACACCTTAAAGCAAAATCCAAGATGGATTGTATTCACCTTTTTGTCTGGTTTAATTATTGCGACCAACTGGCTGACCTATGTATGGGCGGTCAATCAAGACCGTATTCTTGAGGCCAGTTTGGGTTACTTTATCGGGCCATTGGTCGGCGTTGCGCTATCCATGATTTTATTCAAAGAGCGCCTGCGCACGCTACAATGGGTAGCCATTGGCTTTGCATTATTATCTGTGGTCATTCAAGTGGTGATGCTTGGCAGTCTGCCGTGGATATCGTTGATTTTGGCATTTAGTTTCAGTACTTACGGGACGATTCAACGACAAACGCCATTGACTGCTGTCGATGCCATGTTTGTCGAGACTGCAATGCTAGTACCTTTATGTCTTTGGTGGTTTTGGCAGTCTGATGTGGCAAGCCATCAACTGAGCTTTTGGTTTAGCTCAAACATTTGGCTGCTTATGATCGCAGGTCCGATTACGCTAATACCGCTTTTATTATTCAATAAATCTACCAAGCTCGTTGCATACAGTATTCTGAGCTTTATGAACTATCTGACGCCGACCTTTATTTTCTTTTTAGCGGTGTTCTATTATAAAGAGCCATTCGACTTGCATCGTTTAGCGGTATTTGGTCTGATTTGGTTAGGTCTGCTATTATTCAGCATCGACCTGTGGCGCCATCGTCCAAGTAAAGTGTTAAAAGCGGCGCGCCTACGTGAAGAAGCGCTACAATCGGTTAAGTAAATATTAAAAACATGAAAAAAATTAGCAAACAAGGATGAAAGGATGTTTCATACTCAGTCTGATGTTGTATTTATAAAAGGTCTAAAAGTTGAGGCGGTCATCGGTGTTTATGACTGGGAGCGTGCTATCACTCAGCCATTACTCATTGATATTGCGCTTGAGACGGACATTAGCCGTGCTGCTGTGTCAGATGATGTCAGCGATGCCCTGAGCTATAAAGAAGTCTGCGATGATGTGAGCGAGTGGTGTAAAGAGATTCAAGCAAAGCTGCTTGAGCATTTGGCTGGTCAGATCTCTGATAAGATATTTGCAAAATATGACTGTCAAAAAATAACGTTGAGCATTGCTAAGCCTACTGCTATTGCTCAAGCGGATGCGGTAGGGGTGCAAATAACGCGCTATGCGTCAGTAGATACGTCAGCCACCCAAGCCGCAGAACCCAATAACAGCCCCTCTGATGATGCATAAAGCGTCAGTGGATTTGAATTTGGCAACGTTCACACAATGCGCACCTGAGAGTGTGCAAGCACAGCCTGTGGTAGAGCTAGTGTTAGCGCTAGGTAGTAACTATCAAGCCGACAAGTATCTCCCGCTTGCTCGGCAGCGCTTGGTAGCGCTAGGTGAGGTGCGATTGTCTACGGCTTTTCAAAATCCTGATTTTACTGCGACTACCCAATTACCAAAACCTGATTATACCAATCAGTGTGTCCATCTAACATTGACCACACCGATGAGTCTGCAACAACTACAGCAAACTTTTAAAACGCTTGAAGGCGATTGTAATAGATGCCGACAGACTGAGCCTAACCAAATAAGGCGTGTGACGATAGACATTGATATCTTGCTCATCAAATTATCAAAAGAAAATAATAGCCTAAGCAAGAAATTAGTATCTAAACCAATGTCTGATTGGATAATAATGGCAGATCGTTATCCATTTAAAGCGCATGAGGAAGCAGGGGTTGAAGAATTAATTTTAACCAAGCTCTAATTTTTCTAATGAGTAGCCATATCTTAACTGCTATTATATCTTTTCACCTAAAACTATCGCTATTCAGCATTCACTCTGCCTCAGCGCATCAGTTTCCTAGATAAAAATCTAATAAAAACTATGCGATTATATAGGCAATTGTTAGTATAAGTGACGATGTAATCTTCAAGACACTACTACCTATGCAAAAACCAATGAACTTTTCGAAGAAAAAGATAGTCACGAGTTTATTAGTAATAATAATCTCTACTTTATCTGCCTGCGATAACACGCCTTCCGAGCACCTTAAAACTCTTACCGAAGATAAATACCCTGTGGTAAAGAACGTTGGTCTATTACATTTAAATATAGCTAGTTTTAAACTAACCCCAGTTATTGATGAAACCTAAAAATTATAAGAAGAGAAGGATGAAAAGTTATAGCAAAAAAATCCGCGGCATCTATCTCGGACATCAAAAACTTATCATCATAACTTTATTATTCGGATACTTTATTTTTGAGGTCTGGGGTGTGCGCTATATCGCTGAAAGAAAAGCAGAAAAACCAAATAATATAAAGGAAGGGTGTTTGTATCTACGAAGTAGTTATACCGACACAAGTAAAATGAAGATATTAAGATTGACCATAGATGGTCATAAAGTTGAGAGTCATAGAACGTTTTCAGGAAATATGCCTTATGGATATAAGTGGAATGGTCAACAGAGGGACGAGTTTTATCAATATCTTGAATACAATAAAGAGAAGTGCCACCCCATTCAGTATGTCGATATAAATTTATTAATTACTAGAAAGATTTTTATTTACGATTATTTGGGCGATTTTAAGCCTACTACTAATACTAAAAAGGACTAAATACATGTCGTAGACGGTTAAAAATGAAATAATTGATAGCTTTAGTAAAGTAGGCAGTGCGGAAAGGTTGCTAAATAATTTGTTCTAATTTTAACAATATGACAAATTAAAGCTTATAAGAAGCGGTGAGGTCAGGGTATATTTATTTAGTAAAAATTGTTAAATATCTGGTATAGCGCAGGCACAGAGATATAGTACAATCTAATTTTGATTATATCGTTGTTGTATACATTGAGTAATATTGGATATACAGGACGGACAAAGGTCTTCTAAGTTATCAATTCATCAGAGAAATTCTTAGCTCGTGCATCTTACTCTGAGATGAAAAGCAACGATTTGCTAAGTCAGAATTTGCTAGAAAATCAAGAAGGTTAACCTACCATGTATGCGGACATGGTAGATTTTATCCAATCCCGCTTTGATTTCATTGGTTCTTCACTAAAACCTATATAAGCATTTGTTATCAGTCTATACGGCAATAGTACTGCCTACATTTAACGACTGTCTTAGCGATTTTTCTCATTATCTACGTCATTGATATCAGCACGACCAATCACATCTAAATCTTCTAGACAAAGCTTGTCATATTCTTTTTTGCAAAAATTGGGATCAATATCGCACATCGCTGACTGTAGTTGATCGAGGCGATTCTCTGACTGTTGGATGTGTTCAAGCATTTTGGCAAATGCTTCTGCGACAGGGTCTTGTGAATAAGGATCGATACCATAAGCACGGAAGGTATTGGTGCGTTTGGCAGTAGGGGTAGTATCTTTAGTTTGATCGTTGCTCTCACCAGCATGCGCAACTTTTTCTTGTTGCTTGGCATCTTGTACTTGTGTCGCGATTGGATTACCTTTTTCATCGTGATGATCTGAGATCATACGCGCGGCACTGCCGACCATCGTAGCACCTGCTGGTACTGGCTTGACTACCACTGCGTTCGAGCCGATTTTAGCATTTTTACCGACCGTAAATGGCCCCAAAACTTTTGCACCAGCACCAACGGTTACACCGTCTTCTAACGTTGGGTGACGCTTGCCATTATTCCAAGACACACCGCCCAAAGTAACACCATGGTATAGCGTCACATCGTTACCAATCTCAGCCGTCTCACCAATGACGACGCCGACACCATGATCGATAAAAAACCGTCTACCAATCTTAGCAGCAGGGTGAATCTCGATACCTGTCATGATGCGCGAGCCGTAAGAGATCACGCGAGCGGCTAGTTTCTGTTCATTGTTCCAAAGACAGTGTGCACCGCGATGCAAAACAAGCGCATGTATGCCCGGATAAGTTAGGATCACTTCCAGACTATTACGCGCCGCAGGATCTCGGGTGAATACTGCATCAATATCTTCTTTCAAATCGTTTTTGATAGTAATAAGCGATTTGAATAATTTGGATGGCAATGACATAAAGCGTCCTATCTATTCGTCGGTAGAGTGTCGTTGCGAAAACAGCGATGTCTCTAATCTATGGTCATAAAGTTCGGATAATCAGGAATATATATTTTCGCTAAGCTTCTGCAAGTTATAACAGCTTTATACCGCAAAATATAGTAAAAAGCTGTCAAATAAAAGCAAGCTCATAAACTATGGCTTGTTTTAGTCTTTCGATAGCTTGGCAATCAAAGCGCTTAATAGCTGATACTCTTTTTGATCAAGCTGTAGGCGTGACCCAAGTCTAGACAAGCGTGATGGCAATGACTTCAGATGTTCGCTATTTGCTAATCCACGCTGCACCATAAGGTCAGTGGTACGCTGAGTGAGCTGTTGCAGCTGCTGCTGATTAATAGCAGGCTCATCCCATTGCTGACGCAAACTTACGTTAATTGTCGACTGAACGCCTGTGCTCGTATCCGAATCTAAACTATCAGCTGTCTGAGTGTGCGTTTGAGCATAAGCAAAAATAAAGCTGGCGATGACCTGCACCGCTGATGCGACATTTAGCACAGGGTAAGCAGGATTGGCGTCGATTTGAATATGATAATCAGCATAAGCCAATTCTTCATTGGTCAATCCACGGTCTTCACGTCCAAATAGAATAGCGATATTTGGTTTGTTAGACGTAGCAGCAGATGAGGTATCAACATTACTATCATCTGCACTTAAAGCTGCCTGTGCATCGATAAAGTCAAACATAATCTTAGCGGCTTGCGTAGGTGTCACGACAGGGCGCGGCATATGACGGCTACGACTGCTGGCGGCAAACACCAACTGACAGTCTGAGATAGCAGATTCTAAAGTGGGTGCAATCAAAGCTGACGATAATAGTTCATTGCCACCCGCTGCATGAGACACACTGGTTTCGTCAATCGGTAATTTGGGATCGACCACCGTTAAGCGAGACAAGCCCATGGTATGCATCGCGCGGGCAGCCGAACCAATATTGGCAGGTAAAGTTGTATTAACCATGACCACTTGTAGGCAATCAAGGTAGTCGTTCACTGTGCGTGATGATACGGCTAATGAAGCGTCGTTACTCATTATTGTCCCAGTCTCTGATTGATTTCTTGTTCAGCACGGTGTAATGCCATGGCAATCTCTTCAATAAGGACGGCTTGCTCATTAATCCGGCGCTCGCGGCAGTATTCTTGTAGCTGGCTGCTCAGACGGACTAATTGAGTCGTACCTAAGTTGGCGCTGGCACCTTTTAAAGCATGAGCAGTTTCAAAACCATTGGCATTATCGTCTTTTTGATGAGCAATTCGCAGCGCTGCAACTCTTTGCTTACTATCAGCAAAATATACTTGTATCAAATCAACAAAGTCTTCTTCGAGCAGGTCACGCATGTCCTCGAACTGTTCATGATTGATAATTTCTTCATCAGTTTGTCCGAGCATATTATTATTTGTAGTGTCATCCATGGTGGTTGTCCAATTTATAAAAGTTAAAGCAATAAGATTACTATAATGAATTTTTAAAACGTAATGTACGTCTTAGCTGTAATGGAAATGTAAGTTCTCTTCACTGACCAAAGTCTTCAATGTCTGCAGGTTGTCGTCATTTGGGTAAACGCGCCAGTGCTCAGACAGTCCAACATTTGCGATGCCATAGACCTCATAAATGCTTAGTCCAAGTGGTAGACAATTATCATTGATAGAAGCGTCAGTATTACTTAGCGCATTATTGGCATAACTGGCTGACATACCGTTTTGATTGGCCGCATCATGGTTCATGTCGCTCTCTAATGCCAATAAATCATTACCGTTTTCATCATACAAACTGCCACCCATTGCAGGGTCGTAGGTACTATTACTGCTACTACCTAGCTCGTCTTGCTCTTGGTTATAAGCCAGACGCGGCTCGGGAATAATGTCAGCTTGGGCTGATTTAAGTAGTGGCTGTAGACGTGTGAGCAAATTAATATCACTACCGTGAACTTTGATACTGATTTTTTTGAGCCAACGTAGTCGGGCATCTACCATACTCATGGCACTATCAAGACGTGCAAACAAACGTCCATCACGCTCACGGATGCTGCCTTTGATGATGACGACTTCATCGATTTTCAACTGCTCTTTGACACGATTAAAACGCTCAGCGTAGCAGCTGACCTCGAGTCTCGATGTACCATCATCTAAAGTAATCACGTTACGATTACCAAAGTTGGCAATATCTATAATAAGCCCCGAGAAATAGCAGCTGCCGTTATAGCCTGTATCGGTTAACTTATCGAGACGCGCACCAGAGGTATAGCGTTTTAACTCATCCAAATACTCATTGATTGGATGTCCCGTTAAGTACAGTCCCAAGGTGTTTTTTTCCGCTTTTAGACGGTGTTTGTCACCCCAGATGAGTTCTGGCGTCATCACTAACGGCGGCGCTGCGACCACACCGTCCATTTCACCAAACAAATCCATCATACCGATTTCGCGGTTTTGACGGTCTTGCTCAGCGGCTTGTACCGCGCTTGGCAATTGACTCATCAAGGCACCGCGAATCTCGTAAGCTTCGTCGGCTGGCAAGTCAGGTCGTAGCGTGGCGGCAAAGTCATCAAAACAGCCAGCACTGACCAACGCTTCAAGTGTGCGCTTATTGACTTTTTTGATATCGACACGGCGACAGAAGTCATATAAGTCTTTAAAAGGACCTTCGCGGCGGCGTGCATCTACGATAGACTCTACCGCGCCTTCACCCACGCCTTTGATTGCGCCAAGACCATAGATGATATTGGTCGGAGTATCGGCAACGAAGTGCCATTCACTACGATTGACCGAAGGATTGACTACGGTTAACCCAAAGTTTTCACGGCAGTCATTGATAAAGAACACGACATTGTCGGTGTTGTTCATATCTGAAGTTAAGACCGCTGCCATAAATTCGGCAGGGTAGTATTGTTTTAGATAGGCCGTTTGATAAGCCAATACGCCGTAAGCCGCAGAATGCGAGCGGTTAAAACCATAGCCTGCGAACTTTTCCATCAAGTCAAACACACCGCCTGACGTGACTTCATCAATGCCTTGTGAGGTTGCACCAGTGACAAAAATATCGCGCTGCTTGGCCATCTCTTCAGGTTTCTTTTTACCCATCGCACGGCGTAGCATATCAGCACCGCCCAAACTATAGCCTGCCATCACCTGCGAGATTTGCATCACCTGTTCTTGATAGACAATAACGCCATTGGTGTTTTCTAAAATCGGCTCAAGATTGGGATGGTCATAAATGACTTCCTCGCGACCATGCTTACGGTCGATATACATCTCTACCATGCCTGCATCGAGTGGGCCGGGACGATACAGCGCACACATGGCGATGACATCCTCGATATTGGTCGGTTGTAGTTTGGCCAGATACTTTTTCATGCCCATACTTTCTAGCTGAAAGACCGCCGTGGTTTTGGCATCTTGCAGCAGCTTATAGGCTTTGCTGTCATCTAGCGGCAAATCTTCTAAAACTAAGGCAGGTACGTTTTCTTTTGCACGGCGTAAATTAATATTCTCAACCGCAGCGTTGATGACGGTTAAGTTGCGTAGACCCAAAAAGTCAAACTTCACCAAACCGACAGCTTCTACATCGTCTTTATCAAACTGGCTGACACGGTGACCTTCATCATCACAGTAAATGGCACTAAAGTCAGTGATCTTGTGCGGAGCAATCAATACACCACCGGCATGTTTACCGACGTTTCGGCATACACCTTCAAGCTTAATCGCCATCTCCCAAATCTCAATGGCATCTTCATAATCCATATTATCAGGATTAGAGATCAAGTCTTTGAGCTGTGGCTCTTGCTCAAGCGCTTGGCTCAGTGTGATGCCAGGCGTTTTTGGAATCAGCTTGGATATTTTATTGGCCAAGAAGTACGATTTGCTTTGCACACGAGCCACATCTCGCACAACCGCTTTTGCGGCCATAGTACCAAAGGTAATAATCTGCGATACGGCATCACGACCATAGGTTTGCGCGACATAATCAATGACGCGGTCACGACCTTCGATACAAAAGTCGATATCGAAATCGGGCATCGATACCCGCTCAGGGTTCAAGAAGCGCTCGAACAGTAAATCGTAATGAATCGGGTCAAGGTCGGTAATGTTTAATGCGTATGCGACCAATGAACCTGCACCAGAACCACGTCCAGGGCCTACTGGCACGCCATTGGCTTTTGCCCAGCGGATAAAGTCCATGACGATTAGGAAGTAACCAGGGAAGCCCATGGATAGAATAATATCTAACTCATATGCTAGGCGTTCATCATATCTCTGACGGAAATCGTTCCAATTGTCCGTACGTGCCTCGACAGGAAACAGCTTGTCTAAGCGCTGCTCAAGACCGCGTTGTGACTCGGCACGGAAAAACGATTCAATCGTCTCGCCTTCAGGAACAGGAAAATCAGGTAGGACGTTAATCCCAAGTGTCAAGGTGACATTGCAGCGTGTAGCGAGACGCAAGGTATTATCAATGACCTGCGGAATATCAGCGAATAATTGCTCCATCTGAGCTTGTGTTTTTAGATACTGCTCATCCGAGTAAGTCTGCGGACGGTTTGGATCAGCAAGGACATAAGAGCCTGCAATACAGACGCGGGCTTCATGAGCATCAAAATCATCTTGCTCTAAGAAACGCACGTCATTATGCGCAATGATAGGAATGCTGTGTTTGGCACCTGAATGGATGGCTGCTTTAATAAAAGCATCTTCGCCTGAACGATTGGTACGCTTGATCGCAAAGTATAAACGATCATCAAATTTTGACTGCCATTCAGTAAGTAGTTCATCGGCCTTTTCTGGCATCGAGCCGACCAATGCTTGACCCACGTCTGACTTTTCGGTGAGCAGTACAATCACACCTGCTGCATGTTCTAATATATGACTGCGCTTAATAACTGGCGTGCCATGATTGATAGGATCAGCACGACCTTCGGTAAACCCAAGCGATACGATACGGGTAATGTTTTGATACCCTTCGTTATTCATCGCGAGCAAGGTAAGGCGTGTGTCTTCATTATCCATGATGACTTCACTGCCAATGATAGGCTTGATACCCGCACCTAAGCAGGCACGATAAAACTTCACCGTGGCATATAAATTGGATAAATCGGTCAATGCCAACGCACGCTGATTGTCAGCCGCAGCAGCTTTTACCAGCGGTTTGATACGCACGATAGAATCGGTGATGGAATATTCGCTGTGAATGCCAAGGTGTACAAATGCCATAGAAGACTCTTACTGGTACGATCAAAGAAATAAGCTGCCGATAAAATAATTGATTATTATCAATCAATTATACTGATATCTAGGTTTCGATAAGACCTCGATAGCCATATTGATACGTTTTAAATGGGGTCGTCAATAATAGCATTATTTGCCGCAGACAGCCACAGGTTCAAAGGGTTTAATCTGCGTGAGAGGATTTGTTTTTCTTATTTATTAACATGAAATTTTGCTGCGTTTTCTCTCAATAGTTGTTAGCATAAACATTTGTTTTTAAATAATTGTAATACTATGCCGATTTCACTATATTATTCACGCAATCAAAAAAGACGATAATACTATGAGTAATATTACTAAGCTGCCTGCATTTGGCGACATGTTAAATGCTGGAATACAAACTATAAAAAATTTAAGTACGCGAAATACTATTGGGCGCACTGTATTTTACAGAGAGTTTGAGAAATTAGCGCAAATCGTAAATGATCATAAAGACATCAACTATATGAGTAACTACGATATACGCCATGAATGTCATGATGGTTCGCCTTGCTACGACGAAATTATTGATTTGATCTTAGTATGCTTATCTGCAATGGGCTTGGTTAAGGAAGATAAATTTAGTTTGATTCCTAATCTAAATCAGAACTTTGCCAATTTTATTACTTTCGATGAGAAAGTAACGCCTAAAAATATCATACGTTTAGACCCTTTCGGTAAAGTTTATTTTTGGCTGGCGGGTAATAATTTTAATCAATATATTGGTGAAGGAATACCAAATGGTGATTATATTGCTAACTTTAAACGCTTCGATAGCAAATCTTTTGCTGATTTGCAAAAAGTTAATATTGCTGCTTATGGCAAAAATGGTGACGCACTTATTAGTCATTTGATTGACGAAACTAAACGTCGAACCTCTATATTTATGAATAATTATGCAGATGCTGCTGTTGGTAATGATTTTGTCAAAGTGACGCCTGATATGATCATGGCTCAGCTTGAAAGCTTATCACCTTTGCAGTTTGAGTGGTTTTGTTTGAAATTAATTGAGAGATCCTTAGAGATAGAAAGTCCTGAAAGTAATCTAACATCTCGTCATACAGGGCGGTCTAACGATAATGGTATTGATGGACTAATTATTCAGGACTTTCCAGATGGTGAGGTGCACAATTATTATATACAGGCCAAGCTATATAGTAATGGCAATAATATATCTAATGGCGACTTGAGAAATTTCATAGGTGCATATCCTCCACAAAAAACCAATCATCATGGCATCTTTATTACTACCACTAGCTTTACTAAGCCTGCTCAAGACTATGCTAATTCGACTGATTCGCACAGTCTTATTCTCATTGATCAGATGAACTTGATCGAGTTAATGATGCAACATAAAGTCGGTTTAAAAGAGGTGAATGCCAGACCAAAATTATTATTGGACAATGACTTTTTTGAAAGAATTAAGCTATATTAAAGCAGGTCAGTATTTACTTATTTATACAAGAAAAGCTCTATGAGTTATAGCAACACATAGAGCTTTTTATAATGACTAGAGACATATATTCATAACTTAGTAACCAACCACCGCTGCATCGACAATACGTGGATCAGACGATCCATAAACACCGTTTGGTGTGAGCATGATCGATTGTGTAGATCCCATCGCGGATTTTGGACTGACCGTATGACCCATTGATTCGAGCTTTTTCACGGTATCTATATTCAGTGCTTTTTCCACTCGAATCTCATCAGGTAGCCATTGATCATGGATACGCGGCGCATGTGTTGCCTCAGCGATATTCATATCATGATCGATGACGTTGGAGATAATCTGAGTGACAGTCGTGATGATACGGCTACCACCTGGGCTACCAGTAACGATATAAGGTTTGCTGTCTTTGAATACGAGTGTCGGACTCATAGAAGACAGTGGACGCTTATTGGCTTCCACAGCATTAGCGTCACCACCAAGTAGACCGTAGCCATTTGGTACGCCCGGTTTGGCAGAGAAATCATCCATTTCATTGTTGAGCAAAATGCCTGTACCATCCGCAACGAGACCAGTACCATAAGAGAAGTTTAATGTATAAGTATTGGCTATCGCATTGCCATCTTGATCAACGATAGAGAAATGCGTGGTCTGATCACTCTCGTACGGCAGAGGATTGTTTGCTTTGATAGTAGCTGCTGGCGTGGCTTTATTGGGATCAATCAACGTACGCAGTTTATCTGCATAGGCTTGTGAGGTTAAGCCGCTGGCAGGCACATCGATAAAGTCAGCATCTCCCAGATACTCAGCTCGATCTGCATACGCCAACTGCATCGCTTCCGCCATTAAATGAATAGTCTGTGCGCTGTTTTGTCCGTAGTCTTTGAGCGGATAGCCTTCTAAGATATTCAATATTTCAATAATGTGAATACCACCAGAGGAGGGCGGTGGCATAGAGACAATCTCATAGCCACGATAGTCGCCTTTGACAGGTTCGCGAGCGATGGCTTGATAATTGGCCAAATCTTGCAGGCTCATGCTACCGCCTGCTTCATTGACTGCTTTAACCAGTTTTTGAGCGGTCTCACCCTTATAAAACCCATCGGTACCCTGTACCGCAATCCGCTTTAACGAACGCGCAAGCTCAGGCTGTTTTAGACGTTCACCTGGCTGATAAGCGCTGCCATCAGGCTTAAAAAACACTTTTTTGGTACTTGGCCATTTTTGCAGGCGATCGCTCAACGCCGTGAGTGACTCGGACAAGCCAGCGGTGACTTCTATGCCGTCTTCAGCCAGTGCTATCGCTGGTGCCATAACTTGCTCACGGCTCATCGTACCATGATCTTCTAGCGCTTTTAGTAGTCCTGCTACTGTTCCTGGCACGCCAACTGCCAAGCCATGATAGCGAGATAAGTCGCTGACAGCATTGCCTGCTTCATCGAGGTACATATCGCGTGAAGCGCTACTCGGGGCTTTTTCACGGTAATCAAGCGCCACCGTTTTGCCTTGTTTGGCATCATAAATCATCATAAAACCGCCACCACCGATATTACCCGCACGCGGCAAGGTTACTGCTAGGGCAAAACCTACTGCAACGCCAGCATCTACTGCATTACCGCCGTCTTTTAGAATCTGCAGACCAATGTCAGAAGCAAGCGCTTCTTGGGTAGCAACCATGCCGTTCTTTGCCCAAACTGGATGATGAATGGCGTCTTCAGAATAGATGGCTTGGTCACTGTTAGTATTGTTAGCATTGTTCGATGTGGTGTTAAGGGTATTGGTCTTCGCTCGCGTGATGCGCTTGGTTTCAGATAGTACCGTTGGACTATCAGCCATGATGGCCAAGTTTATGGCACTGGTATTGATTGATGTATTGTTGACCGTGGCGTTACTTATTGAGGTCGTTGACTCTACAGCCTGTGCGGATATAGATAGCAGTAACGTACTGGTAATGAGCACGGCGCTAGATTTGAGTAAGGTATTAATTTTCGGTTTACGCTGCTGAGCGGTTCGATGGTGGCGAGATAATAACTGTGACATCGCAAAGTCCTTTTTACGCGAGTGGAAAGCATAGAGCTAGGAAATAGATAAGCCTAAATAGTAACGAAAATATGAAATAGTAGAAAGTTGTTTATTATCTTTTGTGGTATACGCTTTTATAGCGTTTAGCTGTATCAGCTGTATTTCAAATAAACGAAGCTAATTTTCAAGTAGATGAAGCTACTGATAAGACAGCTGTTATGCAGAGAAAATTATTTATCAATGAAGAAATTCTTTAAAAATATTCGCTAATATTACTAAATTGTAACGTCTTGTGATATAAATAACGGTACCACTGTACACTCATTATCGACTGTCTATTCATACAAAGAGATTACTATGTCATCACACCATATTAATAACCGCAATCGACAGCGCTACTCTGAGACTGCGCCTACTTTTTTATCTAGCACTGATCATAAAAACTATAATGGTAAAAATAATAACGGTCCTCTATATCCAACCAGTAAATTGACTTCTATCGCATTGCTAGTTGGTAGTGCTTCACTTGTACTCGCAGGTTGCCAATCAACTCCAGCCAGCTCAGCTTCCAATCTGTCGTCGAATAGTAGCGCCTCTAGTACCATGATGGACTTTAGTGTCGCAAACGCCGCGCAGAGCCAACGTCAAGGTCAAGCTTTTACTGCCAGTCAAAACGCTCAGGCCGCGCGTTATGAGCAGATGTTTGATCAAGAGAAGTATCCAAATACCGAAAACCAAGCCAAATCACACTTGCTTGCAGCCATTCGTCAGCACTTGGCGACCGAGCATGTCGCAGTCGCCACAGCCAACTATCGCTCAGCACCATTCATTGACCAAGATAGTATCGACGCAGGATCGAGTAGCTTGCTCAGAACGATTATAGAAACCTATGCGTATCAGCCTGAGGGTGCATATAGCGAAAGTGATGATGAGCCATATAATGATGACTATAACGATTATGATGACGCAAAAAATTCGATAGAGTCCGACTATTCTAGTGATTATGATAAGTCTAGAGCAGAAGCTGAAGCAGAGAGAAGAGCCATTGCTGCTATATTGGCTGAAGCAGGGGAGAATGAGCCGACGAGCAATGATGCCAACAGCGATAACGAGTATGCTTACGATATAGCAGATTATGACAGTAATAATTATAGTAGCGATAATTACAGTAGTGACGACTATGATAATTATGATGAATACAGTAGCGGTACTGAAGGTATGCTCTCAGGAATGTCAGGGTTAAGTCCCAAATCAATGGCTGCAAAATATGAAGCCATGCAAATGGCAAAACAGCAAGCTAAGACAAAGACGGTAAATCGTGGCAGCCTACCAATGTCACCTACAGGCATGATTGGCAATATACTTGATATGTTCCACCGTACTCCTGAGCAAATAGCTGCATCCAATGCTTATCAGTATGAGCATTTAACATTCAATAGTGTCAGTCAATACCGTCCCAAGCAGCGCCAACTACAAAGCGTCTATAGCTACGACTACGCCACACCAACGATTAGATCATCGATACAGATACCATTAGCATTTGATTTTAATAATAGCAGTGTCGTAGTTGATCCATCGGCCATCATGCCGATTGTTGCACTTGTCAACCCGGAGAATACGCCATTACCATCACAGATGACCTCGCACACGGTGAGTTTTGGTCTGCCTGAAAGAATCACGGCACAGTTGCCACCAGCGGTGCTCTACGATGCGGTGCTCAATGCGATACAGAGCAGTATGGCTGAGCTGGCGCCTGAGCATTTTAGCGCAGTCGATACCAGTGGTGATGCGTTTGCCAAAGAAGTCGGTGCGACTCGTGCCGTAAAAGTCTATTTCGGTAGTCAGCAAAGCGGTGAGATGATCGGTAAGACCCTTAAATATGTAACGAAGTCACTGCAAGAATATGTAGATGCCAATCCAGATAAGTATCCTGATGGTGCCGCACTAAAGATAGCACTTGCTAAAGCGCAATTATACAATAAAGGCTATCAAAGCGCGGATGTCGGTTCGCTATTGCAGCTTATCGAAGCTATCGGTCCTATCTCGTTTAATCAAATCAACTACTATTATTTAGACAGCTCAGATCGACTGCTGGCCAAGCAGCAACGTGTCAATATCGGTAGTGATTTTATGGGGTCGACCACAACCATGCTAAACCAAGTACGTTACGATAAAGCCAGCTTCAACCGTCATGCCTTGACACCACTGCTTGCTGAGTCTTTTGGTCCAAACGCGATGCCTCCTATCGATGGCAATGTATGGATAGCTACGCAGCGCGAGAAAAAAGACAGATTACAAACGGCTCGCTATGCACGTTACGACTATCAAGATAGCGGTGTCGAAGGTGCTTATAGCAGTAATGAATATGGCACTGATGAGTATGGTAACGATAATGACAATGGCGCAGACGCTGTCGATGAGAGCCGAGTTGACGATACTCAAGATGATATGAATGAAAAATAGAAGTCAAATGACATTATCTCATTGCATTTCCGCTCATATCTATTAAGGATAAAAAATGAAAACAGTACATCACACCATTGCACAACGTCTGCCATTTAAGACTAAAAACAATCTGCTAATAACCAGCGCATTTTTGACAGGGGCGCTGTTGTTAACAGGTTGCCAGTCTACCAGTTTGGGCCAGTCCAACACGGTGGCTGTAAAACAAGCACCTAGCATTGCCAAAAAAACATTAGAAACAGCACTACAAAAACAGCGTCGTCAGTCCTTTAGCTATCATAGTAATCTTGAGATTGGCAATAACCAACAATTTACAGATACTGATACTAGTACGGAGAAAATGGCGGCATCAGACTATGTAGATGAACACTGCGAAGAGACACATGACCAAGCGTACGCCGCTCTAATCCTGCAAGCCGAACAGCAAAACAAAGATATCTTAGCGGTGGATTACGATACTAAGCGTGACAGCATAAGGCAGTCGTATTTTGAGTGCGTAGCTGCCTATCATGCATGGGATGACCATCAATACGATAGTGATGTAAAAGTAGCACCAGATTATCAAGCGCTATTTGATAATTATGAAGATAAACAAAGACCGTTAGATAGGAAGAAAGCACAGTTATTAGATGAGTATCTACTAAAGCCGCTTTCTATCGACTCTCAAGGGATCTATCAACCGATGGCAGGCAAGGCTACGATGCTCGCTAGTGCACAGTATCAAGCACGTAATCATCACAGCAGTATCAACCAGCCTATTTATATGGATTTTAAAAACGGTGATATTTACCTATGGGCAGATAATTTTGCGATTTTAAATTCAGAATTGTTAGACGATAAACTCGGTACAAAATGGCAAAACAAGTGGTTAAAAATAGCCATTGATGATGGTACATTGCCTAAAGGATTTGGTGGTGAAGTCATTAAAAGCCACTTTGCAGCGTTAGATGCGACTTATGATGCGGCTCCTGTCAGCCAGTTTAATTATGTAGCTCCTAACTCACTTGCTTCACTATCTCCAAAACTGCCCGCGCACCAGTTATCGGCTATGCTACCAAGCGATCAAATCATTCGCCGAGTACAAAGCTTTGAGGATTATCAAGCGTCGCAACAGAAATATATGCAAATTTTCTACGATCGAATCAGTGAAAAATACCCAGAGCTGGTACAAGAACCCGAACCGATGACAGCGTTTGAGTCGATTCAAAATCCAAAGGCATTTACCAGTAAGTCTATTGTACAAAAAATACTGGCTATGATAAAAGATCAAATGAATGAGGAAGTCACGACAGGTGAGGTCGTTGCCAATACAGAAGTACAGGAACTGTACGGGTTTGATAAACGTGGTCAACTCAAATGGGAGCACTTACGTCGTCAGTTAGATAACACTAGCGAAGCGAATAGTAATAAGGGTATGAGGATAGATGTGTTGCAGCAGTATTCTGCTATTAGCACTAAGAGCTTGGCGTTTCCTAACCTACCAAGCAATGTGCAGATGCCGAACGCTAGCAATAGCATTGATTTACGAGAGTATGGTCCTGAGCTGCTGCAATATTACCAAGATGGTAATGGCACGGCAGTAGGTAAAATGGTCTTTAACATGTTGCCGATGGTCAGAGAGCGTTTTGGTTCGGTTGAGTAACTGATTAGAGTATTAATAAGTAGATAGAAAGCATTATTAGTTTTTGAACAGGATAATTTTGCATTAAAAAAAGCGCACCTATTAAAGGCGCGCTTTTTCATTTTATACGTATACAGCTGGGTACAATAACACTTTTCCGGAGTGGTTTATTACATACCTTGATGCTGTTTGTCATGGCCTTTACGGTCTTTTGAGTGCTTGCGACCTTTTTCTTGTCTCTCTGATTTCATTTGTTCCATCTTTGCACGTTGCTCAGCAGTCAATACTTGAGCGATGGCATGTTGGGTTTGTACACGTTCGATAAAACGTTGCTTTTCTTTTGCCGCTCGTTGATCAGCCAGACGGTTTAAAGCAGCAGTATTCAAAGTGCTAGCATTGGTCAGTGCTTGTATTTGCTGATCCATTTGCGCGCGTTCCGCTTGATGTTCTGCACGGTCAGCAGTGCGATCGCCACGTTTATTTTGCATGATGGCTTTGATTTGCGCTTGCTGTGTCGCGGTTAAGTCCAGTTTTGACATTGGGCCTCTCATCGCGCCATCTTTGTGGTTCTTTTGCATTTGCGCAGTTGGCGTTGTATCAGTGGTTGCGTTAACGCTGGTGCAAGCGGTCACTGTAAATATGCTAGACGCTGCTAATACTGAGCCTAATAGTAATTTTTTCATCATAATATCCTTGATTACATTAAGTTTGATTTAATAAACACTAAATTTTTATCTCGCAAGTACCATCTGTTGAACGTTATCGCTCGTTATGGTCAGCCATCTTAGAAATGCAATACTTGCTGTTGATAGGAGTATATTACGACAGTTAAAGGTTACGAACATTTATGAAGTATTAAGAAAGGTAACGTTTCTGGTGAATTGGCAAGTGCTTGCCTGATAATATGGTTAACTAC
>NZ_DFQV01000010.1:0-1594 GCF_002377945.1 Psychrobacter sp. UBA3480
TTTTTATAGTTAATAATCTTCCCGAAAAGAAAAGATAGTCAACTTTATTTTTTAGCATTCTGAATCAGCAAAAATCCACACAAGTTGTTCTTTAGTTATGCTTTTAAATAATGTCTGACACTGTCGTCCAGTGCTAGTATTTCAAACTAAATAAGTTTGCCAATGTGGCTTATCCTATTTAGCGAGCTGACCATCATATCATGTTTTAATAGTCTGTCAACTTCTTTTTTTAATTTGTTTCAACAAGTTAACTGGGTTATTAATGTGTAATAACACACTAGCTACTTCCAGCTCGTTCTTGATGAGGTGCGTATTATAGACGCTATATTTATTTAGTCAAGAAGTATTTTCTATTTAATTCAAACAATTTACATCGTCCAAATCAGTAAACCACTTCCCTTTCGACTGGGTGGCATTATACGGAGTTTTAGATAGAAAACAAGAAGAGTTTTCAAAAACATCTTAACTTGATAAACTGAATTGATTGAGCCTACTATTAAAGACAATAGTAGGCTCAAATATTTCCTTATTTCTTAGATCTACATATTAGTCGAAAGTATAGCTTACGCCAACATTTCCACCATTTTGGCTGCCACTACCACCAAAAGCACTACTGATAGAAAACTGTCCGTCAGATGTGGTGTAACCGACACCAAATGCGTACCCTGTCTCACCTTCCCATGTACCACCGCCCAAACCAACACTTACTTTACCTGGCGTGTTGGGATAACGTAGAGCACCGAAAGCAAGCGCGCCCGCTACTGCTGAGTGAGTCTCACCTTCTAAATCATTTATTCTTCTATCTGTATAACCAAAGGCTTCTGCACGATTTTGGTTAAGCTGAGAAACGTTAACTGCATCATTTGAATTAATACCTGCGGCAACATTGGTAATTCGGCGCTGGTTGTTTGCACTGCCTACCGATACGGTATTATCTGCCGTTGATTGTGAGTTTGCTCCTAATGCTACCGCATTGCTATGAGTCGCACTGCTATTAGCACCGATAGATACTGCATTAGCTGCTTGGACGTTCACCGACTCACCGATAGCAACAGAGTTTGAGGCGTTAGTCTCGTTAGCAAAGGTTGGTGCACTATTAGCACCAATTGTAGCCGCTGTAGCACCAACTGTCGCATTACTACCTAATACTACTGAATTACTAGTAGTATCACCGATAATGTTGTCGTTGCCAACTGCATAATTAGCGCTGCCGCCGATAATATTCGGGTCTCCAAATGCGCCTGAACGGTCACCTGAAACGATGTTGCCATTACCCACGCTGGTAGATTGATCGCCAGTCACCGTATTGTTAGTGCCCATAGCGATGCTGTCCTTACCTTTAGATTGAGCATTAACCCCAATTGCTATTGCACCGTCAGCAGTAGCGCCATTGCTGTTATAATTGCCTGCATCTTCACTGTCACTAGAGCCATTAACGCTAAAGAAGCGAGCTTGGCTGTCTTCGATTTTACTTTCTAATTCAGTGTTAGCTGCTTCGCTAATACCTGAGTCGCCTTTATCACCTTTAGCACCGTCGATACCATCCTGACCTGCGGGACCTTGTTCACCCTGAGGACCTTGCGCGCCATCTTGA
>NZ_DFQV01000010.1:1825-65633 GCF_002377945.1 Psychrobacter sp. UBA3480
TGGACCTTGCGGACCGATTGCTCCTGTATCACCTTGTTCGCCTTTAGGTCCGGGTGTTAGCTCAATCGTATTTATCTGTGTTTGCAAATCTGTCAGCTTGCTATCAACTGCAGTAAATGCAGCACCCACGTTATTGTAGTTCGCATTGCTTATTTTATATGTGGGTGCTTGGAATACACCTGTATTACTGAACTGTGCACCCCCACCTAAAGTGGTTGCTACATTACTGAAATAAGAAATACCTGTTGTTTCTAACTTTTTTAACTGAGCAATATTCACTGCATCAGTATCGGATGTACCTGCTGCAACACCCGTAATTTGGCGAGTTTTCCAATTATTTGAGTCAACACTAGACGTATCGCCAACACTAAGTGCTGCCAAAGTAGATTGCCACGTTGAACCAGTATTACCGTCAGCTGAATAACCTGCTACACCTGCGTCAACTGATGTTTTGCTTTGTGTGCCTAGAGCAATACTGTTACGAATATTAGCCGTTGATTCCGTACCCATCGCTACGCTGTCACGACCACTCGCCACTGATGTATTACCGATAGCGGTTGCTCGGATGCCGCTTGCTGTTGCGCCATTACCTAGAGCTTCATAGTCACTGTCCGCAAACTCAAAGATCTGACCACCATTACCATCATCTTTAAAACGTCGACCATCATTATCAGTCTGAACAGGGGTAACAGCGGCAGTAAAGTCCGCTTGTTCAGTAGCCCCCTCGATAGCAACCACTACAAACTCAAAGCCACTACCTATAGCAGTAGACCCGCTAGCCGTCGCTCTACTAAAACCACCTAGTGCGGAACTAACGTTACCTGAAGCTTCGTTACCAGCACCTACTGATGAGCTAGCGATACCTGAAGCCGTGTTACTTAAACCCATTGCTGAGCTAGCGACACCTGAAGCTGTGTTATAGCTACCTATTGCTAAACTAACTTCAGCTTGGGCAGCGTTATAACTTCCCATAGCAGTACTATTTTGAGCTGATGCTTCGTTATAAGCGCCGATCGCTGAGCTATCACCTCCTGAAACAGTATTATCGTAACCCAGTGCTGAACTACGTTCGCCACTTGCTTCATTGGTATGACCAACCGCAGCGCTTGCAATACCTGATGCGATGTTAGTAAAACCCAATGCTGAACTATTAAGACCTGTAGCAGAGTTGGCACGGCCCATCGCTGAGCTGTCACTGCCTAAAGCTCTATTTCCCGTACCCAACGCTGAGCTATTGTTAGATGAAGATTGATTAGCAACACCTATCGCTGTGCTAGCAATACCAGAAGCTGTGTTACTACGGCCGAAAGCTGAGCTGTCTACTCCGGTTGATCTATTATTAGAGCCTACTGCTGAACTATCGTTACTTGATGCAGTATTACCATACCCCACTGCTGAGCTACGTTCTCCCGAAGCAGTATTATTAGAACCTAGCGCTGAACTACGCAACTTAGAAGCTACGTTTAGACTACCGACTGCGGTACTACGCTCCTCAGCGGTTGAGTTGTCGCTACCTATTGCCAAGCTACGAACTCCGGAGGCTGTATTTTCGTTACCTATTGCGGAGCTGGCTTGACCAATTGCCTTATTACTAAAACCTACAGCAGTACCAACATAGCCTTCAACCTGATTAAGGCGACCTGCTGCCAATCCAAAACCTTCTGTTATTCTATTTTCGTTACCAAATGCTGAGCTTCTAAAACCTACAACATAATTTTCTGAACCTATAGCTGAACTGGAATTCCCTAATGCTCTATTGTAAGCACCTATCGCTGAGCTACTTTCACCAGAGGCAGTATTAGTGTTGCCTACCGCTGAGCTATATAGACTTGATGCTTCATTTCTATGGCCCATTGCTGAGCTAAAAGGACCTGAAGCAACATTGTCATAACCTATTGCTGTTGCATTAGTATTCAAAGCTCTATTTTGGAAACCTACTGCTGAGCTAGAAGGAGCTGAAGCAACATTGACATAACCTATTGCTGTTGAATTGGTATTCAAAGCTTGGTTTTGAAATCCACAAGCTATAGATGTATTTTGTGGGGCGGTACTGCCATTTGTTCCACTGGGTTGCGTTATACACACTTCCGCTTGGCTACTCATTGCCGTCAATCCTAGCACGCCAGCAATAGCAACCCCTATAGCACTCCGGCGTAGTGAGTTGCCTAGTTTCGCAGCTGGCACTGTGCCCACTTGACCTGATCTATTATTAGACTTTCCACCCGACTTGCTGATTTCACTAACGGCGGTATAGCAACCCGTAGAACGATTAAAAACAACGCGGTAAACATGGTTTAACATGAGAGTATCCTGTATATATAAAGTCGCTATTAAAGCAACTATATGATGGCTATATAAATAGACTGATAGTTAAGCTATCGCTATTAGACATAGACGTTAGTGTTGATAAATAGTTAAACAAGGAAGCTATTGGTTGAGTGTTTCTATGAACAGCCTGTCCACTAGAAAATTGAAATATTATTCTTAAAGTTTTGAGAGCTAAAACTCTCATCTCTAGAAATATTTCTGTGTAATTTTGATATAAAAGAGAACACTACAGATACATAATGAAATATTATATGTTAATTGTAAAGTTCTTGTTTTGAATTTGTAACTTAGAAATATATTCTTTAAAGAATATATTATGAGGCTGGAACAGAAAATACTGGCTGATATATGTGTTTGACGAGTATTAGTTTGATGGAGTTATCTATCACATGTAAATGAGATTACTCATTAACCTATGTATGACAGTATGCAAGTCATTAAGAGAATAATGATTTTTTATCAGACACAAAAAAGCCGCTTATCAATAGATAAGCGGCTCTTGTAAGATATACTTAGAGTTAGTTTAGTATTAACTAACTTAAATGGTTAAAATTTGAAAATAACTCATAGCAATCTAAAATAGCATATGGAAGACATTAAATTTAGTGTTTAAAATTTGCTTTTATCGTAGTCACGATACCTGATAACGCATAGATAATGCCGATGGCTAAGATACCAACAGGAATATCATAGAGCACGATGCTCATGACTAGCACCCCAATGATAAGCACTACAAAAGGTACTTTCTTTTTATCAAATTCTTTAAAGCTATAGTATTTGACATTGCTGACCATCAGTAGACCGCAAGTCACGACCCAAGCTGCAAACAGTAGCATGACGGCTGTATCGTATTGACCAATCCACTCGTTATGATCGACTGCAACCATCACAGCAGATGTCACCAATATAGCAGCAAGCGGACTGGCCAAGCCAACAAAGTACTTTTTATCGACGATGCCAACCTGAACATTAAAGCGTGCAAGACGAAAAGCAGCACAAGCGGTAAAGACAAACGCACAGCCAATGCCGATACGACCCAAAGCTTCTAAAGCGAAACTATAAATCAAAATAGCAGGGGCAACACCAAACGCTAACATATCTGCTAAAGAGTCGTACTGCTCACCAAATGGACTTTGCGCATTGAGCATACGTGCGACACGTCCATCTGCGCCATCAAGAATAGCGGATAAAAAGATAGCCAAAGCTGCTTTATAGAACTCGCCTTGCGTACTCGCCAAAATCGAGTAAAAGCCTGACAGTAGCGATAAGGTAGTGATCAGATTGGGTGCCAAATAGACACCGCGACTAACCACTCGCTTACCTTCGGCTACTTCAGCTTCAATCACCTCAAATGTCAAACCATCATAGCTGTCGTTATCCGCTAGGCGGATATTAAACTCGTGCTCATCAATAAACGGCGGCTGAGTCGCTGCATTATCTTGCAGCGAGCCGTCGTTTAAGGACGCATTGTTCAAAGGTGCATTATTCGGCTGGCCGATAGGTGGCTGAGTCGTCATCTTAATATCCTTATTGGCCGTTATTGCTATTCGCCGACGAGCCAGCGCACATTGGTCGCACTATCAGGCGTCAAGTTTGGCGCGTCTTCTACTTTTAGTACTGGTTGTAAGAAACGTAATATCTCACGCGCATGATTATCAAACTGCCATGGCGGATTGATAACCAGTAGACCTGTGCCGTTCAGACCAACCGCAACATCATTAGGATAAATGTTTAGCTCACAAACTAGCTGACGTCTCATTTCAGTACGTTTGAGCTTTTTATAGAAGAGCTCTACGGCTTCGATATTTTTGATTGGGAACCAAAGCGCATAAGTTCCTTGTGGCCATTTGGTATAAGCCGCGACTAATAAATCGATCAGGCGCGTAAAATCTTTGTGCTCTTGCTCATAAGGAGGATCAAGGAAAATCAAACCGCGCTTTTCTTTTGGTGGAATAACAGCGGTGATACCTTCAAAAGCATCACGATGCTGAATACCAATTGGCAACTTATGTAGCTGATAGTTCAACGCATCGTATTCAGTCGCTTTGGCTTCAAAAGCCTCAGCACGCACGCCAGCATCAGGCTTTTTGGCGGCGGTTTTTTCGACGTGATGGGCTACCCACCATGGCGAACCAGGGTAGACTTTATTGTCGTAAGTGAATTTGGCTTGCTTAATGCCTTCCATATAATCTTTGACAGCAGCTGGCGCCTTTTCGGTATCTGCTTTTAGAAAAGCTTGAATACCGCCTTTGGCCTCACCTGTTTTGCGCGCTTCTTCACTGCTTAGTGAATACAGTCCACGACCGCCATAAGCGTCAAGCACATAAAAAGGTTTGTTTTTCTGCCCCAGTTGATTAAGCAGTTGTACCAATAAAATGTGTTTAACCACATCAGCAAAGTTACCAGCGTGGTAGGCGTGTTTATAGTTCATAATCTCAAAAGTTTAAATAAGAAAAATTGCATCTATGGTAGCATAGGCAGAGTAAAAGATAATGTGGTTTTAGTAAGTGCTTTCAATAAAAACGTATTGAATGACGGTATATTGACAGCTGATTGATAATAATGAGATGAAATGACGCAGATTATTAGCAACCTTAACAAGACAGCGTTGGTCATTGATCATCCGATAGGTCAGGATAATCCACCATTACTGCTGCCAGATACTCATAATGATAGCCAAGAAATTCCTACTCAGCACGTATTGCAGATGTCTGACTTTGCAGTGAACTGGGAAGATAAGCTGACGGATAAACAGCTTGATACCTTTGTCACTGACGGCTGGCTCATCATTGATGACGTATTCAATAGTACTGCCTTATTAGCACTACAAGCAGAAAGCGGTTTTATTGACTATCGTGATGCAGAGCTGACCGCTGGTGTTCGCATCAGTGATATTCGCGGTGATAGAATACGCTGGATTACCGAAGACTTTTTTGCAGGCTATTACTATCTACAAAGCATCAATGCTTTGGCTTCTATATTCAATCGTAGTTTATTTGCTGGTATTCGCCATAGCGAAGCGCATTATGCGTGCTATCCGACTGGCTTTGGCTATCAATGGCACAGTGACAACCCTGCTGGACGTAATGAACGTGTTATCTCGGCAGTGTTTTATCTTAATGATGATTGGGAAGCAGCCGATGGCGGTGCACTAGAGGTCGTTGACAAACATGGCACGCACCATGAAGTGATGCCAGTCGCCAATAGACTGATTATTTTCGATAGCGATTTACGTCATCAAGTACAAACTGCGCATCGCCAACGCTACTCTATCGCCACTTGGCTAAGACGTGATGATGCTGTAGTTTTGTTTGCTGCGCCCTGAGTATATCTATCATTTGCCACGGCTCTAAGTAAGCTTTGTTAATTAAGGACAATAATAATGCGTAAGAATCTATTCAGATATTCTATTTTAGTTATTATGTTACCTTTGCTTGCAAGCTGCACGGCTATTAATCATCAAGCCTCAACTCAACAAATCAGTGAGCCTTTCTTTACCTATCACCTACCAAAATCCACCTCTGAAAAATCTGTGATAGTTACACCAACTGCTATCACGACTGAGTTCAAGTATGAGAACGGGTGTCTGCTTGCATTTGATAGAACAAGATGGATGACGCCAGTATTTCCAGAAGGACATGCCACTTTCGATATTAGTAATAAAACTTTAAAATTATTAGGAACAAGTTATCAAATGGGCGAAGTTGTTTTTGCTGGTGGCAATATCAGTAATTATGACAGAGACAAAGCTAAAACTTATAGCAATACTCTAGCCGAAAAATGTATTACAGAGTATTTAGCAAAATTTTATGGTGATTATGAAAAAATTTACTTAGACAGAGACTAAGATTTTTTTAACTATAGCAATTGATTAACCTTTATATATTTGCAACGCATAAATAATTAGTACCAAATAGACCTGATAAAAAATAAGCTATCTTTTATAGCAAAAAACATTAACTCAACTTACCTAGGACTGTCATGAGTTCAGAAAATAATAGCAAAACCCACCAGCAAGAAACCTTAGATTTAAGTATTGCACTGTTAGAGCGCCCTTCAGTGACGCCCGATGACGATGGTTGCCAAGATATATTGTCAGCACGGTTAGAACAAGCAGGCTTTGATTGCGAGTTTATGTATTTTGGTGATAGAAAACAAAGCGGCGAACATGCCGAAGTCAAAAACTTATGGGCACGCCGCGGTACTACCGATCCAGTGATTTGCTTTGCCGGTCATACCGATGTAGTACCAACAGGTGATGAAAAAAACTGGACCTACCCTCCGTTTACTCCAACTATCGCTGATGGGTATTTATGGGCACGCGGTGCCGCCGATATGAAAACGGGTATTGCAGCTTTTACTGTTGCAGCCGAACGTTTCGTCGCCACTCATCCTGAGCACAACGGCTCAATTGCTTTTTTAATCACTTCAGATGAAGAAGGCCCGTCAATTAATGGTACGGTCAAAGTGATCGAGACTTTAGAAGCTCGTCAAGAAAAAATCACCTACTGTCTCGTTGGCGAGCCGTCAAGTACCGATACGTTAGGTGATATCATCAAAAACGGTCGTCGTGGCTCGCTAGGTGCAGAGCTTACCGTTACAGGTAAACAAGGCCATGTCGCCTATCCACATCTCGCATCTAATCCAATTCATGCGGCGATGTCTGCCCTTGCTGAATTGACGTCTACCGCATGGGACAATGGCAATGACTATTTCCCAGCCACATCATTGCAAATATCAAATATCAACGGTGGCACTGGCGCAACCAATGTCATTCCTGAAACGCTAAACGTGGTCTTTAACTTCCGTTTCTCAACTGAAACGACTGAAGATGAGCTAAAGGCAAAGACGCATGCTATCTTTGATAAATACTTTGCCAACAGTAAAGCGAGCTACGATATTCATTGGAAATTATCGGGTCAACCATTCTTGACCCCTGAAGGAAAACTGGTCTCATCATGTCAAAATGCCATCAAAAAAGTGACCGATGTCGACACCACCCTATCTACATCTGGTGGTACGTCCGATGGACGTTTCATCGCGCCAACTGGTGCCCAAGTCGTCGAACTGGGTGTGCGTAATGCAACGATTCATCAAGTAGATGAAAAAGTAGAAGTCGATGATCTAGGAAAGCTTGCCCAAATTTACGAAGGCATTTTGGAAAATTTATTGTTGGATTAATTATAAGATTAATTACGCCTGACTAATTGATTATATCTATCCAAAGAAAAAGCGCTACCTAATTTAGGTTAGCGCTTTTTTTGTCATTGTTTTATCGACAATGAATTGAGTGGCTTAAATTACTTAAGCCACTTACTAGATCTACTCGATACCAATATAGACATCAACTTGACCGTATTCTAAGTTACCACCGATATAATGCTCAAAGTCTACATTAAACGTTCGGGTATGCTCGCAATCTGCCGCATTGAAATACTCCCAAGCACTTTCCCATGCATTCATCACAGTGTTGGGCATATAACCTTCTTCAGAAAATACCAAGTACTTTCCTGCAGGAATATCAACCGTCACTACGTTACTAGCACTGGCTACACTGTCGCTTTCTGACTGAGCATCTTGCTCGCTGGCTACTTTCCAACTGGCCACAACGTCAAATGCTCCTGCCAGATCATCGCTCTCGTAGTTGTGATAGACACCATAAATGTCTTCACCTTCAGGGAGTTCACCCGCGTGATTTTGATAAAACTTCTGCCATAATCTACCAAGTTTGGCAGTGTCATGGCTTACCTCAGCGTTATTAGTGGTACGAACGCTGATACCGCGACAAGCGATCGCTTCTGGTAGCTCTTTGATTTGTGATGTCATGATGCGGCCTTTTCTATCTGTTTATTTAGTTTTCTGTTTATAGTAATGCTGGCAGACTGAATCGATTAATCTGCTTCATCAATCCAGTTCATTTGAATGGCTTCTAGGATGCCTTCATTTGATTTTTGTGGATCATCATCAAAGCCTTCAAGCTCAGTTACCCAGCGGTGCAAATCAGTAAAGCGAATGTACTGTGGGTCTGTTTCTGGAAATTTCTCATAAAGCTCAATCGCGATATCTAAGCTGTCTGTCCATTTTAATTTTTGTGGTGTCATAGTGGTACCTTATTTTTAGTCGTTTTGAGAAACATCATCTTAAAAAACGATGCCATCGTCCTAATACTGACGACTTGATGGGCTCTATCCTACCAAAATTCAGCGAATGATTATAGCCAAGTTACTTTACGATGTTGTTTTCCAATACTGGGTTTCAAGACTGTTTTGCGATATGGCTTAGGCTGATTTAGTCGATTTTACTGCGACTTGGTGCTGATTCCATGTGTTAATGGTATCCGTCAAATGCTCGCCCATCATATCTAATACTTCTGGTGTGCGCATACCTTTACTATCTGTAAAAACAAACTTAGTCATACCAACGCCCATCAGCTGATTTTTGACAAAAAACCGATGCTCAAAATACACATATTTATGATCCCATCCTGCGACTGCACTACTAAGCGTCATTTTATCCAAAAATTTAATTTGCTTCAGATAAATCATCTCTTGCATGGCAATCACCCAATTGAGCGACTTGATGCCTTTTTCGTGACAGCACGCCTTTACCCAGCGTGTCACGTTTAGCTCAATAAATGATAAATAACGATAATTGGGTAAATGATCGCGAAATCCCATATCGTGGGGCAAAATTCGATAATGACGGACGGTCGGTGCAGTCAATGTCTCTAGACTGATATTCTCACTCGTCGATTGATGCTTGAGCTGTTGTTTAAGTAAACTAACCATAATAAAAAAACGCAGTAGCATATTCATAAATCTTTCTCTTATTTCATCGTATTTATAATTGTTAATCGTCTATCGTTAAAGCCGTTCAGATGGGTTAAAAGGTTAATCAGGCGCATACCGTATAGTGAGTACATAAAGCGCAGCTAATATTGTGATCATTAAAAACTGACCATAATTGGAAATAACCTCAGTCCATAGTCGGCTTATAAATGTCGCCCACTTTAACGCAAAAAAAGCCACCTCAGTGACTTTCGTTATCTAAAAACTTATCTGCAAATAATCATGGTTAAAAACATAGCTTAGAGATTAATGACCGCCACCATTGATAGTACGTACCATCTCTTCTACCATTTTCTTAGCATCACCAAAGATCATCATCGTTTTGTCCATGTAGAACAAGCTGTTATCCAAACCTGCATAACCGGTACTCATTGAACGCTTGATAACCATAACCGTCTGGGCTTTGCTGACTTCTAGAATCGGCATACCGAAGATTGGAGAAGTAGGATCATCTTTCGCAGATGGATTCACGACGTCATTTGCACCGATAACCAAGACCACATCTGTACTTGCGAAATCTGAGTTAATCTCGTCCATTTCTAAAATATCATCATAAGGTACATCAGCTTCAGCCAATAGGACGTTCATATGACCTGGCATACGACCAGCAACTGGATGAATGGCAAAGCGAACGTTAACGCCTTCTTCTTTTAATAGCTCATATAGCTCTTTTACCGCATTCTGTGCACGGCCTTGTGCCATACCATAACCTGGTACAATGACCACGCTGCTAGCATTAGACATGAGGAACCCTGCGTCTTCTGCTGAGCCCGCTTTGTAGTTCTTCGGTGCACCATCATCGCCGCCTGCGGCAACAGCTGACGTACCCATGCCACCGAACAATACATTAAGTAGTGAGCGGTTCATGGCTTTACACATGATGTAAGACAAGATCGCACCTGATGAACCGACCAGCGAACCCGCGATAATCAGCATTGAGTTGCCAAGCGTAAAACCAATGCCTGCTGCCGCCCAACCTGAGAATGAGTTCAGTAGTGATACAACTACTGGCATGTCACCGCCACCGATTGGCGCAATCCACATCCAACCAAAGATAACGGCAATCACTGCCATCGCATAAAATGCGGGTAATGAATCAGTGACGAAATACACCCCACCGAAACCAATCATCGCAATGAATAGTAGCGCTTGAACCGGTTTTACCCAGCCGCCAACCAATGTTTTCGCCCAGCTTTTCGCTGCCAATTTACCAAAGGCAAAGACTGAGGCTGAGAACGTAATCGCACCGATGAAGCAACCGATAAATAGCTCGATGCGAGCAACGGCACCATGCTGCTGTTCAGTGTGTAATACCGTCGCAAGTGCAATCGCAACCGCTGCCAAACCGACGAATGAATGCATCAAAGCAACCGTTTCTGGCATTTGCGTCATCGCGACCGTTTTTGCCTTCCACATACCAACAAGAGCACCCAATACCATCGCACCGATGATCAACCAAAGCACAGGGCCTTCTGCTAAGAAGAACGTCGTGACGACAGCAATTGCCATCGCTGCCATACCAAAACGGTTACCGCGAATCGCTGTCTTTGGGCTAGACAAACCACGTAACGTTAAGACAAAGAGGATAGCGCCGACTAGATAGAACCAATCTGCATTTGCCGCAATCATTGCTGAGAAATCGTTCATGCGTCACCTCCGGCATCAGTGGTTGCTACTGGTGCTTTTTTCACTTTCGGTTTAAACATCGCAAGCATACGCTCAGTCACAGCAAAGCCACCGAAAATATTGATACTGGCTAAAAATACCGCAAAGGCACCAAGCAAACTGGTCGGTGTAAACATTGAACCATCAATCGTGACAGTCTGTAGCATCGCACCCACGATGACGATACTTGATAGAGCGTTGGTTACCGCCATCAATGGCGTATGTAATGCAGGCGTCACGCCCCAAACCACGTAGTATCCGACAAAAATAGCGAGCACAAATACAGTGAAAATCGCTACAAATGGTGTGCTACTCATGGCCGCACCGGCTGGCGCTGCAGCTAAAATAGTGGCAATCATCTAATCCTCCTAAAAATTTATTCATTACTGGCAAATGTGTAGTGACAAAATATGTGGTGATAGACTATTCAAACTAGCGTTTGGCCAGTCGTACCTGACCGTCATGCGTCACTGCCAGTGCGCCCTGAATCTCGTCTTCCATGTCTAAGTTAAGTGCTAAGCTAGCTGATGCTTCATCGCCAGCAGGTGCAATCAATGTCGTAATAAAGTTAACAAGGTTATTGGCATACAAATCTGAAGACTGTGCGGCTAGCATAGATGGGATATTGGCGGCGCCAACGATACGTACGCCGTTGTCTGTGGTGATGGTTTCGTTAGGCACACTGCCTTCGACGTTACCACCGGTACCAGCCGCCATATCGATCAGTACAGAACCTGCCTTCATTTTGGCAAGCGTTGCGCCATGTACCAAGCGCGGAGCGTTACGACCAGGAATCTGCGCCGTAGTAATAACGATGTCAGCGTTGCTCAATGCTTTGTCCACGACAGCCGCTTGATCTTTGACATATTGCTCTGATGGCGTCCATGCATAACCACCGGTAGACTTAGCTGTTTCAGCCTCCTCTGCGCTCATCGGCACATCAAGCCATTTACCACCGAGTGACTCTACTTGCTCGCGAGCGGTTGGACGTAGGTCACTGGCTTCTACCACTGCACCCAAACGCTTTGCTGTCGCAATCGCCTGTAAACCTGCAACACCAACACCTAGGATAACGACTTTGGCTGGCTTAACCGTACCTGCCGACGTCATAAACATCGGGAAAGGACGTGAATACTCATTGGCCGCGAGCAATACGGCTTTATAACCAGCAAGGTTGGCTTGTGATGACAATACATCCATATTTTGTGCACGTGACAGTGTACGAGGCAATAACTCCATCGCAAAGACTGTCGCGCCTTTGGCTGCATAAGTGTCAAGCTGAGTGTTGCGATACGGGTCAAGCATGCCAATGACGATCTGACCAGACGATAAGCTTTCAGTGGCTTCCGCTGGTAGGTCATTGACGGTGGTAATAATCTTAGACTGGGTGATCACCTCGGTGAGACTACTGGCAATGTCGGCACCCGCAGCCTGATACAACTCATCAGCATAGTATGCTGCTTGGCCTGCACCTGACTGAATGACGACTTCAAACCCAAGTTTACGCAATTTTTTGACTGCGTCTGGGGTTATGGCTACACGGCTCTCGCTCGTGATATCTGCACTGATTACACCGATTTTCATACCGTCTCCTTACTTACGTCCAATGACTATATTTACGTCTCACGACTACCTTTAATACCCTCAACGCACATCTAAAAAGCACAGGGGACAAAACCCATTGATCATGATTAATCCATTACAGCGATCAAAGGTTATCAATTTAATAAATGACAGCTACTTTACCATCATGCCTTTTTATTATAGAGATATCGTTCGTCAAGTTTCATTGTCTAATGATGACCCACAAGTAAAATAAAAATTTAGGTATTTACACCATTGGCATACTTTTTGTTGGTATATTAAAGCCTTTTATTTTTCTAAAAAACGCTTAACCCTTATAGATAAAGGCCTAACTCCATTTATTTCCTAATGTTAAATCCGTTCTTTTATTAAACAAATAACGTCAATAAACACAAAATAAGCAAGGTTAAGTCAAGTTCCACCCATGCATACCGTATAATAAGAATACTTGACACTCGAAAAAACCCGTCATCGATTCATTATAATAAGGAATAACTATGTATTTTTTGCTCTCCCCTGCCAAATCCTTGAACGAAACAGACGCTATACCACTAAATTTAGGTAATTATTATAGTCAACCCGAGCTAATCGAACGCTCACAAGAACTGATGAAAGTACTGAAGTCAAAAGAGCCTGTTGACCTACAAGAGCTGATGAGCATATCTGACGATTTGGCTCAGCTTAATGCCACGCGCAATCAACAATGGCATTGGAGCGAAGAGCAGCCATTTACTAACGATGCCTCTGATAACGCCGCCAAACCTGCAGGCTATTTATTCGATGGTGATGTCTATACTGGACTTGATATGTATCATATGGACAAAGATACTGCTACTTATGTAAATGAGCACTTAGGCATTTTGTCTGGACTGTATGGAGTACTAAAGCCACTCGATCTTATCCAGCCATATCGCTTAGAGATGGGTACCAAGCTAAAAAATGAGCGGGGTGACAATCTTTATGAGTTTTGGGACGAGGAAGTGACTAACGTTATCAATGCACGTATGGCTGACAGCGATGACAAAACATTGGTTAATTTAGCTTCCAATGAATACTTTAAGGCGGTAAAGAAAAAAGCACTAAAGGCAGACATTATCACGCCACGATTTGAAGACCAGAAAAATGGTCGATATAAAGTGATTAGCTTTTATGCCAAAAAAGCCCGTGGACTGATGGTGAAATATGCTGCTGATAATAAGCTGACCAATGCTGAACAGCTAAAGCAGTTTGATTTGGCAGGATATTACTATTGTGAAGAAGCGTCCGATAATAAGACGTGGACGTTTAGACGAGATGCGGTGGATCAGTAGATTGATATAATACGAGTCACAATTATAAAAAACCCATCATAAGCCGAAACTTATGATGGGTTTTTTATTCTCCAACCACTAAATGTTTTAGTACCTATACTCTAAAACGCAACTTATCTCTTGATACATCAAGTACCACTGTTTCATTATAAACGTTATAGGTATGGAGACGATCAATGTCAGTCTCCCAATTCGGTTCAATATAACGTACGAAGGTTTCTTTATAAGAGGTCGGTGTTAGCTCTTCTACTAGGTACAAAGCAATCCTACGTCCGTATCTAATGGTTCCATCTTGAGCAGTACGAAATAATTGACCATTTCTCCGAAATAGTGCTCCCGCTAGTCGTGAGCCACGCACATCAATTTTAAAAGGTGCACAAGGATGAATGACCCAGTTATCTGATTCTAAGCTATCAGAAGTATAGATATGCAGCTCTAAATCTATTGTCATATTTGAAACTGAACCATGCGTTGTAAAAAGATACCATAATCCATTGTGCTCTATGACTGCACTATCTGCTGCCTGAATGCCCGAAACCAACTCATTAACTTTCTTCCACTTTCGGGGAAAATCTACTGCCTTCAATAAGTTGATACACTGAGTATCTGCAGCTTCTGGAATCATATATACCGCACCTTTATGCTCAAACACATTGGGAAAGCTTAAATGCGTGCTAATACCTAAATCTGCGGGGCCAGTGTCAATAATTTGACGGTTTTTATTTAGTTCTATCCACTCTATTCGACCAATATTCTCTTTATAGTTCAGACTCTCAAAAAATATGTAACGTCTTGAGTCGTGTTCAATATAAAAAGGATCAGCCCAAAAGCAGCCTTTCGCAGGCAGTATCTCTGTGTATGTGTGTATTGGTTGATCAACAGATCCAATAAAGAGGCTCCACTGATTGAGATAAAAGCTTTTATAAAAAGTTTTGACAGTATAATATTTTAAGAATCTAGGTAAGTGTTTGATGGTCATTGATAAGTCGGGTTTGCGATGAACCGTGTGTTCGTCAGTTGTCTTAATAGACTTTCCGGTATTAACTCCAACTCTATTCCTGTGGAAGTACCAATATAATATCGATGCTGCTATCCCATTTGACTTACGCTTAGTTAAGTTATAATCCCAATAAAATAGCGTGCCATAACCTTCCCCTACTACTTTATCTACATTAAGATATTCATTTAATAATTGCAAAGTAACGACACTACTTTCCCATTGTTCAGCAAACTGCCAATATAACGTAGGCTTATCATGTTGTATTGCATTGTTGCCATAATGAAAAAAAAGCACACCGTTTCTTGTAATACTTAAGATTTTTCCTGTCAGCGCTCTGAAACCAATATTAAGCAGGTAATCTAAATCCGCAGCTTCGATTTTCTCAATCACTGAATCTTCAATTTCTTCAGTGTACTCACCCTGCTTCGGTATAGACATGATAGTAGGCATTGAGCCATGTTTTGATAAGTTGTGGATAGAATAATGTTTAGCATTACTCTTAGTTCTAGAAAGAGAAGAGAATATTTTTTGATTAATTAGGGGAATTGACTTTAGTACACTGCGTTTCTGTTTTATATTTCGTTGAATAGCGATACAAACCTCGACAACTCCTTCATCCACTAATGACTTAAGTGGTTCAAAGTTGTACCACGCCAAGGTCTTATCTTCTACAAGGATTCCAAGCCTAATCTTCTTCATCGTGATCACATTAAATGGCACACGATATTTTGCGCATTCTGACCCGCAATACGTGTCCAAACTCCTTTTAAGTAAAGTGTCATTCCATTATATATTTAAATATTAACATATATAATAGTACATGTTAAAAGAAACTCACCATAAATTAGACACAAAAAAGCCCTGCTATCTTTCGATAAAGAGCTTTTAGTAGTCAAATAGGTTTTATGACAAAATCATACTTTTAGCGAAACACGATTCATCGAGAAAGGTCAGAAAATGGTCAATATCAAATGAAGTGCTGAACAGCTAAAGCAGTTTGATTTGGCAGGATATTATTACTGTGAAGATGCGTCCGATAATAAGATGTGGACGTTTAGACGAGATGCGGCGGATCAGTAGCTTGATATAAAATACATTCACTACAATCGCTAGAAGCCACTAGAAACATTGCATTCAGTGCTCCTAGCCCAGTCATCAGAATCCTTTAGTTAAACATATAAACAGATTACAACAATCCTTCTTGTGCCATCATTTCTTGTACCGAGGCGCGGTTTAGCATGGATTGATAGTGTGCATTTAGGTGTGTCCAGTCTTGTGCTCGACTCGCATATCGCTGACTCCAGTGAGCAATCATAAATAAATGAAAATCAGCCCCACTTAATTTATCGCCTAACAACCATGGACCATGACTCGCCAATCCCTTTTCAACAATATCCCAGCAGTGGGTTAGCACATCATTCGCTTTATTTTTCACTTGCTGCAAATTGTGCTCGTCACTGATGTACTGCTCGGGATGCGCCCAGCGATTAGCAGTTTCTTGCAGTGTAGAAGACATCCAAAACAAATACTGGTAATAGACACCGCGCCTAGAGCATCCTATATCAGGTGCTAGCCCAGACTCTGGGTGTTGATCTAACACATACATTAAAATTGCAGCAGACTCATAAATAACCTGTCCCTGATGCACCAACGTAGGTACTTTGCCATTTGGATTAATGGCTAGATACTCAGCTGATTTTTGCATGTTTTTAGACAGGTCTATTTCTATCATTTCATAAGACGCGCCTAGCTCTTCAAAGACAGCATGGGTAGCCATATTGGCGCCACCCTTATCCCAATATAAAGTATAAATAGTCGTGTCCTTCTTGCTGTTGCGATTGATGGCTAGAACCATTACCTTGAGCGATAAGAATTATTCTTTAACGTGAAATAATCGACATGATAGCATCAGCCAGTTGAGGGATTTCCGTCATTTTCAAACCGGCAATATTGATTCTGCCATTTGCCATACCATAAATCGCGAACTCATCTTGCAACATGAGCATTTGACTCTCTGTTAGCGGTAATAGAGAAAACATGCCTTTTTGATGCGAAATATCCAAAAACTCTGCAGGTGCACCTCTATCTTTTAATGCTGCGCCCAATGCTTGGCGAATAGTATCTACCCTACTACGGTAGCTTGCCAGCTCGACTAGCCAATCGTCTGGTTTGTCTAGTAAATAAGAAGCCACTGTGGCACCGTGATTGGGCGGCATAGAGTAGTTGGCACGTGTGATGGTTTCTAAAAGTGTCTGTATATCTGCGTGACGCTCATGGTTCGTCGTTACCACCGTGGCAATACCCGTCCGCTCATTGTATAGTCCCATGTTTTTTGAACAGCTGGCGGCGATAAATGCAAAATCAGCGTCTTCAATGATTAGACGAAGCCCTGCAGCATCTGTATCAGGATCATCTCCAAAACCTTGATACGCCATATCAATAAATGGGACAATATTTTTCTGTTTACACCTATCAGAAAACAGTTGCCACTGCTCTAAAGAAGGATCTATACCGGTAGGATTATGGCAGCACGCATGTAATAACAGCACGTCTCCTTCTTTTGCTTTTTCTAGCGCAGCAAAACACGCATCAATATCTAACTGACCATTTTTATTTTGCCATGGATACGTATTAATCGTTAACCCAGCACCTTCCATCAGCGGACGATGATTGATATAGCCAGGGTTACTGATCCAAACGGTTGAATCTGGAGAGAGCGTGGCGATCAAATCAGCAATGAGTCGTAACGCCCCTGACGCTCCAACCGTTTGAATCGTGCATTGGTTGTTTAGACTTGGACTGTTACCCAGTACAAATTTTGCCATTTGCTGGTTAAAATTAGCGTTACCCGATAACATGCCATAAGCCTTCGAATGAGCTTGATGAGCAAGATGTATTTCTGCGTCTTGCACGGTTTTCATCACAGGTGTATGGCCATGCTCATCTCGATAGACACCAACCAATAGGTCTATTTTATGTTTACGCTGGTCAGCGCGAAACCTACCTAACAATGCCCATAGTGGATCACCATTGATAACAGGCATATTATCTAACATCATGATACTTCCTTAATTAGTTTATTTCGCTCGATTGGACAAAATGACACCAATGGTACTTAGTACGATGCCGCATATCATAATAACTGATAGAGACTCATTGAGTATCAGCGTAGCCAGTATAGCGGTTAATCCTGGGGATAAAGATCCAAGTAATAAGGTACGAATGGAGCCCAGTTGTTTGACTGCATAAGAAAACGCAATGGTTGATACCACCCCTACACCAAGTCCTTGTACTAGGATAAATGGAAGCGCTTCATCAAAAGATACAGAACCTATATTGGTCTCTACAACTCCAGAAAGAACCATCATCAATGTCAGAAAAAACGAGGTATATGAGAGTACGATAGCGATAGCTATTGGACTCAATTTGGTGCTTTTTAACCCTAAGGTATAACCCGCCCAAATCAGGCTTGCCATCAACAATAACCCCACACCGTACAGAAGACTATTAGGTATTGACTGCGTGTGCCCGCCAATCATCGTAGCGACACCAAAGAGAATAAGGATTAATGCGACAAATTTTCTTAATGATATTCGTTGACGATAAAAAACAAAAGACAATATTGCGGCAAAGAAAACTGGCGTGCCTGTCAAAATAGTACCAACATAAGCTGCTGGTACCGTACTTGCGCCAAAAGCAGCCAATAAAAGAAAAGGCACGCCACCAAGTAAAACAAACATGATATCTGGCAGTCTTATGTTTTTGACTTCATGCCAACTAGAGAGTACCCAAGGAGTCAATAAGACCAGCGGTACACTGAAGCGAATGAGCATGACATCCGCAATACTTAGCGACGATGCTCCAACCGCTCGCACAGTCAACGCAAAGCCTGACCAAATCAATAAGACAACGCTCATCGCCACATAGCCTTTGGTTAGTGGCGACATTACAAACAAAGGATTTTTGCGCGATGAGGGGTGGAATATCGTATTCATAGTCGTGTCTTATGCTGGTATACAAAGACCAATTATCAATTAAAATACGCGCTTTTATCTCTATTTATTCATTGCAATTTTGCAAATATTTGGTGGATAATGCTAATTAAATCAAAATTATTGGCTTAAGAAGCCAAAAGGTAAATTATGGACAAAATCGATCGCCATATCTTGGAAGTGCTCCAGAAAGAAGCGCGCTTATCTACGGCGGAACTGTCCGAACGTATAGGGCTGTCGCCGTCTCCTTGCGCGCGACGCCTAAAGCGTTTGGAGGACGAAGGTTATATAGAAAACTATCAAGCGAACGTCAACAAAGCCAAAGCGGGTATTGCGATGAGTTTCTTTGTGGAAGTCAGTCTCAACAGCCACCAAGAAGAATCTATTGCAGCCTTCGAACGCGCTCTGTCCAACATGGACGAAGTGATTAATGGACATGTGGTATCGGGTTCTTATGATTATTTGTTAGAAGTGGTGAGCCCCAATCTCGATGGTTATGAGCGGTTCACACGTAAGCTGCACAAGCTTGCTAGCGTAAAAGACATACACACTCATTTATCGGTGAGAAAGGTAATCAATAAGACGACTCTACCTATTTTTGTGTGAGATTTTTTTATACCGACTAGCAGTACAATGTCTCGCTCGATCATTCGTGAGTAGCAAGACCCATAATAAGTTCATTTGAACTTGATAGAATCTTGCTATGATAAAGAAGTGTCTGATGATAAGACTTGGACGTTTAGACGGGATGCGGCGGATCAATAGGTAGTTTTTATTATTTACAAATGAATTTATAAATAAAGAAGTATTCAGCTTTATGTTATTAAACTGAATACTTATGGAAGGCTTTAAATTATTATAATGTCAGTCCTGCACCATTCTTTCTTAACCACTCTTTACGCTCTTGGTAATCTGGCATTACTTTATCAACTTCATTCCAAAATGCTTCCGAGTGGTTACGACAGTGCATGTGGCATAGCTCATGGACGATTATGTAGTCGATAATTTTTGCTGGTGCCATCATGCACTTCCAATGAAAGTTAAGTGCACCTGAGACACTACAACTGGCCCAACGAAAACCCATGTCTCTTACTTTGACTGAAGAGGCTTGTACGCCAGTCTTAGGAGCATAGTAATTTACTCGCTCGGATATACGCTGTAAGCCTTTCTCTACATAATAAGCTTCGAATGCTTTTTTGGCGGCATCTGCTCCGCCTCCATCGATTATTTTTCGATTTAAGCAAAAACGACCTTCTTTAAGCTTTAATGACTCAGTTTGCTGATTTACTAGTGATAAACGGTAAGAGCGACCCAAGTATAAAAATGTCTCACCATTAACCCATTCACGAATAACAGATGTCGCATTTAGATCACGCCATTCTGCAAGGTTGCGATAAATCCATAGGCGTTTGCTTTCGACAATCGCATCGACTTGCTCAGGGCTATAATTGAGCGGAGGACGAACCACAATAATGCCATTGCGCTCAATCACGATATCTGTGGTTTTTCTATCTGCTCCAGGTAGTAACTGATAATCTATATCTCGGACTCTTCTAGCATTCACTATTCATCTCCTCCTTGATACTATTGACTAAAGAATCATGTCTATTTTTAGCCAGCTTCATGATTTCGATGGTAAGGCGTTCTCGGTTTTCTTTTAGTTCTTGGATACCCGTTAGTGTTAATGCCGTTTTGATTTTGCTACGAGTTTTTTTTTGTTTATTGGGATTATTCCAATAATCGATACTACCGACACTCGATTGTAAGGTTTCCACAATAGCTTCCATCACTACTCTCATTTTAGCCTTGTCATCATTGGGGACCTCACCATCTATAAAAGCTTGATTGGCAACATGCTCATAAAAAGTAGTCGCCTCTCGACTCATACCCTCTTCGCCTTGCTTGCGCCCCTGTATTGTTTCTGTACGCAGTTTTTCAAGCTCTTCAGCGAGCTTTTCCCAATGCTCTTGATATTGATCAATTAAGCGCTCGACCTTTTCAGATAAGCTTTTATAAAAACTAGGATCTTCATCGTGGTGCACGGTGCAATGCTTACGAATAGCATGCTCCATCTCACTGGCTTTAGCTTCAGCATTATCACCTGCATTTTTGTTAAGCTTTTCAATAAAATCATCTGCAAATAACTCAACAGGAGCCACTTTGGGGTTGATACCTAGATTCACTAGATGCTCGTTAATCAAATCTTTTACTTTGGCACCAGCATCACCCAAGCTTAGACTAGTATCTTTATAGCGCTCCTTGGTGACATTCAATATATACCCTAAACGCTTGGCAGGTACGCGGTATTTATGAGCCGATTTATGAGGCAAAATAATATCTAAGCTCAGCAAAAACTTCTTTAAATACACTTCAAAGTCAGCACGAATTTTTTCGTCTTTTAATAATTTGACTGCCTCATGTACTACTGCAGCATCTGTTTGTACATCTGGTAACTCACCTTCAATAAACTCACGAATTCTTTTTACTTTATACTGCTCAAACAACTGTAAAAGTCGTAGATAACGCTCTTCTAATATAGGCATCTCAGAGGTAATACTTTTTAAGCCATTAGTCAGTTCTTGTTCCTCGCCAGCTGCTGCATACAAAGTTAAGGCATCTGTTAGATTTTCTGTCAGACCAATATAGTCAACAATATAACCTCTACTTTTCCCTTTTTTCACGCGGTTAGTACGAGCGATAGCCTGTAATAAAGTATGCTCTCTAAGCTTTTTATCGATATACATGACTTGCTCAATCGGGGCATCAAATCCAGTCAGTAGCATGTCACAGACAATCAAGAAGGCAATACCTGAATTGGCTTTATCAGGATCTTCCATATCAAATGGTTTACAGAAGTTTTCAACGGCATTCATTACGCGCGCTTGTTTGCGCGCTTTGGTGATATAAGAGGCTTCATTGGTACCATCACCTGAAATAACTACTGCTGCTTTTAAAAACTCAACTCGTTTAACCTGCTCAAAATCGGGCTCCTCTTTCGCTTTCAACATTTCTACATGGGCTTTGAGTGCGGCATGAATAGCCTCTTGATAACGCACGGCGGCAAGCTTTGAGGAACAGACGACCTGCGCTTTGAATTGGTTAGGGTAAATATGCTCAAGATAATGTTTCACCATGTCTTTAGCAATGGCATTGATACGATTTTCAGCCTCTAGTATATCGCCTGTTGCGCCATATTTCTTCTTAATGGCGAGCAGCTCCTCGTCAGTACGGTCTTTGAATAGGTTCTCAAAGCTAGTCTCAAACCCATGCTTATCGTTGAGCGCATCATCAGAAGTTCGACCTTCATAGAGTATCTGTAATGTAGTGCCATCTCTGACAGCATCCATGAGTTTGTATTGATCTATGTAACTACCAAAACGCTTATGAGTTTTTTTGGCACCATGTCGGTCTGTGATTAGCGGCGTTCCAGTAAAGGCAATACGAGCCGCATTGGGAAATGCTTCAAATACATTGTCGCCTAGATCTGAGCCTTGGGTACGATGAGCCTCATCTATCATCAATAAAATACGTGATGAGTCATTGACGACGCCAAAGGTTTGACTGGTCGGGATCGCTTGATAGGTGCTTAGCGCCTCTGATACACAGTTAGGCATTGCGGTATCACGTAACTGAAACTTATGTACCATCACCATATTGATATCGGAGCTGTCCGTCGCTAATTGTTCTCGCAATGCTTTGTTGTTTTCTATAGTGTTTACTCGACCACCGATGATGGTCGCTGTGACGGCAAGCTGATCTTCAAGGTCGACACGATCATTGATTAAAAGTATTTTGTAATCGTTTAAATCACGCGAAGCTCTGAGCATGCGCGCTACAAAAACCATAGTCAGACTCTTACCTGAGCCCTGAGTGTGCCAAACCACGCCACTTTTATCTTCAGCCGTTTCTCCATCGCGCAGGCGCGCAATAATCTTGTTAGCAGCACGGAACTGCTGATAACGACTGACGACTTTGATACGCGGTCCAGCATCGGTATCCATAAACACCGAACAGTTACGCAGCATTGCCAGTAAGTTCGTTTTATTGAGCATACCATTGATCAGTTGCTGCTGTTGATTCCAACCTTGGGCGACTTTATCGGGTTGCGGCCATTGGGTTTTCCAAGGGTAAAAATGCTCCTCCCCTGAGGTAATGGTGCCATAGTCAGCTTCAATACCGCAGCTACGAATGAGCAGCATTGAAGTGTGAAACAGTCGCGGTTCGCCTTCTTTAAGTCCGTGATCCTTTGTCGCTTTGCGTTTATTCATATAGCGTTGTAGCTGTACAAAGGCTTCAGCCATAGGATTGGCGCAGGTCGGTCCACCCTTTTTACATTCGATGACGATTAGCGGAATACCATTAACGAATAGCACAATATCAGGGACGATAAACTGCTTCACACAGCCTGGAGTATCGATACGAAACTGATTGATAGCATGAAAGGTATTATTCTCTGGATAAGCAAAATCAATGAGCTTAACGATTGGGTCTTGCTCACCCGTTATCTCGTTGACATCGACTTGTGATTTGAACAATAGCTTTTGAATGGCTTCATTGGCCTCAAGCAAGGTGCGATTGGGCTGGCGCAATATCTGATCTTGCAAGTCTTGCAACTGCTTATCCGTGAGCCAAGGCTGCCCGTCAGCAGTGGTATTGATAGCGGCTACGCTTTTAGCAAAGACCTCAGGCAATAACCACTCACGAAAGTTATAACGCAAACTCTTGCTAGGGTCTCGCGGGATGCCTTCGCCTTGGTCGATACTTAACCAACCTAATTCCGTCAATTGCTCAAGAAAAGGCTGTTCCACTTCGCTATATTCCGACATGATCAGCCTCGACTTCGTCAACTGTTACTCGTTTTTTACCGGTCAGTAGATCGTGCATTAGGCCTTGCTTTTGTTTATTCAACTTTTTGTTTTCTGCGTTTAGCGTATCAATTCTACTATTAGCTGCTTTTATTCTAGTTTCTATTTCTAGTTGTTCATCGATTGAAGGAACTCCTATCGGGTAAGCTTTTAACTGAGTAGAATTTATAGAGGCAAGATTAGTAGATTGTTTTGAGCTTAATATAAAATACTTTTTACCAAAATTAGATTCAGACCAAAATGCCAAAAAATAAGGTCGTAAAACATCTCTATCAACACGTACTCTGAACACATGGTTTTGATGTATGCAGCAGTCAATTTCTCCTTGCCAAACGGTTCCTCGACCAAGTTTATCAAAGTCGCCACCTTCATTCATAAGCACGTCACCAGAAATCAGCATTAATTTAGATATTGCTGTTTGACTCACTGTCACTTCTTTTACTTCTGTTAAGTCTAGATAACCATCTTGTACATTGGCAACACGTAAATATGGCACAACAATATTTTGATCTGGAGATAACTTTGAATTAAGCGTTATGCCCGACGCTATATCTGAGATATCACCTAGGTTTATAACATCCCATTCCTTAGGAATCCAACCAATCTGAGTTTCCTGATAAAGCTCAGGCGCTTGGTCACGAGTAGGACGCAGTTTGCCATCAGCTCCAATACCACGAGTAAACAAATCCTGCATTAGCCCTGCTTTAATAAGCTGATACTTGGCAATCAAAGCTTCAGTTTTTTCGATGTTTTTATCTATAGATTGTAAAATTGTGGCAATCTTTTTTTGTTCTGGTAACTTATGAAATTTAAAAGCAAACCTCCCAAACTCAGATTTGTTTAATATCGGGATTGTTGTTTGTGGTGCTAGATTTTTGAATTTCTCTATATTGTTCAAAATTAAGTAGTAAATGTACTTAAATTCAAAGTTTTCAAATGGCACTAATGAATTAATTTGCTGGTTGGTTAAACCTGACTTTTCACTAATAGACATTTTCCCTATAGAACCAATGCAAGTTACCATTATCGAGTTCTTAGGAATAAGCCTTCCGTATATTAAAGCTTCTTCAGAAACAGTTCTTTCAGTATTTTCACAATATACACTTCCATTGAAATCAGCTGGTGAGTAAAAAGGAATTTCTCCAATCCAGAATGCATTATTTTTTGTACTCGGTGTATTGCCTGTAACTATAGAACCTACTTGAGATAAGGTGTATGTATTCCAATCACTCATAACCCAACTCCATCAAAAACGCTTGCAGTTGCTCAGACGCGGCATCTCGCTCTTGCTCGATAGTCTTTGCCGTCGTTGCGTACTTTGACCATAAGTTCTCAATCGCTTTGACACAGGCGCGTTGATCTGCTTTTAGATAAGCCTGATAGGTATTCATCAAGGTCCGACGTAAGCGCTCGATAATCACTATCCGCGCCTCATCCGCTAATATCTTGGCTTTGGCACTGTTGACCAGCTCATCACGGTTAGACTCTATACCTTTGATACTCGCTCTAATCTCACGTACCTCATCTTCTAGCGCTTTATGACGCTCAAGGCTGTTTGTCATCTGCTGACTGCGCTCATAAGCAAACTGACCTTGATTCATAGCTTCGGTCAGTAGTGGCGCATACTCTGAGACATGACCGACCTCTGCCGCCAAATCCAGAATCCGCTGACCATTCGCGAATACCGGAACCGTTTGGGTCATGCCTTCGCTACTGTAGTAGCTCTTTTTACTACCTTTAGGGATTAAATCAGCGACTTTTAATTCATTGTATATATTACCCGCCAGCGCTTTTAGCTCCTTTAGATACGCTTTCCATTGCGCATTGATGTCCTTTAGCTCCTCTTTTTTCTGCTTCACCTCATCTGAAGGCAATACACCGCTATCGTCGGTATCCTCAAAATCCTCCTCATCAGCCGCCACAAACAGCGCTTGTAGCTCTGCTAGTCGAGATTGCGAAGTTTCTAACTCTGCTAGCACCTCAGGGAATTGGCTTTGCAAAATCTCTTGATCGGGAATCAGCTCAGCGCTCCAACCACTAGCAGCGATAGACTTAAAGTCCGCTTTTAACTCGTCGACATACTTAGCAAAGGCACCGCGTACTTGGAATGTGGTCAATAAATCTTGATTGGCTAATTCTTGTTCGATGCTCTCTAATAACTGACTACGCATGACATAGACATTATTACCTTGGACGTCATGTTGGTTCTCAGGATCAGGAGCTAGTGCTTCGACTACTGGCAAATTAACGTGCCACCATACTTCTAGTTGAGCCATAAACTGAGCGTGTTTAGCAGTGACACTCTGATGACTAGTAATGACATCAGCTATCTCACGTTTGTCAGCTATTACTGGCGCTAGATCAATATAAACATCATCTCGCGGGATAAAAATATCATCGCGGAGCTGCGTATAGTTGGACCAATAGTGCTGTAAGCTGTCTACCTCAGTTATCGGCACGCCGCCATGTAGATGTGCGCGCACATCGTGAGGCTCAGGAGCTGGTGCGTTATCGACATAACGACGAATGTTGCAGTTATAATCCTCCGCTGCGATTTCTGTATGAGGTACTAATCGCGCATAAGCAGGAATGTCATCACCTGAACGATAAGCGTGAATGATCTTATCGATATCTTCAGGGCGTAGATGATTCTGTGCCTTACCTTCACGATACTCACGATCTGCATTAATAAATAACACATGATCCCGATCTACAGCACCTGCTTTGTTTATCACCAAAATACAGGCGGGAATACCGGTACCATAGAACAAATTGCTTGGCAAACCGATGACCGCTTCTAAATAACCATTATTAATAAAGTGCTTACGAGCTTCACGTTCTTCAGCGCCTCTAAACAATACGCCATGTGGCATAACCGTCGCCACTCGGCCATCATGCTTTAGAACAGCTATCATATGCTGAACAAACATTAAGTCTGCTTTTTTACCTTTTTCAGGCAACATCACAGGAAAACGACCAGGAAACTTAAGGTTCTTTTTAATGTAGTTTTGACTAAATGGAGGATTGGCAACCACCCGATCAAAGCGTTTTAGCTCATTGTCTTCGCCTAAATGCTGTGGTTCACGCAACGTATCCTCTTGACGAATATCAGCATGAGAAATCCCATGTAACAGCATATTCATCTTACAGATTGACCATGTAGTACCAATCTTTTCTTGGCCATTCAAAGCTATTTCATCGGCGCTGCCACCATTTTCACGCAAGTAATCGCGCATTTGAATCAGCATGCCACCAGAACCTACCGTCGGATCGTAGACACTCATGCCTTCTTTAGGATCACATATCTCCACACAAAGTCGCACTACTTCAGCTGGAGTATAGAATTCACCTGCCTTTTTTCCAGCCGAATCAGCGAAGTATTTGATCAGCCACTCATAGGCAGCTCCTAATAAATCAGGAAACTCAAAATCTTCGTCTTTTAACGGAATCGCTTCAAAGTTCTGTACGAAGTCAGCTAGAGTATCGTCGTCTAGTGTTCGTGAACCGATCTTGCGGTTAAAGTTAATACTTTTTAACACGTCTTGTAACGCTTCAGGATTGGCATCTTCAATCGATTCTAAGGCTTTGTTTAAGGTAGTACCGACATTCTCTTTTACGTGCTTTAAGGCAGGATGTTGAATGGTTACTTTTTTCGGATGACCGTCTATGTCTAAAAGAATATTACCCTCTCGATCCTTTCGAATTGTCTCTTCAATCCAGCCTTCATTCCAACGCGCGCGTGGCGGCACAAAAAAATACTTGCCCGCGTAATTATCTGGATCATTGAGCTCAATCTCAATGTCTTCATCAGACATGCCTTGCGTTTTATATACTGCTCTGAGTTCAACTCTACGTTGATCAAACAAATCACTAGCCCGCTTCAAAAACAGCATACCAAAGATATATTCTTTATATTCACTAGCATCCATGCTTCCACGTAAATCATCACAGGCGGTAAGTAACAGATATTCAAGGCGCGATAAGGTAAGTTTCTGTGTCATTTGATAGTCTCTAGTTATTGCTTTCTTTAAGTTAAATCTAAAAATTAAAATATTCCAATTTGCATGATAAAACTCTAATATCTTAAAATTGGTTCGCTTTTTTAGTAGCTGTACTATAGGCTTTTTCCTCGACCAATTTCAACCATCGTTCTACTTATTTGGAGATTAGATCGATTAATAATAGAACAATAAAAAAGCCCCGACTCAATGAGTTGGGACTTTTTTATACTTCATCACCTACAACCATCATAGATGGTTTTAAGCTAATGGGACTATCTTAGTAAGTGCAGCTTACATCATGCCGCCCATTCCACCCATACCGCCCATTCCAGCACCGCCGCCCATAGCAGCCATACCGTCATCACCTTGCGGTAAATCAGTGATCATAACTTCAGTCGTTAGCATTAGGCCTGCAACAGATGCGGCATTTTCTAGTGCTGAGCGAGCAACTTTAGCTGGATCAAGGATACCCATCTCTAGCATATCGCCATATTCGCCAGTCGCTGCGTTGTAACCGTAGTTACCACTGCCACTCTTCACTTCGTTAACCACAACTGAAGCTTCTTCGCCAGCGTTAGTTACGATTTGACGTAGTGGTGCTTCCATCGCGCGACGTAGGATGTTCATACCCGCGTTTTGATCATCGTTATCACCGCGTAGTTCAGACAATGCATTCATCGCACGAACTAAGGCAACACCGCCACCAGGTACAACGCCTTCTTCGACCGCTGCACGAGTTGCATGTAGCGCATCGTCAACACGGTCTTTCTTCTCTTTCATTTCAGTTTCAGTTGCTGCGCCGACTTTGATAACTGCTACGCCGCCTGCTAGTTTAGCAACACGTTCTTGTAGCTTTTCTTTATCATAGTCAGAAGTAGACTCTTCGATTTGACGGTTGATAGACTCAACACGGTTTTCGATGTCAGCTTTGTTGCCAGCGCCATCAACGATAACGGTGTTTTCTTTACCGACAGTCACTTTCTTAGCAGTACCAAGTTGCTCTAGAGTAGCAGTCTCTAAGCTTAGGCCAATCTCTTCAGAGATTACAGTACCGCCAGTTAGTGTTGCGATGTCTTCTAGCATTGCTTTACGACGATCGCCGAAACCTGGTGCTTTAACAGCACAAGTTTTCAAGCCGCCACGCATGTTGTTCACAACTAGTGTTGCTAGTGCTTCGTTTTCTACATCTTCAGCGATGATTAGCAACGGCTTGCTCTGCTGCATTACTTGCTCAAGTAATGGCACGATCTCACGGATGTTGCTGATTTTTTTGTCAACGAGCAAGATATATGGGTTTTCAAATTCAGCAGTTAGGCTGTCTTGCTTGTTAGCGAAGTACGGGCTGATATAACCACGGTCAAACTGCATACCTTCTACAACTTCTAGGGTATCTTCGAAGCTTGAACCTTCTTCAACAGTGATAACGCCTTGCTTGCCTACTTTTTCCATCGCTTGTGAGATCAGCTCACCGATTTTGGTGTCTGAGTTTGCAGAGATAGAACCAACTTGAGCGATTGCTTTGTGATCGTCAGCTGGCGTTGATAGTTTATGGATTTCTTTAACCGCTTCACGTACCGCTTTGTCGATACCGCGCTTAAGATCCATTGGGTTCATGCCGGCAGCAACTGACTTCATGCCTTCTTGTAGGATTGACTGAGCCAATACAGTCGCAGTGGTTGTACCATCACCAGCGACATCATTAGTGCGACTAGCTACTTCACGTACCAGTTGTGCACCCATGTTTTCAAATTTGTTTTCTAGCTCGATTTCTTTGGCAACCGATACACCATCTTTAGTGATGGTAGGTGCGCCAAATGATTTGTCGATAACAACGTTACGACCTTTAGGGCCTAATGTTACACGTACTGCGTTTGCTAGAACGTTTACGCCGTCCATCATTTGTTTACGGGCATCAATGCCGAATTTTACGTCTTTTGCCATGTTAAATTACTCCACTATTATAAGTATGAGAATACAATTGATTGATTTGATAGTTGCTTATCAAAAGCGATTATTAGAAACTGCTATCAAAATGTGCTGAGTATAAAATAATACTCAAAAGGACTAGCCTTCTAGCACACCCAATACATCAGACTCTTTCATAATCAATAGTTCTTCACCGTCAACCTTTACGGTTTGACCAGCATATTGACCGAACAAAACTTTGTCGCCAGCTTTTACATCTAACGCACGAGTTTCACCGTTGTCACGAACTTGACCATTACCAACTGCAAGCACTTCACCTTGTGAAGGTTTTTCTTGTGCTGAACCAGGAAGCAAGATACCACCAGCTGTCTTTGTTTCTTCTTCTATGCGGCGGACGACAATACGGTCATGTAAAGGACGAATGTTCATCGATATGACTCCAAAAGTTGGTTAATAAAATTAAGGGTTTATTTGAATTAATGGTCTCAATACCAGTATCTATAAGGAACACTGCCAAAAACAACGCTTTATAGATAAGCCTTGAGCTTGTAACAAAAAGTGGGGGCAAGGTGAGTTCGGTTCAAGTGTAAAGCCCAAAAATTTACAAGATTATTTTACAAAAATTTATCAACCAACATCTCATATCGATGCTTTACGTTTAGTAAGGCCAATATGCTAATCAAATAAGGACAAGAAGTAGGAATATCTAAAGATATTGACGAGCTGAATTTATATTTTGACCAATACCAAATCAACTATAGAAACATTTGCTACAAGCACTACACGAAGCGGTATGACACCACGCTTGAAAATGTAACAGCGTATGACCATTATAGGTCTGGTAAACATAATAAGAACGAACGAAAAAAATTGCTATATCGGCAATAAATTAATGAAGGGGTATCTATGAGTTTTTCATCAATGCACAAAAAGTCATCAAGCGACAATGTTGATAATGCTAATAACGCAAAACGCAGTCCATCTAAATTTTTATCTGCCTTAGTAACAGGCATCAGTATCTCTACCGTTGGAGCTTTGAGTATGACCGCACCTACCCTTGCCAGCGCAAAAACCGTCCAACCATCAACTGCCGATTATAGTTTTACCGTTGAGGACAAATACAAAGGCACAGCAACTCGTACGCTAAGCAAATCTGGTAATACGTGGAAATATAATGTCAAGGCTCGCGTCGCCGGTGTGGCTAGTGCCTCGCAAAACAGTACTTTTACGCTTAATGGTAATAATGTCAGTCCCACGCAGGCAAGCACTACGTACAAACTACTTGGCATGGGTCGCACACATAAACTAGACTTTAACCCAAGCAGCAAAAAAGTCACCAGTAACTATAAGGGCAAGTCGACGACTATGAACATGTCGCAACAAGCCTTTGATGATTTGAGCCTTGAGGTACAGATTCGTCAGGATTTATTAAACGGTAAGTTCTCTGGTAATTACTACATGGCAAAAAAAGACAAAATCGAGAAGACGCCATTTAAAAAGTCAGGCAGCACTAAAATTACCGTACCAGCGGGTACCTTTGATACGGTACGTGTTGACCGCGTCCACGATGACGATAGCCGCTCTACCAGCTTTTGGTTAGCCCCAAGCTTGGACTATATGCCAGTTAAAGTTAGCCAAATTAACGATGGTAAGAAAATGGATTTAGAATTAACTAAGATTAATTAATCTACTTATCTTGAAAGTTATAAACAAAAAAGCGGCGCTCCAGATGGGGCGCCGCTTTTTTATGGTTTTAGATTAATGGATATAATTTATTAGGCTTCAGGTAAGTTTAATTATTGACGAGGTTTCTTCACAACATTGTTCATCGAAGGCAGGCGTTTAAGCAGAATAAATAGCCAAATATTGATAGCAAGCAATAGTAAGAAATCCGCTAAGTACACAGCGATTTCTGCCCCGCTACTGCCATATATACGAGTAAACAGCACCACGCCACTCGCACCCAAATATACCAAGGTAAACATACTACTTATCAACAATGCATAAGGTGAACGACCACGCAATATCCATGGCGTCAGAATCAACGCGGGCACTAGCCATAAAGCCTGCCAAGCAATACCGCCAACGATATCAGGGCTACTAGGATTAAAAATACTAATAAAGATAGGCAATCCGAGCAGTCTATAAACGAGCCAAATTAACCACGTAACCTTCAAGCGCTGTGCAATAGGTGCGATAGGCTTAACCGTTTTAAGAGGCTTTGTATTAGAGCGGGTTGTGGCCATTAGATATTTTGATTTCCTAAATGAATAATATACTGCTGAAGATGAATAAGTAGCTCTTTGTTATAACCACTTGCTTATAACCAAGTGATTATAGCCATTCAATCATAAACTTTGAGACTCAGACGCTTCTAAACAGCAGGTTTATAACAGTTGCTTATCGGCCCCAATTAGCCTGTGCTAATGCAGCCGCCGTAATCGCTAAACGGCGACCCTGCGCAATACCCAAATCTCGCTCGTCAGCAGATATAGGCTGATCATGCGATGCACCGCTGACATGGCTAGCACCATAAGGTGTACCGCCGCGATGCGTACGGTTCAGTGCTGGCTCTGCATAGGGCACACCTACGATGACCATACCGTGATGCATCAGTGGCAACATCATCGTCAACAACGTCGTTTCTTGGCCACCATGCATGGAACCTGTCGCCGTAAATACTGAGGCTGGTTTGTTTTGTAGGTTCCCTGCAAGCCATAAGGTCACGGTATTATCCCAAAAATACTTCATGGGTGCGGCCATATTACCAAAGTGCGTTGGGCTACCAAGCGCAAGACCGCTACAGTCTTTTAGATCATCCATCGTACAGTACAAGTCACCCTCATCAGGTATCGCAGGCTTACTCGAGGTGGTTTCAGGTGCCACTGTCGGTACCGTACGGATACGCGCGGTCATGCCAGCATCTTCAATACCTTGAGCGATAGCATATGCTAATGTCTTAGTTGTACCGTAATTAGAATAATAAAGCACCAAAACATAAGGGTCGGTCTGACTCATTAGCAAAGCTTCCTCATAAAATCGTTAGGCATACTAGCCACCAAAAATGCGGTGAAATATATGACTAACTGGCATTGTAGAATATGTGCACATTATGCCCGAGTCATTCACTGTCATGCAAATAACCATGATTGATAACCTGACTTATATTGTATCTGATGTGCTACGTGGTGCATTTTGACACAATTAAACCGCAGATGATAACCGTTCATCTTTGTTACACTATTGTCACTCTTACTTTTGCTTAATGGTCGACATGGAAAAATTATCTCAAAAACTCCCGTTTTTACAGCAGCGCTGGTTTCAGTTTTTACGGTTTTTGACTCGGCATTTTTTTGAAGATAATTGCCAGCAAAAGGCAGCTTCGCTGACATACACCACTATGCTGTCGATTGTGCCTGTATTAACGGTATTACTGATGATTTTATCATCCGTACCAGCTCTCGCATCGGTTAGAGCTCAGATATATGACGTCATCTATAGCAATCTGTTACCGCAATCGAGCATGCAAGTTAGTGAGTATATTAATAGCTTCGCCGAAAAGTCATCCAATCTAACCATCATCGGTGCCATGATTTTATTCTTTACGACTATCATGACCTTGACCACCATTGAACGCGCGTTTAACCAGATTTGGCGAGTAGAAGATCGCTCTGGTGGTATCAAAAGCATGCTGCGTTATTGGACTATTGTTACCCTAGGACCATTAGTATTGGGCACCGCTTTTATCGCTTCAAGTACTGTACAGAGTCTGAGCTTTCTCAATCGTCAAATTGCAGGCTACGGTATCGACTGGAGCTTTTGGGTACAAATGGCATCGATTGGTATTACGATGGCAGGCTTTATCGGTATGTACTGGTTTATTCCAAAGGCGCGCGTACCAGCAAAAAACGCAGCCATCGCTGGCGTGTTCGTGGCCATTGTCTTTGAATTGATGAAGCACCTGTTTGGTACAGTGATGGCTAACTTTACCAGCTACGAAGCGATTTACGGCGCTTTTGCCGCATTGCCTATCTTTCTACTATGGATTTATCTGTCGTGGAATTTGATTTTATTAGGCGTTGAGATCAGCTATACCTTGACCATCTTTGAGACAGAAGAAGTCTACCCTCGTCACCCGTTACTCAGCTTGCTAGATATGTTGAACTTGGTCTATACCCACCACTTAAAAGGTGAAGCTGTTAGCGAACAAGCACTGCGCAATGTCTTAGGTCGCAAAGAGCTGCCGAAATGGTATACCTATATCAACTACCTACAAGACAGTAATCTTATCACCATGACAGATGATGATGACTATGTGCTCAAAAGAGACCTGAGTAGGATGACGTTATGGGACTTTTATCGTACCTTGCCCTACCCACTTCCTATCAAGGACGAGTTGGATGAGATGAAATTGGAAGGTCAAAAGCCTTGGCTAAGTTTGCTAGTAAAACGTTTTGAGAATACTGAAGCGTATGCCAAACAGCAACTGCATCTGCCGCTAAATGCTATCTTTGCCAATAGTGAACCTCGTAAACAATCTACTAGCAAGCATGGCGATGACCGTAAACTATTTAGAAAAACCTCTGCCGCCACTGAAAACGTACAACGACATGATAATCTAGATGGATATAGCCAGAGTGCTTACAACGGTAATGATCCGAATCTTGAAGCCTCACCGCACCTAGAACCGATGGCTTATGACAAAGACAGCGCTATTGAATATGACGATCACGACAACGAAGCCATCATACCTCTAGGGACCAGTGATAGTCATGCTGAAACAGATATGACCAAACGTGCGCATAAAAACGCTATTATTACAGAAGCAGATAACCCTAAGGCTCATCACAGTGAATAAAAATGATGGAGACAGCATCTGGACACGTGCGATCAATGCAGGTCAAAACAGGCTTAAGCAGTTCACTAAATTGTGGTCAATACAAACGCTGACCGACTTGCCTGATCGCTTAAATAATTTGTGGCAGTGGCTGATTGGCTCCTACTGGTTTATCCCAACCGCTTGTGTCATCGTGGGTATTTTGCTTGCTCCTTTACTAGTCGCGATTGATCAGCATTTTGATCGTGAAACGGTAAAAGAGATCTCCTTTGCTTTTACTGGTGATGACGAGGCGGCGCGCGCGATTATGACAGCCATCGCTGGTGCGGTACTGGGCGTGGCCGGTACGACATTTTCGATTACGATCGCCGTCCTGTCGATGGCATCCTCACAGTTTGGCCCAAGACTGCTACGTAACTTTTTGACTGATACCCCAAACCAGTTTGTCCTTGGCGCTTTTATCGGTACATTTAGCTATAGCTTACTGGTACTAAAGTCGATCCATAAGTCTGACGTAGCTTTTGGTGTACCGCAATTGGCAGTGACTTTTGCCATTATTATGGCGATTATCTGTGCGCTGCTCTTGGTTTATTTTGTACAGCATATGGTGCATGCTATTCAGGCGTCACATGTCATTCAAAATGCTAGCAACGATGCGATTGCAAACATTTACTATTGGTATAACGATCGTTGTGATATCCAACATCAACGCGATGCTGAGCACCATGATATCGAGCAGTTCCAAAACTGGCCTGCTATGCCGATTTATTCACCAAATTCCGGTTATCTACAGCAGATTTATCTTGAGTCATTGATTGCGCTGTCACAAGACTATGGGGGCGTGGTACAAATGCATGTCAACCTCGGTAATTACGTCACTGACAAAAACGTCATTGGCTACTTTTATCAGCGACCTGCATCTCATCCAAATAATCGCCAAAGGACAGCAACACCGCATCTAGCAGTAATACCTAGAGCACCTGATGGACTGTTTTGGCAACGTCTTGCAGGTTGCCTACGACTTGAGCAACGATTGGCGCACTCTAACGACATTGCCTATAGCTTAGGTCAAATGACGGAGATTGCTGTACGCGCGTTATCCCCTGGTATCAATGATCCAAAGACTGCGGTCAATTGCGTCCAGTCTTTAACCAGCTGTCTGAGTATCATGATGCGTCGTCAGCCACCGAGCCCTTATCATTTTCACATACCGCAATCAGACACTAACGATAGCTCTGAAAATACTGTCAAACAGAAGCGACTGGCCATATTGGCACTAGTCACTCATATCCCCAAAATTTCCGACTTTATCAATGTATCACTCGGTGAGATACGTCGTTATGCAGCTGCTGACCTAATGGTCTTAAAAGCATTGTGTCAGGCAATGGTCAATTTGAACTATGCACGGGTAAACAGCGCACAGCAGCAAACGCTATTACATGAATTGCATCTGATTCAGCGCGCCGGAGAAGAGAATTTAAATTATCAGGAGCTGGTCGATGACTTGGTCGCTATGTGCGAACAAGCCAAGCAATTTATCCTTGATAACGATGCGCAGCACAAGCATTTTAATTATGTCAGTGAGTTTGAAGCGGATATTCGTCAAGCATTACAGACACAGTCTAGTTAATGACATGACCAGTTAACTGTTTAAACAAATGGCAATATCAGCCCTTATAAGCACTTTACTTATAAGCACAACACCTATAGCTAGCAACACTTATAACGTCCCTATAAGCCCTGCGCTTTAGATACTTTTATATTTATATGAGACCTACTTTTTATGGCATCTGCAACCAGCCTCACCATTCTAGAAATCAGCGCCATATTTTTGTCGATTACTGCTTCATTAACTTATATCAATCACCGCTTTATTGGTCTGCCGACCACTATCGGTGTCATGGTCATCTCTATCTTACTGTCAATCGGTGCGATATTTTTAGGCTTCTTAGGGTTTGATCAGCTGATCGATTACGAAGTCAGTTTATTGGAGCAGCTTGATTTTACCGAAGTACTTTTAGACGGTATGCTATCGATGTTGCTATTTGCAGGCGCATTACACGTCAATATTGGTGACTTAAGACGCTATAAATTACCTATCGGCATCCTTGCTGGACTTGGTACAATCATATCGGCGATGCTCATTGCGACCGCGATTTACTTTATGTTGCCGCTCTTCGGTTTCGGCCTGCCATTTCTCTGGTGCCTTTTATTTGGGGCGCTTATCTCCCCTACCGATCCTATTGCCGTCATGGGCATCCTGTCGTCAGCAGGTGCTCCAAAGAGCATCGAGACCGTCATCGCTGGCGAGTCATTGTTCAATGATGGTATCGGCGTGGTTATCTTCGTCTTACTGCTGGGGATTTTATCTAGCGGTGATATCCCTACTGCCAACTACGTCGCACATACTTTGGCGGTTGAAGCTGGTGGCGGCGTTGTATTCGGACTGGTACTTGGTGCGATTTTGTACTACTTGCTCAAGAGCATTGATAGCTATCAAGAAGAAGTACTATTAACATTAGCGGGCGTCATCGGTGGCTATGCGTTGGCCAGTCATTGGCATTTATCAGGGCCACTCGCCATGGTCATGATGGGTCTGATGGTTGGTAATCGTGGTCGAGAGCTAGCCATGAGTGATAAGACACGGCACTATATTGACTTGTTCTGGGAATTGATTGACGAGATTTTAAACGCCATTCTATTTGTGCTCATCGGTCTAGAAGTTGTGATGATTGCTTATTCAGGCAATTTATTTATTGCTAGTGGTTTGACCATTTTGATTGCGCTGATTGCTCGATTTATCGTGGTAGGTATGACGACCAAGACTTTTCATCGTCAGCTTGATTTGCCTACGGGCGCATGGAAAGTTCTGACATGGGGCGGCTTACGCGGTGGTATCTCGGTCGCGTTAGTATTACAGCTACCGATCGGGGCTGAACGAGAGATTTTATTGGCACTCACTTATGCGGTGGTGATTTTCTCCATCTTGGTACAAGGTCTAAGCGTTGGTAAAGTCGCTAAAAGCATTCGTACGGATGAAAAAACAGTAGACGTATAAGCTAAAAATATATTAGGCACAAAAAATCCAGCATCAGATACTTGTCTTATGCTGGATTTTTTAACTTAAATTTAAATGCTATATCAAGCCCTTTCGTTTCATATTACGATAAACCACAACAATGATGAGCAGATTAGAAACCAGTATCCCAAGCTTAAACCAGTCAAACGGGCTAACGATCAGATAGTAGATTTCTATAGGAATAAATACCCCGTAGCCTAGCACCCCAAACCAATACGCCCATGTTTTGTCATGCCATAAGCCATAGGCTTCGAGGAAGCGCAAACTGGCATAAGCGAATATCAATAATAAAAACATCGGCCAGTTTTTGCTTGCTTGCTGAGCAATACGTACGGCACTATCTATTTGCGGGGCAAGCATATGGCCGAAGCTGCGCTGCCAAGTAACCGTTGCTGTCGTCAGCCAATGCTCAAGATTGGTATGCCACCACCATAATGCCCCTGCTCCTAGTAACGCACCAACACCTTTCACTACCTCATAAATGGCCACTGCTTTAATAGACTCGCTCGCTGTACCGCGCGATTTTTCTTGCTGACCATTCATAGTAACCCCTTTATCCTTCAAGGATGGCGGCAGACGGTCATCCTGTCGGGGCAAATTAGCCAAAGAATGTCTCCACAACACGTCCTTGCAACTGCTGATTGAAAAACGGCGTGTTTTTACCACTCGATAGCATAGATTGCGCGGTTACTTGCCACTCAAGATTAGGATCGACCAATACTGCACCGCCGATAGCTTCATACTGCTCACTAATACCTGCGATTTTTGCAGGATTTAGGCAGATTTTGTCTACCAGTTGCGAGAGTGTTAGTACCTCATCATTTACCAGCTGGCAAGCCAACGCCATAAACGTATCGAAGTTTGAGATACCTGGCGTACTCTCAGCGAATGGTGCTTTTTTGGCCGTACTATTCAGTGGTTCGTGATGACTACAGATGGCATCGATAGTGCCATCCTTTAATCCACGGCGGATTGCCTGCTGATCAGTGTTACTACGTAGCGGTGGTAACACATATGCCTGAGCATTAAAGCCTTCAAGGTTATCATCAGTTAAGTAAAGCTGATGCATTGCAACGTCGCAAGTCACTGGCAAGCCTTTATCTTTTGCCCAGCGCATGAGCTCGATAGAGGACTTACAGGATAGTTGACTAAAATGAGCAGCGATTCCAGTCTCTTCCACCATCAGTAGCTGCGTAGACAACGCAACAGTTTCTGCAATCCAAGGAATCCCCTGCAGTCCATGATAAGAAGCAATATAGCCCTCATGTGCCACCCCATCTCCAGACAGACTTGGCTCATCAGGATAAAAGAATACTTTCATACCAAAGGTTGCTGCGTATTCTAGTGTGCGTAGCAATACTAAGTCATTGCGAAAAGGTCTACGCGCATTGGATACTGCGATACAGCCGCCCTTTTTAAGCCCTGCAATATTAGACGGTCGTTCGCCCTCTAATCCTGTGGTCAATGCACCCAAAATATGCAAATAAATCCCGCCATCACTCAAGGCGCGCTCACGTAAGCCTTTTAAGAGTGAGCCATTTTCTAAAATAGGATTGGTATCAGGCGGCGTCACCACATGCAAAAAGCCATTACCACGAGCAGCACTGCCTTCTGATTTTAGCGTACCATGTTGCTGCTGGCCTGGCTCACGCAGGCGCGCGCATAGATCTACTAGTGGTGGTAATAACCACATCTCACGGTCAGAATCGAGTGTAGATAGTTTTTCTGTTGCAGTTTGCGGCAATGCATCTTTAAATGCTTTTGGTAAATGGTCAAGAATGGGTGCATCAGTATTAAGCATGGTAGACATAACGTTATTACCGTATCAATAAAATGAAATAAATGAGAATAAGTCGCGCGGCAGGCTGTTACTTGCCAGCCGCTTGATGAGCACGCTGACCTTCCATCGCAAGCGATAAGACCGCCATACGAATGGCAATGCCGTTATTTACCTGCTTTAAGATAACGGATTGTGCGCCATCAGCCACACTAGAGGCAATCTCAACACCACGATTCATCGGCCCTGGATGCATCACCAATGCATCAGGTTTAGCGAGAGCTACCCGCTCTGGCGTGATCCCATAATGCTTGTAATATTCACTTGATGATGCCAATAGCGGCGAACCGATACGCTCATTTTGGATTCTTAATCCCATGATCACATCACAATCAGTGACACAATCATCCATATTTTCGTACACCTGCACACCAAAACGCTCAATGCCTTTAGGCAGTAGAGTACGCGGCGCACAAACACGAATATCTGTCACACCTAGTGTTTGCAGTGCACTGATATCAGAGCGTGCTACACGTGAGTGTTTAATATCACCAACGATTGCGATAGACAGCTTTTCGAATGGGCGCGGAGCTTCACGGTGAATGGTCAACATATCAAGCATTCCTTGAGTAGGATGCGCATGCCAGCCATCACCACCGTTAATGATAGCGATATCAGGCGTCACTTCTGTCGCCATAAAATGCGCGGCACCTGATGCTGAATGGCGTACCACAAAAATATCCGCGGTCATTGCCTGTAGATTCCACAATGTATCACGCAGACTCTCGCCTTTTTTGGTACTAGAACGTTCGATATCGATATTGAGTACATTGGCACCCAAGCGTTTTTCTGCCACCTCGAATGTCGTTCGTGTACGAGTCGATGGTTCGAAGAACAAATTCATGACCGTATAGCCGTCTAACTCAGGACGATTGATTAGCTGTCCATTATCATCAAAGAATGTCTCTGCTTTTGCGATAATAGCTTTGAGCTGTGCTTTATTAAGACCTTCAACACCTAAGAAATGTCTGATGCTGCCATCGGTGTTGAGCTGCGGACGACTCAATGACGTATTGAGCCTTTGATGAATCGTACTGGGATCAAATTTTGCATAATCAGTCGGTGAGACTGGTTGTGTAGCGCTACTATCGATAGAATTTGACATAATGGCGAGTCTTTATTGTGGGTTTATATGAGTCTATAGTAATCACTTATTCATCTTTGTTCGATCATTTATCACTGATAGGCATAGATACAAAGGACATTTTGACGCTTATTTGCTACAATTTACCGTAATCAAATTCGACCGAAAAATAGCCTCAGCAGACAATCAGAAAGCGTGAGTAGGCATGCTGTATTCTCATAGAGAATAATTCTGACAAAACTATAAATGAATAACAATAGATATAGTGTAGCCGATTTTGTGGTCGGGACAAAGATGCCGTATTAGCTATTTAAGAATTTACCTATTTCAGGTGTGCGAAACGCCACCTACTTCTTTACTTTGACACCTATCCGTTCTTTTACTTTCCATACCATTTATTAGGAAGCCTTATGACGACCTTAGCAGACTATCTAAACCAACATGCCACTAGCCCTGCACTTAACGACGTGATTACCACTGTCACTGATGTCGGTAAGACAATTTCACAACTGCTTAGAAAAGGCGCTTTAGCAGACATTTTGGGCGAAGCAGGTAACCAAAACGTTCAAGGCGAAGATCAGAAAAAGCTCGACGTACTGGCCAATGACTTATTGCTAGATGCATTGGCAAAAAACACGCACTGTGCAGGCGTTGCTTCAGAAGAGCTCGATGATGCCACCCCTGCTAATGATGACGGTAGTTTATTGGTTTTATTTGACCCACTAGATGGCTCATCAAATATCGATATCAATATGGCAGTAGGTACGATTTTTTCTGTTTTACCGTATGAGCGTCAAGGTCAAACCAGTGAAAACAGCGACTATTTGCAAGCAGGTAACAAACAGCTAGCAGCCGGTTATCTGCTATATGGTACGTCTACCGTACTGGCGCTGACTATCGCAGACAAGGTCGTGATGTTTAGCCTAGATCCAGAAGCTTCTGACTATGTGCTGATAGAAGACAATGTTCAAATCGATACCGATACGAGCGAGTATGCTATCAATAGCTCAAACTATCGCTACTGGCGCGCCCCGATGCAACAGTACATTGATGAGTTAATCGCTGGCGAGACAGGTGTACGTGGACGCGATTTTAATACACGCTGGGTAGCCGCCATGGTTGGTGACGTCCATCGTATCTTATGCCGAGGTGGTCTGTTCACTTATCCGTTTGATACCAAATACGCTCATAAAGCTGGCAAACTGCGTTTGATGTATGAAGCCAACCCAATGAGCTTATTGATTGAGCGCGCAGGTGGCGGTGCGACAGACGCCGTCAATCGTATCTTAGATATCGAACCGACTGATATCCATCAGCGTGTTCCTGTGGTACTCGGTAGCAAAAACGAAGTCAATTACGTGAAAGACTTACACGTAAATTATTCTGAAAAATAATTGATTGACGCACTTGTTAAGAATAGCCAGCAGAATGCTAAATCAATAATAGGCATATTGCTGGTTATTTAAACGACTCCTTTACCCTTCTCTAAGCGATCCACTATGGTATTAAATCCCACCGAGCTGATTACCTCAGATAAGAACACAACCGTGAAGCTTGTAAAAGCACTGTTGTCCCAAGCACGCCAGCGTAAAAAGAACGGTCAGACAGTCATAGAAGGCGTCCATTTAATAGATGCCGCGCTGCGTAGTGACTATCCTTTCGCTCAGATATTACTGTCTGAGTCAGCGCGTAGCCATCCTGAAGTTCAGCAGATATTGACTCGCCTGCCCACTTATACGCCTATTCTTACTTTATCAGACGCACTCTATGAGAGTATTCGTAGCTTGGGTACTGGTATCGATATTATGGCAATGATTAAAGTACCAACGCCTAGTCTATCGATGATCGATGAAGACTGCTTAATCTTGAACGACGTGCAGGACAGTGGGAATGTTGGTACCCTACTACGCACAGCAGCAGCCGTTGGTATCCGCAACATCCTATGCACCAGTGCGACCGCTCAAGCTTGGTCTCCCAAAACGCTACGAGCAGGTATGGGGGCACAGTTTGCACTGACTATTTATGAAGGCTTGAGTACGCAAGATATTTTGGATCACGTACAAGTGCCGCTTTTGGCGACTAGCTCACATACAGATACTATCATCTACGAGCACGATTTATCTGCGCCTGTAGCATGGATTATGGGTCATGAAGGCCAAGGCGTTAGCGACGATTTAATGCAATGTGCCACGCCGATAGCATTACCACAGCCAAACGGGCAAGAGAGCTTAAATGTAGCGATTGCAGGGTCTTTATGTCTGTATGAGACCTTACGCCAAAGACAGTACTCTTAGCGTCCATTTATAATTGCTATGAAAACCCTATATATCCAGCATAAAAAAACCCACTACCAATTGATAGTGGGTTTTTTATTATACGTCTACTACTGATATAGTCAAAGAAGTCTAAAACGGATACAAGGCAGCCGACTGCAGATTATACAAGTAGTACATCTAAGGAGGGTAACGCCGTAGCCGCTTAGTAGTTCTGTGACTATATATTAAACCTTGCTAGTCAGCTCAGGTAATGCTTCGAATAGATCGGCTTCCAAGAAGTAATCAGCAACGCTAGCGATAGGTGCTTCTGGGTCATTGTTGATAGCAACGATGACTTTAGAATCTTTCATACCAGCCAAATGCTGAATCGCGCCTGAGATGCCAGCTGCGATATATAGCTGCGGTGCAACGATTTTACCCGTTTGACCGACCTGCATATCGTTTGGTACATATCCTGCGTCAACAGCAGCACGTGATGCACCAACAGCAGCGCCTAGCTTATCGGCCAATGGCTCAATATACTTGGTGAAGTTTTCACCGTTTGCCAATGCACGACCACCAGAAACAACAATACCAGCTGACGTCAATTCTGGACGATCAGACTTAGCCATTTCTTCGTTAACGAAACTAGCTTTGCCAGTTTCTTGTACATTGTCGATAGTTTCAACAGTAGCTGAACCGCCTTCGCTCGCCACTGGGTCAAACGCAGTAGTACGTACTGTTAGTACCACTTTATCTTCTGTAGTTTTTACTGTCGCTGTCGCATTACCTGCATAGATAGGACGCTCAAACGTTTGCGCATCTACTACACCTGAGATTTCAGACAACATGCTGACGTCAAGTAACGCAGCAACGCGTGGCATAAAGTTTTTACCAGTCGTGGTCGCAGCCGCTAGGATATGGCTGTAATCACCAGCGATATCAGCAACCAATAGTGCCACGTTACCTGCCAATTGATGCTCATAAGCAGCATTGTCAGCCAATAGTACTTTAGTCACGCCTTCTGCTTTTGCCGCTTCATCAGCAACAGCTTGGCTACCACTACCAGCAACCAATACATGGATATCATCACCCATTTGTTTAGCAGCAGCGATCGTGTTTAAAGTTGCCTTTTTTAGACTGGCATTGTCATGTTCTGCATATACCAAAATTGCCATGGTTTTAGTCCTTTATATATTCGTATTATCTATTCATGCGGTTGTTTGTGTACAAAGCTATTTGAGCAACTATCATTTAATATAAGATAAAGCAGTCAAATTCACAGCCTTGTACAGGATATGCCGTAGCGAAGTATCCAATCATTAAAAAATTAAATGACTTTTGCTTCGTTTCTTAGCTTATCGACCAACTCATCAACTGACCCTACTGTAATACCAGCTTTACGGTCAGCAGGTGGCACGACTTTAATAATTTCTTGCTTAGATGTCATATCAACGCCGAAATCTGCTGGCGTTTTCTCATCAAGTGGCTTCTTCTTCGCTTTCATGATGTTAGGCAATTTAGCATAACGTGGCTCATTCAAACGTAAATCAGTCGTGATAACCGCTGGTAAATCAAGAGCAACAGTTTGTAGGCCGCCATCGATTTCACGCGTTACGTTTACTTTGTCGCCTTCAACTTTCACTTCTGATGCAAACGTACCCTGACCGATACCCATCAATGCCGCTAACATCTGACCAGTTTGGTTGTTGTCATCATCAATCGCTTGCTTACCTAATAAGATAATATCAGTGCTCTCAGCTTCAGCGATACTTTTTAGAATCTTAGCAACTTGTAGTGGATATGGTTTTTCGTCACTTACGACTAACACACCACGGTCAGCACCTAGCGCTAGGGCTGCACGAATCTGCTCTTGTGACTCTTTTGGACCGATTGAAGCAACAATGATCTCATCAATGACGCCAGCTTCTTTTAGACGAACCGCTTCTTCTACTGCGATTTCATCAAAAGGATTGATTGACATTTTAGTGTTTGATAAGTCAACGCCAGAGTTGTCGGCTTTTACACGAACTTTTACGTTATAATCAATGACACGCTTGACCGCTACTAATGCTTTCATACGTTCCTCGTTTATTAATGTTATGAGTTAAAAATTGTCAGTTAAGAACCAAAGGTTCGTTGTGGTTCAAATTGTCGTTCAAAATACTGCTCAAGGTTATTACTACATCAACAGAATATAGTTAACTAAGAAAGATGAGCCAATATCTAAGAGCATATTAGCATTGTATCTCTTACTAATGAAATCTGCTAAAGCTAAGCCAACCGTTATTATCAGACCTATGTATCTTGCGTCAGCAGGCAGATAAGGTCAAGACAACGCCGTGAATAATGCGTCATAAATTTGTCAACACTCTATAATAAATAGTCTATAAGCGCATCATTTCATGATTTGCGTTGTTCAACAGCTCAAAATGCTTGTACCTTTATAGCATTCTAAACCTTAGGTTTACTTAATATTTTGTTATTATTTATCTCTTCAAAGTTAACGGATAAGAATAGTTAATCGAGTCAGACCTGCGACTTACCATTCTTACTAGCACCAAGCAATAATTCACTATCACGTATATCGTCAAATAAAGACCAATCAGGTTCAACATCATTACTTTTGATGACACTCATATCACCTGTCGTCTCCATAATCACTGCAAACACTTCTGTTTTCGCTTTGATACCATTTTTACGCAGCACTTCTTGGACATCGCTGGTACTAAGGTTGGCCTCTTTTAAGTTATCTTCTAAATATTCACCATGAGCCATTAGGATAATAGCTTGATTATCTATCAAAGCTTTTAGCGGTTTTATTTTGCGTCTGATAACTGAAATAATGCCCTGAATTAAGAATAGCACTGCGACAGCAAATAACCCTTGAAGTAGAGAGGGCTTATCTGACAACACAGTTGACGCCAATATACTACCGATACCCACCGTCATGGCAAAATCATGGCTTGATAACTTGGAAAAACTGCGTAAACCCATCAATCGAGTAAAAAACATCAGCCCTACATAAAAGCCTATAGCAGATAAAGAAATCCCAAGCACTTGTTGCCAGTCAATTGAAAGCCAGTTTTCCCACTTCATAACACAACCTTATCTATTACATCTTTATTAAATTATTGTTCGCTATTACCTGATGATGTTAACCGTCAAAATCAATAGCACTTTACATTAGCAACACTTTGTCATACCAAAAAAGTCCCATAAAAAAAGCAACCTGATAAGAGGTTGCTTCTTTTTAAAGTCGATACAGTATTTTTATTGTTTTAACAAACAAAGTAATCAATGCATATTGATAATCTTATTGTCATTAAGTTTACTGACAAGCAGTTAACCTAATAATAAATGAGATTAGATAGCTTCGATTTGCTCAGCTTGTGGGCCTTTTTTGCCATCACCTAAGATGAAAGACACTTTTTGGCCTTCGGCTAGAGTTTTGAAACCGTTACCTTGGATAGCGCTGTAGTGAGCGAATACGTCTTGTCCGCCATTGTCTTGAGCGATAAAACCAAAACCTTTAGCTTCATTAAACCACTTTACAGTGCCTTCAACTTTATCTGACATAAATTTTCCTGACTCTTTAACTGTTGGCGAGACTTGTGTCATCACCGATTAATTGATATATACCCTAATATTTTTTGCTAAATGCGGCGGCCAAAAATGCTAAATAATCTTAAAGAAAATCTGGATCTTTTGCCTCAAATATTTTGAGTACAGTCTGATTATAACAGTTTTCCATGGTAGGAACAGTCTAAATTGCTGATTTTTGTAAATAAATACTAACCATTGTTGCAAGCTAACATTGATAGCAACCAGTTCCATATCTTATTGATATAAAATAGTTTTTATTTATAGATATAATACAACTTCATCAGTAAACCCCTAATGAAATAAGTCGACATAGATGATAGTAGGTTAGAATATTAGTTACTGCAATGGTGATGTCGGTAGCCATGCTGAACTCAATACGAGCAAACATAACGCAAAAAACACCAATGAAAATGACTGACTGTAGGCAATATATTTTGCTGGAATCACCAAATCTTTAGGAGAGTCAGGGATGCCTTTACGCTTCAGTAGCTTGGTACCATATATCCAGCCAAAGGTCGTGTATATGCCATATGCAGCAGGCACTGCGATAGCTAACGGGGTCAAATCAATAACGTATAAAATCACCACTGATATGAAGAACCATAGAGTATCTAACAATGAACTGACTTTGAAGAACTTAGATTGAGGCAGTTTACCATCGGTCTGTTTGAGCATCTCCCCTTCTATCCAAATTAAAACTGCTACCACAGCGCTAAGAGTAATATATACGAATTGCGGCGTTAGCCAGTCTGAATAAGATATTTGCACAGCATACAACCTATTATCTATAGAAAGTGAGAATGAAGCATCCGCCCGCTTCGAATACTTAGAAACGGGTAAGAACAATGATGAATGTTAATCGCAAAGGCGCTTTGGCCAATGTTAAGGTGCCTGCTTATATTGGGCAGCAATTAATGGTTTTCAACCGATAACCCAGATTCAAATCAAAGCAAAAAGTATCTATCAAATACTTTGCATAAAAAAACCCATGCTATCAAGTGATAACATGGGCTATTTAATCTAAATCAGATTATTATCTGAATAAGACTTTTATCTGTATAAAACTTAGTTTTTGTCTTTATCGATGATTTTGTTACCACCGATCCATGGCATCATGCCACGTAGCTTAGCACCAGTGATTTCGATTTGATGATCAGCGTTGTTACGACGACGCGCAGTCATTGATGGGTAGTTGGTTGCACCTTCAGAGATGAACATCTTCGCGTATTCACCAGACTGGATACGTTTTAATGCATTACGCATGGCTTCACGTGACTGCTCATTAATAACTTCAGGTCCAGTAACATATTCGCCGTATTCAGCGTTGTTACTGATTGAGTAGTTCATGTCAGCGATGCCGCCTTCATACATCAAGTCAACGATAAGCTTTAGCTCATGTAGACATTCGAAATAAGCCATTTCTGGTGCATAGCCCGCTTCTGTTAGCGTCTCAAAGCCCATTTTAACTAACTCTACTGCACCACCACAAAGTACAGCTTGCTCACCGAATAGATCCGTTTCCGTCTCATCTTTGAACGTTGTTTCGATGATGCCTGAACGACCACCACCAACGCCAGCAGCATACGATAATGCTAACTGTTTGGCTTGACCAGAAGCGTCTTGATAGATAGCGATAAGATCAGGGATACCACCGCCTTTAGCGAACTCTGAACGTACAGTATGACCTGGTGCTTTTGGTGCAACCATGATGACATCAAGATCGCCACGTGGTACCACTTGGTTGTAATGGATTGCAAAACCGTGAGCAAAAGCTAGTGTAGCGCCTTCTTTGATGTTTGGCTCGATCACATCATTATAAAGCTCTTTTTGGAACTCATCAGGCGTCAAAATCATGATAACGTCAGCAGCTTTTACCGCTTCTTCTACTTCAGCAACTTTTAGGCCAGCATTTTCAGCTTTTTTCCATGAGCTTGAATTTGCACGTAGACCAACAGTTACATCGACGTCTGAATCTTGTAGGTTAAGCGCGTGTGCATGGCCTTGTGAACCGTAACCGATAATGGCAACTTTTTTACCTTGGATAATAGATAGGTCACAATCTTTGTCATAATAAACGTTCATAAATAGAGTCCTTGTTCTCAATCATGGCTTGCCATGGATAGTAAACGCTTATGCTGTAGTCAATATAATAACTAAGATAAGCGCTTTGTTGATTAGATAAATAAATATTGGTTGAAACTGGTTTTGATAAATATTTAGATGCTGAGGGTTTTTTCACCGCGGGCAATACCGATAACACCTGAGCGAACTACTTCCATAATGCGCTCACGGCCAATTACATCGATAAAACCATCAAGTTTGGCTTTGTCGCCCACGATTTGAATCGTATATAAGTTCGAATTTACATCGACGATTTGTGCGCGGAAAATATCTGCGCTACGTTTAATCTCTTCACGCACACCGCCTGTTGCACGGACTTTAATAAGCATCAATTCACGCTCAACGTGTACATTCTCTGTCAGATTAAGCACTTTAACCACTTCAATCAATTTATGCAATTGTTTGGTGATTTGCTCAATTCTTTCAGGTGACGTAATGGTCGTAACCGTTAGACGTGAGATACTTGGGTCATCAGTAGGTGCGACGTTCAAAGTTTCGATATTATAACCACGTTGTGAGAACAAGCCGACTAACCGCGACAACGAACCCGCTTCGTTTTCCATCAATACCGAAATCAGATGTTGTTGTTGCATTAGGTACGCTCCCCTTTTGTTAACCACATATCACGCATGGCCTGTCCAGCGATTTGCATTGGATATACATGCTCATTACGATCGACGTAAACATCGATAAATACCAGTTTGTCTTTCATCGCCATTGCTTCAGCCAATTGTGCTTCCATGGTCGCAGGGTCAGTAATTTTGATACCGACGTGACCATAGCTTTCAGCCAATTTGACAAAATCTGGTAAGGAGTTCATATAAGACTGGGCATGACGACCTTCATACAGCATATCTTGCCACTGCTTCACCATACCAAGCTGCGCATTGTTAATGTTCAGAATTTTAACTGGTAAGTTATATTGCAAACAGGTCGATAGCTCTTGGATATTCATCTGAATAGAGCCTTCACCAGTAATACAAACCACATCACGCTCAGGATTGGCAAGTTTGGCAGCCATTGCATACGGCAGACCAACACCCATGGTACCAAGGCCACCTGAATTCAGCCATTGACGTGGCTCATTGTAAGTATAGTAAAGTGCCGCAAACATTTGATGCTGACCGACGTCACTTGTGATAATAGCGTTACTATTAGTCACTTTATCTAGAGCTTGTACAACACTTTGTGGCTTAATGCCATTATCTGTGCTGGTGTCATAACGTAAGCCATGACGCTTACGCCACTCATTAATTTGTGACCACCAATCGAGCAATGCGTGCTGCTCTAACTGCTTGTCTTGACCAACAATCTCTAGCATGTCCGTTAAGACAGATTTCACATCACCTACGATAGGAATGTGCGCAAGAATCGTTTTTGAAATTGACGCAGGATCGATGTCGATATGAATGATAGTTGCGTTAGGGCAGAATTTTTTAACGTTATTGGTCACACGATCATCGAAACGCGCGCCGACAGCCAAAATCACATCAGCATGGTGCATACTCATATTGGCTTCGTAAGTACCGTGCATGCCAAGCATACCTAAGAACTGACGATCAGAGCCAGGGAATGTACCAAGACCCATCAAAGTATTAGTCACTGGTAAATTCAGACGATGTGCAAGATCTGTTAACTCTTCGTGCGCATTGCTCCAAATCACACCGCCGCCTGCATATACAACAGGACGCTGCGCTGCTAATAGCGTTTCAATGGCTTTTTTGATTTGACCGCTGTGACCTTTGAGTGACGGCTGATACGAGCGTATAAATACTTCTTCTGGATATTCGTAAGCAAATTTTTCGCTAGGCGCCGTCATGTCTTTTGGCACATCAATGACGACAGGACCTGGGCGACCAGTCTGGGCAATATAAAACGCCTTTTTTACAATCATTGGAATTTCGCTAGCATGGCGTACTTGGAAGCTATGCTTAACGATAGGACGAGATACGCCTACCATATCTGTTTCTTGGAAAGCATCTTCACCAATTAGGCTGCTTGGCACCTGACCTGCGATCACAACCATTGGTACAGAATCCATAAAAGCAGTAGCAATAGCTGTCACGGTATTGGTCGCACCAGGGCCTGATGTGGCCAACACGACGCCAGTATGACCAGTCACTCGCGAATAAGCATCGGCCATGTGGCCTGCTGCTTGCTCGTGACGTACTAAGATATGCTCAATATTTTCTTGCTGAAACAGCGCATCATAAATGTGTAAGACCGCGCCACCTGGATAGCCAAAGATGTATTCGACACCTTCGTCAGTCAGTGCTTGCACCAGCATTTCAGCGCCCGATAGCATCACAGGCTGTGCACTACCTTCTGCAAGACGTTGTTGCTTTTGTTCAAAATTTTTGGCGGCATTACCCGTTTGGGTATGTCCCGTCATGTTCGGACTTTGCGTGGTTTGCGTCACTGTCATCACCTTTTTTTGCGGCGAGAATTTGCGGGATTCTACGAGTAAAAATAATTACTTACCGTCGTTATTTTTACTTATTGAATGATCGCTAATTCTTGTCCATATCAAGAATATCTGCCTAATAGGTTTAATTAAAACTGTCTCATAGGACAATACTAATCAAACATAGCAGTGTATTTTAGGTCAGCTTTGTGATGGATGTTTATCGATATACAGTGACAAGATGCGAGTGCATCTATAAAAGAGAGGCTTATTATTGAGGTTCGATACTAGCAAGTACCTATTGTAACTTTATTTGTGTGACTTTATTTGTACAGATGCATCGATATACACAAGTAAAAAAACTTCATAGCCAATGCTAAATTATAAGATCTTTAGAACTTACAATAGGCTTTGGTGAAACCTCTTAACGGCATACTATATCGCGTTTGATACAACTGCTAAAAACACATTTAGCACATTTCAAATAATAAGTTTATCTTAGTCATTGTAGACAGATAAGTCCGGAGACAATGTATCGCTATCAACAGTGGTCGTTATGCCACCATACTTGCTATATCATTATCACAAAGGAAATAAAACTGCGTAAGCTACTGATAAGTAACTCGTAGTTCTCATTCTCAAGTGCCACGGCAACATCGTAAAAGCCGCTCACTGACCAATCAACTGCTATTATATTCGATGGTTTACGAGTTATTGTCAAGAAAAACTTCTAAAGCCTATCCCAAACTATTAGTTATTAAATAATATACATTAATAAGTATTATTTGCTAGAATCAGAAGTAGATACATTATTACTACTAATTAAACGCTCAAGTGTTATATTTACACCTATATACATTTGATTTTTACTACATAAGAGGATTGCTATTATGGCATATGCGTCTAAGATAAATACCGCAGCCAAATTACTAACCAGTACCGCGTGTATGCTAATGTTGTCTATGAACGCCAGTCAGGCTATTCAGGTTTATAAGTCTATCGGAGCGCATGGCGAAGTTAAATATAGTCAACATGCCCCTCAGACCGGTAAAAATATCGAACTGATTGAATTTCGTAGTGACGGTAGACAAAGTAACGCAGGCCAAATGGCAGGAAAAACAGATCCCAACCAGAGTAATAACGCCCAAACTGCAGAAGAGCAAAGAATTGCACAATTGGAAGCACGTATTAAAGAGCAAGATGCAAAAGAAAATGCTCAGCGCTGCCAATCACTACGTAACAATTTAACTAACCTCAATGTCGGCGGCCGTATCTATGAAATGGATGCCAACGGTAAGCGTCAATATCTAGATGGTCGTGAAATTGAGCTTAAGCGCGAGCGTGTACAGCAGGCGATTGATCAATACTGTGCTAACTCTTCTACTTAACTCTCTATCTCAAGCAATACATCAAACTATCATAAGCTGCATTACATGACGAATGGCTGCTAGCATATCTTGAGCTTGTAGCCCTCGTTGCCCCACTAGCAATGTATTGGTGTCGCTATAATGATTGTTCCTTTGATTTACTAATACATCTCCTGCAAACCCATGTATAAGAACCGCTTGATGTAAGCTACGCGCCTCTGCTGATAAATCTTGCTGTGCCAATAATCCAGCAGTCACCCCAGATAGCACATCACCCATGCCAGCGGTTGCCATGCCAGCATTCCCTACATCACATACGTATACGTTTTCTCTTCCCTTTTCTTGCTCTAGCACCAATGATCCTGCCCCCTTTAATACCCAGTCACCACCATATGTTGCGGCACACTGTTTTATAGCTTGCAGTCTATTGGACTCAATCTTACTTACTTTTTGCTCAAGCAATCTAGCTGCTTCACCACTATGCGGCGTCAAGCAAACCCGATGATTCGTACTGTATTTTCGTAGCTCTGTTATTAGCTCATTATTACCCATGTGCAGTGATGCCAAGTGATAAAGACCATCAGCATCGATCACGATTGATTTTTCATTCTCTATAGCAGCCTGTACATAATTAATAAATAATGCTTTAGCTTTTTCGTCACGGCCAAGCCCCATCCCAATTGCAACGATACTAGCCTGCTTAATCAGACCTTTCACGCCGCTTATGTCATGTAAATTAATAGTCATCGCATCTGGTAATGAGGTCAATAGTGACCCGTGAAAAGCCTCATGACAGGCAACTGTTATTTTACCAGCACCTGTCGCCATCGTACTGGCCGCAGACAATATGGCAGCACCGCCCATACCTTGTGAGCCATCAACACGATTTCCGCCAATGACTAGCACATGACCATAGCTGCCTTTGTAGCTGTTTTGGCGACGCGGCTGCATACTATGTGCAGCCGTCAGCAGCGTGGCAACTGGCTCAAATGCTTGAATAGTATTTTTCTCAGGTATCGTGTGATTGCTAGCTGTTTGGTGAAGCGTCATTTGATAAGGTATCAACGGTATATCGATTATGTCTCCGCTATAGTCTGTACCGTCTTTAGTGTGTAGACCAAACTTACGCGCAATCAAACATAGAGTCACGTCAGCTTGTATTGCTATGCGCTCAAACACCTCACCGGTAGAGGCCACTAACCCACTCGGAACATCAACTGCAATTGTTAGTGCGTTATTTTGCTGAGCAAGACTATTGAAGGTATTGATAGCTAATTCATAAATACCTTCTGGTGCACGATCTAAGCCAATACCAAATAATGCATCGATATAAACATCAGCTGGCAAGCTTATTTTATCCGCATCATCGTGACTAATAATGCCCTCAAATCGTTGATAGTTACAGTTGCTCGCTAAAGCTATCTGTAATGCCTTTGTCGCGTCAGTAATATTGCTACTATCGCTATCTTTATCGCTAGGAGTTTTAGAAGTTACTAATTGATCATGGAGATCAAAATCATCTTTAATAAAACCAACCGTTATTACTTCTACTTGCCAGCCAGCTTGCTGTAAATAATGAGCGATGAGCCAGCCATCACCACCATTGTTACCTTTCCCTACCCAGATACTTGCTCGACGTGGATGAGCACTACGGTGATAAACGTTAGTATTGGCAGAATGGCTGGCACTGACGGTTTTTCGCTCATAAATCTGCTCTATTTGCTGTGTCATTTGCCAAGCGGCTTGTTTCATCAAACCAAAACTATCGTATCCCTCTGCAAACCAAGCCTGTTCCATCGCATAAACCTGCTCACTACTATATAGCGCGATAGGTTTTGTATTTTTTATAGGTAATAAATTGGTATTATTTCTCATAACTTATCCTTAGTGTTTCTACTCATTTTTTATTTTATTTAAATTTGGTTGCTCATTTCTCATATCAGCTTAGCAAAAGCTTACCTCGACTTATGTATCAATATGAATGTGAGTTTATTTTCTTTTATACTTGCACTCATTGCTCACTGGCTTATCATAGCGGTATTTACATTATCTCTGGTTGTCAGATATGAATAATCTGATTAAAACAAACGAGAAAACATCTAATAAGCACCTACTCTCATGCCTACTGATAAAAACAGAATTGCCATTACGAATCCAACTGTGTTTGCAACTACAGCAGATGTTAAGCAGTGGATTACAGCACAAGCACAGGCACTAGGATTTGCTGATTGTGGGTTTTTATCTGTGCATCATCCTTTGTTTACTAAGCAGATTGAACAGCTAAAAAAGTGGCTAGATAAGGGTTATGAGGGTCAACTGCAGTTTATGCACAACAACCATGATCTGCGCGCTCATCCTGATCAGCTAGTCGAAGGCGCAAAGACCATCATCAGCGTACGTATGGACTATCTAACTCAAGCACCCACACCGCGTGCTGTCACTGATAACGATCATCCTAATAAAGGCATCATTGCGCGTTATGCAAGAGGGCGCGACTACCATAAGACAATGCGTAGCCGTTTAAAGCAATTGGCTTTAAAGATAGAAACAATGCTCCCTGAATGGCAACATTTGGATATCGGTTCAGAAAAAGAATTTGTGTTTAGACCTTTTAGCGATTCGGCACCTATCTTTGAGCGTCCGATTGCAGATGCAGCAGGTCTCGGTTGGACAGGTAAACATACATTACTTATAAATAAACAAGCTGGCTCATTTTTTGTGCTCGGTGAGCTATTTTTGAGTCTTGAGCTGCCCGATGACAAACCGGTCAAGGAGCATTGCGGTAGTTGTAGCGCTTGTATCGACATATGCCCTACTCAAGCAATTGTAGCGCCCCATGAGCTCAACGCCTCTGCTTGTATCTCCTATTTGACTATCGAGCATGATGGCGTCATCGATACCAAATATCGACGCGCAATTGGCAATCGGGTCTTTGGCTGTGATGATTGTCAGTTAATCTGTCCATGGAATCGTTATGCCAACCTTACTACTGTTGATGACTTCGCACCAAGGCATGGATTGGATAATAGTAGCTTGCTTGAACTATGGCAGTGGCAAGAAGCCGACTTTATGAAGAACACTCAAGGTAGCCCACTAAGACGCACCGGCTATGTGAATTTTTTACGTAATATCGCTATCGGACTTGGCAACGCTAATGCCAGCTTAGAAGTGGTCGAACAGTTAAAATCTAAATTGACCTTACATAATGACATGCTAGATGAGCATATCGAATGGGCTCTAGCTGAGCAGCACAATAAGCTAGACTCGACTAATTAACCAATCACTCTATGACTATCAAATATTCCTGAGATAAAATGGTTATTTGAAGTGTACAACATCAAAAAAGCCTCTTAATAATAAGAGGCTTTTTTTATTAGAATATCATATTTAAAGTATTATTTTTCTATACGCTTCTTCTAGAATTATGGCTTAGGAATGCGTAGTACTTGACCTGGATAGATTTTATCTGGATCAGATAACATTGGCTTGTTCGCTTCAAATATCTTCATGTAATCGCCAGATGAACCATAAACTTCTTTAGCAATCTTAGATAAGCTGTCACCAGATTTTACCGTATACATCGTAGATTCAGGCGCATCTTCTTCGATATCAATGTTATCAATAACTTTTGCAACGTTTTGCACATTACCGATAGCGATAATGGCTTTTTCACGATCAGCTTGAGTTTTAGCATTACCGCTAATTTCTGCAGTATCTGTAGATCCATTATATTTAATTTTTAGATTACTGATATTGAGGTTCTGCTGCTGAATACGGCGCAACAAAATATTAGCCACTGATTGTGCACTCGGCTCACTGCTTTGTACTGGTGTATTAGCATCTGCTTTCGATTCTGTCTTAGCATCATGCTTTTCGTCATCACGGTTAAAAATCTTATCACCAATATCTTTTGCAAAGCTAAACATACCCATATATCTACTCCTTGAAATATTATTATTTGTCATTCTTTTAGTAAAACACGCAATCAAACAATATTTTAAATGTCTAACTGGCATCTTTTTCTACGACTTACTATTATGAGTATAGATAAAGTGAGTCGATGTAGATAGTAATAGTATGTTGAATAATGTTGAATTGACGTAGTCAATGTTAAATTCGATTGCTGTATTTAAAGATATCAGTCACGCACACATAAAAAAACCGCCTATCTAATCAGATAAGCGGCATTATAAATCTGCTAAATAAGTAGCAGATTATAGTTGGGCTTGTACGTAATCGATTGCTTTTTGAACAGTAGTCAATTCTGCAGAATCTTCATCAGGAATAGTGATACCAAAATCACTTTCAAATGACATAACCAATTCAACTAGGTCTAAAGAATCTGCACCTAGGTCTTCCATGAATGAAGCATCGTTGTTGATGTCTTCAACATTCATACCTAGTTGCTCAGCTACTGCTGCTTTTACTCTTAGCTCGATATCATTACTCATGTAGATCACTCCGTTATCATCTATTATTTTTAATAAACTGCTATATCGCCTTATTTAACGCTATAGCATGGTATATAAAATGCGTTTGCCAGACCAGCAATGCTGTCTGAGTACTCTATGACATGTTATACAGTTTGTCTGATGTCTAATAAAGCCCTGTTATCATACAGGGCTTTGACCCAAAAGTATCCGTCATTATAGCACCCTTTATTATAGTTTACACTCGTTCACACAGTTTTTTATTATAACTATGTAACGCTCGTATATTGGCTACATATACATGCCACCATTGACAGGAATAACAGCGCCTGTGATATAGCTGGCCTCGTCGCTAGCCAAGAAATGTACCGCTGCAGCGATGTCTTCTGGCTGACCAAGACGGCTGATAGGTACAGCATCTAACATAGAGTTCAATAGGCGCTCATCAAGCTCATCTGTCATATCCGTTTCGATCAAGCCTGGTGCCACGCAGTTGATGGTCACTTGGCGTGAACCAATCTCACGTGCAAGCGTACGGCTAAACCCTTCTACGCCAGCTTTGGTCGCCGCATAGTTAGATTGACCTGCATTGCCCATTTGAGCGACGACAGAGGTAATGTTGATAATACGACCACGACGTGCTTTCATCATACCGCGTACAGCACGTTTGCTCATGCGATATACTGAGGTCAAATTGGTATCGATGACATTTTCCCAATCTTCATCTTTCATGCGCATCAGTAGACCATCTTGAGTGATACCTGCATTGTTAACCAATACTTGTACCGCGCCATAAACGCTTTCGATCTCTTCAAATAATTTGTCAATTTGAGCAGTATCACGTACGTCTAAAACGCGACCAATACCGCCAGTATCATGAAGGTAATCATCAATAAGCTCTGCGCCCTTTTCAGTGGTCGCAGTTCCAATAACAAAATGTCCTTCTTTAGCAAAACGCTTGGCCACTGCCTTGCCAATACCTCGGCTAGCGCCAGTCACTAATGTAATCGTACGGCTCATGATAACACCTCCAATAATTTTTCTAGACGGGCAGGCTTGTCAGTAGGATAGCTAGCGATTGGCTGCGCCTGACGCTTCGCCAAATTGCTCAGTACATTACCACTGCCGCATTCGATTAAGATATTAATTTGCTTATCAGCTAGCTCTTGCATAGTTTTTGACCACAATACTGGCTCACTCAGCTGTTCAGTCAATGCTTGCTTGATACCGACCGCACTGGTTTCAACGCGTGCATAGCGATTTTGTATAACAGGAATGGTTGCCTGATCAAACTTGATACCCGCTAGTATCTCAGCCAATGCATTGCTGGCAGGTTCCATAAGTGCGCAATGAGATGGCACACTCACTTTTAGAGGAACAGATTTTTTGCCCGTGTTTTTGACTTTATCAATAACAGCATTAACACCAGCAGCGTTACCCGAGATAACTACTTGTCCTGGACTATTAAAGTTGGCCGCACCAACTACCGCATCTTCGACATGTTCGGTTGCTTGTTCACACAGGTTTTCGACTCGGTTATCTTCTAGTCCTAATACTGCAGCCATAGCAGTATCGACACCTACAACGGCCTCTTGCATCAACTGACCGCGCTTATGTACTAAAGTGACTGCATCACCCAGCGATATCACATTGGCAGCACACAGGGCACTGTACTCGCCCAGAGAGTGACCAGCTAAATAACAAGGCGTCTCTTCTATTTTTTGTTGTAAGACACGCCAAATAGCAATACTAGCGGTCAAAAGCGCAGGCTGAGTATATTGGGTTTGATTGAGTTTTTCTTCGTCCTGACAGATTGCCCACAAATCCTCACCAAGCGCATCACTCGCTTCGGTAAATGTATCGCGTATCTCTGGATAGATTTCGGCAAGCTCGCTCGTCATCGCGACTGCTTGAGATCCTTGTCCAGGAAAAATGACCGCGATACGAGCGGGTTGCTTTTTTACCATATCGGGTACAGAAGCCATAACCAATATTCCTTATCTGATTAGAAATATCCCTAAAAACAATGGGGTGTATTATATTATTAGATGTTATACAAAGCCGCTACTTCAAGTATTTATGCAAGAAAACGGATTGTCAGTAAACTATACACTGACAGACACTATTATCATAGCGGATGCAAACCAAACAGCAAGAGTAACGCTGCCCAAATTAAAGGAGCAGATTATATCAGCACATTTTTAAATCTACTAAAAATAACAAGCGAATTAAACAACAAGCCTAGCTATAAATAACAAAAAGCCAAGTTATCCAGCCACATAATATATGATAGCGAAATAACTTGGCTTTTTTTAGCTCAAAGCTTATTGACTAATAATAGCTAGGCAAAAACGATAATAGTCACCAGTACTATTATCATCTTCGCCTAAGCTATCATAGAGCCAATATCTTAGGCGTCTTAGCTGACTTTGAACAGTTGACGACCACGGTAGAAACCATCTTTAGTCATGTGATGACGACGATGTTTTTCACCAGTAGTAGCGTCTACGCTTAGTTCAGCAATTTCCATACGGTGATGTGAACGGCGCATGTCACGACGAGAACGGCTTTTACGACTTTTTTGAACAGCCATGATATAGCTCCTATACTTAAAAGGGATAAGCTTGAAATTCAGCTTAAGTCGATACTGACAGAGGCTATATAATCATAACAACCTAAGTCTTAAGCATCATTAGTTAAATAGATTGCCACTCACATAAAGCACTGACCAAGGATGAATCTTATAAAAAATTTACTCAGTCAGTTTCTATCAGCAAGCAACAGGTTGCTCGAATGCAATAAACCGGACATTATACGCATGTTTATTAAATTAATAAAGCCCTGCCTCGCACTCTTCTGTACAAAGCTGATAAAAGGCTTTTTAAATGCATCAAGTAGATAGTTTTGGCGCTTATAGTTTGCCTTTTAGCGAGGCTAAAGCAGCGAAAGGATTTTCACCTTCCTCTTCTTCTGGTATTTCACCAAACTGCTCAACAGACATTTCACAATCGTCATGCTTTGGTGCCATTGGCGTTTTGAGCAAGATCTCGTCTTCTACCAACTTCTTAAATGGTAATAGACGCTCTGGCGACTGCTCGGTGACGATTTCATCCAGTAATAAATAATCTTGTTCATCTTTGACTAAACGAACCTGACTATCGTTTTCGAGTAGCGCGATGTCATAATCATCAGACAAGTCTATAGCGATTGGTTGTAAACAGCGCTGACAAGTTAGCCAAACGTCACCTGTTAAAGTAAATGCTAAATGTAAAACATTATTGCGACGATACAAGTTAGCGTTGAGCTGTATGTCTGACTGCTCATGTTCAGTGCTCAGAGTAGTAGCCAGACGATCAAACGAGCTTGGTTTGACCTCTCCTGACCATTCATAACCAGTGTCTGCCCACTTATCTAAAGAGATGTGCTCAGGCATGCCAGTAGATACAGGCGCTTTTTTATTGTCAGCGTGAGGTGCTGACGGTTTAGTTTCTGGAGTGCTTGACATGCGCGGCCTCATTCATAAAAACGGTGTATAATATTGCCTGCCATACTAACGGAAAGTGCCATATTCTGCTAGCGCTAGTATGTTAAGATTTTTTGATAGTAAATTTGTTTAAGCTCTTTTACTACTTACCTTTTTACCTAAAGTTTTTTGTCTTTAGTATTTATTAAGTCAATGTCTTCTCTATGAATCTATCCGATAATAAAATTAATTTTTCTGATTTACTTTCTCCTACTGAAGCAAGTTCGTTACTACAACAACTTATTCAACTAGGGAGTCATACTAAAAATGTTCCTAATAATAGACTGTGCCTCGATAAAGATGAGGATTTAAACGAATTAAGAAGTCAGTGGCAAAGGCTGTCTAGTAATCAATCTGACAATACCTATTCAGCAGAATCGATAGTTGATAGCGAACGATTAACTACCGATTGGCTCATACAATTATTTAATACTTTATTCGCTGATCAGCAAGTTGTATTGGTTCGTAGCAATGATGAGCCCGAGTATTTTCCTGCTCAAGATAATGAACCCGCTCGAATTGAATTTGCTCATGGCTTTTTTGCCAGTGCTCTACATGAAATCCACACATCTCCTTATAGGTTGACATGCTAGAAACCTCTTATTCTAATAGTGTACATCGCTATATTATTTGTAGGCATCTAAATTAAAACTATCACTTCGGTGATTATTACAACCTATCAGAACAAATCACTTTTACCTATCCAAAAGATAATGGTCGTTCTATCAATTAGGTATCATAACAATTAAGTTTTTCAGGTATCTTTCACATCTTCAGAAGCATTCTTTCTAATATCATCCTATCTAAGCTATAAACGCGGACATGATGCGCTTCGCTACGTCTATCTATTAATGGTTACTTTTGATCAATCGTACCATCCTCTAATCCAGTAGATTTTATCTATGTCAGATAGGTAGAAGTAAAAGTAGTTTTCTGCTATTCATGTTTATCATTAACGTCTTTGCACATAGTATTGTCAGTTGCAAGATATCGAATCATATGAACACGGATATAATGATGGTAATATTAAAGCACGCGAGTGTAGATAGAAGCAGACCCAAGGATGTAATTCACCACGGTGATATTAGGTCTTAATGCTTATCTATTCACTAAGCGAATAAGCTGACTAGCTATAGCATTATTATGTTTGTGGGCAGAATAGTTATTCTTTATTTCGGAGATGGCTGGACGAGAGTTAGTGATACTGGACTAGTAATCTTACATAGGTGAAATGATTTGATAAATATGATTGAATAGCACAATTAATTATGTTTCATCTTTCGATACTGGCTGTGAAAAGCAATACTATAATAGCTTAGCAACGTCGGGCTCAAACTATAAGAGCTAATTATCTTCGAGCGCTATCTTAGTATAGTGAGCATGTAGCAAAGCTTTTACTTCCTTGCTAGTTGCAATTTTACCTTCCTCAAAGTCTTGAAAGATGTGCTGAGTATCTGGGTTAATAGGAATATTATCGACTGCGAAGCTGCCCAAAGTATCAAAGTTAATGCGGCGGCGCTTTTCTATTTCTTGTTTGCTAACGAGGATAGGACGATCATCGGTAATCGATGCTTCAAATTTAGAATCTTCCATACTAGCTCCTATCAGTAGTAATAAAATTGTTCAGCAAGTCAGATAGTCTTCTATCTAGACAATCTTTCTCTCATTGCTATGTCTTATTCGGCTGATTTAATTGTATTAGTGATTTAGACATCGGTAAATCATGATTGTTTAATATCAAGAGCTATTGTGACTGAATAATTCGTACTTCTAGCATCTCCTAGAGTTGCGTAACTTACTTGCTCTAAAGTTTTTTGGGACCTATATGGGCTGAATAGCTCATCAAGAGTATGGTGAAAACCACCATCATCTACTGCAAATACATAATCAAAAAATATTTTGGCCATTGCAGACTGAGGGTGGCTAGCATCGCGAAAAGATTTATTGTGACTCCAACTACCACTGTATATTTTATTGAATACTCTCTCTATATTACCAGAAACAGAATTTGAAGCATGTTTTCGAGTAATACCTGGTTTTTGCACGTATGCAGCAGCATTTTCCACAGACTTCCAAATGATATAATGCATGGTTGATACAGAGCATTCAGCTAAACATGATCTGAGAATACTAATTAGCTTTTCGCCAATAGGCGGTGCTAGATAGTTCAATCTTGACCTAGTAATCAGGTAGCTTAAACACTCTCCTAGCTGTAACTTTTCACACCAGTTCTTAAATTGATCATTCGCTACTAGAGCACTGGTATTTTTCTGAGATTTAGCGTTTATCAAGATTTTAGTAAGATTCTCAATACTATAAGCAAACTCAAAGATCGCTTGATAGAAATCTATCTCTAGCTCTTTTTCTTCGTTGATAGTTACGTATTCGTAGCTATTTTCAGAAGCGAGTATGAGCAGATTTCGGTTAAAAAGATGCTGTAGTATCTCTTCATCTAATTTAGAGAACGGTGATAAAGGTAATGATAAATTGTCACGTAGAGAGACTGTATTCCTTATATTATCTGCCCCTAGGCTCTCTACAGTCGCTGCGAGTAGAAGTTTATCCACATCGTTAAGCTCAGTGACTGAAGGAATACTGCTTAATTGAATGCTTCGGCATTGATTGATGTACTCTAGAGCGGTCTGTCTCTTTTCTTCTGCTAAACGGTCTTGTTTAAGACGATACTCTAAGTACTCTTGATCCATTCTTTTTTCAAGCGCCGCCCTGCAATCATCACACCGCCATCTAATAAGATCCAATCGAGTTAGCTGTGAGCGAGTATAGCAAATCTTAGTTGTACCGCAGTCTATGCATTGGCAGTCTAGTACGACAAGATGAGCATTTATTTTAACGATACTAGGTATATCCTGATGCTTAACATCAAACTCTTGACCTATTTCTTTACAGGTATATATAAAACCACTTCGTTTATCGCCTTCTCTTAACCAGTACCTCTCACAGATCAGCTTATTAGTTTCTGTTATATCTGGCTGATACTCTAGTTTTGTTTTCATACTCACCTCATAATACCGACTATATCCCGTGGATATTATAGCCCACCACTGTGAGTATTGCTATTTTTAGCAGTGGTTGGTGAGATGAAGACAGATGAACGCATGATAGCCTTTGGAAAGCGTATCCGTGATGTGCGCAGAAGCAAAGGAATATCTCAAGAAGTGCTGGCAGAGATGGCAGATATTGATCGAAGTTATATGGGAAATATCGAGCGTGGAGAGAAGAATGTCACTCTCAAAAAGGCCTATGATATTTGCGATGCATTGGATATAGATATTAAGGATCTAGTCTAAATTGTTCGATTCATAATAATATGATAGTTAACTATAGTCAGTCTAGAATAAAAGAGATACAACCCATATCATGAAACAGCTTAGGTAGATTATTCTCCATCCAGCCTTGACGTAGAAATTTTGCCTGTGCCCACTTCTTTTCAATGGGATTTAGATCAGGGCTGTAGGGTGGCAACCAAAGAATACGAGAGACCATCCCAGATTCTGTGTAACTGACGTTTAGATTAAATACTTACACAAAATTTAGGAAGGTCTCTGAAAATTAACCACCTGACACAACTCGTCACCTACTAACAGATCTTGGCGGTCATAAAAGTTGCCCCAACGCTTATAATTATTATCCGTTCTCGACTCAGGGTTATAAGTAATGGCGATGTAGGTTTGAATTTTATTAGTGTCCTAAATTAGTTGACCACCACCAGATTCTTATCAAAGACT
>NZ_DFQV01000018.1 GCF_002377945.1 Psychrobacter sp. UBA3480
ATGATGGGTAGCTTACCGTTATGGGGTGTGTCAGTAGAAACTTTGGGCTATCAGTTTGAGAATGACCAAATCGATTTTGAGTTTGATACGTGGTACGGTACTGATAGTAATCGTGTCACTCTACGCAGTGAAGGTAGTGCTCAAACTAACGATGATAAAGAGATCGATAGTCTAAGCTCACTCGCTTATTGGAAGCCGCTCGGTATCTTCTGGAATGGAGAAGCGGGTATTGCTTATAATACTGAAAACGATAAGTCCGCAATCATGGCAGGCATTGCTGGTACGGCGCCGTACTTCGTTGAGACTGACGCAAGAGCTTATCTATATACTGATGGTCAAGTCCAGCTTGATCTTGGGACAGCGTACGAGTGGCGCTTAGATCAGCGTTGGGTGGTCAGACCAGAGCTGGAGCTGACTGCCTTTAGTAAAGATGATACCGATAACGGTATTACTAAAGGATTTAATGAGTTTGAAGCTGAAGTTAGGCTGGCTTATGAGACATTCAGTCGTCAGCTCGCGCCTTATGTTGGTTTCAGCTACGAGAGCGCCTTGGGTGATGCGCGAGACTTACGTCGTCAAGAGGACGAAGACGTTGATTCTAATAGTCTGACTGCTGGTGTGATGTTTTGGTTCTAGGTTCCTAGTTCTAAATGCACAAATATCTCATTATTTAAAGTGCTACGTTTAACATTAGTATGAACATTGATACTATTACTAACGTGATAACGACTAAACAAGCACCTTCCAAAAGGTGCTTTTTTGTTAAATTCTTATTTAGCTAAATTTAATAAGTATATTAATGGTTTGACTAAGCAACTAAAGATCAATTTTAAATTGGCTTAACCATATAACTATAAAAAAGGAGTAATCGCATGAACAACGATATGAACCATAAGCAAAAAATGAATCCTTATGTCAAATTTGGTCTGATGATTCTGACCTCCACCATCGTCATGTACATCATGATGTACTTTAATACGTATAAATGGGATCACGTCTATTTTAGTGAGACCCGTGCTTATATGGCGCTGTATATGGGCGCGGTAATGGCAATTATCATGCTCGCCTTTATGACTAATATGTATAAAAAAACCAAGATAAACTTGATGGTTTATGGGGTTAGCGTAGTTTTATTTGCCTTTGGTCTTTGGGGCGTACGCTCACAGCAAACCGTCGATCAGGTGGACTGGATGCAAGCGATGATACCGCATCACTCGATTGCTATTTTGACCAGTTCGCGTGCTGATATCGAAGATCCACGTGTACGTCAGCTTGCTGATGAAATTATCGAAGCCCAAAGACGTGAAATCGCTGAGATGCAAGCACTTATTGATGAATTGGAATAATATATTATGATACCAATAAGTAAGCTCTTCTTTAAAAACTATTTACTATATCGCGTCTTTTAATTCTAACTATACCTACTCCTTACTTCAAAAATAACCTGTAAAACTGAAGTTCTACGAAGAAATAGATTAAGGTCGAATAAGTATGAAGCAAGATAGAGCGACTCGCTATCAGAAGGATAGTTTGACATTATCAGGAACAGTTATGCTAGGTACCGGTGTCATGATCGGTGCTGGTATTTTCGCTCTGACCGGTCAGATGGCTCAGATGACGGGTTCGCTTTTCCCACTTGCTTTTCTAGCCGCCGCAATCGTTGTTTCTTTTAGTGCCTATTCTTATATCAAAATCTCTAACGCTTACCCGTCGGCTGGCGGTGTTGCAATGTACCTGCATCAGGCATACGGAGATCGTTTACCGACTGGATTTAATGCCCTGCTGATGTATTTCTCCATGGTTATAGCGCAGAGCTTTTTGGCCCGGACGTTCGGGTCATACACTATGCAGTTATTCGGTGGCGATGACAGCGGTCGCATGGTATCCATCCTTGGCGCCGCGCTTATTCTTGCTGCGTTCTTTATCAATTTACTTGGTAATCGTTGGATTCAGGGGGTTGCATCGGTTATCGGTATTATAAAAATTGTCGGTATTCTTATATTCGGGTTGGTTGGTATCTGGCTAGCTGATAGCTTTGCAGTTGATTCTTCTACATTAGGTGACACTAATACTGTTGGTGACTTTCTTGGCGCAACGGCGCTAGGCATACTGGCATTTAAAGGCTTTACCACGATTGCCAACAGTGGCTCGGAAGTAAAAAATCCTCATCGCAACGTCGGCCGTGCCATTGTAATATCAATCGCAATATGCGTAGTTATTTACACTCTAGTCGGTTTAGCGGTGTCTAGTAATCTATCTCTTGCCGAAATCATCGAAACTAAAGATTACTCCTTGGCTGCCGCCGCACGCCCAGCACTTGGCGACTATGGTCTATGGTTCACAGTTGCAATCGCAATGGTAGCTACCGCTGGCGGCCTCCTTGCTAGCATCTTCGCAGTCTCTCGTATGCTTGCTATGTTGACTGAGATGAAGCTGGTGCCTCATCGTCATTTGGGAATGCCGGGAAGCGTTCAAAAACATACGTTGGTCTATACTGTGGTGTTGGGTTTAGCTTTTACGACGTTATTTGACTTATCACGAATTGCAGCGCTTGGCATTGTTTTCTATCTAATTATGGATATCGCCATTCATTGGGGTGTTTTGCGATACCTTCGTCAGGATATAAAGGCGGTGATGTGGGTGCCTATAGTGGCCATACTTCTTGACCTGTTGGTTCTCGGCGGTTTTGTCTGGATTAAACTAAACTCAGATCCATTCGTACTTGGCGTAGCAGTCGTCACTATTGTAGTGATTGCTGTGGCTGAGCAGGTTTACCTGAAATCTTCAGCGAGGAAAAAAGCTATCGAAAAAGATACGCTTGCAGACCATCATTGACAGTAACATCAAAGAGTTTACAGAAAATTGTTTGGTTAAAAATTGCATAGATTTAAGCGTCTGCTTACTATCTTCAAGAATTGATTTCATGCAATACGATATTCATAAAGACAACAGGGAAAGTAAGCTATGAATGAGTCATTTAATCACGCTGGAACTTGGGGTCTCGCACTAATTGTTATTGTTCTGATTTCTTGGTTCTTTTACCGTTATTTCGCACCAAAGAACTGGCGTGAATGGGCGGGTGCTGGTGTAGTTCAGGCTTTCATTATTGCACTTTACGCAGAAATGTATGGCTTTCCGCTCACTATATATTTATTAGTACGGTTTTTTGGTTTGGACAGCCAATATGTCAGCGCTAGCTTATGGTCGACCCTTGTTGGTTTAGGTGAGACAGGCATGATGATCTCAATGCTACTCGGCTATGCTATTGCATTTTTAGGAGTCGGTCTTTTTGCTCAAGGTTGGCGCCAAGTCCACAAAGCACGAGGGGAAAATCGTTTAGTAACTGATGGACTCTATGCCTACGTACGTCATCCTCAGTACACCGGGTTGTTTATTGCACTGTTCGGTGAGGGTGTGGTGCATTGGCCAACTCTGTTTTCAATCGGTCTGTTTCCAGTGATTGTGCTTGTATACACATGGTTAGCTCGACGTGAGGAACGGCATATGTTTGAAGAGTTTGGTAAAGACTACCTTGCTTACAAACAGCAAGTGCCAATGTTTATTCCTCAATGGGGTCAATGGCGTCAACTTGCCGCCGCCGCACGAGTTAAAAAGTAATATCAATACAGGATAAAGCTTTAATTCATACAAATCCTTAGAGTTAGCATGGTTAGATACGATTGGTTATCTTGAGCTTGAACCACATCATACAATAGTGAGGATTACTAAGATGGTCAAATCAAACTTAACAACAAGTACTTTAAGGATTGCCCCTGTTGGCAATAGTGTATCGTTGTTTCTACTTATTAGTTATCTATTATGCATAGGGTTTGGTTTACTCGCACCCGAACAGATAGCGATGCACGAAGCTTGGGCACCTCTACTACCTGGCTTTGAGTGGTTAACATGGACAGGTTTTCTAATTGGACTTGTAGAATCATATCTTTACGGTTGGTATTTCGCCATCTTGTTCGTGCCACTATATCGTTGGTTCGCCAAAGTGCCCTATAGACACTGATATATTAAAAGTCAGTAAACCTCTTTGGTTCGAGTAAAAATTAATTGAAGAGTTGGAGTCATCACAGTTTAGACTGAGGAGCAATCATAATGCATGGGTCAATGAATGGCATGATGAACGTCTCAATGATGTATGTCATGGGCTGGGTTAGAATGCTTTACTTTTTATTATTTACACTACTCT
>NZ_DFQV01000004.1 GCF_002377945.1 Psychrobacter sp. UBA3480
AAAGTCGGGGCGGTTCATATTAACGAACAACGCTCCTTTGAGTGAGCTTGCAATCGTAGGTTGGTTACTGACGAAAACAGTGACTAGTAAAAAGGTAAGCAGCATGCGGACTCATAGCGGTGGTATTACGAATCGCTGGTTATCATTAACTCAAGGTGTTGCATTTGAGGATCATACTGAAGAGGATTATATTCAACTTTATAGCGAACTTATCGAACTTGGTAAGTCTAAAGACGCTCAAAATGCTATTGCCACTAATATTGATGAGATACATGCATATTTAGTTAATCATCATGGCATTGAACCTATTGCACCTTTTTCATCTACCAAGCGAGCGCATCATAGGACAGGCTATCTTTCAGAAACCATGTTTCAGGCTATTCTTAATAATGCTGACAATCTTGAAATGACTAAGGATGAAATAGAAGCGGTGAAGCTCGCTTTGATTTTAGGGCAGCGCTGTGGACTCAGGATAGGTGAAATAGTTAAGATTAGATTAAAAGATGTGGCTATAACTTCAGCTTATCTAGAAGTGCGTAATAATAAATATGGTAATAATAAAACGGGTTCTGCCTTAAGACGGACATTGTTAGAACAACTTTTAACAAATTCAGAAATGTCGTTTTTCAAGAGAGTCGAGCTTAGGCGTAGTAAAAGTAAAGGGGATACCTTAATCGCTAATCAAGCTGGTATGGCTTATCGTGCCAGTGATTTATCAAAAACCATATCTCAGTTAATTAAAACTACAACAGGACTTTCTCATCTCACGACCCATCATTTAAGACATAGCTTCTTAACTAATTTTCAATTAATGTCATTTTTGTATGATAAAGCTAATGCTTTTAATGGGCATCAATGCTCTCAAACTTTAAAAGACTTATTACCTTATGACGAAGACAAGTCTTGTAAAATATTGGCTTATATTGAGACATCCCTACAATACAAAAAAATATATGCCTTAGCTGGAGTAGCTGGACATGCCAGTCCTAGCACTACTTTTGACTCTTATGTGCATTTGACTGACATTCAGATTGGATTGCTACTTTGGCACATGGATTACCAGTTGACGGCTAAACACTATAAATTACTAAGCGTTCCGAGACGTAGGGAAAAGCTGTTAGGTGCTACACCTACTGCAATTAATTATTATTTGCTTAACAAGCTCAAACTTAAACCACTGCCTAAACCAAAACATAGTGAACTACTAAAGACAGAAGATAAAACATCTACAAAGCCAAAAAGATATTCATTCGATGAAGTCCGTCAGACTCTTGAGGTACATGATAAGGAAGAAGATTTCAAGGAAAAAATGGATATTTATAAGCTTGATCAAAATACTTTTGAAATATGGCTTAATAACGCTCAGCAGTTGCAAGATCACCCTTCTTTTAAAACCATACATGGTAATTCAAGATTATTCGCGCCTGATGATAATATGAGCTTATTACCGGTATTCGACAGGTATGTCGAAGATAACAACATACTCATGCAGATGACCAATAAATTTCGTGACTTATATAAGATAGAAAAAAGACGAGAATCTATGCTTCAGTTTATAGCGCATACGCTTATGAACTCCCAATACCATAAAAATCATATTAGTTTTGATCAAGCATTAGATCTATATAGCTATATACAAGTATTAGGACAACTAGTCTTTAAAAAAAATATTAATTTAAAAATATACCATTATGCACAAGCTAGCGATGATGATAAAGAGCAATGGAAGCCTGTGATGAAATTACTTGCCTCATCTCAAATAAAAAAGTGCAATGTAGCTGATAAATTAAACGGCAAGATATACAAAAAGCAGATCCGTGCTGAATTATCACTATCTAGCCAAACTGAGCAGACTAGGCTTAATAATAGAGAGAAATCAAATCTCCCAATCAAGCAATGGACCGTTAGAACTTTACAAATTTTCTGTCATTACGCTTTCATTATGATAGGGCAAAGAATTAATTTAGGAGATCACAAGCCATGAATCTGTCAGCAAAGTCTATCAGCATTAATAGTAGCACTAAAATTAGTCTTCATCCGTTGGCTAGCCAACTAACTAAGCTAATAGTGAAAGCCTACTTAAGTGGTGGTCAAGAAGCCTATATTAAATCTATGCAGACTAAGTTTGATTGTTATAACAGTTTACCTATTCATAATGTATCGTTAGTAAATAAGGATGTGAATGAGTATTTACTCATTGGTGGTTGTTTTTCACCTGTATTTAACCTCAAAGATATTAATAACAACAATACTATTTTCTTAAGTTATAAAACCTCTAAAAAAGACTCTAAGCCTGAGCATAAGAAACAAGTTAAGAAAGAATTTGATCAGGATGTGATTGACTTTATATACATGGACTTTATCCGAGCAATATCAATACTCTCGTTAGCTAAACCTGGGCTTATGTATCCAAGCCTTAAAACAATAATGCAAGAGTATAAAAGTCAGATATGGAGTGAAATATTCAATAGGGAATCAAAAACCCCAAAAGATTACATTTTATTAAATAACGTCGCCGATCTGCTTGATACAACACGTGGCACATTGAATAGTCATACTAAACTAAAGAAGTAGCGGTTAATTCTTTCCGCTATGCCTGATTAGAAACAGAGCTATCTCACTAAGCTTAGAGTAACAAGCTAGACAACCTTAATCCTCGAATTGGAACACAAGCGATCTAATGCGAGGACTTATTCAGGATTGGATAGCGATATATCTACTTCTAGGAGTCATTAAAGAGATGATTTATGAGAGAGATACAAAGGGATGTAGTCACAACCGTATTAAAACTTAATAGCTCTGCCTAACCACGCTACCAACTCACGGGCAGGAGCCTGACTCAAACACTGTGGACAATTAATATAGGTCATTATACAGTCATTTAAATCAGTCAACATATGCAGTAATAACCCTAAACCAATTATCTTATAGGGCTTTGGTAGAAACAACATGCCCGCATATACTGCCATCGCATAATAAGTATGTAGCGGATGGAAATTAATACTACAACGATTGGGCGAAAAGATAGGTGTCGCTAGCAGATGATCTAAATCAACTAGCATGGTTGCTATTAGGATCAAATAAACTCGCTTATAGTCACTACGAAAAAACATATAGGCGATAATCAACGGCATGCCAAAATGTAGAAAATAATGGATAACGGTTTGACTCATCGCTTTTTCCGAACTAAGAGGGTGTTTTAAAAATTGTTCTAAGAGTATCATACACGATCTGAGGTATACCTTCACACCTGAAAGGCAAGCACGAATCCACCACCTGACGTACGGAAGTTAGTCACCTGACCTTAATAAACACGCGCAGCAAGTAACATACTAATCTGCCGTTGGGAGACGCCAGTAAGCGGCGTTTCGGTCTGGTAATAACGAACGAGTAAACATGGAACTGCATTTATTGCTATGGCTATTTTTGGAGGAATGATGACTCTTGCAAACCTATCCCGCCGAGCAGCGACATCAGCAGTGCTTGCCCTAATGATATGGAGCGTAAGTTTCTTTCTCCATTTTTTTTGGGAGATGGCACAGGTACCGTTCTTCTCCGGTATGGCCGAAGCGAGACACTGGGACGTGGTCTGGCTTTGTACGCGTGCGACCGTCGGTGATGCCAATATTGCTTTTGGCGCCTACGTGCTTGCGGCGTTATTTGTAAAAGATTGGCTTTGGATTGCAAAGCCGTGGCGTCTGTCGACTTTATCGATATACCTTGGCGTTGGCCTGACCGTAACAATACTCTTTGAATACTGGGCAACTGGCGCTGGCCAAAGGTGGAATTATAGTGGGCTGATGCCTGATGTTCCGTTATTAAGCATAGGTGCGTTGCCGCTCGTTCAGTGGGTGGTCATTCCGATACTGTTAATCTACACTGTCAAGTGGATGTTCCTAGGTTGGCAGATATCCAATTAATAGAGGTTAGCATTAAGAGCAGTTGGTGCTATTTAGCTCATTACACCTGAAAGACGGGCGCAAACCCACCTCCTGGTGTACGGAAATTAGTCGTCTGACCTTGATACACACGCGCCGCAGGTAGTAGCAGTTGTCCGTCATACGTATAAAGACGTATATCCACCTTTCTCGTTGTTACAGTGTCATCAATTTTTATTGATCGCTCTCCTGCAGGAACAAAGGTCTGTACGATATAATCCTCATCAAGAATGTTCTCAAAAACGCGTCGAGTCAGCTTGCTACCGCGATAGACCCCTTTGCTTCCATGACCAGCAACTGGCTTAAAAAACAGCTGTCGCCGAGTACGCCACAACGCTGCTGCCTCGTCTTTTGATACAAGCTTAGTCTTTGGTATCGACTTTTCAAGGTACCTCGCTGCAGCCTCATCTAGACCCCAAGCGCGCAATGTCTGCGAATCGGATAGCAAGGTCAGGTTTTGCTTATTGGCCAACATAGCATGTACATGGGGATTGGGTGTCACCACCACAGCACCCTCTAGATAAGCACTTTTAAGCACGGCGTGGTTAGGGTTTTCAAATGCAAAGTCGACCAGACGATTGTATATCATATCGATTTTCTGTCCATGGGCTGTCAGAGCACCATCGACATAGTCGAGTTCAGAGGGATCTAGTATCACAGTGTCAACGCCCTTAGCTTGGAGCAGTTGACGTGCTAACTGGAACTCCAAAAACATGAACTGATTCTTAGGGTCATTATCGATAATAGCTATGCGATTAGGCATGGCAGTAGCTGATTGTCGCTGCCACTCTTGTATGAACATGCTAGTGACAGCTTCTTCAAACCCATCAAGCATTTTAGTAATATCAGCACTTTGCTCAGAAGGGTGGCAGCATTGTTTTTGTGCACGGGCAAGTGCTACGTTTAAAAATGCGCCTCCAGCGTTAGTATTGATCTCAATAAGTTGAGGGCCATCGCTACCTAAGTGAAAGTCATAACCCATAAAGGCTCCTATTGGCCCTGGATCGAAAGCAGCAATTTTGGGTGCCCATGACAATACTTGCTGTTGGTAAGATGGAAGTTTAGCAGCCGACTCAATAGCTGCGACGATTCGCACCATTGTCTCTATCTCTGTTTTAGGGACGAACACTGGTGTTGCTGAAAAAAGCTTATTAAGCTCGTTCGCTCCTATTGGATTGTTTCTAGTTTCCATTAATTGATCTTGAAGGCTTGTATTGAGCGCTTTACGATTGAGAGTAATGCAGTAGCACTCTTGATTCAGTTGATTTGCAAGACCGTCATTAGTTTCTTCGTTGTTGCTGGTTAAGTGTTCCATTTAAACCTCGTCGTTAAGTAGAGTGCTTACGCTGACATACTCTAGTAAACAGCAAAAAACAAAAGGGGTATTTGGCGTTTTTACGATGATGCTAGTTGCTTTTTAATGTCTCACTTCCTGAGTCTAAAGCGGTGCTTCATTCCTCTTTGATTAACATTTTTGCTAAGAATAAACCCAACTCAAACAATAGCCACATAGGAATCGCTAGCAAGAGCATGGATATGCCATCAGGCGGTGTTACTACCGCTGCAACCGCAAAGCAGCCGACAATGATATAACGACGCTTGTCTGCTAAACTCTGAGTAGAAACGATTCCAACCATTATCAGTAGTAAGGTAACCACTGGAATCTCAAAAGTCAGTCCAAACACCATAAACAACTTGAGGGCAAAGCTCAGATAGCTATCAATATCGGTCATCGGTATAACGTTCTGCGGCGCGAATAGGATAAAAAATTTCAATACACCTTTGAGCACGACAAAGTAGGCAAAAGCAACCCCCGTATAAAATAGAAATATCGAAGACAACAGCACAGGAATAGCAATTTTCTTCTCTTTCTTATATAAGCCAGCGGCGACAAACGACCAAATTTGATACAGGATATAAGGCATCGCTAAAAATGCAGCGACAAAAACCGTTAAGCGAATGGGTGCCATAAAGTTTGACGTTATATCAGTGGCAATCATGGTCGAATTGATGGGTAACTGCGCCACTAATGGGTCTGATAAAAGATTATAGAGCTCTCGTGAAAACCCTACCAATGCTAAGAATATAATCAAGACGGCCACGCATATTTTGATGAGATGCTTGCGTAGTTCAATCAAGTGTTCAGTGATAGGCATATCACTGAGCGTACCTAACCTATCTCCAGACTCATTATTCTGTGTTGTATCTGTTGGCGCCTCAAGTTCCGTAGCAGCGATTTTTTCTTGTCGACTTTTTCGCTTTTTAAATAGGCTCACTGATCCGCCTCCTGTTTAATGAACGAGGAGGAAGTATTCGGTTGATGCTCTTTATCATAAGAGGTGATTGGTTGATGTGAAGCGTCTAAGCTTTGGTTCTGCGACTGCTCAAATTTTTGCATACTACCGCGCATCTCTGCTAGTTCACGCTTCATATCTGACTCAGTCTGACGAATTTTTGCAAGCTCATTTTGCATTTGTTGGCGCGTTTCAGCCAGATCAAGCTCAGCTTCTATTTCAGACTGTAGAGTGGATACTGTACGGCGCAGTTTGGCATACCATTGCCCAGCCGTACGCGCGGCCTGCGGCAGTGTTTCTGGGCCCAATACGATTAAAGCAATGATGCCAAACAAGAGTAACTCGGAAAACCCGATATCAAACATAACAGTCACATATATTAAAAGACTATTTAGTGCCGCTATTTATAAGCGGCTCGCTTCATACTTTGTGCTGATCATCAGTGGTGACAGGGCTGATTTCTGTATCATCAGCCTGAGCCCCTACCTGTGTATTTAAATCATTACTTGCAACTGGACTACTATTTTCATGGTCAAGTGCACGATTATTGCGAGCATGCTCGGTTTCTTCATCTTTGACTGCTTCTTTAAAACCCTTTACTGCACCGCCTAAATCTTTACCAGCATTTTTAAGCTTAGCGGTGCCAAATACGACCACCACCACAACCAATAAAATCAGCCAATGTGTAATAGAAAAACTACCCATAACGATATCCTTATTTTTAAATTCTAATAAAACCCGTATTGGGCATTACGTTTTGACAATTTTTCCTAACATTCATATCACAAGTCTAACCTACGTAGTCTAAGCGCGTTAACAATCACCGAGAATGACGACAAGCTCATAGCTGCCGCTGCTATCATTGGACTAAGTAGAAGCCCAAATACGGGATAGAGCACACCTGCGGCAATTGGGACACCAAGTGCATTGTAAATAAAGGCAAAAAACAGGTTCTGTCTGATATTGCGCATGGTGGCGTGGCTAAGCTTATAAGCTTTAGCAATACCCATTAAATCACCTTTTAGCAGGGTAATACCCGCACTCTCCATCGCCACATCTGTTCCTGTACCCATAGCGATACCAACATTCGCCTGCGCTAGTGCGGGCGCATCGTTGATACCGTCACCTGCCATTGCTACCAATTTACCGCTATCTTGCATCTCTTTGACGATACGGTTTTTGTCCTCTGGTGAGACGTCGGCATGGACTTCATCGATACCTAATTTATTGGCGACTGCCTGCGCGGTTTTTTCGTTATCACCCGTTAGCATGACGACTTTTAGTCCCGCGTCATGAAGCAGTGAAATAGCCTCTTTGGTGCTTGGTTTAATAGGGTCAGCAACTGAAATAATACCAGCAGCTTTACCATCTATAGCCACAAACATGACTGTTTCACCGTCTTTTCTACGGACATCAGCTTTAGTAGATAAATCCTGATCGAAGCTGTTTAAACGCTCCATAAGCTTAGAGTTACCAATAGCGATGTTCTTACCATCGACCACGGCTTGTACGCCTTCGCCAGTAGTCGAATTAAAGTCAGTAGCTTTAGGAATAATGAGTGATCTTTCTTGAGCCGCTCTAACGATAGCTTCTGCCAAAGGATGCTCGCTTGCAATTTCTACTGCGGCTACCAATGCGAGGAACTCGTCTTCATCTTGACCTACCTGCGCGTCAATTGCAGTAAGCTCGGGCTTACCAGCGGTCAGTGTTCCGGTCTTGTCGACGACAATAGTATCGACTTTTTCCATACTCTCTAACGCTTCAGCATTTTTGATGAGGACGCCGTTTTGTGCGCCTTTGCCAGTACCAACCATGATTGACATCGGCGTCGCCAGACCAAGGGCACAAGGACAGGCAATAATCAGTACCGCAATCGCATTAACCAAAGCATAAGCCATAGCGGGCTCAGGGCCGAATATCGCCCAGACAATAAAGGTAATGACGGAGCAGATAAGCACGATCGGTACGAACCACCCAGCTACCTTATCTACCAATTTCTGTATAGGTGCGCGGCTACGCTGAGCTTCGGCAACCATTTGTACAATTTTGGATAATACCGAATCTGCTCCAACATTGACCGCTTCGACCAATAGCGTTCCAGTGCCATTCACCGTACCGCCAGTAACCGTATCTCCTTGTGCTTTTGATACAGGGATTGGCTCACCCGTTACCATTGATTCATCAACATTACTATTGCCATCGATCACTGTACCATCTACGGGTAGTTTCTCACCCGGTTTAACCCGTAGCTTATCGCCAGTGACGACCTCATCAAGCGAGACTTCGACTTCGTTGCCATTTTCATCGACACGTCTTGCAGTCGGCGGTGCGAGCTCAAGCAATGCTCGAATCGCGCCTGAAGTTTGACTTCTGGCTTTGAGCTCTAATACTTGACCCAAAAGTACTAAGGTTACAATGACAGCTGCCGCTTCGTAATACACACCGACTTGACCATTAGCGTCTCTGAAACTGTCTGGGAAAATATTGGGAAAAAAGGTCGCGACAATACTAAAAATATAAGCAGCGCCTACGCCTATCGCAATCAAAGTAAACATATTGAGATTGCGGCTTTTTATAGACTGCCAACCACGGACAAAAAACGGGGCGGCGCCCCAAAGCACGACAGGGGTCGCAAGCACTAACTCAGCCCATTGTAAGATCTGTGAGGAGATACCATACTGACTGAAATTAACTACGTTTACGTCAAACATACCGCTCATCACATATATTAATAGCGGTACAGTCAGTACTGTACAAACCCAGAATCGACGAGTCATATCATCGAGCTCTGAGGTATCTTCTTCACCGATAGTAAGCGTTTCAGGCTCAAGTGCCATGCCGCATATTGGACAGCCACTATTCTCAACATCTCTGACTTCAGGGTGCATAGGACAGGTGTAGACCGTGCCATCATAATCAGCAGGAACTTTGTCGTATTTACCGCCTTTGATAGATTTTACATCAGTGCTGTTAGAAGTATCCGCTCCATGACCATGGCAACTTGCATGACTGTCTTCATCAACAACCTCGTCTTCAGGTTTAAGGAACATGCCGCATATCGGACAATCGCTCTTTTCAGTATCCCTGACCTCAGGATGCATAGGACAGGTATAAACGGTTCCGCTATAGCCAGTTGGCACCTTATCGTAAGTGGTATCTTTATTAGGTTCTATGCCTGTATTCACTGTACCGTCACAGCAATCATGGTCTTCGCTGTCCGAAGTATTTTTTGTCGTATCGTGTTTCATGACTATGTTCCCGTTATTGATTGCAATGATAGTTTAGGGCTAAGTCGCCAGCTTTTGATCCCATCCAAGATTAGGGCACTGTTCGTCGTTCTAAGCATAGCTGACCTATCTGAGCCGAAGATTCAATGGCTACGCTAGACTCATCGTGCTTTGGCAAACCAGCGATATAGCGGTACAAACACAATCGCGAAATACCAACCATAAAGATAGGATTCGACAAATCCAATTAGGAAACCTGACCATGTCAGCCATTCAAAACCAGGTAGCAGCGGTGCCCAAGCCTCATGCATACTTATCTGCTCAGGTGCGAGTAGGCCAAAGACTATGCACAAGAGATAGCTGATGAGCAGAAACAGAGAAACGCTGTTGCCCACAGGACCAATTCTTAAAGTATTCGCTTTTGAATTCAATTCGTTCATCTTGACTCTCCTTGGTAGATGCTATACACCGCTTTCGTCACCACCAAACAACGGTATGGTATATGACCCGAACATCCGAACCAGAAAGCTCTGCGCAATAATTATATAAAATTACATCAGCAGAGCATTAAAACTGGTCGTCAAACAGTCTCTATATACTTGATGCAAGTACGTCGCAGCACCGCCAGCTGACGGGTAAGCGTTAGAGATTTTGATATAGGAGTAAGCACTAAAAGAGACAACAATTGCAGCAGCCAAAAGGCCAGTGGGGAAAGTGAACCATGCATACTCAGCCTTTTATTGCTTTTTCATGAGCAATGTTTTGATTCTGCAGTGAAAGTAGCTTTGAATAAAAAGACCTATATGCTTACGTCTATCATTTGATAGACCATTATTTTATTTGTTTAAAATACTCCTATCAGTATAGATCGTTATTCAAGCTCATCAATCAATTGCTTCATCTCAGCGATCTCACGCTTTTGCGCTTTAATAATATCGTCAGCAAGCTGTTGTACACGCGGATCTTCAATATCAGCGCGGCTACTGGTGAGAATAGCAATCGAGTGATGCGGTATCATCGCTTGCATCCAATCGACTTGATCGACAGTTGCTTGTGATCGCACGCCCCAAATACCAACAGCAAACATCAATACGCTTAGACCATAAATCATTAAGTTGACCTTGGTCTTCTTATACATATTAGTCATAAATGCCAACATGACCACTGCCATACCGGCACCCATGTAGAGCGCCATATAAGCTCGGGTTTCACTAAAATAAATATGATCCCATTCATAAGTATTGAAATACATCATGATGTACATCACAATCGTAGACGTCACAATCATCAGGGTGAACTTTACGTAAGGGTTCATGCCCTGTTGATGATCCATGTTGTTTTGATCTGAAGTATTCATAGTATATCCCCTATTATTTTAATAAAATTAGAACCAGAATTTGACCCCCGCAGTCAAACTACCGCTATCAACCGATTCATTTTCTTGACGTCGTTGACCACGAGCCTTGCCAAGCGCTGTCTCATAACTCACGCCCACATAAGGGGCTAGTTGGCGACTGAACGTCTCGTAAGTCAGCCTTACCTCG
>NZ_DFQV01000030.1:0-43977 GCF_002377945.1 Psychrobacter sp. UBA3480
GATCTGATTGAATTGATTCGCGGTAAAAAGGTGATGGTCGGTGCCATTGATGTGGCAACCAACACTATCGAGACACCAGAAGAGGTGGCAGATACGCTACGCAAAGCGCTACAATTTGTCGATGCTGATAAGCTGTATCCTGCGACCAACTGCGGCATGGCACCTTTGTCTCGCCAAGTCGCACGTGGTAAGCTCGCAGCCTTAAGCGCTGGTGCTCAAATCGTTCGTCAAGAACTGACTGCTTAGAGTTTAGCCGTTTAGGAAATTCTATTTAAAGAATTCCCCTTGCAAAACTAAAATTGAAGCACAATTTTTTAACGTTATTTTTTAACGTTTCTCAGGATGGAAGCAATGATTAAAGATAGGATTGACGCGACCGACTTTAGAGATGCCATGTCTTTGCTAACGACTGCGGTCAATGTGGTAACCACATCAGGCGCGACGGGCATGCATGGGTTTACAGCATCGGCAGTATGTAGTGTCACAGACACACCGCCGACTTTGCTTGTCTGTATGAATCAAACGTCTCGGTCACATAGCTACTTTCTGGAAAACAAGATTTTAAGTGTCAATGTGTTAGGCGCGCAACATGAGCAGCTGTCCAGTGCTTTTGCCTCTAAATTGTGTTCAGAAGAACGGTTTGCATATGGTTCTTGGATACAATTACAAACAGGCGCTCCTGTGTTGGAGGATGCCTTGGTCAGCTTTGATTGTGAGATTGAACAAATTCAAGAAGTCGGCACACATAGCGTCTTTATGTGCCGCGTTGTCGCCATCAATCAGGCTGAGCCACAAGGCGGAACTGATGAAGGGTTGGTTTACTTCAATCGTGCCTACTCTAGAGTAGGGCAAGTGGAACTTATTTAATCCAGTATTTATAGTCCAACCCCTGAGCCTATGGGCTATTGCTCGTTCAACATTAAGCAGTCGTTTAACTATAATTATCATCTCATTAAATCTAAATAAGAAGTAACTATCCTGTGGAATTAATAACTTTTTTAATAATAGGGGCGCTAGCAGGATTTGCTGCGGGGCTATTTGGAGTAGGCGGTGGCACTATTATCGTACCACTGCTATTTATCGTCTTTACGCAAATGGGTTACAGTCCTGACACTATTATGCATTTGGCCTTGGGTACTTCACTGGCGACCATTATTGTCACGTCCATAAGCTCGCTCATGGCGCACAACAAGAAAGGCGCAGTCATGTGGCCTGTCTTTAAAAATCTGACGCCAGGTTTAGTAATAGGCTGTTTTTTAGGGGCAGGGATAGCAGGACAGATATCTGGGTTATATCTCCAGTTGATTGTTGGTGTGTTTTTGCTTTGGGTCGCTTATAAAATGTTTATGGGTGGTAAAAAGAAAGCAGATAGCGATGCTGGTAATGTCCATATAGCTTTGCCCTCAAAACCTAAGCAATTAGCAGCAGGGGCGGGTATCGGTATCGCTTCTGCTATTTTTGGGATTGGCGGTGGTAGCTTAACCGTACCTTATCTCACGCGTTACGGTGTGGTTATGCAAAAAGCCGTTGGAACCTCAGCCGCATGTGGATTGCCTATCGCCATTGCAGGTGCGCTAGGGTTTATGTTCTTTGGCATGCAAGCTCAAGTCGACGTGCCCAATACGATTGGCTTTGTTCATATCTATGCTTTTTTAGGCATTAGCATTATGAGCTTTTTCACCGCCAAGCTAGGCGCAAAAGTCGCTCATGCATTATCGCCGCAGTTGCTGAAAAAATGCTTTGCAGTACTGTTGACCGTCGTAGGCTGTTACTTCTTATATAAAGGATTGCTCTAAGTGATTTGAGATTAATGAACGCTGTGAGATATTTTAGAAGCAGGTTTTCAATTAGCATACCGACTAGCTGCATTCTTAAATTATAGCTAATCGGTATGTAGCTGTATGGGGAATATGTCGAGCCAGTTTCTTATTTAGCTAAATCACTTAACCAAATACTCGCCATAATATCCAAAATATTCCTATCATCAAGACAGCAATGACGAGCAGTCGTTTTAGCCAATAAGGTAGTAGAGGTTTCTTGTAGCCTAAGTCATTCAACTGACTATCGACACCATCTTGCAGCCCTTTAAACCCTTGGCTCTGCTTAGTCGTTTTAACACGGTTTTTTACCAATGGTCCAGGCTCTTCTTCCTCTTGCTCTCTATCAAAACTAATGGCTTGATTTGGAATGCCTTGTTTACTAGCGATGGTATTGAGCTTCTGTTGTTGCTTTACCTTTAGCTGGGTCTCATAAGCATCAATTCTACTTTTGGCTTCATCCATACTGATGTTTTCGTCTGCCGCCAAAGTTTTGATAGCCATTACTAGGTTGTTTTTTTCGACCATCATAATGACGTCTTTTGGCAACTTGGTATTGACCGGCTTCGTGCTAGGGTCGGGGTTAAACATGACTGTCCTTATTACGGCGCACAAGTGTAAATGAGTTATATGCTCATTATAACCATGTTGGATAAGCAATGTTCAAGCAAAAAAATACCGCGGCCACTATGGTGACTGCGGTATTTTATTATTTATCGTTATCGGCATTTTTGCCAATATTTGATAATTATAGATCTTTCCAGCGTTGGATAGACTCTTTGATAACTTCTTTCGCTTCTGCAACATCACCCCAAGATTCAACAACCGTCGTACCAGCTTTTTTCAGGTCTTTATAATGACTGAAATGGAACTCTAATTGATTGATCAACTGCTTTGGTAGGTCTTCTAAGCTGTTGTAAGCATTGCCTGTGTCACGGTCGTCAGCAGGGACAACAACGATTTTGTCATCTACTTCGCCATCATCAACAAACTTCATCACGCCGATAACTTTGGCTTTTAAGAAAATACCAGTCGGTAATGGCTGTTCAGTCAATAGCAATACGTCAAGCTCATCGCCGTCTTCGTCAAGTGTTTGCGGGATGAAGCCATAGTTACAAGGTTTAGCAAAAATCTGTGGGTCAATACGGTCAAGCTCAAATACTGCTAATTCGCGATTCCACTCAATTTTATGGCTGCTACCAGCTGGGATCTCTACTACTACGTTGATGATGCCGCCGTCTACGTCGCCTGCGTCCAAAATTTTGTTAAAATCTGCCATAAAATGCTCCAATTTGCTTTTGTTTTAAATGTTTGAATAAGGGGTTGAGCTAGGGAGACAGCAAGGATAGTTGCTGCGTCCGATTTGTACTGCATGCGATTATAGCAAGTTTGTACTGAATTTTCTCTTAATGCTTAAGTCTAAGCGTGCAAGATATTATGCAAAAAAAGATTATGCAAAAATAGGCTCAAAATTTACTTGGGCGCGATAGCTCGCAACTCAATCAGTCCAGCATGACGCTTGGCGATGTTATCAATAAGTTTTTGAGTGACTGTCTCATAGCTGAATGAATCGCTCATTTGCTGTTTAGACTGGGCCTCTGAATCTGTCTGCATGGCTACAAAATCAGACAGTCGCAACATCTGCATGCCGGCATAGCCACAAGGGTTGATGGCGTTAAATGAAGACAGGTCACAATTTAGATTAATCGCAATACCATGGTAGCTGAAGCCATGCTTAATTTTAAAGCCTAGCGAGGCCATTTTGCCAAGCATGATCTGATTATCAAGAGAGTTATCATCTGTAGAGGTGCGGTCATCTGTTGCAGCAGTATCTGCATATAAGTAGACACCTGGGGCATCGCGGCGTGCATGAGCACTGATATTGTCGCTACTAGATGGTGAGCTACGCAAACAGTCATTGATGACGTCTTCTATCGCTTGCTCAGCATGGGAGACGAGATTGCGCACACTCCATTTGAGACTGTCCAAGTCAAACAACCAATAGATCACTAACTGCCCATGACCATGCCATGTCACTTGACCACCGCGATCGGTCTTGATGATAGGCGTGTCAGTACGCTGTAATATGTGTTCTTCTTTGCCTGCCTGTCCAAGCGTGTAGACGTCGTTATGATCGACAATCCACAATTCATCAGGTGTACGCAGCCCTTGTTGTTTTTTTAGATCGATACGTTCGAGGGTGCGTGCTAGCATCGCATCGAGAGTAGGGACATAATCGGCCGCTGATAGAGATTTGCTGACAAGCGTATCATTGAGTGGTTGTGTGTCATTTTGCATGAGAGTATCTGTCTTATTATTATCAAGTTTAAAATAAATAATGCTCATCGGTAGTGTAGCAGTTTTGGCGACTATCGCCCAAAGATATATACTGTCGTAATGTCTGCAAGTGGCGTAAATTCTGATAGCAAACAGCTAGCAATTGATGACGAAATAATAAGTATAGAACAGTGGCAAGTGGTTCATAGCGGTGCTGCTAGTACAGACGCAGTAGTCAACCAAAGGTGCTGTTCATTGCTCAGTCGATGCGCTACATTAAAGTGTGATGAATGGAATCTGATGAAATTTATAGTCAGAGTAGGTTATCAAAGAGTGCACCTGACTAGAAAGATAGAGCCTCTAACCCAATATACTGTAGTGACTACAAACCTTATGACTATTACTATGATTATGACAAGGAAGACAAATGACAGATAGCAACCGAAGCGCCCATGAGCAGGCAGTGACCGAGACAGGTTTTGCGCTGCAGCGTGTGCCTGAAGCCCTAAGTACGGCGACGACTATCGATGAGATGAAAGCGCAATTTTCACGCTTGCAAATGTTAAGCCGTACCCAGCCAATCAATGATTGGGGCACTCGTACGACGCAGCTAGATAATCTAGAAGTGATGCTGAGTGACAACCAAGAGAGTTTTGCAAAGTCGATTAGTGCAGATTTTGGCTATCGTAGCCAATCAGAGACTCAGTTTGCTGAGTTGTTTCCTAGTTTTACTGGTATCAGCCACGCCAAGAAACACGGCAAAAAGTGGATGAAAGCCCATCGTGCGCCTATCTCAGCGCTGTATATGCCAGCCCATAATGAAATTCAGCCTCAGCCATTGGGTGTGGTCGGTATTATGGTGCCTTGGAACTATCCATTATTTTTAGCAATTGGCCCGATGATTGATGCAATCACCGCAGGCAACCGTATTATGGTCAAGATGAGTGAAGCTGCGCCGCAATTTGCTCAGACGTTTGCTGACGCTATTGCTCGTTATTTTTCGCCAGATATGATCTGTGTGGTGCTCGGTGAAGTCGAGATTGCTGCCGCCTTTAGTGAGCTACCATTCGACCATCTGCTATATACCGGATCGACTGCGGTGGGCAAAAAGGTCATGGCTGCTGCTGCGCCAAATCTAACGCCAGTGACGCTTGAGCTTGGTGGTAAATCACCAGTGATCGTACTAGATGATGTCAATCTAGAGTCTGTCGTTAATCGTGTGATGATGGGTAAGACACTAAATGCGGGACAGACATGTATTGCGCCAGATTATGTCTTGATTCAGCGCCAATACCATGACCAGTTCATCCAACTTGCAAAAGAGTGGATGACCAAGCATTATCCTGATATCGAAGAAAACCCAGATTATTCTCGCATTATTAATGGTGAGCAGTTCAAACGGGTAAAAGGCTATCTAGATGCGTTAACAGGCGGCGAGGTACATGCATTAACTACCGTTGAGCCTAATATCGAAACCCGTCTAATGCCACCAGTCATCGTCAGCGAACCTGCGCCTGACAGCGACCTTATGCAAAATGAGATTTTTGCCCCGATTTTGCCACTGATGCATTATGAGACGCTTGATGATGCCATTTACTTTGTGAACTCGCGTCCACGGCCATTGGCACTATATGTGTTTAGTGACAACTACAGCAGTATCGAAAATGTGCGTAATAATACGGTCTCGGGTGGCTTATGTATCAACGAAGTTTTGATACATGTCGCTCAGCATGACTTGCCGTTTGGTGGTGTGGGTGACTCTGGTACTGGCGCATATCATGGTAAGGCTGGTTTTGAACGTCTCAGCCATATGAAGCCGGTTTTTGTCCAAACCAAGCTCAATGGTCTGAATTTATTATTGCCGCCTTACGGTGGACTGTTTAAAAAGGCGATGGCGCTGTTTTTAAAATAACTGTTCTTGAAAGAAAGGTCTTTAAGATAACAGCTCTTAAAATAATTGTCTTTAAAGTAACTATTTTCGAAGTAAACGTTTTCTAATAGCTATAGAAAGTAATAGTGACCTTTTTAATCGATATCATAACCAATAGCACCTATCCAGATAGGTGCTATTTTTTTGTCTAAAATATGACTTCTCAAATATAAATTTCTAAAATTAAGAGCGACTTGTCATAAGAGCTTTATCAAAATTATCGTAAATTTATCTAATGCGTTAATCGACAAATAAGCGTTTGTCATCACTTCTATAAATCGCTACACTTTGTAGTAAGTCTAAACAACAGTAGATAGTAGCTGAATGGTCTAGAGCCAGTATTGGTAAACTTGATATAGCGACGTTCAGCTATTTTTTAGTTCTATTGTTTTGATAGTGATTTCATGCCGATACAACATAATAATAGGAAAGAGTATGCGCCAATGGATTGCATTAAGCTTGCTGTGGATGAGCGTGATACTACTGCCTGTATCGGCGTCTGCAGCCTGCAACTCGCCGATTAAATTTGGAGCGCTAACCTGGGAGAGTGGGCAGTTTACCTCCGGCGTACTCAGACATATCTTAGAAGATGGATACGGTTGTACGGTAGAGGAAGTACCAGGAGCAGGGCCTGCACTTGATACAGCGCTATCACAGAACGATATTCAGGTCATCGGGGAGCAGTGGGTTGGTCGCTCGCCAATCATGGAAAAAGCCATTGAACAAAATAAAGTAGCCATCATCGGCGATACGCTAAAAGGTGGTGCAACTCAAGGCTGGTATGTCCCGCGATACGTCTTGGAAGAAAACCCAGGACTTCGCAGCTATCAAGATTTGCCTAAATATACTGAGCTATTTAAAGACCCTGAAGATCCTGGTAGATCACGCTTTATGAACTGTCCCTCTGGTTGGACGTGTGAGATTTTTAACACACGTTTGCTAAAAACCACCGGTCTAGACAGCCTTTTTAACAACGCACACCCTGGTACGGGTGCTGCTCTCGATGCCGAAATTGCCTCCGCTTTTGAACAGCATAAGCCACTGTTGTTTTACTACTGGCAGCCCACTGGGCTAATGGCAAAATATGACCTTGCAGCGTTAGAGTTCCCAGCTTATGAGGATGCTTGCTGGCAAAATCTGCTGCTCGCTGATGGTAAGATGGATTGCGTTTCAGGATTCCCAGTGTCACCGTTAGGTATTGCTATTTCTACCCCGTTTGTCGAATCTAATCCTGAACTAGCAGCTGTCTTTGAAAAGGTGCAATTTACCTCTGATGAGCTCAACGGTGCTATCTTGGAAATGAGCGAAAGTAAACGCACTGGCGATGAGCAAGCCATGGTGTTTTTGCGTGACAACCCAGAGGTTTGGCAAGCATGGTTATCCGATGAAGCCGCTACCAATCTTGCTACTAAGTTAGGCCTTAGCTCAACGGATGCTATCTCTACAAAAGCAACTGCATCTAGTATCAATGCGTCAGCGCTCGCCTCAAGCTTTCCTTCATGGTCGCTTGAGACCCCACTCAATAATACTTTAGCAAACGTTGTTCAAAACTATGGCGATGTATTCCGTACTATTAGCACGATGGCGCTTACTTATTTGCTACTACCTATTGAGCGATTATTAACGGTTATCCCACCTTGGCTGATTATTGCATTTGTGACTGTGCTTGGCTGGTTTGGTGTTCGCAAGATTTGGTTCGCGCTGGCATGTGGTGCAGGGCTGTTTTTGATAGGTGCTTTTGGCTTATGGGGCGCACTGATTGATACTTTAGCGCTGCTTATCGTATCGGTACTGGTCACGGTGGTGATTGGTATTCCTATTGGTATTGCTATGTCAGGTAGCAAACTGCTACGCAAGATTGTGACGCCAGTGCTAGATATCATGCAGACTATGCCGAGTTTTGTATATCTTATACCAGTGCTGATGCTGTTTGGTATTGGTAAAGTGCCTGCGTTATTCGCGACTGTGATTTATGCACTGCCGCCCTTGATTCGTTTAACGACATTAGGGATTACACAAGTCAATCATGAAATGGTCGAGGCAGGACGCTCTTTTGGTAGTACCCATTTACAGCTACTTCTCTGGATTAAATTGCCACAAGCGTTGCCCAGTATTATGGCAGGTATCAATCAGGCTGTGATGATGTCACTTGCCATGGTGGTATTGGCCTCAATGATTGGTGCTCCTGGGCTTGGTGAAGATGTATTGCAGTCTATCCAAACGCTCAATATCGGTCAGGGTCTACAAGCAGGTACGGCCATCGTTATTGTTGCTATTATCATTGACCGTATTACGCAAGCATTTGGTCAAGGTAAGCGTACCCGTCAAAAAACCATCGAAGCAGGCAGACGTCCGATTGGATAAAAAATTATCTAGTGGTATACGATTGAACCCATGGTAATCGACCGAAGCCATAATGATAAAACCACGTAAATAGTGAGAGCACCGATGAATCATATTCAACTAAAAAATATCAGTAAGATTTATAACGCCAGTAGCACGCAAGCACAGTCTGCATTGGCATTGCTGGCTGAGGGTATGGATAGCATCAAAGTAAAAGAGCAAACGGGCTATTCAGTTGGTCTTTATGATATCAATCTAGATATCAAGGCAGGCGAGTTGCATTGTATTATGGGGCTATCAGGCTCTGGCAAGTCAACGCTGATACGCCATATTAACCGCTTGATAGATCCAACCAGTGGCGAGATATGGGTAGATACTGCTCTGAATAGAGAACATGCGACTCATACAATGACTGATAGGCAATCAGCGACAGCTAATACAAGTACGGTAGTAGAAGAGAGTTCTGCTACGGCTATTAATATTTTAGCGCTCAACGATAAGCAGTTGCAGCATTATCGTCAGCAGACCGTCAGTATGGTTTTTCAGCATTTCGGTTTAGTGCCGCACATGACGGTCATACAAAACGTCGCTTATGGGCTGCGTGTTCGAAAAATGAGTGTAAACGAGCGACATGAAACGGCGCGACATTGGCTCAATGAAGTTGGTCTATCGAATTTGGAAAACAGCTACCCTGATGAGCTATCAGGCGGTATGCAGCAGCGCGTTGGTCTGGCTCGTGCCTTAGCGACGGATAATCCAATTTTGCTAATGGATGAAGCGTTCTCTGCACTTGATCCGCTCATTCGCGCCCAGTTGCAAGACCAATTACTCGAATTGCAAGAGCGATTGAACAAGACCATCGTATTTATTACCCATGATATCGATGAAGCTGTCAAAGTAGGTCAGCGTATCAGTATGCTAAATGGTGGTCGACTCATACAAACGGGGACGCCAAGCGAGTTGCGACACAATCCTGCTGATGACTACGTCGAGCAGTTTATGAGTGCAAAAGCGTAAGCTATGATAATCATCTATGAATAGGTTGTCTGGATAGACTTATACGTTATTTTATAAATGGTTTAAATAATTGCAATCATTTTACTGGCATTTCGACGTCATTTTTCAGCAATCAAAAGTGAATTCTGAAATAAATACCAAACTTCGTTATACTGAACGGTTTATCGATGGCTCATAATGAATGAGCGTGTATTGTTTATCGTCCACATATGATGTCGCTTTGTCTATCAAATGACGTTTGTTTCTTATTTTGCACTTTTAAGGCCATAGCATGACCGCTTCTTATGCACCTATTATTACTTCATTGCTTGATAATGATTTGTACAAATTTACGATGTTACAAGCCATGCTGCATCAGTTCCCGCAAACCCATGGTGTTTATCGCTTTCGCTGCCGTAATAACAAAGATGCCGCCTATCCATTGGCTGATATCCAAAAAGATCTAGAGCAGCAACTAGACAGCTTATGCGAATTGCGATTTTTGCCAGATGAGCTCGAGTACTTGCGTAGCTTACGCTTTATTCGCTCAGATTTCGTTGATTATCTAGAATTGTTTAAGCTAAAACGACGTTTTATTACGGTAAGTACAGACGATAAAGGTCGCTTGTTTATCGATATCGAAGGGCCGATGATTCAAGCAATGTTCTTTGAAGTATTCGTACTAGCCATTGTCAATGAGCTGTATTTTGATGCGCTATCTAATGACAGCGTGATTGAAGAAGGACAACGTCGCCTCGATGCAAAAGTAGCGCTATTACATCAGTACGCCGAAAAGCAAGCTCAGTACGGTCAGGATATGCCGCCATTTATAGTTGCTGATTTTGGCACGCGTAGACGTTTTAGTCGACGCTGGCAAGCACATGTTGTAGAGACGCTACATAAAGCTGAGCCAAAGATAGTCGGTGGTACATCAAACGTGTATTTGGCCAAGCAATTAGGGATGACACCAATAGGCACAATGGCGCACGAGTTTATGCAAGCGTTTCAGGCATTAGATGTGCGTCTGCGTGATTCACAAAAGGCCGCACTTGAAGCATGGGTACATGAGTACCGTGGCGACTTGGGTATTGCATTGACAGACGTAGTCGGCATGGATGCGTTCTTACGTGATTTCGATTTGTATTTTGCTAAGCTGTTTGATGGGTTACGTCATGATAGCGGCGACCCTTATATTTGGGGCGATAAGGCGATTGCCCATTATGAGAAGCTAAAGATAGATCCAAAAACCAAGATTCTAACTTTTAGCGATGGGTTGGATTTAGAGAAGGCGTGGGAGCTGCATCAATACTTTAAAGGTCGCATTAGAACTAGCTTTGGTATTGGCACCAATTTGACCAATGATATGGGCATCACGCCGATTAATATCGTGCTCAAATTGGTAGAGTGTAATGGTCAGCCAGTCGCCAAGCTGTCTGATAGCCCAGGCAAGACCATGATCAATAATGACACGTATCTTGCCTATCTGCGCCAAGTCTTTGAGGTTGACGAACCAGAGTAAACAGAATATCAAACTGTTGCGTTGCCAAATGAGCTTGATGCGCTTGGTTTGACTAATCAGCTGCTATTTAGTGGCTGTCTTTTTAACTATCAACACTGCTGGTAGATTTTTCTTCGGCAAAGGCCACATCTAGTGCTTGCTGTACAGCATTGATACGAGTCTCGCAAACGCGATAAGCGGCAATAGATTCTTCGACCGTTGTCATGAGATTATCAATATCAGGCTCGTCCTGTTGCTGTAGTTCAGCCGCATTGGTTTTTAAGATATCGTAAGCCGCCTTAAAGGTTTTTGGGGCGGCTTTTTTGCGTCGGCGAGTAGGGGTAGTCATAAAATTTCCTAGTTTTTAAAGGTAAGTAGATGAGTAATCGTTAGATATTATTATGTGGTCAAGTTGGAGTGCCTGAAGTTTCCGTCGCTTCTTTATCCATATTGACATCTATAATCTGCGCTTTTGCGTTGCCATCTTTTAAAATGATATTAACGGTTTGCTCAGGATACAGTTGGGTACTACTAGTGAGCGTCTGCTTGTTTTGAGCATCCGTGAGCATGGTATAGCCTTGCTTAAGCACGCGAGACGGTCGATGTAATAGCACAATATCACGTAGATGTTCGCTATCACGCTGTGCTTGCACAATTTGCTGTTGCGCGTTTTGCATGATTGACTCTTGATAACTTTTGCTATTGGTAGCGGCTTTTACAAGTTGTTGATGCGCCAAGGTTTGCGTTTGTGTGTATCGCTCAGCCGTCAGTCTGACGGCTTGCTTTACTTGGCGCTGGGCACTTTGTTGAATACTGCGCCATGCATAGTCACTGTCTTTTCGTAGAGCGGTGAGCTGCCCAATCGTTTGCGATTGTATTTGACTTAACTGTCGCGCAGTTTGTTGCTCAGCAGTATTCAATTGACGCTGAGCCGCTTGCTTGATTTGTGCCTGATATTGTAGCGTCTGAGTGACGAGCTGGGCCAAGTGGCTATAGATAGCAGCAATCACCTTTGAGGGTGTATCAAAGCTAGTATGAGCGACTTCATCTAAGATGACTTTGTCACGTTCATGACCGATACCCACCCAGACAGGGACAGGCTGCTCAGCAACCAAAGCTGCCAACTCATAATCATTGAGATAAGCCAAATCACCAACCGCACCGCCGCCGCGAATGATGACTAGTAAGTCTGGTAGGCGTTGATAAGTATCGTAAAACTGCTGCTGGGCGCTAACGATGGCTTGACGGATTTCAGCGGGTGCATGATTGCCCTGAAAGGTTGCATTATGGTAGTGGAACTGACACGCACCTGTACTGGCTAAGCGATCGGCATCTGCTTGAAAATCTCCTAGTCCAGCCGCCTTTTCAGGAGCGATGACCAGCACATGCTCGATATCAAAAGGAGCAGGTAGCTGCTGATTAAGATGTAATAGCCCTTCACCTGTTAAGCGGTCAACCATTTCTGCATACTGCCGTGCCAAGTCGCCTAGCGTATAGCTAGGATCAATATCTTCAATGGTGATTGAAAAGCCGTACTGAGCATGGAACCCTGCCGATACTTTAAGAAGTACGGTCAAATCACGCTCAAGCGGCATACCAGTCGCACGTTCAAACTTAGCTAATACACGAGCAGCTTTGAAACGCCAGAGATTGCCACGGCAGCTGGCGACCACTTTGCCATCGTCATCTTTTTCTGCCAGTTCAAAGTAGTAATGACCACCTTTACTCGACAGATTACGAATTTCAGCTTTTACCCATACACGGTGGTCAAAAGTTTGTTTGATGACCATTTCAACCGCTGACAAGTAATCACTTAGGCGTAGGACCGTATCCTCTAGATGGTCTTCCTGCTCAGCGAGTTCCGCTTCCAAGGTAGCCAAATCTTTGGCAGGTGCTAATACTTTGGCCTGTTTAATATTTGAAAGATTGGGTTTGCGCATAATATTAGACCAAAGATAATGAAAATATAAAGACTGACGAGGATGTGCTGAATACGTAGCGGATAGTTTAACTTAAAAAAGAGAGTACAAAAAGCGAAGCCAACAAGCTTTGATTGATATATTATCTATATCGCAGTTTGTTGGCTGTTTAATCAGAGGACGATTGTATGTCACTTCATGTTAGCGGTTAGATCGTAAACCTGTTTGCGTCTAAAAGAGATTGTCGTGTAGAGAAAAGTAGATATATATTTTTAGCTAGATATAGTCGGTTCGAGATAATTTAGATACAAGGAGGGCAAGTGAAAGTGCTACAAATAGTAGGCTGAGTGAGCCTGACACTGTATCTGATTTATATGATATGGACGATATTTATTGGCAACGGAAGTTAATGGTGTATTCATAATCATCGCTACGTGACAAATCTGGTGTACCCGTGCCAAATATCGAGCCAACGACAGCACCTACTTGGCCAACCATACGGCCAGTGCGTTCGTTTAAGATACCGTTATATTTTACGTTGTCATCAACGATAATCACTTGCTTGCTTCGACAAGTTTTTTGAGCACTATCGATCGCATTTTGTTGTGCTTTGACCTTGGTATCAGCGATACCGGTTGTCTCATAGATAGAGTTGGCACGCTGAATCACGGGTGAAGAAGGCGTACTCTGACAGGCGCTCAAAGCAAGTGCAACCACTAACGTAGCCGTCAAACTGGCAGTTTTATTAAAAGTATTCATAAATAATTCCTGATTTATATAAGCAGAACGTCTTAGCTATAGGCAAAGCTTTATGAATGTAGCTTATCTAGATATTACCTGTCTAGACAGTTATTGTGTGCTGTATTACCGGTATATTGCCGATGAACCATGCCCTAGATATAAATCAATTTAAAACTTCAAGAACAGCAATATTCCAAAACGGCAGACAACCGTTATTGACCAAAAATAAAACAAGTCGCATCCGTACACAGCAAATCACTTGAAATATAAATTGTATCTAGGATAATTGAGCCATTCATTTTTTATTAATAAGTAATACTATGCAATTGATTCCTGCTCCTGCTGGCGTGCTCGAGGTTGACGCACTGTGGCAAAATGACAATCCCAATGACCCAAGTACAGACACGGTGGCGCTGCTGTGCCATCCCAATCCTTTGTTTGATGGTACGATGAATAACAAAGTGGTCACCACCATGTATCGCTTTGCCCGTGATAATGGTATGCACGTGGTGCGCTTTAACTTTCGCGGCGTTGGCCAATCGACAGGCGAGCATGATTATGCGGAAGGTGAAGTGGTCGATGCAATGACCGTGCTACAATGGATTGCTGAACAAACCAATGCTCGAAAGCTATGGCTGGGTGGCTTTTCTTTTGGTGGCTATGTTACTGCACGCGTGGCTGAGCAAGTGCTTGAAGCCGCACATATATGGGGACTGGATGACTTTGAAGTAACGAAAATTGCCCTTATCGCACCATCAGTCGAAAAAAACGACAGTACTGATATTAATTTGCCTGCGGATAGAACTTTTGAGATTTATGGTAATGCGGATGAGGTGATTGAACCTGACAATATGCAGGCATTTGCAGACCGATTAGGCATTGAAGTCAGCGTGGTTGATGGCGCGGGTCATTTCTTCCATGGTCGCTTATCAGAGCTCAAGGGTTTATTAGACAAGCATAGCTTTGGGCAGGACAGCTAAGTTTATTCATAGCTAGCTCAGCTTGATGGTTTCCGTTTTGATATGGTTTAGCATGGCTTGCTTGGTAGCACCAGCACTGTGCTAAATTATCCTACTATTTTGATATTTATTTAATCCAACGATGAGTCGTATTATGAGTTTATCTCCATTGCAACGTTACGAGAAAGCCGTCAGTACAGATGAGTTTACTCGGGATGAGCAGCAATTTCAGGCCATGAGCTATCTTGATGAGATATACCATCAGCTCATCAATAGCGCACCGCAAAAGAAAGGTTTTTTTGGCTTTTTAAAATCTAAGCCAGTCGCGCCAACGGGCCTTTATATGTGGGGCGGTGTTGGCCGCGGTAAAACGTGGATGATGGACATGTTTTATGACTCGTTGACCATCGAGCGCAAGATGCGTCTGCATTTCCATCATTTTATGCAGCGTGTCCATAGAGAGCTTAACAAACTGCAAGGTGAGAGCGATCCACTCGAAAAAGTCGCTGATATTATTTATAAAGAAGCGGTTATCATCTGTTTTGATGAGTTTTTTGTTTCTAACGTCTCTGATGCCATGATATTGGGCGATTTGTTCACTATGCTGTTCAATCGCGGTATTACTTTGGTTGCTACTTCAAACATTGAACCAGCTGGATTGTATAAAGATGGCTTACATCGTGACCGTTTTATGCCTGCCATTGCGGAAGTTGAGCGTCATACGACGGTCATGAATATTGACTCGGGAATTGATTATCGTCTGCGCGTATTGCAGCAAGCTGAATTATACGAAGCGCCGCTTACTAAGGCGAACTACCATTGGTTAGCCAACCGTTTTGCGAGCTTGTCAAATAATCAGAAAATCAGTAAAGAGCCCATTATTATCAATGGACGAGAAGTAAAAATCAACGCTTGTACCGAAGATATCTTATTCTGTGACTTCCGTCATCTTTGTATGGCGCCGCGATCAGCCGCTGATTTTATTGAGCTTGCCAAACGCTTTAGCACCGTTTTAGTCGACTCTGTGCCAGCACTAGATGACGACTTGCGTGATCCAACGCGCCGCTTTATTTATCTTGTCGATGAGTTTTATGATCGCCGTGTAAAATTATTGGTACGGGCAGAGCAGCCGATTCTAGAACTGTATCAAGGAGAGAAGTTGGCGTTTGAGATTGAGCGTACTCGCTCACGTCTGCTTGAGATGCAGTCAGAGGACTACCTACGCATGGACCACCGAGTCGAAGATGTTGCGTAGTTTATCGCTGAGTTGAGACTGCCTATGTGTAGCTCTCAACTGCTCTATAGCTGTTAAAAAATAAGAAAATGATATTATAAATAATAAGTAGTGATAGATAATAATAAATTAAGGACAAAACAATGACTACAACTGACAATGTTGATAATGAAAGCCAAAAAATAGAAGACAAAAAACTGTCTGTGAAGAACGTAGCAGCGAATGATATCTCATCTACCAGTGACGAGCTGATAGGTTGGATTAATTCAAGACGCAGTATGGGCAATCTAGATGAGCCAGCACCGACGCGTGCGCAGATTGAATCTGCCATTGAATGTGCGGCAACTGCGCCAGATCATAAAAAATTGCGTCCGTGGCGGTTTATCGTGACGCAAGGTGAGGCGCGCCATGAATTAGGCCGTGCCTTGCTCGAAGCTGCCCAAGCAAAAGCGCTACAAGATGGCGAAGAGTTGTCTGAAAAAACCATCACTAAAACTCAAAATATGCCATTGCGAGCGCCGCTGATCATAACGGCTGTGACTCAAATGCAAGAACACAAAAAAGTACCACCTTTTGAGCAGATGCTCAGTGCGGGCGCTGCTGTGCAAAATCTAATCTTGGCATTAAAAGCTCAAGGGTTTAGTACGGTTTGGCGCACTGGGCTGCTATGCAATGAGCCTGCAGTAAAAGCGTATTTCGGCGTAGGCGCAGATGATTATGTGACCGCTTTTGTTTATACTGGCACAAGTCCCAAGGATGAGTCCAAACGCAAACCTATTGATATCGAATCGTTAGTTCGCTTCGAGTCGTAATGTAGCTCAGTACTGTCTATTAATAAGATTATAATTTCACAAAGTTGTAATTTAAAGATAATGAGGCCAGTAGCTGAGCACGATAGATTCTATTGATAATACGTCAGTCAACACGGATAAAAGAACATGACAAGCCCTAACAATAGTAATAAAAACAACACCAGTGCTAATAATGAAACGGACAAAGAGTCGTCTGAAAAACAGAACGGTATGCTTGCAGGTATTTTTGAGCGAGCAACCAAGTCAGGTCTCGGCCGTAAAAAGTCAAATCCTAGCCCTGTTGAATCGGCTGTGGCAAAGGATATGGCCGACATTCATAGCAATCCAACCAAGCTGCGTTTGGCGTTTTTAGGTGGTGGTAGCTTTGGTACGGCAATGGCAAATTTAGCCGCACGTAATGGCTGTGATACTACGCTGTGGGTACGTAATAAGCGTACCGTAAAAGCGATGGCAAAAACACAAACCAATAAAAAGTATCTACCAGGCTATAAGCTTGATGATCGACTGAAATACAGCCATGATTTGGCGGCAAGCGTCAAAGATAAAGACATTATTTTTATCGCTGTGCCAGGTTTGGCCTTTCGCGAGACGCTAAAAAACATCGCACCTTTTATCAGTGGTCAGTCCATTGTATCGTTGACCAAAGGTATGGAAAAAGACACCTTTGCGATGATGAGCGATATCATCAAAGAAGTGCTGCCAGAAGTGAACTTTGGTGTCATGTCAGGGCCGAACCTTGCTATCGAAATCATGAAAAATATGCCGTCTGCCACGGTTATCGCAAGTGAGTCAGAGCCATTACGTCATGCCGTACAAGCAGCATTACATAGTGCCTTCTTTAGAGTATTTGCTAGTGATGATATACGCGGCGTCGAGCTTGGCGGCGCGCTAAAAAACATCTATGCAATTGCTATGGGGATGGCGGCAGCTTATGAAGTAGGTGAGAATACTAAAGCGATGATTCTTACTCGTGCTTTGGCAGAAATGAGTCGTTTTGGCGTTGAGGAAGGCGCCAATCCGCTCACTTTCTTGGGCTTATCAGGGGTAGGTGATTTGTACGCCACTTGTAGCTCAGAGCTGAGTCGTAACTATCGTATCGGTAATATGCTCGGTCGCGGTATGAGTATTGATGCCGCGGTCAAAAAGCTTGGCCAGACCGCTGAAGGGGTAAATACCATTCAGCAAGTACATGAAAAGGCGACCAAAGCGGGTATCTATATGCCAATTACTCATGCGCTCTATGCAGTTATTTATGAGGACAAGGCCGCTCTAGGCGTTGCGCTACATCTAATGGAAGCTGGGTTCCGTAGCGATGTTGAGTTTGTCATGGCGCATGATCATAGCAATGCAGCACTTACCGCTCATATGAAAACCTCTGGTAGCAATACTAAAAGCAAAGACAGTGATGCTGATAAGTAAGACACACCGTTGACAATCAGTATTAAGAAAGTCGAACTCAGCGCTCCAAGGAAGGTTATGAAAATTATATTAGTACGTCATGGTCAAGCAGAAGACGAGACACGTCCAGATAGTGCACGTCAGCTGACGGACTTTGGTCAGCAGCAAGCAGCGCAAACGGCAGAGTATGTGACTACTCACTATCGTCCAGATCGTTTTGTGGTTAGCCCTTATATTAGAGCGCAGCAAACTTTATCTGCGTTCCAGTCACGAGCGCCGCAAGTCGCCTCATCTGTGCAGGACAATATCACGCCCTCGGATGATGCGCGCCAAGCTCTGATAGATATTGCCAATATTGAAGCCGAGTGTTTGGTCGTTGTTTGTCATATGTCTATCGTCGCCTATATCGCGGGATTGCTGACAGGCGATTATCCAGAGTCGTTCTCTCTAGCGGAAGCCAGAGTGTTTGATATGGAATTTGTGATGACTGGCATGGCAACGGAAGTTGATCGTTTTGTTCCTGACCAGCCTTATTAGACTAGATATTCTAATATTTTGATTAGGAACGCTTTACTAGAGCAGAATTGATTAGATATGACGGATTTGAAATGGTACTGGTACAAAGTTCAGCCCTTTATCAATCATATAAAATCGTCCAGCTATTTCAAAAACCGTATCAGTTATTAACGATATTTTGATAACCGCAGCAATAATTGAGGACACGTTCAGTGTTACATGTTTGGTTACGAGCGCAGCATAGCCCGCTAGCTGTCTGGCACGAAGATGTACAGCAATGGCAAATGGTTGACGGTTGGCAACAGCTGCAAACAATTTATGGTAACTATAAGTCCAGTAGCCAAAAGGCGCTTTGTCTATATTTTCCCTCGAGTCACGCATTGCAAGTGGACACGGCGCTCAATGCTGCTCAGCTTAAACAGCTTGGTAATAGCGGCAAGCAATACTTATTTGAAGAAACCTCATTAACGCCTATTGAGCAATTAAACATCCGTCAATTGAGCCATGCTGATACGACGCAATTGTATGCACTGGCACAAAACGACATTGAGTCATGGCAACAAAGCGCGCAGCTAGCCGGTATGAATATAGTAGCGTTACTGCCAGATTTTTTATTGTTACCACCGCCAGAAGAGGGCGCAGGTCAACAAGTAATCCTTTATCAAGATTCGCAGACCATGCTGCTGCGCCAATCATTGCGTCAGGGTATGGCCGTCAGCTATTTACCGCTAATGTTTGAGCGTTTCCCGCATTTGAGTGAGGTAATGGTGCTGCCTTCTATTGAGGCATCTATTGACGCATCGCTTGACTCACTAGATTCCTCATCGCCCATGGATTTAGTGGCGCAAACTAAAGCGTTGATCGCTGATCATCAGCTGCTACTGACGACCCTGCCTACAGTACCTAAGCCAATTGACAGTCCCGAACGTCACGCGCTTAATTTCTTTATTAAATCTACTGACTCACAACTATCACCATACCTACGGGTGGCAATGATGGTTGCGCTATCAGCGTTAGTGCTGCAAATGGCAACTGATGGTGTGCAGTGGTATAAGTATAATGAAGCAACCGCAGCAACCAAGACTGCAATTGCGGCACAATATCAGTCTTGGTTTGCTGATGAGCCACTGAGTACGCGCACCAAACTGCAAGTACAGCTGCAACCAAAACTGCGTAGCGATAGCCAAGCGCCTGCATCGCATATGGCCGCACTGTCACGCATATCACCATTAATTAAACAGTCCTCATTGCATGCACAGTCGCTAGTAATGCAGCCATCAGCGCTCAGCTTTACCTTGATTGCCCCAGATCGTAGTAGTCTTGATAAATTCACAAGCACACTGGTGGCGCAAGGCTTGAATGCCAAACTTGCGCAAGTGAATAGTAATGAGCAAGGTCAGTTTAGTGGTCAAGTCACTGTTAATGTGATAGAAAATAATATTGCAGAAAACAGCGACATGGCAAGCAATGCGGCAGCGTCGTAACTCATCAAGGTATTGGTAATAAAGGTCAAAACATGAAACGATTACAACGCCGTACCAAACGTAATGCAGCTGTTTCTGCAACCAGTACTAAGGCTCATGTATTGTCAGAGCGTATGAATAATTATCAGAATGTACTAACGACGCGCTGGCAAGCATTACCTCCCCGTGATCAACTCGCATTAGCTATATTGTCTATATTCTTACTGTTGTTTATAGGCGGCTATGGTGGCTATAGCGTTCATCAAGCAGCGAGTGATAGTAAAAACGACTATCAGGAGCAAGTGGCGGATTATTTTTGGTTGCGTGCTCAAGCAGGTAATATTGATAGTAGTGCATTGAATTCTGGTAACAACGCTACTGGAGAGGTTGATATGCCGCCTGCTAGTCGTATCAATGCGCTGCTCAATAACTCAGGTATAGCAGATGCTCAGGTGGTTTCGACTGGCGATGCAGTGCAATTGAGCTTTACGCATCCTAGTCAAGCGGTCGTCAGCACTGCACTGGGTAAGCTTGAACAGCAAGGCTGGCAATTTACACAGTTATCTATGCAGCAAGACCTGACCAATAAATCTATTCAGGTACAAGCAACGGTCACTTCTTAAAATGCATCATTTTGTGATAAATATTTTAGATGCTTATGTCAGAAATTTTAGATACTTATATCACTGTATGCTTAGTACTCGACACTCGATATTAGACAGCAGAATACAGCTTTATCGTTGGTATCATTGAAAAGCCATTTATCCGGCTCCATTAAATAGTTAATCATATGACTATCGAACAAAAATATTACTAGTAAGGAAAACCTCACATAATGCGGGACAGTATGAGCAACGATAAGCGCCGTTCGTTAATTACTTATAATCACATCACTTATTTCTTATATGTGATCAGCTACTTTACTGCGGGTTTACTGTGGATTGTGCCGATTGTCATGAATTATGCCAAGCGCCATGATGCTAATGGTTCATGGTTAGCCACGCATTTCGATTGGCAAATCAAGACCTTTTGGTACAGTATCGTTTGGTTCGTCATTGGCATCATTTTGATTACCTTTGCGCTAGGCGGCTTTGGCGTTAGCGTATTGGCGGATAGTGGCAATATCGCTATTGGCTCTATATTACTGGCTGGGCTTGGTTTACTGATTATGACCTTTACCTTCATCTGGCATTTATATCGCATTATACGTGGTTGGATTGCGTTGACTGATGGGCGTCCAGTACCGTAGATGTTTAAGAGTACCTTTGTGCTATGTCTTTAGCTTAGAAAACGACAATTCATTGTTATGTAGCAGAGACTCATCAGCATTGGTTACTGCTTAAATGTAGAAATTTAGCGACTGAAACTTTGCTCTTATTTCTGTTAAGCTGATATAATCGCTGCGCCCGATTTCATTCGCATTTTTTATTCACTATTTTTTCCAAGCAGGGTCTGCCATCACTATGTCTTATGCCTTACTTCGTCCTTTTTTGTTTAATATGGATCCCGAACACGCCCATGAGATGACGCTATCTTTATTGGATAAAGCGCATAAAGCGCGTGTTTTAGGCTTGGCGTATGGTCAGTCAATGCAACCAACAGACTGTATGGGTTTGCAGTTCTCTAACCCAGTTGGTCTGGCAGCAGGCTTGGACAAAAACGGCGATTATATTGACGCGTTGGCTGAGTTGGGATTTGGTTTTATAGAAGTAGGAACCGTCACGCCAAGACCGCAAGTAGGCAACGACAAGCCAAGACTGTTTAGAATCAAGCAAGCAGACGCGATTATCAATCGCATGGGTTTTAATAATGAAGGCGTTGATTATCTGATCGAGAATGTCAAACGCTGTAAATACAAAGGCAATATCGGTATCAATATTGGCAAAAATGCCGACACGCCGGTAGAGCAAGCCGCCGATGATTATGTGTATTGCTTAGAGCGTGTGTATCCGCATGCCTCATATATTACGGTCAACATCTCATCGCCAAACACCAAAAACTTACGTGATTTGCAAAGTGGTGAAGCGCTGACTCAGTTAATGGATACGATTAAAAACCGTCACAGTCAGTTGGCTACTGAATATGGTTTTTATGTCCCATTAGTGCTTAAAGTTGCTCCAGATTTAGAGCCATTACAAGTTGATTATATCTCGCAGCAATTAATAGACTTTGAGATTGATGGTTTGATAGCGACTAATACAACACTAAGCCGCGTAGGCGTCGAAGACTTGCGTGATGGTGATCAAATGGGTGGTCTATCCGGTCGTCCTGTGAGTCATATTAGTACTCAGATTTTGCAACAGTTCTCTGATCAGTTAGATGGTAAAGTCGCTTTGATAGGCGTAGGCGGTATCGATAGTGGTGCCAAAGCCGTCAAAAAAATCGAAGCAGGCGCAGACATGGTACAGCTCTACACAGGGCTTATTTACCGTGGGCCTGGGCTGGTGCAGTCTTGCATTCAGGCAATCGGTGGCTATTACGATGCCATGGAAAGCTAACCCAATAAATAAGGTAATAAGGCGTAAAGCATGAGTGGTTTAGATATTGTGATTGCTATCGTTGTCTTGATTGGCTTATGGCGCGGCTTTCAAGTAGGACTGATTAAAACAGCAATAGGTTTGGTAGGTTGGTTTATCGCTCTTATCGCTGCTACTAGGTTGGCAGGAGTAGTGTCGCCCCAATTAACGGGTATCGTACAAAATCCTGTATTACAGATGGCCATGGCTTTTTTATTGGTAGTGATTGCCATATTGGCAGTCATGCATCTGATGGCGTTTGTATTCTCAGGCGTGCTTAAAACCTTACGTTTGGGCGTTTTGGACAAAATGGCAGGCGGCGTACTGGGTGCTGCCAAAAACGTACTAATGGTCTTGGTTGTATTGAGCGTCAGTGCGCCATTGCTAGTGCAGATGCCGCAGTGGCAAACCTCAGTACTAGCGCCTGAGCTAATGCCATATGCACCGATGGGCAAGGCTCTAGTATCGGACGTATTGGGCATGGCTTGGGATCAGGTCAATCAGTCGTAATTGTTTAATTGCCTATTATTTTATCTAACTGTCCATTATTTTACTTCTTTCTATACTTCTAAGTTTTTGCACGTTTCACTGATAATCAAACATAGATTATCGAAAAATCTCGTTAAGTTTCTTACAATATCATCAGGTTAGCGGCGTGCGACAGTGAGTGATTTTAGCAATATACTGTCGCTAAGTTTGCCGTTATTGTCGTACTAATGTATGAGTCAAAATAGGATATAGCTATTATGTGTGGAGTCATTGGAGTTGCAGCTCACGAACCAGTCAATCAGATTCTTTATGACGGTTTGACGATGCTACAGCATCGCGGGCAAGATGCAGCAGGTATTGTCACTTTGCAAGATGGGCGACTCTATCTACGTAAAGAAAATGGCATGGTACGTGACGTATTTATGAATCGTCATATGATGAAACTGGTTGGTAAGTTCGGTATCGGTCACGTTCGTTACCCGACAGCGGGTACTTCTAGCAGCGCTGAAGCGCAGCCATTTTATGTCAACTCGCCTTATGGTATTACCCTTGCGCATAATGGTAACTTGACCAATGCTGAGAGTTTGGCCAAATCTTTGTATATCGAAGATCGTCGCCATCTTAATACTGACTCAGATTCTGAAGTGCTGTTAAACGTACTGGCACATGAGATGCAGAATCTAGGCAAAACCCATCCAACGGCTGATGATATCTTTGAAGCAGTAAAAGCTGTCTATAAACGCTGTGAAGGCGCTTATGGCGTTGTCGCTTTGATCACGGGTCATGGTTTACTTGCATTCCGCGATCCAAACGGTATCCGTCCACTTATCTTTGGTAAGCGTATGGCACCGAATGGCGGCACTGAGTATATGGTTGCCTCTGAATCAGTTGCATTGACAGGTTCTGGCTTTACTATCGTTCGTGATGTAAAACCAGGCGAAGCAATTTTTATTGATTTGAACCATAAACTGCATACGCATCAGTGCGTCGAGCAAAAAGAATACACGCCTTGTATCTTTGAATATGTGTACTTTGCTCGTCCAGATTCGATTATGGACAATATCTCAGTTTATAAATCTCGCCTACGTATGGGTGAGAAACTGGCAGATAAAATCCTTGCTGAATGGGGTGACGATCATGATATCGATGTGGTCATTCCAATTCCAGACACGTCGCGTACTTCAGCGATGGAGCTGGCGCTAAAAATGAACGTCAAGTACCGTGAAGGGTTTATGAAAAACCGCTACATCGGTCGTACATTTATTATGCCAGGTCAGCAGCAGCGCAAAAAATCAGTTCGCCAGAAACTCAGCGCTGTACCGCTAGAGTTCAAAGGCAAGAACGTCCTATTGGTTGATGATTCTATCGTTCGTGGTACGACCTGTCATGAAATCATTCAAATGGCACGAGATGCTGGTGCTAACAAGGTGTTTTTTGCCAGTGCTGCGCCACCAGTGAAATTTCCAAACGTATACGGCATTGATATGCCAGTACGTAGCGAGCTTATTGCTTCGGGTAATAGCGTTGAAGAAGTACGTGATATTATCGGCGCAGATCGTTTGATCTTCCAAGATTTGGATGATTTGATCGACGCAGTAAAAGATACCAAGCATAGCCGAGTTGAAGGCTTTGATTGTGCGGTATTTAACGGCTGCTACATCACTGGCCAGATCAATGAAGCGTATCTTGATCATCTGCAAGAGCAGCGTAATGATACGGCTAAAACCGGTAAAAAAGGCGTACAAATAGTGGCTGATACCCCAGTTGATATGATGGGCGTAGAAGAGCTTTAAGCTAAACTAAAGCCATTGTTTTCAGATAACAAAAAGCTAGATTCTAAATAGAATCTAGCTTTTTTATGTTTAAAGTATCGCTAAGGGTACTGACGTTTATATAAATGGCCGAAACAGTTTTAGCCTAAAAAACTGTTAAATAACCAAAACAGACCATTGATTGCTGCGATACCGACAACCATACTGACCAAAAGCTGACGGCTGATATGATAAATAAACAATACCAAAATAAGTGCACCGACTTGTGCCATTAATAGATGCAACTCGGTGTCATATAAAGTAACAGTCGTCGATAGGTCTTGATAGGAAAGGCTAGTCAAAATTAGCAGCACCATCACGGACAACGGTAAGCTCTCATTTAATCGATGTAGCCAAGGTGTATCGAGTAGCTTTCTAGGTATCAGTGCTGGCAATGCACGAGTGATAAAGGTCACTGCTGCCATGGCAAGCGTAGCAAAAATAAGATAACTACTGGTCATAAGAGTCTCCCGTCTTTTGACGCTCTATCCAAAACCCACGTACCAAAATCATAAACATACAGATAGTGATGGCTACTAGTAGCAACCAGTCACTGGTAAACAGCGAAGCAATAATTAAGCTAAGCACGGCAATACCAATCGGGAAATAGCGTTTGATACTTTGAAATTGCTCATAAGCGAGAATTGCAAACAGACAAACCAAAGCAAAATCTAAATTTGGTACCAAGTCACTGAGCGTACTACCAATCATTACGCCAACCGTACTCGCGAGTACCCACCAGCTTTGGTTAAATAGGCTGATAGGAAGTATCAGCGCTCGTCGTGACTCATTTGGCAAGCTGGTCATGATCGAAAAAGTCTCGTCGGTCAAAGCAAACAGACAATACGTTTTAGCCAGCTTGTTTTTTGGTAGATATTGTAATAATGGCATACCATAGAATACATGACGTAGATTAATCGCGGCAATATTGGTGGCGATATTGCCAATCGGCAGGCCTGCGCTCAGCATTGGCAGACAAGCATACTGAGCTGCACCAGCATAGAGAACGATACTGAGCATAATCGTTGCCCATATCGGGATACCTGCTACCTGTGCGAGTACACCAAAGGCAATACCGGCAGGCAGATAGCCCATAGCAACTGGCAAGCTTTTTTTGAAGCCCTCAGTCCATTGATAGTGACTTTCAGGTTGATGACTTAGTTCATTTGAATGAGTATTCACACGATATCCTAAATTTTTCTTATGATATTTTTATAAATCTATTGATATAAAAATTATTGATTCAAACGGTATTGCTGCAAAATTAAAAAATAAAAATTGATAGAAAAAATATAATATAAAATTAACTAAGCTTCAGGTTGTAGTTTTTCATAACTGCCAGTCTGATTGGCACGGTACAAAAACCCACCTAGAATGACTAGTCTTAATAGTAATAGACACCACACGCTAAGCCAAATACCAGTCATATCCCATTGCTGATAGAGCACCCAGCTCAATGGGAAGAAAATAGCAGCCAGTATCAGCGCTGCATTGCGGATCACGCTACCAGCCGTCAAACCGAAAAATATTCCATCCAGCCAATAGGCACCAACACCGACAAGAGGCAATAATACGGCATATAAATGGTAGTCATAGGCGAGGGCAAATACCGAATCAATATTGGTCATCAATCCCAAATACGTAGGCATTGCAAGCCACCAAATGGTGCTCAACATAACAGCAAGACCATAACTAACTATGCCTGTACGCTTTATGATAATACGAAAACGTGGCCAATCGCGCCTTCCTGCAGCTTGTCCACTTAGCGTTTCAGCAGAGATAGCGACGCCATCTAAAGCGAAGGCAGATATACTTAATACTTGCAATAAAATAGCGTTAGCAGCCAGTATGACATCACCGCTTTGAGCAGAAAGTCGAGTAATCCAAGCAAAGCTTAGCGTTAAAATAAGAGTACGTACAAAGATATCTTTATTTAAAGAAAATAGCCTAAGCATTTTTTCTTTCGTAAAATACTGTCGATCCGCTTTAAATAATACAGACCACGATATTTTTAAATGTTGGCGGCTCAACCACAGGGCCATCAGTATTCCAAACCAAAATGCAATAGTCGTTCCCAGTGCGACACCAGCCAATCCCATCTGCATTGCAAATACAAAAAACAGAGTCAGTACGATATTAAGTACAGCAATAAAGCCCTGTTGATACAGCATATAACGGGTCTTACCTTGTCCTGCAAACCAACCAATGAATGCAAAGTTCATCAGCTCCGCGATCACGCCCCAAAAACGTACGTCTAAGTAGGTTTTTGCCGCGCGTCCACTCTCAGGATTGGCTGATAGTACTTGTAAGCCAAAATCAATCAGCCATGGCTTTGCCAGTAGCAATATTGCTCCAATAACAAACGCCAATAATAAAGCACGCTGTAAGATGGACAGCAAAGGCGTAGGCGCTGATACGGTTGATGTATTGCTATTATTGGCTAACTGTCCCAATGCCTGCGCAGCAAGTCCAGATGATGCATACTGCAAAAAATTAAAGCTAACAAGCAATAGCGACAGCAGTTGTATGGCCAAACCCATGCCAGCAAGTTTCGCCGTGTCATTCATATTGCCTACAATGGCCGTATCAATAACGCTCTGCAATGGCATAGCCAAATTAGCCAGTAGCACAGGCAATGCAATCGCGACAATACGCTTATAGCTTGTGTCAATAGGTGGCATCACGTGAGAAGTTGCGGAATTAGCTGACATGGGTGACTCGTTTATACGTGAACGATAAAGAGGTGTGTTCGTTAAATGATAATAAATTCGTAAAGTAGTACATTTAATATAAGAGACAAAATAGCTATAAAGACAAAAGCACCTAGACTCATTGTTCATGAGTCAGGTGCTCTTATTTAAACGTTGTAGCTGTACAATCAGTAGGTCTATAAAGACTAATGACACGCTATTTCAGCGTATTAATCCATCTAATATACCTTACTAGACGTTGTCTTGCTCAAACATTTTTGGATCGTTGAAAGTAACGATTTCTTCTTCAAACTCTGGTTTTACTTTTACGATAAAGTCATCACGCGACAGACCCATGCGCAGCGGAATCGAGCTGGCGATATATGTCGATGAGTAAGTACCCGCAAGCAAACCAATAAACAGAGCTACTGAGAACCAGTATAGTCCATCACCGCCCAAGAAGAGCATGGCTAGTACGACCAACAAAACAGTTGAAATGGTCATAATCGTACGGCGTAGCGTTTCGGTCAATGATAAATCAATCGTCTGTTCTGGCGTAATTCCGCGAACACGGCGGAAGTTTTCACGAATACGGTCATACACAACGATGGTATCGTTCAATGAATAACCAATCAATGCCAATACCGCAGCCAATACTGTCAAATCAAACGGAAAGCCAAATAGTGCAAATACACCGATGGTTACGACAGCATCATGGAATAGTGACAGTACTGCACCTAGAGACAATTTGAACTGAAAGCGTAGGGCAACATAGCCAAGCATACATACCAGTGCCAATACCAATGCCATGACTGAGTTTAGATAAACCTCATTACCAACTTGGCTACCAATGATATTGACGTTGCTAATCGTAGCGGTGTTGCTAGGTAGTGCCAATGCTTGCGTCAGATTTGCGCTTAGCCCATCGACGTTATCAGACTGAGGGGGTAGACGTACCAATAGCTCTTCACGAGTACCTAGATACTGTACAACCGCATCATCGAAGCCATTGTCTGCTAGTGCTTGTACAACAGCAACTTGCTCAACAGGCTGCTCATAGCGTACATCAGCAGAGACACCACCAGTAAAGTCTAATCCTAAGTTCAGACCATTTACCGCGATAGCAATGATACTACCGATTACCATAAATAAAGATAGTAGTGCCATTGGCTTTTCTATCTTCATAAATGGAATGATACGCTGGTTACCCACTGCTTTGATGCCACCTTCAGCGACAGCTGCGGCATCATCAGCGGCGTCACCTGATATTACGTCAGAATCAACAGCGGTAGACAGTACTTGACTGTTTTTGGCATTTTGACCTTTACCACCGCGACGACTAGAGCTTTTGCCTGACTTTGCGGTAGTAGGGTTATTGGTTTTAGTGTTACTACCTTTGCCATCACGACGCGGTTTGTTACGGCGACGCGTACTTGCATTGGTCGTGTCACCGTTTGAGCCATTTCGATCAGGATTATTCTGCTGTTCTAAAGGGTTGTTATTATCGATCGCCATAATATTCTCCTAACCGATGCTCAGACTTTTGATGGATTTACGCTTACCATAAGCAATTTGTACCAGTGCACGTGTCACCAAAATTGCGGTGAATAGCGAGCTGACAATACCAATAGCTAGCGTAATCGCAAAGCCTTTAATCGGACCAGTACCAATCGCAAATAGGATAAACGCGACCAATAAGGTTGTAATGTTGGCATCAAAAATACTACTAAATGCGCGATCGAAACCTGCCACGATGGCTGATTTTGGCCGGACACCATTGGCAATCTCTTCTCTTATTCGCTCAAAAATCAGTACGTTGGCATCAACTGCCATACCGATGGTCAAAACGATACCTGCGATACCAGGAAGGGTAAGTGATGAACCCAAAATTGACATAATCGCAATGATAATAATAACGTTAACGGCTAGCGCAACATTGGCAATCACCCCAAACAGACGATAGAAGATAATCATAAACGCGAAGACTAATAGATAGCCGACTTGCGTAGAGAACAATCCTTTATCAATGTTTTCTTGACCGAGTGATGGACCAATAGTGCGCTCTTCTACGAAGTACATCGGTGCAGCAAGTGCGCCTGAACGTAGCAATAGTGCAAGCTCAGCTGCTTCAGCACTACTATCTAGACCAGTAATACGGAATGATGAACCCAGTACTGCTTGAATGTTGGCGCGGTTAATGACTTTGGTTTCAGCGTAAGGTGTGCGTACTTCAGTTGTCTCACCGGTCGCTGAATCTTCTTCGTAAGTGATTCTTTGTTTGTTTTCAATGAACAATACAGCCATCTGTTGACCAACCGCTGTACGTGTGGCGTTCTGCATGAGCTTGCCGCCAGCACTATCCAAGGTAATACTTACTTCAGGTAGACCACTTTCATCCAAGCCAGTTTGTGCGTTAGTTACTTTGTCCCCAGTGACGATCGCTTGACGATCTAACAATACAGGCGGACCATCCAGTGTCTCGAATGGGAATGCTTCTGTACCCGCTGGAGGTATGCCACCAGTATAGGTATCGGCGTCTTCTGCCACCATACGGAACTCAAGGTTTGCAGTACGACCAAGTACACGTTTTGCTTCAGCAGTATCTTGTACACCAGGTAGCTCAACGACGATACGGCTAGCACCTTGCGACTGTACCAAAGCTTCGGTAACACCCAGCTCAGCAATACGATTACGTAGAGTCGTCAAGTTCTGATTGACCGCGTAGCTATTGATTTCGTCAAGTGTCGCATCGTTATACGATAGGACCAATGCAGGACCTTGATCATCAATAGAAGACTGCAAGTTAAACGTATTGCTCATTGAGCCTTGCAATACATTCTGGGCACGGTTACGGGTATCAGTATCAGCAAAATGCAATACCACGCCGCGATCTTCGGTTTTGATACCTTTGATTGCTACTCGCTCAGCACGTAGCTCACGTCGCATATCACGACTGGCACTGGTCAAACGCTGTTCAAGCGCCTTGTCCATATCGACTTCGAGTACAAAGCGTACACCACCACGCAAATCGAGACCAAGCTTCATCGGTCTTGCACCGATATCACGTAGCCACTGCGGGGTAGTCTGTGCTAGGTTAAGGGCAACGACATAGTCTTCGCCCAAGTTTTGACGTAGCACTTCTTGCGCTTTTAGCTGATCGACTGGGTTGTTGAGGCGTACCAGCGCGCTGTTGCCCTCGAACGTACCATCGTGGTTATCTAGACCTGCCTCTTCAAGTAAGCTTTGAGACTCGGTCAAGATGCCTTCAGATAGCTGAGTTCCTGCGGCTGCGCTCGTAATCTGCACAGCAGGTTCGTCAGGGTAAAGGTTGGGGGCAGCATATAGACCGGCAACGAGTAGCACGACGGCAATTAGTAAGTATTTCCAAGCGGGATATTGCATAATCACTTCTTTAAGTTGATAAACGACTGGCGACGTAGGCCACAAGTTAGCAGATGGGAAGTTAGCGATAGCAACGGTCGAGTGCTATGTTCAGCAGCCGTCATCATACACCATTGCGATCATCCGCGATGATAGTAACGCATAAAACAGTAAAGCAAATAATACAGATGTCTATTTATCCGGTCACCAAAAATCATATGGCTGACTTGGATAAAGATAGGACATCTAAACAATAAGCCTAATTTATATAGCAATTTTACCTTACTGCGCTAATAGCGAAAAATGACCGTAAATCATATACGGTCATTTTTTAGTCATTACATTCATTAATGTGACGACTATTGAGTATTCACTAATAAAAACCAGTGAACATTCTAATTAGACGCTTTCGATCGTGCCAGCAGGCAATACTGAAATAACAGAAGCACGTTGTACTTTTACATCAGTATTGTTGTTTAGGCTCACAACGGCATAATCGCCTTCGATTGCTTTAATACGACCCATTAGACCACCAGCGAAAATGATTTCACTACCCACGGTCAATGCGTTAACCATGGCACGGTGTTCTTTGGTACGCTTAGACTGCGGGCGAATGACCAAGAAGTAAAAAATCGCAAAAAACGCAACAGGCAGTAAAATCTGACCAAATAGACCTGCAGCACCTGCAGTCTCTGGTGCAGCATGGGCAGCTTGAATAAATAAGCTCATAATATCTCTCAGTAAGTCATAGACAATAATAAAATTAGACGCATAGTAACAAAAAATCCCAGACTTGGTAACTGTTAATCATAGGCTGAGCGTGTTTTTCTTAGCGCAAGGCATACTATCAGCCAACGGATAGGACAACAATGTTTTTACTATATTTAGATAATCTATATAAAGCGTCAGGCTAAATAGCTGTCATGAATTGGCTAGTAAAGATGTCGTCATACAACCGTTAATAGTAGGGCAATAAAAGTCATCAAAAAACAAAAACTTAAAAATGGTGACTTATTGTGAAATGGTATCATCAATGCTACTATCAAATGGCAATGATTGCCTGTATTTAGTATGCTATATATTGAACCATATTACGGATTTTTAAAGCATAGTATGGCTTTGAAATAGCGATTAAATCAGCTTTGAGTAACTATTTATACAATAGACAGATATCTTTTATTACTTTGTTAAAGATAATCTGAAAATCAATATAAATTGCTCATGACATTATCTTCCTTTTACTCTTTTTAGGTTACCTAACTTGTTCACCACTTTTATGTTTGTACCTCGTTTATGTCGTCCGCGCGCTCATCGTAAAGACGCATCTGCAGAACCTCCCCCGAGAATGACTACTAATTCTCGATTTGGTTATACTTCTTTTTCGGCACTATCTGCATTAGCAATTCTTATGCTACCGCATGCAGTGTGGGCAGCTGGTGCTGTATCAACATCTAGCGAGGCGGCAGCACCAACCGCGCTTAGCGTTTCTTTATTGATATTTTTTGTCTTACTCGCTATTGGTGTCTCCTTTGTCTGTTCATTAGCAGAGTCTGTTTTGCTGAGCATGACGCCATCGTTTATTGCGGATGTACAAGAGACCAGTCCTAAAAAAGCAGAAATGCTTAAAAGCCTTAAAGTGGACAATATTGATCAGTCGCTAGCCGCTATTTTGACGTTAAATACGGTTGCTCATACACTTGGCTCTATCGGTGCGGGTGCACAGGCCACGATCGTATTTGGTAGTGCGTGGTTTGGTCTGTTTTCGGCCCTCATGACGCTTGCTATCTTATTCTTATCTGAGATTATTCCAAAAACACTGGGTACAGTTTACTGGCGTCAGCTAAGTGGTTTGGTTGCTTATTTCGTTCGTGGCATCATCATGCTGCTATACCCGTTAATCTGGTTCTCAGAGCGTCTGACGAAACTATTGGTACGCGGTAAAGAGCCGCAAACATTTAGTCGCCGTGAGTTTGCTGCTCTTGCTAGTATCGGTGAAGAGTCAGGTCAAATCGACCCACTAGAGTCGCGTATCATTCGTAACTTGCTCGCGTTTGGCGCGATTAAAGTCGAAGATATCATGACACCACGCTCGGTGATGCTTGCATTTGAAGAGAATAAAACCGTCGCTGAGCTATTGGTTGATCGTCCAAAGCTGACATTTTCTCGCCTGCCAATCTATGATGGTGACCTAGATAACATTACAGGGTTTGTCCTAAAAACGGACATGCTGTTGGCTAAAGTTAATCATGCTATGCATAAGCCGTTGACGCAATTTCAGCGCGACATCACTTTTGTCTTCTCTAAAATGAAGCTGTTTGACTTGTTAGAATTGATGCTAAAAAACCGTATTCATATTGCGATTACAGTCGGTGAATATGGTGAAGTTAAAGGGCTTGTCACGTTAGAAGATGTGTTTGAGACATTGTTAGGTCTTGAGATTGTTGATGAGATAGACCGCGTCGAAGACATGCAAGCCTTGGCTCGTCAGATGATGGACAGACGGGTAGAGCGTTTGGGTATGAAGCTCAGCGATGATGAGCAATATGAAGACAGTAGCAGCGAACCTAAGCCTCAATGAAGCCTTAACTATGCCTTCATGAAGCCAAACTCTAACGTTGATAGCTTAACCATAAGTGTTGACGGTTCTAAAGATTGATGGTTTAAAAATGGTCAGCTCATTATGGGCTGACTATCAAACTAGACCTACAAAGCATCTAACTGTTTGGGCTAGGATTTACAGCATAAAATGTTAAGAACATTTGATCTGATAGCTTGGGTTTTTATTCGCAATAATTACACAGGGTGTCACATGGCTGTGAGAATTCGATGATAGGCTCGGCATATGATATGAGTATACTTATATAGATATATCTATACAGATACACTGCCGAAATAAATGATAAAAGAGCGTTAATCGTCACTATATGACACTAACGAAAAAAATATCGCTAAGGATTATCATGAAAAAATTATTGGGAAATAGGCTATTAGCTCTATTGGTGAAAAGCGCCAGCATTACTGCAATCGTAGCAGTAGCCAGCACCATCAGTATCAATGCACAAGCGGCAACTATGACCGAAGATTTGGTACAGAACTATGCCGCCGCAATGAAAGCATCAGCGAATAGCCAAAGTATCAATCAGGTATCACGCCTTGTGTCAGATGACGCGCTTATTTCTTTATCTAGAAAAGGTAAATCTACCAGTTTAGACAAAGACGCGTACTTAAAGCTGCTTCAAAACAGTTGGAATGATACGTCTAATTATCGCTATGATATTTCGGTAGACAATGTGGTAATTACTGGTTCACAAGCCAAAGCCAATGTGACGACCAATGAAAGCTGGGTAAAAAATGGTCAGCAAGTATCATTTGTTACCACATCTCGTGTGACCTTGACCTTATCCACTGGCAATGCAGTGCTCTTGCGCGCAGTATCACAGGTAGCTATTAATTAAGTCGCCATTGACCAAGCAAGACTTAAAATATAATAGGTAACATAAACAATAGCAGATTGAGCTAGCTGCGATTTTGACCTATAAAAAGTCTTAGCTGGATAATAGTAGTCATTACTTAGTTTTATAGGCTACTTGAGCGTCTATGATTATCTTTTATATTAGGCTAGTCTTTGCTTTACATTGCATACTATACTATCCATCAACTTTATCTTATTAATTTCTGTCGTTAGGAAACCTCCAATATCATGTCTACTGTGCTATCACACTCTCGCTCATTTATTGCGTTGCCATTGACGCTTGCGGTATCCACTTTACTGATTAGTGCGTGTAGCAATACATCAGCGGTAAAAAACAAAGGTGCGGCCAATAGCTCATCTGTCATCACCAAAAGTCCTACTAATCAAGGGGCTAATACAGGTAGTGCAGACTACTCGACTGCGTTTTTGGATGCAGAGAGCTTGGATGAGTTGGCTGACTTGTTAGAAGCCACTGACATGACCATGGTAGAAGGTAACCAACTTGCTATTCAGCAATATGGTGATTTGTGGAATCGTCTACGCGCAGGCTACCGCATGAATGGTGGTAAGCCAATCTATAATCAGCGCATTGAAGGTCAAAAAAGCTGGTTTACCAGTAGACAGGATTATCTAAATCGCCTAACTGCACGTGCCAGTCGTTATATCTATCATACGGTACGAGAGGCAGAGCGTCGCAATATTCCAACAGAGCTTGCCTTGTTACCAGTTATCGAGAGCTCTTACGATCCAAGTGGTACGAGTAGTGCAGCAGCTGCGGGCTTATGGCAGTTTATCCCAAGTACAGGCCGTATCTATGGCTTGAACCAAAGCAGCACTTATGATGGTCGCCGCGATGTTATCGAATCAACACGTGCTGCCTATGACTTTTTAACAGCATTGCACAACCAGTTTGGTAGTTGGGAGCTAGCATTGGCTGCTTATAACGCTGGCCCTGGCCGTGTACAAAAAGCAATCGATGCCAATGCAGCGCGCGGACTGCCAACAGACTATTGGTCACTTCAACTGCCGACTGAAACGATGAACTATGTGCCGCGCTTCTTAGCTGTAGCCGAAATCGTCGCTAAGCCTGAGCAGTATGGTGTGTATCTACCAGCTATCGCTAACCGCCAGCATTTCCGTAGTGTACCAGTTAACTATGGTGTGAGCTTGGCAGAAGTATCGCAGTTGACTGGCGTTAGCTACGATGAGCTAGAGCGTCTAAATACTGCATTGACATCAGGCCGCGTTGACTCTTCAGGTCCGCAGCGTGTCATCATTCCTAACGACGTCAGTCTCAATGCTGATGCCAAACTAAGTGGGCTCAGAGGTAACGGTACAGGTAATGTGCTTGCCTCAAACAACGCAGGTAGCTCGAGCACGACAGCGACTACGCCAAGCTATAATAACAAACCATATACCGCCTCATCACTACCGTCTACTGGTAGTGCATTGGCTGATTATGCCGCTAGCGCAAGTGTACCTCAGCAGACCACGAGCTATATCTCACCGTCTGCGACACCAACTAGCAGCTCGGTATACAGTGGCAATTTCTCAGCTCGCACTGAGCCACCATTGACCACAGCAGAGACCAACAAGATCAATGCTGAGCTTAAGAGCAGTAACAGTCTACCGACTACCTCAGCTCAGATTACTCAGAACAATACGATTGTCCAAGAGCCACCTCTTAGCAAAGAAGAGCGTGATTTCATCGCCAATCAAATCCGGAGAAATACCTCTGAGACCAATGTTATCAATGCTGATGGCAACATTAATCTATCAGCCGTACAAACACAGCAGTCTATCTTAGAAGCGAGCGGTGCAGAGAAGAAACTTAGCTTTGCCAAAACTTCGGTAAGTAAACCAAAACCACAAGGCACTCGTACCACTTATACGGTAAAACGTGGCGATACGCTTTCGAACATTGCGAGTCGAGCAGGGGTCAGCTGGCGTGATATTGCAGAATGGAACCAGATAGATGCCAGTGCCAATCTACTCTCTGGCAGTACGTTATATCTATATGATGCCAAGACTATCGAGCCATTGAGTACTGCTAATAACGCCGCCGCTAGTCAGCCTGACAGTTATGTTGTACAAGGTGGTGATACGCTTATCGGTACGGCCAATCGTTTTGGCTTATCGGTCACTCAGCTAGCCAGCTATAACAACTTGAGCAGCCGTGCTGATCTGCTCAGAGGTCAAAAATTATGGCTCATACCGGGTAAAGTGACTGCCCCTGCAACGACGCCTGCAGCGCCTTCTACTAAGCCAAGTAAATCAAGCACTGCGACCAAGAACTATAAAGTAAAAGCAGGGGACGGCTTAATTGCATTGGCACGTCAATTCAATGTGTCGACAGATACTTTAGCCAGTCTCAATGGTATCAATAGTACAAGTTCGCTGTATGTTGGTCAGACGCTTAAAGTGCCAGCTAGTGTTGATTTCGATGCTGCAAGTACGACAAGTGCTAGCAGTAGTAACAGCTCAAGCTCGGTAGCGACTACCAATTACAAAGTAAAATCAGGTGATACGCTGATTGGTATTGCGAATAGCATCGGAGTGAGTGCAACGGAACTTGCTGCAGTAAACAGCAATTTTGATGCAAAAGCTCGCTTGCAACGTGGTCAAACGATTAAAGTTCCTGCTACTAAAGAGTTGGTCGATCGTCAGTTAAATGACAAAGCGGTCAGCTACAAAGTAAAATCAGGTGATACCTTAACGGGTGTCGCTAAACGTTACAATATTGGCTTAAGTGATTTGGCATCAGCAAATAACTTAAATACCAACTCGAATCTGATACTGGGCCGTACTATTACCATCCCTGCTAGCGGCAGTGTGGCAAGCGCATCTAGTAGCAGTCAAAGCAGCAGCTCTGCTAGTAGTAACAGTAGTAGCTCAGCAAGCAGTGGTACGAAATTAGGTAACACTGAAAGCTATAAAGTAAAATCTGGCGATGGCCTAATTGCTCTAGCACGTCAGTTTGGCATCTCAGTAGAGGATTTGGCGGCGACCAATGATCTAGCGACCAATGCTCAGCTACAACGCGGCCAAACGCTTAAAGTACCAAAAGCGACAGTAAGCTACACGGTTGGCTCGGGCGATAGTTTGATTGGTCTAGCACGCAAATATGGTGTCTCAACACAAGAGCTGGCTGATATGAACAATATCGCCGCTGATACTATGTTGCAGCGTGGTCAGCGTTTGACTGTACCTAATCGCTAATGAGTAAGATATTAATGGATGCCTTTTATATAAGGCGTCATTAATATTAATCATTAATCGTATCGCACAAAAAAGCTGCTCTTTATAAGAGCAGCTTTTTTTATTTAATAAAAATGACTTACTGTTAGAAGTTAGCTTGCGAACCGTCTAGTAATAGCTACGAATTAGACCGTCTGAGTTTTAATAGTCTCAAGATAGCTTCTGATATTGCTGACATAGTGCATAGCTTGACCATAACGGCTATTCGACGCTCTATTATCTGCTAAATAAGCATAGACGTTCGCCCAGCTCTTATCATCGATACCTTGAGCTCGCAGTTCGCGTTGGATTCTTTTTACCGCATTGGGACCCATGTTATAACCTGCAAGGGCAAACCAGATACGGTCAGTTTTTGGCACATCAGAGAAGTCTGCTTTCACTTGCTCTAGATAGCGTGCACCGCCACCAATGCTTTGATAAGGATCGACACGGTCTGAGACGCCCATCGCTTTAGCAGTATTATTGGTCAGCATCATTAATCCGCGTACGCCAGTCGGCGACACAGCATTGGCATCAAGATGTGACTCTTGATAACCCATCGCGACCAGTAGTTCCCAGTCGTGATTGTAATTGCGTGCTTGCTCTTCAAACGAAGACTGATAGTCCGGTAATTTTTCCGTCAACGTTCTCTGGAAATGATCCTGACTATAGGCATCTTTAAGCAAGTTTTGATTGTAGAACGCGGCAAGTTTTTGTGTGTTTTGTAGCTTGATGCTATCGCACAAAAAGTAACTGGCCTTTCTTGATAGTGGATCATTGGATGAGCTAAACGTCCAACTTACCTTAGGGTGTAGTCCGTTCTTAGTCAGACTAGAGTCATAACCACAGCTGACATTGATAGACGATAGATTCAGCTGGCTTTTTAGCTTAGTGCTAGCCGTAGTCAATGCCATGTCAGCGTTGCCGGTTCTTAATGCTTTTAGTGCTGCTTCTTCACTGGCATAGGCTTTTAGATTGATATCGACACCGAGCTCGTCGGCATAAGTGCGCACCAGATCAAACCCAAAACCATGTTGGAAGCCATCGGTAGCAAAGTAAGTGCTATCGCCTGGTACCGCAGCAATGGTCAAGGTGTTTTCCAGCATGACATTGTCATAGGCTGGTACCGATGTGTTCATGGTCGTCAAACTCTCAGCGGGCAACGAGAGTAAAGCGATACTAGAGATTTGTGCCAGCTTTTTGGTTCTGGCAAAACGATTAGACGCAATAGGGGTAACGGATGAAACGATGTTACTTTTGGTGTTCAGTAGGCGTTTAGATGGACGCAGTAAATATGAAATACGGCGTTTGGCCCCTTGCGCAGATACTTTTACACGATAAGTAATACGCTGCATGGATGTCTCCTGATTTTAGCCATCCTTCTTACCGCAAAAACACGTATAAATATATGTGCATAATATTGACATATATCGATATCGTATCTTAAATAGAGTGGCATTTTTAATAGGATAAATGCCGCTCTATCTTGTTTGACTATAGCGCCACTAGCGTACTCTCTCTAAGAGTTAGTGGGATAGTTTGTCGTCAGCCAGCTATCGATATGTCATAAAAGCGTTCTAAAGCAGTGTTTATAAGTACTGGTGTAAAATACTGAACGCACAACAACGCGAAGGATATAAATCAGATGATTCCTTCATCGATAACTAAATATGGCTAGTGGCCAAACAACTATATGTCAAACATAGGTAAGGTCATGATTAAGTTATTGAGACAAAGACATAGCTTGAAACATTGATGTAAGGTTTTGCCAATGAGGCAAATACATTCATCTGTTTTAACTATGCTAACTTTGATGGCTGGCTATACTTTGAATCACTAATATTAAGTTACTAGTAATAGAATAGCTGGCTACTAAAGTTGTTTGTCCAGCAATGAGGGTAAGCAAAATAACCAAGATTGATAGTTTATAGCGGTCTATCAAACTGACTATGTCATACCGTCATCGCGACACCAAAAATAAAAAAATACCATGCTGCTAACATATATAGTGCAAACATAGTATTTCAATGGGTAGCGGCTTAAAATCTTATCGCTGATATAGCATGATAAAGTCTTAAACAACTACCAGCATTATTTTAGTGCCATAACCGGAAGCTGTAATAATGGGAAGTTTCATGACAAAACGTTCTTTCTTACGGGTAGTAATATGCGGTTACTAATTGCATTATTCAAGTGGAGTTAAGAAAAAAGCGATAAAACTTAACAATTAAGATATAAACGGTTAATTTCCCAGATATTTGGTACATAATAATCAAAAATAGAATAACAAAGTTCAAATAGTAGTAAAACTAGACTTTGTGCTTATAGTTTGACTATAGCATTAGCAAGTCTAGTTTGGCTTTTGAACTATCATTTTCTCTACAAGCTTTTCTCTATAAATGACCACCGTTTAAACTGATAATTTAAGTGGCTACCTTATGCTGGATTTTCGATATCGATAAAAGTAACTGGCAGACCAAATTTTTGAGCGACTATCTCTCCTAACGCCTGAATACCGCCACGCTCCGTTGCATGATGACCACAAGCAAAATAGTCAATCCCAAGCTCACGCGCGCTATGCGTGGTACGCTCAGATATCTCACCAGAGATAAACGCATCACAGCCCATAGTAGCTGCTTGCTCAATCATATCCTGCGCACCGCCTGTACATATACCTACACGTTCGATCAGCCTACCATTTGTCTGAGCAGAAGCGTCTGTATGATACTCAGCTGAGATATGTAATGGCGCGCGACCTAAAGCTTGAGTAATGGTGGCAATGAGATCGTCAGCAGTTTGCGGTGTGCAAGTAGCGATATTGCCCACAGGATGTGACTCGGAGGGATAAAGCGCACCAATAATCGTCAGGCCAAGCATATCAGCAAGTTTTGCGTTGTTGCCAGAGATTGGGTGTGCATCAAGCGGTAGATGATAGCCAAGCATAGAGATACCGTGTTGCATCAGCTTGCGCACGCGTCGACCCTTCATCCCAGTGAGCGTAGCAGGTTCGCCTTTCCAGAAGTATCCATGATGCACCATAATCGCATCGGCATTGTTAGCAATCGCAGCATCTATCAAGGCTTCACAAGCCGTGACACCAGTAACGATACGTTGAATCGGGCGTCCACCGTCGACCTGCAGACCATTAGGCGCATAGTCTTTAAACGCGCTGGTAGATAAGTAGTCGTCACAGAACTGTGTCAATTCCTGAACGCTGATGCTTTGAGTATTGGATTCAGCTGTCGTATGATTTGCAGTCATTATGTTTTCCTGTCATCAATAAAGTGTATGTCGTAAGGTGCTATGGATTCACTAAGCAAAAATTATGTATTATCTGTCATGTTTGAGAGTGTTTGGTTTTGGACTTCTAGCTTTATGTTCAATTCTCGAAATGCTGAAGTGTCGAGCATCGCAAAAGTTATTTTAACATGCCGTTGTAAGCAAGCAGACAATCTGGATAACTGAAATGGTACACGATACGTTACTATTTACTGGTATTGCGGTTATAATTTATACACGTGAGTCTGCCTAGCTGTATAGCATTTGACCATTCAATTGATGAGTCAAGATTAGCTAAGCGGTCGCTATTATCTCACATCGTTTTTCACCGTTTGTTTGCAATAAATTTATAGAGGTTTTATATGTCGTCATCTCGGAACACCAATAACAAGGCGTCTTTATTAAAATGGTTACCTTGGGTCTTATTGCTGCTAGTGTTAGCAGCGTTTATCTGGTTGTTCACGAGTATGAAGTCGACGTCGGAGGCTACATGGGAGCCGCCGAGAACCCCGCCTGCCGAGCAGCAAGCAGCAGAACCAGTGTCAGACACGCCAGCGCCTATCTCTTCTTATCATAATGCGGTGGCACGTGCGTCGCAGTCTGTAGTCAACATCTATACGACGCAAACGATGACCGAGCATCCTTATATGGATGATCCCGTACTGCGCCGGTTTTTTGAATATCATGGTGGCCCATCACAAGAGCAGGGCAATACCAATTTAGGCTCTGGTGTGATCGTATCAGAAGATGGCTATATCGTGACTAATGCCCATGTGATCGAAAAAGCAGATGAGATCACAGTCGCATTCAATGATGGTCGTAAAAGTCGTGCCAGAATCATTGGTACAGATCCTGATAGTGACCTAGCTGTGATCAAGGTCGATATGACAGGGCTGACACCACTTGGCTTCCGCGAAGATCCGATTCGTGTGGGTGATTTAGCACTAGCGATCGGTAATCCATTCGGTGTGGGTCAGACAGTGACGCAGGGGATTATCTCAGCGACTGGTCGTACTGGATTGGGCGTCAATAAGTTTGAAGACTTTATCCAGACGGATGCGGCGATTAATCCGGGTAACTCAGGCGGCGCACTGGTCGATGCTCATGGCGAGCTAGTTGGTATTAACACCGTCATATTCTCGCGCTCTGGTGGCTCGATGGGTATTGGCTTTGCGATTCCGACGGCATTGGTTGAGCAAGTGATGAATGCCTTGATCAAAGATGGGCGCGTCAGTCGTGGCTGGTTAGGTATCGAGATTCAGTCACAGCTACGTGACCCAACACAGTTAGAGACATCAACAGGCGTAGAAGTACTAAACGTCATTGATAACAGTCCGGCGGCAAAAAGTGGCCTACGTGTCGGTGATATCGTCCTAACCATCGACGATGTCGAGATGACAGATGCCAATACCTTGATTCAGTATGTTGCTCGTAAGCCACCAAATACTGAACTGGATGCGCAAATATTGCGTCAAGGTAAAAACGCCCAAGTAAAAATCACGTTAGAAGAGCGTCCAGCACAAGAGCCGCTTGAGCGTCCTGTCGTACTGCAAAATGAGAGCATGGGTGGAATGGAGCAGCCAAACATTCAAGGTGATGAAGAAACGCCAATGATGTCAAAGGCAGAGCGTGATCGTATGCGCGAAGAGCTGATGAAACTGTTTGAACAAGATGCTGCATCGCAGTAAGTCGTAGTTACTGTTACCACTATGTGCTGACTCATATATACATTATGAGTCAGCATTTTTATTTGGCTGATAACATAAGAAAGCGCGCTTCTTATCTAAAGGAGCGCGCTTTTTGTTGGAGCTGATTTTTTGAAGCTAGAACGCTAGCTTTATCTATATATAACCCTGCTATAACTTCTCAATTGGGTCATGATTGATATAAATAACACCTTGCACACGGCAACAGCAGGGCAGGATTTCATCTTCTTCAATCATTGCCAGTGGGTCAAACGGATAATCGACCGTATGCGAGCTGGCAATACGTTTGACTCGGCAACTACCACAGTAGCCTTCGCGGCATTGATAGTTTACCTCGTGTCCGGTGCGTAGCAGTCCATCTAGCAGACTCTCGTCATCATGCAGATAGAACTGCTTTTTACTGGTCATTACCCAAGTCATCGTGAATCCTATTGGGATATGTCTGTGCTATTGCTATCCCTACTATTAACCCATAAGACGATTACCGCGATAGAAATTTTATAACTTCAAATTTCTACCGCTTAAGCCTTTATCATATAAAGTCTTTCTAGCTCAAAGCTCTTACAACTCAGCTCTTATAATTCAAAATCATCAAAATCACTATCCGATAAGTCAGAGTCAATCTGACCAACCAAGTACGAGCTAATCTCAGTCTCTTGCGGTGCTACTTGCACATTGTCAGACGATAGCCACGTGTTAATCCACGGGATTGGGTTTGATTTTGAGTTCGGGAACGCCGCTGGCAAGCCGACAGTTTCCATACGTAAGTTGGTGATGTATTCGATATATTGGCAAAGGATATCTTTGTTTAAACCAATCATCGAGCCATCTTTGAACAGGTAGCCTGCCCATTCTTTTTCTTGCTCGGCAGCCTTACGGAAGATTTCGATGCTTTCTTCATAACACTCTGCGGCAATCTCGACCATTTCAGGGTCGTCACGACCATTGCGCATGAGGTTTAGCATATGCTGCGTACCCGTCAGATGCAGCGCTTCATCACGAGCGATTAGCTTGATGATTTTGGCATTGCCTTCCATCAATTTACGCTCAGCAAAGGCAAACGAGCAAGCAAACGACACATAGAAACGAATCGCTTCTAGAACGTTGACCGCCATAATGCACAAGTACATTTGCTTTTTCAGCGATCGTAAATCAACGGTCACTTGCTCGCCATTGATGTTGTGCGTACCTGGACCATACAGGCTATATAGCTGTGAGTTGCGATACAGCTCATCATAATACTGGGCGATATCAGAGGCACGGCCCAAGATGTGCTCGTTTTGCATAATGTCATCAAAGATAATATTTGGATCATTGACGATATTACGAATGATATGCGTATAGCTGCGTGAGTGAATGGTCTCAGAGAACGACCATGTCTCAATCCACGTCTCAAGCTCAGGGATAGACACTAGCGGCAGTAGCACCACGTTTGGACTACGACCTTGAATAGAGTCGAGTAGGGTCTGATACTTGAGGTTGCTCAAAAATAT
>NZ_DFQV01000030.1:44161-60735 GCF_002377945.1 Psychrobacter sp. UBA3480
AAGATAGGGTGCTTTTGTTGGTCATAGCGCGCCACGTTGACGGGCTGACCAAAGAACATCGGCTCTTTTAGCGCATTGTTTGGCGTTTGAGAAAAAATCGAGTAAGTCATGGGACTGCCTTTATAATTGATACGGTTATTAATTTATATGGGTTTGACTGGTTTTGATTTGAGGTTATGACACGTTTTTGGATTATAGCGTTTTAGCTTAGAGGTTCTCTAGTGATATCTGTGATGACTCTTGCCCATCGTTCATATAGGCTTTGAATATCTCGCTCAGTTCACTATCATCAAGCGCTTCTAGTTCATCAAGCGCGCTTTTGCGTAGGGTGCTCACATCAGATTCTTCCGCTACTGTTTTTAAGTCTTTTTTAGCCGCTCTCGATACGGGCTTTTTGGCTGCTTTTGTCACACTTTTTTTGGCGACAGTTGTCTTTGGTGCTTCATCCACACCTAACTGCTGACGCACCTCTGCAATATCAACCTCGACTTGTACGATATGCGAGCCACCATCGTTTAGGTCTGAAAATACGTTTGGGATAAACAAACCACCGTCTTTGATGATTGCGGTATATTGCACATGACCTCCGTCGTTTTAGTTCTGTCTGTATGTTTTAATGATAACAGTAGCCAATCCAGCCTACCGCTTGTATCTGCTTTGCCATCGTCGTCAACAGGATAGTTGCTACAGAATTTGCGAAAATGCAAATTCTCTTGCGCTCGGACGAAGCAGTGCTTCGTTATTTCCTCGCTCAGGGCTAAAAAGCCTTGCTAGGGCGTCTTTCTCTTTTCTTAACGACTTTTCTGATTGGGCGCACCCTACAAAATATCCGCTTTCTATGCTTTTGAGTAGGTTGGTGTCGAGGTACGAGACCCAACAAAGACTCAAACCGTTGGGTTTCCTTCGTCAACCCAACCTACGTGCTGTTCTGTAGGTTAGATATCGTAAGCTCTACCCAATCTATGCTAGTTAATAGACTCAATATCACTTATAGTTTGGGCGTATACAAATCTATCTTTATTTTCAAATATTTTCTTATTTAACTCAATTACTTCTGTTTGTTCTAGTTCATGGAAAGTCACAAGAGGTTCGGTCAATATAATGTTGTCAGCTTCTTTTCTATGAAAATTGAAATATGCCGTCATAGACCTTATGTATTCTTCTTCATAAGGATTTGCTACTAACTCAATCATAACTTTTGGTGAAATTGGAAGCTGTACAAAAAACTCGTTTTCATCGAATTTTTGATTAAAACATGGGTCATCTGAGGTAATGAAATTGATATCAGAAATATTATTATAAATTTTAATGCTGTAAAGTCTGGAAATCAAAGAAGTATGAGCTCTTTCGCTTAAACATTGTATGAAAAGCAATGTGTAACTTCTAAGTTCCGGTTGTGTAAAATCTAAGCCTTTAAAAATTGGAGACTGCTGATTAATATCTAGAAATCTATTGATTTTTCTAGGTGTTTTAAAAAGTTGAAACACAAAAAAGTGGATTAAAGCGTAATAGTCATATAAAGATATTTTTGATTTAGGCTTTAGAATTATTTTTTTAATGACTTTACTAAATTCCGCTTCTTCAACAGCGAATTTATCTTCTAGAAAGTTAAAAGAAAACTTCTTCTTTAAGTCAACTATTTCTTCAGAACAGTTATTTTCAATTGTGTCTAGAAAGTTAAAACCATTGTGAATTACGAGTATATTTCTAATTACATAATTATAGGTAGATGTATTATCTAGGCTCATTTGTCTCAAATGTTCTTCAAAAAAAGATATTTGATACGATGTAAGAGGGGTTAACTTATACAAGTCTTTTTCATAAGCTATAGACTTTGTTAGCGACGGAAAAGTTTTATCGCCATCCCAAACAATAATTTTTTCAACATTGTTATACCAACTTTTTAGATAAAACTGACTCACAAAGTGATGTTTGCGCTTTAAGTTCATAGGGTTTACTCATAGAGTTAAACTATTAGTTTTATGACATGAGTAGATAGTTCTACTCACGTCATAATCGTCCATCAGAACCTAGATCTTACATGCACCACCAGCACAATCATCTTCCATATCCGCTTGGGCATCGTTCGCACCATCACGAGTGTTATGGTAGTACAGCGTCTTCACACCCATTTTATAAGCGTTGAGCAAGTCTTTTAGCAATATCTTCATCGGTACACGGCCACCAGCATAACGAACAGGATCGTAGTTGGTGTTGGCAGAGATGCTTTGATCGACGAACTTCTGCATGATAGCGACCAGCTTTAGGTAACCGTCATTGTTTGGCATTTGCCATAGTAGCTCGTACTGATCTTTTAGGGTAGCAATCTCAGGCACGACTTGCTTTAAGATGCCATCTTTTGACGCTTTGATAGAGACCAGACCACGTGGTGGCTCGATACCGTTGGTCGCGTTGGCGATCTGACTAGAGGTCTCAGACGGCATCAAGGCGGTTAGGGTAGAGTTGCGCAGACCGTGCTCAGTGATCTCGCCACGTAGCGTTTCCCAATCTAGATGTAGCGGCTCTTGGCAGATTTTGTCCAAGTCGGCTTTGTACGTATCAATCGGCAAGATACCTTGTGAGTACGTAGTCTCATTGAACGCAGGGCACGCGCCTTGCTCTTTTGCCAATTTGTTTGACGCTTTCAAGAGATAGAATTGCAATGCTTCAAACGTTTGATGAGTCAGACCAAGCGCGCTGTCGTCAGAGTAGCGTGCGCCATTCTTAGCTAAGTAATACGCATAGTTAATCACGCCCACACCAAGCGTACGGCGACGCATACTGCCGTTTTGAGCGGCTTTTACTGGATAGTCTTGGTAGTCGAGCAGGGCATCAAGCGCACGCACGATTAGTTCAGCTGGCTCTTCGATATCGCTGACGTTTTCGACTTTACCCAAGTTCACCGCTGATAGCGTACAAAGCGCGATCTCGCCTTCTTCGTCATTGATGTTATCCAGTGGCTTGGTCGGTAGCGCGATTTCCATACATAGGTTTGACTGGCGAATCGGGGCAACCGTCGCGTCAAATGGGCTATGCGTGTTGCAATGATCGACGTTTTGGATATAGATACGACCCGTACTGGCGCGCTCTTGCATCATCAGGCTGAACAAATCTGCTGCTGGGATTTGACGGCTACGTACGTTAGGATCATTTTCGTACTTGGTATATAGCTCTTCGAATTTGTCTTGATCTTCAAAGAACGCGTCATACAAGCCTGGCGTGTCACCTGGTGAGAATAGCGAAATGTCTTGGCCTTTGATTAGGCGCGTGTACATTGTCTTGTTTAACTGTACGCCGTAATCCATATGACGGACACGGTTGTCTTCGACGCCGCGGTTGTTTTTGAGTACCAGTAATGACTCAACTTCTAAATGCCATAGTGGGTAGAAAAGAGTCGCAGCACCGCCACGTACGCCACCTTGTGAGCAGCATTTAACTGCCGTTTGGAACAGTTTGTAGAACGGGATACAACCAGTATGCTGTGCTTCACCGCCACGGATAGGGCTACCAAGGGCACGGATACGACCAGCATTGATGCCGATACCAGCACGCTGTGATACGTAGCGTACGATAGCGCTAGTGGTTGCGTTGATAGAGTCTAGGCTATCACCACATTCGATCAGTACGCACGAGCTAAACTGACGCGATGGCGTACGTACACCTGACATGATAGGCGTCGGTAGTGAGATTTTGAATTCCGAGGTCGCATCATAGAAGCGTTTGACGAAATCAAGACGGTCTGACTTGTCGTATTGGCTAAACAGACACATACCGACGAGCATGTATAAGAACTGCGGGCTCTCATAGACAGTCTTGCTCACGCGATCCTGTACTAGATATTTACCTGCCATTTGCTCAACAGCCGCATAAGCAAGATTCATATCGCGCCAGTGATCCAGATATTCTTCTAACTCATCAAATTCAGCACGGCTATAGTCAGCTAGGATGTGCTGATCGTATTTACCAGCGTCAGTCAAAGTTTTGACATGATCATATAGGTGCGGCGGGGTGAATTTGTTATAAGCAATCTTACGTAGATGGAAGATAGCCAAACGCGCAGCCAGATATTGATAGTCAGGCGTGGTTTCAGAGATTAGGTCGGCGGCAGATTTGATGATGGTTTCGTGAATGTCACGAGTTTTGATACCTTCATAAAACTGGATGTGCGACTTTAGCTCAACTTGAGACACAGACACGTTGTCCAAGCCGTGAGCTGCCCACGCTATTACCTTGTGAATTTTGTCTAAATCAATAGGCTCTAAACGTCCATCACGTTTGGTTACTTGGATTTTGTCAATATGTGTCATGCTGGCCTCTATTTTGATTGCTTATTGTGATGCTGCGCGCCGAGTGGGCGGCAGACATTCTTTATAACGCTATTATGCGGGGTTGTGCTAGCTGGTTTTTTTGGACAAAAAACTACCACTACTCATAGTGACGGTTAAAATCACTGAGTACTACATATAGCGTGTTTGTTAATTGGTAGGCACAATATAGCGGGAAAATTTTGAAAATACTATATTGATTTTAGAATAAAACTATGTTGCTACAAGGTTGTAGGCAGTCCAAATTTTGGCAAAGGACGATGGGATAAGGGTTAGACGCAAATGCGGTCAATAATAAAATTTTTGTAAAAATATCGTGAGATTTACTTTTCATTCTCTCGGTTATTGTCGACTGATAACGGTAGTCATGGCGGCAATAATGCGGGCGCAGATTGTACATCAAACCACAAAAAATCGCCACCCATAACTTATTACTAGCGAGTGACGATTTGGACTAAAAAGGCGTTAAAGTTTTTTATGCGACTTATAAAACAATACGAACCGTTTTTGCATTATCCAGTGAGGCATAAAGCGCATTTACTTGCTCAGCAGCCGTTAGGTACAAATTGACCCGTGCCGAGTGAAAACGACCTGTTTTAGACGGCTTAACTTCGATAGACGCCAAATCAAAATCAGGGAACTGGCTACCCAAAATTAGCTTTACTTCATTAAGTAAACTCTCACGCTCGCCTTCATGACCGATGATGCTTAGTGGGTAGTTCATCGGGAACTCCCAAAGCTCTGGATTTTGAATATCGGTCTTTTTGCCTACCAACGCACCTTTATTTGGCGTCAAATCAGTGACTTTAACTGATGGCTGATTGCTGGTTGGGTTATTTGCGCTGTTGTCGACGTTGTCGTTGTTGTCTTTTGAATCATCACTCATGATATGAGCCTCGCTGGTATAGGTAAATAGGAAAAAGTTAATCAGTCATTAGTAGTAAGTAACTAACATAAAGTCATTCGAAAATCGCTGCTATAGACATTTAGTTAGTTAGACATCTGCTCAAACTATGCCAAAAGCATAACGCCAAAAGCTGAGACAGGCTCAGTGTGGACATCAGTGGCATTTAAATCAGTCAAGCTATAGTCGATTCAATTTAAAAGTAGTACAAGGCAACCGAGTATAGATGTATGTGTGATACTTCAAGCGAGGTTAACGCTGTCATACTTTTATAGTGGAATGGCTATATTAGGCAGAGAATATATGCACTGTTTATAGTGGTCTATGGACGATTATTCAAGTGAAGTCTGTATTTAGTCCTTTCTATTAAGAAGTATAGGTGAATTAGCCTTTGTTAATAGCTGTTAATAAAAACTACTGCAAATAGCCATTGATAGGAGTGATATCAGGCGGAATATCCGTCTCTCTCAATGCTTCTCGTAAATTAATCTCTATAGTGCGTGACAAGGCAGTCAAAGGTAACTGGTTAGCCGCCAAGCCAAAAGGCTCTTCTAGCTCTTCACTAAGCGCATCTAAACCAAAAAAGGTATAAGCAATCACCGCACAAATCAACGGGGTCGCCCAACCAAGTGAGGCCACCAAGCCAAAAGGCAACATAATGCAATACAGATAGGTCGTACGATGTACCAGTAGCATATAAGCAAAGGGTAGTGGTGTGTTGTGTATGCGCTCGCAAGCTGCCAGTACAATTGTCATAGAGGTCAGGCGCTCGTCCATGTTTTGTATGACTTGCTCCGATACCAGTCCTCGACGCCGAATATCGCCAAGTTGCTTACCCATTAGGCGCATTATATAATCAGGCACGTTTTTCGCTTGGCGAATACGGTCATGATGTATCGCCGCGACAAAAGGCTCGATATCTGCCCAAGGTGACGTACCACGCAACCGATGACGCACAGCATGGGCAAACGCAATGGTCAGATATACCATCGTTCGCTGAGTATCGCGTCCAGTCACATTGTCATCCTCGCCATTCTCTATACCAGTCGCATCGTCCTCATCTATAAAGGACAGTACTTGGCGCGTTAAGCTACGAGAGTCATATACCAGTTGACCCCACAGTCCGCGCGCTTCCCACCAACGCTGATAACTGGCATTGTTCCGAAACCCAAGAAACAACGATAAGGCAATTCCGAGCAAGGTAAACGTTGCCATACCATAATAAGGAAACGAGTCAGGAAGCCAGTGCTGGATAATCGTGATAAGCGTACTAAGAATAGTAATTAGCAAAATTTGCGGATAGATTTTTGGAATGATTGATCCACGCAGAGTGAAAAATATCTTAAGGGCATTGGGCGTTTGCCGGACAATCATGTCAGTTTCCTAGCGATGGGGTATATGGAGACACTATTAAATGTCTCGTGTGATTCTAATATAGAAACGAGACCTGTAAAGCCTAAAAGGTTATAAATTTATTCAAATAGAAGAGTAATATGAATACTTAAGCTCGGTAATTGAGATAGCTAAAAAGTTAAATCCTCGCCAAAAGGGCGATGTTTTTATTAATCTACTTTATGTATGTTAAAATGACGCGAAATATCACTTCTTAACTCTATAAAAGCTGCCACCACAAAGATGAATACGCCACCCTAGTTGTATCTCTCCTCAGTAATGATTGCTTCCTATAGCAATTACTCTCATAAAGCGTCTAACGCTTTTTCTTGTGCGCACGCACTGCTTTAACGTTTGTATCACTATTCAATATATCTAGTGGATCATAAAGATTACACCACTAAAAGTACGTTATAACGATAACTCGCTAACTATGATCGTTCACATTTTTATATTTGTCATTTGATAGGTAATGAGCAAAGTACCTAGATAGCAAAGGGTCTAAATATAGATATGCCTAGATAGAAATGTGTCAGACTTTTCATGTGAGCTGATTTTTAACTACTTTTTAGATGCTTTCCAATTAAATGTTTTCCAAATAATGATTAGATACCTCGTTTATTGACAGACTACAGCAGTTACCCAAAACTGAGTTAAATATGTTAAATACAATTAAAGAGCATTGGCTATCCAATGCGCGCGGCGATGTCTTGGCTGGCATGGTCGTCGCTTTGGCGCTTATTCCTGAAGCGATTGCGTTTTCTATCATTGCCGGTGTCGATCCCCAAGTAGGGCTTTATGCCTCATTTTGTATCGCAGTAGTGATTGCGTTTGTCGGCGGTCGTCCAGCGATGATTTCGGCGGCGACGGGTGCGATGGCGTTACTAATGGTGACGCTGGTCAAGGATTATGGATTGCAGTACTTGTTAGCAGCCAGTGTGCTGACAGGTGTTATACAGATTATATTTAGCTTCTTAAAGCTGGGGAATCTGATGAAGTATGTGTCTCAATCCGTAGTGCTCGGCTTTATCAATGCCTTGGCTATTTTGATTTTTATGTCACAGGTTCCTGAGCTACTGCCGCAGGCAGGTTCAAACCTAGTACACGTATACGGTCTTGTAGTGCTAGGTCTCGTCGTTATCTATGGCTATCCATATATTCCAAAGATCGGTAAAGTGATTCCATCACCATTGGTCAGTATTGTACTGGTCACGGCTATAGCCATCTTATTAGGTGCAGAGGCTCGAACCATCAATGATATGGGTCAGCTACCTGACACTCTGCCGATGTTTTTGATACCTGATATCCCGTTGAACTTAGATACGTTGATTATTATTTTTCCGTATTCTATCAGTTTGGCGATAGTGGGCTTACTTGAGTCTATGATGACCATGACTATCGTAGATGATTTAACCGATACCAAAGGCGACCGTACGCAAGAGTGCAAAGGTCAAGGTATTGCCAATGTGGTTAGTAGCTTTTTTGGCGGGATGGCAGGCTGTGCGATGATTGGACAGTCGATCATCAACGTCAAATCAGGCGGTTATACACGTCTTTCTACTTTAGTGGCAGGCGTGTTTTTATTATTAATGGTTGTGTTCTTAAGCGATTGGCTAAAGATTATTCCAATGGCCGCATTGGTCGCTGTGATGATTATGGTGTCTATCGGTACTTTTAACTGGGGTTCATTTAAAGAGTTAAAAACCAAGCCGCTGCAAAGTAATGTGGTCATGATTACGACCGTTGCTGTGGTGGTCGCGACGCATAACTTGGCTTATGGCGTATTGATTGGTGTGATGCTATCAGCATTGTTCTTTGCCAATAAGATTGAGCGCTATATGAGTGTGCATAGTCACATGGATGAAGCAGCGCAAACGCGTTATTATCGAGTTGATGGACAAGTGTTTTTCTCATCAGCCGAGCGTATGATTGATTCCTTTGATATTAAAGAGTCTGTCTCTAAAGTGGTCATTGACGTGTCGCGCGCGCATTTTTGCAGCAGTCGCCGCCATAGATAAAGTGATTATTAAATTTCGCCGCGAAGGCACGGAGGTAAAGCTTATCGGTTTGAACGAGGCGAGCCAAGCGATGATAGATAATTTCGGTGTGCATGATAAGCCAGATGCTGAGCAAAGTTTAGGCGCGCATTAAATTAGCTACGTATTAATAGTGTCATATTGATAAATATCATAAAGCTGAGTGTATCTCGGCTTTTTTTATGCAGGTTAAAACCTGATTAGAAGACCATATTCTTTGTGAGTAAATATTTTAGAAGGCAATATGTCGGTAGAAGGAAAGAGATAGCTAGGAGAGAAGAGAAGAGGGTGTTAGTTTAGACGATGGTGCGATAGATAATCGTTATATTGAAATATCTAGATGTTTTATAGCGGAACAAAATGGCTCTAAAGACTATGAGAAATTTTTAAAGCTTCAACAGCTCTTTTTCAACTTCAGTGAGAAATGCTTCGATGTTAGCTTCATGACGCTGATAAAACGTCCATTGTCCATGGCGTTCGGACGTAACCAATCCTGCTTTTTTTAACACACCCATATAGTTTGAAATGGTTGATTGCGACAATCCAGCTTTTTCTTGAATATAACTGACGCATACACCATCCAGATTAGCATGCTCTGGTAATGACGCTGGAAAGTTCGACCTGTCCTTCAACCACTTTATGATTTGACGACGCATGGGGTTGTTAAGTGCAGATATTATGTTTTCTGTATTCATAAAATGTGTGATATCGATACCTAGTTAATAATCAACAACTGTCAGAGTGGAACATTAGATTTTTAGCTTACTCATTATAGGTCTAAATACCAAAGCGGTGTAGATTCTATTTACCGCCAATGTGTCAACCATATACAAATAAACGGCTACTAGTAGAATACTGGTTATAACTAGCGTTTATATTCTGACTATACGTTGCTATAACAGTAGAGTATACAGCCAAAACTAGATTAATTATGACAGTTGTACTGTCTAGTCATCGGAATATTGTCGAATAGTAACAATATATGACGGGTAAAAAAAGACTGTTTCAAATCAAATTTAACACTAAACGTTGTTACGACTGACTTATTAAATACACGTTAGTTCTTTGCAAAACCAACAGTAAAATAGTATTAGAAAGCTTCTGACATGACAAGGGCATGTTGAATATTCAACACGCCCTTGATGCTTTATGTTCTTAAATTTTATTAAGCTTTTTTGTTAATCTGGTTGGCATCGCGGCAGAGTGCCAGGAAGCTTAATAAACATAGTCGTGATATTTTAGCTTTTTAGAAATGCCTCAATTTTTGGTTTAATAGTCATAGAGACAATGACCATTAACGTCAATCCTACTGGCAATGCAACTAGAAACCCTTCTAACCAACCATTCAAAAATGCCGTTTGATTGGCAAAACCAATCGTCTTTGAGGCAGTACTAAAGGCCAACATAGACTCCATTATACAAGCCATCAATACACCTGTGATGAGATTGCGCTTGTACGCTTTGATATTAGGTAGCTTATGATTAATAAATTTTGTGACCAGTCCCATCAGTAAGAAGCCAATCGGCATGATCGCATACGCTGCCAGTAGCGCTCTAGACCAGTCTATAAAAAACGTATCGGAGTATCCGACATTCATATAGGTCATCACACCTGTTAAGAGACCACCTATGACAGTCATTAAGGCAAGTATTAACAACACTTTGTAGAGCAACGGTGTTTTTTTAGTGCCATCATTCTTAGCGCCACTATTTTTATTGCCATCAATGAGCAGGGTCTCGGTATTTGCCGGCATAGTATTTGGAGCCATAGTTATTTTCCTATCATCATAAAGAGCAATTAATTAGTCGGTGTTTTTTTCTGCCTGTCGATCGCTTACAGATTGGTCTTCTGCAACACCTGCTTTCCAGTAAGAAAAGGCATATAGCTCATCTTTAGACCACTGTTGCTCGACCTTTAGATAATGACGCAGAGCTTTGACAGATGAGAATTCGCTAGCGATATAAGCAAATCGGCTCTGCTCTACAGTTGGCAAATCGAGAGATTTTACTGTGTCGATTAATTGGCTGCCTTGCGTTGGATCTGGGTTATGTAACCATGTCATGGTGATATTGGCCGCTGTCGGCAATTCTTGCTCATCTTCTGCACCGTGAACTTCGATGATGCATTGTCCAGTCGCGCTGGCAGGCAAGGTTTCTAATATCGAGCCGAGCACTGGTATCGCCGTGGCATCGCCAATCAGTAAAAAATTATCTGCATCAGGACAAAGGGCTTTGGTTTTAGGCTTCATTAAGATACCAATCTCGTCGCCAACCTCAGCATGAGTGGCCCAGCCTGAAGCAGGCGCCTCATCACCATGAGCAATAAAATCAATCCAGATCTGTTGTTTTGCCACATCGGCGCCGCGATGAGTATAAGTGCGAACAACGAATGTAGTATTGTCATTTAGGTCAATTGGCTGGGCTTTATCGACGGGAATAAGCACTTTATTGTTTGCTCCAACTGTCATGGTCGCGATATTGGCAATAGTAACTGCTTGGCCTGTGAGGTATATACGGATGTAGTGCGGAGTAATCATTTGCTTGTGAGCAACGGTCATGATTTCGCGTACTGGTTTTTGATTTATTGTGTCATTCATACGGAGCTGTCCTTACTTATTTATCGGTAGTCTTGCTGCTGCTAACGTTGTCTATCATGGTGCGACTGACACGGAAAAATAACGCAAGCTCTACGAGGCTTAAATCTTTCGTTAATTGCTGTCTTGTCCATTCTTCTGCTGCATCAAGTTTCGTCATAACTTCTTCGCCTTTAGGGGTCAGCTGTAGTAATTGGCTACGACCATCAAGCGGGTTGTCTGTCTTTAATATTAGCTCAGCCGCCAAAAGGTCATTTAAGGCACGAGTGATTTGCGCTTTGTCTCGCTGCATGTGTTTAGAGATCGATAGCGCAGTGCTATTCGGGTTATAACACACACCTTTTAAGGTTCTGATATTGGTTACTGACAACTCTACCCCTTGCTGGCGAATGCCTTCTAGCAATAGATTGGTATAGGTATGCATCAATTGATGTAGTGTTTCGCTCAATGAATTATTAGACATAAAAACTCTTTGATATAGTTGATAGAAGCAACTATATAGAATAAGGTTGACAGTGTCAACTATAAAGTGGTTTTTAAAGGAGAGTCTGTATCTATAGTTAGATAATTTTGAATAAGAGAAGATAGTAGAAGGTAAAGAAAACAGGGGTATATATTGAACAAGCAGCTCTTAGATTGAAGGGTTTTATGAGTAGGAGGCTTTGTAATTAATAAGCTTTGTAATTAATAAACACAGTGATTAATAAATTATAGAACTAAAAAAGCAGACACAAAAAAAGCTGAGATATACTCAGCTTTTTTATTTTTGGCAACTATCTGAAGCCTATTAGCTAGGCTCAATATTTTTCTGAAAATTTAGTCATTTTCAAGGAAAGAGCGCAAGTGCTCAGAACGTGATGGATGACGCAATTTACGTAATGCTTTTGCCTCGATCTGACGAATACGCTCACGCGTTACATCAAACTGCTTGCCGACTTCTTCTAGAGTATGATCGGTTGGCATATCGATACCGAAACGCATTTTCAAGACACGCGCTTCACGCTCAGTCAGGTTGCCGAGTACATCACGAGTTGCTTCTTGCAGACCAGCAGCAGTCGCATCATCAACAGGGCTTGAAATCGTACCATCTTCGATAAAATCACCTAGGTGCGAATCTTCATCATCACCGATAGGGGTTTCCATAGAGATAGGCTCTTTAGCAATCTTCAATACTTTACGGACTTTAACTTCGTCCATCTCTAAGCGTTCGCCTAATTCTTCAGGTGTTGGCTCGCGACCCATTTCCTGTAGCAATTGACGTGAGACACGGTTTATCTTGTTGATCGTCTCAATCATATGCACAGGAATACGAATGGTGCGCGCTTGGTCAGCGATAGAGCGGGTAATCGCCTGACGAATCCACCATGTAGCGTACGTCGAGAACTTATAACCACGGCGATATTCAAACTTATCAACGGCTTTCATCAGACCGATGTTACCTTCTTGGATAAGATCCAAGAACTGTAGGCCACGGTTGGTATATTTTTTCGCGATAGAGATAACCAGACGTAGGTTAGCTTCAACCATTTCTTTTTTCGCGCGGCGAGCTTTTGCTTCACCAACCGCCATACGACGTGCGACATCTTTCATATCGTGGATTTTCATGTCGAGCTGTTGCTCGTAATCACGAATACGACGTTGAAGTAAAATGACGTCATCAGTGACTTTTTCTAGCGTACCAGCAAATGCAGGCTTACCTTTGATACGTTCAATCAACCAATCAACATTGGTTTCATTGCTAGGGAAGGTCTTACGGAACTCTTCACGCGGCATACGACCACGGCGAATCACCAAACGCATGATTTGACGCTCTTGCTTACGCACGTCGTCATAGACGTCATGCATGATAGCCATGACCTGGTCTGACAAGCGATTATTTAGCTTCAACATCATAAAGCGTTCAGCAAGTAGAGCATACGCTGTATCAGCCTGTACGCTACCACGGCCATAATCTAGCAATGCTTGCTTGGCTTTGATAAATAGATGCTCAATCTCTTCTAGACGTAAACGAACTTCTTCTGGATCAAGACCGCTGGTTTCTTCTTCAGCTTCGTCTTCAACGTCATCTTCGTCTTCGTCGTCATCATCAAGCGCAGCTGTTTTTGCATTGACCTTGGCTTTGATAACTGGTGGGTTTTCTTTTTCTTCTTTGATGCGCTCACGTTCTTCTTTCGCTGCTTCTTTTGCTTCTTGAGCGGCGATTTTGTCTTCTTCGGTCTCAGGATCTAAGAAACCAGTGATGACGTCAGATAGCTTTTTTTCGCCGTCTTGTACTTTTTGATACTCGTCAAGGACAAACTGTACGGTACCAGGCCAGTAAGACATAGCATGCTGCACGTCACGAATACCTTCTTCGATACGCTTAGCAATGGCAATCTCGCCTTCGCGAGTTAGTAGGTCAACCGTACCCATTTCACGCATATACATACGTACAGGGTCAGTGGTACGACCAGGCTCAGTTTCAACAGAGGCGAGTACTGCCGCTGCCTCATCTGCTGCCATGTCATCATCGCTTGAATCATCGTTCATCAAGATGTCATCGGCATCAGGAGCTGATTCAAAGATTTTGATACCGACATCGGTCAGCATTTGCACAATGTCTTCGATCTGATCGCTTTCGGTAATAGAGTCGGGCAGCTGGTCATTCACCTCAGCATAGGTAAGATACCCTTGCTCTTTGCCCATTTGGATTAAGGTGGCCAGTTGAGATGTGGACTTAGAAACTGACTTATCGTTCATAAATACTCGCTTACTTGCATCGGACATTTTTATATTGTGACTCGCTATCGCTCGCTCTTTGCGTTGATCTTATCAATCGATTGATCAAAATATGGCGTAGAGGTTGTCAATAATATCAAAAATGAGTTGATATGAATAAAGGCTCAAAACACTACAATAACAATGCTGATAAACAGCTAAAAATTAGAAAAGCTCAAAAGACTTCAATATGGTACTTAAAAAAATACAGTACTTAAAAAATAGTATCTAAAAGCGGATACGTAAAAATAATACCTAAAATTTGTGCTTAACGATGCATGCTCACAATCATTCACCAAGCAGTGCTGTCAATATACAGCGACACAGTTTAACACAGACCACAGTCGTCAAGCACGAGCTAGTGATAGCTACCGACCATTTTTTACTGATTATTTGCCATCAGCTAAATGATTTAGGAGCGACTCATGCTACTGGGCATAATCATTAGTAGTGGGGGCAGCTGCTAGACTTTTAAAGGGTCAACATTTGAAATTAAACATTAAGACTGCACAGTGACCATCTGTGCCGATTGCTCTGCCTGCTGTGCCCGTAGCCAATCATTCAATAATTGAGTTTGTTTACGGACGATCGCAAGCTTAATATGATCTGGGTTCTGTATCAGCTCTTGTATTTTTTTCTTCATGTTGCGCTCAAGCAGCTGACTGACTAGCTCTTCGATTAGGCCATCAAGCCCCAAAATATTACGTGCAGTTAGCGCTTTATAGAAGCCGCCCCAATTACGGCTGAGCATGTCTTGGGTCGCAGGCTTTACGTTCGATAAGATAAAATGCGCCGCTGCATTGACGTCTTTTGGTAGGTAATTAAGACAGCGCTTGATAGTGCTTACGATGTCTAGCAGAGCAGCATCTTGCAAGTCTTCCCACGCAAGCGGACGTAGCGTATCAGGCGATGCTTTTTGTTTGATATGAGCAGGTAGGTGTAAGCCATTAATCCCTGACTGTTGCCAAATCGACTCAATAGGGTCGTCGATTAACGCGCGCGGCTGAAACAAAAAACAAAGCTGCAATTGCTGACTGATGGTCATATCACCATCAAAATCTAGCAGCGCATCTTTAGCCTCGACATTCTGACTGCGTTTACCACCAAGCTTTTGATAAACGTCATTGTTAAGCAAATAGCGAAAGCTACTGCCTTTGGGTAAGGCGGTCGTCAACGAGCGGACTTGAGACATGAGCTTGGCTTTGCCTTCAGCCAGACTCATGTCATAACGCTCACTCAAATACGCAAAGATATACTGTGATAGCGGCATGGCATTAGCGATTTGCTCACGCATGGCATCGCTGCCCTGACTCTTAATAAAAGTATCAGGATCATGATTATTAGGCAGGGTTAAAAACCGCAGCTCTTTGTCATCGGCCAATACGGGCAGGGCAACTTCAAGTGTGCGCCAAGCGGCTTTTTGTCCTGCGCTATCTCCGTCGAAGCTCAAAGTAAGCGTTGGATTTAGTGTCAGTAGACGCGATATTTGGCTTTCATTAATCGCTGTACCCATCGAGGCGATTGCCCCATAGATACCCGCTTGATAAAGAGCGATCACATCCATATAGCCTTCGACGACCAGCCAGCTGTCTGCGCGCTGCTGACGTGATTCATAATAGCCGTATAGTACATGCTGCTTATGAAAGACGGGCGAGTCTGAGGAGTTGATATATTTAGGCTTTACTTCGTCATCGAGCGCCCGACCGCCAAAACCAATAGTACGGCCTTGGTTATCACGAATTGGGAAGATGACTCGGTCGCGCAATAGATCGTAGTCGCGGCCAGACTCTGACTGTCGTACCAATCCTAAGGCTTTTAGTCCTTCAATATCTTGCGGGAATTGATGCTCAAGATGCTGCCAGCCAAATGGCGCATAGCCAAGACCAAAGGTCTCAAAGATGTCTTCGGTGATACCGCGCGATAAAAAGTAGTGCTTGGCATGGGGATGCGTGGTCAGATTGTGCTGATAAAACTGCTGGATTTGCTCTAGCAGCTCATATAGGTTGCCATCTTTATCATCGCTTTGCTCAATGCCATGAGCGTCCTGGATACCAGCGCCAGTATCCGTATCTGTCAACCATGCTGGTGGATAGCCACTATCATCTGCGTGGCTTGGCGAATACGGCTCTGAGGAATAGGAGTCCATCGAATATGACGCTGAATCATACGCCTCTAACGGCGGGAAATTCTCATAGCCCTGATTGTCATCATAAATGGGCTGGTCGATGTAGTTTTGGTCACTTTGGACGACATTGTCTTGATAAATGTCTTGACGATTATTTTGATGGTTGTCTTGATTTGTACCGTCTTGGCTTACTTTGCTATGTTCTACAGTTGGGCTAGGCACATTGTGCACAGGCGGCGGTGCAATAGGTTTGGGTGCGCGACGTTGATAACTAACGTTTTGCTGTTCTTCTTTCGGTACTTCAATGCCTGTTTGCTTTGATAGTTCATTGACCGCTTCAATAAACGTCAAATTTTCATAATCACGCAAAAAACTGATGGCATTGCCACCGACGCTACAGCCAAAGCAGTGATAGATGTTTTTTTGTGGATTGACATAAAA
>NZ_DFQV01000020.1:0-63026 GCF_002377945.1 Psychrobacter sp. UBA3480
GCAGTAGGTACTTTACGCTTAGTAATAGCCATACCGACTCGCGGCTGTGCATGCTCGTTGGCGCGTACAAAAGCCATTAAATGACTCTGATGAATCTTGCGCTCAGGTGCGTCAAATACCTCACGGAAGGCTGCAGGGGTAAGCAGGCGTTGCTGTTTAGTGAAACTAGCTGCAGGTGTATCTGATAGAGTATTGGACATAGTACAACCTAGTAGAATAACGATAGAAGAAATAATAACAAATTATAGAGACAAAAAAAGCGCCTATGTGGGCGCTTTTAATATATGGCTAAGTGTCAGTTGTGATGATTGACTATCGCAATCTATAAACAATAAGAACACAACAAGCACTGTTAGCCATGCTTATCGCAATCTACTGATTATACAGTAAGGCGATGACGTCCTTTAGCGCGGCGACGAGCTAAGACCTGACGGCCTTTTTTAGTTGCCATACGAGCACGGAAACCGTGAGTACGTTTACGCTTGATCACGCTTGGTTGGAATGTACGTTTCATAACTCACCTATCAAAATAATGGACTAAATTCGTAATAACGGAGGATTATACCATTCAGTATAGTTTTGGTCAATAAACTAATTTGCTTTGTCCCTAAATAGGAAATACCTCATACAAATCTAGTAAAGATATTTCCTTAAAACCTATTTCTAGTTAACCAAATTTTATAGTTATATATTCTATAATTTACAAAGTTATCCACAGGCTGGCTCAAACACTATAATAATAATTAATTAATATAAATATAGTATTGTTATTATTGGGACTATGATTATCTGTGGTTAAGTCTATTTTCCTTTTTATTATCAATTTACTAGGCTATGGGTAAGCCTGTGGATAAACTGTGGGTTAAATATGGATAACTAGCTTGTAAAAGTTATGCACAGAACTGTCCACAGTCTTATCCACAAAAAACAAGGTTTTATCCACAGGGTATCTGTGTTAAATTAGGCGCTACTTGATATACACCTTCGTATAGGATATCAGTACGAACTCTTTGGTTAGTTGTTACGCGTAATATCGAGGCTTAGGTAGCAATTTATATTGCTAAAAAATAACTATTATTTCAGATTACAAGGTCAGTACTTTTCATGATAGACACAGCAAATATTTGGGATAAATGTCTAAACGATTTGCGTTATAACGTCAAAGACAACGTGTTTACTATGTGGCTGAGACCTCTGTCAGCTCATCAAGAAGCACAAACTTTGATTATTCTTGCTCCCAATGATTATTTTGTGACGTATATCAAGAAGAATCATCTTCAAGATATTCAGCAGTTGGTGACCAAACACAGTCAAGGTAGTATTGAAGAGGTCGTTGTACGTGTTGATAATGCTGGCCGCAATGCAGAAGATAACAGTCAATCAGGTTCTTTGTTTGTAGAAGACGACGTCTCCCCTACCCCATCCGAACATAAATTTGAATCTATTCACCATAACAACGCAAAAGCAGATATCGACGCGAACATGCGTCATAATGAGCCAGTTGAGTCTGCTGATACAAAATCATTAAGCTATCTGAACCCCGAATTTACTTTTGAAACCTTTGTTACAGGTAAGTCCAATAACTTGGCTTACAAGGCTTGTTATGAGCTTGGTAAGCGCCAATCGAAAAATCGTCACAATCCTTTATTTATATATGGCCCTTCTGGATTGGGAAAAACGCATTTAATGCATTCTGTAGCTCATCGCTATTTAAAAAATAATCAAAGTTTTTATTATTTCACTTCTGAAAAATTTATAAACCAATTAGTTTATTCATTAAGAAATAATAAAATAGAAGATTTTAAAAAGAAAATAAAAAAAGTAGATTTATTAATTGTAGATGATATTCATGTATTGGCAGGAAAGACTAAAAGTAGTAATGAGTTTCTAACATTATTTGCAGATTTTACTAGTGGTGATAAACAACTTATTTTAGCCTCTGATCGACATCCCTCCCAAATGACGGAATTTGATGAACGATTTAGATCACGGTTTTCTTGGGGGTTAACGGTCGCTGTTGATCCCCCTGAGATCGATACTCGAGTGCAAATTCTGCAGAAAAAAGCAGCCTCCTACGGTATGGTATTACCAAAGGAATGTGCGCTATTCATTGCGCAAAATGTGGTGTCTAATGTCAGACGTTTAGAAGGTGCCCTAAATCAGGTGTTTGCCAATGCTAACTTAACAGGGGCACAGATTACTCTTGAGATGGTGCAATACGCACTAAAAGACATCGTTGCGATGCGTGTGCAGGCAGTGAATATGGATAACATCCGTAAGATAGTTGCTGAGTACTATGATGTCACGGTCAAAGATATTATGGGGCGTAAACGTACGCGTAGTATTGCAAGACCACGTCAAATAGCGATGGCTTTGTCGCGTGAATTAACAGGCGATAGCTTCCCTGAAATTGGTCAGTCGTTCGGTGGACGCGACCATACGACGGTGATGCACGCTTGCGATAAAGTAAATGAGTTAAGAACAGCAGACCCTGCATTTGATAAGGATTATAAAACCCTAGCTCTGATGTTACAGGCAGGATAAAAGCGACAGATATCGTTGTATTCTAGTAGATACAGATGGTTTATAATATCGAAAATATAAGTCCACAGATGCTTTGTAGATTATCGTCAGCAGACAAGGTATTATTAAGTCATTACGACAAATTTTTATAAAAGAATCATTCAAATAAGAGTAACTAAGCATGCAATTATCGATCAATCGAGAATCGTTACTGAAAGCTATCAACTTGATCGCCAAAGCCGCTGATAAACGCCACAATATGGTTATATTAGGTAATATCAAGCTACAGCTATCGGAATCTGAGCTTATCTTAACAGCGTCAGATTTAGAGGTAGAGCTGACATCGACATTGAAATTGCCTGCTGGTGCTTGTGTAGAAGCAGGTACAACGACGCTTCCTGCAACTAAGCTAAAAGATATTTGTAAATCGCTACCTGCCCAAGCGCAAGTTAATCTAGCAACTCAAGCAAATGAGCGTTGCTTATTAACTAGTGGTAAGAGTCGTTTTACATTAGGAACATTGCCAAGCGAAGACTATCCGAGCTTGGGTAACCCTGAAAATATCACACCTCTGACCATTAGCCGTAATCGTCTGACAGATTTGATTCACAAAACACAGTTCGCAATGGCAATTCAAGATGTACGCTACTACTTAACAGGTATGTTGTTTGACGTTTCACAGCAGCAACTGACAACGGTAGCAACAGACGGTCATAGATTGGCATTAGCCCGTAGTGTTATCAATGTAAGCGCAGATCTCAATATGCAAGCTATCTTGCCGCGTAAGGCAGTGATTGAGCTTGAGCGTTTAGCTTCTGAGCTTGGTAAAATGTTGGGTGATCAAGACAACGCAGTTACCCTAAGTTTTGGCCGAGAGTTTTTACAAGTAAGTTTGCCATTTGGTGATGTAGATAGTGCAGGACAGGTCAGCCAAGATCTAATGGTAACATTTACCGCACGTTTGATTGATGGTAAGTTCCCTGATTATCGCCGTGTGATGCCGAGCAATACTGACAAGCTGGCTTTATTTAGTCAGGAAAAAATGACAGATGTTCTACGTCGTGTTGCCATCTTGAGTAATGAAAAATCTCGTGGTGTGGTCTTTAATTTTGCTAGCGATGGCATGGTCGAAGTACGTGCTAATAATGCTGAGCAGGATGAAGCAGTCGAGATGATACAAGCTAAGTATCAAGGTGAGCCAATGGAGTTGTCATTTAATGCTGCTTATCTGCAAGATGTATTAAGCGTTATCCAAGGCGATTTACAAATGCATATGAGCCAATCGAATGCCTCTGTATTGGTCAATCAACTAAATGATGAGTTTCATCAGTATGTCATTATGCCAATGCGTATATAATGCTTTTTTCTTTAGAAACAAACAAAATTGAATAGAAATAGTACGTTTCAAAGAGCTTTATTTTCAGTACTATATATTGGTTTTAATAAACTTTTGCCTGCTAAATAAGCAGGCTTTAATGGGCGGCTATCGATACTATGATTGAACGTCTACAAATATCCCATCTTAGAAACCTTACTCAAATTAGTGTAGAGCCTGCTGCTTGCAACATTATTATCGGTGCAAATGGCAGCGGTAAAACCTCGTTGCTCGAAGCTATATTCTTGTTATCAAGAGGTAAGAGCTTTCGCCATCACCAGCCTAAACGTTATATCCAGCATCATCAAAATAACACAACTGTTCATGCTAAGCTCAATGATAGTCGTACTTTAGCTATTCAAAAGCAAGCAGATGCTACGACCATCTTACGCCTCAATCAAACCACTGTTTACAACCAAAGTATCTTGACAGAGCAGCTACCTACGTTACTGATAGATCCATCGTCAATGGATATGTTGGAGCAGGGAAGTGCGAGCCGTCGACAGTTGCTAGATTGGTTAGTGTTTCACATGAAACAAGGGTTTCATCCACAATGGATGGCTTATCAACGTCTCCTAAAACAGCGCAATAGTTTGCTAAAAAGCACTCGTCACTTAACACCAGTACAGCTGGCTGAGCTAAAATCATGGGATAAAGGGTTAAGTAATCATGCTGCTTTGATTCATCATTATCGAGAGCAAGTATTTACTGAATGGCAGCCTTATTTTGCCAAGAGCATCGTACAGCTATTGCCTTCTTACGCTGAGCAACTGAGCCTAAGCTATAACGCTGGTTACGACACCAGTGTCGCACTAGATGTGCAGCTTAATGAGCGGTTAGAGCAGGATTTGCAATTGGGATATACCCGTATAGGCAATCATCGTGCTGATATTCATGTGCATTGGCATTCTGATGATTCTGTAAACGATCAAACGACAGATGCCAGAACAGCAGCTTCAGCAAATAGTATCCAAACCAAATTACCGACTTTAAAAGAGCAGGCAGCAAATGTATTGTCTCGCGGTGAAAAGAAACTGCTCATTACTGCACTGCGCTTATCGCAACTACCAATGTTGCTAAACGATGGAGAGCGCAGTGACTCACTCAATGATGATTTATCATCGAGAGCGACACCTGTTGTGCTTCTAGATGATATCACTGCAGAATTGGATGATAGAGCTATAGAAATATTGCTATCGACCCTAGCTCAACTCCCGTGCCAAGTATTCATGACCAGTCTGACAGACGATATTTTACCTTTAGTTAACGAACTTTGGTCACAACCAAAAACGTTTCATGTGAAACAAGGTAAAGTGCTGTTTACTGACTAATATCCTATCTTTGATTTATACTCTTGATGATTATTCATCTAATTTTATCTCTTACTCTTTGGTATTACAGCCACTACTATTTGTCCTAACAGTTACTATGTTAAGACGACCTTTCACAGACTGTAAAACTCTCAGTAAACAGTGACTTAGAAGCAAAAAAATGTTAAAATAACCCTTTATTTTTGTCCTGTGCTCAGCAATTTATCTGATAGCATCATAGAAAAGATTTCAATTTTTCAATTATCTATAAGTATTTGATAAATATGTATTTTATTTATTTCAATAGTTTTAACAATGGCTAGAAAAACAAAGACTATTACTAATAAGTAATTTACTGATTTTATCTCTGTGCGGCCTTTTTTGAGGCTAACGGTGGTTAGTGGTTTAGCTGCTCATATGCACTCTAGATTATGAATAATAGACGTTAATTCTAAGATGCCATTATATAGTGGACTGTTTGTAAGTGCGCTAATCGTAAATGGCTGATTATGGCTAGATTAAGGAATGTACATGAGTGATTCATTACCTATTGACCACGAGCAATTGATAGACGACAGTACTACTGAAGCAGCTGTGCCTACGGTAGTTTCAGAAGTATTGCCTTCTGATTATAGTTCTAAAGATATTCGCGTATTGCGTGGGTTAGAGGCCGTACGTGTGCGTCCTGGTATGTATATCGGTGATACCGATGATGGCACAGGCTTGCATCATATGGTCTTTGAGGTAGTGGATAACTCTATCGATGAGGCGCTTGCTGGTCACTGTGATCAGATTGATATCGTTATTCACGAAGATGAGTCTGTCAGTGTGATGGATAACGGTCGCGGTGTGCCTGTTGATATCCACCCAGAAGAGGGTGTATCAGCGGCTCAGGTTATTATGACCGTATTGCATGCAGGCGGTAAGTTCGATGATAATAGCTATAAAGTATCAGGTGGCCTGCACGGTGTAGGTGTATCAGTAGTTAACGCTCTGTCTCAAAAGCTTGAGATGAATATCTGGCGTGAAGGCTATCATTATCATCAGACTTATACTGATGGCGTACCTGATAGCGATATCCAACAGATGGAAGCAACCGATCAGACGGGCACACAAATCCGTTTTTATCCTAGCAGTGATGTGTTTACTGGTACTATCTTTGAGTACGACATCTTAGCAAAACGCTTACGTGAGCTGTCATTTTTGAACTCTGGTGTGCGTATTGTTTTGACTGATGAGCGTATTGATAAGCGTCATGAATTTGAGCATAAAGGTGGCTTGCTAGAGTTTGTTAGCTATATCAATGCTGGTAAAGACGGTATCAACGAAGTATTCCATTTTACCAGCCAGCAAGATGATGGTATCAGCGTAGAAGTCGCGCTACAGTGGACAGATACGTATAACGAAAAAGTACTGTGTTTCACCAACAATATCCCGCAAAAAGATGGTGGTACTCACTTATCTGGCTTCCGTTCAGCATTGACGCGTTGCCTGAACAGTTATATGGATCGCGAAAACTTATTCAAAAAAGAGAAAGTAGCCGCAACGGGTGATGATGCTCGCGAAGGGTTGACTGCAATTGTCTCTGTAAAAGTGCCAGATCCAAAATTCTCAAGTCAGACCAAAGACAAGCTAGTATCAAGCGAAGTGAAATCTGCTGTCGAATCAGCGATGCATGATAAGTTCAACGATTATCTGCTGGAGAATCCAGGTGCTGGTAAAGCCATTGCTAATAAGATTATCGATGCAGCACGTGCACGTGATGCAGCACGTAAAGCACGTGAAATGACACGTCGCAAGACCACTTTGGATATTGCAGGTCTGCCTGGTAAATTGGCTGACTGCCAAGAAAAAGATCCAGTATTATCTGAACTATATATTGTGGAGGGTGACTCTGCAGGTGGGTCAGCTAAACAGGGTCGTAGCCGAAAAACGCAAGCAATCTTGCCACTAAAAGGTAAGATTCTGAACGTCGAACGTGCGCGCTTTGACAAGATGCTATCATCTGCTGAAGTGGGTAACCTAATTACTGCATTAGGTTGTGGTATTGGTCCTGATGAGTATAATCCTGATAAAGTACGCTACCACAAAATCATCATCATGACCGATGCCGATGTTGATGGATCGCATATTCGTACGTTGCTATTAACGTTCTTCTTCCGTCAAACGCCTGAATTAATCGAGCGCGGCTATGTATATATTGCTCAGCCGCCGCTATACAAAGTAAAAAAAGGTCGTCAAGAGTTGTACCTCAAAGATGACGAAGCGCTTAAAGCCTATCTCTTGTCTTCAACAATTGACAATACCAAGCTGCATATCAGTGCCGATGCGCCTGCGATTACTGGTCAAGCGCTTGAGACACTGCTTAACGACTACAACCAAACTCAGTTGATCAAGGCGCGTCTGCAGATTCGTTTCCCAGCGGTGATTTTGGACGCATTGACGCATACGCCAAAACTTAGCACTGACATGACTTATGATGAGTCTGCCATGCAGGAATGGAAAGCAGCAATGCAGACTAAGCTGGATCACTTCGGTAGCGATCTAAGCCCTGAGATTGAATTGGTTAATATCCACGCGCCGCAGCCAAAAAATATGGATGCAGCCGCAGCAGATCTATTGGGTATGACGCCAGTAGTAGGTACTGAAGAAGGTGAAGCGTCAGATAGTGAGGCTTTATCTACCAAGGCTCAGTGGCTGCCACGCGTCACAGTATATGTGCATCAACTAGCACACCATTATCTGTTAGATGCTAGCTTTATCAACTCTGGTGAGTATGGCAAACTGCTACGTTTATCAAGTGAATGGAATACGTTGCTTGAGAGCGATGCTTTTATCCGCCGTGAAGCATCTGCGGGAACAACGAAAGATATCCCAGTACGTGATTTCGATTATCTATGGCAGCAAATGATGCTTGATGCGCGTCGTGGTCTAGCTATCCAGCGTTATAAAGGGCTAGGCGAGATGAACGCCGACCAGCTGTGGGATACAACGATGGATCCTGAAAACCGTCGTATGCTACGCGTCACCATCGAAGATGCTATCGCCGCTGACCATATGTTTACTTGCTTGATGGGTGATCACGTTGAACCGCGTCGTATCTTTATTGAAGAGAATGCACTAACAGTATCGAACTTAGATATCTAAATTTGAAATTGGTTACTGACAATTTATAAAAATACCGCTTTGATATTCAAGGCGGTATTTTTGTTTCACGTGAAACTCATTTGTTAGCGTTGCTATTACTTAATAATTATAATTTGTGGGAATCAAATGGTTGAAGTAATTTTACTCGCTATTGCTTTAGCGATGGATGCGTTTGCAGTGTCAATAGGGTTGGGTGCTAAGGCTCAAAAATATAGTCATCAATATGTACTGCGCTTGGCTATCTATGCTGCGCTTTACTTTGGTATTGCTCAGGGCGTAATGCCTCTTATCGGATACTTATTAGGTGCGGCAATGTTGGGTTGGTTGGCAGCGGCTGCCCCTTGGATTGGGGGTATTATTCTTATCGCTCTCGGTGGAAAGATGCTTTACGAAGTATTTACTGCGGATGAGGAAGATGCTGACAGTGATGATCTGGACGTCAATGATGATGCTATTAACACTGATAGTGATACAGTAACAGCCACGAGTAAGCATGGACATATCAATCACCGCACTATGTTTACGTTAGCAGTTGCAACTAGTATTGATGCAATGGCGGCAGGGTTTACGCTGAATTTATTGTTACTGAACGCGTGGTTAGCCTGCCTTATTATCGCTATAGTAACCGCTATATTTGGCTGGCTCGGGGTCTATTTGGGACGTCGCTCAGGAACATGGCTAGAGGATAAAGCTGAAGCACTGGGCGGTATCGTGCTTATTGCAATTGGTCTAAAAGTAATGTTTTTTTAGCTAATATATTTAGATTTTTACTGAGTATTTATACAAAAGCACCGCTTTGAATATCAAAGCGGTGCTTTTTTGTTTCACGTGAAACTCGAATTAGTAATTTTACTTAGTGATTATTCTTCGTCAGTGTCAAAGCGCCAAGCTAGTACGCGAGTGCTTTTCTGACCTTGGCTCATTTCGATAATACGCATTTGAGCGACGTTTAGCTGCTTTAATAATATTTGCAATGGCTTAACGTTTTCAGATTTCGACACTAAAGTAGTAAACCAACCCACATGCTCAGCAAAGCTCTGGCTTTCTTTTGCCATCTTAGTCAAGAAGGCAATCTCGCCACCTTCACTCCATAGCTCTTTGTGCTGACCGCCGAAGTTTAGGTTTTGCGCAGCGTTGCCTGATTTGGTTGAACGGCGGCTGATTTGCTCGCTTTCATTCTTACCACGATGGCGCTGCAAATTATGCTGCTTGCGGCTATTGGCTTCCATCGCTTCTTCTAATGAAGCATGAAACGGAGGGTTGCAAACCACGACATCAAAATAATCTTGACGACCAATGATGTTTTTAAAGATAAATTTAGGCTCAGGCTGCAGCTTTACCTTGACCGCACTTTTTAGCTTTGGATTGGCTTCACAAATCAGCGCTGCGGTGTTGACCGAAATAGGGTCAATATCACTTGCTGTAAAGCGCCAGCCATAGCTTTGGCTACCGACGATAGGATAGATAGCACTCGCACCAGTACCGATATCAAGGGCGTGAATTTCTTTGCCCGTTGGCGGTGTATTATCAGCATTTACGTGAGTGGTTTGCGCCAATAAATCTGCGATATAGTGAATATAATCGGCACGTCCAGGAATAGGCGGGCATAGATAGCCTTCAGGAATGTCCCAAAATTTAACCCCGTAATAGTTCGCCAATAGTGCTTTATTTAGCACACGAACGGCCTGATGATCCGAGAAGTTAATCGTCGACTCACCTTTAGGATTGGTAATGGTGTGGTCAGCAAGCTCAGGTAAAGCGCGAGTCAATACCGCAAAGTCGTAACGACCTTGGTGCGGGTTGCGTGGGTGCAGCTGACCGAGTTTCTTCGCGGTCGCAGGAGATCTGTTTCTGTGTTTACTATTTGCAGGGTTACGGGTCATGGGCTTACTTGTCATAATGTCAGGCTACGATATATGGATATAAGTAACCAGTGTAGCAGATTTCGCAGGTTGCTAATTGTTTATCCGCGCTTTATCGGTCGCTTATCGATGGCGCAATATCAAGTTAAGCCCTAATACTATCATCGCTGTACCCAATACGCGGTCTATCCAATGTTCAAAACGCTGAAAGCGTCGATGTACCGCAGGGATAGAGAGTAGCATGACGACCGTACTAAACCATGCCATCTGTAACACCATCATCCATACACCATAAATAGCCAATTGCCAAAGCGGTATGTCAGGCGACAATACAAGAGTAAAGATAGCTACAAAATAGACAGGTGCTTTTGGATTAAAAACATTACAAAGGAATCCGCGACGCAACGTAGCAAAGGTAGATTCGTCATTACTAGGCGATTTCTCGATAGTGGTTTCTTTGGTTGTAGGTATGGTTTGGCTAGTAAGTGCATCTTGTGAAAAGTGAGCGCTTGAATCTACTTGTGTGTCTGCTTTTTCCAAAGGATGTGTTTTTTCTGAAAGATGAGCTGTGTCTAAATCTGCTGGTTTTTTAGGCTTTGCTTGGATGCCTTGCCAACCGAGATAAATCAGATAGCCACCGCCCAGCCATTTAATCGTAGTCAATAGTGGCTGCGAATGTGCGATGACCGTTGCCAGTCCTAGCACCGAATAGATTATGTGTACGGCAAGACCTAAGGTAATACCGAGACTACAAATCAAACCTGTGCGTCGGCCTTTTGCTAATGTCTGCTGCGAGACTAAGACAAAATCAGGGCCAGGTGAGGCCGCAGCTAATAGGTGTACGCTAGTGATGAGCAAAAAACCGTGCCAAAATTCCATAAAATACTCTGAACCATATTTAGACCTGCAACATAGTTGCACTTATCGTAAATGAGGTCAACTTTTATCGATTTTTGCACTATGCGAGTCATCTCTATTGCTTGTGTTATAGAACGAGGATGTCTATATTAAAGGTGACTTATCACTCAATCTCTACACATAAATTATCGAGATTTGACTATATAACCACTCATTACATGCCAATGATTACTTTAACAAGGATGGAACCATGACTACGGATAGTAACGCCACAGAAAACCGCATCACTTATAACACGCAAGGCCATGTTTGCCTTGTCGGCCTAAATCGTGCCAACAAACGCAACGCTTTTGACAGTCATATGATTGCCCAACTGTCTGATGCCATGACTCGCTACGAGCAAGACGACAACTTACGCTGTGCATTAATATTTGCCCATGGAGATCACTTCACTGCTGGGCTAGATTTAGTCGAGCTACAAGACAAGCTAAACGATGGCGTGTTTGAGTTTAATGACGATCAAATCGACCCATGGGGTATTAGTGGAAAACTACGTACCAAACCTGTGGTCGTCGCGGTAAAAGGCACTTGTTTCACTGTGGCTATCGAGCTGATGCTAAACAGCGACGTGGTCATCGCTAGTGATAACTGTAACTTTGCACAGATGGAAGTCCAGCGCGGCATTATGCCATTTGGCGGGGCGACGGTACGTTTTGTAGCCGCTGCTGGCTGGCAAAAAGCCATGCCATATCTGCTTACTGGTAAAGCATTCGATGCGCAAACGGCTGATAGGCTGAATCTGGTCAGTGAAGTGGTAGCAAACGGCACTGAATATGAGCGTGCATTAACGCTTGCCCAAGAGATCTGCAAAGCCGCGCCTTTGGGTGTGAGAGGAGCATTGTCATCAGCACAAGATGCCAGCCGTAATGGTGCAGCGACTGCATTGGCCAATATCCATAGCTATCTGCCGCCACTGTTTCATTCAGAAGATGCCAAAGAAGGTGTAATGGCGATGGTTGAGAGACGTGAGGCTGAGTTTAAGGGGCGTTAGATTGAAAGCTTTAAAAACTAATTCTATAGCATATTACTAGACAAGGACATTTGAGAAATGGAGAAAGTAGTATTCAACCATAGAATTAGATTAGAGAAGCTCAATAAGTTAGAAGTAAAGAATGAACATGGTGTTCATTCTTTATCACCTCTAAATAATCTAGATCAAGGAGAGGAAAAAGAGAGCTATGAAAAATATGAGAATAGACTAATATCTGCACTGAATGAAGAAAGTGTCTTCAATATAGCTGTAACAGGAATATATGGTTCAGGAAAAAGTAGTATCTTAAATACCTTTAAGAGAAAATATAAAGAAAATAGCCAATGGGATTTTTTAGATATTTCTCTTTCTTCTTTTCAGATCAATAAAGATGCTTTGTCAGATGACAAAGAATCAAATGCTATTGATGAAAAAAATAGTGATATGAAAATAGAAGAGGAGTTAACGCCTGAGCAGATTCAGCTTATAGAAAGAAGCATACTACAACAGTTCTTTTATGCTGTACCTCAAAATAAAATTCCCTTATCAAGATTTAAACGAATTACTGGTAATGCTTTAACGAATAAGGTTACAGCCTTGCTAGTAATAATACTAATTATAAGTGGATTAGTATTTTTTGATAAGGTTGATTATATTGAAGCTATATACTCCCTACCTAATTGGCTACCAAAATTAGCATTTTGGTGCTTTTTGATATGCTTTATATTATTGTTATATAAGTTATTAAGTGTCTCTTTTGAATTATCTGAGATTAAGCTTAACTTTCATAACTCAGAATTTAATATAAAGAATGAAAAAGAAAAGTCTATTCTTAACGATCATTTAGATGAAATTTTATATTTTTTTGAAGCTACTGGAAAAAATGTTGTCATCATTGAAGATTTAGATCGGTTCAATAATAACGAAATTTTTGTAAGGCTGCGCGAACTCAACTCTATGATAAACAAGTATTGTGAAGATAGAGTGGTTTTCTTATATGCTATTAAAGACGATATGTTTACTGATACTGAGAGAAGTAAATTCTTTGAATATATTATCCCTGTTATTCCGATTATCAATCCAACGAATGCGTATGATTTGATCCAAAAAAACTATGAAGAAGTGGTAGAAGATATAGATAAACGTTTTCTGAGGAATACTTGTTTATATTTTGATGATATGAGACTGGTGAAAAATATTTTAAATGAATATCAAGACTACGATAATCATTTAAAATATTTACAGCTAGATAAGAACCAAGTTTTTGCTATAGTTGTATATAAAAACTACTATCCAAACGATTTTTCAAAACTGAATTCGAACAGGGGTCTGATATACAATATATTTAATGATGTAAAACTCAGTTTGATAGATAAAAAGATAACGGAAATTACTGAAAACATTCATGAACTAGAGGGAAGGAAGTCAGAGCTTTCAAATGAAATGCTATTATCTATTGATGAGCTTAATGCTGTTTATAGCTACTATTTAAATAGTTTGATTCGCAAAAAACATGATGTTGTTAAATACATAAAGGTTGATGGTGAGACAGTTAATATTGATGAGTATGACGAAAATGTATTTCTAAAGCTTGAAAGTGTGAAAGATAAAAATATTGACTTTAATCCCGAAAATAATAACTCCTACTGGTTTAGTTCTAGCGATGTGTCGTTTTCGGATGTTGAGGATTCAACTAATTCGCAGCTCATCTATAGTGAGCGCTTAGCTATTATAAGAGCTAAAATCAACGAGGAGCAAAAAGAGATATCTAATAGCTTAAGCAGACTCAATGAGCAGCTTTACACTATTAAAAATAATACTATAAAGAATCTACTTCAGGATATAGATATAAAACAACTACTTCAGGACGAAGAAATACCAGATATTCCTGAACAGTTAATGTTTTTTATTATAAATGGCTATATTAATGAGAACTATCCTGATTATATTTCTCTATTTTTTGAGTCGTCTATATCGAGATCAGATAAAAGCTATGCGATGGTTGTTAATGGACGTCAAATGCCTAAATTTGAGCTAGAGTTAACCCATCAAGTCGAACTGTTATCAAGTTACTTATCAGAAGATGAGATGAATACATCTAGTGTTTTAAATATTAGCATGCTGGGATATTTGTTGCAGACTAATGAGTTTGTGAAGCATAAGCAGAATTTTTTACATAAAGTTTGTGATAAATCAGATATCTCAGTTGAGTTTTTAGCTATCTTGTTCAATAAGGACGTCAGTTATCTAAGCTTACTTATTCCTATACTTATAGAGCAAGATGATAGTGTTTTTGATGAAATACTGGATGATGTTGAAGACGAACAAACAACTAATAATTACTCAAAAATTATTAGGTATGGTATTGATATTTTAGATACCTCTAGCTATCTAACTGCAAAGCTTAATAGGTTTTTATCTAGAAGAGAGGATTATATTGATTTTTTAATGGATTCTTTGTCAGGGAATAAAGAAAAATTCAAACAGCTTAGTCTTTCCATACAACCTAAATTCTCTCTCCTAGATGTTACAAACCTTGATCTATTCAACTGGCTTGGTGAACAAGGATTTTTTTCTGTCGAGTTGGATATAATCAAGGCTGCCTTAATATATAACTTATCATTATCGTCAAATGAAATAGAAAGTAGACTTAGAGATTCACCATTAACAACAATATGTGATTCTGAAATCAGTTATTTAGTTAAAGATTTTTGGGGGAATATAAATGATTATGTTTATCTACTCACTACCTACTTGGAAGATGAAAAACAGTTATATGAAGATGAGAGTATTTTTGTAAAGCTATTAAACGAAGAGAACCTGTCAGAAGATAACAAAGAAAGGTTACTATTAGTTGTTGTAACAAAGATCATCGACATAGATCAAGTTGAAAATGATTTACATGATTACTTATTTAAGTATGGTGTTGCGTATCCAAACTGGGAAAATATTATCAAGTATTTTATAAGCAACGATAAAAAATTATCTAAGAGTTTGGTTGGTTTTATAAATATTAATGCTGAACTACTAAGTAAACAATACGGCAATTATAAGAATATTTTATTGAATAGGTATGAAGTTCAAGACGCTTTAGAAAGAGAGTTAATACAGTGTGAAGATTTAAGTGACTCTGAATATAGTTTAGTTATAAAAGTACTAATGCTCAGATGGGCTAATATCAACTTTGCCGAACTAAGTGAGAATAAAGTTTTATCGTTAATTTCTAATGATATACTGGCATTGAGTGAAGAAAACTGGGACCAAGTTAAATCTTTTGATAATAAAGACTTAAGTACTGCTTTCGTAGAGCATCACATTTTATCCATTGTTAATGGAGAGCTAATTGAAGAGATGGGGGTTTCTGACTATATAACGATTATATATTCACAGAAACTCAATAAGGTACAGAAACAAGATTTTATAAAAGAGTACCCTGACGGTATTCTTAACATTTTAGTTTACTCAGGTAAAAAAATTATAGATATCTATGATGATAGACAATTTCCTAATGAGCTGCACAATAATATTAAGGATAGTGGTGAAGAAGAGTTGGTTCAGTATATGTTGCTAAGCCAGATAAGCTATCTGAGTAGTACTGAAATATTAAGTTTATTACCTTTGATTGGTCAACCGTTTGATGAACTCAATAAAGATAGTAAAACAAAATTTGATATAAACCAAAAGAATAAAACACTTTTAGATGCTTTATATGCAAGGAAAATAATAGTCACAGTTAAAGAAATAAAAAAAGCGCTTAGAACTAAGTTTTATGAAACTAGGCTACAAAAGACTATATCATGATAGTTGTTTCGAGGAGAGTTTTAGCCCTGACAGTAGCGGCTATCCTGCTTGAATAGGCGTGTTGCGCAGGCTAGGTTTTTGGGTAGTCTCGTGACCAAACAGGAATGCCCCAAACCGTGGCCGCGCCACGCCTAGATAAGCAGATAATAGCGGATGGCAGGATTGGCTCCAGCTTCATAATAACTTTGTTAACCACAGAATCTAGCGCGGCACTTCAAAACATCATCAAACAAGCTAACCCTACCAACCAAAAAAACCTCGCAATCGCGAGGTTCTTTGTTTTATCTAGTATGACTGACTACAACAGCGTCAGTGTCAACTGCTCAACTATAATTATTTAGCTTTTTGGTAGTAGTCAACCATCATAGTACCCAAAGTGCCGTTGTCATCGATCGTGACGATTCTGACCGTACCTGATTGTGCTGCGGTACTAGACTGCACTTGTCCAGCGTTACCTAAGACGACTTGGTTGTCTTTAGACGCCTTTGCCTCGTTACCGATAGCGATACTGTTCATGCCGCCTGCCATAGATTTATTACCGACCGCGACTGAAGTTGCGCCTTGAGCTGCTGCCGCTTCACCGACAGCGGTAGAGCGTACACCACTTGCATTGGCTAGATGACCAAACGCTTGTGCGCGTTCAGCGGTGGCTTTTGACTGCCAACCGATAGAGGTTGAGCCTAGACCAGCGGCATTGGCTTCACCGCCAACGGCAGTGGCTGAGTTTAGACCTGCATTGGCTTTGTTACCGACAGCAACCGTATCATTATTGCCACCTGCCATAGCTGCCTCACCGACAGCGGTAGAGCGTACACCGCTCGCATTGGCTAGATGACCAAAAGCTTGCGCACGTTCAGCAGTGGCTTTAGATTGCCAACCGATAGAGGTTGAGCCTAGACCAGCAGCGTTGGCTTGACCGCCAACGGCAGTAGCTGAGTTTAGACCTGCATTGGCCTGACTACCTATGGCAACGGTATCATTGGTGCCGCTAGTTGTGGCAGCGTTGCCAAGAGTGATAGCGGTGCTGCTAGTTGCGTTTGCAGTTTGATGGTCAGTTCCTGTTGCCATAGCAGTGCAAGAAGCGGTTGCGGCAATGGCAAAGGTGAGGGCACTAATCTTTAGTACTGATTTCGGTAACAAGTCCATTTTCATTCTTCATTCCTTTTTGTTAGCCTTGATGGCTTATGAGATAGTTTGGGTAGATGCTGATAGATTATAATCATGGCAACATCAGCGCACTCTGGCATAAATAACTTTATGATAGATAGAGTCCGAAACCTTAATGTAGCATTATTTTTTAACCATTATTCAAATAATGTTTACTTTATATCTTTGAAGGTTATTTAAGCCGATAGATGGATAATTAGAGTCTAAAAGCACTTTAATTATTTGTAAAAAATCGAATACGTCTTAATCTACTAAAGCAGATAGCGTAGCGTATATTTATAATATAGTGCACATATTGCGCTGTGTTTTTGACGTTCCAAACCATTATTATTCCAAATAAGAAGAGTACCAATGCAATACAACTTTGACGAAATAATCGATAGACGCGATACCGGCTCACTCAAGTGGCACTATGGCGATGACACGATTGCGCTATGGGTGGCTGATATGGATTTTAAGGCTGCTGCACCGATATTAAGCGCGGTTGAGCAAGTCATGCAGCATGGCATCTTGGGTTATACCAAGCCTACTGATGCCTTATACAACTCGATTATTAACTGGCATGGCAGTCGTTATGACTTGCAGTTAGAGAAGCAAAATATCTTGTTTTCTCCGGGTGTCGTGCCAAGCCTAGCACTGATGATGAATGTTTTTACCAAGGTAGGCGAGGCGGTAATGGTCAACGATCCTATCTATACGCCTTTTATGAGCAAGGTTGAGCAAAATGGTCGCAAGCTTGTACTCTCTGCACTAAAGGAAGCCGAAGGTAAGTATCGTTTAGACTTGGGTGATATCGAAGCCAAAATCATCGAGCATGAGGTTAAGCTTTATCTACTGTGCAATCCGCACAATCCTGGCGGGCGTGTATGGACGAAGGACGAGCTGGAAGCGCTACTTGCGATCTGTAAAAAGCACAACGTGGCGATTGTGAGTGACGAGATTCATCAAGATTTGACTTTGACTAGTCATACATTTACGCCATTTCTGACACTGGCAAAAGGCTATGAGCACAACGTAATCAGCCTGACGTCGATGACCAAAACCTTTAATATCGCTGGTATCAAAGGCTCGATGATATTTGCTAAAGATGAGACACTAATCAAAAAAATCAGTCAGCAGCAGCAGTTAAATGATGAGTACGAGCTAAATCTATTTGCGTATACAGCCATGCGCAGTGCTTACGAGCACGGCGGTGAGTGGCTAGAGCAGGCGCTTAGTTATATCGAAGCCAATATTGAATTGACCGTTCAGTTTTTAAATGAGCATTTGCCTGATATTAAAATCATGCGCCCAGAAGCATCGTACCTAATCTGGCTAGATTGCTCAGCGTATAGTCAAGACGATCAGGCGCTGTATGATGCGCTTAGAGCTGCTAAAGTTGAGCTAAACGCCGGTATTAAATATGGCGAGGAAGGACATTTAAAAATGCGTTTGAATGTGGCCTGCCCTAAAGAAGTATTGATAGAAGGTTTGAATCGTATGCACTCAGCTTTGAGTGATGTTGTTAAACCCTGAGTGGTAGCGTCAAGATGTTATAAAGTGGCTATATAACAAAAAATCTAAATAATAAAAAAGGCTGGTCTACCAATGTAGTCCAGCCTTTCACTGCTTTAAAACAACGTTAATGGTGATTTTTATTAGTAATAATTAATTATCATTTTTCGCGTTCTCAGCGTTTTCAGTATCCTCACGCATTTGCTCCCACTCTTCATGTTGATGCATAACTGAGCCTTCTAGAGATTCTGATGTTTCGCCTACTTCCCACGGTGCATTGTCAGGTAGCTCTTCGATATGAATGGTTTTTAGACCGTAATCAGGCTGATAAGCCAGATCATATCGAGCGGCTTTAATCACAGACATCATCATCATACACAGAATAACAATAAGCGGTGCACCCGCGATAATAGAAGCCGTCTGCAAAGTTTGTAGATCTCCTAAGAACATCAAAATGGCGGGTAATAAACACAAAGTAAATGCCCAAAACAGGCGATTCCAACGATGCGGCTCATCGTCTACTTCTACCTGTACGACAGATGCCAAGATATAAGAGATTGAGTCAAAGGTTGTGGCGGTAAAGATAATGGCCAAAAAGGTAAACACAGAGATGACTAAATATGACATCGGTAAGCTATTTAATATCGCAAAGATGGCAGCCGTTGGTGATTCATTATTAAGTACGGCAACCACATCGACCGTACCTGTTAATTGCAAATACAAGCCATAGTTGCCTAAGATAATCATAAACATGGCACAGCCAAGCGAGCCATAGAACATGGATCCTAAGACCATATTACGTATGGTACGTCCTCTAGAGATTTTGGCAATAAACAGACCGATAGTTGGTGCAAATACTAGCCACCATGCCCAATAAAAAACAGTCCAATCTTGTGGAAAGGTTGTGTGTTCAAAGCCGAACTCTGGGAAGTCTTTAAAGGGTTCGATATAAGTCATCATGCGCGGCATTTCGGTGATAGAACGCCCTAGCGCTTCTAAGCCTGTATTCAAAATAAAGACAGTTGGCCCAACAATCAAAATAAATAATAAAAAGGCGACTGCTAAGTAAAAGTTAATGTTGGAGAGTTTTTGAATACCGCCTTTTAGCCCTTGATAGGCACTGTATGCAAAGATCATGGTGGTCACTAATAACACAACAATCTGCATCGTGGTGTTACGTGGCAAACCAAACAGATTGTATAAACCTTCATTGATAAGCGGAGAAGCAAGTCCCAGCGTTGTCGCACCACCACCAACCATACCGAATATAAACAAGACATCAAGCAACTTCGCCCAGTTACTACTTGCCAGTTTTTCACCCAACAAAGGCATGAGTGTTTGGCTAACTTTGAGTATCGGTGTCTGACGCACATAATAAAAATAAGCGATAGGCACAGCAGGCACTAGGTAGATGGCCCAAGCAACAGGGCCCCAATGAAAAATACCGTAAGTGGTTGCCCAACGAATGGCATCAGGTGAGCCACCAGGTAGGTTAAAAGGTGGACCTTGGTAATAATAAGCCCATTCAATCAAACCCCAATAAAGAATACTGGCACCAATACCGCCGCAAAATAACATGGACGCCCAAGAAGAATCTGAAAACTCAGGAGTTTCTTCTGGGCGGCCTAGTTTGATCTTACCGATGTCAGATATCACGATGTAAATGACGAACATCATGGCAAGAACACCGAATGCTAGATAAGCGAAGCCAAAGTTATCAACTACAAAGCTACGTGCTATTCCTACCCAGGCTTTACCTTGTTCGGGAAATAATATCAAAGGTACGGCGATACTGAAAAGGATAGCTAACACCATAAAAAACGTAAATTTGTCGATACGGGTGTCAGGTACGTGGTCAGGACGCCACTGTGGTACTGACATCCCTACATCAAAAGTACCTAGATGTGGAGGTTTATGGTGCTTTGATCGTGCTTTTACATAATCTGGAAGGTATTCTTTTGAAGGTTTACCCGTGCCTTTATCTGGTTTCCGACGATTTTGCTCGTTATCAAAGTTACTCATTTCATTGTCTCTTTATATTGCTCTTTGTATTTGACGTTACTATCTATCACTTACTATCACTTATTCAGTTTTTAAGTATAGAGTTCCTTTTTCTCGTGGTTGAAATATGTCCTTAGATAGCTTCTATCTTTACTACTGTTATGTGTATCGTATTTTTGTGGCAATGGTCAGCACAGACACTATGAGCATAGTAACGATAAATACATAGTTTTGTTTGTTTGTTTGCCATACCCCTGTAATGAATTGGTTTTGGTTTTGGTTTTCTTTATTATTTATTTAAGTCGGGTTGTTTTCGAGCACTTACCTTCTGAAAATTTAAATATTTATGCATAACTGTTAATAATTAACCATCTAATAGCCAATAGAGGGCGTAAACTTGTTAAAATAGGGCACCAATTTATCTATTGATGGATATCGATTTATGACCACTGCTGCTGCCACTCCTGCAATCAAAGAAGATCGCATCTTAATCCTCGATTTTGGCTCGCAATATAGCCAGTTAATCGCTCGCCGTGTGCGCGATTCTGGGGTGTTTTGTGAGATGTTCCCTTATGATATCGACACTCAGCGCATCCTCGATTTTGGCGCAAAAGGCGTCATTTTGTCAGGTGGCCCTGAGAGCGTCCACGCAGAAAACAGCCCACGTATCAACGATGCGGTATTTGACCTAGGCGTGCCAGTACTAGGTATCTGCTACGGTATGCAAGCAATGGCAGATCGTTTTGGCGGGCAAGTTCATGCCAGTGATATTCATGAGTTTGGCGCGGCGACTATCGAAGTAAATGGTCACTCGCAGCTGACTGACGGTATTGAAGACAGCAAGACTGACGGCGCGGCTGCCAAGCTAAACGTTTGGATGAGTCATGGTGACAAGGTCATCGAAGTACCTGAAGGCTTTGACATCATCGCTAGCACGTCAAGCTGTCCGATCGCGATTATGGCCAATGATGACAAGCAATACTACGGCCTACAGTTCCACCCAGAAGTCACGCATACTCTACAAGGTCAAGCGCTGCTTGGTCGTTTCGTACATCAAATCTGTGAATGTGCAGGTGAGTGGACGCCTGACAATATCGCTGATATGCGTATCGCACAGTTAAAAGAGCAAATCGGTGACAAGCAAGTATTGCTAGGTCTATCGGGCGGTGTTGATAGTTCAGTCGTTGCCGCGCTATTGCACAAAGCAATCGGTGATCAGCTGACTTGTGTGTTTGTTGATAACGGTCTATTGCGTCTGCATGAAGGCGACCAAGTCATGCAAATCTTTGCAGAAAACATGGGTGTAAAAGTCATCCGTGTTGATGCAGAAGATTTGTTCTTAGATGCGTTAGCAGGCGAGTCTGATCCAGAGAAAAAACGTAAAATCATCGGCAAGACGTTCATTGACGTATTCGCTGATAGCGCGCGTCAAGTGAGTGAGCAGAGCGATGGTAAAGTCGTTGAATTCTTAGCACAGGGTACGATTTACCCAGACGTGATCGAGTCTGCCAAGTCGCATCAAGGCAAAGCACACGTGATTAAGAGCCACCATAACGTAGGCGGTTTGCCAGATGACTTGGCATTTAAACTGATTGAGCCGTTACGTGATTTGTTCAAAGATGAAGTACGCAAGCTTGGTATTACCTTGGGCCTACCTGCCAAAATGATCTATCGTCATCCGTTCCCAGGTCCAGGTTTGGGCGTACGCATCCTTGGCGAAGTCAAAAAAGAATATGCTGATATCCTGCGTTTGGCTGATGCTATCTTTATGCAAGAGCTTGAGCGCTCAGGCTGGTATGACAAGACGGCACAAGCATTTGCCGTATTCCAACCAATCAAATCTGTCGGCGTGGTCGGCGATGGCCGCCGCTATGCGTGGGTAATCGCGCTACGTGCGGTTGAGACGGTAGACTTTATGACCGCTCGTTTTGCGCATCTGCCGTATGATTTGATCGAGACTGTATCGAACCGCATTATGAATGAAATCGCTGAAGTATCACGCGTGACTTATGATGTGTCGAGCAAGCCGCCTGCAACGATTGAGTGGGAATAATTCGTTTACGTATTCTAAACGGTAACGGTGTTAACCTCGCTAGATATACAAACACGTATTATCTGCGCTCGGTTGCCTTGTTACCATCTTAGACTACGTAAACTTATCTAAGTAGCTTTTCAACTCAGTTTTTTGAATTGATGAACAGCTTGTCGTCAATGAAAAAACACTCAACTTGGTTGGGTTTTTTTTTTGGTTTTGAACTTAAGTACTTTACTCACTAAGTTCTACTTCGATAGCAGCAACTTTGTTTATTAACTGATTATTAAATTCTAAATAATTTAAGGAGTAGTGAGCTTTGCGATGACAGGTAGGACATAATGCAATAACGTTTTGAGGTAAATCCGCACCACCATCTGCCAATCTAGTTAGATGGTGAACTTCCAGATAAGGTCCAGATTTAGTTTCAAATGGAGCTATCTCATTACATCCTTCACATATACCGTTTGCTCTTTTTTTTGCATACAGTTTAATGGCTGTACTACGGTTTTGAATGGATTGAATTTTTTCTTGAGTACTTGCGTGGGTTGGTGTTGAGCTTAAAGCAATCTCTCGTAATTGCTGTAATGACTTACCTTTACTAGGCTTAGTGATATAAACGGCTTTAGGGGCTTCAACTACTTTCGAAGTCAAAGTTTGAGCTGTATCAATATTTTGAGTGTTAACTATATCTAGATGAAAAACGATAGCGTTACGAAGCTCACCATTTCTATCTGGCCGTTCTTCAATGTGATGAAAAACGTAATTACAATACCCTAAAAATCGTACAAAGCCTTGTGATGTTGATTCAAAAAGTAGAATTTCTTTATTGTTTTTTTGATGGTCACTAATAGCTAAATTACCTTTAGACATTTTCATGTCGCCCTCTTGTCCTTCACCTGTATATTTAAAGGTGCCATTAGGATCAAAATCATCAATATATCCATACTCGCTACCAGAATCGCCTGTAAATATAAATATATATGGATGATTAGCAGGAGTCGCTATACCACCATATTGCTGGCCTTTATATCTACCGTGTATATCAGCACGCCTATTATAAATTTTTCCTATTTCAAACAATTTAGCTTCCTTATTATTAACATTCCATAAAGTTAATATACTAAACTTAAGTTCGTTAAAGTCAATTCATGTTTTTCGAATTTTTATTCTAAGTTTCAACATAGATAAATTTTTCATTGTTTATATGCCAAAAAAAAGCGATGCTCTTTTAGATAAAGAACACCGCCACTGTTTATAATATCTGTCTTGAAGAAAACCTAACCCTTCACATTTACTACATAACGCCCAACTACCTTGCTAGACATAAAGCGATCTAAATACTCTGGCGTTTGCTCTAGCGTAATCTCTTCACCATAGCTCTCTAGATTAGGCAGTTTCATATCGGTGGCAACACGTTTCCAGATAGCTTCCTTGTCAGCTAGTGGGATATAGACCGAGTCGATACCCAATAATGATACTGCTCTAGTGATAAATGGCATGACCGTCATAGAAAACTCAGCGCCACCTGCTAGACCACAGCTCGTCACTGCGCCGCCTGCTTTGGTTTGTTTGAGCAAGTTAGATAAATAGTCGCCACCGATGGTATCGATAGCATTTGCCCATAGCTCACGGCCGACAGGTTTATTACCGATTTCATTAATAGTATCGCGATGACGTACTTCGCTCGCGCCAAGCTCTTTTAAGTGCTCGCTCTGCTCTGGCTTACCTGAGAATGCAATCACCTCATAGCCGAGCTGCTTTAAGATAGCGATACTGATAGTACCTACGCCGCCCGTTGCGCCAGTCACCGCAACTGGGCCATCACTTGGTTTTGCACCCATTTTCTCTAACTTTTGCACACTTAGCGCTGCGGTTAGGCCGCCAGTACCATAGGTCATCGCTTCTTTTAGCGTCAGCGTTTCTGGGCAAGGTAGCGCCCAATCTGCGGGGATTGAGATCATTTGACCGAGACCACCGTCCGTATCCATACCGAGATCATAGCCGAATACTAATACTTCTTGTCCTGCGCTAAACGTGCCTGATTTATCACTGACGACCACGCCAGCTGCGTCGATACCTGGGGTATGCGGGTACTGTTTGGTGATTCGTTTATTACCCGTAGCAGACATCGCATCTTTAAAGTTTAACGATGAATAATGTACTTCGATGAGCAAGTCATTTTCCGGCAAGTCACTGACTTTACGCTCTTGAATGCTTTTTTTAAATTCGCCATCGCTGGTTTCTTCGACGACTAAGGCTTTGAACGTTGTATCGTTTGACATGGTTATATCCTTATTAAATATTATTATTTGGGTTGATAGGCAATTGCTTATGAAACTAATTACTTTGAAATCATCATGACAACAGCATGGTTAAAATAAAAAAGCCCATAGTATTATCTAACGAGTAATACAAGTGGACTTTTCATATTTATGATGCCTTTAATGACAATCAATGCAAGGTTAGAGTATTGCTTAAGGCTTTAGGATAACTTTACCTTTTTTGCTTGATTGTACTTTTCCAGAGACCGCAGTTGTGATGTCGTCCAGACTATAGATAGCTTCGATAGGGAGTTTTAGATCGCCGTTCGAAGCACGCTCTAGTAGCTCATCGATTAGACGTTGCTTATTTTCTAGATCCATTTCTTGACTGGTTTTACTACCCCAGAAGCCTTTGACAGTGGCTTGCTTAAAGATCAAGCTACCAGCGTCCAGTGCCATTGGCTTGCCTGACATGATACCAAATGAAACCAGCGTGCCTTTGCTGCCAAGTAACGATAGTAGCTCGTTGCTCGACTCACCACCGACTGAATCGACGGCTGCTGTGATCTTGTCATCACCAATGATAGCGCGAACTTGGTCTTTCCAGTCATCATCAGCGGTGACGACATTGTTTTTGATACCGAGCGAGGTCAGCTCTTCTATCGCGTCTTTACTACGCACGAGATTAATCGTATTCACGCCGCGTGCTGCTGCTAGCATCGCAAGCGTTTTACCAACAGCGCCATTCGCCGCATTATGGATGATCCATTGACCGCTATCTACTTCCAAGAATTCTAATAGCATTAGGGCAGACAGCGGCATAGCAATCAGTTGGGCAGCCAACTCATCTTCGATACTATCAGGCATGTTGAATACCATGCTGGCAGGGGCGACAAAATACTCTGCCCACGTCTCGTGCACACTGGCACAAGCCACACGTTGGCCGACGCTTAGATCTGTGACGTCGTCACCCACAGCATCGATAATACCTAGGGCTTCACTACCACCGATGGCTGGCATCTCAGGCTTATAGCCGTATTGACCACTTACGGTTAGCAAGTCATGGTTGTGAATAGGGGAGAGAATGGTTTTGATACGGACTTCGTTGGCCGCTGGCTGCGGCATGGGGCTGTCGCCAACGCTTAATACGTCAGAAGGTTTGCCAAAGCTGTTATGAATAGCACTACGCATGATGATTTCCTTTATATATTTATGATTTAATTTATGTATAAGTGGATGAATAACCGACTATAAACATCATGTCATTGAGATCACTCATCAATGTATTTTTTCTTCTAGTAGAAACGATATCATGATAATGATGCTTAGAGGTTATCGACTAACAAAGACACTATACTTAAAAATAGACTGGTCGTCTAGGAGTCGGATACATTTGCGCTAACGGAATTTTGTTATAGAAAGCTTGGCTTACATCAGTAATATTCTTTGTGTTACTGCTCACACTGATCTAGAGCTGTTCATGTTATTTGGTTTATGGGTTTCAGCATGATTTTCTAACGAATAGGGCTCTTTATAGAAAAACTGAAAAGAAAAATCATTGGTAACATGACTCAATGAATTACAGCGAATATCTTAATGAATCACCATGCTACTCAAGGTCGCACTAGAACGTATCACATGAATGGTCTTTCATATGATTATCTAAATTATCAAATGTCTTACGCTTAATAATAGAATGCTATTCCAAGTATTAGTTCGTAAACACTATAAAATGTCAAACATATGTCAGATACAATTTATAACATAAGAGTGGGATTTTAACGAGTGATGGGTTTCTCATAAAAAAACCGGTTAAATCCTTGTAGAATTCCGTAAATTAGTATGTTTTTTGTTCTTTTTTACTCATTAATAGTATATGCAGATGTTTGACTGAATTCACGTTTTTTCTATGAACTGAAAAATTGTTGACATTGATAACTTTTTTTACTATTACTATTACCAATAGTTTTCTAACGTTTATTATTAATAGATGGTCAGATGATGGCCTTTAACGACGTAAATAATGCATATGAAAACGATATATTAACTGTAAATGGATTTACTACTAGATTAGTTAATCTGATCGCCACCTGCCTGCTAGGACGCCATATGACCCGCAACTCTGTCTCCCTTCGTACTACTGTATTTTTACCGACCTCTCTTGTACTTGTCATGTTTATGACAGGGTGTAGTGATAATGCGGCCACTAATAGTACCAACTCATCAGCTAATATTGATCCAAACGTACTAGCAGATACTCAAGAGTTGGTCATTAATAATGGAACAGAGCCTGAATCGCTTGATCCACATAAAGTGTCTGGTGTACCTGAGTCTAATATTGGTCGTCAATTATTTGAAGGGCTAACCAATACCGATGCAGACGGTAAAACCATCCCAGGAATCGCAACTGAGTGGGAGAGTCCGGATAACAAAGTGTGGACTTTCAAATTACGTGATGCCAAGTGGTCAAACGGTGATCCAGTTACTGCGCAAGACTTTGTCTATAGCATGCGCCGCCTAGTCGATCCCGATACAGCGTCGCCTTATTCAAGCTATTTGGTTGATGCTAAAGTAGTTGGTGCTGATAAAATCGTTGAAGGTGCTGCAGGTATAGATACACTTGGAGTAAAGGCAGTCGATGACAAAACACTGCAGGTCACTTTGTCAGAGCCAGTACCTTATTTTCCAGATATGCTTATTCATAATTCCGTCAAACCTGTGCATCAAAAAACAATCGAAGCATTTGGTGATAAATGGACGGATCCTGCCAATATCGTCGTCAACGGCCCTTATAAAGTCAGTAAATGGCAGATTAACGATGAGCTCGTTTTGTCACGTAATACCTCCTATTATGATGATGCCAATACAACGCTTGATACCATCACGATGCTACCTATTCCTTCTAGCACAACCGATGTAGCACGCTATCAGGCTGGTGAAGTGGATGTCACTTATAATGAGATTCCAACCGAGCAGTTTGCTTCTTTGAAAGAGAAAAATGGTGATGAGCTTAGAGTTTCACCTTATCTCTGTACCTATTATTACGAGTTCAATACCGTCAAGCCTCCTTTCGACAACCCTAAAGTACGTCGTGCCTTAGCCTTGTCACTAGATCGTGACACCATTGCCGATAAGGTTATTGGACAAGGCCAAACAGCGGCTTATCAGCTCACACCTATAGCAGCTAATGGCAAGGTGGAAAACAAACCAGAATGGTCCACGTGGGATAAAGAGAAGCGTATTGCTGAAGCTAAGAAACTACTGAATGAAGCTGGCTACAACGAAAGTAATCCGCTCTCCTTTGAGCTGCTTTACAACACCAATGACAATCATAAAAAGGTCGCAGTTGCTGCCACTTCGTTATGGAAACAAGCGCTCGGTTTCGTCGATGTAACCTTGACCAATAAAGAATGGAAAACCTATCTTGATACACGCCGTAACGGTAACTATCAAATCGCTCGTGCTGGTTGGTGTGCCGACTACAACGAACCTTCAGCATTTTTGAATATTGCCAAATCTGACAATAGTGGTAACTATGGTAAGTACGCCAATGCCAATTTTGATAGCTTAATGACTCAAACGTTAAAAGCGGGCGTCACGCCTGAGCAGCGTGCAAGCTTATATCAAAAAGCAGAAGCGCAGTTAGATCAGGATATGGGGCTACTTAATATCTATCACTATGTCAGCCCTCGTTTGGTAAAACCTTACGTCATCGGCTTTTCAACGAAAGACCCTCTAGATAACTGGCAAGGTAAAGATATCTCTATCGCCAAGCACTGATCATCAAGCATTGATCATCAAAGAATGACCATCCAACAGTCGTATTAGTAGGCGCTATGAAAAGGAGCAATTCCGATTGATAGCGTCCATCTGCTATGGACCAGAGAAAATCTGAAAGTGGCGTAAATACTCAAAACGAGCATTTTGAAATCAAGCGTTGTTGTACAGGTAACCTTATAAAGAGGCATTATGCTAAAGCTTATTTTTCGGCGGATTTTAGAAGCCATTCCGACCATGTTTGTTTTGATAACCGTGTCTTTTTTTATGATGCGTTTGGCACCGGGCAGCCCTTTTACTAGTGAGCGTAGTTTGTCGCCAGCAGTATTGGCCAATATCGAAGCCAAATACAACCTTAACGATCCTATGTGGCTGCAATATGTTAATTATCTCAAGCAGCTAGCTCTAGGTGATTTCGGACCATCCTTTAAGTATAAAGACTATACGGTCAATGAATTGTTATCGCAGTCGTTTCCGGTATCAATGGAACTTGGCTTGTATGCTTTTATATTAGCACTGGTGTTAGGGCTTATTCTAGGGGTGATAGCTGCGCTCAAGCAAAACTCTTGGATGGATTATATTCTCATGGCGTTCGCTATGACGGGTGTTGTGATTCCAAGCTTTGTAAAAGCCCCCTTATTAGTACTGGTGTTTGCGATTCTTTTACAGTGGCTGCCCGCCGGTGGCTGGAATGATGGAGCAGTGCGAAACCTAATACTGCCCGTTACAGCTTTAGCATTGGCTTACGTCGCTAGTATTGCACGTATCATGCGTGGCTCGATGATTGAGGTGATGAATAGTCAGTATATCCGTACGGCAAAGTCTAAAGGGTTGCCGATGCGTCGAATAGTGATGAAACATGCGCTCAGACCAGCATTACTACCTGTGATTTCTTATCTTGGTCCTGCTTTTGTCGGCATTATCACTGGCTCTATCGTGATCGAGACTATTTTTGGTTTACCAGGTATCGGGCAGTTATTTGTGAATGGTGCGCTGAATCGTGATTATGGTGTTGTGCTTAGTTTGACCATTTTGGTTGGTGTATTGACGATTGCCTTTAACGCCATCGTCGATATTTTATACGCCATTATTGATCCAAAAATCCAGTATTGATATTGGTATTAATGGCCACTTAAAGCACACCGTATAAATGCCAATTATCGCTTAAAAATAAATATCAGATTCTCAATTAAATGAGTAAAAGGACGACTATGAGCCTGACCGTAGACCAGCCAACCGAGCTTATGGAACTGCCTATCAAAGAGATAAAAGGCCGTAGCCTTTGGCAAGATGCATGGCGCCGTTTTTATCAAAACAAGGCGGCAGTGACGAGCTTTTTTATCTTATTACTCGTCGGTATATTTGTCATCTTTGTGCCCATGCTAGCACCTTTTGGTTATGCAGAGACTGATTGGAACTTTATGCAATCTGCGCCATCGATTGAAAACAAGCACTACTTCGGTACGGACTCACTCGGTCGTGATTTACTCGTGCGTACAGCAGTTGGCGGGCGAATATCACTATTGGTAGGTATCGCTGGTGCAACGGTGGCGGTATTGGTTGGTACGGTGTATGGCGCAACGTCAGGCTATCTAGGCGGCAAAGTAGATATGATTATGATGCGCTTTTTGGAGATTCTAAGCGCCTTTCCATTTATGTTCTTTGTGATTTTGCTTGTGACGATATTTGGTCGTAACCTTATTTTGATTTTCGTCGCTATCGGATTGGTCTCTTGGCTGGATGTCGCTCGTATCGTCCGTGGTCAGACACTGAGTCTGAAGAGTAAAGAGTTTATCGAAGCGGCCCACGTCGGCGGGGTGTCAGGGTTTAACATTATCCTGCGTCATATCGTACCCAACGTGCTTGGTGTGGTTGTGGTGTATGCCTCTTTGCTAGTGCCAACGATGATTTTATTTGAGTCGTTTTTGAGCTTTTTAGGACTTGGTGTGCAGGAGCCAATGACAAGTTGGGGTGCGCTACTCCAAGAGGGTTCACAAACAATGCAAGTCGCGCCTTGGCAAATTTTGATTCCCTCGGCTTTCTTGGTCATTACTTTATTTTGTTTTAACTTTATCGGCGATGGTCTACGTGATGCGTTTGACCCTAAAGACCGCTAGACTCAAGCTCGCTAGGAGAACAACATCATGTCAATGCAAGATAGCAATAGCGCACCTGAGAAAATAGACTCTACTGTCCGTAAAGTGGGCGCTGACTCAGTGCTCAATGCCCAAGCCAATCAGGCCAAAAAAGTCAGTCAAGAAAGCAGCTTATTAGCAGTTAAAGATTTATCTGTGCAATTTACGACCGAAGATGGACTTGTGACCGCAGTAAATGGTTTAAATTTTGACCTGCATGAGGGTGAGACGTTGGGTATCGTCGGTGAGTCAGGCTCTGGCAAGTCGCAGACTGCATTCGCTATCATGGGTCTGCTGGCAAAGAACGGCCGTACCAAAGGCTCAGTAAAATTTGAAGGCAATGAGTTATTAGGCTTATCTCAAAAAGCACTGAATAAAATCCGCGCTGAGCAAATCGCTATGATCTTCCAAGATCCGATGACCTCACTCAATCCATATATGAAAATAGGCGATCAGCTTGCTGAGGTGTTAATTTTACATAAAGGTATGAGTAAAAAAGACGCGTGGGCGGAGTCGATCTGTATGTTAGATGCGGTCAAGATTCCTGAGGCAAAAAAACGGATTGGTATGTATCCGCATGAGTTTTCAGGAGGGATGCGCCAACGGGTAATGATTGCGATGGCGCTGCTCTGTCGCCCTAAACTACTGATTGCCGATGAGCCAACGACCGCGCTTGATGTGACCGTACAAGCACAGATTATGGTGCTGTTAAACGAGCTAAAGCGTGACTTTGGTACAACCATTATCATGATTACTCACGACTTGGGTGTGGTAGCTGGTATCTGTGATCGGGTGCTCGTAATGTACGCTGGTCGTACCATGGCATATGGCGAGACGGAAGAGATTTTTTATACGCCGACGCATCCTTATACTATTGGATTATTAAAAGCTATTCCGCGTCTTGATGATGATAAAGGTAAGCTTGAAACCATTCCTGGCAGTCCGCCCAATTTATTGAATCTACCGACTGGCTGTCCTTTTCATGAGCGTTGTACGCATGCGATGGATATCTGCCGTGATGTACCACCGCCGCTTGAGTTTTTACCAAATGATCGTCAACGTGCTTGCCATTGGCATCCTGAGATGCAGATTGATGATGCAGGAGACGTTACCAAGGGTATGGCAACAGATACTAATACTGATATCAATAACCTATCAACATTGGAGGGCTAGGACATGACATTATCTAATATAGGCATAGTCAAAGAAAGCCTAGCTCCGCTACTACAAGTGCAGGATGTACATACGACGTTTAATATCAAACAAAAAGGGACGTACTTTTGGCAAAAGCCTGACACCTTAAAGGCTGTCAATGGTGTCTCGTTTGAACTATTCGCTGGCGAGACTTTAGGTGTGGTAGGTGAGTCGGGCTGCGGTAAATCAACACTGGCAAGAACGATTATCGGCTTAGTGAAAGCCAATGCTGGCAGCATAAAGTTTGGTGATGAAGAGATAGTAGGCGCCTCTAAGAGAACCATGAGAATAAAGCGCAAAGACATTCAAATGATATTCCAAGATCCGCTAGCGTCGCTTAACCCACGCATGACGGTAGGTGATATCATCGCAGAACCGCTGCGTACCTACTATCCAGAAATGAAAAAATCTGACGTACAAGATGAAGTGCGTACAATGATGAAAAAGGTTGGGCTGCTGTCCAATCAGATTAACCGTTATCCACATGAGTTTTCTGGCGGTCAGTGTCAGCGCATTGGTATTGCGCGTGCATTGATACTAAAGCCTAAAATCATCATCTGTGATGAGCCAGTATCGGCTCTTGATGTCTCGATTCAAGCGCAAGTCATCAATCTATTGCAAGACATACAGCAAGAGATGGGATTGGCGCTTATTTTTATCGCTCATGATCTATCAGTGATTAAACATATCGCAGATAGAGTGCTTGTTATGTATTTAGGTCATGCCGTCGAGCTAGGTATAAACGAAGCTGTATATGGAAATCCGACGCATCCCTATACACAAGCGTTGATGTCAGCGGTACCATTACCTGATCCTATTGCCGAACGTAATAAGGTCATTCAGTTATTAGAGGGCGATTTACCAAGTCCAATCAATCCACCATCAGGCTGTGTATTCCGTACTCGCTGTCCAATAGCGGATAGTGAGTGTGCTCAAATCAAGCCTGAGTTAGAAGGTACTTTGGACCATAGAGTGGCTTGTTTAAAGAATAAGGTTGAGCTTTAATTAACCTACATCCATGATGCTATCGGTATAAAGAACACTAGTATAGATAATTCATCAGCGTAGTCAGTGATGTCCACTATGTAGTGATTTTAGCTGCGGTAGGGCATATTTCAATAAAACTCTATTCTACTAAGTACATGCTCTTGTACTAGATAGGCGCAGATGTAGGCACTTGGCCATGCAAACATAAAGGCCAGCCCCCACGAATGCATCAACTCCATAAAGAATCCGTCGATAAAGCCTTGTTTGACTACCAATAAGGCTGTTGAGATAATCAGTGACATCATCATCGCCATCAGACCTGTAAAGATAAGGCGATAATATTTGCGGCGCGTACGTATTCTGACAGTGGGGAAGTTGGCCATAGTATTTGGTTGTCCTACATAGTGTTAGCTACGCCCAGCCTATGATGCGGGCATACATTGTAAATATAATAGTCAGGTAATGAGCAGTCATGATAGACGGGGTGTGAACTACCAGTGTTCATCATACTCCGTGGAGTCGAACGGATAAAATCGTTATTATTAATGGTAGGGTTCACGTTATGTTATTAACCAGTACCCTGCCAATCTAAACGAAAAAAGAAACACCAGAATATCTGATGTTTCTTTACTACCTAGTAGGATTATACAAATGAACCATTTACGAGCATCTTAATTCAACTGCAACGACCCTTTCGCATTCATCAGTAGCTCAACCACATCATCACCGCTAATCACTTCAAAGCGCTTATCGATATCTGACTCTTCTACACCGTTGTGTTTCATGCAAGCGCCGCAGACCAATACTTGACCACCTTTTTCAATAAAAGCTTCTAGTAACTCACCAGCTGGCTCAAACGGATCGCCGATATCTACATTATCTAGCGCGTTTGGTTTTGCCAGATGTACCGCATCCACCATTAATATCACAGTAGCAGAATGGCCTTTTTTCAGTGCCACGCCTGCCATGGTAAACGCTAAAGTAATTTTGCTTGGGTTTGATTCGCTATTATCAAATAGCGTACCGACATAATCTGTTGTATTAGCCATATTATTCTCCTTATAAGACTATATTTGTTTTGTCTGAGTATGTACTCTCCACTATCCTAACATTTATTATATGTATTTATATAATGAGTTGTTATGAAATAGTAGCTATAAGGTTGCTTGCTTGTACCGTCTGTTAAACAAGTTACAAGTAATGGATTTCTAGCTTATAAAGTTAAGTTAGTCAGCTGTATCGACGGGCGGCCACGGACGATCAGCATCACTTTTGATCCACTCAGCCACGTAACCTGTTGGCGGTAGATCCCAGTCAGATTGGCCCAGTGCAGCCAGTACTTGTGCCGTGTCGATAACTCTGCCACCTTTGGTCACACCGGTACGCAATAGACCAGATGAGCAGGGCTGCCCTTTGACCCACATTGATTGCTCAATATACAGCCAGCGCGCGTCGATACCGACGATTTTGGTTTTGAGCGTGACTTTTTGAAAGGCGCGAATACGCTTACGGTATTGAATAGTACTGCCAGCGATGACCAGGCCCCAGCGTTGTTTTAACAACTGCTTGCCAAGCCCAGTCCGTACTGCAAAGTCCATACGACCCAAATCATATAGCGTAAATACGCGGCCGTTATTCATCTCCAAAAAATTATCTATATCGGATAAGCGGCAGCGAAACTGAATCTCACTGGTGTCCTTAAACGTCAGTGTGTCGCCCTTTTTTGCTTTTAGAGCAGCATGAGCAATGGTGCTAGCATAACGGATAAATGGGTACATAAAACACTCTCAAAAGGTTATAAACGTTGGCGTTATTATCTTGTCATTGATGACAGTGATTATTTATTGTCAGAGCCCACATCCTGAGAAGACTCGCTAGTAGAAGCCACGCCAATCCAATTAAAATAAGCGCTGACCGTCTCAGGTATCCAGTTAATATCGAACTTTGAAGTCTTGGACTCTTTATCATTACTGACAGACGATTTGCTTTTGGAATGACCGTTGTCTGAGCGATAACGCAGATAACCGATGTGCCCACCGTGCTCAGTATCTAAGATAGTGACACTCTCAGAGACATCATTTGGGGTAGCAGTGAAGCCAATAAAAGGATCGTCCTTTGCACTGATTAATAGCAGAGGGTGAGTAACGTTGCGCAAATACGGCATGGCGGATGCAGTATGGTAATAGTCGTTTTTGGAGCGATATCCGTGACGCGGCGCAGTAAAGATGTCATCGAAATCACTGATACGATTGGCAGCTTTGATAGAGTTGATTTCATCTTGCGTAAGATCGTTTGCCAATGCTTTTTTGATAATTGGGTTAAGCAGATAAGGCGTATAGATACGATGACTCAAAAAGCTGTGCATAGTAATGGCAGCTGAAGACATATCGACTGGCGCGGAGATGACAACAGCACCTTTACATAGGACTTTGTCCTCATATTCGCCCATATATTTGGCCAGTGCATTGCCACCTAATGAGACACCAACGGCATAGATATTGGCATACTGCTCACGCAAATTCTGTAGCGCATGATGCACCTCGTCAGTGTCGCCTGCATTATAAAATACTGTGCCACTAGCCGGAATACCACCGCAACTACGGAAATGTGCCACCACAAAATGCCAACCTTGCGCGTGCATTTGGTACGCTAGTGCGCGTGCGTAATGACTGTCACTACTGCCTTCCATGCCGTGGAATAAGACAATCAATGGGGTTTGCTCAAGCTCGCCATCTTTTGATGCTTCTACAGGGTGCGCATCATAAAAATCATAAGCAATATCGCTCTCGTCCAATGAGTCTTTTTCGACCACGCGGCGGTAGGTCGGTGCCTTTGGCGCAAAAAACTTGGGCAAGATACTTTGCAAGTGTGGATTGGTCAGCCAAAAGGGCGGCTTAAAAGGTGCTGGAGAAAAAGGTTTGGTTGAAGTTGACATATATTGGTCTTATTTAATAATTGTAAAAAAATAAATAGAGTAGTGTGGTAAGGGTTTTTATCATAACGCCAGTACCTGTGAAAACCAATAATTTTCAGTGAACGCATGATTACTGAAAACAGCTACTGGAAATTAGCTACTGAGAAGTAGCTGCTCAAAATCATTTACCGAGAAACAGCTACCGAAAAATCTAACAAGTAAATATATTGAAAAGAGAGCTGTCCAAAATTTGCGACGAGAGTAGTTCATCAGAAATTTTTAATCTTCTAAATTGTCTAATACTCGACCATCCATTGCTAAACGCTCTTTTAAATTTTCGACATCTGCTTCAGCAAGTGTGGCGATTAAGGTTACTTGCTTGCTATAGGCGACATCGTCGATACGACCGCCAAGACTCTCTATCATATAGCGGCATTGCGCTTCGGTCGCAAATTCTGCCAGTATTTGAATCTGGGTCATCGGTACATAAGGGTTTAGTATCATCTCGTCGACGGCCGCTTGAGCAGAGCCCGCATAAGCACGGGTGAGACCACCAGCACCCAATTTGATACCACCGAAGTAACGTACCACGATGACAATCACGTTGCCAATCGACTTATGCTGCAGTACATTTAATATCGGTCGACCAGCCGTACCGCTGGGCTCGCCATCATCATCGAAACCAGCACTGGTGGTATTATCTGGATCACCGATGATGTATGCCCAGCAGAAATGCCGTGCATCGGGATATTGCTCGCGTAATTGTTCCACGTGAAACATTGCTTGCTCGCGAGAGGTCAACGGGTAGGCGTAAGCGATAAACTCAGATTTTTTAATTTCGAGTCGCGTGGTAACGGCACGTTTTAGCGTTTGATAGCTCATATTTCATCAGGCTTAGGTTGGATATGTTAAACTGGTCTGACTTTCGCTGGCTTTGTATTGAGCACAGTGTTCATTTAATTTTTCATTATAGTACCATTTCTAACCATCGAAGATAACGAGCCGCTCACGGCTGAGTGCTGGCGTCGTTAGTTTCTGATTTAGGGCTGGTATAATAAAACCGATGGTAGTAAATAGTATGCGTTTAGATAAATTCATTAGTAAAGCCACCGAGCTGTCGCGCAAAGAGTCAAAAAAGATCATGCACGCAGGCGAGATTACCGTAAACGATCAAGTGGTTAAAGATCCTGGCCTACATGTCGATGTGGTCAATGATGATGTGATGTGGGCAGGCGAGCCGTTGTCGGTTGCTGCGGGCAATCGCTATATCTTGTTGTACAAGCCTGAAGGCTTCGAATGCACGCTAAAAGTTAAAGAGTATCCAATTGTCACCGAACTGATTGCTGTACCAGAATTGGGCAGCTTGCGTATCGCTGGACGTCTCGATGTCGATACCACCGGTGCGTTGCTGATGAGTGATGATGGCGGCTGGCTGCACCGTGTCACCAGTCCTAAGCACGAGCATGCAAAGGTGTACGAGCTGACTTTGGCAGATGCAATGGATAGTGATGCACAAGAAAAAGCCGTTAAGAAAGTGGCTGAAGGCATCTTGCTTGAAGGGGATTACGAGCCAACCAAGCCTGCTGTTCTTGAGTTCATTGATGAAAAACATGCACGTCTGACATTAGAGCAGGGCAAATATCATCAGGTCAAACGTATGATGGGTTACTTCGGTAATCGAGTCACGGAGCTGCACCGCGCCAGTATCGGTCATATCAATCTAGAAGGCCTAGAAAAAGGCGATAGCCGTTTCTTAACGCCAGAAGAAGTTGCCAAGTTTTAATAAATGAGCACTGAAACTATTAAGCTTTAGCCTTAGTATTTATCTTGAAACTATCGTTTTGAACCCATTAGCAGCCGCTACTTAGTGTGCTGCTTTTTGCGGTCTGCTATATTGTATTTATGTCTACTACCTACCTGTGTTGCCTATCTCTTAAAGCTAAGTAGCAGTTTTGCGATTTTAGCTATTTATTGCTTTGCAAAACTATCCCATATGCTACAGTCTTTTTTATCTATATTTTTATGACAGACAACCCTTAAACCAACTCTAAAAATCTGACTAATCAGAAAATATAGTGCTACCTTTCAGTTAGTTGTAGATTTGGAATTGGTTTTAATATTGAAAACTGCCATTATTAAAAACCAGATAGGAATCTCTCTGTGACATTACCTGTATTAAAGTCCGCTAGCCTAATCAGCGTCATACTATTAGCAACCACTGCTTGCGCTCAGCCAAGTTCGGCGGATGCCAACAGCAATAACGTAACGCAAAGCACTACAAATTCACAAGCAGCTCAAGCAGCGAGTGCGACTGTCGATAAGCGATTGCGCCAAGTACTGACCCAAGCAGGCATCAAAACACAGATTAATTCTATTGTGCCATCCAAACTGCCTAATATGTATCAAGTGAATTTGGCCGGACAACTGCCGCTGCACATCACCGAAGATGGTCACTATGTCATACAGGGTGAGCTACAGAAAAACCCAAGCAAACGGGTAGTGACTAAAACACCAGTACGTAGCACGAGTGCGCAGGTAGGCGAACCTGTCAGTGCCTCAGTCAAATCGTCTATGCTAGCAAATATGGCTGCGCTTAAGAATATGAGTGCTAAAACGCCATTCTTTTATACCGCAGTACCGGGTGTTATCTGGGGAGCAACGCTAGAAGGAGTGCCGTTTTTACTATCAGATGATGCGCAGTACATTACCGATGGCGAAATATCAGTCATCGAAAATGGTCAATTTATCGGCCTCGATGAGAACTTTGAAAAACGCAAAAACCAGTCTGTGTTTGCGTCATTGGACAAAAGCCAGTTGATTACTTATCCAGCAACCACTACTGAGAGAGCCGTTATCTATGTAGCGGATGATGTGAATTGCCCTTATTGTCGCCGATTACATCAGCAAGTGCCCTCACTCAATGCAAAAGGCGTGACGGTCAATGTCATTGGCTATCCAATATATGAGGCGTCACCGAAGCAGATGCGTGGTATCTGGTGCCAAGCGAATGAAGACAGTCGTCGTCAAGCATTTGATAAGGCGATGCTACAGGGTGAAATGACACCTGCATCAGCAAGTTGTACAGTTGACCATGTGACACCTAATCGTGAAAAAGCCGCTGGACTCGCGGTAATGGCGACACCTGCAATCTACCGTGAAGATGGCGTGCTATATCAGGCGAGTTTTGAGAGTCCAGAATTTCTAGAGTTCTTAGGTGTTGAATAATCCGACTGGTATGGTTAAGTGTTTTTTAGTTTAAAAAATTAATATATTTGACTGCTAAACAACGTAAAAAAACCGCCTTATGAATCAGTTCATAAGGCGGTTTTTTATGGTTCTATTCAGACATTTTTGCATCTCAAAAGCTGTCTTAAATAATTTATGGTAAGACGATATCAACAATTTTCCAATTAATAAGCCCTTCACGCTGCATCTCGATAGTGAGAGGATAGCCTTTTACCTGACCACTAATACTAAAGCAATTGATACCGCAGTAGCTAAGCGTTGGCTTTTCACTGTCATTGCCTTGGGCTACTTGCTGCTCAAGTTCTGCCGCTTGTTTTTTCATGACTTGCTGCATTTGGCTTTTGACCACTGCATCGACATCACCGCGCTGAATGATTAAGCTCTGAATCAGGTTCTTCAAGTCAACTTGATCGCTAGCGATGGCCCATGCTGCGGCTAGCTCTTTGGTTGCCGTGTTGGCTTGACCTTGGGTATTAATCACTTTTTCGATATTCTGCGGAGTGATAGCACCTTCAACTGCCTGCGCGATAAAACCATTCGCGGCTTCGGTCAACGGCTCACCACCCAATTCAGAAATTAGCGGATACTTAGTCATTGTCGTCGCAAATTGGCTGGTTAGCTGATTTTGGACGCTTGGTCGCACTTGCTCATAATCAATAGCCGCTGCGATAGTGGCACCGTCTTTATCATCATAAGCGTTTTTGAGCTGATAAGCACTGTAATAAGGCGAACCTGCATACACTGCTACCGCAATGATGAGTAATAGAATAACCAGCTTTTTCATAAGACTTGATACCTTGTCGCAATCGTCATCACTATGAGTATAAATGACCGTAGATGTGGCGGTAAATATTAGCACGACTGGGCACCGCTCAGGTACGAAAAGCTTTGCAGTAACCTTAATGAATCGTTTGGCTTTTGCCGCAGCGATGCCAACTGCTAATTTCATTATTTAAGAGCTTGATAAATCAGCAGACCATCTCCATAAATAGCGCAAACTTTTTATAATTGATTTGGCTAAGCAGCCTTCACCGTATTTGTTGGTTAAGTCTAAGCATTATGGTTCTATAGCATGGTGAGTTTTTATGTTTCATGTGAAACGTTATACATATCCGATAGCTAAGAACCATGAATAAGATTAAGACAATTATCAATTGAGCTAATGATTTGACGAACCGGTGTGGCTGTAAAGACGATAGGAGAGAGCATGAGTAAGCGCGATTTTTATGAAATATTAGGTGTCAGCAAGACCGCTGACAGCAAAGAAATTAAGCGAGCCTACCGTAAGCTTGCCATGAAATACCATCCAGATCGCAACTCTGATGATCCTGATTCGGAAGACAAATTCAAAGAAGCTTCAATGGCTTATGAAGTATTGAGCGACGAAGAGAAACGTTCAGCCTACGACCGCATGGGCCATGCAGCCTTTGAAAACGGCATGGGTGGCGGCGGCTTCGGCGGCGCAGGTGGCGGTAACTTCCAAGATATCTTTGGCGATATCTTTGGTAACTTCGGTGATATCTTCGGTCAGCAGCGTGGCGGCGGCGGTGGGCGTTCGCGTCGCGGCTCTGACTTGCGTTATGTGATTGAGCTGACATTAGAAGAAGCCGTACGTGGCTGCAAAAAAGAAATCAGTTTCACGGCTCCTGCGCCTTGTGATACCTGTGATGGTAAAGGGGCAAAAAATGCTTCTGATGTGGTCACCTGTCAGACCTGTCATGGTCAAGGTCAAGTGCGTATGCAGCAAGGTTTCTTTGCGGTACAGCAAGCTTGTCCTCATTGCGGCGGTACGGGTAAGCAGATCAAAAACCCTTGTTCGGACTGTCATGGCAATGGCGTAAAAGACAAATCACGCACCTTAGAAGTCTCTATCCCTGCAGGCGTCGATGATGGTGATCGTGTTCGTCTAGCAGGCGAGGGCGAAGCGGGCGGTGCTGGCGTACAAAACGGCGATCTATATGTCGAAGTACGCGTCAAACAGCACAATGTATTCACCCGTCAAGGTGCTGACCTATATATGGATGTGCCAGTAAGCATTACTGATGCAGCATTGGGCAAAGAAGTCGAAATCCCAACCTTAGATGGCAAAGTAAAAATCAAAGTGGCAGAAGGTACGCAAAGTGGTAAGTTACTGCGTGTACGCGGTAAAGGCGTAACGCCAGTCCGTACTACTATGAAAGGTGACTTGATTTGCCGTGTGGTTATCGAAACACCAGTGAATCTGACTCGTGAGCAAAAAGACTTGCTACGCCAATTCCAAGACACGTTGGATGATGACAGCAAGCATCAACAGTCGCCACATAAGAAGTCATTCTTCAAAAAAATCGGCGATTTGTTCGATTAAGAAATAATCTAACTAAGTAGCTAGTATTGAACTAAGCCCAAAGGTTTCACATGAAACCTTTGGGCTTTTTATTGATGGTATAAAAAGCCATTCATGTGATGATATTTGCTAAACTTACGATAAATGATAGTCAAAAATAGTTTCACCAAATATAAAACATCTAAGGTAAAAACATGAGCGAACAAGTAAATAATAAATCTATCAACGTTGGGGTAATCGGTGCAGGCGGCCGTATGGGTCGTATGCTTATTGAGGCAGTACAGAACAATCCACAAACTGTATTAAAAGCAGCGATTGAGCGTCAAGGCTCTAGCCTAGTTGGAGCAGATGCCGGCGAAGTTGCTGCTATCGGTCATTTAAACGTACAAATCGTTGATGACTTAGCCGCTGTGATTGATGATATCGATGTGCTGATTGATTTTAGCTTGCCTGACGCTACTGAAAAAAACATGCAAGTTTGTGCTGAGCATAACGTCGCTATGGTCATCGGGACGACAGGATTCAATGAACAGCAAGAACGAGTACTGGCAAAAGCAAGTGAGAAAATCACTATCGTATATGCGGGTAACTATTCGACAGGCGTTAATTTATCATTGAAGCTACTCGGTATGGCTGCCAAAGCGTTTGGTAATGATGCTGATGTAGAAATCATCGAAGCCCATCATAAACACAAAATCGATGCGCCTTCTGGTACGGCATATATGATGGCCGAAGCCGTCGCAGAAGCACGCGGACAAAACCTAAAAGACGTTGCTATTTATGGCCGCGAAGGACAAACGGGCGAGCGCGAATCTGGGACAATCGGTATCCACGCGGTACGTGGTGGCGAAATCGTAGGCGACCATACTGTGATGTTTATCGCAGATGGCGAAGTGGTCGAGATTACCCATCGTGCACGCGCGCGCATGACATTTGCCGCTGGTGCAGTACGTGCCGCAACGTGGGTCGTTGAGCAGGAAGTAGGTCAGTACAACATGCAAGACGTGCTTGGATTAAGTGACTAACGACTATTTATAGTTGACGATCAAGTTTAGCGTTATGACTGATGGCTCGATGACTTAATAGCAGCAAGGGAGTAGGTATGAATAGCATTAAACGTTATATTAGTCATAGACTGATTGGTGCTGTTTGTACCATCAATCTTGCAAGCCTATCAGTCTTTGCACTGAGTCTAACGGTTCTACCAATTACCGTACAAGCCAGCACCTCTCAAACTTATGTCATCCATACTTATGGCGGGGCTAGTTTGTTACCTGCAGTAAGGCAGCAACTAAATAGTAGTTCTGACGGTGGTACGGTGACTACCTATCAAGATAAATTGGTACTGCGAACGACGGCACGCAATTATCAGGCGGTACAGCAGTTATTGTCTCAGATTGACCGTCAGCCACAGGCATTGACGGTCGCTGTACGTGTTGGTAATAGTAGTAGCGAGCAAGGTAGTATTCAGCAGGGTCAAGTCATTATTACCAATCGTGGTATCCAAGGTGCAGGGGTTATTATTCAGCGTAGCAGCCAGCAGCAGGGTAATAATCTATATCAAGTACAAGCATTGTCTGGCAGTGCGGCGAGTATCAGCACAGCTACGCTCTACTCGTTAACTCAAACCTATAATACTAATAACTATCCAACTTATCATCGTTCAGCTAACGATAACTTCAAACCACAGATTGTGATTCAGCAGCAAATACTACTGCCAACGACACAAGGGATTGCCGTCACACCAAGGTTGCTACCTAGCGGGGAGGTAGAAGTACAACTTTCCCAAGTGGAAGAAAGTTTAGTGCAGCCGAATTCACCTTATAATCAAATGAGTTCTACTGACAATTCTACTAGCAGTGCTAGTAATGCTGTTCGAGGCCAAAGATTGAACAGTACGATGATCGTGCCACGTGGACAATGGGTAACGATTGGACAGATTTCACAAAACTCAAGCAGTAGTACCAGTAACGGTAGCCGAACTATTAATAACAATAATAGCGTGCCTGTTTCTTTGCGAGTTGACTAGTTGAACAATCAAGTCGTTAAGCACAAAAAAGCGCGACACGAGTATTAACAACCGTGCCGCGCTTTTTTGTGAAACATTACAAGTACTAGTCAATATAAACCACTTCTAGCGGTGGGAAACCATTGAACTCTACCGATGAGTAAGAATTGGTATAAGCACCAGTAGTTAGCCAATAGATTTTATCACCAATCTCAAGCTCTTCTGGTAACTGATAGCCAGCTTCTTCATACATAATATCAGTTGAATCACAGGTTGGACCTGCCAGTACTACTGTGCCTTCACTGGTAGACGTTTCCATCTTAGGCGTATAGACAGGATACTTGATAGCTTCACCTAGCGTCTCGATTAAGCCTTGGAATAGACCAACGTCGGTATATACCCAACGAGTCAAATCGGTATCAGACTTACGAGATATCAGTACTACGTCACTGACCAATACGCCTGAACCACCAACCAACGAACGACCCGGCTCCAAAATAATTTCTGGCATTTCGTCATCATTATAGTCGTCAGTCAGATAGCTGGTAATCTCTTCCGCATAGACTTTGATAGGATTGACTTCGCTAATGTAATTGGTCGGGAAGCCGCCGCCCAAATTGATCATTTGTAGCTTGATACCTTCTTCATTCTTCATCCAGTCAAACATATATTTAACTTTGGCTAACGCATCATCCCATGCAGCGACGTCTTTTTGCTGGCTACCAACATGGAACGAGATACCATAAGGAACCAATCCCAATTCACGCGCTTGAACCAGTAGGTCGATGGCCATATTAGGATGGCAACCAAACTTACGTGACAATGGCCATTCTGCTGTCTCTGAGCCTTGCACCAAGATACGCACAAATATTTTAGAGCCTGGAGCGTATTTGGCAATGTTTTTTAGATCTGCTTCTGAGTCAGTCGCATATAGATCGATGCCTTTCTCAAAAGCATACTTAACATGCTCAGCTTTTTTGATGGTGTTGCCATATGAGATACGAGATGGCTCAACGCCGCAACCAAGCACACGATCAAGCTCATAGATAGAGGCACAGTCAAAGTTTGAACCAAGGTTTGCTAGTAGATCGATTACTTCCACCGCAGGGCTAGCTTTCATTGCATAATGCAGTTTTGCATTAGGAAACAGGCTTACCATTTCATGGTATTTGGTTTCGATACGACTAAGGTCAACTACTAAGAAAGGCGTCTCGCGACCTTCAGCAGCCTTGGTAAATTTCTGCCAGCTGGCAGGTTCAAAATATTGGTCAATTTTGATCATTGTCATAGTAGTAAACCTTTTGTGGAAACTGTATCGGTTAGAAAAATTATCGCCAAACAGTGAATGCTAAATATTAACACCCACTGTAGACGTAACTATGTGAAGGATAAAGACGGAATAAAAAAGATAAGAATAAAGAGTAGAGCTTTAAGAATTGACGGCTTGTGTCTGTTTTTCTGCTGATTGAGCTTCTTGCTTTTCACGTATTTTAAGAACTTTGCGGACTTTATCACGAGCACGTGTCTGTTTAAGACGAGACAAGTAGTCAACGAAGATTACGCCATTTAGATGATCCATTTCATGTTGGATACAAACAGCAAGCAGTCCTTCGACTACTTCGTCGATGACCTCACCGTTACCGTCTAACGCTTCAATACGGACTTTATTAGGACGCTCGACCTTGTCATAGACATCAGGTACAGATAAGCAGCCTTCTTCATACGGTTGCTTTTCTTCTACCAGTGGCGTAACTTTTGGATTGATAAAAACTCTAGGAGAGCTTTTGTCTTCAGACAAATCCATCACGATAAGCTGAATATGATGATCCACTTGACTGGCTGCAAGCCCGATGCCTTGAGCATCATACATCGTCTCGATCATGTCTGCGATTAAGGTTTTGATTTCAGCAGTCACTTCCTTGACAGGCTTGGCGATAGTACGCAAGCGAGGATCTGGGTAACTTAAGATAGGGAGTAGTGCCATAACGCTCACCTCAATGATAAGGACAAAATAGGGTTGATATTATAAGATAAATGGGGACAAAAGTAATGCTTATCAATACTTTCGCAGTCATATGATGCTATATGCAGGTAGAAAGACTGGATTTCGATAACAAATGGCATAAAAAAGCCCTGCTTAACGCAAGGCTTTGTTTATATAGTATTTTGAGTAGCTAGTAATCATTTATGACTAAAATATGCATGGCTTATGACTAATTATGCACGGCGTTTATTTACAATCATTTCATATAGGAACAGTAGGATAATTGCACCGATCACTGAGAAAATCAGACCAGTGAAACCACCATCAGCGTTGATACCGATTAGGCCAGCTAGGAAACCACCTAGCATTGCACCAACGATACCCAATACGATAGTCATAATCCAGCCCATAGGGTCGTTACCTGGTTTGATAGCACGTGCTAATAAACCTGCGACTAAACCTACAATAATCATCCAAATAAAGCTCATGTTATTCTCCTAATATTATTAATATTTATAATGTGTTACAAGTTTTGATGAATCTATTGTAAACATTCCTCAAACGCAAAAGTAAGCATAAAATGTTACTACTGTAGGGGCTATGTGAGGAAAAATCCCGATTTGCTATTGAGTAAGGACAATAAGTAAACGAAAGGTTACAAAGGTAGCAATGGTGCTAACAGCATTTATCAACGTGGTACCTGTAGTGCCGAACTCATATAATTAAGACATATAAATATTAGAAGTAAAAAACGCAGCCATCTATTAGATGAGCTACGTTTGTATAGAGAAAAATAAGAAGAGCGGTTTCTTTATAAGAGCTGCTTCTTTATCTTAGCTAGAAGCGTTAGCCGTTATGTAATGCGGTTAATAAACGCTGATGAATCCCTTCAAAACCGCCATTTGACATAACTACAATCGCGTCACCTGCTTTTGCATGACTGCTGATATGCTCAATGATAGCATCAATGCTTGATAGTACTTGTTGGTTGCCGATAGAGTCGCTAGTAGCCTTAGCTTGTTCGATGACCTCTTTTAAGCCCCATTCCAAACCGGTAGGCTCGTACCATAATGTGTAGTCAGCAAGTGCCGCTGATTGAGCCAAGCTGTCTTGATGAATACCCATTTTCATGGTGTTACTACGCGGCTCAATGATAGCCCAAATGCGTCTATCAGCCAGCTTCTTTTTGGCACCATCTAATGTGGTCGTAATAGCCGTTGGATGATGGGCAAAATCATCAAAAACTAAGATATCATTGACGTCACCGATCAGCTCCATCCGGCGCTTAATACCAGCGAAATCTGATAAAGCGGCACAGGCAGTCTCAACACTGACACCAACATCATAGGCAGCAGCCACAGCAACTAATGCATTGTTGACGTTATGGATACCGCTCATTGACCAGTTTACAATGGCAGAGGCATCCTCATCAGCGGCAAAACTGACTTTGAACTTACTACCGTCTTCTTGAATCAGCTCAGCCTGCCAATCGCTACTATCTTTTAGAGTACGCGCATTTTCGCTAGTATCAGCTAAAGTAGAGTCGATGACGGCAGTACGCCAAATAGGTGTCCAAACCCCTTTCGCTAGCGTATCTTCTAAACTGATAGTCGCGGCTGGCATGATAATTTTCCCAGTGCTTGGAATCATACGCACCATATGGTGGAACTGAGTTTGTATTGCATTGAGATCCGCAAAGATATCTGCATGATCAAACTCAAGGTTATTCAAAATAGCAGTACGCGGACGATAGTGAACGAACTTTGAGCGCTTATCAAAAAACGCAGAGTCGTACTCATCTGCTTCAATTACAAAGTAGCCAGATTTATCATTATCGCTTTTATCAGCACCCAAATAGCTGCTGTGCGCAAACACTTGCTGTAAGTGCTCGTCAGTCGTATCAACCAATGGCACACCGCCAATCAAAAACCCTGCATCGATACCAGCATAATGTAATATCCACGCAAGCATAGTCGTGGTTGTGGTCTTACCATGCGTACCTGCAACGGCGATTACGTGACGTGACTGCAATACTTGCTCAGATAAGAACTGCGGACCTGATGTATAGCGCAAGCCATTATCTAGCATATACTCAATCACATCCATGCCGCGCTTCATCGCGTTCCCAACGACGACTAAGTCTGGCGTTGGTTGCAAATGTTCTACTAGGTAGCCCTCTTCGATAGTCACGCCAGCATTTTCGAGTTGAGTGGACATAGGAGGATAGACATTGGCATCTGAACCCGTGACTGTATGCCCAAGCGCACGTGCTAGCAATGCTAGTGAGCCCATAAAAGTACCACAAATACCAAGGATATGAATATGCATAGACGTTCCGTACGCGCTTGAATGAAAAGAATAGAGAGCTGATAAAATAAAGTATGAGGTGCCTAGCTGTTATCAGTAAAAATAACCACTCTGATAAACAACGACCAATATATCAGCTGGGCAAACAAACAATCATTGTAAAGTAAACCCTGTTCGATGACCAATAAAAAACGCCTAACAAGTAGGCGCTATGTAGCTAATGTAATTTCGGCGTTTAGTATGTAGAGATACGCCAACTAACAGTCAGCATGATGACGCTTTTATTTGCGAGATAACGTATAGTCATCCTCTAAATTATCGTGTTCATCAATCCGTATCAAGTGGTTGTCTTGGATATGATAGGTCTCGATATTTTTCCCTTCATAGACAATGGTGATTTTATCATTGTCTTGTCGGTAGATACCCGATTCGAGTAGAGGTGTTTTTGGTTTTTCAGGATTATGATAATAACTTGCTTTTAGTACGGAACCATCAGCGAATAAGTTCAATGTAACGTCGATACTGTCGCAATCTGTACAAGAGACCATGCCGCCGTAATCGCCCATCAATGTTGCTTGCAGCATACTGCTTTTCGCTTCTGATCGCTCCATAGAGCTGTCTGTGTAGGTATCTTTATTTGACTGAGCAGCAGCAATCAATGATTGTCCTTCTGCCATTTCGCTTGACTCATCATTAGTTGCTGATTCAGCGTTGTCATCTTGAAAAGGTTGTGAAGCACCCTGTGATTCAGAGTTAGTAGTAGCGAACGTAGATACCATGTCTTTTTCGGTGTTAGATGAGGCACTATCACAGCCTACTAGTAACATGCATAAAGGCACTACAAGTAACGATGGACGCCACCGTTTTACGATAGCAAGCGTGGTAGAGCAAATAGGAGCAAGATATATCATGGTCATACCAAAAACAGTTTTTAAAAAGAATTTTTAAAGCTGGTTTGCACATCGACAACACAGCATTATTGGCGAAAATAAGGACAATCAAAAAGAGACGCTTAGCGATAACTTAAGTTGAAAATGATAAATGTCTTACATATTTTTCATATAAAGCACTCAGCTTTATATAGTCATAAATTTCTTAAGGCTATCTGTCAATAGAATAAGCTGGCTAAAGATATCAAAGGCTTGAAAATATCTCTGTGGACTTTTTGTTGTTGCTCATGTATCTAAAAGGTAGAGTGGGTGGTAGAAATACTTAGTGGTATCGCTAATATGGGTTGTAAGAGCGGATTAATAGTAGACAAAAAAACAGACATTGTATCGAAGATAGCAATGTCTGTTTTAAAAGCAGAGGTAAGAAAAAAACCTAACTTCTTATTGAGTCATAAGATACTAATTAGCAGATTTTACGATACGCATTAATATCAAGACATGTACGATCAGCAGCACACTGAATAGAATCAACGACTGCTCAGGAATACTTAATCCCATAAGCGTCCAATCAACAGAGGCACATTCGCCAGATCCTGCAAATACTTCTTTGAATACTTGTAGTATAGGAAGGGTATCAAGCCAATAGTTCAGTCCTGGACCACAAGAAGGTACTTGATCAGCAGGTAAATGTTGCAGCCATACATGGCGTGCTGCTACCGCAGTTGCCCAGCCAATACCAACTAGACTACCAAGCCATAGCAGTAGTCTTATCACTTTAGATTTAGGATTAAACAACGCTGATATGAGGGCAAAACCGCCCATGACGATTAGACCAACACGCTGAAAAATACAGAGCGGGCAAGGTGAAAGCCCTAGATGACGCTGTAAATAGAACAGCGCAAAACTCATGCCTATGATGGCCATTATCACCAAAAATACTTGCAGGTTACGGTAAGTGGTTAGCTGTCGCATTGTGCGGTTACTCTTATGGGTTTATCTATAATAGATGTGAGGTAGCAATCAAGATTAAGCAGTCAAAATGTCACAGTCAGGACTTAGCAATTAATAACTAGCAACTTAGCGATACTGCTGTAAAAATTCCATAAAGTCTTCTGTTTCAGATTGCTCAATCTCAGCTTGCTGTAAGATAGATTTTTCTGCTAATACTTCATATTTAGCTTGAGTGTTTGGACTAAGTGTCTGCTGTAGTAAAGACTCGCGATGCTGCTGAGCCAACGTAAATCCAAGCTGCCATAAGCTGCCTAAGCGTTTGCTATCAGAATTTACTTGTGCAGAGATAGTCGACTCAGAGTGTCCTGCTTTGCCCTGCATCAATGCTACGGCCGCGCGGTAATCGTTACCACCATAGTGAGCATCAAGCAATGCAGCAAGCGGCTGCATACGCTCTAAATGCGTGAGCATCCAGCTTTCAAGTGACTGCTCTTGACCATTATTGATAATATGCAAGTCATCACGGCGACCTTCATTGACCACACGCTCAAGATTGATAGCGAGCGTGTCTTCTTCTTCAGGTAGCAAGTCTGGTGAGTCACTGAACAGACAATACAGCGCCATCACTTCCAAGAAGCAAGCACTAGAGAGGCGAATACCTACGTCACTGTATGGGTCAAGATCGATAGCACGGAACTCGACATAGGCGATACCGCGACGCTCAAGCGCTTCGGTTGGAGTTTCGCCGCTCATTGCGATTTGTTTAGGACGAATAGGGCTGTAATACTCGTTTTCTATCTGTAGAATATGATTGTTAATTTGGATCGGGTTACCATCTTCGTCTTCTAGGCCAAGCTTAGCAAAGCTCTCGTGCGGCGTTTGAATGGCACGGCGCAGACCATCGACATACTCTGGCAGATAGTTGTAACGGATATCAAGTTGCTCTTGCACGCTATTGGTATAGCCAAGCTTACCCATACGCAGGCTAGTCGCAGCAGGTTTGTAATAGGTCGAATCGTTGAGCAATTCTAAATCGTGCTCACGCCCTGCCAAGAAGCAAGGACACACGCTTGGACTGGCACCTAGCAAATATAAAACAAGGCTGGTTAGACGTTTAAAGTTACGAATCAGCCCTAAGTATTTCTCATTTTTGAACTCTGTCAATGTCTGGCTTTGTGCGGTCGACGTTTTGGCTTGCCACGTCTCAAACAACGTATCACCAAAAGACAAGTTGTAATGTAAACCAGCAATCGTCTGCATGCGGCGACCATAGCGGATACCAAGTCCACTACGATATAAAGTTTTTAGCTTACCCGTATTAGAGCTACCATAATCAGCTAGTGGGATATCTTCGTCTTTAGAAGACAACATGCAAGGCATCGATAACGGCCACATTAGCTCACCTTCAGGCATACCCTGATAGACCAATACGTGCAATTGGCGCAGCATATTGAGGGTCTCTTTTGGTGAGGACTTTGGTTCAGTGATGAGCTCAAGCAGGCTTTCTGAGTAATCGGTAGTGATAAAAGGGTGGGTAAGTTTTGACCCAAGTTTGGCTGGATGCGGAGTCTGTGCCAAGAAACCATCAGGCTTTACGCGTAGGCCCTCTTTCTCAATACCGCGGAGCATACCCGTTAAGTGTTGGCTGTCAAACCAATTAGGGATTTCGAAATTAACAAAGCTACTCGCAAAATTACTCATAATAGTCATCTATTGTTATTTATTATGGCGGATCAAAACACGATAAGCGTTTGTCCATAAAATAGGTAAATGTTAGGTCAATAATTCCGTCAGTTTAGCTCAAAGCTGTCTTGAAAACCACGGACAATTACAAATACGATAAGCTTTAGGCAACGCGATTTGTGAAGATTTTGACCCTGTCTTTAATACAAATTCATCTCGAATATAGCGTTATTCTGGCCAGACAGTTTGATAAAAAAAGCATCTACCTGAGAGATAGATGCTTTGTTCATTATGTCTACAAGCCATTTGACATAGTATTGGCACACTATCGCATTATCTTAATAACCATAGCGCGACCGCGTCTATTTAGCTTATATAGAGAATGACGAACCGCAGCCGCACGTGGTCGTGGCATTTGGATTGGTCACCACAAAACGTGCCCCTTCCAGTCCTTCAGTATAGTCAACGGTAGAACCTTGCAAGTATTGATAGCTTAGCGAATCGACGACTAACGTCACATCACCATTATCAAAATTGGCATCGTCTTCGTTTAGATCGTTGGCAAAGTTAAACCCGTAAGAGAAACCAGAACAACCGCCACCCGTCACATAGACACGTAGCATAAGATCGCTATCGCCTTCTTCTTCGCGTAGACGGCGTACTTTTTGCGCCGCACTATCGGTTAGGCTTAATACGGTTGGGTCTACTGGCTGGCTTGAGCTTGGACTAAATTGGTTGGCTGATTCGTTCATATCTACCTCAGTTGCTAGGATCAAATGCGGTCGTCGTCCTGTTTGGGTTTGCAATAGGGTACTTGCAAATAAAGATACGCACGGCGTTTGATTTAATTGGGTGCTGTCATTATGGCAAAGCTATTGGTGCATTATAAGCTGTTTGTACAATTTCAAAATATTATTTGTGCCACCACAACGTTTTATTGGCTCTATTGATAGTGGGCACTTATCTTTTAGCAGTATATCATAATGGGGGTGCTGATTCGTTTGTCAAGAGTGATGCAACTACTGAATTTTACTAATGAATAGCAGTGTTCCATTTTTGATATTGTGTTTTTTAAAATAACTGCGTCAATGGGCTAAACCAATAACCAGACTAAAAAATAATAGCGTGTGACTGTATAAAACACTACTTAATAATATTAGACAGTCTTAAAGCTTATTAGTCATATTACGGTATTTTACGGCCATAACCTTTATAATAGTCACAACCATGTATGAGCTCAAGAGTCGCTTGTGCAACTTAAGGTGTTTAGCGTAATAAATACTTAGTTTTGAAATAGTTATTTAATTGTTTGCCTATGGGGCAAGCGTTTGAAATAATAGCCGCCAGTTGGCATACCCTATGTGTGTTTCTTATTGCCCTATATCTATATTATTGTTGAGATGAAGAAATTATATGATCGAATTTAAAGACGTTGGTGTTCGCCGTGATGGTCGTGAATTGTTTGCAGGTGCAAGCTTTCAGCTCCATCCAGGTCACAAAGTTGGACTGACGGGCAACAACGGCACAGGCAAATCTACTTTATTTGCGCTGTTACTGACGCAGATGGGTACAGGCGATACAGAGGTCACCCTTGATAAAGGTGAAGTCAGTATTCCTGATAGCTGGCATGTGGCGCACATGGCGCAGGAAGTTGGTGCTACGACGCAGTCTGCAATCGATTATGTATTGAGCGGTGATGAGCAGTGGTATGAAATTAATGCTGCGCTAAATGATTTGAGCAGTGTCAGTGATGAGCAAATTGGTGTGCTACACCAGCAGTTTGATGAAATCGACGGATATCGTACGCCGACCAAAGCAGCACAAATTATGGCAGGTCTTGGTTTTAAGACTAGCCAGCATGAGCTGCCTGTAGAAGGGTTTTCTGGTGGTTGGCGTATGCGCTTAAACCTCGCCAAAACCTTGATGAGCCGTGCTGATCTGATGTTACTGGATGAGCCAACCAACCATTTGGACTTGGACGCTATCTTGTGGCTTGAGACATGGATCAATGCCTATATGGGTCTGGTCATCGTCATCTCGCATGACCAAGCGTTTTTGGATGCGACAGTCGGCCATATCCTGCATGTAGAGCAGCAAAAAATCACTCTTTATACTGGTAACTATCAGCAGTTCATTCGTACCCGTCACGAGCGTATGGCGCAGCAGCAGCAAGCATTTGAGAAGCAAGAAGCGACAAAGGCTCACTTGGATGATTTTATTCGTCGTTTCCGTGCTAAAGCCAGTAAAGCCAAGCAAGCACAGAGCCGTATTAAGCAATTAGAGCGCATGGCAGAGCTGTCACCAATGATGGCTGACAATCCGTTCTCGTTCCAGTTTTACGAGCCAGCAAACATGAGCTCACCGCTGATTGAGCTGACCAACGCAGATATTGGCTATAGTGAGACACCGCTTCTACACAATGCCAATGTACAGGTAACCCCTGATACCCGTCTTGGCTTACTAGGTATGAACGGCGCTGGTAAATCAACGCTGATTAAAGCATTAGTCGGTGAGCTTGGCGTACTAACAGGGAAATATCGTGTTTCGGATACCCTAAAGCTAGGCTATTTCAATCAGCATCAAATGGATATCCTAGATGCCAAAGCCACGCCTATAGAGATGCTACGTCGCCTAGCAGGTAAAACCTCTGATGCGATGCTACGTTCATTTCTGGGTAGCTTTGACTTCCGCGGTGAGCGTATTGATACGCCAAGCGAGCTATTCTCAGGTGGTGAGCGCGCGCGTTTGACTTTAGCATTGATCGTTTGGCAGCGTCCAAACGTCCTTGTACTCGATGAGCCAACCAACCATTTAGACTTACAAATGCGTCAAGCATTGACTATCGCCTTACAAGGTTTTAAGGGTGCAGTGGTACTGGTATCGCATGATCGAGAACTAATTGCCAATGTCTGTGATGAGCTGTATCTAGTACATGATGGCATCATCGAAGAGTTCGATGGCGACATTGGCGACTATGGTAAATGGCTAGCAGAGAAGCGCAAGCAAGAGAACGCATCAGATAAAAATACAGGTAAGAAAAAAAGCAAAAAAGAGAGTAAGAAATTCGTTTCACGTGAAACAGATAATAGTCAAGCAAGTAACAAGTCATCTGATAACTCATCAAATAGTAGAGTTGCTACACCTGCACTTAGTAAAGAAGAGCAGCGTAAGCTAGCCGCTGAACAGCGTAAAATGACAGCACCTATCCGCCGCGAGATAGAAGAAACAGAAAAGACCCTGGCTAAGATTGATAAGCAGCTTGTAACGCTTGAAGAAAAACTGGCTGATACAGATCTGTACGAAGAGAGCCGTAAGTCTGACTTGCTTGTATTACTCAATGAACAAACAGCGCTACAGCAGCAGCATAGCGATAATGAAGAGAAGTTACTACTATCAATGACGACTTTAGAAGAGATGGAAGCTAAGTTCGCATAAAGCGTTCTAGATAGTTAGTTATATAAGCAGACATAAAAAAGGGATGGCATAAGCCATCCCTTTTTTATTACATTATTCCTTACGATATTTGCCATCACCGTACGACAGTATTTCCATCGTGGTCGTACAAAGCTGACAGTTTATTTCACCAGCAGCGGCTTTTGATAAATCAAGGATACGACCTCTAATAAAAGGTCCTCTGTCCGTAATTTTTACAACGACGCTCTGCTTTGTCTTTTGATTGGTTACTTGTACCTTCGTGCCGAACGGTAACGTGCGATGTGCAGCGGTTAAAGAGTTCATGTTGAAGATACTGCCACTCGCTGTGCGCTTGCCATGAAACTTACTACCGTAATAACTGGTATTGGCAGCGAAAACTGTGGTGCTAAGTAGTAGCGATAAAGTGACAACCAAAGACTTGATTAAATAAGACATTTAATACCTTTAAGCAATTAATAAAATAGACAGATGCTCTTGCCTACGTTATCTATACTCCCTATGAGTATGAATAATAGGGGATTTTACAAGAGCTAGCTTGTCATATTATTACTGCCGTGTAAAAAACTCATGAGGTCAAATAGCTGTTTTTTAAGGAAAAATAGCTATTTTTTAGCAAGAATGCTGATGATGTAGGTACTAAAATTAGACTTATAAAGAGTGATTCTCATAAAGAAGCCGACAAAATACTGGAAAGCCAACAACACAATATAAATAGGTAATATATAAAGACCAAATCTATCGATATAGCATAATTATCGTTATGAAAGCTCAAATAGTAATAGATAATATAATGTAAAAAAACCTTGCTATATTCTTACTATTTTGTAGAATGCATAAGGTTAAACATTATTCTAGAGTATCTATCAAATGTATTCATGATAAGTTTGATTTTTTATCAAATAATCTATTTTTTATCGTCTTTCGAGGAAGTTTTATGTTGAAAAAAATTGCGTTCGCTTCAGTTGTCGCGGCAATGATTCCGTTTAGTACAGCGAATGCTGATCTTGGCTCTAAATTTAAAAAAGTAGAGACTGGTCGTACGATTGAGCAAGTATACAAAGAATGTGGTATTGGTGGTGCTTTGTTCGGTAATTCAAGTCCTATCCTTGCTATTATCTCTAACGTGACTTGGGATTGGGGTACTACCGCTGCGACTTCTAATTCTATGTCTCCTGAAACTTGCCAAGGTGGCAATGTTAGAGCGGCTATTTTGATCAAAGAAGCATTCCCAAGTGTGGAAAAAGACTTAGCTTCAGGCCAAGGTGCTCATTTATCTGCCCTACAAAGTGTTGCTAACTGTGATTCAGCTGCTAGTGTACGCGCACAGTATGGTCAATATACTCAGACTTCTGCCTATCGTACTGCTACGCAAGATCAAAATGCTGAGACGCTATTTAGCATCGTTAAGCAAAGCTGTGCTATCTAAATATTGAAAGTATTAGGTATTAAGTTTTTAGTTTAATACTCAAACTTTTGATGATTTAATGATAAAAACACGTAAACCTAGTGCTTACGTGTTTTTTATTGCTCATGTATTTATGGTATCTAAATAAAATGCAAAAGATGTTTTTATGGGCTGCCTGTTTGTCTGCAATGACTATTTGCAACGCAGAAGTTGATGAAACGAAAGCCTATGCTGTAGCGCCCGTAACAGTAGATAAATTCTCTTCTAGTAATGATTCGGCTATCGCAGCAGACTTGGCTTTAAGTGATCCCGAGAACTTGTCAGATACTGTGCAAAGCGTACAACGACTCAATGAAGCGCAGGTACAGGAGCAAAACTGGAACTCTCAAAAAGATACCGCTATTGACCCCATAAGACTAAAATCATTGGCTAAGCACTCCCAGTGGCAACATTTATTGTTTTATAAAAATGGCAAGGCTGAAGTCATCTCACCATATTTTTATTTAACCAATCCTAAGCCTCGTTCGAAACGTAATTTTGATCCCTATGCAGAGCTTATAGCAACGATAGAGCAAATAAATAATGAGGGCGTAGTTTGTAAGTATCCAGCCAGATATTTATGGCTTAATCACCATTTACCAGAGCTGAACGTTGATCTCAAAGACTGCTCAAAATTACCTGATGCAAATCAAGAAATAAGCCTTATCCTAGTAAGCAGCTACCTAAAAAACCCAGCTTCTTCATTTGGTCATGTACTGGTCAAAACCAACACGCCTATAGATAATGCAAATAATACGAACAGTGATGTCAGAGAGTTATCTAGCGAGGACTTACTTAATAACTCATACAACTTCGGTGCTCGTATTCCAGAAAATGAGAACGGTGCGATGTATGCGCTAAAAGGACTATTTGGGTTTTATGATGCTGGGTTTTCAGAGACGGAATTTTTTAAACAAGACGCGGTATATTCCAAGAACGAGCAACGTGATATGTGGGAGTACGTGCTCAATCTAGATACCTTTGAAACACAATTATTGAACTATCATTTGTACGAAGCAAAGTCTGCTCGATTTGACTATTATTTTATCAAACAAAATTGTGGTTATCGCTCAGGAGAGATGCTTGAGCTGATAAGCGACATAAAAACGACTGAGCGAGTAGGTCCTTGGTATGCGCCAGATTATGTATTCGATCAGCTACTAGAACACGACAACGGCGCTGATTCCTTAGTGTTTTCAGTACGCTATTTGCCCTCTGAACAAACGCAGCTGCGCGAGAAGTTTGTACAATTATCTAAGCCAATACAAGCCATCATAAACTCTGTCATTCGTACAGAAAGCACTGCCCCGCTTGCTACCTTAAACGCGGACGATAGGGCGGTTGCGCTTGATTTTCTGATCTTACATCGTACTTATAAAATCACACAAGACAATACACTGAAGCAGCAAGCTTTCAAAAGCGAATTGCTCAGTCAGCGTTTTGCGCTACCAGCTAGCAATGGTTTGGCTCAGCTAACTGTACCGAACAAACCCTCTCCAGCATTGAGCAACAAAACCACGCAGACCACAGTCGTTTTATCTGAGGAGAAAGCAGAAGTTGGTTTATCGTTATTTGTAAAAGACCCACTTAACGCTCATACAGATATTGATAAACGTTTTGAAGCCGTAAAAGCGTCACTGGGTTATAGCTTTGATGTGCATCAATGGACATTGACGGATTTCGTATTTTTAGACATGCAGCAGATTGAAGATCTTAGACAATCGTTATCGGGCGAACCTAAACTGTCTTGGCAACTGAAAACAGGCGCTCGTACAGACATGTTTACTGGTAATCGACATAGCCCTTACGCACAAGCTGGCGTTGGCGCAGGCGCTAAGTTTGGTAAGCATATACTTGGCTATAGTATGGTCAATGCGACGGTCCATGATCAAGATAAACACGCAGATATCGGTATTGAGCTTGGCTTACGTATGAAACGTAATAACCAAAGTGCTGAATTGTCTTACGTCACTTCAAAGCGAGAAGGGCGCGCTGCTATTGATTTTACCAAATTGACATTACGCCAGCAGCTATCAAAGAATAACGACGCCAGACTTGTAATGACATATTCAGACACTGTGATGACCAATAATAGCGTAGTGTTAAGTGATTCAAATACGATAGACGCTGCTATCGCTTGGCATCACTACTGGTAATATTTATATAACGGTGTTCGTTGTAATTATTGCTATGATGATAAGTAGGCTACAAAAATTGCTATAGCAGAATTTAATAGCTATCTATACCGTATCGTTTGAAATTGGCAGACTGATACCACTAATATGTTTTTGTTTTGGGGGAAATAACATGGCAGAGAAAAACTACTATGACATTTTAGGGGTCGAAAAAGACGCCTCAGACGCTGATATCAAAAAAAAATACCGTAAGCTCGTTCGTCAGTATCATCCCGATGTCAGTGATCATCCAGACGCTGATAATAAAATTGCAGAAATAAACAACGCTTACGAAACAATCAGAGATAAAGAAAAGCGCGCTGAATATGACGCTATGCTCAATAATCCGTTCGCGGGTCAAAGTAGATCAAGTGGGTTTGGTGGCAGTGGGCAAACTGGTGCGGGTCAAGGTGGTTTTCGCTGGGAAGATATCAAAGATCAGTTTGGTGACGGTGAGGCCTTTGGTGATGGTGGTTTTCGTTTCGATGATATTTTTTCAGCATTTGGTCGCGGCGCACGTGGGTCAACTGGTGGACAAACGGGCAGTCGCTCTCAAAGCAGTGGCTTCGATCAATTTGGTGGTGGCTTTGGGACGCAAGATAGCAAAGGTCAGGATCAGCATGCCGAGATTACCGTTGATTTGTCTTCAGTCTATAGTGGCGACGACTACAGCATTAAGTTAAACGTCCCTGTTCGTCAGCCCAATGGTAATGTCGACTACGATAATAAAACCCTTAAGATAAAAATTCCTAAAGGTATCACTGACGGTAAGCAAATTCGTTTAGCAGGGCAAGGTGCTGCTGGTAGCAGTAATGGCAAAAATGGCGATTTATTTTTGAAGGTTAAAATTCGTCATGATGTCAATATTCGTATAGAAGGTGCAGATGTTTATCAAACCGTGAATATTGCACCGTGGGAAGCGGCACTGGGTGAAAAAATCAACGTCAGTACGCCAGCGGGTACGCTTGGTGTGACCATTCCTAAGAATAGTAAATCCGGTAGCAATTTACGTCTTAAAGGCAAAGGTATCCCTGCCAAGCAAGCAGGCGACTTGTATCTAACTCTAAATATTGTCAACCCTGATGTCAGTAGTGATGCGTCGATACAGGCTTATGAGCAGCTAAAACAGGCCTTTGCGGATACCAATATTAGTCGTTAAACAAGATTATGAACAACCGTTATTTATTACTGAAGTAATAGACGAATAGCAGAGATGAATACGATACCGATGAAATAAAGAGAAAACGAGGATAATAGCTATGAACCACTCGACTGAATTTACAGACATCATCATGAGCTTAGATGAACTGGTCTCTGCCTGTGGCCAAGAGCGCCAATGGGTCATCGAATTAATCGAAGAAAATATCATTGAATATGATGTACCAGAGCATGAAAAATTTACTGGTTATCAGCTGACGACAGTGCGCCGTGCATCGCGATTGAGTCGTGATTTTGAAGCCAGCGTACCAGCAATTGGTTTGATACTTGAGCTGTTAGATGAAGTTGAGCAACTGCGCCAACTTAAACGTCAAATAGAGCAGCAAACACCAGTCATCGAAGTCGACATAGACAATCTAAAGTAACTAACACAGTAAAATACCGCATAAAAAAAGGGCCCTATAAAGGCCCTTTTTTTATGTCTATATAAAACACTTCAGCAGAAATTAACGCGAATAAGTAGGATCCGCCGCTGCTGTAAACAACACATCAGTTGAAGAGTTCAAGGCAGTCTCAGCTGAATCCTGAATCACACCGATGATGAAGCCAATCGCAACCACTTGCATCGCGATATCATTTGGAATGCTAAATAAGCTAGCAGCAAGTGGAATCAATAGTAATGAACCACCAGCAACACCAGAAGCACCGCAAGCACTAATCGTAGCAACCAGGCTGAGTAGCAGCGCTGATGCAAACGTCACTTCGATACCCAACGTATGAGCAGCAGCAAGCGTTAATACGTTAATGGTAATTGCAGCACCAGCCATATTGATCGTGGCACCTAGTGGAATGGTCACTGAATAAGTGTCTTCATGCAATCCAAGCTTACGGGCAAGGTTCATATTGACTGGAATATTAGCCGCTGAACTACGTGTAAAGAAGGCAGTAATTCCTGATTCGCGCAGACATCTGAACACGAGTGGATAAGGATTTTTACCCGTTTTAATAAGGACGATAAGTGGATTGGCAACCAACGCAATGAATAACATGCAGCTGATCAATACCATCAAGATACGTGCGTAGCCTGCCAAAGAAGCAAAGCCTGTCTCAGCAACCGTGCTAGCAACTAGGCCCAAGATACCAAATGGGGCTAAAGCAATAATCCATTTAACTACTTGTGAGATGGCATCAGCGAAATCACCGACAACATTACGAGCAGTATCACTGGCTTGACGCAATGCAAAACCGATAATAATTGCCCATGCTAAGATACCAATATAGTTGGCTTCAGCGATTGCATTGATCGGGTTGGCGACCAAGTTCATGAGCAAGTTGGTCAAGACTTCTTTTAGGTCAGCAGGTGGTACTTGCGCGATATCGGCGTTGATCAAGACCAGCTCAGTTGGGAACAAAAAGCTGGCACCGACTGCCGTTAGCGCTGCCAAAAAAGTGCCAAACATGTACATGATAAGCACCGGCTTTACGTAGACTTCATTACCACTGCGATGTTGACTAATGGCTGCCATAACCAGAATAAATACTAGGATGGGAGCGACTGCTTTTAGTGCGCCGACAAAGAGTGTACCAAGCAACCCTATGGCGGTGCCGATACTTGGCGCTAGCCAACCAATTAACACCCCTAACACCAAACCAATAATAATAAGCGGCACCAGCCCTATACGCTGGTACATCGCAATCAATGAACGCATCTGTACACCCTCAAGTCCGTTAAAAGTAAGTGAATTGTCACAACAGAAAATTTATCGAAGGATGGTAGCATTTTTTGACATATTCGCATACCGCTCATAGCAGTAGCTGTTGCGTGCAAACAGAGGGATAGTAAAGTTATACAACTAGTATAAAAAGAATGCAGCACTTATAGGCAAGGGCTAGCTACTCAGAATACCTCATTTATAGGAGAGTAAAAGCAGCGATATATAAGGTAAGAAGAGGTTTCGCTGTAGAAGATAAGAGGGAAATAAACGGCAAAGCTATACCTTAAAGTGGGTCAGATCGTAACCTAATTGCTGGTAAGCTTTATATTTATTGCGACCTTCTTGAGTACTTGTGGCATCAGGTCGAATCAGCTCAAGGACTCGAGAGGGTTTTGAATTATTGGTAGCAGCCATAAAATCGTTGACGGGACGTGTCGTCGTATTGAGCACGATACCATTAAAATCTGCTGGCATATGATTGCCTAGCAGTACAGGCGATGATACTTCAAAAGTAGCAATGTTGCTATCATCAGTACCTTTATCATTGGTACTTTTATTGTCATTATCAGGAAGACATTGATGTGGTATAAAACTCGTGGAGTCCTGTGACCAGAGTGCCGTATCTAGATTTGATAGTAATGTCTCATCTTCAATTAAAATCAGCAAAGACTGAGCGCTTTTATTAAGCGCAGTCTGAGTCAGCTGACAAATAAAGCCCAAGAAATCTTGGGCCTTACTCTCACTTAATACATAAAAACTAATTTTCATAAATGGATTAAGCCATCTCTGCGCTGTTTTTTAGATATTGCATAAACAGTGGCACAGGACGTCCAGTGGCTGCTTTGTCTTTACCTGAGTTCCATGCAGTACCAGCAATGTCTAAATGCGCCCATGCTTGACCTTCTTCAATGAAACGCGATAAGAAGCAGGCGGCAGTTACCGCACCAGCACCTTTACCACCGATGTTTTGCATATCAGCGATTGGTGAGTCAAGCTGATCTTGATATTCATCATCTAAAGGCATATGCCAAATAAGATCGCCTGATAGGTTACTTGCGTTTTCTAAATCAAACAGGACATCTTCATCATTACTAAATACGGCTGAACGAACATGGCCTAGCGCAACCACACAAGCGCCAGTCAAGGTAGCAACATCGATGATGGCTTTTGGCTGATAACGCTGCACGTAGCACAAGGTATCTGCTAGTACCAAGCGACCTTCAGCATCAGTGTTCAAGATTTCGACTGACTTACCATTCATTGCTTTAACGATATCGCCTGGACGTGTTGCATCACCTGATGGCATGTTTTCAGCACAGGCTAGTGCACCAACGACGTTGATTGGTAGACGAGCTTCGCACAACGCTTTGATTGTACCAAGTACTGACGCCGAACCACCCATGTCAAACTTCATCTCATCCATCGCCGCACCTGGTTTGATTGAGATACCGCCTGAATCAAAGGTTACGCCTTTACCGACTAATACGATAGGTGCGTCGTCATTGGTCGCTTGTGCATTGTCATTGCTATTTTTGCTTGCATTCTTAGCTGACTTTTTGGTTGGTAGTTTATCGGCTAATGCCTTTAGACCACTTACTTTTGCGTTGCTAGTGGTTTGCTCGGTAGTGCCTGCATTTGAACTAAATTCTGATTTACCACGGTACTCCATGAGCACTAGCTTACCTTCTTTGGTGGAGCCTTGTGCAACGGCCAAGAAGCAATGCATACCTAGCGCTGCCATCTCGTCCTCACCTAGTACCTTAACGGTTAATAGGTCAGGGTAAGTTTTTGCAAGCTCTTGAGCTTGTTCAGCCATGTAAGCTGGGAAGCAGATATT
>NZ_DFQV01000020.1:63324-122398 GCF_002377945.1 Psychrobacter sp. UBA3480
ACAGGGTTTTGCTTAGTGGTTTTTTTATCACCTGCTAATGCGTAGTCAGCAACAGTCTCACAGGTAGTGCCCTTGAAATGTGATACTTCAATCAACTGCTCAATACGAGTGGTATATTCGGTCAGCACAGATTCAGCCAGAATGTTTTTCTTGTCATCGACTAATACAACCAGACAAGCATCGTCTTTACTTTTGGCTTCTTTTTTCAAAATTTTCTGCGTATGGGTCTTTGGTAAATGCTGAGATAATTTGATGTTCATATAGTTATCCTTATTAGAGTTATGAAAATTGCAGGATTTGTATGTCTGCTTATACTTGTCAGATTATTAGATTATTTGGTCTGTTGAGCAATCACAATAGTGTAGCATATTGCGATAATCGTGCGCAGTTAGCAAGTCTTGGGTAATACGTTTGAATTATTATGCTGTACTAACTTGCGCTATGGTTTAGCGGTTACATTATCATTTTTCGATGATGCCAACATACTAGCCATTGACCAATTCATCGGTCGTTACCATCGCGGCAAATCTGTCTTGTAGTGCTGCCATGGCAGTATCATGCATGATTTCAGCGCTTATCGGCTTTCTTGTAGCGCTCGGTAGGTCGCGAGTGGCACAGGCATCATGGCAGACAAAACTATCAAAACCTAAATCAAATGCGGCGCGGACGCTTGAGCTAACGCACATATGACTCATAAAACCCGCAAAAATAATCTGCTTCTTTTCTGCTGCTGAGATCAATGATTGTAATTGCGTATCATAAAAGGCATTCGGATGCTTTTTGGCAATCACTGTTTCGCCATCTTGCGGCTGCAACTGTTCGACTATCTCAACGTTAGCTGATAAAGGATCAAAGACATTGCCATTTTCTGCACCGTGATGATTTATGTGAAAGATAGGTAAATCTTGCTGACGAGCTTTATCGAGTACTAGGCGTGCATTGGCGATGGCTTTTACCCCAGCGTCCCCTAAGGGCATAGCGCCATCGACATATTCATTTTGATAGTCGATAAGAACAAGCGCGCAATTTGACCAGTCAAGCGCATCGAATGTGCCGCCAGCGAGCTCGAGTAGGGTAGAGGGTGTAGAGGTCGTTTTATTCATTAGTATTATTCTCCGTTTGACGATATAAGTATATTTTTCTATCAGTCAGTCTAGCAATTAATAACAGAGATAAATGTTCGATGATACGAATGACAAACAAACCTTTCCAAAATAAATAAAGCAAAAACTTAACGCCATAAATACTATCAATTCAATGTAATTTGAGGTTTTATCAATTATTTATCCAATATTTGCTATATTTGTTACTTACTGTCAATAATGCGCTCTCAGCAAGGTGTAGGTAATGTTTTCAAACACATTTCACAGCCATTTTTGGGCAAAACATGCTAGCATTAGCGGTTATATCTGTCGCTTGTGTTTATTGAGTATGACTAACCAGTCGCTTAGTGACGTTTATCGTTATTTGAGTATTTAGATGACCCATATCATGGTGATGATATGTCGTCGTACGTCCTAAATATTCAATAAGCTCATCATCAATCGCGCGCATACCAACCGTTTAAGAGTACCCATTGTGATATTACGCCGCTACATGACACAACAAGTTGCCTCTACCACTGCCTTAGTGTTGGGGTTTTTGGTAGTGATGATGCTCGGCGGTCGTTTGATACGCTATTTTGGCATCGCTGCTGAAGGTCGTTTGGACGTCAGCCTACTGTTTACTATCATTGGGTATAACCTACCGTACTTTTTAGAGCTCATTTTACCGTTAGCATTCTTTATCGCTTTGATGCTGGTATTTGGTCGCTTGTATGTCGATCAAGAAATGGCAGTGATCAATGCTAGTGGCGTGTCTCGAGGTAAGCTTGCTCGGTTGATGACACCATTAATATTGGCATTGTTCGTTGGTGAAGCGGCGCTATCTGTCGTTGGTAAGCCTTGGGGTGTCCGCTCGTCTGAGGCTGTGTGGCAGCAGCAAGCATTGACCAGTGCGTTTGATTTGATTCGTCCGAACGAGTTTATCAGTAGCGGTAATTACCATTTGTACGTGGGTAGTCTCAGCGATGATAAGAAAAAATTGCAAGATGTGATCTTGATCCAATCTGAACCTGCGAAAAAAGGTAGTACTTCCAAAAGTGTCGATGCTAATGCCAATGCCAATGCCACTGATATGAATAACACGATTGATAATGAGACAGCCGAACAGATTGGCATCTCAGACATACCAAAAAATATTATAAATAGTAGTGCAAAAGACATTAGCAAAGATACTATCACGCTGGCTAAGCGTGCTGAGCAAGTGGATACCGGTAATAGCGGTGTGACCCAGTTGGATCTGTTTCAGGGACGTCGTTACGAAGTCGGCGCAGGCAGTCTGAAATATAATCAAGTCGCTTTTGATCGTTATCGCATCACCTTGACTGAGTCTTCACAGGAAGGTATCACCGAAGACAATATCGAAACGCAACAGATAGGACCATTGTGGCAAGCCGCCACGAGTAGCTCACCATCAGGCACTAATAGTGCAATGCGTGCTGCACAAGGTGAGCTTGGCTACCGTTTGGCGCTACCATGGCTGATGATTATCGCGCCTATGTTGGCCGTGCCACTGGCGCAAGTCCGTCCGCGTCAAGGACGTTGGCTGCGCTTGTTTCCTTCTATCTTATTATTTGTTAGCTGTGCATTAGGTATCATCTCGCTCAAAAACGCGGTGAGCAAAGACAGCATCAGCGTATGGGCGTATGCATGGCTTATCTTAGGATTTATGGCATTGGCGCTTTATATGAATTGGGGTAGCCGTGTGCAACATCGACTGCGCTTTCGCAAACAAGAAAATAGGCTAGCCGTTGCCACAACTAGTTCAGTTAGCGACATAGATAATCAGAACAACAGCTCACAAGGAGGGCAGTCTTAATGCGCTCTTTATTTGCTAAATCAGCTGAGTCTGATCAATTGGCTAAAAAACCTGCCAATCTAAAAGTCCTCAGTCGCTATGTCAAACTCAACGCTCTATTGGCTATTATTGCTGCCGTCATTGGTTTGTGGGCATTACAGCTGATTTTTTCTTACTTATCAGAGCTTGATTCGTTAGATGATAACTACACCATGGGCGAGGCGCTCAAATATATCTTTTATCGTTCGCCTTACTTTTTAGAGCAATTTATTCCAACGGGTGCGTTACTTGGTGCCGTCATAGGATTGGGCTTGCTGGCCAATAAAAGCGAGCTGGTCGTCATGCGCGCGGCTGGGGTCAGTATTTATCGTATCGTCGGCTGGGTATTACAGCCCGCTTTGATATTTGTACTGTTGGCATTAGCTATCAACCAGTTCGTTTTACCGTCTTCTAATCAGTTGGCAAAACAGATTAATGATGAGGATAGCACCTCACTGGTCACATCAGTGCGCGGCTACTGGACGATACAGCCACGTTTCGAAACCGCAGAAGATGGCAGTGCTACACCTGATGGTAGCGACGTTTTATATATCGATTATGCTGATGTCGCGGGTAATATTGGTGAGGTGAAACGCTGGCATTTGGACAACAACGGTAATTTACAAACTGCTGTCCACGCGGAAGGTGGAAAGTATACTGGCCGTGAACCAATTGATGTAAATAGCGAAAAGCCAAGTGAGCAGTATCGTTACGAGTGGCAGCTAAATGATATGGTTAAGCTCTCTATCAATCAGGGATTTGAGAGTAGCCAAGCTATTTCACCATCAGATACGTTAAGCTTACCCTTTGCTCCAGAGTCTGTGTATCTGCTAACGCGTAAGGCAGAAGATTTGTCATTGACGCAGCTGTATGAGCATCGCACGTTTATGCGTCAGCAGGGCAATCGTTCTTTAGATCATGAAGTGGCATTTTGGCAAAAGCTACTATCGCCATTATCGATATTGTCGCTGGTGATTGTTGCTTGCTCGTTTGTCTTTGGCTCGCTACGGACGCACAGCTTAGGCTTACGTATCGTCGTGGCATTGCTGTTTGGTCTACTATTTAGCTATATTCAGGACTTAGTCGGATTTGTATCGCTAGCGACAGGCTTTTCACCGATGCTTATGGTGCTATTGCCGATTATCGGCAGCGCGCTATTGGGTGGATACTTGATAAAACGCCAGATGTAAAAAGACAGTTGGTTATACCAAATAAAAAGCACGCTAAATCTAATTTAGCGTGCTTTTTTATGTCGATTTCAATTTAAGCTTCAGTTTAAATGGCTGAAATTCAATCAGGCAAAGTTAAAACTAGTCTTTGGTCGCCATCGTAATCGTATAGGTTTTACCTTGCTTGATTTTGTCGCTATTGCCAAACACTTCGGTAAACGAGCGCTTAACAAATTGGCGTAGGCCATTGATGGTCACGACATAAAAACGGCCACCTTTACGCATACGTGCATAGGCATCGAGGAAGTATAAATAATGCTGCTCTTTACCCACTTTGGCTGGCAAGTTTGACATCACAAGGCTAAAGTCTTTGTCTTTTGCCACATGATTAAAACCATTTGATAAATGCACATCGACATTGTTTAGACCATTTTTCTCACAGTTACGGCGTGCGTATTCTACCGCCATAAAGTCTTTATCAATCAGCGTATGCTGACCATTTGGACATTCACGTGCTGCCGTCATACCAAGTACGCCATAACCGCAGCCCAAATCGATCGAGTCATCATCTTGCTCAAAATCCACATAATCAAGTAGCATTAAGCTACCGTCATCGAGTTTTTGCGGTGAAAAAATGCCCCACGTGGTCGCAAAATCAAACGGCTTACCCAGCACTTCTTGGCGAAAATTGATATCTTCGCGCCAGTGTTCGGCATTTTTTAATAGGTCAGCAGGTGGTCTATGGCTCATGGGATTCTCGGATAATAGATAGGAAAAAGGTAGTGCGCAGCCCAGTTAGGCAGCATGTATATCATGACGCACTTTAATAAGGGTATTGTAACTAGAAAAGGATGGGTTTGCAGCTATCTATTTCTAGAACTGCATTTTGCTATATTGCAAAACTTTTTAAGAAAAAATGTTAGAGATATTAGATAAGAGGTATCGCTTAATATAGAATCGAATTTAACCTAATAGTCGCTAAGTATTATTTATGCCAGACATTATATTCGTATCTAAAGTAGACTTCTGGCTTGCACTGTTACTTTGGGGTTTGAGCTTATTTACTGTGTCTGTTCCATTATGGCAGTGGAAGCGAGATGCTCACAAATCCCTCATACAAACTATATTAATGACGGTTATTCTCATACCTTTTGCAGCACTAATGCTCATCCCTTTTTTCAGTACTAAGTACACATTAACGAATGACCAGCTACAAGTAGATAGTGGATTCTCTGTTCAAAACATCGAGCTTACAGATATCACCTATATTATGCCAACACAAAGCATGAGTTCTGCGCCAGCACTATCACTGGATAGGATTAAAATAGAATATCGGAACAAAGAAGTATTGATATCACCGAAAGATAGAGCAAGCTTTTATCAAGAAATACGAGCACGTAATCCCAAAATAGTGATAGATACAGCAGGCGAATAGAATAGTATCATCGTTAGCCGCATTCAGCTATACATCGTTCCTGATATTGAATTTTTTTTCGAAACTATTTCCCCAAACTCTTCTTTAATAAATGATCAAATATAAATGGCCCGAATGGCAAGAATGAGCCGAGCACACCTGCAGGTAGTGCCCAGAGCGGCATTTTTATTCTGCTCGCCGTAATGATTAGCACCATGACATAAGCAACGAATAATACCCCATGCACTGGACCGACATAGCTTACTGCTTCTGGAATATCGAACATATATTTGAGTGGCATCGCGATACCAAGTAACAATAGAAAGGAAGTACCTTCTAAATAACCCATGATAGTAAGATTTCTGAGTGCAAAGTTTTGACTCTTTGTGAAGGTAGAAGGTTGAGCTTGCGACACGATATATTCCTTTTACAATCATCAATAATATTAGATTTCAATGCTGCCCATATGGCAAGGCTACCCACGTGGGTGATGCTCCGCATGTAATTTCTGCAATCTTGCCGTTGCCACATGAGTATAGATTTGCGTGGTTGATAAATCGCTATGCCCAAGTAATAACTGTACGCTACGCAAGTCCGCGCCATGATTGAGCAAATGCGTGGCAAAGGCATGACGTAGCGTATGCGGGGATAATTCTTTATCGATACTGGCAACTTTGGCGTACTTCTTAAGTAAATACCAAAAGTTCTGCCGCGTCATATAGCCACCTTGCGCCGTCAAAAATACCGCTTGGCAATTGCCTGATTTTAAATGAGCAATCAAATCGCCACGCCCATGAGACAGATAATCTTCCAATGCATCCGCTGCATATTCGCCGAGGGGCACCAGTCGCGTTTTATTACCTTTCCCCGTGATTTGTAGCCAGCCTGAGTTTAGATTCACTTGCTCTAATGAGAGGTTAATCAACTCACTCACCCGCAGACCGCAGGCGTATAAAACTTCTAGCATGGCTTTATCACGGAGACCTAGCGCGGTGCTGGTATCAGGTGCGGCAAGGAGATTATCTACGTCAGCCTCGGCTAAGTCTTTTGGCAGCGGACGACCTAGCTTTGGGCTTTTGATACGCTCACAAGGATTGTCTTCGCGTAGATTGCTGGCGATCATCCATAGATAAAACTGACGCAAGCTTGAGAGCATACGCGCTTGGGTACGTGGGGTTTTGCCATCTTTAGCAAGCAGTGACAGACAGTGCAGCACATCATCAGGCTGCCAGCGTGTCAGGGCGATAGGATTGGTCAGCTCGCAAGAGCGTAGGTCACGGACGTACGCATTACGAGTACGCGTCGCTAGACCGCGTGCCAGCATGGCTTGACGAAACTCAGTCATATAAGCTGGCTCATCATCGACCGCCAATGCTTTAGGCTGTCGTTGTTGCACGGCGCGATCACGGCTCATAAGATAATACTCAGGTAGGGGTTAAGTTAGCGATGACAGACAGTCATTAATATAACGTCCAACCTATCATGCCATTTTTTTCTTAACCAGATAGCGATATAGCGTTACGCTCGCAGTCGTATTATCATCGCTATCGATGGTGATTTCGTCAGGATCAGAGTCTAAGCTCACGTTTTCAGCCAGTGTTTCTTGACTGATTAGCTCATGACCCAAATGACGACAGAAATTTGGAATATCGCGTGTGGTAGCTGGATCTGTCGCTAATATTTCAATCACTTCACCGCCATCTGCTTTACGAATGACGCGGTGTAGCATCATGACGGGCTCAGGACAAATCAGCCCTTGAGTATCTAAGTGATGGTGGATAGGCGTGTCTGGTATAGAAGTGGTCATAGTCATTATCGTAAAGCTAAATAAGTGGGTTTAAGGACAAGTAGGGTAAGTAGTTTGCTTAAATGCTTATCGCGGCGTACTTTGTAGATCGTCTACGCTTCAGTAATTTCAGGCTCTTCGTCGGCATCAGGCGTATCAGCTACTTCTAAAAAGTTAAAAAACCGCTTAAAACTTACTTTAAATAAAAATGCCACGCCCAACCAACAAGATAGTCCTAACCATGCAGTATCGGCAAAAATTAATCCACCAACCAATATAATGGTTGATACACCAATACTCATGGCAATCATTGACGGTTGATTTAAGCGATAACGATAAACGACCAATGCATCATAAATAGTAATGGGTATCGTGAGGGCTACTAAGGCATATGGCAAATTATAAAATAATTGATAAAGCAGCTGGTTATCATGGAAGGCTTTGATACTAGCAATCGTGCCAAAGACCACAAATGCAAAAATAGCCGCATAAATGAGATAAATCGCTATTTGGTTGGCACGCTGTGCGCCTTTAATACGGGCAATAGCCAGTGGAGCAAAACCATGCTGTGACTTATGTTGCGAAGATTGGTCTGAGACAGTGGTCATAGTAATCAGTCATTTATCCGTTGAGAAGTACGATGTATCGAAGTGGCATTATAGCCGCACACGTGTCTTTTACCTATTTGGCTGCTTTATTCTGCTTTGATTGCATCGATAGCGATACTGCTATTAGGATCAGCAAAATAGGTCGACATTAGGATACAAGCAGAGATATCATCGATTGGGTCGCGTTCGTTTTTGATCCAACCATTGTCCCATGCGATTTCTCTTGCTTCGATTGAAGTCAGCCGCTCATCACACAGTGATACGGTCACTGGCAAATGTTGCTCCATCACTCTATGGGCCAGACGACGAGCGAATTTGTGCGCCCGTTTTGAAAGCATGGAGCTAGTGCCATCCATATTAAGCGGTAGGCCAACCACGACTTGCGCTACGCCCCAGACTTTGATGATACCAATTAGATTGTCCCAATCTGGCTGCCCGTTATTCATTGCCAATATGTCAAAGGCACGCGCCGTCTGCGTAATGGTATTACCGAGTGCCATACCCATCTTTTTGACACCGTAATCTAGCGCCAAGATAAGATGCGGCTTTACCTCTGGCTCAATAGTTTCAGCAATGATATTGCTATCTTTATCGAGAGTATCAACACCAATATCAATGTCATTATCTATAGCGTCTGTGCTATTAGCCGTAAAAGTGCTATCTACCATAGTAACGGGTGTCCTTTATGTCTTTATCTAAATTCGTAGAGCGTATGATATTACGCATGACCTATGTCACTACTAAGGTAGTCGAAATTGACTCCGATTTTATCGGCTGCAATTTGCCAGCGTTCTTCAAACGGTGTATCAAATAATAAGTTCAGATCAGCAGGGCAGACTAACCAATCACCATTACTCAGCTCTTGGTCTAGCTGTTTTTTACCCCAGCTGGCATGACCTAGGCACAGCTGATAGTGACCGACGCCTTGACCTGCGGCAATACGCTTTAGAATATCTTGGCTAGTTGTGATGCAAACGTTCTCTGAAATAGCGAAAGAAGAGGCCCATTCTGGCTGACCAGTATGCAGCACAAAGCCAACCTCCGGATACATAGGACCGCCCTCTAAAGCCACATCTTCCATCACCTGCGGATTGGTCACTTCAATATCCAAATCTTCTAGCAGCTTACCTACGCGAGATTGCTCAAGCGGACGATTGACCATCAGACCTAGCGCACCATGCTTGTCATGACGGCAAATATATATAAGTGCCTGCTCAAACCTTGGGTCTGACAGCTCTGGTGCTGCAATCAAAAAATGATGGGTCAAATTGGTTTTAGACATAGAAACAAACGCAACCTAATAATAAGGGTGAAAGACCACTATATGGTGATAATCAACAGAAAAGCAAGATTCGCACTAATTGCTACTGACCATCATACAGACTCAGATAACCATCCGTTTTGATGAAAACGAACGGTTATTTAACGTTAGATAGGTCAGATAAGCGTTACTTAACATCGGATAATAAACTGCGGGCATGATCGCGTGTGACATCGGTAATAATGACACCACCAGACATACGTGCTAACTCGTCTACTTGCGCACTGTTGGTCAGTATGAGTAGCTCGCTTTCGGTCTGTGCTTGATGGTGCTTTTGTACCAAGATATGTTGATGCGCTTGTGCCGCGACTTGCGCTTGGTGCGTAATAGCTAGCAATTGCTGTGTTTGCCCAAGTGAGCGTAGCAGCTCGCCGACCACTTGCGCAGTACCGCCACTGATACCGACATCGACCTCATCAAATACCAGCATAGGCTTGGCGGCATTATTATCAGCATTGGTCGCTTGTAGTACTTGCATCACGAGCGCCATACGTGACAGTTCACCACCTGAGGCGATTTTATGTAAGGGCTGCATTGGCATACCGACATTGGCGCTGAATAATAAATCAATATCGAAGCAACCTTGGGCATTGTACTGACTAGGTTCGGTTTTTTTGGTAAAAACAAATTCACAGCGAGCATTGGGTAGCGCAAGCGGTTGTAGTTGTTTGATGAGTTGCTTACTAATTATCGGGGCAGCTTTTGTGCGCTCTTTATTTAACTGTGTCGCCAGAGCGAGATAGTCTTGCCAAGCCTGATCAATTTGCGCTGCCATTGCATCACTGCTTGGCTCGTTCTCTAGCTGCTCTAATTGCGCCTCCCAGCCTTTTGCTTCATCAATTAAATCACTGGCTGGCAAGCTATGCTTACGTGACAGACGATGTCCTAAGCTGATTAGGTTGTCTAATGTCTGTAAGCGTTCAGGATCAGGTAGCTGCTGTTCGGCATAATCTGATAGTAGGGTAGTCACCTCAGTAATTTGCTGCTGTGCTAGATGGAGCTGTTCAGAAGCTTGTTCAAACGTTTGACTGACGCTTACTTGGTTGTCACAGAGTTTAATCGCTTGTCCGAGCAAGGTCATGACGTCTGGCTCATCGGTATCATTGTCGAGCAAATGCAGACCATGACTGGCCTCTTGCATTAAGGCTTCAATATTGGAAAGCTCTTCATGTTCAGATTCAACTTCTGCGTAGTCCACAGCCAATAATGGCGCAATATCTGCTAATTGGCTCTGCAACAACTGAATACGATCTTGACGCTGGGCTTCGCGGCTCGCGATGTCATCCGCTCGACGTTTTAGTTGCTGATAGGATTGATGGCTACTGGCAGTTTGGATGGCTAGCGGTGTTATCTGTGCCATCTCATCAAGCCATTGCACCACAAATTGCGGCTTGAGCAACGCTTGCTGAGCATGTTGGCTATGTATATTGACCAGTAAAGCACCTAAACTCTTTAGCTCAGCTAAGCTAACCGGTGAACCATTTAGCCATGCTTTTGAGCGGCCAGTATTGCTTAATTGTCGACGAATAAGTACTTCAGGCTCTTCTAGCGGTCGCTCATTTTTAGAAAACCACTCAGCGACGACGCCGTTATTTTCTACATCAAATTGAGCGTAGATATCTGCATGCGCAGCGCCATGCCTGACCATTGCACTGTCTGCTCGCTCACCGACACACAGTGATAGTGCATCTAGCAATAACGACTTGCCAGCACCTGTTTCACCAGTGATGACATTAAAACCTTCAGCCACGCTCAGCTCATGCTGAGCAATCAACGCAAACTGATGTAAAGTTAACGATACTAGCATCAACGCCTCTCAGGACAGACAATGGACATCATATAAATCTTAGGAAGCCATCTATAAATAGGGTAAATAAGGAAGTGAAAATATCTATTTAAACTTGCTAATTAGATAAATATTGTAGGCAAATAGTATGATGTTAAATGTGCGTAAATACAAACTTTAAGACGAGGTATAACAGAATTTATTATTGGGAGATTACCATAAAACTATTAAAAACTGACAATAAATCATCAACATAATACCTATAATGTTAATCATTAGGGTCATTGGATATCTAAAGATAAGTATAGTATGTGAAGAAGTATTTTGACTGATAATGATAAAAACATACCTAAATTAGTGGTCTAGCATCCGTCTAGAAAAATACTAAATAAATATTAAATGAGCGAATGGATACTTGTCATCAAATAGAATTTTCCTAGTCGCTTTAACAAACTTTATAGATATAATGTGGTAGCATAATCTCACATAATGATAAACTCTTCTTATGAGTTTGATGCGCTATGCAACCTAATAACGAGTCATAATTTTGTAAAATTGTAGGCGTATAGTGGTAAAAAACATGCCACTCGATCATTATTCAAAAGCGTTTTCATAGAACCTGTGGCTACCTTTAGCGCGCAGATATCTACTATAGAGGGGTAAGGTGCCTAAAGCAGGCGTGTTTGCTTACTGGTCGCGTATTTAAAGCCCAGTGCAACTCTGTCGGTACTTTAACCCGTTACTTATTTTTTAGTTTTGCCATAATTATTTGATAAGGAAGCCACTATGACAGCGGCGCAATTTACTAACGTAACAGTTAATGCCCAAGCGACAGTATCTTATGATGGTCGCTGCTCAAGCCATACCATTATGTTTGAGGATGGTCGCCATAAAACGCTAGGCGTGATCTTACCTTGTGACAACTTGGTTGAGCATTATCACTTTAGCACTAATACTTCTGAGCGTATCGAAATCACCAGTGGTGAGTGTGAAGTGAAGATCAATGGTGATGATGAATTCAGCTACTACCGTGCAGGTCAGTCATTTGTCGTTGAAGGTAATAGCGGTTTTAACCTACGTACTGAAGAGATTGTTCAATATGTCTGTCATCTAGAAGGCTGATATTATTAATAGGGCGCTTGAGCTTTCATTCTAGCGCTTGTTCTATCACACATTAGTGTTTCGAGAAAATAAACAATATCGGATTGGTATTGTTTATTTCTTTTTTGACGTTTGGTTTACTATTTTCTCATTATTAATGAGCTATGACATTTAAAGCTATCGTTATCCTCTTTTATCCCGTCGCCTAGTGCGATATCCACTTTATATTTAATAGGCCTATTATGGCAAAACCCATTTATTTTTACGGCATTCATGCTATTGATGCGTTACTTGAACATCGTCCTCTTGATGGCCTTAGCTTGTTTGTGCAGCAAGGGCGTGAGAGTGACAGTCATGTACAAGCTATCATGGCCGAAGCGGAAGCAAACGGCATTAGTATTCAACCGACCCAAAAAGACAAGCTGACTCAGTTATGTGGTAGTCCGCAGCATCAAGGCGTGGTGCTCAATGCTCGTCCGTTAGGTTTCGCTGATGAAGGTTTGCTTGATACTATTATTGGCCGTGAACAGTGCTTATTATTGGTACTAGATCAAATTACTGATGCACATAACTTTGGCGCTTGCCTACGTACCGCAGTGGCTATGGGTGTGGATGCAGTGGTTTGTCCAAAGCATCATGCAGCGAGCCTAACGCCAACAGTCGCTAAAGTATCAGTTGGCGCAGCAGAGATGATGCCGATCGTCAGCGTTACGAACTTAGCACGCACGTTGTCGCAAATCAAAAATGCAGGCGTTTTCGTATTTGGTACGGCACTTAGTGAAGAGGCTAAGCCAATACATGCCGCTGACCTAACTGGCAAGACCGCTATCATTATGGGTTCAGAAGGAGAGGGTATGCGTCGCCTGACAATGGAAAGCTGTGATGAGTTGGTTTATATTCCAATGTCAGGAAACGAGCATGGTAATCTACAGAGCCTAAACGTGAGTGTTGCTACTGGCATGGCATTGTATGAGGTTAATCGCCAGCGAACTTTAGCTGCTGGGCAAGCGTAAGATACTCTTGGTGCAAGGGTTCTAGTTGTAGATATAGAGAGGCAAGGTCGCTCTCATTGAGTATGACATTGTCTGCATGACGATTACGCTCTTCACGACTCAGCTGATTGGTCATAATGGCCTTAATTTTTTGTATGCTTTGATCATCACGCTGACTGGCACGTGCAAGCTGCGTGTCTTCGGTCGCATCCATGACCAAAATACGTTGACATAAATTGGCCAGTCCTGCTTCTGCCGCCTCTATAAGTAGGGGCGCAGATAAGATTATATACGGTGAAGTACTAGCATCTAGCTGTGCTTTTGCTGTCTCACGTATTGCTGGGTGAGTGATAGCCTCAAGCTCAATCAGCGCTTCAGGATTTGCAAATACGTGTGTACGTACAGCAACCCTATCCATAACACCATCATCCGTCAGTATCCAATCACCAAATTTTTTCTGGATTTTCTGCAGAGTGACGCTACCTTTAGCGACAGTCTCATGGGCGATCACGTCTGCATCAATAATATCGATGCCTTGCTCAGCAAACCAAGCACTAGCGGCAGATTTGCCACTACCGATACCACCCGTCAAACCAACCACAAGCTTCTTGCTTTTTGGTTGCGTGGCTTGTGGCTGGTGTGAATAAGAATGCGATGTATTTTTTGACATAATAATGGCTTATCTGACAGATAGAACAATGAATGCGGCTTTAAACTCACAATCGGCCTTTTGAGGCTTTATTTATGAGTCACTGCCGGAAATTTACTACAATAATCTAATGTACGCTGTCAGTTATTAGACATACATACCGAGATACCAGCTGACGATATCTGAGCCATATAATAAGGCAACGATACCTGCAATAGCGATATAAGGCCCGAAAGCAAAAGGTCGGCTTTCACCCTGTTTTTTCATCAAGATCAGCCCAACGATAGAGCCGAGTAAAGATGATAGTAGAATAATCAAAGGTAACATCATAGGTCCGAGCCAAGCACCTAATACTGCTAGTAATTTAAAATCCCCTTGACCCATTCCATGTTTTTTAGTTATTAAGTAAAACACCTTGACTACTATCCATAGCGATAAAAACCCAAGTAGTAATCCCCATATCGACTGTGTTGGTGTGACAAACCAACTTTGTGAGTTTACCGCCAATCCTAAGCCTGCTAAAGGAAAAGTTAGACGATCAGGTAGTAGCTGTGTGTCAAAGTCGATACCTGTTAGAGCAACCAGTGTCCATACTAAAACCAATGCGGACAAGCCTGTAGCATTTACCCCAAACTTATATATTACTAATACGGACAGGAGGGCAGTGACTAGCTCAACAAGAGGATAACGTAGATCGATAGCCGCTTTGCAGCTTGAACAGCGTCCGCGTAGTAATAGCCAACTTATTAAAGGGATATTTTCATACCACTTAATTTTATGTGCGCAATGAGGGCAGCGAGAGGCAGGTCGACTTAAGGTAATTGGTTGGTCAGTAGCGACAATATTTGCTATGGGCAGTGTATGCTCGCGTGGCATATCGGCCTGTTCAGACATAAACTGGCTACACTCTTGTCTCCAGCCATAGACCATCATCAGCGGTATGCGATGAATCACAACATTTAAAAAACTACCAACGCAAAGACCTAATAGGCCAAATACGAATAAAGCTAGGGTACTGTTCTCTTGTAGTAACTGTATAAGTTGCATCAAATCATTATCCTACTACTGCGCCCATTTGGAAGATTGGCAAGTACATTGCAATGACTAGGCCACCAATTAATACACCTAATACCGACATAATAAGTGGTTCCATCAAGCTAGTTAGACCATCAACAGCGTTATCAACTTCATTCTCGTAGTAGACAGCGACTTTATCTAACATTTCTTCTAAACTACCAGACTCTTCGCCAATGCCAACCATCTGAATAGCTAAACTTGGGAACAAGTTGGTAGATCGTATAGAGAACTGTAATTGCTGACCAGTAGATACATCACTCTTAATTTGCTGAGTTGCATTGTAAAAAACAACATTATTGGTCGCACCAGCAGTAGAATCTAAGGCATCGATAAGCGGCACACCAGCAGCAAAAGTTGTAGATAGCGTACGAGCGAAACGGGCAATAATTGCTTGATAAGCAATGTTTCCAAAAATTGGAGCCTTTAGGGTAGCCCGATCTAAAAAGTCACGGAACTTTTTAGATCGCTTTTTAGCCTCAGTAAAGCTAATAATTGATCCACCAATGACGATGATCAAAATAAACCACCATGCCTGCATCCATTCAGACATCGCTACTACCATCTGAGTAAAAGCAGGTAATTCCGCTCCAAATGATTCAAATAATCCAGAGAATACAGGTACTACCTTTACGAGCAAAATTATAGTGACAATGATAGCAACTACGATAACAGCAATAGGGTACTTCATCGCCTTTTTGATTTTTGCTTTTAGAAGCTCACTCTTTTCTTTGTAAGTAGCTACTCGTTCAAGCATCGTCTCAAGTGCACCTGATTGTTCACCAGATTCGACGAGGGAGCAGAATAAATCATCAAAATAGCGCGGATGTTTGCGCAGTGCAGAAGCAAAAGTACCACCTGCCTCAATATCTGCTTTGATTTGCAGTACTAAGTCTTTCATACTTGGATTATCAAGGGAGTCGGCGACAATTTCGAAAGACTGAGTTAAAGGTACGCCCGCTTTCATCATTGTTGCTAGTTGCCGAGCAAAAATAGCAATATCAATGGCTTTAATGGCTTTTTTGAAGGTATAAAGTGGTTTTGGTTTTTTCTTAATCCCTTTAACCGTGATACCTTGTTTACGTAGGGTCGCTTTTGCCAGTTCTAAACTACGACTAGTAGTTTCGCCCTTAACTTTCTGCCCGCGTCGATTCACACCGTCGTAAACAAAGTCCAACAACATATCGGTCTTAGCTTTTGCCATGTTACTACCCTCAAAATTGTCCAATATAGATATTGTAAACCTACAACAAAATACCAGACTTGAAATATTAGTCAGGCATACTTTATTTTAGCGTAAAAAACCAGTGTTTATCTGTCTTATTTTTAAAGTTATACGATAAAGAACGTTGCTAGTTTATAACTCTTATAGCAACTGAAAGTCAAGATACTAAGACATAGCATATATTTTATGATTTCATTTTTTATTCAGAAGTCACCCGCATCATTTCTTGAATACTTGTGACTCCTTGCAACACTTTTAAAATCCCAGAACGACGCAAATCGCGAAAACCATTTTTAATGGCAGCGTCTTTGATATCTATTGCGTTACCATCTTCCATAATAATGCGTGAAATATCAGGGCTCACTTTCATGACTTCATAGATACCTACACGGCCTTTATAACCTTCACGGCATTCATTACAACCGACTGGTTCATAAATGACATTATCAGTGTTATCTAGATCAGTATCAGTAAAACCAATCTCTAATAAGCTCTGACGCGGTATGCTAATAGGTTTTTTACAGTTCTTACAGAGACGTCGTGCCAATCGTTGGGCAATAACTAGGTTGACTGATGTGGCAATGTTAAAAGAGGCAACACCCATGTTACGTAGACGCGTTAATGTTTCAGGTGCCGAGTTAGTATGCAAAGTAGAAAGAACCATATGGCCTGTCTGCGCAGCTTTAATGGCGATCTCAGCAGTCTCAAGGTCACGAATCTCACCGACCATGACAATATCAGGATCTTGACGTAAAAAAGACTTAAGCGCATTGGCAAACGTTAGACCAACTTTGGCATTGACATTGACTTGGTTAATTCCTTCAAGGTTAATTTCGACTGGATCTTCAGCCGTTGAGATATTGGTTGCGCCAGTATTTAAGATATTGATACCAGTGTAAAGTGATACCGTCTTACCAGAACCAGTAGGACCAGTGATAAGCAACATGCCTTGTGGTTTGTGTAATGCCTCTAAAAACATTTCCTGCTGATCTGGTTCATACCCCAATGCATCAATACCTAGCATGGCCGATGATGGGTCAAGGATACGCAAAACAAGCTTTTCACCGAATAACGTCGGTAATGAGTTTACCCGGAAATCAATCGCTTTATTTTTAGAAATTTTTAGTTTAATACGCCCATCTTGTGGTACCCGACGTTCTGAGATATCCATCTGAGACATGACCTTTAAGCGTGCTGCAATTTTATTCGCAAGTTGAACCGGTGGATTGGCCATTTTTTGCATGACGCCATCGACACGAAATCGTACTCTGAAAGACTTTTCATATGGCTCGAAATGTAAATCAGAAGCACCCATACGAATGGCATCGACTAGCATTTTATTGACGAATTTTACGACAGGCGCTTCATCAACGCCGTCGCTCAGCTGAGTTTCGCCATCCTCTTTATCTTCATCACCATCTTCAAAACCAACGCTTAAATCATTATCAGAAAAGCTATCAAAACTTTGCATCGTATCCGCGTAAATATTTTCAATACGCTTTTTGAGCTTATTTTCTTCGACAACAATGGTTTCTATCGACAGTCGAGAATTAAAGGCAATCGCATCAATAGCATCAACGCGTGTGGGATCACTTAGTGCGACAAATAGACGTTGTCCTCGTTTAAAGAGTGGTAAAGCATTAAACTTACGAACGATTTTTTCATCAACCAAGTCTTTTGGAATAACATCAACGTTTAATGCATCAAGATCAAATAGAGGGTCACCGAAAGCTTGGGATAGCATTTGGGCAAGATGATAAGCATCGGCCAATTTGTTGTCTACTAAATAGGGTACCAGTCCTATTTGCTGCTGTTGCGACTCGATCTGTGCCGTCTTCATATTTGCTTCGCTAACGACACCGTCGCTAATCAGTTGCTGTGCTAGACCGCCGTACTTACTGGTTGCGATAGACATTGTAACCTCTCCTTTGATACAAAGTATTCTGTAGAACTGCTTGGTATTAGACGTTATATACTTGTCGTTGCTAGTCGATAACTCGCTTGAACTATCTTGCTTTGTTTATCTTATCTACCTGTATATCTATATATAGAACCAGCAACAATATTTGATTTTATACATTCTGTAGTATAGAACTTTACTTTAGTTTGAAAAATTTATATATACCATTAGACGACTAGCTCGTAAAAATAACGGTCGATTGATGCATTGTCTGTAGATAAGTTTGCAGAAGTGATTCTGCTCATGGTGGCACGCTACTATAGCACTTACGAATTATTTGTTATACTGACGCGCATATTAGCCGAATTGGCATGAATACATGAGACAAGGTAAATAAGTATGCAAGCTTGGGTAATTGGCAATTGGAAACAGAATCCTGCGACTAACAGTGCTGTCAATGCACTATTGGACGACTTATTGACTAAAGTTAATACTGAAGAACAAGCCAGCTCGCAGACATTAAAAAACCGCTGTAAATTAATGGTAGCACCAAGTTGTGTTCATTTAAGTACAGTGAGTACGCGTCTAGCAGATAGCTCAATACTTTGTGCAGCACAGGACGTTAGTACTTATAGTGCAAGTACAGGAGCCTATACTGGTGACTGCTCAGCACAGCAGGTAGCAGATGCAGGTGCTACTTGGACGCTACTTGGCCACTCTGAGCGTCGTCAATATCACAAAGAGTCTCATGAATGCCTGATAAGCAAATTGTCTCATGCATTTTCTCAGAAATTAGGTGTGGTATTTTGTATCGGCGAAACGCAAGAGCAGTATGATAATGGTCAAACACTCGACGTTATCAATGAGCAACTTTCGGTTATTAAGGATTTACTGACTCAACAGCCAGAGTTAGCATCATCGTTATCTGAAAAGCTGCTCATCGCTTACGAACCTGTATGGGCCATTGGTACAGGTAAAGTGCCTACTGTGGCAGAAGTGAGTAAGACTCATCAGTATATCAAGCAAACGGTTGCAAGCTTTGCTGATATAACAGATACGATTACCGTGCTGTATGGCGGTAGTGTTAATGCTGATAATGCCAATAGCTTTGCTTCTGACGCTATGATTGATGGCGCATTAGTGGGCGGTGCTTCATTAAAAGCAGAGAGCTTTCTAGCGATTGCCGATGCCTTCAACCAAGCCAATGCTTAAATGAATAAATAATACTCAGATATCAAGATCATAGCTTATAGTCAGTATGGTTTCATCAGTTGGTAAAAGTAGGTTTAACACTGCCCTTGCAATCGTGTACAATGCGCCTTATTTATATAGTCGATTTGGCATTTGATCATGCCGATTGTCATTCTATTAACCTTACGTTTTATTTTCCGTTATCAGTCGTCATTACGCGGCAAAAGAGGCCACCATGTTTACGTTTATATTAGCCCTGCATATTATTGTGGCCATCGCCATGATCGGCTTGATTCTGATACAGCATGGTAAAGGGGCAGACGCTGGAGCTTCTTTTGGTGCTGGTTCATCAGGTACCGTGTTTGGCGCAGCAGGCACTGCTAATTTCTTGACGCGTGCTACGGCAGTACTAACGGTCATATTTTTTATTACAAGTATGACGCTTGCCGTTCATGCTCGTAAGCAAGCAGAAGATCAGTTTCGTCTAGATGCGCCAGTTTCAGCACCGCAAACGCCGCGTCCAATGACTCAACATTCCGAGTAAGCCTCTTTTAAGTAGGCAGCGCTTGCTATTTTGGTAGGTTAGATTTACAATGCTTTCCTGTTTTCGCAACTCCTGTTCTATAGATGCCTACCTTAAGCATCATTGATTATAGACTGGATGATAGAAGCAGAGCAGTACAATGCGATTGTGGTGGAATGGTAGACACGCCATCTTGAGGGGGTGGTGGCGAAAGCTGTGGGGGTTCAAGTCCCCCCAATCGCACCAAGTTTTACAGACGCAGCATAGCGTCAGGTTGGATTTTTAGCAGATAATACTTATTTTATAATTAATTTAAAAAAAGTATTGACACTTCTACGAAACCTCCCTATAATATGCGTTCTAGATTGATGCGGGGTGGAGCAGTCTGGTAGCTCGTCGGGCTCATAACCCGAAGGTCGTTGGTTCAAATCCAGCCCCCGCTACCACTTTTTATACTGATGTTTTGTACACTAAATTTGTCAGTACCGATTAGCCCACCATTATGTTTGTGGGTTTTTTTGTATCTGAAGGTCAGTGTTATCGCGGTATCTATCCTACTTATGCTAAGCTCTAAGTCTATAGAGTACGATATTACTCGTCACTGGTCATCATCGGCCGCTACCGGCACGATGCTTCTTAAGCAACACTATCTTTTATTCCTCATACTTTTATCGATAGTAGTGCTTTATAAATAATAAAAGCATTGTTTGGCCGAGCTTGATGTTTTTTACGCTCGTCCCTATATAAATGCACAATATGTATCATATATTTGTGATTTAAAATTATATACTGACCGTGATTTTTATCATTATAAGATTGCTATATATAGATAAGAGTCAATCTTTAATACGGTTTACTAAGTACGATAGATAAGTGAATAGGAAAATACAAAGAGATTATGAAGCTTTCGACTAAAGTTGCAGAACTGACTAATATTATTGCCCCTGCCGTGGCCGCTTGTGATGTGTCACTATGGGGTATCGAGTTTGCGCCACAAGGTCGTCGCTCTTTACTACGTATCTATATTGAAGCATTGCCAGAAGAGCAAGCCCAAGATAAACAAGTAACGATTGAAGACTGCGCGGCAGTAAACCATCAAGTAAGCGGTATCTTAGAAGTTCATGATCCTATCGCTGGTGAGTACATCTTAGAAGTATCTTCACCTGGTTTTGATCGTGCATTTTTCTCAGATGAGCAAATGCATGCGTATGTTGGTCAAACTGTGAGCTTGCGTCTGATTCAAGCTATCGGTACAGGCGATCAGAAACGTCGTAAAGCCACAGGTACTTTAGATGGTATTGATGAAAACTCTTTAAAACTGACGTCAAGTGATGGCGAGCAGTTTGAGATTGCACTAAGTAATATTGATAAAGCCAATTTGATTTATGAAGATGCCTAGATTCGTACTAGGGTAACTGTTTATAGGTAGACAGTTTTATCTTCCAATAGCTTATGTGGCTTATAGCAACTATATAATAGCAGCACCCAAATTATAAAATTTAAGTCAATTAAAAAATGATAGGACAGGTATAGCATGAGTCGTGAAATCTTAACGGTAGTAGAAACTGTCAGTAATGAAAAGGGCTTAAATCCTGAAGATATCTTTGAAGCAATTGAAGACGCTTTGGTGGTATCGACTAAGAAAAAAGTATATACCGAGCAGCCAGAAGTGGCTGTACGGGTAGCGATCGACCGTGCAACTGGCGATTACGATACTTATCGTTACTGGACAGTGGTTGCAGATGAAGACCATGAAATGCCAGCTTGTCAGCTTGCTATCACCGATCTTGATCAGGAAGAATGGTCAATTGGTGATATTAAAGAAGAGCAAATTGAATCAATCGAATTTGGTCGTATTGCTGCTACTCAAGCCAAACAAGTCATCATCCAAAAGATTCGTGAAGCTGAGCGTGCATTAGTTGCAGATGCTTTCGAGCCACGTGTTGGTGAGATGATGTATGGCGAAGTTAAAAAACAGACTCGTGATGGCTATATCATCGATTTGGGTGACAATGCTGAAGGTTATTTGTCACGTGATCAAATGTTGCCACGTGAACAACTCCGTGCAAAGTCGCGTATCAACGCTATCTTGTACCATGTGAACCGTGAAAACCGCGGTGCACAGTTATTGTTATCTCGCACACATCCTGAAATGCTATCAGCATTGATGCAAAAAGAAGTGCCTGAGATTGCAGAACAAATTATCGAAATTCGTAACGTCGCTCGTCTGCCAGGTACTCGTGCTAAAATAGCCGTGAAGACTAACGATCATCGTATCGATCCAGTTGGCGCTTGTATTGGTATGCGTGGTACACGTATCCAAGCAGTACAGCAAGAGTTAGACGGTGAGCGTATTGATGTAGTGGTATGGTCAGATGATCCTGCCCAGTTTATCATCAGCTCTCTAGAGCCTGCTGACGTAAGCAGTATCATTTTAGATGAAGATACGCAAACGGCAGATATTATCTTTAGCACAAATGATCAGTTGGCACGTGCTATTGGCTCACAAGGTCAAAACGTACGTCTAGCGTCTGAGTTGACGGGTTATAAGCTTAATATGATGCTTGAAGAAGAGTATCAGCAACGTCAACAAAACGAATCAAAAGCGTTTATTGAATTATTCTATGAGCGCCTAGAGGTAGATAAAGACTTAGCACAGGCATTGGTTGATATTGGTTTTACCAGTATTGAAGAAGTGGCCTATGTACCAGTTGAGACTTTCTATGATATCGAAGGTCTAGACGATGAAGCGATTGATATGATTCAAGAGCGTGCTAAAGAAGTTGTCATCGCTGATGAACTGGTCAAACAACAGAACATGAAAGAGCCAAGTCAAGAGCTTCAAGAGCTTGAAGGTATGACAGTCAGTTGGGCTTATAAAATGGCTCAAAAAGACATCATTACTGTTGATGACTTGGCAGAACAAGCCGTCTTCGATCTAGAAGATATCGAAGGATTAGACTCTGAAACTGCAGGAAAACTCATCATGAAAGCTCGGGAATCTTGGTTCGATGAATAAGCGGTAACTGCATATCGCTGTCTTTTGGTGATATGCTATTGAGAATAAAGTGCTGATATCTATTTATAAGTATCAGCCTTAACCCAATCATTTGTAGCCAACAACTGAATTGAACATATAGCAAATAATAGACAGTAGGTGATAATAAATGGCAGATAAGACCGTCAAAGAACTGGCAGAAATGGTAGGCAAAACTACAGATGCTGTAAAGCAGCAATTAGTAGATGCTGGCCTGCCTGCTCGCGCAGAGGATGACCTAGTCACCGAGCTTGAGCAAGAAAAGCTGGTGACGTATTTAAAGCAAAGTCATGGTCAACAAGAAAAGCGTCGTATTAGTCTTAAATCTAAGACGACCAGTACTGCACGTGTGACTGGCTCTTCTGGTAAATCTAAGAGCGTCAACGTAGAAGTGCGTAAAAAGAAAGTATTCGAAAAGCCTGATCCAGAAAAAATGGCTGAAGAGCTAGCCGCTCGTGAGCAGGCTCTAATTGAGTCTCAAGAACGTGCAGCAAAAGAAGCTGAAGAACGTGCCGCTACTAAGAAAAAAGCGGAAGAGCGTCAAGCAGCAACGCTAGCAGCAATGCGCGCAAGCTTAGGCTCTAGCAAAAAATCAGACGACAAAAACGATGATATTTCTACATCAGTTGTCGTCAAAAAAGGCGGTAAAGCGACGGCTGAAGTTAAGCCTAAAGAGCAGCCGAAGAAGAAAGTTGCTGCAACCAAGCCTAAAGTTGAAACCGCTGCTGAACGTAAAGCTCGCGAGACTCGTGAGAAAGAAGAAGCGCGTCTGCGTGAAATCGAATTAGAAACCCGCCGCACACAAGCTGAAGAAGCGCAAAAGCGTACACTTGAGCAAATGCGTAAAATGGCTGGTAAATATACAGATCGTGAGCCTGTTACTGAAGTACGTAAAGATGAACCGTTAGCTGAAGGTTTGGTCGGTGATGCACTAGAAGAGTCTTTCGAAAAAGAGCGTCGCGAAATCAAACGTGGTTCGAACAGTACTGGTACTCGTGGTCGTCGTCGTAAGAACCAAGATGAGCGCGAAATCAAAAACCGCAAAAACGGTTTGCGTTCAACTCAGGCGTCACAGCATAAATTTGAAAAACCTGTTGAAAAAATCGTCTATGATGTCGAGATTAGTGAGCAAATTTCAGTTGCCGATCTTGCTCAGCGTATGGCGGTTAAAGCTCGCGAAGTAACCAAATTACTTATGAAAATGGGTGAAATGGCTCGTGAGTCAGATACGATTGATCAAGCAACCGCAAGCTTGCTTGTTGAAGAAATGGGCCACAACCCAGTACCAGTTAGCGATACTAAAGTCGAAGACGACTTACAGTACGCAGTTGATGAGCGTAGTAGTAACATCCAGACTCGTCCACCAGTAGTGACTATTATGGGTCACGTCGATCATGGTAAGACCTCACTATTAGATAAAATTCGTGAAACGAAAGTTGCGAACGGTGAAGCGGGCGGTATCACACAGCATATTGGTGCTTACCATGTAAAAACTGATCGCGGTGTTATTACTTTCCTTGATACTCCAGGTCACGCAGCGTTTAGCGCAATGCGTTCACGTGGTGCTCAAGCGACTGATATCGTTGTATTGGTTGTTGCAGCTGACGATGGCATGATGCCACAAACAGCAGAAGCAATTGATCATGCACGTGCAGCTGGTACGCCAATCATTGTTGCTATCAACAAAATGGATAAGCCAGGTGCTGATCCTGACCGTGTTCTTAATGAATTAACGACGAAAGAAGTTGTTTCAGAAGAATGGGGCGGCGATACACCAATGGCTCGTATCTCAGCCAAAACAGGCGAAGGTATCGAAGACTTACTAGAATTTATTAGCTTGCAAGCTGAGCTAATGGAACTAGAAGCGCCATTAGACGGTGCTGCTCAGGGTGTGGTTATTGAGTCTAGACTGGAGAAAGGTCGTGGCCCTGTTGTTAGTGTCCTAGTGAAAAAAGGTACATTGAAACAAGGCGACTTGGTTCTAGCTGGTGAGCATTATGGTAAAGTTCGTGCATTAACAGACGAGCATGGCCAACGTATCAAATCAGCTGGTCCTTCTATTCCTGTAGAGATTTTAGGTCTACCTGAAACACCTGCTGCTGGTAGTGAGTTCCTAGTTGTAACGGATGAGAAAAAAGCTCGTGAAGTTGCGGACTTTAGAACCAACCGTGAGCGTGAGCGTCAACTTGAGCGTCAAAATGCCATGCGTTTAGAAAGCATGTTTGATCAGATGGGCCAAGGCGATGTGTCATTCTTGAATATCGTACTGAAAACAGATGTACGTGGTTCACTAGAAGCACTACTAGCTGCTCTAAATGAATTGTCTACTGATGAAGTAAAAGTCAGAGTGATCAGTTCAGGCGTTGGTCCTATCTCTGAGTCTGACGTAACCCTTGCAGAATCTAGTGAAGCGGTACTGTTAGGATTCAACGTTCGTGCAGACGCTACTGCACGCCGTAAAGCAGACACTGCTAATATGGATATTCGCTACTACAGCGTAATCTATGGTTTGATCGATGATGTGAAATCAGCAATGAGCGGTATGCTTGCTCCTGAACATCGTGAGAAAATCCTTGGTGTTGCAGACGTTCGTGAAGTATTCCGTTCTAGTAAGTTCGGTGCTGCTGCTGGTTGTATGGTGGTCGAAGGTACAATCTATCGCAACAAACCTATCCGCGTATTGCGTGATGACCAAGTTATCTTTACTGGTCAATTGCAATCATTACGTCGCTATAAAGAAGACGTTAATGAAGTACGTACTGGTATGGAATGTGGTCTGGCCGTTCGCGGTTATGATGTTGAAGCTGGCGATAAAATCGAAGTCTTTGAAATACAAGAGTTCGCACGTACTATCTAAAGCTGCTGTTCGATAGCAGAGTATGTATCAATGCAATATGCGTAATCCGCTGAGCTTTTTAGATACTTTGCTAATATTCAGCTGTACTTAGGCCTAACAGGTACATCCTGCTAGGCCTTTTTTAGCACATATCAGTGCAACATCTATTAATCAGCAGACTCATACACTAATAAAATAAGTCCATTAAAGTAAGGTAATAACATGAACCAACGTTTACAAAGATTATCGGATCAGATTCAGCGTGAGCTTGCTGTTCTTATTCGCGATGAAGTTAATGACCCTCGTCTAACGGGTTTTGTCACGATCTCTAGTGTCAAGGTTAGCCCAGATTTAGGCTATGCGGACGTCTATGTCACTATCATGGAGCCTGAGCTCAATGATGCTATGAATAAGACTAATCATGAAGAAAGCATCAAAGTATTGAATAAAGCGGCAGGATTCTTGCGTACAGAATTAAGCCATAGCTTAAAGACACGTACTACGCCGCGCTTACGTTTTCATTACGATGAAGTAACGGCTCGTGGTAACTACATGATGGACTTGATTAGCAAGGCCGTGACTAAAACCGAGCAAAACGAGAATGACGAGTAAATTATTATTATGTCTATAGCGTCTAAGCAAATTGATAAAAAAGCCAATATGACACCTGAAAAAGTAAAAGTTTCAGGTGTCATATTGGTGGATAAACCCAAAGGTATGACCTCGCAGCAAGTCGTGTCAAAAGTGAAGTATTTATTTAAATCACCGATACACGATAGTAAAAAGGCAGGGCATACAGGAACGCTTGATCCGATGGCAACTGGCTTACTGCCTATTTGCTTGGGTGAAGCCACCAAGTTTAGCCATTATCAACTGGATGCTGATAAATCTTACCAAGCGACTATCTTGCTAGGTAGTCAAACCGATACTGGTGATGCTGATGGCCAAATCGTAACGCAGGCTTCTATCCCATTATTTGACGAAGCCTCATTAGCGACTATTGCCCAGCAGTTTTTGGGTGCTCAGCAGCAGATACCACCGATGTATTCAGCCCTAAAAAAAGATGGCAAAAAATTGTATGAATATGCCCGCGCTGGTATTGAGGTTGATAGACCACCTAGAGATATTACGATTAAAGCAATCAATCTACAGATGATAGATGATACCCAGATTAATCTAACGGTTACTTGTACGAAAGGTACTTATGTACGTGTATTAGCGGAAGATATTGCAAAGCAGCTAGGTACGCTAGGACATTTGACAGCATTGCGTCGTACACAGGTAGGTAACTTCAGCATTGATGATGCGATCGCTTTACCTTCATTAGAAGAGCATGGTTTAGAGGAGCGTCAGTCTTGGCTGCTGCCTATCGATGCTTGTATTGATATCGATGCTGAACTGACGCTGACAGAGGAACAATGCGCCCGCGTACATATGGGGCAGCGCCTAAACGTATTTGATGAGCTAACAGGTAAGCTCAAAGATTATGTTGCTAATATAGTTTCTGACCAACTATCTAATAATAGTTCTGTCGGTACCAATGATGACGCTAGTACCAATGGTAAAGCTGATACTGAACTTGATGCGTCTCAGCTACTAGAGCACGAAATACCTGTTGATATACGTTTACTCAATGAGCAGGGAGAGTTTCTTGGTTTGGGGTCTGTGAGCTTAAACGGACGTCTACAACCTAAGAAATTGATTCAGCGCTAATAGTAACGTTTTCACTAATGTTACTTAAATAGAGAAACTACCACCTAACATTGGCCTGATTTACTAATAGTTTACACTAATCACATACCTTCACATTTTATTGCAGGTTTCACCTATGGTGAAACCTGTTTTTTTTGTACTCTAGATTCATCAGATAGGGAATACTGAGTTAAAAAATAAAACGGATAAATATTATAAAAATAAAAAATTGCTATAAAGCAAATAATTAAAAATAGACAATCAAAAGAAAGAAGTAATGCAGAAAGGACGCATTTGGATAAAAATAAAATAGTTCAAAGGAAAACGTACTACTGAATAATAATAAAATTAGCTTATAAAAATATACTGGCTCACAAAACTAATAGATAAGGAAAAGGAAAGTTATGAAAACGATCGCTTTTTTACTACATAACCACTTCGAACAAGCAGAGTATGAAGACGTCAATAATCAGTTAAAAGACAAAGGCTACAAGACACTTCTTATAACAACAAATGATAAAAAAGAAGTGCAAGCCATGCAGCAAGACGTAGATAAAAGTGATACTTTTACTGCTGATATCTTTGCAGAAGATGCTAACGTCTCTGACTATGATGCGTTAGTTTTACCAGGTGGTACTGTGAACGCTGATACTATTCGTGGTAACGAAAAGGCTCATCAAATTATCAATGCTATCAATGAAGCAGGCAAGCCATTAGCTGTTATTTGCCATGCTCCTTGGGTTCTCATCAATACAGGTATTGCTAAAGGTAAAACCCTTACCGCTTACCCTACTTTGCAATTAGATCTAGAAAATGCTGGAGCAAACTACGTAGACAAGACAGTACAAGTAGATGGTAATCTTATTACTTCGCGTAACCCAGATGATATTCCTAATTTTGTTGATGCCATAGATAGAGCATTATCTTAGACTTTCGACTTCTAATTAAACAAGCCTAATTAACTAAGTACTATTAAATTTCAATTCTGTACAACTAACATTTATAACCATAACTAAGGAAGATACTATGTCAAACTCTAACCCAAACGATACTAAGCTTGAGCAACAACGTTCTGATTCAGCAGAAGCAGCGCTTAAAAGTCAAACTGAAGATAATCATAGTGAAAACAGCGAAGCAGCAGCAGAACGTATCGCAGCTAAATTAGAAAATGCGAAAGAAGACAAATAGGTTTTTAATGTGCCACCTGTAATAGGTGGCATTGATATGTTTATAGTTTGCACGTCTTATGATCGATGAGTGCAACGACAGTTAGTCCACAAAATAATAATTCAGGAGCTAATATGAGTAATTCACCGAACAATATGGACGAGCAAGAAAAAGAGATTGAAAAGCTTGCAGAAGAAATCAATCCGAGTGAGCATACTGCCCCAGACAGTCTAGCGGAAGTGACTACTGCAGCGCCTCTTGAAGATGATGAACTAGGCGGCAATGCGACAGAATCTGACGTTAATAAGTAGCCTAGGTAGGATTTTAATAGATAGTTATCTATCAAATACTAGTTACTAGAAATTAAATGTCGCTTTACAAGTATTATGAAAAACTGCTGCTAGTTCAGCAGTTTTTTGTTATAATTACCCCCACATTTAAATTAGGTTTTGAATGATGTACTGTAGTTAGCCCATTACTTTGATTAAGTAGTGCTATAGCTAAATACAATGTACGATTCAAAATATATTAAATGGTTGTCAACCGAGCTTGTCGTACACTAGGTCAACTCTAGTAATGCAGGGTTGTCCTGAATGGCGTACAGGTTATTTTATTTATTATTCTATTGCTTTAATACTGACTCAAATTGCAGCCTGTATTTAAAGTTTTTAGCATTGCCGGAGATATTTATGCTAACTAATACCGATCGTGAACAAATCATCGCTCAATACCAACGTGGCGAAAATGACACTGGTTCTCCAGAAGTTCAAGTAGCTTTGTTGAGTGCTCGTATCAATGATTTGCAGAACCACTTTAAAGCACACAAAGCTGATCATCATAGCCGTCGCGGTCTTATCCGTATGGTTAACACGCGTCGTAAACTGCTTGATTACTTAAAAGGTAAAGACCTTGGTCGTTACACTACTCTAATCAGCCAGTTGGGTCTACGTCGTTAATCTAACGACAATAGTACGAGCGGATGCTGAATTTTTTGCCAAACCGCTTGGAACTTGTTTGTTATTATCGATAAAATAGATTTTTCTAAAAACGGTGTGGAATAGTTTCACGCCGTTTTTTTATGCTTATTCGTTTTAGATACCGTGCTCAAATAGTAAGAGCTGTAACTCCTTTTATGGAATAGCTAAGAGGAATATTGGTATAAACTGTACTAGCCAAGCCCCAAATACGGTATTTTCTGACGATAATTGCGCTACTGTGCAATTAATTGGTCAATGGCTATAAATCACTGTAAAATAATGCCTTGTGAGTTTGATAGCGCATCTGCTACAGATATGGCGATTATTAATAAGATATTCATCATTTGGCTTGGTAATCAGCGCAGATAGCTGATATTTGAAAGTTTAGAAAATAGCCTGTAGGGTTTTTAGCATCGAAGTCTTTTGACTTAATGTCTTTTTGATAGTATTTATAGTAAAGCCAAAATTGCACGACCGAATATACATAATAGTACGATGTCTAACTCAGACAAATATATGAGATAACCAAGTAACGTTATTGGCATTGGTTGCGATGATTTCTAATAGAAAACATGTCAACTGATAGCCATATACACAGAATTTTAATGACAGATATCAGCTTGTTTTGACGCTGATATCAGTTTTGTCAGTCAACATTAGGAAGATTATATGACAATGTTCAACACCATTAAGCGTGAATTTCAATATGGCAACCAGCAGGTTGTTATCGAGACAGGCCGTATTGCCCGTCAAGCAAACTCTATTTTAGTACACATGGGCGGCGTAACAGTATTAGTTGCAGCAGTCGTAAAATCAGAAGCTAAAGAAGGTCAAAACTTCTTTCCGCTAACGGTTAATTATCAAGAAAAAATGTATGCAGCCGGTAAAATCCCAGGTGCTTACGGCAAACGTGAAGGCCGTGCGAGCGAATTTGAAACCTTAACTTCACGCTTGATTGACCGTCCGATTCGTCCGCTATTCCCAGAAGGCTACGTAAACGAAATCCAAATCACCGCTACAGTTGTATCATCAGATAAAACTCAGTCTGCAGATATCGCTGCACTAATCGGTGCTTCAGCAGCATTGGCTATTTCTGATGCACCATTTAATGGTCCTGTTGCTGCCGCTCGTGTTGGTTTCATTAACGGTGAATACGTTCTAAACCCAACGTCTGAGCAGCTTGAAACCAGTGACCTAGATTTAGTTGTGGCTGGTACTAAGTCTGCGGTATTGATGGTTGAATCTGAAGCGGCAGAGCTATCAGAAGACCAGATGTTAGGTGCAGTATTGTACGGCCATCAGCAACAACAAATCGTTATTGATAACATTGCTTCAATGGCTGAAGAAATCGGTACTGCTAAGCAGCAATACTCTGCTCCTGAGCGTGATCAAGCACTTACTAGCAGCATGAAAGAGCAGTTCGGCGAGCAAGTTGCTGACGCTTATACCATTACTGATAAGCAAGCACGTTACACGAAGCTTGATGAAATTAAGCAATCAATTATTGATGCACTTGCTGGTGATGCTGAGTCAGAAACTTATGCTGATACCGTATCTGAGCTTAAAGAAATCTATAACGACCTTAAATATCGTACCGTTCGTGACAACATTTTGTCAGGTAAGCCGCGTATCGATGGTCGTGACCCTGAGACAGTTCGTGCGCTTGACGTACAAGTTGGTGTATTGCCATATACACATGGTTCAGCACTGTTCACACGTGGTGAGACGCAGGCATTGGTTACTACCACACTTGGTAACAGCCGTGACGTCAATATGATTGACTCACTAGGTGGTACGATTCGTGACCATTTCATGCTGCATTACAACTTCCCGCATTTCTCAGTTGGTGAAACGGGCCGTGAAGGTATTCCAAAACGTCGTGAAATCGGTCATGGTCGTCTAGCACGCCGCGGTGTACAAGCGATGTTGCCAGATAGTGAGCGTTTCCCATATGTGATTCGTGTGGTATCAGAAATCACTGAATCTAACGGTTCATCTTCTATGGCTTCTGTTTGTGGCGCAAGCTTGGCATTGATGGACGCAGGCGTACCATTAAAAGCACCAGTTGCTGGTATCGCGATGGGTCTGGTTAAAGAAGGCGATCGTTTCGCTGTATTGTCAGACATCTTGGGTGATGAAGATCATCTAGGTGATATGGACTTTAAAGTAGCCGGTTCTAAGAACGGTATCACTGCACTTCAGATGGATATCAAAATTGAAGGTATTACCCCTGACATCATGGAGCAAGCGCTTAAACAAGCTCATGCAGGTCGTATCCATATCCTAGAAGCAATGAACCAAGTATTGCCTGAGAGCCGTACTGAAATCAATGCTCATGCACCAAACTATGCGGTTATCGAAATCAACCCAGACAAGATTCGTGACGTTATCGGTAAAGGCGGCGCAACTATCCGTCAGCTAACGGAAGAAACTGGCGCGGTTATCGATATCGATGATGCTGGTACTATCCGTATCTTTGGTGAAAACAAAGCAGCGACCAAAGCAGCTATCGGTAAAATCGAAGCACTAACTGCTGAAGTTGAAGTTGGTAAAACTTATGAAGGTACCGTTGCTCGTATCGTTGACTTCGGTGCGTTTGTAAATGTCTTGCCAAACACTGATGGTCTAGTACATATTTCACAAATCGCGGAAGAGCGCGTAGAGAATGTATCAGACTACCTAAAAGAAGGTCAGGTCGTTAAAGTACTTGTACAAGACGTTGACAACCGTGGTCGTATCAAACTGACTATGAAAGGTGTTGAGCAGAACTAATACTCAATACCTGATGTGGTTTAAGTAATAAAAAACCGCTTTGAAATACTCGTCATGAGTATTCAAGGCGGTTTTTTTATGTGTTCAAAAAGATGATGACTGGCTAGCTAAAAGGCCATTTATAAATCAATACTTTTAGGCAGGTGTATATCGATACGAAGTTTTGGTAGATCTTGTAAGTACTCAGTCAGTAATGGCAAAGTATCAGTATGCCAGTCTAAGGGCAGGGTATCTGCTGTAGTGCTTTCATTGGATACGTTATCACGTAGTTTGCCTGAGATAAGCGGCCGCGCAAGCAATGCAACTCTGCGTATGCCTTGGTAACGTATAAGCGGCATTATTTGCTGTTGCAAATCAATCAAGGCAGCAGTCAGCCAACGTGTGCGTGCTGGATGATAAGGATGGTTTGATATCACGAGGTTGGCAATATAGTTTGGCTGGTTACCGTTACTACTGATACCAAGTCCGACTTGCTCACGTGTACGCTTATTGATTAAGCAGCTACCAACATTCAGACTACCATCGCGGCACGCACGATGATAGCGACTATAATTATCAGGAAATAGAGTTTTAGCTCGTGTGAGTACAGGATCTAAAACGACACCAGCATTGTTGACAGGTAAAACAAGCAACTGTGCATTGCTATTTAAAATAGAGGCATGTGTGAGTTGTAAAATCGCCATCGTAAGCCTCTCTATAACCAAATCAAGTATACAGTTATTGAACCGTCGCTTTATTAGAGTCGTTTGCTTCTAACTGAGCAATTTGCTGTTCGAGTAGCGCAATTTGTTCTGCCTTCATATCAGTCAATTGCTTATTCATAGCCACTTGTTCAGCTGCTAACTTTTCTTGTTCGGCTAGTCGCTGACGCTCATCTTCTAAACGATCAATCTCTTCTTTCGCCAAGCTATCATTTTCTGGTAGAGGCGCATCTAATATAGCAGTAGGATTTGGTATCGCGGTCCTGTCATTATTGGCTGCTCCGGAGTTTTCATCCATGAGCACACCATCGTTAATCACAGAGTCATCTGTTATATCAGATATATTGTCTGTTGTTGACTCTGTCGGCGTTTGCTCAGTTACTGGTGCTGAAGTAGCAGTGTTAGGAGGTAAAGTAGATTCTGTGTCAGACTTACCTAAAATTAAATAGCCGATGGCAATAATCAGCAGTACTAAAATAAATACTGTCCAAATTTTCCGGCGTGTTTTAGTCGCTTTTTTCTTGGAAGCGTGAGTGGGTAAAGGACGAATGTTTTCTCGTTTCATATTATGATCGATTCAAGTCAAGAATATAAGTAGCCATACTATAGCAAACTCAAAATAAAAAGCCTATCTATTGATAGATAGGCTTAATAGACCATTAAATAATAAAGTATTTAATCTGTTTTTAAGTATAAAAACTAAATCGCTAAGACTTGAATTTTACAGTGCCGCTGGTGCCAGTTGCCATCGCATCACGAGCTATCTTATCTTCTAAATGGTTCTTGGCGCTAATGGCATCAGGATCGGGGCGGTGCTCTGTATGTCCGCACTGAGTACATTCAATATACTCATCTGGGGCAGGAGTGACGATATTGACTTGCACCACAGCGTCCATCTCCTGACATTTTGGACAACGTACCCCTGCTAAAAATCGGCGCTTAGGACTAGAGGACTGATAACGCATTTAAATGACCTCGCGCGTCGTTTGAGTATTTGCGGCATCAATATCTTCAGCATCAGTGAAACCATTATGACGTAGCAAGGCATCGATACTGGCGCTACGACCGCGGAAGTTTTCGAAATTGGTCTTGGCCGGGAAACTGCCGCCAACAGATAAGATGGACTCACGGAACGCTTTGCCTGTCGCTGGGTTGAAAATACCGTCTTCTTCAAACTTGCTAAACGCATCAGCTGATAGCAGTTCCGCCCATTTGTATGAATAATAACCTGCAGCATAACCACCCGCGAAAACGTGACTAAAACCGTTTGCAAAGCGGTTATAGTCAGGTGTCTGCATAATAGCAATGTCATTTCGGACGGTATTGAGCGTCTCTAAAATATCGTCATAGCTAAGCGCTGGGGTGTGAGCATGAATCAGTAAGTCAAACAATGCAAACTCGATTTGGCGCAGCGTTTGCAGTCCACTCTGGAAGTTTTTGACTGCTAATAGGGCATCAAGTTTGTCTTTAGGTAACGGTTCGCCAGTCTCAACGTGACTGCTGATAAGCGCGATGCCTTCAGCGTCCCAAGCCCAGTTTTCCATAAACTGACTTGGAAGCTCTACCGCATCCCACTCAACACCATTGACACCAGCGACATCACCGACCGTCACTTGGGTCAACAAATGATGTAATCCATGACCAAACTCGTGGAACAAGGTCAGTACTTCGTCATGAGTCAATAAGCTTGGCTTACCATCAAGTGCTGGCGTAAAATTACCAACCATAAAGCAAACGGGCAGCTGCTGATGGTTCTGTTCTTCATAGCTATAGCGAGATTGAAAACCACTCATCCATGCACCGCCACGCTTACCGCTACGCGCAAACAAGTCAAAGTAAAAGCCACCGAGCAAGCGATCATCAGCATCGAATAACTGATAAAAACTTACATCGTCATGCCAGCGCGAGACTGAGTCACTTTCTGCATCTTTATAACTTTGCTCTTGTACTTTGATACCGTATAGACGCTCAACGATAGTGAACAAGCCATTAATCACTTTAGGTAATGGGAAATATGGACGAATTTCCTCTTGCGATAAGCTGAACTCACTTTGTTTTACCTTTTCAGCGATATAGGCGCTATCCCACGGTTGCAACTCGTCAATGCCATAATCGCTAGCGTATTTTTGTAGCTGTGCCAAATCTGCTTTGGCAGCAGGGGTTGCTTGCGTTGCTAAGTCACGTAAGAATGTCTCTACTTCTAAGACACTGTCTGCCATCTTGGTCGATAGGGATACTTCGGCATAATTTGCAAAACCAAGTAGCTTGGCTTTTTGCTCACGTAATGAGAGGATTTGACTCATATTGTCAGCGTTATTTAATGAGTTTCCTTTTGCATTGGTATGCGTATCAAACTCAGAGGCGCGTGTGACATAAGCGTGATACAGCGTTTCCCGTAAGCTGCGATCGTCCGCATGAGTCATAATCGCTAGATATACAGGGATATTCAAACTGGCCACATAGTAAGGAGTAGGAAGTGCATCTATATCGGCTTGGCTAAGAGCACCGCTAGCAAGCTCACGCGCTTTGTATTGCTCGCCTGCATCTGCCAGTAGGGCCAAACCACTCTCTGTTAACCCCTTTAACTGAGAATCTTCTAAAGGCAGGGCAAATGCTTGCGTCGCATCCAAGACATTGTCCGAAAAGGTTGCAGACAAGGTAGATAACTCGCTTTGGATAGCGGCAAACTTTTCTTGCTCAGCTTGAGGTAACGCAACGCCTGATAACTCAAAGCTACGTAATGCCAGTTCGATTGCACGTGCACGAGCAGGCTCTAACGTAGCAAAGAAATTTATGTCATTGACGATAGCTTGATAGCGATTAAACAAAGGCTGATGTTGGCCCACTCGCGTACCGTAAGCAGATAATTTTGGTAGCAGTTCATGGTGAACATGGCGAATCTCATCGTTGCTCATCACGCTATTGAGATGCGACAAAATACCCCAGCTACGATCTAATGCCAAATTAATATGATCAAAGCTCATCACATCTGCCAAAGCTTGTTCAGCGCTTATCTTTTCAGCACTTGTTTTTTCAGCACTTGTTTTTTCAGCACTTGTTTTTTCAGCACTGTCGCTTTCTATCGAGGTTAAGGTATCTAAAAAAGCATTGGCAGCATCAATGGCGTCAATCACTTGATTTTGTAAGGTATGTGGCGCAGTGTCGGCAAAATCGACAAGGCGTAAATCTAAAGGAGAAGGTGTCATATAGGTATCCGATATCAATGAATTATTATTAATCAAAATGAGAATGAGATAAATCTGGCTACTATGGAGATATACAGTGTGTTCTTGTTTTATATATAGATTATATAAAAGATGGGTTCGTTTGGTAAAAATACAACCTAAGCACTTTTATACGATTCAACTAATTAGGACAGTGCTAGCAATCTGAAAGTAGATGTCGAGATTCTGGTATTTAGATTCAACTTCTTAAGATAATTATCTGAATATGTAGCTATGTTCGTTAAGGCAGTTCTTTAACAATATAGAGTGCTCTACTTACAAAGCGCTATCATTTGCTTGCAAATTAACCCTACAGGGAGTGGGGTATAGCTGTTAGCATCAAGATAATGGAATTTAAATATTATGCATCGATAAGATGTAAGAAAAACACGGATAGAAATTTCTACGCTTATAACAGTATATGAGTGAAGAGATATATAAATTTAAAAATGAATGATAATAAAACAAGGAGCAATATATGAAAGCGACTCTTAAAAGTTTACGTGAAACTAAAGCGAACCCTGCAGTAAGTATCTTTGTTAAAACGCATCGTGAACATCCAGCTAATGAGCAAGATCCTATCGCTCTAAAAAATCAATTGAAAGTTGCCGAAGATCGTCTGACGAAAGAGTACGATAAACGCACAGCGACTACCATTCTAGATAATATTCAAAATAAAATAAATGAGCTCAATCACAATTATAACCTCGATACGTTGGCTATATTTGCTAGTACAGATGATGTGCAAGTCATCCGTATGCCAATTGATACGACAGAGCGCGTTGTGATTTCAGATAGATTTGCTACGCGTGACTTGGTCCGTGATATGGCAAGTGCGGTTCATTACTATACTGTGGTCTTAACTCGTGATAATGCTCGTTTGATTGAAGCATCTAATGACCGCGTTGTGAGAGAATTCGATAAAGATGACGATGCACAAAACAATATGGAGAACATTCAGTTCCCTGTTGAAAATAACGGACTATATACAACAGGTGACGGTGGCTCAGATCGCTCATCAAACAACGAAAGCAGTCACTTAAAAGAATTCTTTAACCAAGTTGATAAAAGTGTCCAAGAATTGTGGGGCGAGCATAAAATGCCTCTTGTCATAGTTGGTGATGCAAAAAATATTGGCTACTATAAAGAAGTCTGCGATCGTCCAGATAATATCATTGCTACAGTATCGAATGCGACCAATCTAGAAGATGGTAGTGCACAGCATATCGTTGACAGTGTGCAAGAAGCTGTAGAAGAGTATCGCACCTCACTGCACAAAGCTGCACTGGGTGAAATCGACAAAGCTCGTGGTGCGAATATGTTGCAGACGGATTTGCAGGAAGTATATCGCAGTGCTTTCCAAGGAGCTGGTGAGACACTTTATGTACGCCGTGGTTATATACAGTCCGCTAAGATTGATGAGAAAGCACAAACGTTAAGCCCTGCCAATGATGCGACTACGGAAGGCATCACAGATGATGCAATCGGTGAAATCATCGAACACGTCATTCATAATGGCGGCGAAGCTGTATTTATGCCACAAGACATCATGGGTGAAGATCAACCAATAGCGTTAGTAACTCGCTACTAATCTGACGATGACACTTATACGCGATGTTCATTTATGAATCAGCCATTTATGAATTAGCCATTGATAATACATAGGTGTAATATGAGAGCATTGGTTCAATACGATCCAGTGCTCTTTTTATGTCTATCATTACCATCACTATGGGTGCTATCGTAGCTGAGCCATTGATCTTTACTCCATAAATAATGAGCGTACAACTAACCAAACTATGACTACCACCTCTTTTGTTTTAACCAGCTACAACATCCACAAAGGCATGTCACCGCTGAATCGCCAAGTGAAGATGCAAGGTATTGCTCAGGCGCTAGAGTCTGTGGGTTCAGACGTCTTGTGTTTACAAGAAGTGCAAGGCCAAAACCTCAAGCGTAATATGCAATATAACGAGTACCCAGATCAATCACAGCATGAATGGTTCGGCGAATTTTTAGATCTGCAAAACAGTTACGGCAAAAACTCAGAGTACGAAAACGGTCACCACGGCAATGCAGTATTGAGCCGCTTCCCGCTAGATCCAAAACACAATGTAAATATTACGGTCAACAAGCTTGAGCAACGTGGGGTCTTGCACTGTGAGGTACAGCCTATCGGTTGGGGGATGCCAGTTGTCGTATTGTGTGCACACTTGAACTTGTTTGAGCGTGATCGTATCAAGCAGTATCAAGCGATTAGTGACTATGTTCGAAATGAGATTGCGCCGGATCAACCGCTTATTTTGGCAGGCGATTTTAACGATTGGAAAAAGATGTCTTGTGACAAACTGGCGTCAGATCTCGGTATGATAGAAGTGTTCAAGTATTGTCATGGCAAGCTGTTGCCAACCTTTCCCGCAAAACTGCCAGTACTCAGCTTAGATCGTATCTACGTGCGCAATTTGCTTGTGAAGGATGCTTGGGTACACACTGGAAAACCTTGGTCATCGCTATCAGATCATCTGCCCATTAGTGCAGAACTGATGCTGCCCTAATACCTAACTATAATAATTCGTCTAAATGTATTATATTGGCAATCTATCGATATATGAACAATTGTCTTTATTGATCATCTTATTGATTAACCATGTTCTCGATTGAAAGTGCTATTAACAGTACAACGTTTCAATAAAATGAATAACAAGTACAGCCTGATAAACAAAATATAAGGATATTCTACGATGGCAACAGCGTCTACTACTGATAACAATCAACAAGCTAACCATAACATACCTAAGACTCAGCACGCCGTACTCATACGCGAGTTCGGTGAGCCTGAAGTAATGAAATACCAAGATGGTGCTGATGTTCCTGAGCTACAGGACGATCAAGTACTGGTAAAAATTGCTTATGCTGGGATTAACCCTGTCGATTATAAGACTCGCCAAGGTAAAGGCTGGGGCGCGGAAAATATTCGTAAAGACAAGTTTGAGAATGATCAGCCAGCTATTTTAGGATTTGATGTATCAGGCGAAGTAGTCAGCAGCAATAGTGATGAGTTTGCGGTGGGCGATAGAGTAGCGGCCTTGACTTTTAGCGGTGGTGGCTATGCGCAATATGTGGCAGTAGATGCTAAGCTGCTTGCAAAAGTACCAAACAATGTCACTTTAGAGCAGGCAGGTGCTTTGCCTTGTATCGGACAAACGGCGCTACAATTTGTGGATTTTGCTGATATAAAAACAGGCGAGCATGTGGTGATTAATGCACCAGCAGGCGGTGTCGGTCATTTACTAATCCAATTGCTCATGAATAAAGTGGCTCAAGATAACATCAAGGTGACGGTAATTTGCTCGCCAGAAAAGTACGCCAAGCTTAATGAGTTGATAGACGTATCTAAGCTAGCAGGTTGGATAGATTATACCAAAGATGAAGCGTTCTCTGATCTACAAGCCGACGTGCTACTTGATTTAGTCGGTGATGAAGCAGGTGTCCGTGCGCTTAGCGTACTCAGATCAGGCGCCCGCGTGAATGTGTTGCCAACTATTTGGGTTGATAAGCTCAAAGAAGCCGGTCAGCAAAAAGACTTAGCAGTAGCAGGCTATAAAGCGCAGCGTAGTGGTCAAGATATGGCGCGTGTTTTACAGGAAGTAGCCGATGGTAAGCTGACTTTAAAGATTCAAAAAAACTATCCACTCTCAGAAGTCGTTGCAGCGCACCAGGAGCTACAAAAAGGCGACGCTTTCGGCAAGATTGTCTTAGCGGCAGCTGAGTGAATGTCAAGATTGCCTAATTATTAGGTAGTGTTTGATAGGATTTATTAGTAAGGGGATGTCTGTTGAAACCCAGTGAACTTAACTGATGACTTAACAAATCATACAAAAGTTTTATTTTGAACAACAGAACGTCCCTGTAGTCTTTGCTTATTTATCATAGGATAGAAAACGAACGATACTAATAAAGGGAATAATATGACTATCAACAATAAGACCACCAATGAAAAAATAACTGACCAAGTTGCATATGAATCCAAAGTCCGTGAAGAAATAGAAGCATGGAAGAACCCTGATAAAGGAATTTTGGATAAAACGCTAACAGTGCTTAATACCCCTGTGGTAGCAGCTGGTGATGCGTTAATGGAGGCTCCACAATTTGGTGATTCTTTAAAAAAAGCAACTGAGGAAACGATTAGTGCTTTAAGTGATGTAGCCAATTGGATACTAGACACTCAAAACGTTATCGATAGCTATCAAGAGATAGCAGATGTTGATAGCTCCTCGATTGAAACGCTGGCTGATATTAAACGTCTACCCATTGCAGTTGTAGATAAACAAGTTAGGCTTTTCAAAAGCAAATATGTAGCGCTAACCAGTGCGCAAGGGGTGACTACAGGGGTTGTAGGCTGGGCAGGTATCCCTGCTGATGTCGTTGGGCTTATTACAGCCAATCTACGTGCGATTGGGGAATATGCAACTTATTATGGCTTTGATATCAATGATAAAGGCGAACAGCTATTTGCTATGTCATTGTTGGCTGTGGCAACTTCTGCCTCTGTTGAGGAGCGTAAAGCGGCGCTAGATGACACTCATGCGATGATTAAAGATCCAGAAACTCAGGCATTTAATCAGATTAATGAAGAAGTCGTGTCTCGTGTACTGCGTCAGACAGCGACTAAAGTAGCCACTAACATCGTTAAGACAAAAGCGGCGCAAATTATTCCAGCGGTAGGCGCAGTGGTCGCAGGTGGTGTTAATGCTAGCTACACTGCCAATGTTTGTGAAGCTGCTTACCAGTGTTATCGTGAGCGTTTTTTGGATCGTCTAGCATAAGAGTTAGATGATTCGTTAAGTCAGCGATAGTATCAAGATGTAAGCATATGCCGAAACGTTAGACTGATTCGCCCAGCATCGACCGTCTTTGTCTTAGTAATCGTATGCTTCCAAAAGGTCTGTGTATCACCATGCATCACAACGAGCTGACCAGACTCAAGATAAAGTTCAACTTTGTCTTGAGTTTTTTTATGCTTAAAAACAAATTTACGTGTGGCACCAAGCGACAAGGAGGCGATGACTGGTTGATGACCGAGCTCTTTTTCGTCATCAGCATGGTAGCCCATACCATCAGTGCCAGAAGGGTAGTAATTAAGCAGGCAGGTATTGAAACTAGCGATGACACCGATTTCTGCTAAAGCTTGCTCGATATCTTGTTTCACGTGAAACACCATATCTGACCATGGAACAGTTTGCCGCACATGTCCCGAGTATTGATAATTGGCATCTTTGTCTCCCGTCCAGACAATTTTCCTAGTAGTTAGATGGGTCTTACCAAATAACGTCACGATGTCTGGCTGCCAAGGTAGCTCATGTAGTAGAGTATTATAAAGGGCAGTGGCATCGTCGATAACCACGCCTAGATCGTTCACTTTACCATCATAGGGTAGTAAGTTATCCGTGGGTGCAGGGGCAAAGAGGTCAGTCATAATTTAGTCGTTGTAAATCCTTATTTACTGCTTTGATAGTGCTCGTTGATAATTTGAGCGCATAGTTCAGGCGCTTCCATTGGCAATAGATGCCCATAATCTGACAGCGAAATAAGACTGCTAACTGGGACAAATTTTTTCCATTGCTTTCGTACTTTGTCATTGATGAACAGGGTAGGCTTCCCTGTAATCAAGGTGTAGGGACAGCGTAGTTTTTTGAGCGCAGCATCGATATGAGGGGCGCCAAAATAATTGGCCAGCTCTTGTTCTGGTGCAAACATAAGCGTATAGCTACCATCTGTATTTTTGCTCAAGCTTTGTTCAGCAAATACTTGCAAGTGCTCATCGCTGATACGCTTATAAGCACGCTGCGCACGTAGGCTCTCGTAATAACTATAGATACTTGGCCAAGTAGATTGCTTAGTTAACGTACTTTTGAAAGGCTCGCGACTCAGTAGGACAGAGCGTGGCAACAGGTTATAAAAGGTGGCTTGGTGTTTGGTAAATGTGACAGGCTCGATCAGGTACAACTGCGAAAACAACTCTGGACGTTTGGCAGCTGCCATCGCTGTAGCCGTAGCCCCTTGCGAATGACCAATACCTATGACAGGCTTATCTTGGGTCTTTTCTAAAAACTTAATCAGCATATCGGCATCTTGCTCGCGCGTCAGACGGCGGCTGTGCGGCTTATCATACCAGTAGCCACGTAGGGCAAGTGAGCTGATATCAAATTCAGTGGCTAGCTTGCTCAATAGTGGTGTATAAGTGCCAACGGTAAAACTATTACCACTATAAAAATGTGCTGGCGCGCGGGGAGTAGAGCTTGAATCTAGCGGCTGATTAAAATGGCTAAGGTCATAATAGCGTGCCTGTTTTCCGCCAAGATTAATACGGTTTGTGAATGCTTCCATAAAATAAACACTTCCTTGTGACTTATTTTGAGTGATTTTTTTGTAGTTTGTCTTCTTATGATTGAGCTGACTTAATGAATCCTAATTGTCTTCACCTAAGAAGCCACCGCTTTGACGCTGCCACAGTCGAGCGTAGACACCATTCAATGCCAATAGTTCATCATGACTACCTTGCTCAATGATACGGCCTTGATGCATAACGACCAGTCTATCTAGTGCTGCAATAGTAGACAGGCGATGGGCGATAGCAATAACGGTCTTGCCGGTCATGATGTCATTTAAGCTTTCGGTAATGGCATATTCGATCTCAGAATCTAGCGCACTGGTCGCTTCATCTAAAAGTAAAATCGGCGCATTTTTTAGCATAACACGTGAGATAGCAATACGTTGACGTTGACCGCCAGATAGTTTGACTCCGCGTTCACCTACTTGGGTATCAAGTCCTGTATTGCCTTTGTCATCGTACAAATCTTTGATGAAATCCCATGCCTGAGCTTGTTTGGCAGCGATCATAATCTCTTCATCAGTAGCATCAGGACGACCATAAGCGATGTTCTCACGTACAGTACGATGTAGCAATGACGTATCTTGAGTCACCATACCAATCTGTTGGCGCAACGATTCTTGTGTGACCTCATCGATAGCTTGACCATCAATCAGAATCTTACCACTATCGACATCAAAAAAGCGTAGTAGCAAATTAACTAAGGTCGATTTACCAGCACCTGAACGCCCAACCAAACCAATCTTTTCACCTGGCTTAATATCTAAGTGGAAGTTGTCTAATAGTTTGATGTATGAGTTAGGAGCGCGCTTAGCGATGTTGGTACTATCAACCGTTTCGCCAGTTTGGCCATTGCCTTCTTCGTCATTTTCATAACTGAAGTCAACATGGTCGAACACAATGCGACCGTCCGTGACGGCTAGCGCTGGTGCGTCAGGTTTATCAATGATCGTCTGCGGTGCTGATAACGTACGCATACCGTCTTGAACTGTACCGATACTCTCAAACAAACTGGCCGTCTGCCACATAATCCAACGCGTCAAACCATTTAGACGCAACGCCATCGCAGTCGCAGCAGCAATGGCACCAACACCAACTGCGCCTTGTTGCCACAAGTACAATCCAATACCTGCCGTACTACTGACCAAGATCACGCTGATAAGATGGGTCGATACTTCTAAATAGCTGACCCAGCGCATCTGCGCATGTACCGTACCTAGAAACTGTCCCATGGCATTTTTGGCATAGCCCAGCTCACGACGCGAATGGCTAAATAGCTTTACGGTCATAATATTGGCATAAGCGTCCGTAATTCGTCCTGTCATTAAGGCACGGGCATCCGCTTGCACAATCGCTGTCTCTTTGAGCTTAGGGATAAAGTACCAAATGGTGATAGCAACTAAGACCAGCCAAATGACAAAAGGAATGAGTAGTAAGCTGTCTAAATTAAACAGAATCACCCCTGAGGTGATAAAGTAAACAGAGACATACATAAACATATCAGTGACAGTCATCACGGTATCGCGTACTGCTAGCGCTGTCTGCATTACCTTAGCTGAGACGCGACCCGAAAACTCGTCCTGATAAAACTGCATGGATTGCCCAAGCATGCGCTGATGAAACCGCCAGCGCATCTGCATAGGAAACACGCCCTGCAAGGTCTGAAAGTGGATAAACGATGACAAGGCAATCCACAATGGACTTACTATCATGACAGCGAGCATGATGAGTAGCATATCGCCTTTTTCTACCCATAAGTTTTGCGGTGTATAAACGCCTAACCAATCGACGATATTACCTATCCAAGCAAACAGCATGGCCTCGTAGATACCGATACCAGCGGACAAAATCATAAAGATTAGTAGCCAGCCGCGTAGGCCATTGGTACATGCCCATAAAAACTTCAGCATACCATCGCGAGGTGATGGCAATGGCATAGGGGTGTCTGGAAAGGCGGGTAGGCGGTTTTCGAAAAAGCGAAATAAAGCATTCATAGGCAGTAATAAAACATCAATAGCAGTACGTCAAGATGAACGAGAGGACTCGTTATCTAGAATCTTTACTTTTGTGATTGGGATTAGGTGCTATTTTAGCAAAATTACTAATCATACCTGCATGCTAATTGTAATTTGCTTAAGAATAGCCATGTCTTGAGAGCTTCAGTTATAACCATAATAAATAGATTGCTGTAGAAAACATATTTTGTTACATTCTACATCCGAACTTATTCATGGTTTAAATATTGCTTTTATAAGCATGATTTCATTGCGAAAATCAGCTGATTAGCAAGTATTTTATTTAATGGTTTTTATAAATATATGAACAGTAATAACTCAACATTGAAGTTCAAAAGGTAGCAGTGAATGATGTATTTAATAATAGCGGTGCTATGTAGCGTCGCCGTCTCAGTACTTTTGAAAATATTGCGCCAGAAAAATATAGATATTCGTCAGACCATCGTAGCAGGCTATCCCGTGGCTTTTTTACTGACTTGGGTGTTACTAAAACCTGATATAGGGGCCATACATGCGCTTGATAGCGCTTGGAGCATCATCATTGCGCTTGGAGTGCTATTACCTGCCGTATTTATCATTTTGGGACGAGCTATTGAAGCGGTGGGGATGGTAGCAACCGACGCCTCTCAGCGCTTATCACTTATCATTCCTATCGTAGCGGCTTTTTTGCTATTCGGTGAGGTGCTGACTGGTACACGTATACTTGGACTGGCGTTAGGTTTTCTGGCATTAGGTGCGCTTGTCTATCGACCACAGCATAACGATATTACTCGGCAAGCAAAGCAGACGCCACTGTGGTTATTCGGGGTATGGGCAGGCTACGGCATTATTGATATTTTGTTCAAACAAGTGGCCAAACAAGGGGCGGCCTTTCCGTTGACTCTATTGGTTAGCTTCGGGGTAGCAGGTGTATTGCTTTTAGTCTATTTACTGGTCACACGGGTACGTTGGCAAAAACAAGCGCTTATGACAGGTCTACTGCTCGGCGCATTAAACATGGGCAATATTTATGCCTATGTGCGGGCACACCAAGTGCTGCATGATTCTCCCAGTATTGTTTTCACTGGTATGAATGTCGGTGTTATTGCCGTAGCGACATTGATTGGCGTAGGTGTTTTTAAAGAGCAGCTGAACCGTATCAATATAATAGGATTGTTATTGGCAGTCTGCTGTGTAGGGGTGCTATTTTTGGCGTAATGCACTCTGTCCAAAAGTATTGGTTTCATGATTTTTTGGCTATATTGTCACCTATCCTATATAGGCATACAAATCATCCTATGATAAGGTTATCTACAAATAACACGGCTTGTATGGAATAAAAAAGCTTAGTTTATGATATTTAACTTAACCAATAAAAATAGGATGCAGGCTCAATGGAATACGATAAGCAATTACAGCGTATAAAAAATGGTTCAGGTTTTATTGCTGCGCTTGATCAAAGTGGCGGCAGTACACCGAAAGCGTTAGAGACTTATGGTGTCAGCAGCGACGACTATGATAATGATGAGGCCATGTTTGATTTGGTTCATGAAATGCGTGCTCGTATCATGACGTGTGACTGTTTTGATAGTGAGCGTGTACTTGGTGCAATCTTGTTTGAAGACACCATGGAGCGCGAAGTCAATGGTAAGTCGACGGCCAATTACCTATGGGAAGATAAAAGTATCGTACCATTTTTGAAGGTAGATAAAGGTCTGGCTGAGCAAATGAGCGGCGTACAAGTTATGAAGCCAATCCCGAATTTAGATCTATTATTGGATAAAGCAAAAAACTATCCCGTATTCGGTACTAAAATGCGCTCAGTCATTTATGAGCCAAACGTCGATGGTATCGAGCTTGTGGTACAGCAGCAGTTTGATGTGGCGAAGCAGATTATTTCAAAAGGCCTGATGCCAATCGTTGAGCCAGAGGTCAATATTGATAGCACTCAAAAGCATGAGTGCGAGCTACTGCTAAAGGCAGATATACTGCGTAATCTAGAACGCTTAAGTGACAAACATCAAGTGATGCTCAAGCTGACGTTACCAGAAGAAGCAGGGTTTTATCAGGAGCTGATTGACCATCCTAAAGTGCTAAAAGTTGTGGCGTTATCTGGTGGCTATAGTCGTAGCGATGCTTGCGCCAAGCTCAAACAAAACCCAGGTATGATTGCGAGCTTCTCGCGTGCCTTTACCGAAGGCTTGAGTAAGCAACAAAACGATAGCGAGTTTGCTGAAACCATCAATGCCTCAATTGAAGAGATTTATGAAGCGTCAAAAGTGTAAACGTAGTAAATAAAAATTCGCACATAAATCATGAGTAAATAAGCAAAAAAGCCCTACTAGATAAGTATAAAAATACTTGAATAGTAGGGCTTTTATTATTTTAAAAGTATCGGTTATTAACTCTACACCTCTTTATATAACTGACGTCCTTCGTTGTTATATTTCTTAGTCATCTCGGCCATGCCTTGGCGAATTTCCTCAGCAGTGGCCTCCCCAACTTGTCCGACAAGCTCTGTATCTACCTCTTTGATTAAGTGACTAGCATCGGTTAGGTCGCCCGTTTGCGGCGTTACTTTTTGGTTGGCAGCATCTTTATCTAGTCCTGCTGCATATTCACGCACGTTTTGAGTGATTTTCATTGAACAAAACTTAGGGCCACACATGGAGCAAAAGTGTGCCGATTTGTGTGCGTCTTTTGGCAACGTCTCATCATGATATTCGCGTGCAGTATCAGGATCGAGCGCTAGATTGAACTGATCATCCCAGCGGAATTCAAAACGTGCTTTAGATAGTGCGTTGTCACGTGCCTGTGCTCCTGGATGACCTTTAGCAAGGTCGGCAGCGTGTGCGGCAATTTTATAAGTAATAATGCCATCTTTTACATCTTTTTTGTTTGGTAGACCCAAGTGCTCTTTTGGCGTGACATAGCATAGCATCGCTGTACCAAACCAACCAATCATCGCAGCTCCGATGGCGCTAGTAATATGGTCATAACCTGGAGCGATGTCTGTCGTTAATGGCCCTAAAGTGTAGAAAGGCGCGTCAGCACATAGCTCAAGCTGCAAGTCCATGTTTTCTTTAATGCGGTTCATCGCGACGTGTCCAGGGCCTTCAATCATCACCTGTACATCGTGCTCCCATGCCACTTTGGTCAATTCACCAAGCGTACGTAGCTCACCGAACTGCGCTTCATCATTGGCATCTTGCAAGCAGCCAGGGCGTAGACCATCACCTAAACTAAACGCCACATCGTACTGTTTCATAATCTCGCAGATATCTTCGAAATGCGTGTATAAAAAGCTTTCTTTGTGATGGGCTAGACACCACTGCGCCATGATAGAACCACCGCGTGAGACGATACCTGTCAGACGTTTTGCGGTGAGCGGCACATAGCGTAATAGCACGCCAGCGTGAATAGTAAAGTAATCTACGCCTTGCTCTGCTTGCTCAATCAACGTATCACGGAATATTTCCCATGTAAGGTCTTCAGCGACGCCATCGACTTTTTCTAATGCTTGATAAATCGGTACCGTACCAATCGGCACAGGAGAGTTACGGATTAGCCATTCACGGGTTTCATGAATATGATTACCCGTTGATAAATCCATAATGGTATCCGCACCCCAACGTGTTGCCCACGTCATTTTAGATACTTCTTCATCGATAGACGAACCTAGCGCTGAGTTACCGATATTGGCATTGATTTTCACCAAGAAATTGCGCCCGATGATCATTGGCTCAGATTCAGGGTGATTAATATTGTTTGGGATAATAGCGCGTCCAGCCGCTACTTCATCACGAACAAATTCAGGGGTAATGATTTGAGGCGTATTGGCACCGAAGCTCTCGCCATCGTGTTGACGCATATCGGTCAGTTCATGCTGTTTTTGCGTTTCGCGTATGGCGATATATTCCATCTCAGGAGTGATGATGCCACGACGTGCGTAGTACATTTGCGTGACGTTCTGTCCTGCTTTGGCGCGACGCGGTTTATCAATATGAGCAAATCTAAGATTGGCAGTACTGATATCACGAGCACGTGCTTGTCCGTATGAGCTAGATAGGCCGCTTAACTGCTCTGTATCATTGCGTTCTGCAATCCAGTTCTCACGCAGTTTTGGCAATCCACGTGTGAGGTCGATATCGACATTAGGGTCAGTATATACACCTGAGGTGTCATACACATAAAACGGTGGATTATGCTCACCGTCTTTATCTCCGGTGCCACCAACAGGCGTATCAGCCAAGCTGATTTCACGCATCGGTACTTGGATGTCAGGTCTTGAGCCTTCGATATAGACTTTTCGTGAGGCAGGTAAAATACGGTGCAAGTCGCGCGCATCTTCTTCGAAACGGGCATCACTTGCGGCACGGTGAGCAGGGGTTTTTAGCGCATCTGCTTTTTTATCTGCTTTGACGTTGGTCGTGTCAGCAGCATTTGAAGCAAGCGTTGAGTTGTCGGCTGGGTTATGCGTTTGGGCTTTCGGTGCAATTGAGGTAGTGTCTGCAGTAGTCATATGCTGTCCTAGCGTGTTGGTTTTTGAATAAAATCAACACCGCCAGTATCTGCGGGGGTAGCCATCCATCATCTAGACAAATTTATATCATGAACCCACAACTTCGACCAAAAAATATCGTCGCGCATGGTGCTCATCAAATATTGGACGCAAATTTATATCTTCTCTTCTTATCCGGTTATGCATCACGCATATCAAGACAGTAGTGACGATAAAAATGTATTTCTACGCGCCCTTTGTCATAAATAACAAAGTGCTTAAGACTTCCCTGCGTCGGTACTAACCGCATCAGGTTCGGCGGGTGATCTCTCAGCGAATGTATCAAGGCGACTACTTTAATAAAACAAGTTTAATAAAATGAGCCAAAAATACACCGCACCCCGAGTCTGTCAGTGTTGTAAATCAGCCTTCATACTAACAAAATTCTGTACCAACGGCTAATGGTATTTGGATACAAATATTCTGTGTCATACATACAGTTCCATATTTGCGTGAATAATTTTTTTGAGTGTTGATAGATGAGGATGCTTAGTACTGCTAGGCTGTAGATAAATTATTCAAATATTATGTAAAGCGAATGAAGGATTCTAGAAGTTGTCATTAAACTGTCATAAAGATTTGGCAAGATAGCACGCATATCACAAGCAATGCTTTTTTATACCGTTGTTAAACTTCAGGAGTCCTACATGCGTTATTCGTTATTAGCAGTGGCCGTCAGTTGTACATTAATGCTTACGGCGTGTAATAAGTCAACAGATACGGCGGAGCCAACTGCTGATACTAGCAGTAGCGCTGTGACAACAGCTGAAACAACCTCTCAAACAGCATCTTCTGCTACGTCAGATTTTAAATCTGCTGAAAATATCGCTATGAATATTACAGGTGCAGGTGCGTCGTTCCCGCAGCCTATCTATGCGAAATGGTCATATGACTACAATGCTGCGACCGGCGGCCAAGTCAACTATCAGTCGATTGGTTCATCTGGTGGTATCAAACAAATTCAGTCAAAGACAGTAGACTTTGGTGCTTCTGATGCACCGATGACACCTGAAGAGTTAGACGAAGCAGGTTTGATTCAGTTCCCAACAGTCATCGGTGGTGTTGTACCAATCGTCAACATTGATGGTGTTGAGCCTGGTGCATTGAAACTAGACGGCACAACGTTGGCTGATATCTATTTGGGTAAAATCAGTAACTGGAATGACCCTGCGATTAAGGCGATGAACCCAGATTTGACCTTGCCAGATGCCCCAATCACAACAGTATTCCGCTCAGATGGTTCAGGTACGACGTTTAACTTTACTGACTATCTTGCCAAGGTTTCACCAGACTGGAAAGACACCGTTGGTGTTGATAAAACCGTCAAATGGCCGACTTCTGCTACTGGTGCAGGCGGTAAAGGTAACGAAGGCGTTTCAAGCTACGTGAACCGCATGAAAAACTCTATCGGCTATGTTGAGTATGCTTACGCTAAGCAAAATAAGATGTCACATACTGCGCTGAAAAACGCAGCTGGTAACATTGTACAGCCATCTGCTGAGACGTTTGCTGCGGCAGGTGATATCGACTGGTCACAACAAGAAGGCTTTTATAAAGTCATCACCAACTCTGAAACTGACCAAGCATGGCCTATCGCTGCTGCGACCTTTATTTTGGTACATAAGCAACCAGAAAATCCTCAGCAAGTCGCTGGCGTGTTGAACTTCTTTGACTGGGCTTATACCCAAGGTGATGACAGCGCTATGGAACTAGACTACGTACCATTCTCTGACACAGCAGTGGCATTGTTCAAAGAGAAGTGGAACGAAGTGAAAGGTAGCGATGGACAGCCTGTCTACAAGCCAGCTCAGTAATTTGTTTCTGCTAAATACTATTTAGCAACCGACAAGTTATCCTCTCGAATAACTATTCTCCGGTAGTTATTTGAGAGGTTTTAACACAGCAAATTTGATGAATACATCTCGATAAATATGCTTACTCATACCGTTTAAGTTTGTTGTGTTAAAACCTGAGATACATCTTTTTAATATTTCGACTCATTCCATTCAATGCTGAGACACTTATGACAGACTTAAGGTCCCAACTGGCTAAACAAAAACGTTACGACGCTTTATTTGTGAATTCTACTAAAGCGTTTGCCATACTCGTCCTCCTATCTTTAGGGGGCATTTTGGTGTCTCTAATTGTTGGAGCATGGCCGAGTATTCAAGAGTTTGGTTTGGGGTTTTATACCAGCAATAACTGGGATACAGTTGCCAATGAATACGGGGCACTAGCGCCTATTTACGGCACCTTAGTCACCTCATTTATCGCTATTATTATCGCGGTTCCAGTCAGTTTCGGTATTGCGATATTTTTAACCGAGATGTGCCCTAAGTTCCTCAAAAAACCACTTGGTATCGCCATTGAGTTGTTGGCTGGTATCCCATCTATCATTTATGGTATGTGGGGATTGTTCGTATTTGCGCCATTCTTTGGTGATCACATTCAGCCATGGTTCATTGAGCACGTCGGGCCTTTGCCTATTATCGGTAAACTGTTTGCAGGTGCGCCTATGGGACTGGGTATGTTTACCGCCTCCCTAGTACTTGCCATTATGATCATACCGTTCATCGCTGCCACCATGCGCGATGTTTTCTCTGTCGTACCAGATTTACTGAAAGAGTCAGCATATGGCATGGGCGCGACGACTTGGGAAGTCATGTTCAAGATTATCCTGCCTTATACCAAAGCTGGTGTCGTTGGTGGTGTAATTTTGGGTCTTGGTCGAGCATTGGGTGAGACGATGGCCGTTACTTTCTTGATTGGTAATGCGTTTAATATCAGTCCAAGCCTATTCACTTCTGGTGTGACAATTACCTCAGCCTTGGCCAATGAGTTTGCTGAAGCGTCTAGTGAGCTACATCTTGCGTCTCTACTACATTTAGGCTTAATCTTATTTGTCATCACCTTCATTGTGCTGTCTTTAGCAAAACTGATGCTCATGCGCATGGATCACAAAGCAGGTAACCGATAAGTCTGTTACCGATTTATTGAACCTTGATAGATATTGATAAAAGATATGGGAAATAAATATTATGCCTGCTAACAATGCGATCAATGCACCACTACCTACTAAGCTAAACGGCGCTACCCGCTACAATCAAAGCCTTTATAACAAGCGTCGTTTGACCAACAAGTTAGGTCTGGGTTTTGCTATGTCAGCGATGGTTTTTGGCCTGTTTTGGTTGTCATGGATTTTGGTGACTTTGTTTGTTGAAGGCTTCCAAGGTATGGTGCAGCTACCAATCTTTACCGCTGATACGCCGCCACCAATGAGTGCAGGCGGTTTGCGCAATGCTATTGTTGGTTCGGTCATGTTGGCGTTTTCAGGCTTGTTTATCGGTGCACCTATTGGCCTTATGACAGGTATTTACTTATCTGAGTTTTCTAAAGGTAGTATGCTTGGCAAGGTCACTCGCTTTTTAAATGATATTCTATTGTCAGCACCATCGATTGTCATCGGTCTATTTATCTATGCACTGATGGTAAAAGGTCAAAGTTTCTCTGGTTGGGCAGGCGCGTTAGCATTGGCATTGATTGTTATTCCGGTAGTCGTGCGTACGACAGAAAACATGCTGAATCTGGTACCGAATAGTCTACGTGAAGCGGCCTATGCGCTAGGTACTCCTAAATGGAAGCTGGTCACTCAGGTAACTGTAAAAGCTGCGCGAGCTGGACTGACCACAGGTGTGCTATTGGCTTTTGCTCGAATCACCGGTGAGACAGCACCGTTACTATTTACCGCACTTAACAATCAGTACTTCAGTACAGATATGGGTCAGCCTATTGCTAACTTACCCAATACCATTTACCAGTTTGCGATGAGTCCTTATGACAACTGGCATACATTGGCTTGGGCGGCAGCATTACTTATCACCGCATCTGTCCTAGTATTGAATATTTTGGCAAGATTTATCGGTGGTAGAGGTCAGCCCAAATAAGGGCTGAGAGCAGACCAGACCGTAGCACGCTACACGCTAAGCATTTACTTAAACTTATATGAAATTAATTGAGCTAGGTTGAAATATTATGAATGATGTCCTAAGCAACGTCCGTACGAACACGACTGCTGACAACTTTAATACGGCAACAGGCAGCCTATTAAATAGACCCATGTCTACTAGCGCCCAAGCTCAGCAACCAAACACTGCTGATTTCAGTAAGCAAACGATTCAAGATATTCCTAAGAACATGCCTGCTGCAAAAATGGAAGTTCGAGATCTAAACTTCTATTACGATGATTTTCAGGCATTAAAAAACATCAATATCGATATCGCCGATAAAAAAGTGACTGCTTTTATTGGTCCTTCAGGTTGTGGCAAGTCTACGCTACTACGTACCTTTAACCGCATGTACGATCTATATCCAGGTATGCGTGCAGAAGGAAGCATTAATTTAGATGGCAAAAACATCTTGGGTAAAGACATCGATGTGAACTTATTGCGTGCTCAAGTTGGTATGGTTTTTCAGAAGCCAACGCCGTTCCCGATGTCAATCTATGACAATGTCGCCTTTGGCGTACGACTGTACGAAAAATTAAGTAAGGCTGAGCTGGATCATCGCGTAGAGTGGGCACTGAAAAAATCAGCGCTATGGCCAGAAGTGAAAGACAAGCTAAAAGCATCAGGACTGTCGCTATCAGGTGGCCAGCAGCAGCGTCTATGTATCGCACGTAGCGTCGCGACCAAACCTGAAGTACTGTTGCTTGACGAGCCGACATCAGCACTGGATCCTATCTCGACGGGTGCTATCGAAGATTTGATCGAAGATCTGAAAAACGACTATACCATCGCTATCGTCACTCATAATATGCAGCAGGCGGCACGCGTATCTGACTATACGGTCTATATGTATTTAGGCGATATGATTGAGATGGGTGAGACCGATCAGATATTTACCAAACCTACCCAAACCGCGACGGAAGACTATATTACAGGTCGTTATGGCTAACATTGATTGAGATTGAAATCGGTACAAGCAGACAAAGCTAGTTAACATGTCATAAGCCGACTTTCTAACTTCGCAAGCACACCGCGCTATTAAAATATAGATTCTAGGGAATACCTCTCATGCAAAGTGATAAGCATATCTCCAAAAGTTTTGACCAAGATCTTGATGAAGCCATCCGTTTATTTCTATACATGGGTGATAGCGCGGCTAACCAAGTGGCCAAAGCCATACACGCTCTTATCGATAAAGATGAAACACTGGCGCAAGAAGTCATCGATATGGACTTCGATATCAATCGAATGGAAGTCGAACTCGACGAGCACATTTTATTATTGGTCGCCAAACGCCAGCCAGCAGCCAGTGATTTGCGCTTAGTCATGTCAATCAGTAAAGGTGTGGTCGATTTGGAACGTATCGGCGATGAAGCGGTAAAAATTGCGCGAATGGCCAGTAAAATAGCGGCAGAAGGCAAATCAGCATACGGCTATGCTGAGGTTCAGCATTTGAGCAATCAAGTTCGTCTGATGCTAAACAACTCGTTAGAAGCTTTTAGTCAATCAAATGCGGAGCAAGCGTTTGAAGTGATGCGTAATGATAGCGTGGTCAATACCGAATATCAGTCAGCCATACGCGCCTTGATGACCTATATTATGGAAGACTCGCGCCATGTATCAAAAGTCATTAATATTATGTGGATATTACGATCGCTAGAGCGTATTGGTGACCATGCACAAAATGTCGCAGAGCTAGTCATTAACTATATCAGTGGGCAGGACGTGCGTCATTCAGACTATGCGATGGTCGAAAAAGCGGTGCAAGAAGCCAATGACCGATTGGCTGCTCGTCAAGTTAGTACATTGTCAGCCAATGATCTTGAAACGTCAGATAGTGATGAAGGCTGCTAGGAATGACTGTGATCTTCACCTTATAATAAAAAAACGCGCTAAAGTAAGCGCGTTTTTTTATAACTACTAAATGTAGCTAGTAGAAAGCCAGTAAATACTAGCTTTCTGGTGTCCAGCCTTGTGCACGCTCATAGTCTTCGTTGTCTAAGAACTTATCACGCTGCTCTGTCAAAAACTTTTTGGCAGCAGGATCCATCATGCTTAGATGGTTTTCATTAATAAGCATCGTTTGATGCTCAAGCCATTCTTTCCACGCCTTTTCAGATACGGTCTCTTGCAGCTCTTGACCTTTTTTATTAGGGAAGGGTGGATGCGGCATCTTTGGTAAATCTTGCTTATATTTACGGCAAAACACAGTATTTGCTTGAGGGTTGAAAGTCTCAGTCATAAGGCATTCCTTATTCATTATATTAAGTGGTTAAATCAAATATCATATGAGTCTATGATAACGGTCTTGGTAGATTTAGCAAAGGGTACTAATGTATATCGTCAAGCCTCTATTCATTTGTTATAAAGTCTCTGGTAGTTGGTGTATGACAAACACTAACTACGTTTGACCTTTTTATTGAAATTTCCAAAGCTAGTGATATTTTGAAAATGACATTGGCCAAACCAGTAGAGGTCATAGGACAAATAAAAACACCCGCATAAGTAGCGGGTGTTAAGTTTAAATTAGCAAGTTGGCTGTTATTTGCAAATTAATGATTAAGCAAAGGCTTTTAAGCGAGCACGGCCATTGATCACCGCTTGCTTGACTTGGTTTGGTGCAGTGCCACCTAAATGGTCACGAGCTGCTAATGAGCCTTCTAGCGTTAGATAGTCGAAGACATCTTCACCGATAGCATCGCTAAATTGCTGTAGCTGTGCCAATGACAAATCACTTAGATCAACACCCTCTTTGATGCCTAAAGCAACAGCGTTACCAACGACTTCATGAGCGTCACGGAATGCCACACCTTGACGTACTAAGTAATCTGCCAAGTCAGTTGCAGTCGCATAGCCTTTCATCGTCGCAGCACGCATGGCATCGACGTTTGGCGTGATGTTTGGTAGCATATCAGCAAAGGCAAGCAGCGAACCTGTCAACGTATCAACGCAATCAAACAAAGGCTCTTTGTCTTCTTGGTTGTCTTTGTTGTAGGCAAGTGGCTGGCTCTTCATTAGGCTAAGCAAAGTCATCAACTGACCAAAGACACGTGCCGCTTTACCACGTACCAACTCCGGTACGTCAGGGTTCTTCTTTTGCGGCATAATCGATGAGCCAGTACAGAAGCGGTCTGGTATCTGCACAAAATTAAACTGCGCTGACATCCAAAGAATAATCTCTTCGCTCATGCGTGACATATGCATCATCAGGATAGAAGCCGCTGAAGTAAACTCAATCGCAAAGTCACGGTCCGAAACAGCATCGAGTGAGTTTTGACAGATACCTTCAAAACCTAGTAGTTCGGCAGTGATGGTACGATCGATTGGGAAAGTCGTACCAGCAAGCGCTGCGCTACCAAGTGGCATCTGATTGATACGGCGACGTGCATCAACAAGACGCTCGGTATCGCGATACAACATCTCAAACCATGCCATCACGTGATGCCCAAAGCTAACAGGCTGTGCTGTTTGCAAATGAGTGAAGCCTGGCATGATAGTATCAGTATGTTGCTCAGCCAAATCAAGTAAACCACTTTGCAAACGTACTAATAACTCAATGATATTATCAGTCTCTTCGCGCAACCATAGGCGAATGTCTGTGGCTACCTGATCGTTACGGCTACGACCAGTATGTAGCTTTTTACCAACGGCACCTATAATGTCAGTCAAACGTGACTCGACGTTCATATGCACGTCTTCAAGGGCGATCGACCAGTTAAACTCACCTGCTTCAATCTCGCGCAATACTTGCTGAAGGCCATCAATAATAGTGGCGACTTCATCAGCAGTTAAAATATCACATTCTTTCAGCATCGTTGCATGCGCAATCGAGCCTTGAATATCGTGACGAGCAAAGCGTTGGTCAAAGCCTACAGAAGCAGTAAAGGCGGCAACGAAGCTATCTGTCGCTTCACTAAAGCGCCCGCCCCACATTTGTTGGCCTTGGCTACTAGCAGGCGCAGTCTGCGTTGTGGTACTTGTTATAGAAGCATCTGTGCTAAAATCAGAGTCAGATGAACTTTTACTTGATTCAGGATTACTAGGTTTTGAAGAATTGGCGTTCATATCGGTACAAGACAAGTCAAGAGAATAAGAACTCGAGTATAGCAAATGATGAGGTTGCCTTACTAGCTACACGCTTAGAGTTTTTTATTCCTAAACTCATGGAAATCATGAGGCCTTGGCAGTGGCTGACATATATCTTTTTTTGGTCACTGTTTTTGACGGTGATTGAGCGCCATGGTCTATCAGGCTGGTCTGATTTTATTATCAAGTTTTTTTCTCGCGTGATACAAAATGCACTGACAGTTATTCCCGCACTATATTTGGTCGATTATTTGCGTCCTGTCTTCAAAAACGCGAGCATTCCTAGTGTGAGTTTGCGTATTGTCATGCTCATGATGTTTTCTGCCACGGTCTCTATGGTGTTGGTGGTTTTGGTTATGATCAATCTAGGGTGGATGGAGTATAACCGTCAAGCTTTTGTCATTAATTTGCTTTTCAACACAGTGCTTACCGGTGGTTTTACTGCTGTGTTCTTATTGTATTTTTTGCGTAGCTATCGTGAGCTTAATGCGCTTAAGTTGTCCTTTGAATATAAATTGACCGCTCAAAATGATCTAATAAAAGCCCGTACGGCTCCGCACTTTTTCTTTAATACTATCAATACACTTGTATCACTGATTGAATCAAACCCGCCAAAAGCCGCTATCTTATTACAGCACGTCTCTGCATTGTTCCGTGCTAGTTTTAGTGGTACACGCGAGATTAGCTTTGAAGAAGAGGTTGATCTTTGTGAGCATTATTTGGCAATCGAATCTAGTCGTTTAGCAGATAAGCTCGAAGTCAATTGGAAGTTACCTGAAGAAGATATCATGTACGACATGGTTATCACTGCGCTAACGCTACAAAGCGTGCTAGAGAAAATACTCCTCAATGTGGTAGAGATGACCACAGAAACTATCTGCATTAATATCGAAGTCACGTGGGAACAACACCGAGTTAAAATCATGATTGATGTTGCGCTTCCCAAAAAGACATTAATCATTAATCATGACTTGCGCCAACATATTGATTTCTATATTCAAGCTGATCGTTTGCGCGCCCATTTTGGACAAAGTGCTGATATACAAAGCTCGGTAGCCAGCACTCAAATTATCACCATTATCGACTATCCTCTACAAGACGTCGGTTTATAACTTACTATTCTTTATTAGCTTTCTTCATTTTTTCAACTCTTAAAATCTTATATGGCATACTTATTGCATTACCATGCATAGGTATCACAATTTGTATTTGATAAATAATGATTACGAATCAGTAATATCATAACTACCGTGAAACACAATTACACCATATAAAATCTACCTATAGCAGGAGTATATTGTCCGCTATAAAAACTGGTGGTTTTCGTCAGAATTTTATTAAATAATTTAGATTTTATATTCTAAGTGATTGATAATGAGTGCTAATATAGCCGTAATACTATTGAAAAAAATATTAAGTATGTCCTTGGATGGGAGTTTGCATGCGTATCGTAGTTTGTGATGATGAGCCCCTAGCGCGTGAGCGCTTGGTGAGAATTGTACAGGAGTCAGGCCATGAGGTAGTTGCTCAGGCCACAACAGGTGCAGAAGCCATCGTCGCTGTAAAAACCCAGCAGCCAGATATCATATTATTAGATATCCGAATGCCTGAAATGGACGGAGTGCGCTGTGCTCAAGAGCTTGCCAAACTTGAGCATCCACCAGCGATTATATTTGTGACGGCATACGACCATTATGCGATCGCAGCATTAAAAGCCAATGCAATTGGCTATTTGTTGAAACCTGCAAACAAAGATGAGCTACTAGAGGCATTAAACAAAGCAAAGAACCTAAATGCCGCTCAACTAAACGAAATTCGCAAGCTTGAAGACCCGACAGCACGTCCGATACGTGAACATATCGCTGCTCGTACGCATCGCGGTGTTGAACTGATTAAGCTAAAAGATATCTACTATTTTGCAGCAGATCAAAAATACGTCAAAGTGCGTCACAAAGA
>NZ_DFQV01000020.1:122559-255277 GCF_002377945.1 Psychrobacter sp. UBA3480
ATCAACCTTAGTTATTTGGACTTTTTAGAAACTCTAGACGCAGGCCAGTATCAGATACGTTTTAAAGGTATTGATGAGACACTAGCGGTCAGTCGTCGTCATTTACCTGCCTTACGTGATAAAATCCAAAGCATGTAATAGGCTGTCCTGATAGCGACCAATCATTCCATATCATCAAACCCTTATTTATGCTTAAATAGGGGTATTTTTTTGCGTCAGCATCTACTATTAATCATTTGAGTCGCCTATGCTTTGGCAAACTTGCCCTATCGAGTAATATCGATACTATTCAGTATAAATATGAATGGTACTGACATAGGGACTATAGCCACTATAGTATTAGTATCGAACTTATTGAGGCCCTTTATGAGCAATCCGCAGCAACCTGTTTTGACTACTCTAAATATCGCTACACGTCAAAGTCCTTTAGCCTTATGGCAGGCCGAGCATATTCGTGATCGTTTATTGGCGTTGTATCCTAATCTGACGATTAATTTACTAAAAATTGTTACTAAGGGTGACAAGATTTTGGACACACCTTTGGCCAAAATCGGTGGCAAAGGATTGTTTGTAAAAGAGCTTGAACAAGCGCTGTATGAAAAACAAGCCGATATTGCAGTGCACTCGCTAAAAGATGTTCCGATGCAGCTTCCTGAAGGCCTAACATTAGGTGTCTATTGCAAACGCGCCTCACCAACAGATGCCTTTGTCTCAAACACTTATAATAGTATCGACGAGTTACCACAGGGTGCGGTCGTTGGGACGTCAAGTTTACGTCGTCAATGCCAGATCAAAGCCTATCGACCTGACCTGCAAATCAAAACCTTGCGCGGCAACGTCGGCACTCGTCTAGGTAAGTTAGATGCTGGCGAGTATGATGCCATTATTTTAGCGACCAGCGGATTGCAGCGTATTAAACTGGACGAGAGAATACGCGGTGAGCTTGATATCGCGGCTTGTTTACCTGCCGTTGGACAAGGCGCTTTGGCGATCGAATGCCGTGAAGGCGATGAAGAAGTCCTCAAATTACTTGCACCACTCAATGATGATAAAGCCCGTATTCGACTTATCGCTGAGCGTGCTCTGAACCGTCATCTAGAGGGCGGTTGCCAAGTACCGATCGCCGCTTATGCAGTTTTGCAGACAGCTGAAGAAACCAGTGTTAATAATGATAACAATGGTGATAATGGCAATAACGATAGTGGGAATGTGCTGTGGCTACGCGGTCGAGTAGGTCAAGCCGATGGTAGCGAATTGTTGAAGGCAGACAAACGAGCTACGTTGGTTGGGACACAAGCCGAGCAAGAAGCCCAAGCCAACCAACTAGGTATCGATGTCGCAGAAATGCTACTTGCCGATGGCGCAGGCGCTATTTTGTCAGCGATCTATCAGCCTGAGTAGTGCAAGTACAGTCGCTATAGGTTTGATTAACCGTAAGATAGGCTGATCTAAGCATCAGCCATTTTTGTATACTTAAGCCTTTTTCACTCGTTTTTTGTCATGGTATACCTATGTCATCAATGCCAACTCAATCTACATACACAACTTCTCATAAAAATTATTCTAATGAGAAGTCAAAAGTAATGCCGCAAATTGTCATTAATACTCGGCCAGTAGAGCGAGCAGCACCGTTGACGCAGCATTTGCAAGCGGCAGGATTGGTAGTGATTGAGATGCCAATGTTGACGCTACAACCACGTCTAACAACTGATCTAGATATTGCATTAATGCATCAGTGGATGGCGGGGGAGTACAAAGCGCTTGTTATCGTCAGTCCAACTGCAGCGGCTTCGGGGCTAGCCGCTTGGCAGTCACTTGACCATAAAAAGTGTGAATACAAAACGAAAGATAGTAATGGCAACTATGCGCAGAGATTGTCAGAAGGTTTGTCACTACCTAGTCCTCTGGTTGCGGTTGGTGAAGCAACGGCAGCAGAGTTCAGTCAGGTGCGTATAGATACAACAAACTATCAAATACTTCAGCCTGAGACGGCCAATAATGAAGGCATGCTAGCAATGCCTGAAATCGATAGCTTACAAGCAGGCGATAAATTGCTGATATGGCGCGGGCTTGGTGGACGTCGATTATTGGTTGATACATTACAGGCGCGCGGTGTACATATCGATAGTATTGCTTGGTACGAGCGTACAATGCCTATCGATGCAATGGCTCAGTACCAGCAGTGGCAACAAGCGTTTCTTACTCGTAGTACTGCGTCATCACAGCAGTCAAAGCCAATTGTCGTGATCAGCAGTGCGGCAGCTTTTGAGCATTGGTCAAATATCGTCAATGACGAGCAACTGAAGACGTTAGACAAAGAGCAAAATTCTGATGCAGTGGCTAATACAACACAACGTCTATCGTTTACGTTAAAAGATTTTTCCTACGTTGTGTTGGGTGAGCGTCTTGCCAATATGGTTGCAGCACAGCAGTTGAGCTACTGGCGAGTAGAGGATTTATCGCCAGATACGATTCTCTCAGCCATTCATTCTAAAATATAATACCTTAAATTTCTCATTTGCTTTAAACATGTTTATCTATACCAATAACGGTACTGCCTTATGTCAATGAATTCTGAGTCCTTATCTAAGGATCCTTCTACTGTTCAGCAGCGCCGGCAAGCAAATATTTTGCTGCTACGGATGCAATGGCTGGTTATCTTATTACTGATCGCTGCATTATTGTGGCTATATATTAGTCAGCAGCGCTTTCAGCATAGTGTCAACGATCGTTTGCAGAGCAATGAGCAAGTAATCAGTCGATTAAACGAAATGGATGATCGTCTATTTGCCATGAGTCAGCAGACGCTACCGGAGCCTAGGGTAAAGGCCAGTAGCCAAGCTCAGAATCAGTTGGACCTGTTGCGTATCCAAATCAAAGCTGCTGATAGACTGTTGGCGGATAGTAATGACAGTGCGGCGATTGAGTTATTGCGAGGTCTACATTGGCAGTTGTCGCAGAGCAGTAATGAGATTGCGCCTGCGCTCACTATCGTTATCAAGCAAAGTTTGCTCAAAGATATTGAGCGTCTGCAGGCACAAAGCTCACAGCCAAGCCCATGGCAAATACAAAATCTTGCGATTCAAAATATTCAGGAATTTTTGCACAGTCATGAGCGTCTTGGTAGCTACGAAGGTACGGATCTACAGCGTCGAGAGCTGGTAGATGCAGCTATTGAAAATAAACAGCAGCCTAAAGCAATCAATGCTGCTGATAATTCAGCGGCTAGTGATACAAATTTAACGCGTCGTCAGCTCACTATCCATGAAGTCATCATGACGTTGAATCTAGCAAGCCAAGCAAGCAATATGCGTAAGCAAGATCAACTTGTCAGCTATTTGACTCAAGCACGTAAACAGTTAAAAACGTTGGTGCCTAAGGCTTCAACTAGCGATAATAAAAATTCAGCACAAGCTGGCGCGATTGGCATTGTACAAGCTGATAAAAAACCAATCGATGGTCAAAGTAATCTTGAGACAATGAAAGCACCGAGTGACATACCAGAAGTAACTGTATGGCTAAATCAGTTGATTGCTCATGCACCCAAACCAACGCCATTATTGACGACAGAAATCTTAGACAAGCCGCAACGCTAACGGAAGCTAGTCACAATAGTTAATACAGAAAATACAAAACGTAAGGTAAGCAATGACCCATTTTAATGAAAGCTCAACATATATATCTGATGCAGCAAACGAACACCGCCCTGAGTTATTAGCTCATTATCCTGTTATTCATCATCAGCCTATACAGTGGGGTGAGATGGATGCCTTCAATCATTTGAACAATGTGGTTTACTATCGTTACGCTGAGTCAGCACGCATTAGTTATTTGCATGCGCTAGGTATGTTTGATGGCAGTATGGTCACGGTCTTGGCACAATCGAGCTGCCAGTATTTACGCCCAGTCACCTATCCAGACACTTTATTATTAGGCGTCCGCTGCAAGCGTTTAGGCAATACCAGCATGGCGATGGAGTATAGTTACTATAGTACCGCGCAAGAAACAATCGTTGCTACGGCAGAGGCAGTCGTCGTACGTCTTGATAGTGATGGGAAAGGTAAATTGCCATGGACAACAGAGGAGCGTCAGCGACTACTAGCACTGGAAGCAAAATTTGGTCATACGCCTGAGTATTAAGCTGATTTCTATATGAAGTGATTATCAGGTTTTTTAGAGAAACCCTTGTGTGTTGAAAGTCGATAGTTAAAAACAAAAAAGGCACGCTAATATTACGCTAGCGTGCCTTTTTTATCATTGATTTTTCACTCAATGGTGCAAACAGATATTAGTCTTGCTGCGGTGCATGAACAAAATCAACCACGTTTAGATCAAAACCTGACAATGCAAAAAACTTCATTGGCGATGACAATAAGCGCATATCACGGACACCTAAATGACGTAATATCTGTGCACCAACACCGATGCTACGATAAGGTTGCTGCGTGATGGTTGATTGAGACTCGTTGTCTGCGGCTTTGTCCAGCGCATCTCCCAAATCAACTGGCTGATTGCTACCAATCCATACCAGCACACCACGATCTGAAGCACTGATTTCTTCTAGTGCTGACTGTACGCTCCAGCCACTACGGCCAGTCATATCGTTTTTAGCTGCAAACAAATCGCGTAATGGGTGGAAACCGTGTACACGTACAGTGCTGACGCCTTCGCTGACATCACCTTTTACCAAGGCTAAATGTGTTTCTTCAGCGCCAAACTCACGGAAGCGATGTAGCGTAAAAGTACCGTGTTCAGTTTCAAATGGATGTGACTCAATTTCTTCTACCGTTTGCTCATTAGCGATACGATAATTGATAAGGTCAGCAATCGTGCCTATCTTGATGTCATGCTCTTTTGCAAATATTTCAAGGTCGTCACGGCGCGCCATCGTACCATCTGCATTGATAATCTCTACAATCACCGCTGCAGGCTCTAGACCTGCTAAACGTGCTAGATCACAACCCGCTTCTGTATGGCCTGCACGGTGAAGAACACCACCGTTTTGTGCCATAATTGGAAAAATATGTCCAGGCTGAACGATGTCTTCAGGCTTTGCTGACGAAGATACCGCTGCTTGAATAGTCCGTGCACGATCACCAGCAGAAATACCCGTGGTGACGCCTTCAGCCGCTTCAATCGAGACAGTAAAGTTGGTGCTAAACTTCGCCTCGTTACGATCTGACATCAGTGGCAGTGCCAATTGCTGGCAACGCGCTTGTGATAAGGTCAAACAAACCAAGCCGCGTGCGTGAGTAATCATAAAGTTAATATCTTCAGGGCGCACATGCGTCGCTGCCATGATGATATCACCTTCGTTTTCGCGGTCTTCATCATCCATCAAGATGACCATTTTTCCAGCACGAATGTCTTCGATAATCTCAGGGATTGCATTTAAATTCATAGTAAATCTCAATATTTTATTATTTATAAATAGGTGTCATTTAGAATATAAGGCTCTATCTGCTTATTGTAGCAGTAGATAATACAAAGCGCTGTTACGGTCAAGCAAAGCGCTACTACGGTCAAGTAAATCGCGCTATAAGCAATATAATTTGATATAAAAGTGACTCGCTTAATTGCTTGTATATATCATTATGAGGTTATTTTAACGCTTTTCAGCGTCACGTGCTGCGCCATCTTCCCACTATATCGTTCAGTATGTCAAAAATAGTCATAAATATTATCAATGAACATTAAAACTGACTCGTAAATCTGTGCGTTATATTTTATTGATCTATATCACAGTTAGTCATTGCTCGCTGCTTGGCTTTTTAGCCAGTCCATAAATTGCTTACTGTGCTGCTCACGCTGATTATCTGCAAACTCGTAAAAACTGGTACCAACCAAATTATCTGGTAAGTAGCTTTGAGGATAGTAATGGTTAGGATAATCGTGCGGATAAGCATAACCTTGACCGTAGCCTTGACTACGCATCAGTTTGGTGACGCCATTGCGCAAATGTAGCGGTACAGGTGAGACATCTTTTTCAGCCAACGCCATCGCAGCATTGATTGCTTTATAAGTGCTATTACTTTTGGCACTGGTCGCTAGATACACCACAACTTGACCTAAAATAATACGCGCTTCTGGCATACCAATAGATTGCACACTACGCAATGCCGCATCAGCTAGGAGTAAAGCATTAGGATTGGCATTACCAATATCTTCACTGGCCAAAATCACTAAGCGCCGCGCAATAAAATCAGCAGGCTCGCCGCCTACGAGCATACGTGCCATCCAATACAATGCCGCATCCGGATCTGAGCCACGGACTGACTTTATCAACGCTGAGATAATATCGTAATGCTGCTCACCATCTTTGTCATATCTTACCAAAGCAGTCTGTGCCACTCGGCTGACCAACTCATCATCAACAATCACTGGCGACTGCTTAGCATCAGCGGTCTGAATGGCTAACTCTAATAAGTTTAGCGCTTTTCTAGCATCACCGTGGGCCAATTGACTAATAGTATCTTTTGCTTGTAAATCGACGGTTAGTTTTTTGAGTATATTATCTTCTGAAAGGGCTCGTTGCAGCACGGCACTTATCTGCTCAGGTGTTAACGGCTCTAAACGATAAACTTGGCAACGTGATAGTAGAGCATTGTTGACGCTAAATGATGGGTTCTCCGTAGTGGCACCAATCAAAGTAATATCACCGGACTCTACTGCGCCCAATAGCGCATCTTGTTGTGCTTTATTAAAGCGATGAATCTCATCAATGAAGACTACAGGTGATTCAAATACCAGTGAGTCTTTATTATCTAAGACTTCGCGTAACTGTTTGACCCCAGTATTTAACGCAGAGAGCGCATGAAAAGGTCGATTAACGGCATCGGCTAACAACATCGCAATGGTTGTTTTGCCAATACCTGCTTCCCCATGCAAAATAATCGAGGGTAGATGCCCTTGATCTACCAAGCGTCGTAACGGTGCGCCAGCTGCCAGCAAATGCTCTTGACCAATAATATCGGTAAGAGAAGTAGGGCGCATACGCTGAGCAAGTGGAGTATCGGCATGGAAGTTAGGTGGCATAAGACTCTCTATCGGAAAATAAAAAAACTATCTACTAGCTGCAATGGTAGTAACAGCAAAGCCTCTATAGTTAAATCCAAACAACAGCATACTAGGCTACCTTTATCATTTTTATTGAGTTTCGCCACTCATATACGTTTGGCATGATTTTCGCAGCAATTTTATAATAGCAATGAGTATTAGACATCAGCAGTAGAAGTAGGCTAGTTTATAAGGATAATACTTGTTACAAGTCATACGCGCTAGGTTAACGCAAAAATATGTTAATGAAAGCTATCTAAGCGTATAGCTTGTGTCCTGAGCACTTTAGTTTTCATCATTCATCTATATTAACGGCTCTACTATTAACAGTTCTACCGTATTGATGACAAAGGTTGGCCAATCGCGACTATTAACTATTAAAAATGGCTTATCAAATATAAGGTATTGCATTAACGATGTCTGAACCGACTCTTAAACGCTTATTCAATAGCTACTGGCGTAGTGATACAGGTAAGCAGCAGTCACGTTATCTGACAGCTGGCGAGATAGCGTTGGCGTATTCAGTATTTGGTGACAGCATCAAACTTGATGAAGTGCAGTTAAAGACAGCGTGGTGGGTACTAAAACATTATGCCGTCAGCCCCAATGGCAATATCTATTTTAATTCAGTCGATTGGATTACGGATTTTAGCGAAGCTCCACTGAGCAAACAAAGCTGGCTTATACATGAGCTAACGCACGTATGGCAGTTACAGCAAGGCTTAAAAGTGGTACGTGGAGCGATCATCAACCGAAAATACGACTACGTGTTAGAAACAGGCAAATCGTTTTTTAAGTATGGTATTGAGCAGCAGGCTCGTATGGTTCAAGACTATTTTGTACGTCGTCAGCGTGGTCAGAACTGCCAAGAGTGGGAAGCTTGTATTCCATTTTTGACAGAGCAGCCTATTGTTAAGGCAACAGGTACTGATGATCCATCAGTCATCTAGTTTTCAAGAATAAGATTAAGCTTGGCTATGATAAGTCATAACCGAATTATAGAACGATTGAGTTATATAGTAATTGAGTTACAGGTCAGTTGGATAAATACTGGATAACTATATTGGACGATTTAACAGTCAGTTGTATTGCTAAAAATCAAAGAATGATGAACCGTAATTGTAATTTACCCTTTAATAATTTTGCTTTACCAAAGGATATGTACTCTCATGTTTAAATTTTTGTCAGTAAAGCCTAATGTTGATACTCGATATCCACCGACCTTGCTTGTAGCCGCACTGTCAGGAGTGTTGTTTTTGACAGGCTGTCAGCAGTCTGACACATCACCTGTAGCTGATGACAGTCAAACCAGTGAAAAAACAAGCGTAGAAGACAGTCAGCCTATGCCAAAAAGTGACTCAGCTGCGGCGCGCATAAAACAATTTCAGCCTATATATGTCGCACAAGCACAGAGTTTACAGAGACGATTGCAAGCAGAGTATGAGTCATTGCAAGCGGCAGATGCGTCAGACAGTGAGGAGCTTTTATTACTGAATACTAATAATAGTGAAAATACAGATAGTAATAACGAAGTAGCGACCGATAATACCGCTCCTAACGCAAATACTACCGCTACCAGTCCTGAAGAAGTGGTGCCATCGAATATCGATATCGCCCCGATAGACAGCAATCCAAATGTAGATGCAGAGGTTGACGTCAATACTAGCACTGAAGTTGGTGAGCGTGATTTAACGGTTTTAAAACGTATCAGTCTTGAGCCGCGTAAACCTGTTATGTTGACCGAGGACCAAATTATAGAACGTTATCAGCAGACCATGGACGCTTTATATCAACCGGTGACAACACCGCTGAGCGCAGAGGATTCTGATACATTAATCAATGTGGCGACCTTGGTTCCGCAGTTATTTGAGCATGCAGAGATTGCTGGTAGAGTAAGTGCAAAAAGTCCGGCACTTGCTCGTTTAATTATTCAGCATCAAGTATGGGAACAAATAGAAGCTCAGCAAGTGGTTGATATGCAGCAAATGAAGCAGAAGCAGCAACAAGAGTTTGAAGCGCTAATGGCTAAGTTTAATGAAACTATCGAAGGATACGATGAGCAGATTGCCAAATATGAGCAAACGTTAAAAGAGTTTCAGTAACTGACTATATTTTTATGAACTGATTGAATTAATCATTTCTCATAAAACAATCAATATCAAATAACGAGAGTTAAGACAATAAAAAATCCCGCACGATGGCGGGATTTTTTATTGGGTAACGATTATTTTTGCTTACTTGCGATCTTCAACTTTTACAAAATCACGGCGCGTTTCACCAGTGTATAACTGGCGTGGGCGACCGATTTTGAACGGAGCGCTGTGCATTTCTAACCAATGGCTGATCCAACCTGAAGTACGAGCCAATGCAAAGATTACGGTAAACATTGACGTTGGGATACCAATGGCTTTCAAGATGATACCAGAGTAGAAATCAACGTTTGGATATAGGTTACGCTCGATGAAGAACGGGTCTTCTAGCGCAATTTTCTCTAGTGCCATCGCCAATTCAAGCTTAGGATCGTTGATACCTAGTGCTTCTAGTACTTCATCACAAGTCTCTTTCATTACTTGAGCGCGTGGATCGAAGTTTTTGTAAACACGGTGACCAAAGCCCATTAGCTTCACTTCACGGCTCTTCACTTTTTCCATGAATTCAGGCACGTTCTCAACAGTACCGATTTCGTCTAACATCTCAAGAACAGCTTCGTTCGCGCCGCCATGTGATGGTCCCCAAAGGGCTGCGATACCAGCAGCGATACATGCATAAGGGTTTGCACCAGTAGAACCAGCTAAACGTACCGTTGACGTAGAAGCGTTTTGCTCATGGTCAGCATGCAAAGTAAAGATTTTGTCCATTGCGCGAGTGATAACGTCGTTTTTCTCGTAGTCTACGTCAGCAGGCGTTGCAAACATCATGTATAAGAAGTTTTCTGCGTAGTTAAAGTCGTTACGCGGATACATGAACGGTTCGCCTTGTGAGTATTTATAACTCATCGCAGCAAGCGTAGGCATTTTAGCAATCAGACGAATAGCTGTGATTTCGCGATGTTCTTCATTGCTCACGTCTAGGTCTTCATGATAGAACGCTGATAAGGCACCAACAACACCAACCATAATAGCCATTGGATGCGCGTCACGGCGGAAGCCTTCAAAGAACTTACGCAATTGATCATGAACAGGAGTATGCTCGCGGATTTTTTCAAAAAATTCTGCTTTTTGTTCAGCAGTAGGTAGATCACCATGTAGAAGTGCATAAGCAACTTCTAGGTATTCAGCATTGTTCGCTAGCTCGTCGATAGGGTAGCCGCGGTGTAATAACTCGCCTTTGCCACCATCGATATAAGTAATCTTTGATTCAACAGGAGCAGTTACTTTAAAACCAGGGTCATAAGACCAAAATCCTGATTCTTGTAAAGCAGCAATATCGATAACTGGGCGCCCTAAAGTACCTTTAATAATAGGAAGTTCGTATTCTTCACCATTCACGGTTAGTTTGGCATTAGTATCAGCCATAAATTGCTCTCCATTGGTTTGACTTGTTAGAATAAATTACTACAGACGCATACCCTCGCGTCATTGTCGGTTGAACGGTAAAAGTGCATTCAACTCATTTAGTACGCAGGGTATATTAGCAGCAATTCTTGATGATTTGAAAAAACTTTTATGGACCATGTGTCCAATTGGCGCGGTGTGGCGGTAGTTATTCGCTGTAATTTTTGTATCAAAATATGTCTGTCAGGTTATTTTGCTTAAAATTCATCTGTTTTTGAGCAAGTTTATAGCAGCATTATCAAGTCAATATTTTGGGTTTCTTAACATATCTAAGAGACAAAACTCATAAATAATGACACCAAAAACTGGCGGACTATGCCTAGTAAGCGGATTAAAGTTTGTCATAATAAGCACTGTTAAAATCAGTAATATGCTTATTCATTCATTTATTAAATATGTATATATTCTTACTGAATGGATAAATTTGTAATTATTGCTCAGGCATTTTATAATTGTAGGAATTAACTGGCACTAGCTTTGCGCGAATTAATAAATGACCATGTTATAGTGTCGTTCAGAGCGTCTTCTATTCATGCTTATTTACGATTGTCTGGTGTTACGATAGACCAAACCGCATTCTATGGTTTGAATTTTCTTCTTAACCAATATTTTTTATTTGTTTGGCACAAGATTTCAAGTGCCTAATATAAGGTCTGCTCTGATATAGAAGACATAGTAACGTTGTCTTACTATTCATACGACCTCTAAAATAGACTGGTTAGTCGATGTTACTCATGTTTATTTTCTTTGTTGTATAATAGATAGGTTGTTTGATAGGCCTGTCAATTCGACAAGCGACATTGAACAGTCTATCAATACCTTTATATACATGATCCTTTCTTCATATTTAGCGCAAACTAAACGAAGTCAGCTAGCTCTTCCTTAATTTATTCGTCTCGTGTGTTGCTCAATGCTCAATTGGCACTATTTATGTCAGGCGTTGATAGCAGATACAGGAGTATAACCGCAAAAGGATGCCCGCTGTGAAAAGCAACCGACCTATTGATCTGCCTTTAAGCCAAGTGATTAGCGTTAATCGCTCACCGATCGCGATCGCCTCTATCTTGCATCGTATCTCTGGCATTATTTTATTTTTATTGATTCCTGTCATGTTATGGATACTACAGAACTCATTGGCATCGCCTGAGAGTTTTGCGACCGTATTTGACAATGTACTTGTGCGCTTTTTAGCATGGATATTTGTTGCCGCCATTGCATATCATTTTGTAATGGGTATCAAACATTTATTTGCTGATATGGGCATGAACGAAGAGCTAAAATCTGGCCGCACTGCCTCTATGGTCAGTTTTGTGATTGCAGCGATTTTAGTTGTCGCGTCATTTGTATGGGTGATGTTCTAATGATAAAAAATGATTCAGGAATCAAAAGTGCTACTGGTCTGACAGGTTCAGGCTCACGTGATTGGATTATTCAGCGCATTAGTGCTGTTGTTTTAGCCGTTTATAGTGTGGTGTTGCTGGGCTTCTTTTTGACCCATGGCGATGTCACTTTTGTTGAATGGTCATCATTTATGACCAGCCTACCGATGCGTCTATTCAGCTTGGTTGCAGTACTTGCACTAGCTGGTCATGCTTGGGTCGGGATGTGGACAGTATTTACTGACTATATTACAACAGGCAAACTGGGCTCAAGCGCAGCAGGTTTACGTTTAGTACTACAGTCATTGATGATTATCGCTATTTTAGTATTTCTATTTTGGGGCATCATGATTTTTTGGGGTAACGGTTTCGGTATCGTTGCCGTTTAACCATCTCATAAAAAGCTCTGATATCTATATATAACGACGGATGCATCCAACTGATATATTAGTTGGCAAAGTATTTTAGAGTCATCCGTTGATAGCCAAGAATAGTCATAGCATTGGACTGGCATTACTGATCAGCTAATCTGATTATAGTTGAGTAGGCTTAGTCCAGTATAACGATAGATATGCAAATTAAGTGGTTAATGATTATTGAGACTCTTTATTTTATAAGCGTATGAAATGGCCAAATAGTAAGCCTTTATAGCTGTAATAGAGATGTCTTAAAAAGTCTTTGATTTACTTTTACGCATTAACAGGCATTAGGAAAACCGTAATGGCAACTAGACAAGACAATACCATTAGTAATATCAAGACCCTAAACTACGATGCAGTTATCGTTGGTGGCGGCGGCTCAGGTATGCGTGCTTCATTGCATTTAGCGGAAGCGGGCATGAAGGTTGCAGTCCTAACCAAAGTATTCCCAACGCGTTCGCACACAGTTGCCGCTCAGGGTGGTATCGGTGCAAGTTTGGGTAACATGAGCAATGACAACTGGCACTTTCACTTTTATGATACCGTTAAAGGATCAGATTGGTTAGGTGACCAAGACGCTATCGAATATATGTGCCGTGAAGCGCCAAAAGTAGTCTATGAGCTTGAGCACATGGGCATGCCGTTTGACCGTAACGAAGACGGTACGATTTATCAGCGTCCGTTCGGTGGTCACACGTCTAACTATGGCGAAAAAGCTGTACAACGTGCTTGTGCCGCTGCTGACCGTACAGGTCATGCACTACTACATACGCTATATCAGAAAAACCTAGAGCAGGGCACTGAGTTCTTTATCGAGTGGATCGCCCTTGATTTGATCAAAGACGAAGCTGGTAACATCAACGGTGTCGTCGCACTTGAGCAAGAGACGGGTACGATTGCAGTATTCCAGTCACCAATTACTGTCCTAGCGACAGGTGGTGCTGGTCGTATCTTTGCTGCGTCTACCAATGCTTATATCAATACTGGTGACGGTATTGGCATGGCAGTACGTGCTGGCATTCCATTGCAAGATATGGAGTTCTGGCAGTTCCACCCAACTGGCGTTCATGGTGCAGGTGTACTATTGACTGAAGGTTGCCGCGGTGAAGGCGCTATCTTGCGTAACAAAGATGGCGAAGCATTCATGGAGCGTTATGCACCAACCGTAAAAGACTTGGCACCGCGTGATCTTGTATCGCGTTCAATGGACCAAGAAATCAAAGAAGGCCGTGGTTGTGGTCCTAATGCTGATCATATCGTAATGGATATGACGCATCTAGGTGTTGAAACCATCATGAAGCGTCTACCATCAGTATTTGAGATTGGTAAAAACTTCGCCAATGTTGACATCACTAAAGAGCCAATTCCAGTAATCCCAACCATTCACTACATGATGGGTGGTATTCCAACCACTATTCATGGTCAAGTAATTGTACCGGATTTAGAAGCAGGTACTGATGAAGACGGTCTATACGCTAAAGGCAATGTGGTTAAAGGTCTTTATGCAATCGGTGAATGTGCTTGTGTAAGTGTACATGGTGCTAACCGTCTAGGTACGAACTCTCTACTAGATCTATTGGTATTTGGCCGTGCAGCTGGTAAGCATATCGTTGATGAGTTCCATCATGCAGATCATAACTATAAGCCACTTGATCCACGCGTACTTGACTTTACAGTGAAGCGTTTAGACAAGTTGCAACAGTCTACTGAAGGCTACAACGCGCAAGACGTGGCTGATGAGATTCGTGCTACGATGCAAAAGCACGCTAGTGTATTCCGTACGCAAGCGATGATGGACGAAGGCGTTGAGAAAATTTTAGCGCTAGGTGAAAAGATCGACAAGATCCATCTTGGCGATAAATCACAAGTGTTCAACACAGCACGTATTGAAGCATTCGAAGTTGCTAACTTGTATGAAGTAGCAAAAGCGACAATGATATCTGCAGCGAAGCGTCATGAAAGCCGCGGCGCGCACAGTGTATCCGATTATGATCGTCCAGAAGATGATGATTACGCACCTAACGGCCGTAATGACCACGATTGGATGAAGCATACTTTATGGTACTCTGAAGGCAATCGCATCATTTATAAGCCAGTACGTAAAGTGCCATTAACCGTTGATTATATCGAACCAAAAGTCCGCGTCTACTAATTCTAGACTGCATACTTTATATATAGTTGATAGATAACAGCAGTGTTAACGTTTTATCCCTTATTAATTTATTAAAAAGGTGACCGCCAGCTACATGCTCATGCCAGCGCTACTACGCTATTAATTGGTATCCGATACTGGTTATCAGTACTGATTAATAGCTAGCGCAAATATGTTGCAATCTTTGTATGCCCGCCATCACCTACGTGTGGAGTTTAGCATTATGAGCCGAGGTACTCGCACCATCGAAATCTATCGCTACGATCCTGATCTGGACGCAGCGCCACGCATGCAAACTTATACGATTGAGCTACTTGATTCAGATCGTATGTTGCTTGACGTACTATTACGCCTAAAGAAAGAAGATGAAACGCTTACTTTCCGTCGCTCTTGCCGTGAAGGTATTTGTGGCTCTGACGGCATGAACATTAATGGTAAAAACGGTTTGGCATGTCTAATCAACATGAACACGCTACCAGAAAAAGTAACGGTTCGTCCGCTACCTGGTTTGCCAGTGGTTCGTGACTTGGTTGTTGATATGAACCAGTTCTATGAGCAGTATGAAAAAGTGCATCCGTACTTAATCAATGATCAGCCAGCACCGCCAACTGAGCGTTTACAGTCACCTGAACAGCGTGAAAAACTGAACGGTTTATACGAATGTATCCTATGTGCTTGCTGTTCAACCAGTTGCCCATCTTTCTGGTGGAACCCTGATAAGTTCCTAGGACCATCAGCGTTATTACATGCCTATCGCTTCGTTGCTGATAGCCGTGACGGTGATACTCAAGCACGTTTAGCTCGCTTAGACGATCCGTTTAGCTTGTTCCGTTGCCGCGGTATCATGAACTGTGTATCAGTTTGTCCAAAAGGATTGAATCCAACCAAAGCGATCGGTCATCTACGTAATATGTTGATTGACCAAGCTGGTTAAGCACAGGTAACTGATATTTATAGTTACTATACGAAAAACACCACCTATTCATTAGGTGGTGTTTTTGTTAGTTAAAAAGCTGATATATAGGTTTACTAATTTTTATAGCTAACTTGTTATTTAAAAATATGGTGAATTTAGCCTATTTAAAAATAGGTATTAAATGATTTTAGAGTAAAACTGTATGGTCAATACGTTGGTTGTATGTAATAAGAAATAATATATAGACAATCACCCTATATAATCGAATATAGACATAGTCGAATTTTGTTATAATTGTATTTGGTATTTAATGAGATGGTTAAAGCGTCTTTTTCAGCGCTAAATATGTGCTGTTTGAACACATTGTGACATTATCGGGCTAAAATACTATGCGCACAATGATTATGCGTTTATAATTGATGATAGATATTCATTACATAAATACCTAGTATTGAACAAACAAACTATGTCGCAAAAAATGGGCATGATAATCTATACAGCAATGTATGTCTGTCTGAAAAGGCAGGATTTATCAGCAAATTTAGGGTAATCCAGCATCAATAACCAGTTTATAGGTTAGCTGAAAATATAATTATCTATTAATAGCTTATCATTAATGGATTGGTTATGACTCAAAGAAGTATATATAAATTAATGTTGTGAAACGAGCTAGATAAGAAAACTGAGCGTTCACAAATAGTTTTTATTTTAGACGGGTATTGCAATAAGACTTGTTACCACTATTTAGCATCACTTGCTCTTGTAGACAATGACAGCAATATTCTATGGTGATGGCAATACTTAGGGATAAAAGTGTTTTATCGAATAGTATTTGACAGGATATGACACATTGTCTAACTACCTGAGCATACAACGACTGACACAATAATAAGCACGATTCCATTCATTTATCTATCAAATAGACGATTATTATGAATAGTATAACCAAAGAAAAATCTGGCCAAGTACATACCGAACTGGCTGCCGATAACGCCAACTATATAGAAGCTCTCTACGAGCAATACCTAACAGACCCTGATAGTGTTGATACTGACTGGCAAACGTACTTTGAACAGTATAAGTCGCAGAACGATGCTCAGCACAACGCTATCAAAGATCAGTTCTTACTACTTGCTCGTAATCAAACGGCAAATAAGAGTAGCAGTACTGATACCGACCCTAGCAGCTCTGCCAACTGTGATCCTAAGCAGATGGGCGTACAGCAACTAATCTCAGCATATCGTCGTCGCGGTCATCGCCATGCTAAACTCGATCCTTTAGATTTGCATCCACGTGCAGAAGTAGAAGATTTGACGCTTGCTTATCATAATTTGTCAGAAGCTGATCTTGATACCGTATTTCCAACCAATGATTTAGTCATCGGTAAAGATGAAGCGACATTGCGCGAAATCATCGAAATCATGGAACGTGTTTACTGTGGCCATATTGGTGTCGAGTACATGCATGTTACTACCAGTACAGAAAAACGCTGGATGGAAGAATACCTAGAGACTAATCTAGGCTATATTAAATTTGACAAAGAAAAACGTTTATCTATCCTTGAGCGCTTAACCGCTGCTGAAGGTCTAGAAAAATACCTTGCTCGTAAATACACGGGTGTTAAGCGTTTTGGTTTGGAAGGGGGCGAGAGCTTCATTCCTGCGATCAATGAAATCATTCAACGTGCTGGTGGATATGGCACAAAAGAAATGGTCATTGGTATGGCTCACCGTGGCCGCCTAAACCTATTAGTCAACATCTTAGGTAAAAATCCTGCAGACTTGTTTGATGAGTTTGATGGTAAAGTACAGCCAGAAAAAGGCTCAGGTGACGTTAAATACCACAATGGTTTTTCATCTAATGTGATGACACCAGGTGGCGAAGCGCATTTGGCTTTAGCATTTAATCCATCGCATCTTGAAATTGTCGCGCCAGTACTACAAGGCTCAGTACGTGCCCGTCAAGTACGCCGTAACGATCAGCCACTACTAGATAATACTGGTGGTAATTCAGTATTACCTATCGTGATTCATGGTGACGCCGCTTTTGCTGGTCAAGGTGTAGTTCAAGAAACTTTCCAAATGTCACAGACCCGTGCTTATACCACTGGCGGTACTGTACATATCGTGATCAATAACCAAGTTGGCTTTACTACTAGCCGTCAAGAAGATGTTCGTTCAACTGAATATTGTACTGATGTTGCCAAAATGGTTCATGCTCCTATCCTACATGTAAACGGTGATGATCCTGAAGCAGTCGTATTTGCCGCTCAGTTAGCATTAGATTATCGTCATAAGTTTGACAAAGACATCATCATTGATTTGTTCTGCTATCGCCGTAATGGCCATAACGAGGCAGATGAGCCATCTGCGACTCAGCCATTAATGTATGCTGTTATTAAGAAGCTTCCGACTACTCGTACTCTTTATGCGCAAAAACTTATCGCAGAAGGTATCTTGAATGCCGAAGAAGAGAAACAGTACGAAGATGACTATCGTGAGTCTTTAGACCGTGGTGATTATGTTGTTAGCTCATTGGTTCAAGAGCCTAACGAGCAGTTGTTCGTAGATTGGAAACCTTATCTAGGTCATGACTTGGTTGATGACTGGGATACTAGCGTTGATATCGAAAAGCTCAAAGGTTATGGACGCCGTATGGCCGAAATGCCAGAAGGCTACAAGTTACAACGTCAGGTTCAAAAAGTCGTTGAACAGCGTCTAGCGATGCAAACTGGCGAAGAGCCTCTTAACTGGGGTGCAGCTGAGACATTGGCTTATGCATCATTGGTTGATAATGACGGCGTACTAGTACGTATTACTGGTGAAGATGTTGGCCGTGGTACTTTCTCACATCGCCATAGTGAAATATACAATGTCAATGATGGCAGTATGTATGTACCATTATCTCATTTAAGTGAGAACCAAGCACGCTTTGCTACTTACAACTCATTGTTGTCAGAAGAAGCGGTACTAGCCTTTGAATATGGTTACGCGACCACCGTACCGAACGCATTGATCGTTTGGGAAGCACAGTTTGGTGATTTCGTTAACGGTGCTCAGGTTGTGATTGACCAGTTCATCTCAAGCGGCGAAACCAAGTGGCAGCGTGTTTGTGGTTTAACCATGTTGTTACCACATGGCTTTGAAGGTCAAGGCCCTGAGCATTCATCTGCACGTCTAGAGCGTTTCTTACAGCTATGTGCTGAAGACAATATGCAGGTCATTACGCCAACGACTCCTGCGCAAATTTATCATGCATTACGTCGTCAGGCAGTACGTCCTATCCGTAAGCCATTGATCGTTATGTCACCAAAGAGCTTATTACGTCATAAGCTAGCGACTTCTAATCTAGAAGAGCTTGCTAACGGTAAGTTTGAGACGGTATTGCCAGAAATGGACGATCACAACGCAGATAAAGTGACTCGTATGGTTCTGTGTGGTGGTAAGGTTTATTATGATTTGTTAGAGCAGCGCCGCGCATTAGGTCTTGATCATGTGGCTATCGTTCGTATTGAGCAATTGTATCCATTGCCAGAGACTCGCTTAATCGCTGAAATCGAAAAGTATAGCAACCTAACTGAAATTGTATGGACGCAAGAAGAGCCATTAAACCAAGGCGCTTGGTACTATTTGGCACCGCATATGTTCCGTATTGTCGTACCGCATCCAACCAAAGCAAAAGTCATGGAGCCAGTAGCGCGTCCTCCTAGTGCAGCCCCTGCAACAGGATCACCGAAACTGCATGCTCAACAACAGCAAGCACTCATTGCTGGTGGCCTTGGCATAAGTGTTGATGAATTAGCTCAGTAACACCTTGTTTAATCAAAAGATTATAGAAGATAAATGAATCAGGCGATGACAGTCAGTGTTTTTTAATAAAATATAAGCAAAGTTATTAAAAGATTACCGGCTGCCTATCACGACTTAATAATAAGTATGAATATCCAAATCTAAGGAGTATATCGATGGCTGACATCAAAGCCCCCGTTTTTCCAGAATCGGTTGCCGATGGCACAATCGTTGAGTGGCACGTCACTGAAGGTCAACAAGTTAATCGTGATGACCTACTAGCTGAAATTGAAACTGATAAAGTTGTATTAGAAGTTGTGGCACCTGATGATGGTGTATTGACCAAAATCGTAAAGCAAGTTGACGATACTGTATTGTCTGATGAGCTTATTGCTCAGTTTGAAGCCGGTGCAAGTGCTGGTGCTAGTGCAAAAGAAGCGCCAGCAGTAGATCCAGACCAACCAGCAGCGCCAGTTCAAGCAAAGCAAGCTGCTGATGGTGGCGAGCCTGTTCAAGCAACAGATAACAAAGGTGAAGCTGATCATAAAGATCAAAGCCCAGCAGTTCGTAAAGCAGCAAAAGAGTCAGGCGTAGATCCTAAAGAAGTTGAAGGTAGTGGCCGCGGTGGTCGTGTAACCAAAACTGATATGGCTAACCCGACCTTGAAATCAGACAGCAGTATCAAGTCTGATAGCGGCCGTCCAGTTGCTGAATCGATGGGTGAGCGTACTGAAAAACGTGTTCCAATGACTCGTCTTCGTAAGCGTGTTGCTGAGCGTCTATTATCAGCATCACAAGATACTGCGATGTTGACGACGTTTAACGAAGTGAACATGAAGCCATTGATGGACATGCGCGCTAAGTACAAAGAGAAGTTCGAAAAACGTCATGGCGTGCGTTTAGGCTTTATGTCGTTATTCGTAAAAGCAGCGACAGAAGCACTGAAACGCTTCCCAGCAGTAAACGCTTCACTAGATGGCGATGACATTGTTTATCATGGTTTTTATGATATCGGTGTAGCAGTATCTTCAGATCGTGGTTTGGTTGTTCCAGTACTACGTGATACTGATCGCATGAGCATGGCTGATGTTGAAAGCACAATCCGTGAATTTGGCGGTAAAGCACAGCAAGGTAAGCTTGGTCTAGAAGACATGACTGGCGGTACGTTCACTATCTCTAACGGTGGTGTATTTGGTTCATTAATGTCAACACCTATCTTGAACCCACCACAAACTGCTATCCTAGGTATGCACGCTATCAATGACCGTCCAATGGCTGTCGATGGTAAAGTTGAAATCTTACCAATGATGTACCTAGCGCTATCTTATGACCATCGTATGATCGATGGTAAAGAAGCAGTACAGTTCTTGGTAACTATCAAAGAGTTGGTCGAAGACCCTGCAATGCTACTACTAGACCTGTAAGCTTTTAAGCTTGTATTGGCAACCGCTGATACAAGCTTTTTAACTTTGGTATAGATAATGATTTTTATTAGTCAGCGATTACTTGATGCGCTGATAACTGTATTTAAATAAATTTAATAATGGTGACTTGCTATCGATTATCGATGTGTGAGTCTATCTCATTGACATAGTGTATTAACTGTTCAGTGTAGATAACGCTGATCTATCAGCAAGATAACAACCAGTTTAAATGACACATACAATTAAAAATAGGAACGTACTATGAAAGACAATTATGATTTAGTCGTCATCGGCGGCGGTCCTGGTGGTTACGAAGCAGCTATTCGTGCAGGCCAGCTCGGTATGAGTGTTGCTTGTATCGAAAAGCGCGTTTACAAAGGCGAGCCAGCACTTGGCGGTACTTGCTTAAACGTTGGTTGTATCCCATCAAAAGCCCTACTTGATAGCTCACATCGTTACGAAGCTACTAAGCATGACCTTGACGAGCACGGTATCAGTACTGGTGACGTTGCTATCAATATCGAAAAAATGATAGAGCGTAAAGAAGGTATTGTTAAGCAGTTGACTGGTGGTGTTGCAGCGTTGCTAAAAGGCAATGGTGTTGACTGGCTACAAGGCTGGGGTACATTGGTCGACGGTAAAGGCGCTGACAAAAAAGTCAAATTTACTGCTCTAGAAGACGAAAGCGAAACGACGATCACTGCTAAGAATGTCATTCTTGCGGCAGGTTCTGTGCCTATCGAGATTCCTGTTGCCAAAACTGACGGTGACCGTATTGTTGATTCAACTGGTGCACTTGATTTCACCTCAGTCCCTAAGCGTCTAGGCGTTATCGGTGCTGGTGTTATCGGTCTTGAGCTTGGTTCAGTATGGCGTCGTCTAGGTGCAGAAGTAGTGGTATATGAAGCACTTCCTAGCTTCTTAGCTGCTGCTGACAAAGACATCTCAAAAGAAGCCGGAAAAATGCTGAAGAAGCAAGGTCTTGATATCCGTGTCGATACCAAAGTAACCAATGCTGAAGTACAAGGTGACCAAGTTGTCGTCACTAGCGAAAGCAAAGGCGAGTCTTCTGAAGAGAGCTTCGACAAGCTGATCGTTTGTGTTGGTCGTCGCGCTTATTCTGAAAAACTGCTTGGCGAAGACAGCGGTATCACGTTGACTGAACGTGGCCTTATCGATGTTAATGACCAGTGCAAAACCAATCTTGATGGCGTTTATGCTATCGGTGATTTGGTCCGTGGTCCTATGCTTGCGCATAAAGCTATGGAAGAGGGCATGATGGCTGTTGAGCGTATTCATGGCGAAAAACCTCAAGTTAACTATGACACTATCATTAATGTCATTTATACTCATCCAGAAATCGCATGGGTAGGTTTGACTGAGCAAGAAGCTGAAGAAGCTGGCTATGAAGTTAAAACAGGTTCTTTCAACTTAGCTGCCAACGGTCGTGCATTAGCGCAAAGTGAAGCGCAAGGTTCTGTGAAGGTAGTTGCTGATGCAAAAACAGATCGTCTATTAGGTATGCATGCTATCGCTGCTGGTGCTGGTGATATCGTCCATCAAGGTATGATCGCGATGGAATTTGTCTCTAGTATTGAAGATTTGCAGTTGATGACATTTGCTCATCCAACTATTTCAGAAGCAGTGCATGAAGCTGCTCTATCTGCAGATGGCCGTGCTATTCACGCTATCCAGCGCAAAAAGCGTAAGAAATAAGTAGTTGCTCGTTTAGTTATTATCGATTTACAACCTGATTGGGGTATCGCTATTTTGGTGATGCCACAATCATGAGTGCGTCAGACGTATGATTAATATGTACATGTGCGCACTTGATTTCACTTTTTATTAATTGTAAAAAATAAAGGATACAATCAATGAATTTACATGAGTATCAAGCAAAAGAGCTATTAAAAAGCTACGGTTTGCCAATTCAAGAAGGCATCATCGCTCATAACGGCGAAGAAGCTGCTGCAGCTTTTGACAAAACCCCAACTGACATTGCAGTAATTAAAGCGCAAGTACATGCTGGTGGTCGCGGTAAAGCTGGTGGTGTAAAACTGGTTAAAACTCGTGAAGAAGCTAAGCAAGTTGCTGAAGAGTTGATCGGTACTAACCTAGTAACGTTCCAAACTGATGCTGATGGTCAGCCAGTAAACTTTGTATTGGTTGCAGAAGATATGTATCCAGTACAAACTGAGCTATATCTTGGCGCAGTCGTTGATCGTGCAACTCGTCGTGTAACTTTCATGGCATCTACCGAAGGTGGTGTAGATATCGAAGAAGTAGCACACAGCACTCCAGAAAAAATCTTTAAAGTAAATGTTGATCCTTTAGTTGGTTTAATGCCTTTCCAAGCGCGCGACGTTGCGTTCAAACTTGGTCTAGAAGGTAAGCAAATCAATCAATTCGTTAAATTGATGACTGGCGCTTATAAAGCATTCGTTGAAAACGACTTTGCTCTAATGGAAATCAACCCATTAGCTGTTCGTGAAAATGGCGAAATCGTTTGTGTTGATGGCAAAATCGGTATCGACTCAAACGCACTATATCGTTTGCCAAAAATCGCAGCGCTACAAGACAAAACTCAAGAAAATGAGCGTGAGCTTAAAGCAGCTGAATTTGACCTAAACTATGTTGCTCTAGAAGGTAACATCGGTTGTATGGTTAACGGTGCTGGTCTTGCAATGGCGACCATGGACATCATCAAATTGTATGGCGGCAAGCCTGCTAACTTCTTGGACGTTGGCGGCGGCGCAACTAAAGATCGCGTTGTTGAAGCGTTCAAAATTATCCTAGAAGACAGCAGTGTTGAAGGCGTTCTAATCAACATCTTCGGCGGTATCGTACGTTGTGACATGATTGCAGAAGCTATTATCGCTGCTATTAAAGAAGTTGACGTACAAGTACCAGTTGTTGTTCGTTTAGAAGGTAACAACGCTGAGCTAGGCGCACAAATCCTAGAAGAGTCTGGTCTGAAATTGATTTCAGCTCAAGGTTTATCTGACGCGGCTCAAAAAATTGTCGATGCTGTTAAAGCGTAAGTCTTTAAATATAAGTGTTTAGAGATAGACGCTTAAGCATAGTAGTCAAATCGTAATAGTGGTTTTTATAATAAAAGTTGGTTATCAAAATTTGATAATGATAGTTATAAAGACCACTGTTACAAGACAACCGAATACAAGGAAAATATAATGAGTGTATTAATCGATAAAGATACCAAAGTATTGGTACAAGGTTTTACTGGTAAAAATGGTACGTTCCATTCTGAACAAGCCATCGAATATGGTACAAAAGTAGTTGGTGGTGTGACGCCAGGTAAAGGCGGTCAAACGCACCTAGGCCTACCAGTATTCAACACTATGGCGGAAGCCATGGAAGCGACTCAAGCTGACGCTTCTGTTATCTACGTACCAGCACCATTCGTACTAGATTCTATCGTTGAAGCAATAGATGCTGGCGTTAAGTTGATCGTTGTGATCACTGAAGGCGTGCCGACTATCGATATGCTAAAAGCAAAACGCTATCTTGAAGAAGCTGGCGACGTACGTTTGGTTGGTCCTAACTGCCCAGGCGTTATTACTCCAGGTCAGTGCAAAATCGGTATCATGCCAGGCCATATCCATCAGCCAGGTAAAGTAGGTATCATCTCACGCTCTGGTACGTTGACTTATGAAGCCGTAGCTCAGACTACTAAGCTTGGTTTTGGTCAGTCAACTTGTATCGGTATCGGTGGTGATCCTATCCCTGGTATGAACCAGATTGATGCATTGAAGCTATTTGAAGCTGATCCACAGACTGAAGCTATCATCCTAATCGGTGAGATCGGTGGTACTGCTGAAGAAGAAGCTGCTGCTTATATCAAAGACCATGTGACTAAGCCAGTTGTTGGTTATATCGCTGGTGTTACTGCTCCAGAAGGTAAGCGTATGGGCCATGCTGGCGCTATCATCTCTGGTGGTCAAGGTACTGCTGAAGAGAAATTCAAAGCGTTTGAAGATGCTGGTATCGCGTATACACGTGACCCATCTAAACTTGGTGATAAGCTAAAAGAAGTTACTGGTTGGTAAAAGGCTCAAAAACCTATTAACTACTAAAACTCTATTGAAATATCGAGAAGGCACCCCTACAATGGGGTGTTTTTTATTGGTTTAATAATGGTAATTCAAGGATAAAAATAAATGTTAAGTAATTCAACGATTTTAGTGACAGGTGGTACAGGTTCATTCGGACATAAGTTTATCCCGATGACTCTTGAAAAATATAACCCTAAAAAGATTATTATTTTCTCAAGAGATGAAATGAAGCAGTGGGAAATGGCTAAACTGTTTCAGGATGATCCACGCGTACGCTTTTTTATTGGCGATGTAAGAGATAAAGAAAGGCTATACCGTGCTTTAGATGGAGTTGATTATGTCGTGCATGCTGCTGCTACTAAAATTGTTCCAACAGCAGAATACAATCCTTTTGAATGTGTAAAAACGAATGTACATGGGGCAATGAACCTAATTGATGCATGCATAGATAAAGGTGTTAAGGGTGTAGTGGCGCTATCAACTGATAAAGCAAGTAGTCCTATAAATCTATATGGTGCTACTAAACTTACTTCTGATAAATTATTTGTAGCAGGAAATGCTTATAGCGGTCAGCACGTGTCTAAATTTTCTGTCGTAAGATATGGCAATGTGATGGGATCACGTGGATCAGTGATCCCTTTCTTTTTGTCAATCAAAGAAAGAGGTGAGCTACCTATTACTGATGATCGTATGACACGTTTTATGATTACTTTGGAAGAAGGTGTTGAGCTTGTATGGCATGCTTTTGAAGATATGGAAGGTGGTGAGATTTACGTTAAAAAAATTCCATCAATGAATATTATGGATGTAGCAAAAGCTGTAGCGCCAGAAGCTGCCACTAAGGTGGTTGGTATTAGACCTGGTGAGAAACTACATGAGCAAATGATTGGCGCTGAAGATTCTTATTATACTTATGAATACCCTGAACACTTTAAAATCTTACCTACTATTAACAATTGGGGTCATTCACCTGAGAGAGTAAAAGATGGTAAATTAGTTCCAGAAGGTTTTGTTTATTCAAGTGATAATAATACTGAATGGATGCCAAGAGAAGAGCTCGAATCTTGGGTACAAGAGAACAAAGATAATATTGGTAAAATCTAATGAATTTTATTCCCTACGGTCGCCAAAATATTACAGAGGAGGACATTGACGCGGTCGTCAATGTCCTCAAGTCTGATTATTTAACGCAAGGTCCTAAAGTACCAGAATTCGAGAATGCAATTAAAGAATATTGTAATGTTGAATATGCTCTGGCAATGAACAGTGCTACTTCAGCCCTCCACGTTGCGTGTTTGGCTTTGAACGTGGGCCAAGGTGACATTGTTTGGACGACACCTATTACGTTTGTAGCATCTGCAAACTGTGCTTTGTATTGCGGTGCTACAGTTGATTTCGTGGATATTGATCCAAGAACCTATAATTTATCTATTCAGTCTCTAGAACATAAGCTCGAAGCTGCTAAAGAGCAAGATAAATTACCAAAGGTAGTGATTCCTGTGCATTTATGTGGTCAGCCTTGCGATATGGAGAGGATATATCAACTTTCTAAAAAGTATGGTTTTTCTATTATCGAGGATGCTTCACATGCTATAGGTGGTAAGTATAAAAACCAGCCAATAGGTAACTGCCAATATTCGGATATCACGATTTTTAGCTTTCATCCAGTCAAAATAATTACGACTGCTGAAGGCGGCGTAGCAACCACGAAAAACGAAGAGCTAGCGCAAAAGATGGATTTGTTACGTAGTCATGGTATTACTCGTGATTCTGATCTCATGACTCACGAACCCGACGGGCCTTGGTATTATCAACAAGTTGACTTGGGTTATAACTATCGTATGACAGAAATGCAGGCAGCGCTTGGGGTCTCACAAATAAAAAGACTATCGAGTATTACAAAAAGTCGTCATGAGATTGCAAATAGATATAATGAGAAACTAGCTAGTCTTGCCGTGATTGTGCCTTTTCAAATACAAGAAGCTTATTCTGGTCTTCATCTTTATGTAATTAGATTAAAGCTAGATGAAATCAAACCTACGCATTTAGAAGTTTTTAAAGCTTTGCGTGCTGCTAATATTGGTGTCAATCTTCATTATATACCTGTACATCTTCAGCCTTATTACAAAGAGCATTTTGGCTTTAAACTAGGTGATTTTCCACAAGCAGAACAATACTATGAAGAAGCTATTAGTCTACCTTTATATCCTGATTTAAGTATTGAAAGCCAAGATAGGGTGGTTTGTACACTTAAAAGTATACTGAACTCTTAACGAATCAGACATAGTGTTAACTATAGGCTATCAATTGAGCATGACAATCAAGACCTTAGTCTTTCAAAGAGGTAGTGCTGTATAGCTAACATTTAACGCAAGTCTGTATTATTCTTGGGTTTCTATGCTTTGATTGATCTTACTACTCTATATTTTATTGTATGGGTTGTTATTTTTTTTAAAAATTGGATGAATAGGTATTGAGAATAATATGGAACAAACTAGTGTTATAGTTATCCAGGCCAGAACCAGCTCTAGTCGGCTTCCTTGTAAAGTTATACTACCAATAAAAGGAATTCCACTTGCGGTATTAGCAGCGCAAAGAGCTGCTAATACCAATCGAAAGGTCATAGTAGCTACATCAAAAGAAAAAGATGATGATCTTTTAATTAAGGAGCTTGAGAAATGGAATATATCCTATTTCAGAGGAAGTTTAAATGATGTACTTGGAAGAATAGTGGAGGGTCTATCTTCGTTTGACGATGATACAGTAGTATTTAGACTAACAGCAGATAACGTCTTTCCAGATGGAAATCTAATTGATGAATTAGAACAAAGCTTCTATGCAAATGGTTCTACATACTTATCTTGTAATGGTCAAATTTCAGGATTGCCTTATGGGGTTAGTGTTGAGGTATTAAAACTATCTGATCTCAGAGAAGCAAATAGAGAGACTAATGATGATTATGATCGTGAACATGTAACGCCTTATATTATTAGAAAATATGGTTCTAATACTTTTACTAAGTACCAGAATCATCAGCTCGGTTTGTATAGATGTACTATTGATGACTTCGATGATTATCAGAGAGTAAGTAATGTATTTGAGAACTTTGATGAGCCAGTGAATACTTCGTTGTTTACTCTTATCAACCAGTTGAAAGTTGAAAGTCCACAAGTAATAACACAGAATCCTCTACATAAGTTGGTACTTGGCACTGCTCAACTAGGTATGGCTTATGGAATAAACAACTATAAAGGCCAACCAGATAGTACAGAAAGTGAAAGTATAATTAAGCTCGCGATTTCCAATGGTATCGAATATTTGGATACAGCTAGAGAATATGGTGATAGCGAAAAAGTAATTGGTAAAGCTGTGAAAGGTAGTTGGGCTAGTAGAGTTCAGATTATAACAAAATTATCAGCGTTGTCTGCTTGTTCTAATATAGCTGATAAAAATGCTATAAACGCATTTATTGATAAAAGTATTTATGAATCCCTTTTTTATCTAGATAAAAAAAACATTGATGTTTTGCTTTTACATAGATTTGAGCATTTAAAATATTGGGATCATGCTGTCTGGGAGCGACTAAACTATCATAAAGAGCAAGCTAGAATTAATTCATTAGGCGTTTCTGTACAGTCGCCTGATGAATTATTAGAAGCTTTAAAGGTCAAAAGTATTGAGTACATACAGTTGCCATTTAATATCTTAGACAATAGATGGGGTGATGTTGTACATGAAGTCTTAAAACAGAAGAAAGAGCGTAACTTAACTATTCATGTGCGCAGTATCTACTTACAGGGTCTGCTGCTATCTAATAATAATAGGAGCTGGCAAAAAGCAGGTGTCGAGGATTATATAACTATCAATACATGGTTAAATCATCTTATATGTACCTTAGGTCGGAGTAGTATATCTGACCTATGTATCGCATACGTAAACTCAGCAGAATGGATAGATGGTTTAGTTATAGGTATGGAGACTGTAGAACAGTTTAAAGAAAATATGAAGCTGCTCATGAATCCTAAATTAAATACCTTGCAAATAGCCCAAATAGAGTCATCACGTCCAGAAATCCCAAGTTCTCTATTAAATCCTGCAAAATGGAAAACATAGCATGAAAGATACGAATGATTTGTTCTCACTAGTAGGGAAAACTATACTTGTTACTGGTGCAACAGGATATCTTGGCAAAGAAATGGTTTTAGCTTTAGCAAAGGCAAGAGCACACGTTCTAATAAATTCTAGAAGTGATAAACGATGTATAGAAATGGTAGATGAATTGAAAGGTCTTGGTTACAACGTTGAAGCTGCCGTATTTGATGTTACTGATAAATCATCAATTGATGCCTTTAATAGCAGTATAAAACTTAGAGCTTTAGATGGAGTGATTCATAATGCATACAATGGAAGAGGTGGAACAGTTGAGATCGCTAGTGCAGCTGATTACATAGAGAGTTACAATATTAGCGTTGTTGCTGCTCACAATATATTAAATGTTTTCTTACCGAAGTTGAGGGAAGCCGTAAAAATGTCGGGAGGAGCTTCATTTGTTAATATATCTTCAATGTATGGACTAGTAAGCCCTGATCAAAGAATTTATGAAGAAGCTGTGACTACAAACCCTCCTTTTTATGGGGCAGCTAAAGCTGCAATGTTACAATGGACTAGGTATGTAGCATGTGAATTTGGTTTAGAAGGGATTAGATGCAATAGTATTACTCCTGGCCCATTCCCTTCAACAAGTGTTATTAAGGCTAATCCAGAGTTTGTTAGAGTTTTAGCAGACAAAGTGCCACTAGGTAGAGTTGGTCACCCAAAAGAGATTACAGGCGCTATTATATTTCTTCTGTCTAATGCCTCTAGCTACGTGAATGGTAGTAATTTGGTGGTAGATGGTGGATGGACAGCTTGGTAGTTTGGAACAATAAGTGGCAAAGACTTTCTTAGAGTTTTTGTGTTTTTCTAAATGATGTTAGCTCAATAGTGTAACTAGATAAATTGTTAAGATACAAACTAAGGATATAGAGTTGAAAATAGGTTTTAGAGTTGACATAGCTAAACACATAGGAACAGGTCATTTACAGCGTTGTCTTACATTAGCTCGTGAACTGAAAAAGATCTCTATTTCAAGTATTTTCTTCGTTAGAGAATATGATAAAGAATTACTGAGTTTAATCGTTATTAGCGGTTTTACTTATTACATTATTGGGTATGCTGCATCCGAAGATATTTCTGAAGAGCATTTAAATTGGTTAGGGGTTTCTCAAGAGCAAGATGCTCAAGAGTTCATTAATGCTGTTACTAAGCAACATATAGATATGATAGTCATTGATCATTACTCGATAGATAGCACATGGGAAAATATAGTAAAAAATGCGATATCTTTACCTATAGCAGTAATTGATGATTTGGCAAACCGCAAACATACTTGTGACTTATTGATTGATCAAAATTATTGGCCAAATCTTAACTCTAGATATGATGATTTAGTGTCTGGTCATTGTTCAAGGTTATTAGGACCAAAATATTCACTGCTTAGAGACGAATTCGTTTCTTTACGAGAATCTAAAGCACAAAAACCTTCAGATGAGTTGAAGACTATATTAGTAAACTTTGGGGGTGTTGGTAATATGGAAGTCTGGAAAATTTTCCTACCAGCACTAGTTAAATATAACAAATTTAAATTTCATGTTATTACTGGGAAATTACCTTTAGAAGATCTTGCTTATTGTAAGAATATGGTCAAACAGTCCAGACATATATTTTTAGAAGAGCAAACTGATCAAATGTCATCTTTAATGAAAGTTAGTGACTTTGCCTTAGGCGCCTGTGGTTCTACAGTATGGGAAAGGTTCTGTTTAGGATTGAATTCAGCTCTAATCGATGTGGCAGACAATCAAAAAGACTTAGTACATTACTTACATGAAAAAGACCTAGTCGACTATTTAGGTAGTTTAAATACTATTACTGTTGATTCTATATTTAGCTACTTAATTCGATTGTCCATAAGTAACACTAAATATCTAGTACGTAAACATAACATTATGAACTTAGTAGATGGAATAGGCGCAAATAGAGTAGTTAAAGAGCTTGTTCTAACTTATGAAAAAAGGTGTTAATAGATGATTAACGATACGCTTATATTAATTCCAATAAATAAGAATGATTTAGATTACTTATATAGCCTTCAATGTATAGAGGGTATACGGAAGTTCGCATTGGATTCTAATACTCCTAAGTATGATGATCATATCAAATGGTTTAATGACAAGCTAAAAAGCAATACAACAGAAATATTTAAAATCGCAGATAATAACATTACTGTTGGGGTTGTAAGACTTGATTTGATATTAGACAGTGCAAAGTCTACAGCAGAAATCTCCCTAACTATTGATCCTAAATATGCTGGTCAAGGCTACGCTAAACGAACAATTAATAAGGTAATAAAAGTTACTGATTTAGATGTATATCATGCTGTAATACATGAAAATAATATTGCCTCTCAGAAGGTATTTGCTGCCAATAATTTTAGTTACGACAGCATGTATCGTCCAAACTTTAATTTATATATATATCATGAGGTTTAATTGATGAAAGATTTTTTCATAGAAAATAGACAAATCGGTCCTAAGCACGCTCCTTACATCATTGCTGAAATGTCTGCCAATCACAATGGCGATATTGAGAACGCATTTCAAATAATTGAAATGGCTAAGCGTTGTGGGGCTGATGCAGTAAAAATGCAAACCTATACTGCGGATACTATTACCTTGAACTCCAATAAAGAAGAGTTTCAGATAAAAGGTGGCTTGTGGGATGGTCAAACTTTATATGATCTTTATCAATCTGCTTACACTCCTTGGGAATGGCACAAGCCATTGTTCGATAAGGCAAGGGCAACAGGTATTACTATGTTTAGCTCTCCTTTTGATACAACTGCGGTTGATATGTTGGAAGACTTAAATGCACCGGCGTATAAAATTGCTAGTTTTGAAGCAATTGATTTACCACTTATTAGGTATGTGGCTCAAACAGGCAAACCTATGATTATTTCAACAGGAATGGCTAACGATGAGGAGATAGCAGAAGCTATTGATGCTGCTAAATCAGCAGGCTGTAACCAGTTAGCTATCCTACATTGCGTTAGTGGTTACCCAGCCCCTTCTAGTGATTACAACCTAAGAACTATACTAGATATGCAGCAACGATTTAATCTGATTACAGGCTTGTCAGATCATACATTGGATAACACTACTGCAATAGCAAGTGTAGCACTGGGGGCAAATATAATAGAAAAGCACGTAACCCTAGATAGAAGTGGCGGTGGGCCAGATGATAGCTTTTCTCTGGAAGCAGCAGAGTTAAAACATTTATGTGATGCTGGACGTATTTGTTGGGAGGCATTAGGTAGAGTGGATTACGGCCGTAAGTCAAGTGAAGAAGGTAACGCACAGTTTAGAAGGTCTCTGTACTTTGTAAAACCTTTGAAAGTTGGGGATATAATTACATCTGATTCTATCAGAAGTGTAAGGCCAGGTTTTGGTCTACCTCCTAAGATGTTAGAAAGTATTATCGGCAAAACAGTATCAATCAATGTTGATTATGCTACGCCTGTGACATCCGAAGCTATTGCAAAGTAATATATTAGAGTATATCAAGTATGATAGATAAACAGTCTAAAGCCCATCAAAAGTCTGAGTTAGCCGAGTATTTTTCAAAACGTACTCAAAATCACTGGAAAAAAAAAGTACCAGCTGGTAAAGAGTATCAGTTCGTAGTTCATGACCCTTATGAGATATTTGGAGAAGATAGTGGTTTTGAAAAGCTATATTTAGTAGGAAAAAACTGGGTAGAGGGTACAGATAAGCCTATAGCAGTTGCTATAGGTTGTAACGATTGGAAGTTTGGATTTATTGCAGATTATTTAGATGAATTTAGAGTAGCGTTTGCACCACGTAAATTAACGAACTACAAAATGATAGGTGTAATGCAGCGTTTATCTATCAAACCTGAAGTGGTAGTAATATGGGGCTACAATGAAAGCACATTTTTAAACAGGTATATAAGCTATAAAAATATAGATATATGGCGTGTAGAAGATGGTTTTATACGTTCTGCAGACTTGGGAGCTAATGGAGCCACTCCATACTCGCTTGTTTTTGATAAATCAGGATTATATTATAACTCTACACAACCTTCGGATATCGAAAAAATTTTAAATTATTATGACTTTAACATTCATAATAATTTAGCAAAAGAAGCTTCTAAGCTTCTAAGCTCAATCATAGATTTGAAAGTATCTAAGTACAACCCTCCTGCTATGTATCACTCTACTAGTCTTAAACTAAAGAAAAGAGTACTTGTTATTGGACAAGTAGATAACGATGCATCAATTCGATATGGAAATCCAGATGGATGGTCTATGGAGGATATGGTTCGATTAGCTAAATATGAGAATCCAAATGCCGAAATATGTTATCGCCCTCATCCAGAAATCTTCAAAGGATTTCAAGAATCTAATTTTAAGAATACAAATGTAGAGCTTTTCGCTGAAATATTATCGCCTGATGAACATATTATCGATTTAATTGAAAGGGTAGATCATGTTTACACTATTACTTCTTTGACTGGTTTAGAGGCACTACTTAGAGGAAAACAGGTGACTGTGTTAGGTCAACCTTTTTATGCAGGTTGGGGATTAACGGATGATAGAAGTGAATTTGACTTAACCAGACGAAATAGAAAGCTGTCTTTGCTTGAGTTATTTATCGGGGCTTATATTATATATCCGAGATATATAGTAGGGGTCGCAGAAGGTTCTGAAAATAATATCTACCCCTTGATTACTACTATCCATAAGATACGTAGTGAAGTGCTGCAATTAACATATAAAGCTGATTATCAAGGTGAGTTGGATGAGGGTTTGGAGCCTTCCTTGCAGTTAACGGTTCAACATACATTGAGGAACCTTGCAACTTGCGATAGTAGACTGTATAAAGAAATGTTTATCTATTTCAAGCCTTTTGAAATAGATGCAATTTTACTCAATTATACTTGGGGTGAAGTGTCTTTAGAAAAAAGACAAGACTTCCTAATTAGTATTATGAGTGTCTGCGATCAAGATGTTTTTATTGATTTTTTATTTTCTATTAAAAGTCAGTTAGATAACTTGTTTTTAAATAAATTGATATCAGGTTTTTTTCCTAAACAGAAAAGTATAAGTTTGATAGAGGCTCAAGAGTTTTTTGCAGAATCTGAACTCATATCTCATGATTTGTATAATGCGAATGAAAATAATGTAAAAGAGACGAATTCTGAAGTTGATTCTGAAGTTGATTCTGAAGATAGAAAGTTAGAAGAATGGAATAATCAGAAGCGACAGTTACTTGTAAGCAAATTAGAATTTTTTAGTTCACGAAGTGATTTCTCTCAATTATTAAAAACTATTGAAGAACTGTTACGATTACCAGACAGCACGATAAACAAAATAAACTACCTCAATACTGCTTCGAGGACTTTATATAATACTTTTAATTTCAATCAGTCGTTAGGTATTAGTCTAATGTCTATGATGATTGATATAGAAAAAAATAATAGAAAGGCATTGAATCAATATATAGATAATAAATATATTCTAAGTAATTATTCTATACCATGTATTATAGATTATGTACTACTTTCTACCAAATTGAATCCTGAACTAATATCTAAATATAGAGTCATGGTTGGTCGTGGTTCTACCTGGTTTGACTTAATAGGTTCAACTGTATATCTCAGCACAGATAAGTCTATATCTCGTTTAATGGGATTGATCGAACATGGTGATTACATAGCTTCTAAAAAACTGTTTTTGGAGTTGTACAATTCTAAAAATACTAGACCTGATAAGCTACTAAAGGTATATACCGATTTTTTACATTCTGAGGGAAAAGATTTAGAGGCTATAGATATTCTCGAAAGCTATTCAAGGTTCAATACGAGTGAATTTATTACAAAGCAGTTGGTCAGACTAAATATATTTATAGGAAATTTTGATAGGGCAGGAGAGCATATTGCGCATTGTACCAGTATTGGGATGAGCTTAAACACTACCTTTGAATTGCCAATATTACAGCATAAAGGAAAAATTGGTGAGGCATATGAATGTTATATAAACGAAAACTTTACTAATGATATTGGTTTCTTATTACAGAATAATTTTAGAAAAGCTGTAAAAAGTGCTGACATTACTATCGAGAATAATAGTTTGATATTGGCAGTCTATGGTCCCGGTGACGAGATTAGATTTATGTCTATCTATAGCGAACTTGAAAAAGCTTATTCATCTAAGTCGTTTACCATCTCGTGTGATTATAGATTGTATAACTTACTTAGTAGATCGTTCAAAAATATAGATTTTTTGCCTATTCGAAGAACAAGAGGTTTTAGTGAAAGCTATCCTGTAGGTGATTATGATCAACTGCCCTCTACGACGCTCACGACCATTTTAGATAATAATGCTTTTAAAAAACTAGAGAATTACAGTAAAGTATTTTTAGTAACTGATTTCATAGGGAAATTTAGAGACACTTATGCAGACTTTACAGGTAATAAATATCTATATGCGGATATTGATTTAATTGATAAATATAAGCAACGCTTACAATCTTATAAATTATCTGGCAAAAAACTAGTAGGATTAAATTGGAGAAGTAGCCTTACTAACTTTACCCGTATGGAGCATTATTTAGATATTGAGCAATTAGCTCCTATTTTTCATAATGATTCAATACAGTTTATTAACTTACAATATGATGATTGTGCAGAAGAGTTAGAGTGGATCGAACAGCACTTTCCTGGGAAGATGATTAACTTTACTAATATTGATCAATATAATGATCTAGACGATGTAGCAGCTTTAATGATGTGCTTAGACTTAGTTATTGCACCTGCTACGACAGTTGCAGAACTAGCTGGTGCCTTAGGAGTTAATACTTGGTTATTTTCCAACTCTTCAGAAATTACATGGAGAAAAATTAATAATGACTCTACTGATGTATGGCATAGCTCAATGACTATTGTAGATGTCCCAAATAAGGGTGACAAAGAAGCATTAGTTAGCGAGTTGAATACAAGATTACATAGCTTCGGTCACTCTAATGAATAGTATTATCTATCTCAACTATACAGCAATTGACCCTCATATCGGTTGTATTGGAGTATGCTATGCTCACTTAACATCTTTATTTAGTAGAAATATAAAAGTAAAAACTTATAGCAATTCTGAAATCAAACAGTATTGGAAAGGGGATCGTGTATCTTCTCTTGAGTTTATACAAAGTAGTGATATAGCAAACGGCGTTCACTTATGTGATGGAGTTATAATAAATGGTGAAGGTACTTTACATCATAATAGAGGATTGTTTTTACTAGCTATAGCGGAATTTGCAATAAGTATCAATAAACCTGTTTTCTTAATTAATGCTACTATACAAGAGATAGACGGTTTTGATGATGTTTTTAAAAGCTTGACTGATTTAGCTGTCAGAGAGCGGCTGTCTTATGAGTATCTGCGTAGTAAAGGTATCGACTGTAGGCTAACAGTTGATAGTATAGTAAATGCTGACTTCAGTGATGAGATTAGTATAGATTTTTGTTCAAAGGTAATTGTAAATGACTGGCATCCCCATGTAGAGTCAGTTATCTATCCCATCGTAAGCAAAGTCCGAACTGACTATGATGTTTCATACTATCCATTACAGAATAGTGAAGCTTACAATCAGTGGCAGCATACAGTCGCTAATTTTCAAACAGCAGATTTAATTATAGCACCTAGATATCACTCGATTTACCTTAGTGGATTGGGCGGTAAGCCCTTCGTTGCATTGCCTTCCAACTCTCATAAAGTGGAGGGTATTATCAAATCATCTAACCTTCCTCTACCAATATGTACTCACTCTAAAGATCTTGAAAGCTGTATCAATTATGCTATGAAAAATAGAAATTTATACAAAGAGTTTCAGTCATTTTTGAAAGAAAGTAAAAATAAAGATTTTGAGGTTTTCGATACTTATTTTGGTTTATTATTTAATAACTCTGATGTAAAGGAATCTATAACAGTCAATCAGTGGCAGGAAAGTATAAAAGTACACTGTAATACCTCTAAAACTAACTTTTATAAAAATGTACTAAGAGAAAACTTGCTTCTGAGTGAAAAGAACTTGTTAGCTAAAAGTAATCTTATAAAAAATCGCTCTTATACTATATATTATAAAAAATATAGTACTATTTTTATTAAAGATAGCAGCTTAATATTTAATGCAGCAATAGCAGCTTACGGAGTCAGAGATTTTAATACTGCTGAGAAATTACTTAAGCAGTTGATAGAGTTGGATGCCAAGAGAGCTTATAAGTATCTAAGTTATTTATATATGGATTTGGGTCGTTATACCGAAATATTAGACTTAGAAACTAATGACAAGGCTGGCTGGAACCAAGCTAAATATATTTACCTACTTCACTCACACAGATTGCAAGAAGCATGGGAGCTATTGCACTTTAGACCTTTTAGTTGCAATTTGATCGATAATGGAAGTCATTATTCATTACATCTAGATTCTAAAGAAATTACAGTGATAATGGAAGGCGGGATTGGTGACCAAGTTAAACAATCTTTAATTTTTAAGTATCTTACTGAGAATTTCTTAAAAATAACTATAGTTTGTGATGAGAGGTTGATAGCTCTATTTACAAGAATTAATCCTGATTTTGTCTATATGAATCAAGATGACTTTTTGAATGACCATCACGTTATGGTACCGGCTCAAGATTTATTCTCATATTTTAGACATGACCTAGAGAAAATTTATGTATCGTTAGCGGCTGATGAAAACCTAAAAGCTTATTGGTTTGGGTTATTTAATAGTTTTGATAAAGATAAAATTATAGGTGTTTGTACGGGTACAGAAATAAATACTCCTGAGAGAATAGCTAATATATTTTCTGCCAAAAATTATCATAAAATATTCGAAGTTTATGATAATTTTTTATATGTAAATATTGGTATATTGGGGTTCAACAACATTAATGTATATGAGCCAAGAATAGATAGAAAGAATGATATTGAAAATATTGCAGCAATAATAGAATGCTGTGATCTGATAATTACTCCGCCCAATAGTTTATTAGATATTTGTGGGGGATTGGGTAAAAAGGTAATTGCTTTATCAACTGGTAATAAGTTTAATTGGCGTTTTAATCAAAAACACCAAGATATATATCATAAAAATACAACTTGGGTTGTAACATATACTATAGATAAGAAGACTATAACGGTGCATAAATGTTTAAATGAAATTAAAAATATTTTTTCACCTGTGTTTCAATGAATTGGTATTTTGACAATACTAAGTTTAATTAGAAATAGTACTATCTTATTGTATCTTTAACCATTCCTTGGTATAACATAAAGACACTTCTATCATAAAGGTGTCTTTTTTTGTGCCTGAGAAATTTATGAAAAATACAATATTAGTTACAGGCGGTGCTGGATATATCGGTTCGCATACTTGTATAGCACTACACGAAGCAGGCTATGATATTGTTGTATACGATAACTTATCTAATAGTAGCCGTGAAGCGATTAACCGTGTCTCTACTCTTATTGGACAGACAATTGAGTTTATCGAAGGGGATATACGAGATCCTGAGTTACTCAGAGAGGTCTTTGCTTCGCACGAATTCTTTGGCGTGATTCACTTTTCTGGGTTAAAAGCAGTTGGGGAGTCAGTAGCAAAGCCATTGCTGTATTATAATAATAATGTCAGCGGCACCATAACCTTGTTAGAAATTATGGAAGAGTATAATGTGAAAAACTTCGTTTTTTCATCATCTGCCACTGTCTATGGTGACCCTGAAATTCTGCCTATCGATGAGAAATCAAAGCGTTCTTGTACCAACCCTTATGGTCAGAGTAAGCTGACCGTCGAGCATATATTAGAAGACTTAGCTGTGTCTGATGACAGCTGGAACCTGATTGCTCTTAGATATTTTAATCCAGTAGGCGCACATCCATCAGGACAAATTGGCGAAGACCCCAATGACATTCCTAATAACTTGATGCCTTATATTTCTCAAGTGGCCGTCGGCAAACTTGACAAGCTCAGTATCTTTGGTAGTGACTATCCTACTGTCGATGGAACAGGTGTACGTGACTTTATTCATGTTACTGATTTAGCTCAAGGTCATGTGGCTGCACTAAATTATCTAGATAAACAAACCAGACCAAATGAAGATAATACGGCAAAAAAGAACTCAGTAGGCTTTTTACCTATCAACTTAGGCACTGGCAAAGGTACTTCTGTATTAGAATTGGCATCTGCATTTTCTGATGTATCTGGTCAGAGCATTCCTTATCAGTTTGTAGAACGTCGTGCAGGGGATATCGCCAGTTGCTATGCCAGTGCCGATAAAGCGAAAACACTGTTAGGGTGGCAAGCTGAACTATCAATTGCTGATATGTGTCGAGATACATGGCATTGGCAGAGCATGAACCCGAATGGCTATGATGTCTCTTAAGTCGTATGGCGTTACAGCTGCCTAATAATGCGTTATGATTGACTCATTCCTACCCACCTTCTTAAAATAACTAAAAAACTATGAAAAAAATCACTCACGCTGTTATTCCTGTCGCAGGCTTTGGCACCCGTATGCTGCCATTGTCGAAATCTGTGCCAAAAGAGTTGTTGCCGCTTGGCAATCGCCCTGCTATTCACTACGTGGTCGAAGAGGCTATCGCTGCCGGTATTAAGCATATTGTCTTGGTCGGTCATGCGCAAAAAAGCGCTATAGAAAACTATTTCGATATCAATGCGGAATTGGATAACCAATTGCGTCATAAAGGCAAAGATGAGTTGGCTGATAGCTTAAATTGGTTGCCAGAAGATGTGACTGTGTCGATGATACGTCAAGGTAAGGCGTTAGGTTTGGGACATGCAGTACTGGCAGCGCGACCAATCATTGGTGAGCATGACTTTGCCGTATTGTTACCTGATGTCGTGCTTGATCCTTTTACTACTGATATGTCAGCTGACAATTTGGCGTTTATGTTAGATGCCTTTGCTACCGATGGTCATTCACAGATATTGGTTGAACAAGTAGCGGATGAAGACGTACATAAGTATGGTATCGCTCGACTAGATGAAAAGCTCAGCAATACTAATGACATTGATGAAGAAATAAATACTAATGCCAGCTTTAAAGTAGTTGGTTTTGTAGAAAAGCCTAATTTAGCTGATGCTCCTTCCAATCTGGCTGTGGTAGGGCGCTATGTATTTAGTAACCATATCTTTGATTACTTAGCCAATACTAAAGCTTCAGTTGGCGGTGAGATTCAGCTGACGGATGCGATTGACGCGCTCATTAGTGAATATGGTGTCCATGTCACAACTATGCGCGGCAATAGCTACGATGCAGGAGATATGCGCTCGTATATGCAGGCATTCATCTACTTTGCCAAGCAGCAATTAGCAGATGATGAATAGCTGATGGAAGAGATAAAGGGCGATAAGGCATATAGCAGTGCTCGACATTCTAAATACTGGCAGCAACTACAAACGCTTGCAAAGCATCCGTGGTCGCTTGCACAGTCATTTGCGCAAGATGATAAACGCGCTAAGCATTTTAGTGTGCAGACTGGTGCGCTGTATATGGACTTTAGTAAGCAGCGTATTGATCAGACAGTATTGTCTAATTTGCTAAGTTTGGCCGATAGTTGTGAGCTGGATGCCCGTATTGATGCGTTACTACAAGGGGCGATGGTAAATACCAGCGAGCAGCGTGCTGCGTTGCATACGGCGCTACGTTTGCCAGAGACAGCGACATTACAAGTCGATGGACAAAATATCGTCACTGATGTACATCATAGTTTGTCACAAGTGGCACGCTTATCAGAGCGCGTGCGCAATGGTACATGGCGCGGGTTTTCGGGCAAGGCGATTACAGATGTTGTCAATATTGGGGTTGGTGGCTCTGATCTAGGCCCACTCATGGCGACTACAGCGCTCGACGAGTGGGCAGATACCAGTATTGAGGTGCATTTTGTCTCCAATATGGACGGTACGCAGCTTGATAATCTACTCAAGCATTTAAATCCTGAGACCACACTATTTATTATCTCTTCCAAATCCTTTGGGACAGTTGATACTTTATCAAATGCCAAGACAGCATTATCTTGGCTACTTGCGACGGCAAAACTCCGTGCAGGAACAGAAGATAGTGTATTGCGTCGTCACTTTATCGGCATCTCAGCCAATAGTGAAAAAATGAGAGCTTGGGGAATTCATCCTGAGCATCAGTTGCAGCTTTGGGAATGGGTCGGCGGTCGCTTCTCTCTATGGTCGGCGATTGGCCTTGCCATTGCTATTCGTATTGGTATGAATGGCTTTAAGGCACTATTAAGCGGTGCTCATAGTATGGATGAGCATTTTGCACAGGCTGATTTTTCGGAGAACCTACCGGTATTATTAGGGTTGCTTGCCGTTTGGAACAGTACTTTTTTACAAGTAAATGCGCACACTGTATTACCTTATGATGGCAGGCTAGGCTATTTGCCGAGTTATCTTACCCAGCTAGAGATGGAGAGTAATGGTAAGTCCGTTACTCGGAACGGGGATCATATTGACTATGATACTTGCCCAATCCTATGGGGTGAAATCGGCTCAAATGCACAACATGCATTCTATCAGCTGCTACACCAAGGCACGCAGCAGGTTTCCTGTGACTTTATCGCTTGTGTACGTCGCTACGGTGATGAGGCGCGAAACTCCTCATTGCAGCAACAGCACGAATTGTCTTTAGCAAATTGTTTGGCGCAAAGTCGAGTATTGGCATTTGGCAATGCTGCTGTAACAGATCTGGTCGATCCACAGACAGTTTCCGAAGCAGACAAATATAAGTATTACCGTGGTAACCAACCTTCAACCACGTTACTGATTGATGAGCTGACGCCGCATAGCTTAGGCGCATTGATAGCGCTTTACGAGCATAAGGTCTATGTCATGGCCAGCATTTGGGATATCAATCCGTTTGATCAATGGGGCGTCGAGATGGGCAAGCAAATGGCAGACTCCGTACACCATGCTATGCAGCATATTCAGAAAGATGCTCAAGGTCTATTCGATACGTCTACTGACCAATTACTACAGCGTATTAAACAGCTGTCTTAGTAGTATTGATACGTCAATAATATAGGAAAGCACGCTCATGGAGACGGCTTTAGATGGTAGCCATATGAATAAATATAACAATAAATCTGAACCAAACCAATTAACTGATTCCACAGTCTGTGTGCTTATCGGTCATAGCATAGAGGCGATTACCAGTGCAGTGGTGCTGGCAAGTTTCGGTCAGTGTGTACATCTTTATGCAGACAAGACGCTACTGAAACAGCAGATACAGCAATATGGTTTTGAGCATCATCTGCAAGCCCTATGGCAAATGTATGAGCAGCAGCAGGTCATTATCAGTAAGGAATTGCCAGCTAGTGCCGATATGCTAATAAAGGGCTATGAAGCAGCTGGTCATAACGAAACTGATATTCAAAGTACGGTGACGCTTTATTGGTTGTTTTTAGACAGTGTCAAGCTAGCATGGACAGAAGACAGTTGGATTACCGCGTTTAATCAAAGCCATCAGCAGGCGCTACCTGTGATTATGAGCGGCATTGAGCAATTAGGCCATGTAGCCGATTTGGCTCAGCGTTTACGACGTGCTTGGGTCTATTATGTGCCATTTGTATTCTTACAAGACGGCGATGCGTATAGCTCGATGTTGAATCCTTCGTTATGGCTACTGGGTGAAAAGACAGCAAGTAGCAGCCAGCACTTGAATGTATTGAAGCCCTTGATGCAGCACGCACGCGCTACTCATCATGCTGATATCGCAACGATAGAGTTTGCTCGCAGTAGTATCATGGCGATGCTAGCGACTAGAGTGAGCTTTATGAATGAGATGTCACGTTTGGCTGATAGTCAAAACGTCGATATCAGTCAAGTCAGTCGCATTATGGGATTGGATGAGCGGGTAGGCAGCAGTTATTTAAAAGCAGGGTGGGGATTCGGTGGTAATACTTTGCCTACCGAGCTGGCTAAATTGCAACAATCAAGCCGTACACACAGTTTGGATATGCCTCTATTACAATCTATCGTGCATATCAATGAAGATCAAAAAGAGCTGATATTCCGTAAATTTTGGCAATATTTTGATGGGTTCATTGATAATAAAACAGTTATGATTTGGGGCGGTAGTTATAAATCAGGTTCAGGACGTACCGCTGGTTCAGCTATTCATCCGTTGTTAGCATTACTGTGGTCTTATAATATTCGCACACTGGTTTATAGCGATAAGGCACAGCATGAACTTGCCGAGCTCTATCAGCAACAGCCATTGCTTGAGCTTATTATTAGTCCCTATCAACAGCTTTGCGATACCCATGCTATTTTCATCGTTAGTTGGTCACCGCGAGATCAATTAGATATTGCCAAAATCAATCAGCAAGCCATGCCAGTATTTGATGCGCAAAATGCCCTGACATGCTCGCAAATTAATAGCTTAATAGGTGACTATATGGGTATTGGTCGAACTAAATAGTTTGATTTAAGGTTTTCTGTGTATAGAAAAAAGGCTCGCTAATACTCATTAGCGAGCCTTTTTCGACTGACAATCAGAATGATTTTTACTGAGTTAATGACTTTATGCTGGTACGGCACCTTGCGTTGCTAGCCATTGCTGAATTTCTTGAGTTTTAGCAGCCAGTAACGGCTGCTCACCGCGACTTTCGATATTCAATCTGATAAGCGGCTCAGTATTCGATGCTCGCAAATTAAAGCGCCATTCGCCAAAACTCAGACTTAAACCATCGAGTGTTGATTTAATTGGTTGCTCGTTGCTGAATTTATCTTCAATTGCGCTAATAATTGTTGGTGCGTCATAGGTTGTAAGACGAAAGTTTAGTTCACCTGAGCTAGGATAGGCGGCAATATAGCCTGTGACCAATTCGGATAGTGTTTTACCAGTGATAGACAACAGTTCAATGGTCAATAACCATGGAATCATGCCACTGTCGCAATAGAAGAAGTCGCGGAAATAGTGATGTGCGGACATTTCACCGCCATATACAGCACCTGAGTCCCGCATGACTTGCTTGATAAATGAGTGTCCAGATTTACTAATGACAGCCTTACCGTTGTGTTCCTCTATCACTGCTTCGGTGTTATAAATCACTCGTGGATCATAGACGATTGATTCACTCGGGTATTTGTTCAAAAAAGCTTGAGCGAGCATACCGACGATATAGCTACCATCAATAAATTCGCCATGTTCATCGAATAGGAAGCAGCGATCAAAGTCACCATCAAAAGCGATGCCAAGATCTGCGTTATTTTCCAAAACGGCTTGCTGGGTAGCCACTCTATTGGCTTCGATCATTGGGTTGGGGATGCTGTTAGGAAAGCTACCATCTGGTGTATGATGCAGTTTAATGACTTCAATCGGTGCATCTGCTTGTGCTAATTTATCTATTAATAAATCGACCACAGGACCTGCGCTACCATTGCCTGAATTAACGACCAGTTTGAGTGGTTTTAGTTTATCAGTATCGATAAAAGTCATAACATGATCGATGTACGCGCTTTTATCCGTCAATAACTGCAATTTGCCTGATTGATTGTCAGTCGTGAACTGCCCAGATTCTGCCAGTGCTTGAATCTCTGCCAACCCATCATCGGCGCTGATTGGTTTTGAATGTTCTTTAACCAGTTTTAGGCCATTATAATTGATAGGGTTATGACTGGCAGTCACTTCGATACCACCTAACGCCTGATAGTGACTGGTGGCAAAATATACTTCTTCAGTACCACTCATACCCAAGTCAATCACATCAACGCCTGCATCCATCATACCTGTGATAGCTGCTTGCTTTAACTGCTCACTAGAGTGGCGAATATCACTACCGATAACGATAGCAGGTTTTAGAGTTGCCATATCATTGACTTGGGTTTGAGCCGCTGCCTGATAACGCTGATATAAAATCTGCGCAAAGGCACGCCCAATACGGTAAGTAATCTCTTCATCCAGATTAACGCCAAGCTCACCACGTATATCATAAGCTTTGAATGAGCTGATCGTAATAGGGTCGAATGTCGCAGCTGGTTGATAGCTGGTGGTCGCAGAAGTGGGCATAATGATAAAGTTCCTCGCGCATGAGCAGTGGTAAAATGAAGTCGTCAGTAGCACAATTATAAGCCAAGCTGTGTTCAATGATACACTAACTATTAAACGAATCAGCAAACAATACATAAAACGATAAGAGCTATCCTTATGAGTATTTCAGACAATAAAATTACCGTGCCTAAGCCCGTGCAAGGAACGCCAGACGCTACTGGCGAGCTTGATGATTTGTTAGCGTTGATGGCACGACTAAGGACAGACTGTCCGTGGGACAAAAAGCAAACCAACCATAGCCTTATTCCGTATGCCATCGAAGAGGCTTACGAGCTAGGCGAAGCGGTACAAAGCGACGATGATGAAGACATCAAAGGTGAGCTTGGCGATGTGCTGCTGCAAGTGGTGTTTCATTGTCAGATGTATGCGGAGCAAGGGCGCTTTGATATGAGCGATGTTATCAGTACTTTGCAAGAGAAGCTGGTTCGCCGTCATCCACATGTGTTTGAAGCCGAAACGCTCAAAGACGATGCGGCAGTAAAAGTACGCTGGGACGAAATCAAGCTCGAGGAACAGCAGGCACGCGAAGCACGTGGTAAATCGAAACGACGCTTAGACCAAGTCAAAGCGGGTAGCGCATTGATGCAGGCGCAAGATGTACAAAAGCAAGCGTCAAAGTTGGGTTTTGATTGGGAAGGTATTGCAGGTGCTGTAGATAAGCTAGACGAAGAGATTGCTGAGCTAAAACATGAGCTAACAGATAAGTCTACAATCGAGGTCAAAGCAAATATCAGAGAAGTCGAAAAGGAATTAGGCGACTGTATGTTTGCACTCGTGAACGTTGCACGCAAACTAAATTTGGATGCAGAAGCGGCTACCTTAACCTGCGTGCACAAGTTTAAATCTCGCTTTGGTTATATTGAGGAGCAGCTAGAACTCTCTGGCAAGCGTATTGAAGACAGCGATATAACAGAAATGGATGCACTGTGGGAAGCGGCGAAACGACATGAACGCTCATCGTAAATTTTCATTTACCAGCTTACTGACGACCACCGCTTTTAGTCTCCTATTATCTGTAGTCGCACTCAATAACGCCAATGCAGATCCTTGTTTTGACGACCCTCAGCGTGCCTATAAATATTTAATAGAAAAAGAACAAGCTATCACACAAGCGCGTAAGCAAAAAGTCATCAATATCAATCGAGCCAATGAAGGCGATCTGGTTTCGTTGGATGGTATCGGCAGCAGTAAAGCACAGGCGATAATTTTATATCGTGACATGTTTGGCGATTTTGAGACAGTGAATGAGTTGGCAAAGGTGAAAGGTATCGGTGCAAAAACAGTCGAGAAAAACCAAAGACGTTTAAGCGTGCGTGATTAATTATGGTGTTTTGCATTAATTAACCCCAATATTGACAAAATAGCATGTAAGTAAATGTCATAACACCCCCAGTAGGTCCAAAATTTGTTAAACTAGCGGGTACATCCGCCTGATAAACGCTGTGTTATTCAGGGGTAGTTAAAGAATACCGGCGAGGAGTAGATGCATGGCCGAGCGTGCCGCCAAGCAGTTAGAACTGAACAAATCTGAATTACCCAATTCCATTACTGAAGTGATTGCCACATTGACCCGTGCTGGGTTTGATGCGTATATCGTCGGTGGTGGGGTGCGCGATACTTTATTAGGTCTGCGCCCGAAAGACTTTGATGCTGTCACCGATGCCAAGCCGCATGAGATTAAAGATGTCTTTGGTAAGCGCTGCCGCATTATCGGTCGCCGCTTCCAGTTAGCGCATGTGTATTCAGGTCGCGAGTTGATTGAAGTTGCTACTTTCCGTGGTCCACCAACCAGTGATGCTAATACCAATCAAGACGGTATGATTCTGCGCGACAATGTTTGGGGCGATATTCAACAAGATTTCTCCCGTCGCGATTTCTCTATTAATGCGCTTTATTATCAACCGCTCAAAGGCATCGTCCATGATTTCTGCGGCGCGCTTGATGATATTGATAACAGAATCATTCGTCTATTGGGCAATGCGCCAGTACGTATCGAAGAAGATCCTGTGCGCTTGTTACGTGCCTTACGTTTCAAAGCCAAGTTGGGTTTTGAGTTTGATGAAGCGTTGTCTGCTCAATTTAATGATGGGAACTGGGCGCTGCTTGAGCAAATATCACCGCATCGTCTCTATGATGAAACGCAAAAGATGTTTACCGGTGGCTATCTAGTACCCCTATTGCCACTATTATTTGAGTCAGGTGCGATTGATAGTCTCATTATCTATCCCCCATCTGAGCCAAGCGCTTTAGTCAATCAGGTAGCTATCAATACCGATAAGCGTATTGCAGCGGGCAAGAGTATCAACCCTGCGTTCTTCTATGCTGCCTTACTGTGGGAAAATTACCTACATCAATTGGCAAAAGCCAAGAAACGTAATATGCCGTTTGCCGAAGCGCAAATGCATGCTGCTGGTAAAGTCATCGACCGTCAGCGTATCAAAACCGCTATTCCGAAATTTGCTGAGCAATTTATCCGTGATATTTGGATATTGCAGCCAAAACTTGCAGCTCCGCGCAGCAAACAAATCGTCCAGCTATCTGAGCATCCGCGCTTCCGTGCGGGCTTTGACTTTTTGTTGTTGCGTGAGCAATGTGGTGATGCAGAGCATCCGCTATCAGAGTCAACCAACGATATGGGTGACTGGTGGCAGACGTATCAAACCTTGTCTGAACAAGAGCAGCAGCAGGCGATTGATGAATTTGATGAAAATATTCGCCGAGGCGCTTATAAAAAAGGGCAACGTGGTCGCGGACGTAATCGTCAAGAATCAAAAACACAGACTACTGATAACGCAGCACCTAATCAGAACAGTACAAAGCAAAACAAAGCCGATGACCGTGCTGAAAAAGGTAGAAATGATCAAACAATGGTAAATGATTCGTCAAATATTCCAGCCCGTCGTCGCCGTGCTGCAAGCCAAACTAAAGCTGGCCGCACTGACAGCGGAAGACACAACGTGCAGCAAGTAGAGCAAGACAATAACGAGCTTGCTCAGCTACAGCTGTTGTCTCTTGCTAATAATAAACAATCGGCAAGTCAGCAGGTGAAGCCTAAGCCATTATTTGTTATCGAGCACGAAAACGTTGTGCCACCATTGCAGAAGCAGCTGTCAGCTGATGATACGTCGAAGCGCAGCAAAGCACCTGTACGAAAGCAAGCATCAATCAATCAAGATGCATCAAAGCAAGGGGTTAAAGCCGAGCGCGTAAATAGTAGCACTCAGCCGTCTAATACCAGCCAGCCAGAAGCTCAAGCGTCAGCTAGACCAACTCGCTCGATCGCAAGATCACCTGCGTTAGTCAGTATGAATAACGAGCCGATTCCGCATAAGCGTCGCCGTCGTCAACCTACTGTAGATAGTGCGAGCAACATCGAAGTACAAGGCAATAGCGATGCGAAGGGCGGTAATGGTAAAGCACAGCCAGCAGCGAAGTATGCGAAAAAAGCGCCTAAACCTGCAGTTGAAGCGTCTGATAAAAGCGATACTAAAAGTGTAAAGGAAGTAGGTAGCAAGGCAGTAGATAGTAAAGACGCGACAAAAACCGCTGCACCTGCGAGAGCCAAGAAATCGGTGAAAGCAACTACTGCAAAGGCTGCTAAAGCGAAGCAAGATACGAATGATCAGATACCTGCTGTGAAAATAACTGATAACAAAGGCCCTGTACCATCGAAGCGCCGCCGCCGTCAGCCTAGTACTGAAAGCGTATAATATGGATAACAGTATAGATAATAGTAACTGGGTTACCTGTTATGTGGGCTTGGGTAGCAACCTCGCTAATGAGCTGGGTTCGCCTGCCGATCATTTGCAGCAAGCGCTTGCAGTAATGCGAGCATATGAGCAAGTACGCGAAGTAAGTGTATCTTCTTTTTACGCTTCAGCACCGATGGGGCCACAAGACCAGCCAGATTTTGTTAATGCAGTGGCTGGTTTTGAGACGACACTTACCCCTTATGAGCTGCTTGCTTTTTGTCAGCAGTTAGAGAGCATGGCCAAGCGAGCACGTTTACGCCGTTGGGGCGAACGTAGTCTGGACGTTGATATTTTGCTATACGGTGAGATACAGATTACTGATCCAACACTGACAATACCGCATGCTGGTTTAAGTGAGCGCAATTTTGTCTTAATACCACTGCGAGAATTGGCGCCAAACTTAACCATCGCCGGTAAGTCGATAGGTGACTATTCCCAAAGTCGCGATTGGACAGGTTTAACATTACTATCAAGCGATTGATTATAAGTAATTGATGCTAAGTGATAGACGTTAAATGTTTGAAAGATTCGTCTAACGTATTTCAAGCATAGCTCTGATAGTAAAAATATTGATAATCAAAGGCATTGCAGATTAATTGAGGGTCATATGACAACATTATCTACTCTAAATAAATTTAAGAAAGAAGGTACCAAGTTCACTTGCTTGACCTGTTATGACTCGATGTTTGCACGAATGATGGAAAAAGCCGAAATTGATACGATTTTAATTGGGGATAGCTTGGGCATGGTTGTACAAGGTCATGACTCAACACTACCTGTGACAGTTAATGATATGGCTTATCACACTGCTAATATTGCCCGTAGTAACAAACACGCGTTGATATTGGCTGATCTGCCGTTTATGAGTTATGTGACATTGCCGGAAGCCGTCACTAATAGTCGCACGCTAATGCAAGCAGGAGCGCATGTGATAAAAATCGAAGGCGGCAGTGAGCTTTGTGAATTGGTAACGACCTTGGCACAAGCAGGTACACCAACTTGTGTACATCTTGGTTTGACTCCGCAGTCTGTCAACGTGTTTGGTGGTTATAAAATTCAAGGTCGCGGTGATGAGGCGGCTGATAAACTACTTTCAGATGCTAAGGCAGTCGTTGACGCTGGCGCTGCACTGCTAGTATTAGAATGTGTTCCAGCCGCGCTTGCAAAAGCCGTTACTGAAGCTGTTGCCGTGCCAGTTATTGGTATTGGTGCTGGAGCCGATACTGATGGTCAGGTATTGGTTATGCATGACATGCTAGGTATGGCGCATGGCCGAGTTCCACGTTTTATTCATGACTTTTTAACCGATGAGCGTAATAGCGCACACAGTATCGAAGGTGCTTTTGCGCTCTATCAGCAGTCAGTACGCGAAGGTAGCTTCCCGACTGAGCAGCACCAATTTAGCTGATTTTGAAGTTATTAAAGTTATTGAATAACAGAACGTCTGAATAGAAGAAAAGTAATCATGTCTCCAATTATTCATCATGATATCTCGTCACTACGTGAAGCGCTGCAGCCTTATCGTGGTCAACAAAGTGACAAACAAGACTGTCAGCAGCGCATTGCGTTAGTACCAACGATGGGTAATCTGCATAACGGTCATCTTGAGCTGGTAAAAATTGCCAAACAGCATGCAGATATAGTGGTGGTCAGTATCTTCGTTAACCCTACTCAGTTTGGCGTTGGGGAAGATTTTGACAGCTATCCGCGTACATTAGATGCAGACGTAGCTAAGCTTGCGACAGTGGATGCAGATTATGTGTTTGCACCTAGCATTGATGCAATGTACCCAGTATTACCACCACCTACTGCTGTGTTGGCAGGGGCTATTGCCAATCAGTTATGTGGTCAATCACGTCCTGGACACTTTGATGGTGTTGGTATTGTTGTCGCTAAATTATTCAATATCGTACAACCAGATGTGGCAGTATTTGGACAAAAAGACTATCAGCAGCTTGCTATCATTAAGCAGTTGGTACGTGACTTGAGTTATCCTATTAATATCATCGGCGCGCCTATTGTTCGTGCTGATGATGGCTTAGCGCTATCATCGCGCAATCAATACTTAAGTGCAAATGAGCGACAAGTAGCTCCTGTATTACATCAAGCATTGCAAGAATTAGCGCAGCGTTTGAAAAGTACGGCTCTTAGTCAGCAAGCATTTGATAAGCTATTAGTAGATACGCGGACACGTATTAGTGACGCAGGTTTTATTATTGATTATCTGGAAATAAAGACTGAGGAGTTAGGTTCTGTCGTAAGTGACTCTAAAGCCTTTAATATAGAGAACAAAAACATCGTTATTTTAGTTGCAGCGTGGCTAGGAAAAGCGCGTTTGTTGGACAATCAGTTGGTAGTGGTAAATTAGCTTTTATGACATAGCAGTAGACTAGATACAATAGACTTGGATGAGTAGATCATGGGTGTAAGTCAGGATCAAAATAGTAATGCAGCAGCAACGATAGCGGATCAGACGTCTACGAATAAGCTCAGTATATTGGTGGTCTCAGGGCGTTCGGGATCTGGTAAAACCTCAGTATTGAATATCTTAGAAGATCTAGGCTATTACTCTATTGATAATTTGCCGCTGTCTTTATTACCTAATGCTGCTCATAAACTGGTTAATGAAAGCGGCATTCATCGTATTGCGCTTGGTGTCGATATTCGAACGCCACGTGCGGATTTATCTAACTTTGCAGTGACATATGCTTCTCTCAAGGAAACTTATGGGTCGCATGCGGTACAAATTTTATATGTGACTGCACAAGAGAGTACGCTGATAGCCCGTTTTAATGCGACGCGACGCGTACATCCTCTAATGTCACAAGATATTGATAGTGATAACGCTAAACATATTGCCTTTAATTTACCCGCTGCTATCAAAAAAGAAGTTGAGCTATTAGAGCCAATTGCTGGTCATGCTGATATTAGGATTGATACCAGTAGCCTAAATATTCATCAATTAAAAGACAGTTTGCGTGAACATATAGGTATGGACAATCAGATTGTCATCAATCTACTGTCTTTCGGTTTTAAATACGGTAGCCCTATCGATGCTGACTTTGTATTCGATGTTAGAATTTTACCGAATCCACATTGGAACCCTGAGTTACGTGACTCAACAGGACTAGATACTGAGGTAGGCGCATTCTTCTCAGATTATCCAGAAGTAGCAGAAATGATGGGTGATATCGATAAGTTTTTGACCCGTTGGCTACCAGAGTTTTTGCACAATAATCGTCATACGGTCACGGTTGCCATAGGCTGTACAGGCGGCAAACATCGCTCTGTTTTTATCACTGATCATCTACAACGCTGCCTTTCTGACGCCATGCCTAAAGGCGTGAAGGTATTGGCAAAACACCGCGAAAAAAGTCGCTGGTAGTGATATCAGACACTATTTAATTTATTAATTATTATTTTGGAAAGCTTTTATGATCGACTGGAAAGAACAGGATATGCGCGTTTCGCGCACAGAACTCAAAAAAGCCCATGAGCGCTTGCAGCAATTATCTATACCGCTTGCTAGCTTATCGAAAAAACAGCTAAAAGCCTTACCTGCCAGTGATTATTTTATGGCAGAGCTAATGGCATTGGCTGATATTACTAGCGCAAATGCTCGTAATCGTCAGACCAAACGTGTTGGCAAGCTTATGATTGAAGAGAATCGCCATGAGCTGATAAAAGCACTGTTTGATGCCTTTTTTCCTAAAGAGCAAGTCTCAAAAATAGAGAGCTGGTACGAGCGTTTAAATATCAATGATGAAGGTACACTTAAGCAGTTTGTGAAGCAATATAAAGCTTCTGAGCACCACAGTATGTATCAGTTACTATTGTGGATAGAGTATGCCAAACACATGCAAGATGATGAGTTGTTGGCAGAATCTAAAGCAGATTTGGCAAGCTATATACGTGAAGTGGCTATTTTATCGCAGCTGAAGAAATAACATCTATATACCAAGCTTGAAATCTATTAATTAGAATTTTACTAGTTGAAAGACTAGCAATTAAATAATGAGTAATTAAAAGACGTATAGCTAAAAGGTTAAGATGCAAAAAAGCCAATCAATATATGATTGGCTTTTTTGTGCACAACATACAGATATGCTGTACGTCATGTGAGTTATTCAAGTACTTATGGCTTGAATTATTTCTTTTCAGCGCGAGTTTTGTCAACTAAGTAGTCAACAACTTTAGCGACTTTAGCGTTTTCACCAGTTACTACATATTTGCCTTGTACCACGACAGATGGAACACCAGTGATTTGATAACGCTTGGCGCCTTCTTGAGAGCGACCGATTTTCGTACCAACAGCGAACGAGTTATATAGGCTGTTAAATTTCTTTTCATCAACACCTTTTGATGCATACCATTTGCTTAGTGACGCTTGGTCAAACAGTTTTTTACCATCTTTATGGATAGCGTCAAATAATGCGTCATGAGTTTTGCTTTCAAAGCCTAAAAGCTGAGCCGCATAGAAACCGCGAGCATTGGCTTCCCAAACAGGGTTAAGTGCTGCTGGTGTCTTGAAGAATGCAACATCTTTGTCTTTGGTTTTTGCCCATTTTTCCATGTGCGGGTTAAGCGCATTACAATGTGGGCAGCCATACCAAAAGAATTCACGAACAATGATAGCATCACCGCTGATTTTCTCTGGGTTGTCTAGCACACGGTAATCTTTTCCAGCGACATAGTCTGCAGCTTGTGCGCCCATAGAGGCAAGTCCAATGGCCATGGCTAGACCAGTCAGTGTGATGACACGTTTCATACTTTATCCTTGAGGTGTGGAGACTTAGAATGGGTTAAGAGGTTGGTGTCTATATGGTTGTTAAACATGTGACACTTTAAAATATATAGCTTTTAAAGCGTCTAAACCAGACAGTGTCGAGTATAATCGAACAATAGCAAAGTATCGACTATGATAACGTAAAATGTATGTACTTGTGAATCGCATTCTTAACCGATAGTTGTAAAGCTGTTAGCTATTATTTAAGGTATATTGCTTGTTACTTTCTGAACCTACTGTTTCTCAAACGTCTGCTTTATTTCTATATGGAATTTAAGAGATTTAAAAGTATCAGGATGCGATATTGTCACGAAGATATGTATCTTTTCTATATCAAGATACTGCCCAAAAAACAGGGTAAAGTTTGAGCCTATTCACAATCGGTGACGATGTGCTTACGACAAAACTGCTACTCTCATGCTAATATTAAGCACATAATCGTGCACTGTAAACGATAATAACGATAGTGACAATCAAGGAATATACCATGAGCTCTGCTTTAAATTCTTCATCAACTTCAAATGATCAAAATAATAATAGCGCTTTCAATAGTACAGAGTCTACCACCATCAACGTAGATCCTAGCGAAGTCGAAAAATTTAATAACTTGGCGAGTGAGTGGTGGAGCAACACAGGGGCGTTTGCAACGCTACACGAGATCAATCCATTACGTTTAAACTGGATAGAAGAAAACGTCAAACGTGGCTATCAACACGCTGCTAATAAAACCGCTGAGCAAGGACTTGCTGGCAAAAAAGTACTCGATGTAGGGTGCGGCGGCGGAATATTGTCAGAATCTATGGCACGCCGCGGTGCTGATGTGACAGGGATTGATTTAGGTACAGAGAACCTAAAAGCTGCTGCGTTACATGCAGAGCAAAGTCAGTTAGAGAGCACGCTTCGTTATCAGCATATACCTGTTGAAGTGTTGGCAAAAACACATGCTGGTCAGTTTGATGTGGTGACGTGCATGGAGATGCTAGAGCACGTGCCAGATCCTAGCTCGATTGTGCAAGCTTGTTATGAGTTGCTGGCTCCTGGCGGCGTCTGTGTACTATCAACGATTAATCGCAATCCTAAGTCTTATCTGTTTGCCATCGTTGGTGCAGAGTATGTGCTGCGATTGCTTGATCGCGGCACCCACGACTATGCCAAATTTATCACGCCAGCTGAATTAGACAAAATGGCCCTTAATACTGGATTTGTTCGTCAGGATATTATCGGTTTACATTATAATCCGCTGACCAAACGCTACTGGCTTGCCCAAAATGTCGATGTTAATTATATGATAGCCGTACAAAAGCCACTGGTTTAATGCTGCACGCAGCCATTTATTTGCCATACTTTCACTAAACATGTCATCAATCTCAAGAGCATCCACTATGACCCAATTTGTAAAAGCTGTTTTATTTGACCTTGATGGGACATTAATCGATACTGCTGCTGATTTTGTTCGTATCATTGGTAAAATGAGTCTCGAAAATAATTGGCAGGCACCGCCTGAAGCGGAAATCCGCGAGCAAGTCTCTGCGGGTGCCTCGGCCATGGTGCAATTGATGCTAAGACATAACGATCAACTCGAAGTCAGCGAGGAAGCGTTGCTTGAGTTTCGTCAGCAGTTCTTAGATGATTATGAAGCAGATATTTGTGTCGATAGCTGCGTGTTTCAGGCGCTTGAAGCGGTACTGACTGAGCTTGAAGCAAAGGGTGTGCCATGGGGTATCGTTACCAACAAGCCACGTTATTTGGCCGAAAAGCTATTAAGTGAGATGCAACTGGATCAACGCTGTGCGGTTTTGGTCTGTCCAGATGATGTATCACGTACCAAACCAGATCCAGAGCCAATGTATATGGCGCTAGAAAAACTGGGTATTCCACGAGGGGCAGCGGGCTGCGTACTCTATGTTGGTGACCATGTACGTGATATTGAAGCTGGCAACGCCGCTGGCATGCCAACGATTTTGGCCGCTTATGGGTATATTCCACCTGAAGATCAAAAGTCTTTGAAAAAATGGGGCGCCGACTATATTACGGATACGCCTGAGCAGTTAAATAAATTGCTGCTATCGTCTGGTAAGTTTGAGTATTTATAGACTGCTATATATCACCAGATTTACAAACATAAGCACATATCCTCAACGATTTAATGATAAGTAGTGAGCAATGCCATGAGTGACAATAATAATCAACCAGTCGATCCACAAGACAATAAACAAACTGTTCAGAGTCCTATTCAGCCTTTGACTCATGATGATATTCGTAGCTTTGTACCGTCAAGTAACTGCTTAGATGGCAAGACTATTTTGGTGACTGGTGCAGGGGATGGTATAGGCCGCGTTGCGGCATTGACCTATGCTCGTTATGGCGCCACTGTCTTATTGTTAGGACGCACTAGTAGCAAGCTTGAATATGTCTACGATGAGATTGAAAGCCTTGGCGGTAAGCAGCCTGCTATGTTGCCGATGAACTTAGAAGGGGCGACTTACGCTGAAATGCAGCAGCTCGAAGGGCTAATCAATAAAGAAGTCGGCCAGTTAGATGGTATCTTACATAATGCTGGTGTATTAGGACAATTGACGCCGCTTGAGATGTATGATGTCGATACTTTCGCCCAAGTGATGAAAGTCAATTTCACAGCGACTTTTATGCTGACTCAAGCGCTATTGCCGCTATTAAAAGATGCTGATCATGGCTCTGTTGTCTTTACCTCTAGCACTGTAGGTACACATCCTCGCGCATTTTGGGGTGCTTATGCACTCTCCAAACAAGCAGTAGAAGGTATGAGTGATATCTTTACTCAAGAGACGCAGAACACAACCAATCTACGTTTTAACTGCGTTAATCCAGGTGGTACTCGTACCAATATGCGCGCACATGCGTATCCAGGTGAAAATCCTATGAGCTTAAAAACACCTGAAGATATCATGGCAGGCTATGTCTGTCTGATGAGTGACGAAAGTATTGGCGTACGCGGTCAGGTCATTAAGCTACAACCTAAAGATTAGTAGCGAAATTTTAAGTTGAGTCGAAATAACGACGTCATTCTTTATTGATGGTTTTATACACTATCGCAGGTTGCAATTAACCATGGCTAGCCCCATCTATTTGTTATTAAAGACATTTGTATTGTTTAATTATAATGAATAAAAAAATAGGATAAGATTATGGCAGGTGGCTGGTCAAGAGATGGTGCTGAGCACGAACAAATGGATGCAACGGTAAATGATGCATTGGAACGCGCGCGACGTTCGTTACCGACAGGTGTAAGTGCTGAGCTGTGTGACGAATGTGGTAAGCCTATTCCAGAGGCAAGGCGACTGGCAGTGCCCGGTATTCAGCATTGTGTTAGCTGTCAGACGGAGCTCGAGCAAGAGGCAAAAGCGGCTGAGCTGTTTAATCGTCGTGGTAGTAAAGACAGTCAATTGCGTTAAAAAATAGTTAGGGCGTGTCCTCAATTCAATCGATAGTCATCTAAATGGGTTAAAAATGGCTAAATCTTGCCAAACGGCGTCAAATAGCTGAATAATATCTCGATATTATCTGCGCTATTTTCCTTGTTTGACTGCGATTTATCTCATTTTTATCATCATTTTTAAAATGAGGACACGCCCTAGTTGCGTTGAAAAAAGAAAGGGCGGACATTGCTAGATAAAATAGCAATGTTCGTTTTTTTATGTCTACTGCTATATGACCAGCGCCATCAGTTCGCGATCGCACTCTTCCCAATCTATTAATACTGATGACGCTTTGGCATCATTCTCAGCTTCTGATTTTTCTGTAGCTTTATCGACAGCATTTGTATCGACAGTATTGCCTAATTGCAAAATAATTTCCAATCGACTATCCGTCTGTGGGTCGATAGTTCTAGTAGTTAGACTACCAGGGTTAAAATTGATCTGCATCCAGCCATCAGAAGTATGCACCACGCCTTTGATACGTTGCCAGTTTGGCAAGGCTAATAACCAATTCTGTAAATCATCAGCGTTTAGTATGTAGTGTGCAGGTAGTCGCCATCCAGCCAATTGAAAATCTTGCTGCTCTTCATGGTAGCGATAGGGGAGATCACTATCAGCACTGGTCTGAGGATTGGCCTGAGCCTCGGTCTCATCGGTAGAAGCACTCGATGATGGCACAGTTGATAAAGAATTGGCTTGAGACTGTAAACCAATCATCGATTTTTTAGGATGAGCGATATTAACTTTTCGTTGATTCGAAATGATAGAGCTAGGCTGATTCATTTGGTCGTTTAACGTTTTAGAGTATGCATCTGCTACAAGACTATCTGAGGAATGAACGTCTGATGAATGGACCTCTGATGAGTCTGTTGCCTCAGATGCCGTTAGCCCTGATACTGACCAAATGATTTTTACTTGTGAATTTAGCTTGGTTATCCATTCTACTAAGACTTGTTTTTCGCTCGTATCTAATTGGACATAACGATTGATTATCAGCACATCAGCATCACGGACATGCGCTTGATAACCGTCATGATCACGATATTTAATCTGTTGCCACTGCTCGCCACTCAGTACGGTTATCACCGCATTCATCTTTAGGGCAGTTTGCCAATGCGGCGCACTAAGTTGTAGTATCAGCTCACGTGGATGTGCCAAACCTGTGGGCTCAATGAGTAATCGCTGTGGATGATGGTCACTGAGCAGGCGACTGATCGCAATTTGTAAGGGCAGCTGACTGGTGCAGCAAATACAGCCACCACTGACCTCACGAATGGCGATATTTTCTTGCTCAAGCTCGTTAGCTTGGGAGCTTGTTAGAAGTGCACCATCAATACCGATACGGCCAAACTCATTGATTAAGAGAGCCCAGCGCTCGTCATTCGGTTTTGTAGCCAGTAACTGATTAATTACGGTGGTTTTGCCCGCACCTAAAAACCCTGTCACTAACGTGCAGGGTATGTTTTGAAAAATAATTGGGTTTTTCACAAATAGGCTCATCATATTGGCGCGTGTTTGTGAGTAAACAAACACGGCCTATATTAAAAGGAATTAGATCAGTCAAAAGTTATTCACTCTTGATGGTTTCTACCTCGGCTTCATCAGGAACGAACACGTAGCCAACGCCCCATACGGTCTGAATATAACGCGCTTGTGAAGGGTTGTCTTCAATCAGACGACGCAGACGTGATACTTGGACGTCAATAGAACGCTCCATCGCACCCCATTCACGACCACGGGCAAGGTTCATCAACTTATCACGGGTCAATGGCTCACGTGGATGCTGTACGAGCGCTTTTAGTACTGAAAACTCACCTGTTGTCAAAGTGACTACGTTACCATCGCGTTTAAGTGTACGTGTTGATAAATCTAATGTCCATGGACCAAACTCGACCACTTCCATTTGATGACTTGGCGCACCTGGCAACTCACGGTTTTGACGACGTAGTACAGCTTTAATACGAGCCAATAGCTCTTTTGGGTTAAAAGGCTTAGGCAGATAATCATCTGCACCCGCTTCTAGACCTGCGATACGGTCAGCATCGCCACCTTTGGCAGTCAGCATAATGATAGGAATATCTGCATTGTCCTCGCGCAGACGCTTACAGATACTGATACCGTCTTCGCCTGGCAGCATCAAATCAAGCACGACCAAAGAGAAAAGCTCACGTTGCATGAGTTTGTCCATCTGACTGCCGTCATGAGCGGTACGAACGACAAAACCGTCGTCTTCTAGGAAGCGTTGCAACAAAGAGCGCAGACGAGCATCGTCATCGACGACTAAAATACGCTGAGTCAACGTGTCAGGGCTGTTGTTATCAGTCATACAGGCATCCTTTTATAAAAATTATTGTTATCAGAAACTACAAGTAAATAGCTATGAGCAAAAACACTGCCACTAATTATCATTATTTAATTATTGGTTACGAATAAGCACTTCATAAAATTAAAAACTATTGTTCAATATGTCAGCACATATCAATATTTGTGTTATTGATACTTTAGTGTATAAGATTGCACCGAGAATTGCATCACCCATGATAATAAATGCTGTATGCGTTTGTTTAACAAGTCCATAGGATGTGTGTTATAGAACGATTTGCGTCCTAAAATGCGCAATAAATAACGAAAAGATAAAAAGGATTTTTATTCATGCAGCTTTTGCTATAATGCAAAGCTACATTTCTCAACGATTGATACGTATATGAGTAGCACTGATACCTTAACGTCATCTCAAACCTCGACAAATGCACAGGTTTTAGATGCAACCACACACGCGAATATTCACGACAAGCTTGCTCGCGCGCTTGGCATTAAGACTGCTCAAGTCAATGCGTTTGTCAAACTTTATGATGAAGGCGCGACGGTTCCTTTTATTGCGCGTTATCGCAAAGAAAAGACTCAGAATCTTGATGATGCGCAGCTGCGTGCTTTAGAGAAGTCGCTTAATTACGAGCGTGACATGGCAACACGTCGCCTCAAAATTACTGAGCTGCTAAGCACACAGGGCAATCTGACCGATGAGCTACAGACGCGTATCGATAATGCGACGTCTAAGCTTGAGCTTGAAGATATCTATCTGCCATATCGTCCGCGTCGTCGTTCACCTGCTGCCAAAGCTCGTGCCGCTGGTCTTGATACTGCTGCCCAAGCGGTCTTGACCCAAGAAATCACTCCGACGGATGCCTTGGCTGATTATCAAGTCCAGTCAAGTATCACTGATGACAGTGGTAATGAAATTGAGGTTGATTTTAGCGATATCGAAAAACAACTCGCTGGCGTACAAGCGATTATCGTTGATGAATGGACACAAGCATTGGGCTTGTTGGACAACTTACGCAGTGGTTTTGCCAAAACTGCCAGTATCGTATCGAGCGTTGCGAGCGAAGAAAAGCGCGAAGTTGGCGAAAAATTCAAAGACTACTTTGAGCATAGCGAAAGCCTTGCTCGCCTGCCAAATCATCGCCTATTAGCAATGTTGCGCGGTCGTCAAGAAAATGTCTTGGGTCTAAAAATTGAAGGCGAAGACGCACCATTTATTGAAAAAATCATCAGTCATTTCGATGTCGATGCCAAAGCGCCAGCAGCCCGCCGTGAGTTTTTATCAGAGGCAGCCAGTAGCTTGTGGAAAGACAAATGGCGTCCGCATATCGAGCACCGCTTGTTGACTGAAAAGCGCCTAGCCGCAGAAGCGGATGCGATTGATGTGTTCGCTAGCAACTTACAGCATTTGCTAATGTCTGCACCTGCAGGCCCTAAAGTAATCTTGGGTATCGATCCTGGTATCCGTCATGGCGTAAAAATGGCCATCGTCGATGCGCAGGGTCATGTCATGTCAGATAACGAAGAGAAACCTGTCATCGCGACAGTGTATCCGTTCGCACCTGATAATAAGATGGATGAAGCCAAAAAAGTCATCGATGAGCTATTAAGCACTTATAACGTTGATTTGGTCGCTATCGGTAATGGTACGGCAAGTCGCGAAACAGATGCGATGATCAAAGAGATTTTGGCTGCGAACGATGCATTAAAAGCCAAAGCTGTTATCGTTAATGAGTCGGGTGCGTCTGTTTATTCAGCGAGTGAACTTGCTAGTGATGAGCTGGCCAATCTAGACGTTTCTGTACGCGGAGCGGTTTCTATTGCTCGTCGCTTGCAGGATCCATTGTCAGAACTTGTTAAAGTTGATCCAAAAGCCATTGGTGTGGGTCAATATCAGCATGACGTCAATCAAAACCAGCTTGCAGACAGTCTGGATAAAGTAACTCAAGATAGCGTGAATGCCGTGGGTGTGGATGTGAATACAGCCAGTCCAGCTATCTTGGCTCACATCGCAGGTCTTAACCGCAATGTAGCGCAGCAAATCGTCACCTATCGCAAAGAGCACGGTGCATTTGATAGTCGTGAAGCGCTTAAAAATGTCCCACGTCTAGGCGCTAAGACATTTGAGCAAGCAGCTGGTTTCTTGCGTATTCATAATGGTAGCAATCCATTAGATGCCACTGGTGTGCATCCAGAGAGCTATGCATTGGTCGATAGCTTACTTGCACAAGCGGGCAAGCCGTTGTCAGAAGTCATCGGTAATGATGGCGTGTTAAATACGATTGATACGATTACATTGGCTGCTAATGACGATAATATCAGCGTAAAAGCGATTATCGAAGAGCTAGCTAAACCTGCTCGCGATCCTCGTCCTGAGTTTAAAACAGCTAATTTCCGTGATGACGTCAATAGCATCAAAGATTTGAGCGAAGGCATGACGTTAGAAGGGGTAGTCACTAACGTAACGGCCTTTGGTTGTTTCGTTGATGTTGGTGTACATCAGGATGGTTTGGTACATATCTCGCAGATGGCCAATGACTTTGTCGCAGATCCTATGAACCGTGTCAAACCTGGTGATATCGTTTCGGTTCGTGTTATCTCTATCGATGAAAAACGTGGTCGTATCGGCTTTAGCATGAAACCTGAATCTGAAAAACCTGTCCGTGCGGCTGCTAAGTCTACGACAGCTAGTATAGATGGTGAGAAAACCAGTCGTCCACGCAACAATACCAATAGTAATCGTCCAGCTGCTGACAAACGTCCGTCTAAGCCACGTGGCAAGCGTCAGGATAAAGACAACGCGAGCAATCGTAGTAAGCCAGTGAAAAATGATAAAGCTGAAGCCCCAAGTAAAATGGGTACACTCGGCGCTTTATTACAAGAAGCTGGTGTGACTAAAGCTAAGAAATAAATACTGCTAAAAATAGCTAAAATTTATAGTTGGGTATAACAAAAAAGGCAGCCATATGGCTGCCTTTTTACATAAGTAATACGCTTACAAACTAATCAAACCAACTACCTATCTGCTTAGCGTGATACAGCGATACGACGGTTTTCTTTAAACTGTACGTTTGCTGGCTGAGTAGCTAATAACTCACCACGCTTGTCTTTTTTCTTTTCTTGCAACGTACTAGCAGCATCTGCAACTTTGTTTTCAGTAGCCGCTTCACCTGCGATTAAAGGCTGATAGTCTGCATTGCTATGTTGCATGTTAGGCGCTTGAGCGTTCTGTACAGGAGCCTGAGCCGTTGTAGCATTAGTCATTGCTGCCGCATTGGCTGTTGCTTGAGCGTTGTTCATCAAAGCTGCGTTATCATCGCTTGCTGCATCATCCATATCGTCAGCTTCGTCATTCATTTCATCTGCTTCATTACCCATGTCCATATCGACATCAGCAGTGTTTGACTCTTCGACATCGACAGCGCCAGGTTGGGTCGCTAGCAACTCACCATCAGGACCTTCTATTTCGGCCTGTACAGTGCTCTCGACAGGAGCATTACGCATATCTGCTGGCATTAGATCGCTACTGTTAACGGGTGCTGCCATTGCCATAGTTGGTAATACAAGGGTAGCGCCGACGATTAGTGATAAAACATTCTTTTTCATTATAAAACTCCATGATACATAATTAGCAATAGTTAAAAACGATAACCCATATTCAACGATGAGCTGTTTTTATTTAAAGGTGTCTGTAAATACTGTATGCAAATTATCAACGATGTAGTTTATATTTCAGTAGCAAACTCATTAAGGTTCTAACAGTTTAATGTTTTCTTGTGACGTTATGAAACTGTCATGCTTAAAGTCTAGCTGGTATTTTAACTTCTAAATTTTTCAAAAACTCATTAGTAGCAAAGGTTGATTGTGTTATTAAAGCTGTTAATAAATGAGTCTGTTGACTATAAATATCTACCAATGTCTCTAGTATTCAACATATGAGTATTTGATTGCTTATAGTCGCTGTTCTATCTTAGCTAATTGTTATTAATAGTTTTTTGAGTGCTATCTATCAGTGCTATAGAGACTTCTTTTAAAAGTTTTTATTTATAATTCAAAACCAGTGTTTAGATAATTATCAGATTTTAGTACATAAGTTCTTTGATGATATACATTCAACTAAACTAATGTTTACATATAATTTTTCTACAATATTTATAAAACGATAGTAGCAATATTGGATTAATGGTTAGTATCATAAAGTATTAAATAATTGGGAAACAGAAACATTGTTCACCAAAAAAATACGTTGTTCTCAATTTAATCCTAGCTGAAATTTTAAAGTAGGTAATAAAAAACCGTATCTCGAAACCAAGATACGGTCATAAAAACATTGAGCCTTTGTTATCATTCAATAGATTAACTATCAATCACTTCAAAGCTAAGACCAGAATGTGCTTCTAAGCGAGTTATTAGCTTATCTCCCATCGCAGATGCTGGTGTCCAGAACCCACCGCCAACGTCTTCTTTGCTGATATCTTGTGCCAAGCATAATGCTGCCTGCGAAATCATGCGAGAGGTACTACCGTAACCAGGATCTCTATCACCTGTTACTTTAACGGTAATAGTGTCATTTTTGGCCGTTTGTCCAAAGTGACGAATATCAAAGTAGCCGTTTTCTTGCTCGTCTTTGGAAGGGCCTGAGCCAGCTTTTGGTAAGACGTGCTTGGATAGTAACTCGCGACTTGGTTTAATCATCATCGCAGTGGCAAAGCCTAATAAACCTGCGCTCATAGCATAGCTAGACAGTTTTCCTTTGACACCATCTTTCATCCACATTGCTTCGTCATACTTGAAATCGCGACCGTACTCATAGCTGAGTAATTGGTTAGTGCGATGGACGATACGCGTATTGATGGTGGCCATGACGAACGGTGCTAACCAGCGCTTATGATTGCTGTCATATACTGGTTTGCTGACATTGTCCTGACGTACGTTTGGTACATCGGTATCATCGTTTAACAAGTAAGGATTAGCCACTTGTTTTCGACGTGATTTATCTTCGCCAGCTTCTTCAAATATTGATGCCATCGATGCGATAGTACCGCCTGAGATGCCACCTTTCGCTGCTTTGACACGCATATGGATGACATTACAGGTCTCGCCGAACTTCTCTTCTGCCTTAGCTTGGGTAAAGTACGCGCCCAAATCTGACGGGATAGAGTCAAAACCACAAGAGTTAACAATACGGGCACCACTTTGCTTGGCAGTATCTTGGTACTTGTCCATCATATCTTTGATAAAAATGGCCTCACCAGTAAGATCGACATAATCTGTACCGTTTTCAGCACAGGATTTAATCAGTGGCTCACCATATTTCAGATATGGGCCTACAGTAGAGATGAGGACTTGAGTTTGCTTTGTCATCTTATCAAGGCTGGCAGCATCATTACTATTGGCGATAATAATGTCTACCTTACTCTCAAGTTTGGCCTGTAGCTTATTGAGCTTGTCTTCATCACGACCTGCGATCGCCCATGATACGTTCGAGCCATCTTCATTCTTATTATTTGATAAAAAATTGGTTAAATAGTGGGCAGTGATCTGACCGACGAAACTTGTCGCACCATATAGAACAACTGCATAAGGGCGTGTGTCGCCGCCGGTTTTTTGTGTAGGGTTTTCAGTATCCGTATTGGTATCCATATGTATTGTCCTTAATAGATTTGAGAAGAGGTGGATAGTAAACTATAAACCAAGTCGTTTGATTAGGTTAGGGGTTTGTGAGGTCGCTACAGTTTATAGTTTGCAACCAACTTTCCATAAATCATCGTATATAACGTGAGAAATTTAAAATAATTCTGCATACAGTTGGAAGAGTAGCGTTCAGTAAAAGAGTATTCAATAAAAGCACATAAAGCACATAAAGCACATTCAGGTAAAAAGCGCTTAGTTTGAGAACTCTCGGTTAAATAACGCTGTATTCAGAAATATAATTCTATTTCGAAAATATCATCTATTAAAGAAAAAGAGGTATGAGACATTAACAGTTACTACAAACTTTACATAACCTACCGATATTATTACTAAAATGAACGTTTTTTGGAGACGAACATTGCTAATCTATAAGCGTAAACAGTAATAACTAGCATTAGATAAAAACAAGTTAAATAGATGCTATATAAATTTTAATATCTGTTTTTTACCATTATTTGAGGAGAAGATTATGTTTCGTTGGGCTATTATTTTTGCAGTCATCGCATTATTAGCGAGTTTCCTAGGTTTCGGTGGTGTCGCAGGATTGTCTGCTAATTTGGCATACATTTTCTTAGCAGTCGCCGTTATTTTGTTTATCGTTGCCTTTGTCAGTCGTAAGATGTAAATACAGCTTATTATTATAAATACCTACTATAAAAAAGACCCTCAATTGAGGGTCTTTTTTTGTCTGCTTCAACTAGGGTAATAGGTATAGAACCAAGATAATCGGCATCTAGGCATACATTGTAGACTTGCCACTACAACCGTTTTGGCTGAATGATATGCTCCATGCGTTTGGCTAAACGAATATCTAGACTAGATATACCACCTGTATCGTGGTTGGTTAAACGAACTTCTACGATATTGTAGGTATTACGCCATTCAGGATGGTGCTCAAGCGCTTCAGCATGAAATGCCGCTTGATTCATAAAGCTCATAGCTTCGATAAAATCGCTGAAATGATATGTCTTGACGAGGCTATTGCCATCACGCTGCCAGCCAGCCAGCTCTTCTAGCTGTAGATTGATTTGTTTGTCAGATAAACTACTCATATTAATAACCTTTATTGTTATGTCGAATTGGTTTATTAAAAGTGGTGTTGGGGTATGTCTCCTATGCGAAATAAATATCTACATATTTTTCTGCTTCGCCCGATGTCACTTAACTGAGCCTCGTTAACGAATTAGTTGAATCTAGTTACTTAGCCAGTTAAATCAAATCTTGATACTCAGGATGTTTGCTAATGTATGATGCGACAAATGAGCATTGTGGTATCACTTTCTTGTCTTGCTCACGCGCATAATTCAATGCGTGCTTAACGAGTGCTGAACCAACGCCTTGACCGCCTAATTGCTGCGGTACGATAGTATGATCGTAGACCAACTTGTCAGCACTTTCCTGATAGCTAATATAACCTGTCTGACCATCGATAGAAGTCTCAAAACGTTTTGCTGCTTGATTATGAACAATTTCTAGATTTGGTTTAGAGGTTTGGTTACTCATTAATATACTCCATTTTTTATTAGTAATTAAATATTTTATTAATTTAATAGTGCCAGTTTAGTATGTGGGTTTGATGCTTAACAATCTAGACGCTTACCGTAATGGTTGATAGGACGACTGTTAACGTCATCTATGTATTCTGTCCTACCTTATCATGGCCGTATCTGGTTGCAAATCTGAATATGTCACCATGCATAAGATATGGCTTTACGAACGACTGGAGGTAAAAAGCGAGTGAGACCACCAGTGTTTTCTATCGCTAATTTGTTTTCTAAATTGGCCGCTGACCTATCATCTTTATGAGTAGTACTATCTGCATTTTCCACTGACTGTACATGGGCTTGCCATTCTTTTTCACTAGGTTTGCTAAAGTGATAAATACGTCCGAGTACTTGCTTGAGTTGCGTACCAAAGCGGCCAGTGTTATAGCTTAAACCATACTTACGGCATATGGCCTGTACCTGCGGCGCAATCTTTGCATAGTGGCCAGCTGGCATATCAGGAAATATATGATGCTCAATCTGATGAGATAAATTACCTGTCAAAAGATGGAACCATTTGCTGCCTTTGATATTGCTAGAGCCAAGGATTTGGCGTACATACCAGTCGCCTTTACTTTCATTGGCATCGAGATGGGTATAGATATGCGCTTGCTCAGTGAAATGCCCGCAAAAAATCACTGCCCACGTCCATAGATTGCGGACAGTGTTGGCAGTCATGTTACCGCTCAGCGTACTAAAGGCGCTACGACGACCTAGTGTCAGCGCTACCACAGACGGCAGTGCAATATAGTCTTTGCCTATTTGTCGTCCAATTTTGGCAAACAACGCGCGAGACTTCTGCTGCATGATTTTGTGCAGATCAGGGGAGTCAGCGTATTCATCTGCACTGATTTGGATGTCGTGAAAAGCTACCGCCCATTCAAAGCCAAATGCCAGTACCGCTGTACTAAACATATTGTAGCGATCTTCTGGTGTCCAAGGCTGCTCGTCAGTCACTCGAATCAAGTGATAGCCTACGTCATGATCACGACCAACAATATTGGTAAAAGTATGATGTAAATAATTATGAGAGTGTTGCCATAATGGAGCAGGGCAGACAATATCCCAGTCAAATTTTTGACTATTAAGGTGCGGGTGTTGCATCCAGTCATATTGACCATGCATGACATTATGACCCAGCTCCATATTGTTCAATATTTTGCTAAGGCTAAGTAAAGACGTTCCTAGTAGCCAAGTAGCGACTAGACTGCGTTTCGATGGCATACGCCCAGCCGCTGCAAGTAGACCACGGGCAATAACTTCACTATATACCACGGTGGCATATATCCGCTGTATGTAGCGTGCATCCTTACTGCCTAGCGAGTCCATAACGCTTTTATACAGGGCATTGAGCTCTACGGCTAAAGCATCACTTTGAAGCTTTGATAAAGGTGCGCCAGTCAACGTTGGGTAGCGAGTCCGTGTCGATGCGTCTGGCTGACCGCTATCATTGATTGCTTCATCATTAAGCTGCGAGTAAGGAGCTTGCGGCGTCAAAGGTGAAGGCGCGTTTTTTGCTAGCTGTGCATCGGAAAGTGGTGTCAAGATAGGCACAGCAGATTGTGGCATAGTAACGGGTGGTAGTAAGCGCATAAATAAATCCTTAACCGAAACGGCATGAATAAGCAGCACTGCATCCGGTTTGATAAGTTATCTGAGTTTTAGCCTATAAAGTAACGCTTGTCTTCTATTTCTCATAGGTTGTTTGGCATATGCTTTCTATTGAGCCAGTTGTTCTATTAAGCCAGTCATTAAACATCGAGAACCACATCAGTCATGGCAATATTGATGCAAGTCTGAATAGACTCGTAACCATCACCGCTCACTTTCCCTGTTTGGACATTTTTGACTACGCCACTGACTTTATTACAGCGGCACAATTGGCAAATGCCTTGCCGACAACCATATGCTAGCCGTACATCTGCATTTTCAGCCGCAGCCAGTATGGTCGTGTCACTGCTAAACTGTCGTTGCCGTGACCGCAAATAGACAGTGTGTTCTTCTACAGGTATCGTTTTATCGAATGTTTGATTGCTACCGTTATCAACATTAGCTAGGGCATTACCAAAGTTCTCTACGATGATGTTATCGCGCAGCTGTTTGTCTGTAGATAAGGTTATCTCTGCGGCGGCTTTATATAAGCCAGCTAATAACGCTTGTGAACCGCAGGCAAATATTTGCGTATCTGATAGAGGTAAGTTTAGCGACAGCAGGCTCTCTACACTTAAATATCGTGTGCCAGCCAAATAGGTAGTCGGCTCTTCAGTATGGATTAGATGATAAGTGAAGTCTGGATGAGTATCGTTCAGCTGTTGCCACTGATGTTGTAGTTTGGATGAAACAGTCCGACTATAATGCAATAGCGTCACCTGATGTCCATTACTCAGGGCTTGAGTGATAAGTCCGAGCATAGGCGTGATACCGCTACCACCAGCGATGAATAGCAAAGGAGTGAACTGCTTATTATCTGAGCCTTCCTGCACTACTATGGATGTTTGTCCCAAAGTGAAATGACCAAGTGGCAGACTTGTATCAACGACGCTAGCCAGTGGCATTTGCTTGGTTAAATAGTTAGATACCAACCCTTGCGGTTTAATCGCGATAGTTACCGTATGACGTCGGTCTGCCGTATGTCTCTCGGTAGCATCGTCGAGCCACCAGAGTTGTTGATGCGCCAAGCCCACTATCGAGTAGCTACGCTGGTGATAAACTCCATCGATACAAACGCGCAAATCGAGATATTGACCGCCTTGCCAACCACCCATCACCTTAGAAACCTGCTGTTTAAAGGCTCTATTGCTATCAAATCGAAGTGCTATCAAATCATCACTTAACGTATAGCGTGCGATCAGGCGTAACTTAGGCGTCGTCAATGACCAAAACGGATGTAAGCGCGCTCCGATAAAATCGACAAACGCACGTTGGACTATTTCAGGGCGATAGCCGTTGGCCATATTATCAGTACCTGTATGATTGCTATAAAGTAGATGTTGAGACGAACATAAAGTCAGATGATCAATAGATTTTGATAATCGAACACAAAATCGAGCCATTAGACCTTGTTAAGCCACACTAACATGCTAACGGCTATTGATTAAATTTGCGAAAGTTTTGATGCTATTTTTTGTGGTCTTTATAAAACGCTAATGAATCAAAATGTTAAGTTAGTTCATTAAGATAAGATCTCCTGAGTTACTTTTTAAAGCAAGTTTTATAGCCAAAGGGCATAGCCTGCTGTCAAAAACAGTAAAACAACTGGTAAAACAACCTGTCAGCTTGCAGGGTATGCGCCACAATGCGATAATGACCTATAATTTGTAACCCTGATTTTGAGGTACGGCACGCTTGGCATCATCGCTGAGTTGCATTTGCTGTTCTCTTCTATGCAGTCTATCGGAGTGTTAATGGCTCAATATATTTACACGATGAACAACGTGTCAAAACTTGTTCCCCCTAAGCGTGAAATCCTAAAAAATATCAACCTATCGTTTTTCCCTGGTGCCAAAATTGGTGTTTTGGGTATTAATGGTTCAGGTAAATCAACCTTGCTCCGTATCATGGCAGGCGTGGATACTGAGTTTAGTGGTGAAGCACGCGCGCAGGCAGGTACCAAAGTTGGCTATCTGCCACAGGAACCACAGCTAGATGATAGTAAAGACGTTCGTGGTAATGTCGAAGACGGCATGCGCGAAGCACTAGATGCGCTAGCACGTCTAGATGCTATCTATGCTGAATACGCAGAGCCTGATGCTGATTTTGATAAACTTGCTGAAGAGCAAGGCAAAATGGAAGATATCATCCAGTCTTGGGATGCGCACAACTTAAACAACCAGCTAGAAAAAGCAGCCGACGCGCTCCGTCTGCCACCATGGGATGCTGACGTTAGCAAACTGTCAGGTGGTGAGAAACGCCGTGTAGCACTATGCCGTCTGCTATTGTCGCGCCCTGACATGCTATTACTTGACGAACCGACCAACCATTTGGACGCCGAGTCTGTTGCATGGCTAGAGCAGTTCTTGCAGAACTACAGCGGTACTATCGTTGCCATTACCCATGATCGCTATTTCTTGGATAATGTAGCTCAGTGGATCTTGGAGCTTGACCGTGGCCATGGCTATCCGTATGAAGGCAACTATACTGAATGGCTAGAGCAAAAGAATACGCGTCTAGAGCAGCAGAACAAGCAAGAAGAATCATTTGCTAAAGCGCTGAAAAAAGAGCTTGAATGGATTCGCAAAAACCAAAAAGGCCAACAGGCCAAGTCTAAATCTCGTGTACAGCGTTTTGAAGAATTGAACTCAACTGAGTTCCAAAAACGTAATGAGACCTCTGAGATTTATATTCCACCTGGTCCACGTTTGGGTAACAAGGTTATTGAGATCAATGACATCTCTAAATCATTTGGCGATCGTCTGTTATATGAAAACCTAAGCTTTAACGTACCAGCTGGTGGTATCGTTGGTATTATTGGTCCAAATGGTGCGGGTAAAACCACGCTATTTAACATGATTACTGAGCGCGATACACCAGATACTGGTTCAGTTGATTTAGGTGAAAGTGTTAAAGTTGCCTATGTCGGTCAGGTACGTGATCATCTAGATGACAACAAAACCGTATGGGAAGAAGTTTCTGACGGCCTTGATATCATTACCGTTGGTGACTACACTACGCCAAGCCGTGCCTATATCGGACGTTTTAACTTTAAAGGCTCAGATCAGCAAAAGCACGTCGGTCAATTATCAGGTGGTGAGCGTAACCGTCTGCAATTGGCGAAAACGCTAAAGCAAGGCGCAAACGTATTGCTCCTCGATGAACCATCAAACGATTTGGATATCGAAACCTTACGTGCACTAGAGGATGCGATTCAAGTATTCCCAGGTACAGTAATGGTCGTATCGCATGATCGCTGGTTCCTTGATCGTATCGCGACTCATATCTTGGCATTCGAAGAAGAAGGCCCAGTTTGGTTCGATGGTAACTATACTGAGTTTGAAGCGTATCGTAAAAAGACAATGGGTGATGATGCCAGTCCTAAACGTGCCAAGTATAAGAAAATTACTAACTAATACGGCTGTTTAATATAATCCAATCCAAAAAAAGACCGCTAATCGTTAGCGGTCTTTTTTTGTTTAGCTTAAAATCTTAAAGGGTATGGGTAGTCGTTAAAATTAACGCTTACGCCCAAACTTACGCTGTTTTTTATTACTAATCTCAGTAATGGCGTGAGTGATTTCTTCTTCATCCAAACTAGCGACTTGCTGCAAGATTTGCATCATATCAGGCGTTAGTACGTACTTAGCATGATGAGCAATGTCATTAATACGATGATCGAAAGTCAGTATGCCTGTTTCATCATCTTTTTGTAGATAGTCAAGACGAGTCAGCGCACTAATGAAACTGGTGAACAAGGCGCGGTCAAAGAAATCGGGAATATCATCTGCATAGAGCACAGACAAACGTTGCCCAAGTAGGTGACATAGGTCAACAACTTCGTTTTCAGTTAAATTACCAGAGCCTTGCTGAGCAAGTAGAGCAAGCGTCATAAAGTAACGCTCAAGGCTTTGTCCAACTGGAGTCGCAAGCACTTGCAGCTGCTGATAGTGCTTACTATTAGACTCAGGAACGCTGAGCGTATCATCACCCAAGTCAACGATAAGTCCATGAGACAGCAGGTTATCAACTTTCTTATTAAGCGTATCAGCCAAGCCATGTGCTGGATAATATAAGAATAGCTCACTTTGTAAGAACGGATATAGCTGCTCAGCGATACTATCGAGACGGCTGCGTTTAATACGCCCGTTGCGTGCGACTAGCGCAGATAGGAACGACAGCAGGATAAAGACATGCAAAATGTTGTTGCGGAAGTAGCTTAGTAGTGCCGCCTGTTTACCTGCGACCTGAATAATATCGCCCAAGATATGCGGCGTACGCTCAATAAGTTTTAGCTTAATACCATAATCGATGATTTGCTGCGGCGTCATATCAGTGATAACCGTATCATCTGAGTAGACCAGCTGCTGAGCCAGACCTTGATACAAAGCGATTTGCTCACGGCAAATGTTTTCATCCAATGCCGCCTTCGGTGCCGATAGTAAAACTAATGACAATAGCGATACAGGAGTTACGACTGCAGCTTTATTGATATGCTGCATGACTTTCACGCCGATGTTATCGACCATAGCGCTGGTCTTTTCATCAAGCGGTGAGTCAGTACGATCAGATGGCAAACTATTGGCTGGCACATCGAATTTCGTCATAAAGTCGCTAAGATGCAACGGCGTACCAAAGCTTAAGTGCACATTACCAAAGATACGTTCGATTTTACGACCAACTTTGAGCAGCCCGATCAAAGACTCCGACTCTTTTGGTTTACCTTTTAGCTCACCGACATAAGTGCCGCCTTCCATAATACGCTCGTAACCAATATAAGTCGGTATAAATACCACAGGCTTATTGGTTTGGCGTAGTTGGCTATGCACGGTCATCGCTAGCATACCCATTTTCGGCGGTAGCAAGCGACCTGAACGTGAGCGACCACCTTCAATAAAGTACTCAATCGGAGTGTTACGCGTGATAAGGGTATGCATATATTCGCGCAGTACAGCAGTATATAGAGCATTACCACGGAAGCTACGACGAATATAAAAAGCGACTGCACCGCGTAATAGGGGGCCTAATACAGGCACATCTAAGTTGTCACCTGCTGCGACATAAGGGATACTCAGGCCGCGTTTGTAGATGACATAAGACAGTAATAGATAGTCGACATGGCTGCGATGACAAGGCACATAAATCAGCTCATAATCGGTCGCAAGGTCACGTACCCGCTCGAAGTGATGGACTTCTACGCCGTCATATAACTGCGTCCACAGCCATGTCAGAAATTTATAAAAACCACGGATGATAGAATGAGAGTAGTCATTGACCATCTCATTAGCATAGCCTCTGGCCTGACTACGAGCTTCTCGAACGCTAGTTCCTTTTTCTGCCGCTTCCATCTCAATTGCATGTTTGATCGCTGGCGAGTACACCAGCTTGTCTACCAAGTTGCGTCTATCTGATAGATCTGGGCCGAGCATACTGGCGCGCTGCTTGTCTAAATAAATTGACAATTGCTGCTGCAACATACGAACCAGTTCACGATTACTATCAGCCGATGCGACTAGCGCATAGCTTGGTGTCTGCTCAGCGTCAGCTGCGGCATCACTGTTAGTAGCCGTTGACTCTGTATCGACTGAATCCGCTGCTGCTAAATCTGCTTTAAGGGCATCTGTAGCAACTGAGTCAAAGGTAGCAGGTCCTTCCACGTCGCCTTTGAGATTATCATTGATAATGGTACGTAAGTCTTGCGGTGGGTGGAACTGTACGAAAGTATCGCGGCCCATCACCCCGATATTAAATAATTGCTTAGTAATGCTAGGATCTTGCCAGTTATCAGCAGTCAGTAGCTTAAATAACGAATCTTCTTTTTCAGGTGCACGTCCCCAAAGAATCGATACGGGCACTAGACGTACCTTTAGCTCGGGATATTGCAGTACAGCAGATACTAAGCGAGAAAGGCGAGGAGACAGTTGACTGTCTTTGGCACTTGGGTGATTCAAAAATATGATGGCCGCATTTTCTTTAATATTATGGGCGGCATCATTTACTCCAACCAGTGCTGGCGGTAAGTTGTGCTCTTGCGTCTGCAAGTCAATCAGAATACTGTTGGAACGAGAATAGTCCTGTAGTACATAAAACCGTAGCGTTTGATCATCATTGTCGAACTCAGGTAGCTCGCCTAATAGCTTAGGTTTTACGGCGATATCGAGCATCTGACCTGACAGCTTACGATACAGCTGATTGATCGGTGCATTAGAATAAGGCTTCGTAGCGATTGTATTGCCATCAGTTTTAGCAGTGCCATCAGTCGCGACACCATCAGTTTTAGCAGTGCTATCAGTCGCGACTGGCGCTTTAAAAATCCGTTTTTTTAGGAACTTCGGTATCATAATCAGTATCAAAAATAGTCAAATATGTTGCGCTTATGATGCCATAAAAGCCACCAAAGCGATATATAGTGTCTGTATATACTACCAATATTAATACGGTTTGGTTACGCTATAGAGAGTGACAGATTATACAAAATGCTCAAACATTTGAAAGTTCATATATTTAGCGTAATAATATATTTTTATCACCGATGACTGATACATATAGCGTCTATTTTTCAATTTCATTTTATTAAGCCTAAAACCTATGACTCCAGCTATCGATCTTGCCAAAAAACGTAACCTTGATTACCAGGTACACGAATATACTCACGACAGCAATGCCGCTTCGTTTGGTTTAGAAGCCGCAGAAAAGCTAGGCGTAGCGGTGACACAAGTGTTTAAAACTTTAGTGGTGATCACCGATACTGGCGTGCTCGCTGTGGCGATATTACCAGTTGATAAAACACTTAATTTTAAAAAAATGGCTAAGGCGTTATCTTCTAACAAATTGCTGTCCTGCAAAAAAGTGCAGATGGCCGACCCCAAACAAGTAGAACGAAGCACAGGCTATGTGTTGGGCGGTGTCAGTCCACTGGGTCAAAAGAAGCGACTAAAAACCGTGATAGATAGTACAGCTCAAGATCAGCCCACTGTCTATGTAAGTGGGGGTCGCCGCGGTCTAGAGATTGAATTGCCGCCTGCACAGTTGGCCGCGACGCTTGATGCTTGTTTTGACGCTATTACGGATGAATAAAAGATTATACGGAGGTTGTAATCTGTCTATTACAAAATGGCCGTGTCGACAATTTCGCTCAGCATATTTATGAGTAATCTATACTGGGTTCGCTTGTATTGAAGATATTTTGGCGCAAGATTGTTGTAGATTGACCATAGCGATAAGGCGTAGACTTATACGCCAGCTTATCTATTATTTTTATCTACATTTAAGGACAGGCTCATGCCACATTTAACCATTCAAGTGACACCCAACGTCAGTATCGCTCACGAAGAATCACTACTCAAATCGCTAAACAAAGCATTATGGGATAGTGGCCAGTTTAAGCTGCCTACTGATATCAAAGCACGTATTGTACCTATTAAGTCATTTCTAGTAGGTGTTGAAGACGATGAACAAGCCAATGGATTTATTTATGCCCACCTAAAGCTGATGAGCGGACGTGATATAGCCACTCGTGACCAGTTGGCTGAGCTGTTGGTTGCTACTATCGAAGAAAAAATAGGCGCAGAGCAGTCAGGGCGTGCGGCATTGCAGATATGTGTAGAAGTTGAAGAGATAAGTGCGGTGTATCATAAGAAAATGCTTGGTAGTTAATAGTACCTACCTTTTTGAAAACTGTTTGGTTGAAAAAGCGACTGCTTAAAAAGGTGACTGCTTATAGGCTAAAGCTACCAACCTTAAATGACTAAAATCATTTGCATAAAGGCTGACTGGCATACGTTGGTAGTATCATTAGTTCAACATTGTAGCCCGCAATTTTGCCTTCGGTAGCCATAAGATTGCGGGCGATACGCAATCGATATGTGCCCGTCGCAGGTAAGCAGCCTTGATAGACGATACCACCTTTACCGCCATCTTGTATACCGTTCGGCATATGTAATACGCCGACATTGGCAGTCTCAGATGTTCCCGCAAGTGGGGTAATATTTATCACGGCATACTGTCCGCGTGTAGCGTCAAAACGATACCAGCGTTCATTGTCATTGGGATTTAATTTACCAGTGATGACGCTACTAATAGCACCTTTTGTAAAACGAATAAGGGTATCGTTATTTTTAGCAATCGCACTATTTGCAGACATACTTACTAGTACCGTGCTAATTACCAATGTTCGCATACAGTGTGCAGCTAAAGAAGTGGATTTGTAATCAATCAGTCGCATAGCTTACTCCTAAAACTGCTCGTTGCTGTGGATTCTATATAAATAGATTTTTAGTTAAGCACAAAAAAGCGCCTAAATGATAGGCGCTTTTTTACTAATTATCGATGCAGTTTTAGTCAATTTTAATCTAAGAAAGCAAAGTGATCGATTTCCATTGATGTCATGCTTTCGCTTGGGGCAACCATCGCTTCTGCGTGACCAGACGTGCGTGGTAGCAACTTATCAAAGTAGAATTCAGCAGTCTGAATTTTTGCTTTGTAGAATTCTGGTGCTTCTGTACCACCATTTTCTAACTTTTCATAAGCTACTGCTGCCATACGCGCCCAATGATAACCCATCATCACATAGCCTGAGTACATTAGGAAGTCCTCTGACGCTGCTGAGATAATTTCACGGTCTTTACGTGCCATCAACATCAAGCGTACCGTCAAGGTATTCCACTCAGCACACAGTTTGGTTAGTGCCCAAACGAATTTACGCATTTCTTTATCAAGAGCATACTCGCCACACCATTTCATGATGCTTGACGTGTAGTCACGGATAATCTTACCTTTAGACTGCAAGATAACCTTACGGCCTAGTAGATCAAGCGCCTGTACGCCAGTGGTGCCTTCGTACATCGTTGCGATACGAGCATCACGAGCGATTTGCTCCATGCCCCATTCTTTGATGTAGCCGTGACCACCATAGACTTGCTGACCATGCTTGGCAGCTTCGATACCTAGCTCAGTTAAGAAGCCTTTTAGAATTGGCGTATAGAAGCCCAATTTGTCGTCCCACTTTTCGAACTCTTCATCATCGCCATTGACAATACCTTGTGCCATTTTGTCGGCATAACGTGCTGAATGATAAATCATTGAGCGACCGCCTTCAGCAAAGGCTTTTTGCGTCAGTAGCATACGGCGTACGTCAGCATGATGGATGATAGCATCAGCTACTTTTTCAGGATCTTTAGTACCAGATAGCGTACGCATAGAACGACGTTCTTTGGCATATGGCAAGGCGTTTTGGAAAGACAATTCAGTATGCGCCAGACCTTGGATACCAGTACCGATACGAGCCGTGTTCATAAAAGTGAACATAGCTTTTAGGCCTTTATGCGGTTCACCGATTAGATAGCCGACTGCGCCATCAAAGTTCAATACACACGTCGAAGATGCGCTGATGCCCATTTTGTGCTCGATTGAACCACAAACTACGGCATTGCGCTCGCCAGCTTCACCTTCAGCGTTCGGCGTGAATTTTGGTACGATAAATAGTGAAATACCGCGTGTGCCTTCAGGTGCATTTGGTAGGCGTGCTAGAACGATATGAACGATATTATCTGTTAAGTCATGCTCACCGCTTGAAATAAAGATTTTGGTACCGCTGATTTTATAGGTGCCGTCATCTTGTGGAATGGCTTTTGATTTAACTTGACCCAAATCCGTACCACATTGTGGTTCAGTCAGACACATGGTACCTGCCCATGAGCCTTCGACCAACTTAGGTAAATACAGTGCTTTTTGCTCGTCAGTACCGTACTGAAGCAATGTGTTGATACAACCTGTTGATAGACCAGGATACATCGACCATGACCAGTTAGCAGTACCGATCATTTCAGCTTTGATAAGGTTGATTGACGTTGGCAGATTCATACCACCGAATTCTTCAGGATATGAGATACCTTGCCAGCCGCCTTCTACGAACTGGTCATAAGCCTCTTTGAAGCCCTTTGGCGTGGTCACGACGCCATCTTCAAAATGACAGCCTTCTTCACCACCTGATTGATAGAGCGGGGCAATGACGTTTTCAGCAAAATCAGCCATACCTTGTAGAATCATGTCTACAGTTTCAGGATCAGCGTTTTCGCCGTTGTCTAAGCTTTTATAATGCGTCTGATAGTCAAATACATCATTAATCAAAAATTTGATATCACGTAAGGGGGCTTTGTAAGTTAACATAATCGCTCTCTTTGGTTAGTTCGCTATCATAGACTTATGGCGCAATATTTGAGTCATAACTTATGTAAGCGATATTTACTTATTTTAGATGAGCTAGACGTTATATTAGTCATCAAGTGAATTATTAGTGGACAGCTTTCTAGTGTATTAGTTATTAGAACGTCTTTAGTAGCAGACAGCTGTTATAGCGTTGATATGATTATAAATCTTCTACAGCGACAAATATACAACTAATAACTATTATTCATGATTAATTATGTTATTAATTCATTTTAGTTTGTATAGGTAAATTGTATCTTCGCTTGAAATTATTCTATAAAGGGCTATGTAGACTCATCTAAATTCAAAGACAAATGGACTTATCAAATAGGAAAAGCCATTTATGAGCACCTCAAAAAAGCAACAGCGAGCCTCTTGGTTGAGCACATTGTTAACTCGTATTAAGGGGTTAATCGATGGTGAGCTGAATCATTTACTCACAGTCAATCGTAGCCATCGACCATGGCATATGCCAGTCATCGCGGCGATTGCGATTAGCTTTCCAGTGTTTGTAGGGGCTTATTTTGGTGACTTGTCTTCAGGTATCAAAGCATCGCTAGGCTCAATGATTATTTTAAACCTACCATTTGCAGGCGGGCTACCACATCGGCTAGTGACAGTTATGGCTTGGGGGTTTGCGATGATACTGAGCTTTGCACTGGGTCTGATCGCGCAGCTATTACCAGTACTTCGGCTGCCTGTGTTTATGCTGATTGGTATTAGCGTAGTGATGCTAGGTCGTTACTATCGGCAACCACCACCCGCAGGATTGTTTGTGTTGATGGCGGGTGCGATTGCATTGTTTATCCCTGTACCGATTGATCAAGTGCTCTCAGCGATAGGGCTTGTGATATTGGGTAGTGGCTCCTCGATGTTGCTGGCGCTACTCTATAGTTTGTTCTTATTGGCGACGCGTCCTGTTGCTTCTGTACCTGTCTATGACTATCAGCCTGATATGATTAGCGATAGTCTTATCGTGGTAAGTTTCGTCAGTTTGGCGTTGGTCGTTGCCGTTCTGTTAGAGCTGCCTTATCCATACTGGGCAGCGATGAGCTGCTTTATTATCATCCAAGGTATGCAGCTACGAACCATGTGGATCAAACAGTTGCATCGATTATTAGGTACATTGGCTGGCATGGGCGTGGCAGGTTGGATGCTGTCTTGGGGACTATCAGGATGGGGCATCGCTATCGCGATATTATGTATGATGTTTTTGATTGAGTCATTTGTGGATCGGCATTATGGACTGGCGGTGATATTTATCACGCCGCTGACGATATTTATCGCTGAGTATGGTAGTACGATGTCAGTGCCACCAGTCGCTGGAGACGTTATCCAAGCGCGTATGATTGATACGGCGCTCGGCTGCGTGATTGGATTGAGTGGTGGTCTAGCGATACATTCTACGCGATTGCGTGTACCGCTACGCCGTTTTGAAAATTGGCTGTTACTACGTTTTAGTTAATAGGGTAGAGCTTTACAAAGATTTCTCTTTGATTAACGGTCTTTATTTAGCGCTGTTGTTGCTTGTGCGACATCGATAGTATGCCCAGTCCAACGCTCAAAACTTAAAGCGGCCTGACCGATAAGCATACCGTAGCCTTCAGAGGTCTGTGCGCCACGAGCAGCAAAATGATGCAAGAACGGTAGCGGACGACCATACATCATGTCGTAAGCGTACTGACAGTTTAGAGCATCATCTAGCGGTAACGTATCACCTGATAAACCAATAGAGGTGGCATTAATAATAATGTCAAAAGAGCCACTGAGTTCATTGGTCGCGCAAACCTCGATGTTTTGGTTATCGATTATTGAGCTGGCCGCGCTTAGCTCATTTACCAAATCGGCTGCCTTAGACACGGTGCGATTGGCAATCGTGAGAGAGCCAATACCCGCTTCAAATAATGGCAATATTACGCCACGAGCGGCACCGCCTGCACCTATTAGCGCCACACGAGCATCGGTCAGTGGCCAGTCCATACTCATAATGTGATTGATAAGTCCTTGTCCATCCGTGTTATCACCATAGAGTGCTTCGGTGATTGGTACGCCGCTTTCTAATAGTGCTTTGTTCAACAGTAATGTATTGACCGCGCCTGCCGTCTTGGCATGTTCTGATAAGCCACCACGCGCCGCACAGCAATCATAAGCAACTTGTTTAAAAGGAACTGTCACGTTAGCGCCCACACCGCCACCACAAAAAAATGCCTCAACGACAGCTGTAAAACTGGCGGCATCATCAGGGCAGTACTGCCGCTGATAGCTAATATCAATCCCTGCTTGTACAGCAAACTGCTCATGAATCTCAGGAGATTTACTATGGGCAATTGGATTGCCAATAACGATAAAGTGTTGGGTCATAAATAATCCGCTGGCTAGAAAATAAAAATACTATCAAAGAAGCACTAAGTGGCGCTCAATCATCATAAGTGATAACGCTATGATTGACAAACCAAGAGGCTATCGCCAATCAATGATTAGGAAGTGACAGAGTTAGTCATAGACTGTCTTATCGCTTTTGAAAATAAATTGTGACATTGAAGCAAACATACGCTAAACACGCGCAAGCAGTTTTCTCCTTTCTACTGAAGAGAAGGTCGTTTTGGTACGTTATATATTTAACAAATCTGTACTCTCGGGGAGTGCTCCGCGTAACGTAAAAGGTAGTCAAGTGATGAGCAGTTGGGTAAACTATAAAATATGGAAACCTATATCAATATGCTGTAATGACTGCTAGATTATAATGTTTGTGAAATATGCTCTTTATTGAAAACTATTCGTTATCAGCGGCGTTCCTGCCAGCTCGTTAATCCTATTTCGAGATCAATCTAAAAGTGTGAGTAAATTATCCATGTGGAATCCTAACCTACAGACCCTTCTAGTCGGTACGATAATGGCAGTTGGTGTGACGCTCAGTGGCTGTGACAGCACCAAAGAAGATGCTCCAAATCCAGATGCTGAGACCACTGAGCAGGCAACAACGAATGAGCCAGTACAGGACAGCGCAAACAATCCTGACCTAGATGGCGCCACTGCTCAGCAAGGCACGCCAGTGAGATATGATGTCGCAGCATGGGGTACGGATAAGGTTGAGTCGCTCGCGGTGGACGAGTTAGATAGTATAAAATCGGTGTTTGGCGAAGTGATGAGCACGGACGAAAACAGCCTAGACTATGCCAGTAATCCAGCGGCAAAATATCGCTTTATGAAAACGGACGCGCCTTATCTAGATATTATCGACTCTGAAAAATATCTAGAGCTGGGTTGGTACTATGCCAATCCTACTGATACAGACAAAGAAAAAGAGCTGAGCCAAAACCACGCCAAAAAAGCCTATCAACTATCGCGTCAATTGATGGGTGATGATGGCGGAAAAATGGTTGCTGATATGCTCAATAGTCAAATCATCAAAAATAGAATCGTCGGTGGACAAAAGATAGAGCTAGCAAAATGTGAGTTCTACAGTTGCATGCTAGTTATCAATAAAGCCGCCGCTCAAACAGACAATAGCTAAATCATGACCGATACGACATCAGTGCCAAACGGTTGGGTGTGTCTGTACCCTCAAGACAGTAGTTTGACTGAATATAATAGGGTAACCGAAGATAACAGGACAACCAGCCAAACGGTAACGATGTCTTTAGATAATCGCGGGCTGGCATACGCTGACGGCTTCTTTACCACTATGGGTGTCATTGATGGGTTGATACTGTGGTCAGATTATCATTATCAGCGACTTGTCTCTCATGCTGATACCTTGCAGCTAAATATAAATAGCGAAGAGCTATTAGCAGTACTGCAACTGTACGCTCAGCAATTAGAGCAGGGTATGCTTAAGCTAGTAGTCACCCGCGCTGCGCAGGATGTGCGCGGTTATGGCTATGCACCTAGTACAAATGGTAGCGACTGTGAGATATGGCTAAAGGCTACCGCAATGAGAGTTTCTACTGCGCTACAACTGTCCTTGACTGATGGAAACTTAGTACCTATCCAGCCTAATGCTTCTGCAATATGCTTGTCTTCTCAGATTGCTTGCCTGCCGCCACCGTTGGCAGGTCTCAAGAGCCTTAATCGTTTAGACAATGTCCTCGCTAGTGGTGAGCTACAACAGATAAAATCTGAGCCATTGGCATCAAAGCTTGCTTCAACACTTGGTGAAGGACTGCTACGCGATATGAGCGGGCAGTGGGTTGAGGGTACGATGAGTAATGTTTTCTACCAATTGGCAGAAGAGTCGCTATCGAAATCCAAAACTACCTCTAGTATTCGTAAAGATGACGAAAACTACCTAACCACTGGCCAGTGGTACACCCCTTCTATGGCTCGATCAGGCGTTACTGGCGTCATGCGTCAGGTAATTATAGATGCACTATCCACGACGCAATATCCAGTCATAATCAGGTCGCTACAAGATGAGGATTTGCCTAAACTAACGCACCTCTTCTTTTGCAATGCACTGCGCGGTATCATGCCAATGAGCAGTCTGACGTTGTTGTCAGGTGATGTTGTGGATTTTGAATCCGTTTAGTTATTACTCTCTTTATTTAATAAACGATAGAAATGCTGTTTGAAAAACTCTTTTCTTCCTTCTTGTTGTAGGTCTTCGTAACGCGCTTGGCTAAGTTGTAGGTATTCAGCTTCCTGTTCAATACCGATAAATTGCCTTCCTAAGACATTACTTGCAATACCTGTCGTCGCAGAGCCAGCAAAAGGGTCAAGAACCACTGCATTTTTCTTAGTAGAAGCTAAAATAATTTGAGCTAGTAATGCCAAAGGTTTCTGCGTAGTGTGCTTACCACAAGATTTTTCCCACTTAGCAATTGCTGGCAAGCGCCACACATCTTTCATTTGCTTATCGTTATTGAGTCGTTTCATCAAATCGTAATCGAAGTAGTGCGGTACTTTAGGGTGTTTTCTTGCCCAAATAATGAATTCTGTAGAATGAGTAAAAAACCGACAAGAAAAGTTGGGTGGTGGATTGGTTTTTTCCCAAGTTATAACATTAAGTACCTTAAAACCAAGCTGCGGCAAAATACGTCCTAAGGTAAAAATATTATGGTGTGTACCACTGACCCATAAGGTCGCATTATCTGCCATTTTTTCTCGTACAGCAGATAGCCATTCGTAGGTGAATACGTAAGCATCATTGTCACTGATGAGCTTGTCCCACTGACCTTTATTGACTGACTGGACTTTACCGTTTTTCACTGTTAGACCATTATTGAATGTACTGGTTAAGAGCCAGCGCTCTACTATTATCTATACGCTTATCCATTAAGGTTCACAAGTACTGAGAGCTACTTTAGGTTTGAGCTAGCTACTCATTCTATTCTACGCCAAAGATAATAAATTCAGTATCAAGCATATCATCAGGTTCTAAAGTAATATTCTCGCTTCTATATTCTTCTCGCGCTTTTAGCAGAGCAGTTTCACCATCTTCTGCAACCACTTCTATAAGTGCACTCATCGTTTCGATTACTTCTATTTGATAAATATTCAAACCGTCTGTCCTTATCATAACTATTCTCAACAATTACAAGTTGTCATATTCAAAATCTATTTTTGTTATCTATACCAACTAGATTAGCAAAAGCGCTCAAAAGAAGTGATCGTCTTTTGTTACCTAGACTTGTGTCTTAGAGCAAATCGATCAATGATCCTTTTTCAGTAGAAACCGTTAAAAGGACAGTATCGTATGCGTTCAATACATGAAGATCAACGAATTCCACTACAAATCAGACGCTTGATGGTGTTTGATGAAATTTGTAGATTGGCCAAAGCTAAGCCTAATGAAATCGTGCATTTGTCACCTTATACTCAATTGGCTTTTGGTGTCATATATTTAAAAACCCTTAAAAGGTTTGTGGCTTTTGGAGGTATGTTTGAGTATGCGCATACGCGAGAAGAAGTCATTGAGCAAGGTATCGACGTTATTGCTAATGATGAATTGGTAATGTGTGCCTTGACAGTTAATCTAATTCCTTTTACCAAACCTGCACGCAACTCGGTACAGCTGTTATGGCAGTGGAATCGCTATGTACGTAATCGATTGCATGCTTATATTGACTATCGTGAAGAGCATTTTTTCAAAATCAATGATGAAATTGATTGGGAGTATCCAGCGCATAAGTTTCATCAGCGTCTTGTGGCTACTGCGCGATTACCATTATGGGATGATAGAGATGAGCTGATTGCCGATGTGTACCGTGACAGAAAAGGACAGCCAAGACCTAAGCACTACAACGAGAAGCGACTAGTATAACTTTCGATAATGACCACGGCTCACAAATTCAATGATGCCTTTATCTCGTAATACTTGTAATTGTTGGCGAATTTTATCTTTTACGTGGTTGTTTTCAGGATGTTTGAGCTGCAACTCATCAGCAAAAGCATAGACTTGATTTAGAGAAAAACTGTCATCGAGTCGGTCGATACATTGCCAGATATCGAGTGTCCAACCGCGTGAAGCCATAGATTGCTTGCGTAAAAATAAAGTCTTTTGGAAATGTTGGGTGACATTTTCACGCGGTATAACTTGTTGGTCTTTGACCAAAAATACTTTGCCCGATTCGGGTACTTGGCGTAAGTCAATATTGCAACCAACCCAACCTGCTCGTTTGGCATTCACTGATAAGGGTTTACGCTTAACAATGATATCGGGCGTAAAGAAATGCTTGGGAATAATTAGAAAATTATTAACGGTGTATTCTTTTGAGTAGGTTAAAAAGAAAAAGCTGGGATTGTCCTTACTATTGATACGCTCAATCATCGTCTTGTAAGCGCCATCATTGACAACACTGCTCAACTTGGCTTTTTTACTTTTTAGCTCATATTGCTCATTACAATTTTCGCAATAAAAATCAGCAACAGGTTTGTTATTAGCAAACTCAGCTAGCGATTGAGCGCTACAATTGGTGCAGTAACTATTTTCTTTTACCCATGCTTCGCTGAGTACACGAACTTTTTGAGGTTCAGAGTGATAGTTTTTAGCAAGACTTTGGTTAAAATGTAGGTTCATAAGATATTTTCATTATTAATAGATAAGCTGAGCATACTGAAAAAAACACCTAAGTATTAAGCCATATAAACTGCTATCAATAGCAAGATAATTCATAAGCTAAGCAAATACCATTGAAAATCGCACGGTTCAGTGCTAAATTCTAGCAAACATCTGCCTCGCGAGTTGCCATGAGCAAGCCTACACCCAATATACCACCTGAACGTCCCAATGAGTCGCCGTCAAACAAACAAGATGGCACAGTCGAGGAGCGTGTCGATACCACGCTGCCGGACGCGCAACCAGTGGTAGATGAGGTGGAAGACACATCAGCAACGCCAGCAACCAACGTCTCGCTCATCAGCGGCAACAGTAAACCGCGTCAATATAAAGTCAATAACCCATCGTTTTTTATGCAACGCGGCTATCAAGTGCTGCTAGTATTGGGGCTTATTGCAGCATTTTTCTTGGTCATGGTTTATCAGACGTTGTTTGGTCGTATCGAGCAGCCGCAGCAAATGGTCACGATTGAGCCAGGTCAGACGTATTACGGTCTACTACCGCAGTGGCAGCAGCAGATTCCGCTGTTTTCGGCAGGCGTGGCTAAGCTATATATCAAGTCACAAGTCGATGCGCCGTTGCATGCTGGTACGTATCAACTACCCGAAAACCCGACTATCGCTGAGGCGCTACAAATACTAGGTCAAGGCGCAAAAGCGGCTATGGTCAAGGTACAGATTATCGAAGGTAAGACATCTAAAGACCTTTACCAAGTGCTGCGTGATAATGATAAAATTGAAAAAGAAGTACTGACTGTAGATAGTGATAATGCGAGTATTGCCCAAGCATTGGATTTGACAGGTGTATTGCCAGACAGTGTGGCTAATAGCAGTGACCCGATTGTTAACTACAATCTTGAAGGTTGGTTCGCGCCTGATACCTATTATTATGGTGAAGGAACCAGCGATAAAAAAGTACTGACTGACTTGTATAAACGTCAGCAGCAGGTACTGACTGATGCGTGGGAAAATCGTGCACCGAACCTGCCTTATAAGAGTCCATATGAAGCGTTAGTGATGGCGTCTATTATCGAAAAAGAGACCAGCGTTGCTGATGAACGTCCTTTAGTCTCTGCCGTATTTAGAAATCGCTTGAATAAAAACATGCGTATGCAGACGGACCCGACTATTATCTATGGTATGGGCAGTCGCTATGATGGCAATATCCGCCGCAAAGACATCAATGAAAAAACGTCTTACAATACCTACCAAATTGATGGTTTACCGCCAACGCCAATTGCGCTACCATCAGCGGCCTCTATCGAAGCGACCTTACATCCTGCTGATAGTGAAGCGTTGTATTTTGTGGCAACGGGCAATGGTGGGCACAAATTTACCAATAGCTTGGCTGAACACAATCAAGCGGTAAAAGACTATCTCAGTGTCATGCGTGAGAAAAAATCTCAAACGCCGCCGCAGTAATACTCCTTCTTAATCCTCTTAAAAAACTTATCGTTTATTGAGTGCTACAAAGTAGAGGTAGCGCTCATCAATGACATAAGGTCATATCATGTCAGTATCTATGCACACCAGCGCAACACCTTCACATAGCAGCATACCATCATCGAATCTACCTGAATCAAGTGCTTCAAATACGGAAACGGCACCTACTTTAAGCCGCTTTATTAGTTTTGAAGGGACCGAAGGCGTAGGCAAAACCACCGCGATTGAACAGTTGTGCTTGCGCTTAGAAGCTAATGGCATCTCGTATCTACGTACTCGTGAGCCGGGTGGTAGCCCATTTGCTGAGCAATTGCGTGACATATTATTGGATCCAGCGACTGATATCGAAGACGATACTGAGCTGCTACTATTGTTTGCGGCGCGCTGTGATCACATGCAGCAAGTCATTTTACCAGCGCTCCAAAATGGTACTTGGGTAATATGTGATAGATTTACCGACTCCACTATTGCGTATCAGGGCTTTGGGCGTGCGTATGGCGACGAGTTGGTACGCGGCAAAATCGATATGCTCATCAAACAATTTGTGACGCAGCTTCCTGAGCTGACGTTGTGGTTGGATTTGCCAGTAGCAGAGGGTATGAAACGTGCAAACAAGCGCAGTGCGGCAGATCGTTTTGAGCAGCAGGCTACCGAGTTTTTTACTTGGGTGCATACTGGTTTTAGCCAGCTTGCGAGCGAGTATCCTGAGCGTATACAGCGTATTGATGCATCGGGTAGTACGGATGATGTGAGTGCGCGTATATGGCAGACAGTTATGGACAGATTCGATATTAAATAATTAAATTTTACCAAGTAGATTTATAAGGCAGTTAGATGTATCGATAGCCAGTTAGCCAGTTAGCCAGTTAGCCAGTTAGCCAGTTAGCCAGTTAGCCAGTTAGCCAGTTAGCCAGACAGCTAGTTAGACAGGCAGTTAGCACCAATAAAAAGCCTCAGCATATTGCTGGGGCTTTTTGTTAAGGTAAATATTTTATCTCTAAGTCAATAAAGCAGATAACTATGCACATTATTTGTCATCTATTTTATCTACTTTTACACCCTCAGTAGTAGCGATAGAGGCGTCGCTATCTTGAGCAGAGTCAGGTAGACGATTTGGGTCAAGCGCACCTTTTTTGTTTTTAGGCGCACTACCATTGCCATTACTGTTCGTAGAGGTTTTGGTCTTCGAAGTCGCTGTCGAATTTGCAGACATGACGCCTTTATTATCCACATTAGTAGCAGACGTTTTTGGCTCTTCTACTGGTTCACTTTTCTCTACGGTAGTACTAGAAGGTGACTTAGTCTCGGTGCTACTGCTTTGTGTAGTTGATGACTGATTAGCAATGTTTTGCTCATCATTTTTGTCACTATCTACCGAAGGCTCTGGCGCTGTTGTCTGACTGTCATCAGGGCTAGGCTCCTGCTCTTTGCGCTTTTCAGGGGCTTTCGAATTGGATTCAAAGTTAGCATCAGCCGCCATACGAGCCTGCTCTTGCTTAGGCGTTACATCGACTGGCTTCGGCTGTACTTCATCGTCTACCACTAGCGATATAAGCTTACGGTCACGAGGGACAGTACCGTCAAACTTATCGGTGATGACGTGCAGTTTGCCTTCTTTGTCGACGGTATATAGCGGTACGAATTGCTTATTATCCGCTTTATATTGCTCAAAGTTATAGCTATCCGTAATGTTGGTAATCTTAATTCGAGCTTTTTTGGACAGCATACTGGCAAGCTTGGTATAGGTCACATCTTTGCCAAACAACCACTGTGAATGGAAGTTCGATTGCTTGTCATCACGCTCGCTTTTGACTTTTTCGTCACTGAATTTAAGACGGTATAGCTTACGCTCACCAAATTCATGACGATAGTGAATCTCGGACAACGTATTCATTTCTTTGTCCATACTCATCGCAAACAGACGACCAATACCGATTAGATCCAGATGATGATCTGCATGATCAGAGATAGGATTACCAAAGTAAGTACGCAGACCGCTCATGCGTGCGCGTGCAATGTTGGTGTAGTTATTATGCGCAACGATGACGTCGAAGCCTTGGTCTTTGAGAGAGGTAGCAATCAATAGCGCAATTGGGTTTGAGCCGACGATGAGAATACCATTGGTCTCAGGCTCACGTACGCCAAGTAAATTGCCGACGACTTTTGCACCTAGACCCTGAATCATGACCGTACCAATGATGACCATAAATACCAGAGGTACAAGTAGCTCTACGCCCTGAATATCATACTCTTGCAAACGAATCGCAAACAGAGATGAGATGGCAGCAGCAACGATACCACGTGGGCCAATCCAGCTAATCATCAGCTTTTCATTGGTCTTAAGGTTCGAGCCGATAGCTGATGCCCAGACTGATAGTGGGCGTGCGACAAACATCACGATAGCAAGCAGCACTAGCCCTGCAAAACCAACGCTGAGCAAGCTTGCCAACTCTACACGCGCCGCCAAAATAATGAACAGCACTGAAATCAGCAAAATGGTCAACGATTCATTAAACTCTAAAATCGTCTCACGTGGGAATTTTGGCCAGTTCGCCAATGCCACGCCCAATACTGTGACAGTTAATAAACCAGATTCATGCTCTAAATGATTTGATATCGAAAATAACACCAGTACAAAAGCTAGGGTAAAAACATTACGCAAGAACTCAGGAATCATATGACGACGCATGAGGAATGCAAGTAACCAAGCGCCCGCCATACCCATTGCAGTTGCCAATACAACAATCTTAGCAAATAGTAGAATACTACTGGCTTCACCGCCTGAGATAATGTACTCATAGACCAATACCACAGCGATAGCGCCGATTGGGTCAATGATAATACCTTCCCATTTTAGGATGTTGGAAATGGTTTTGTTGGGGCGTACACTACGCAGCAGCGGCATAATGACTGTTGGACCAGTCACACAGACTAGCGCACCGAAGAGTAGAGCAATCAATGGATCGACATCGAATAGTAAATAAGTCGATAGGGCCACGATAGCAATGGTAATCAGTACACCGACCGATACCAGCATCTGTACCACGGTACCATGTTGCTTAATCTCATCGAACTCTAGCGTTAGCGATCCTTCAAATAGGATAATCGCTACGCCCAAAGAGATGAAAGGGAACATCAGCTCGCCCAACACCAAGTCTGGGTCAAATACACCCAGCACTGGGCCGACGATAATACCAATCAGTAATAAAAATAAAATGGATGGTTGCTTTAAATACCAAGCCAACCATTGGGCGGCAATGCCAATCCCAACCACGCCGGATAGCAAAAGGGCGGTATCCATAAATTAATCCTTTTATAATCTTGTCATATTTTATATCTATCGATAGCTGTTATAAGATAGTCGCTACCGTTTATTTAACATTAAGTTGTTATCCGTTTCTGTTGTAGCTAGGCCATCGCACTGATAGCCATCATGAATCACAACATAAGCTAGATATGATATAACTACTATAAAGTAGCAAAGACAAAAGCGCTTCTAGATAAATCACAATACGCTAGAAATGCAAAAGATGGAAAACAAGAGTGATGATAGCCAGTTCATAAGCCTGCAATAAACAGCCTCATATACAAGCTAACTTTTGTTTGTTTAGTAAAATATTTGGTTTGACATCATACCATGATTTTATTTCAAGCTGATGTAAGCCGTACCTGCTAAAAAGCTATCTCACGGCCACAAAAGTGTATAAAGCCCATATGAAATAACGCTGCCTTGGGTTATCCTGCACTATGAAAAAGGCATCAGCACAATACTTCAAGTTTTTATTTATCATACAGTAGCTACGTGGGGCATGCACGTCGCGCACAGGATAATAGTGTTAGCGCCATGAAATGTCATATACTGATTGCTGACATGGTTTATTTTTATAAGACACTATTAATCATGTTCTACACTATTAACCATCTTCTAAAGACAAGCGCTCTATAAATATTCAAGTAATGAGTAATGATAAAAATAAGCGTAAAGTAACGGCTAAAAAGCTATGACAATAAGTTCGAATAAGAGTGCTGCGCCGCATAAATAGACAAGATAAATAGATAAAAGAATATAATTTCACCAAATAGTAACGAATAGGGGCATGCCGCTTGGTGTAGTCGCTATCGCTGACAATCATAACGTGGCTGTTAATAACAGCGATTACTCATATGGAGGACACAAAATGCCTATCAATATGTTCAAAGGACGGACCACTGCCAATATGCAGCGCTGGTTACAACGTAGTGCCCTAGCACTCGCTGTTAGTACCGCGATGTTCGCTAGTATTAATGTCACGACGATAAACAGTGCGCAAGCTGCAGTCACTACGGCTGATTTCTCTGGTTTGGTGCAACAAGTTACGCCAGCAGTGGCACGCGTCAATGTCACCAAAACGATTAGTGAAGCCGAGCTTGCTAAGGCTCAGACGGCTGAAGTATTGCGTCAGTTCTTTGGTGATCGTCTACGTATTCCTGATCGAGTCGCGACGCCAGCGATTGAACATGCTTATGGCACGGCCTTTTTTATTACCTCCAATGGCTATATGCTGACCAATCATCATGTCATCGCAGGTGCGGACAAAATCACTGTGACGCTCAATGACAGAACCGAGCTTGATGCAACCTTGGTCGGTAGTGACGAGCGCTCAGATGTGGCCGTGCTAAAAGTTGAGGGCAACCAATTTCCAGCCCTGCCTATCGGCGACTCAAGTGGTCTAAAAGTAGGGGAACCAGTATTGGCAATTGGTTCGCCATTTGGTTTTGACTACTCAGCCTCTGCTGGTATTGTCAGTGCCAAGTCGCGTAGCTTCTCGCGTGAGACGAGCGTACCATTTATCCAAACAGATGTAGCACTAAACCCTGGTAACTCTGGCGGGCCACTATTTAACCAACGCGGCGAAGTGATTGGTATCAATTCGCGTATTTTTAGTGGTACGGGCGGTTATATGGGTCTGTCATTCTCTATTCCTATTGACGCTGCCATGGATATTTATGAGCAGCTAAAAAATGATGGTGAAGTGGCGCGTGCTTATTTAGGAATTTATCCACAAGATATCGATCGTAATCTGGCCGAGGCTTACAATTTAGAGCGCCCTCAAGGTGCCTTACTGACTCGTGTATCACCAGATTCACCGGCACAAAAATCAGGCCTAAAACCTGGCGACATCATTCTGCAATACAATGATGTACAAATCATGGAGGCATCAGACTTGCTGAACTTGCTCAATCGAGCGCGTCCAAGCGATCCCTTCCGTGCACGGATTCAGCGTAACGGTAAGCAGATGGTGATTAACGGCAAGCTCGCTTATGCGCCCAATGATGTAAGAGCACAGAGCGGTGATGAGCAAAATGATGATGTACAGTTGGGCTTGCGTTTACGAGATTTGACGGCGGATGAACAAGCAGAAATCGCCGTCGATAATAAAACGGGCATATTGGTTACCACGGTGGATCCTACTGGATTGGCCGCGCGCTCAGGTATTCTAGCAGGTGATGTTATTACTAACTTTCATCAAAAGCCGATTAAAACAGTGGCAGATTTTTCAGGTGCTATCTCATCTCTTCCTAAAAAAGGCGTGGTCACTATAGAAATTATACGCCAAGGTATTCCTGCTATTATTGGTCTGCGCATTGAGTAGGTGTCATGATTAAAGCGTGACTGTGAATGTCACTGTTAATGTGACTAATAACGTAACTCAGGTTCGATGCAGAGTATAAAGGCAGCGCGCACGTCAATAATTGTGCTTGTCTATCATGGAGGTCGACCTCTATAATGTTTGGTTTTTTATCAAACAGCTAAGAGTAAGACCTCAACAGTAATTCATTCGTTAAATGAGTTATTGATCGATCAATAGGCTCTAAGGTGGGCCGAGTCGCTTAGTAGGCTCGTACCATTATGCAACCGCTAGGTAATTATGACTGACCCCGCTCTACATACGCTTATTACAACGACGTCAGCAGCATTGCTAGCGTACATTGCACTGTGGTCAGGGCTACAAACGTTTAATGCTAATCCTACCAAGCGCTTTATGCGTATTTGGGTGAAGCTCGCATTATATTATGCCGCTTACACGATGCCTGTTTGGGTGATATTGCTTATCATGGTTTGGTCACAGGACCTGATACCGATGTTAGCGCAGCTATCATTACCTGCCGTACTGATGGCAATATTGATGATGGGTTTATACTTTTTTACTGTTATTGTACAACCCAACCGCTTACGACTAGAGCATCATTCTATTGACTTAGACTTGTCTACACCGCTTAAAGTCGCTGTATTAGCAGATTTACGTATAGGAATATACGGTGGTAAGCCGCGTCATATCCGCAAGCTGGTCTCTACTATTAATGCCTTGTCAGCAGATGCCGTACTGATTACTGGGGACTGGCTATATTATCCTAGTGCAGATTTAGTGGGTCAGTTAATGCTATTTAAAGGGGTGAATAAACCTGTTTATACAGTCATGAGTACCTCGGACTTGCGTTATCAATCTATGAATACGACCAAGCAAGGTCAGCCACTACTAGAAGATACATTGGCCAGTACTTTTGATGTACTCGATATTAACTATATCGGTCAGCAATGTACGTCACTACCACTCAAATGTGCAAGAGCAACAAATAAGCAGTCAGTCGTCAACCAGTCGACTTATCGAACTAACAATCAAGACAGTGTTGAGCAAGAAAACTCGAATACAAATCCATTAGTAGCGGTGCTTTGTGGCTGGCAAGATGTGCCCAAGCAGTCTACAGATATTGAAACGTCAGAGGCGACTGATAAAGCAATGCTTGGAACAGAGATTGCCAATGCCACCAGTCCAGTGATTATCTTAGCATCACGATTTGATAGTATCAGTGATCTGCCAAAATCTTTACAACCACGCCCTTTGTTGATAACAGGCGCTGCTAAGGCTATTCAAAAGAATATCCTGCTTGCTCAAAAACAAAACGACATTCGACGCAGTAGTGAGCAGTCAGCATTGCTATATAACAGTCGCATGGGTAAGCAGCGCGGCCTATATCAACATGCAAGTGCACAGATATTTGTCAGTAGTGGCATCGGTACGAGAGGGTTGCCTTTTCGATTCTATCGACCTACTATCGATGTGTTGACGATTCGTTAATATTACATAAGAGACTTATCAGCGCACGTTGATTACGCTAAACTGCTCCTGTAGTAGTGCGATTATTTATTTGGAAGGTTTTAGGCCAAGCTTTATATATTTAAGCAAAAAATAATTCCCGTTTTTTGGTACTAAAATTATGTGCTGACTGCCAATTGATTGATAGCGGTCAAATCAAAATATGCTACACTAACGGGCACTCTTATTATTATATTTCTGTCGGTTAGTAAGCAGGCCTATTACTCTTGGTAGATGGCCATCACGATACTGATATCGTAGATACAATCATCTATGATAAAAACGCTATTATAGTAAGTAGAGACGCAGCATTAACATCAAGTAAGTTACGCCATCAGCGTTTATCAACGCACACAAAGCAATGGCCACTTGCAAACGACCTATCATGTGACAGCTTTAATAAAAGCTAGGATAATACAGTAAGGCACGGTTATGAGCACAGCATACGACGAGATCAAAACCCGACTACAAGGCTCAATGGTAGCCTTGGTAACGCCCATGCACCCTGACGGTAAGGTCGATTATAAACGTCTCGCAGATCTCATAGATTGGCAGATCGAGCAGGGCACACACTGCCTTGTGGCTGTTGGTACTACTGGCGAATCAGCGACTCTATCTATGCAAGAGCATAGCGATGTCATTCGCTATTTTGTCCAGCATGTCAAAGGTCGTGTACCGGTCATCGCGGGTACTGGTGCCAACAACACGATGGAAGCCATCAAGCTGACTCAGGATGCTGCCGATGCAGGTGCGGACTGTGCGTTGCTAGTCGCTCCTTACTACAATAAGCCACCACAAGAAGGCTTATTTCAGCATTATCAAGCCATTGCCAAAGCCGTAAATATACCGCAAATGCTGTATAACGTGCCTGGACGTACAGTGGTTGATATCGCTCAAGAAACGGTCGAGCGTTTGTGTGATATCGATAATATCGTTGCTATCAAAGATGCGACAGGATCTGTCGGTCGCGGTGAGCAATTGATAAAAGCCGTTGGTGACAGAATGGTTGTGTTATCTGGTGATGATGGCACTGCGCTTGATCTAATGAAAGTAGGTGGCAAAGGCAATATCTCAGTAACGGCCAACGTGGCGCCAAAAGCCATGAGCGAGACTTTTTCTGCGGGTTTACGTGGTGATTTTGAAGCAGCTGGTAAAATCCATGACGTGGTCAAGCATTTGCACCGCGACCTATTTATCGAATCAAGCCCTATCCCAGCGAAGTACGCCTTGCATAAAATGGGCATTATCGATAAAGGTATCCGTCTGCCATTGGTTTGGCTCGCGGAGCAGCATCATGCGACTATCGATGAAGCATTGGTTCGAGCAAACATACGATAAATTGATATTTAGCCAATTGATATTCGGCGATTTAAGACTTGCTGCACATTAGATGAGTGCCATTCGAGCTAGCAGCAAGTCAACTTATCACGATAAGTCAATCGCCTACATGAGCAATAACTGCTAACTCAGAGAGACAACATGATGACAGTAACATCAAAGACAGCATCATCAAAGACGACAAAATTATTTCCAGCAATGCTGACCTTGGTTTTAGGTAGCACTTTGGTATTAAGCGGCTGTCAAGCAACTAAAAACTTGCTTGGTAAACGTGACAACGGTAGCTTAGATTATCAGCAGAGCAAAAAGCTAGCACCAATAGAGCTACCTGCTGTCCAAGAAACGGCACCTTTTGTACCTTTATATTCAACACCTAATGCTGGGGCAAACACGCTCAAACTACAAAATGAGTCAGGCAATCAGTATCAGCTGCCAAAACCTCAGCGTGCTGTTAGCAGCACTTCGAACTAAACTTATTCCCTTATCTATATCGCTGACTGTTGCGTTTTTTATCATAGCCGCAAACCATGTATCTTACATCAGTCAGCGGTAGCTGCGCGTTTTTACCACATAAGCTTGAACGAACAGGAACCCCCATAATGCAAAAGCAACAACTGCTGTATAAAGGTAAAGCCAAATCTGTCTATGAAACAGAGAACAATGACCTTCTGATTTTGCACTTCCGTGATGATACCTCAGCGCTTGATGGTAAGCGTATCGAACAATTAGCACGTAAAGGTGTGGTTAATAACCGCTTTAATGCTTTTATCATGCAAAAATTGTCTGATGCTGGTATCGAAACACATTTCGAGAAGCAGTTGTCTGATGATGAAGTGTTGGTTAAACGCTTGGACATGATTCCTGTAGAGTGCGTGGTTCGTAACTTTGCAGCTGGTAGTTTGGTACGTCGTTTAGGCTTAGAAGAAGGTCAGGCATTGACGCCGCCGACTTATGAGCTTTTTTATAAAGATGATGCGCTAGGTGATCCGATGGTTAACGAATCACTTTCTGTATCTCTTGGCTGGGCGACCAAAGAGCAACTGGCTAAAATGGAAGAGCTAACCTATCAAGTCAACGATGTACTAAAGGCATTGTTTGACGCTGGTGACTTGATTCTAGTTGATTTTAAACTAGAGTTTGGTGTATTCCATGACCGTATCGTATTAGGTGACGAGTTCTCACCAGATGGCTGCCGTATCTGGGACAAGAACACTAAAAAGAAACTTGATAAAGACCGTTTCCGTCAATCATTAGGCGATGTGATTGAAGCTTATGAAGAAGTGGCTGACCGTATCGGTGTACCATTAAAATAAGTATCAGATACTTAGCATAAAATAAAAAACTGAGCCATGTGCTCAGTTTTTTTATGGCATTATATTTATGATGGTACCCTAGTGAGGACTTGAATGATAGACTGTAGGCTAATAGCATCAATGGTTTGAGCGTATAAAGTACTGTGAGTGTACTTAGTAATGTACATGAAATAGAATTCCCAATAATATCTATCCTAATACTTAATCTCTCCAGCCTAAAGTGATCAAATTTAGTATTTCGCTGCTATTAAACTCGAAGTGTATGTATTTGTTCTTATCTAAGTAATATTTAATAAACTTCTCTTTTTCAACGTTAGGCATTCCTAGGCTTTCAACTACTTCTGCTCTAGTTGAAAAACGCTCAATATTATCGAAAAGCCTATCTCCTAATACGTATTTATCATAATCTTCATTAGCTACCATAAATATAAAGATAGCTTCCAGCACTTTATCTGTAAAACTAAATTCAACACCATGTTCTGAAAACTGATAAGAACTATACTCAATCCCTTCAATTTCCATAGTTTCCATAGAGAACCTTGGCCCTGGCAACACCATAGCATCTAGAATTTTTTCATTGCCTTCTATTGTACCTAGACTATTTAAATAGATATTAACTTCACCTGACAACATTAGCATTTTATTCTAAGCTCCTTACCTAGGAACAAAATACACCCGTAACTATTTACCAATACGTGATCGATGCGCTATACAGGCATCGAGCTTCTAGTGTTAGATGCAACTTTAGTAATTATGAAATAATCAGCGTTAGTCTTAATAATAAATCATTTATCAATTGCTAAGGCATTAAAAAAATACTGATATAGGAAAATGGCATGAAAGCAAATGATCAAATTATTTATCAAAAAATAGGTGAGTTGCTATGGTCAGTAATGTCTCCGAAAGATAATAATATTGTTTTTAGAGGACGTATTTATTCTGAACATCAAGACTTTCAGTTACTATGTGAAACAAATGAAGGGCCTAAATATATAGAAATGACAAATGATCTTTTCTTTGATTTACGAAAGCTGATGAAAGACTTGAAGCAATGCTTAATTTTCAATAAAGAACCTTGGACACAGTTTAAAATTGTCTTAAATAAAGATGGTAGTTTTAAAATTGATTTCGCTTATATTTCTGAAGAAGATAGTTGGCCTGGTTTATATATGAGGTCAGTTAGCGACTTAGATCAGACTGAGCTTGATGAATACTATATCCCTATGAAGGAATGGGAAAGATGTGTGAGTTCTAAAAAGTAAAAAGGCAGCTCAAATTCTCTATAACTAAAGCATAGTTTCGTAGAGTATACCCCAACGGAACTAGCTAATTCACTCTCCAAACGTATTAATAGACCACTTAAAACAGACTGCCATAATGGAACCACTTGTAACAGACTATAATTCCTATCTATTTATCAACAGTATCACTCTTTAGGCACAGGCTTGTAGTTTAGCTCGTATAAAAAATCAAACATAGCGCCAACACTGTCCCCGATACCTTGTCTTGCTTTTATGCTAATTTGTTAGTACTTACTCATATTAATTAAACCATAAAATAAGGAAAGGTTTCGCTGATGTCTACTGCCTCATCAACCGTTTTGGAGCCTGACTGGTTCACTCGTCCGACCTGTGTGGTTGCTGCTGATCTGATTGGTAAGGTTTTATGTCGACAGCTAACCGATAGCGATGGACAGCAAAAAACGCTACGTATGCGTATCTCTGAGACCGAAGCTTATATTGGTCAAGATGACCCCGCTTGCCATTCACATGCAGGCACTCGAACGGCGCGCACAGAGATTATGTATGAGCAAGGCGGCGTGTTCTACGTCTATTTGACCTATGGCGTGCATCATATGCTAAATTTGATTAGCGGCTCTGTAGAGTCGCCTGAATCGGTATTGATCCGCGCTGGGTTTTTGACTGATGATAGTGACCGTCTGATCGAAGAGCAACAACTCAGTTCAGATAAACAGTTTACACATCCTAAGCAGTTCGCAGGTCCTGGGAAATTGACCAAACGCTTGCAAATTGATCGTCATTTATATGGCAAATCTATTTCGCCATCATCAGACGTTTGGATAGAAGATGATGGCTGCCAGCCACCTGTATCACTACGCCCACGTATTGGTATTGATTATGCAGGTGACGCAAAAGACTGGCTGCTACGTTATATATGGACTGATCACCCTTCTTTATCTAAGAACTAGCAGATTGAGATTCAAAACTACTCTATGAGGTAAACCTATGTATAAGTTGACCGTTTTCATTCCTGATACAGCGTTAGACAAAGTAAAGTCTGCTCTGTTTACTGCTGGTGCTGGGAAGATTGGAAACTATGAGCAATGCTGTTGGCAGGTACGAGGGGCCGGTCAGTTTATGCCATTATCAGGCAGTAACCCGCATATCGGTACACAGGATAGTTTAGAAACGGTCGATGAGTGGCGAGTGGAAATGGTAGTGGATGAAGCATTTATTGATGCTACCATTACCGCGTTAAAAGAAGTGCACCCCTATGAAACACCAGCTTATGATGTGATAAAAGTCTTGGATTTTTAGTTTTATATAGAAAAATATCAGCTTATGGAATGTAAAGCGTTCTATAAAAAAACCAAATAAGCCACTTGATGACTTATTTGGTTGTAAAGTTTTTCATTTTTCAACTGAGTATAAATAGTGAATATCAGACCTTAATGATCGATTAATCTTTTTTGAGTTTAATCACGTTGTAGCTTGGATAGCCTAGCTCGATTTTGTAATCGTCGCGTCCGCGTTCAGCCTTTATTTTAATCTTACGATCACCGTTTTTATATTTGACGTCTTTGACGCGGTATCCCATGCTACGGACTTTACTAGCAGCTCGTTGCTCGACAACGGAGACATAGCTGTTTTTATCGTTCTTTTTGTCTTTGTGTTTTTTATGACCTTTATTGTCCTTATGATTATGCTCGTAAAGGTCGTCATAGCCATTGTAGCCACTCGGCGCAGTCACACAGCCTGTGGTCACTGCCAATAAAGCTGCGACTATGCTGCCAGTCACTACCGTTTTTAATGTTGAAAATGATAGAGTTTTCATAATGATCTCCTAAGGATATATCGTTGCTCAATATGGGTAAAAGTTAAATGTACCGAGGTAGTTAGCTAAAATGCTGAAAGTAATCAATCTTTTCTGACTTTGATCACATCTAAATTTGGATAACTTAATAATATCTCATACTTCTGTGAACCGCGTTTAGCCTCAATCTCAAAGACACCGCGCTTGTTTTTTTCTTCAAGATCGATATCTTCAACACGGTAGCCCATAGCCCTTACTTTGTTGATAGCACGGCGTTTGATAGCTGGGTAACGTGATTCTCCTTTAATAGTATCTTCGACATCGCCTTTTTTATAGCGCTGACCATTTTGATAATTACCTTGATGCTTGTTTTCTTTATAGCGGTCATTATTCTTTTGCGACTTATTATTATCCCAGTTATTTGGCCATGCTTTTTTGCTTGAGCTGATGAGTCTTAGGGCAGGGTAAGTATACTTTAGCTCGTAGGCTTGGTTGTTCTTTTTAGCATAAGCCGTAAGAGCTCGATCACCACGGTAGCTATCAGCTCTGATATCTATAACTTGATAGCCTCTGCGGCGCAAGTCTTGTCGAAGCTGCTGACTTACACGATTAAAATTATTGTTTTGGCTATTATTATCACCACGATAGACAGGCTGATTGTCATATCCTGAGCCTACAACTGCACAACCCACTGTCGTACCCAATAATGCAATGACAAGACTAGTAGACATAATTGCCTTAATAGAGAAGGAGTTTATCGTTTTCATGGGGCAGTATCCTATGATGGAATTAAGTAGGCAGTGTAAATTAGAAATAACTATAACTATAACTATAACTATAACTATAACTATAACTATAACTATAACTATAACTATAACTATAAGATTTTGAAGGTATTCTGGTGCATTAAATTAGGTCGTAATCAATAATTATTTTTAGTAGTTTATTTTCCGAAATATTTCCTTACATTATCTATAATAGAGTACAAAACTTTGCGCTAGGTGTCATTTGCGTTAATAAGTTGTAATAATTGTGGTAAGTAAAATAGATTGTTGTAAGCATATGCTTACACGCAATGACGTTTACGCGACTTAACATACGAGTGAGAGTTAGGCATTATAGTCACACGGCATTAGGGAATGTGACTCAAGGATTGAGTTAACCGCATTAAGGATAATGATTCGATGACTAACGTCAGGATGACAATAGTGATTGAAGTAAGGACACATACCCTTTGCTGATAGCAGCAAGTAATACTGAAGCTGTAGTGTAGTAAAAAGGGCAGGATGCCCAGTATCACAATATACTGAATATTTGTGCAAGGATGCATGAAAAACAGTCGTGATAGGTAACATGGATAGTTAACAATAAAACCGCATAACAATTGATTGCTATGCGGTTTTATCGTGTCTGGAGAATGGTAATTTATTTTTCCGACAGCTTATCTATACAGTATAAATATGCCACAAAAAAACCGCATATATTTCTATGCGGTTTTTCAGTTTATTCAGTACAGTAGTTATGAACTAAATATATTAATATTTATTTTCTACACGCCAGTCATCTACCTCACGCTCTGCGTCTTCTTTGGCATGACCATAGCGTTCTTGTACGCGGCCTACTAGCTTGTCACGGCTACCTTCGATATGGGTAAGGTCATCATCTGTTAGCTCGGCCCATTTTTGTTTAACTGAACCTTTCATTTGGTTCCATTCGCCTTTTAGAGTATGTTCGTTCATTGTATTCTTCCTTTTATTGAACTTATTGTGTTTGATTTATTTCTTAATCACTATTTTGATTCTTATTTCACGATATCGATTACTGATACTACTATTTAATTTTTATTTTAATTGTATTGCACAAGGATAAATGATTGGTTCCAAATATCTTGTGAGATTAAATATAGGACTTTTCAATTCAGCTGTCTGTATATGCTATGTTTATAGTGTTACTTAATTATAGTGAGCGTTTACTAAGTGTTATATACAGGGCTGCTGTAGTAGTGCCACGTAAATTGCGTCTATTGTGCGTGATAATAACTCCTTCTATGAACTTGTTGTTTATATAAATATTAAGAAAATATATTATTATTCAAAAATACTTATGTAGATAAAAAAGCAGCTACTCAAAAATAGAGTAGCTGCTTTTTTATTGTCTTTGAAATTGATTGAAAGTTATTTCGTGGAATGTTTATTCAAATACTGATGATAGCGTTTGGTGAGTTTTTTTATTCGTATACGATCAGAAATCAAGGAGAAAATTGGTGAGGCATTTGGTTTGGGGGATTTCCCATGCCCCATGCGCTGTAATTGTCGCTTGATGACCGCCATTGTAGCAACTGCACTTAAGGTTTTATCTTTCCAACGTACCACAGGATTGTGAGCACTAAGCGTACTATCATTTTTCCATTCATTCGGTAGAGCAGGGTTCATGGCTAATGCGGTTCCCATACCAACCACTTCAATCCCTTGCGCCAGTACCTCTTCTGCGACAGCCAATCGCCTAACGCCACCTGTCGTCATGATAGGCATGGTAGCAACTTGAGCAATCTCTTTTGCGAAGTCTAAAAAGTACGCTTCTCGTTGCAACGTACGACCATCTGCTGAGCTGCCTTGCATGGCTGGGCTTTCGTAGCTACCACCTGATAGTTCAACTAAATCTACGGCCAATTCATTCATCGCTGAAATAACTACTTTGGCATCATCTGCATCAAATCCTCCGCGTTGGAAATCGGCCGAGTTTATCTTAACAGCAACTGCAAAGGTAGGCGCAACTTGAGCACGAACGGCTTTGATTACTTCGATCAATAGTCGCATACGATTCTCAATCGAACCACTATATTTATCTTTACGTTTATTAGTAAGCGGTGATAAAAATTGAGAAATTAGATAGCCGTGGGCGGCATGAATTTGTACACCATCGAAGCCAGCTTGCTCTGCTTTTAGTGCACTATCGGCGAACCGCTGTATCAGTTGCTCGATATCTTGCTGCGTCATCGCACGCGGTTTACCAAATAGATGGGAGTGCTTGCCTAAATCGATCGCCACGTCAGAAGGTGATAGCACATCGCCACCCATAGCAGCATATACTTGACGACCAGGATGATTGAGCTGCATCCAAACCTGTGTATTGTTGTGCTTGGCAGCATTTGCCCACGCTCTAAAAGGCGCTATCTCACTGTGTTTGTCCAATACGACACCACCAGGCCCTGTCATAGCGCGGCCATCGACCATCACGTTTCCCGTGATTAACAGGCCTGTCCCGCCTTCTGCCCAGTTCTTATATAGACGGAGCAGAGTAGGGCCAGAGACTTGACCGACATCAGCCATGTTTTCTTCCATGGCAGCTTTCGCTAAGCGGTTGGGTAACGTAGCGCCACAAGGCAGCACTAAAGGGGTGAATACAGGTGATGTCATGATAGTGGCCTAGAAATGGTTGTTTTGTGAAGCATGAGTTCTACTATGGGTTTGGCTATAGACATATGGTTTAAATGACTATAACCTTATAGCTAAGATATTCGCTATCGGCAATTGACCATTATCATCACATTTTTTTGGCACAATAGCACCTAAGGTAAATTACTGGTGTGTCGATATAATTATCTATTGAATAGGAAGACCTCTGCATTGAATGTACTAACGCAAGATTTGACAGTCCCAGTAGAGTCCAAACGTGAGCTGGCGAAAGCCAAGACTCGGCGTGCGTTATTAAAAAGTGCTTTGCGGTTGTATAGCGTGGAAGGTGCTCAGGGCATGAGTATGAATAAAATTGCCAAAGGTGCAGGTATCGCCCAGCCAAGTTTTTACAATCATTTTGAGAGCCTAGAGGCGCTGCAAAACGAGCTGAGTGCCCAACTAAAAAACAATTATCTATCACCGATGCGACTGGCATGGGTCAATATGCTCAAAGATTATGACCTATTGAGTAAAGATCAATTTAATCGGCAATGTCGACAATGCCTGATGATGATTTTTGATTCTGCGTTTGAGAATATCGCATTGTTTCAGCATTTGTTAGAGGATCGCCCACGATTTAGTGACAATATAGAAAACCAGTCATCATTAAATAATGGACTGGGCAATCTGATTACCGAAATACAAGAAGAGTGGACAGAGATATTCATTCAAGGATTGCAGTTATCTAATCGTACTTGCGAGCGCAGTGCTATCAATCTATGCGTCGATATGGCGGCGGCACAAGTACATGAGTTGATATTGGGCTGTCATCAGCAGCGTTACTCAAGGCAACAAGCGATTGCCACCTTGAGTATCAGCTTTGATGCACTGTTCACCAATTTTTTGCACGGAAGCAATACTAGTCAGTAGTGATAATAAGCAAAAATTATTGTCATGAAATCTAGAACAAAAAACACAACAGGGAGAGTGACTATGGCCACAACCACGGCTGCACCAACGTTAGGCGAAGCGCAAACGCATTTTAGAACTTGTACATTGTGCGAGGCAATGTGCGGCGTCGAAATAAAACATGATGGCGAAAAAGTCTTGTCGATTAAAGGGGACAAAAACGATCCCTTTTCACAAGGCTATATTTGTCCGAAAGCCACCGCTTTGCAAGATTTGCATGAAGATCCTGACCGTTTGCGTCAGCCGGTAGAGAGAACGGCAGACGGTTGGAAATCTATTAGTTGGCCAGAAGCGTTGGATAAAGTCGCCGCAGGTATTCAATCCATACAGCAAAAGTATGGTCAAAATGCGTTGGGTGTTTATCTAGGTAATCCTAACGTACATAACATGGGTGGTATGTTGACCATCAAACAACTACTTACCAGTTTAAAGACGCGCAGTCGTTTTTCTGCCACTTCTATCGACCAGCTGCCGCATCATATTATTAGCATGCATCTGTTTGGTCATATGCTGCGTATTCCAGTTCCCGATGTCAATCACACCCAATACATGCTTATCATCGGTGGCAATCCGCTGGCTTCTAACGGCAGTATCATGACTGCGCCCAATATGCGTCAAAAGCTAAAAGATATCAAAGCGCGCGATGGCAAGGTAGTAGTGGTTGATCCCAGACGTACCGAAACTGCAGACATCGCTAGCGAACACCACTTTATTCGTCCAGCGACGGACGTATTGCTGTTATTAGCTATGCTCAATGAAATCTATACGCAAGGCTATGCGAAGCTCGATACTAGAGTGGCGGCCTTGGCACCAGAGATCGATCGACTTGCTTTGTTCGCTGAACAATACACGCCTGAGTCAGTTGCAGACATCACGGGTATTACCGCAGCTGAGATCAAACGTATCGTCAAAGAGTTTTGTGAAGCAGAAAGCTCGGTTTGTTATGGTCGTATGGGTATCTCGGTGCAAGAGTTTGGTTTGCTAAGCCAATATCTATCTATGGTCATCAATATCGTCACAGGTCGTTTAGATGAAGTGGGCGGACTCATGTTCCCAAATCCTGCCGTTGACGTTGTGAACAGCTCAGGCCCAGGCTATTTAGGTAAACGCCATAGCCGTGTCAGCAATTTGCCAGATTTTAATGGCGAGTATCCAGTGGTTGCGATGGCAGATGAGATGTTAGTAGAAGGGGAAGGCCAGTTAAAGGGATTCGTTACGGTCGCTGGTAATCCTGTTTTGAGTACCCCAAATGGTGAAAAGTTAGACGAAGCATTATCACAATTAGAGTTTATGGTTTCGCTTGATTACTTTGTGACTGAGACCAGTCGCCATGCCAATATTATTCTGCCGCCTGTATCGCCATTAGAGCGCGACCATTATGACATTACTTTTAATGGTTTTGCCGTGCACAATGTCGCCAAATACTCGCCTGCTTTGTTTGATAAAACTGACGATACCAAGCATGACTGGGAGATTTATTTAGGATTGGCTGACCGCTTAGACAAAGATGCGCCAGAAGCAACGCAAAAAGAACGTGCCGCGACAAAAGCCTTTGGTCCTAAATTCTTGTTAGAGCAAGGTCTTAAGTATGGCCCTTATAAAGAGGTGACATTTGAAGCGCTAGTCGAAAATCCACATGGTATCGACTTAGGTCCGTTGCATCGTATGTTGCCAGAGGCTATTAAACACGCCGATAAACAAATTCATCTTCATGTCGATTTTTATCAGTCAGATTTGGCACGTGTCAAAGAGATGGTACAGCAGTACAACAGTAATGAGATTTTGCTAATCGGTCGTCGTCATGTACGTAGCAACAATTCATGGTTGCACAATAGCCATCGATTGGTAAAAGGTAAATCTCGCTGTACATTGATGCTGCACCCGCAAACAGCAGCACAACATGGCATTGCAGATGGTCAAGATGTCAGAGTAACTTCTCGAGTGGGTAGCGTGGTCATTGCAGCAGAAGTGACGGATGAGCTGATGCCAGGAGTGGTCAGTATCCCGCATGGCTTTGGTCACGGTCGTAAAGGGGTTAAGCAAAAGATTGCGCAAGCACATGCAGGGGTTAGCGTTAATGATTTGACCGATGAGACGTTGATTGATCAGTTGAGTGGTAATGCTGCAGTCAACGGTGTGCCTGTGCAACTAGAAGCATTGGATATGGGTGCAGATGGTTTATCTACTGCTACAGAGACTGTAGCGGAAGGCGCACTAGCATAAAGTTAATCGCAAGTTCATAGACATGCAAAAAAGGCGTTTACGTAAAGTGAGCGCCTTTTTTTTGTTTGCAATTTAAATATATCGCTGATCCGATTAAACGCTCATGCCGATAAAGTCAAAATCGACATTAGGGGTTTCGCCTTGGATTAACAAACTAAGGGCTTTTGCAGAGCCGCAAGAGTGGGTCCAACCAAGCGTACCATGACCAGTATTGAGCCATAAATTATCAAAAGTCGCTGAAGCGTTATGACTGCCATGTTTGACTTGTCCGCAGTGTGCGCGACCAATAAGGGGCACGTTCGATGGGGTCATTGGGCGCAGTCCTGTCCAATATTGCACCGAGTTTGCGATAATACCTTTCGGAAATAATTGCTGCACGCGCCGAGTGATGGCTTCACAGCGCGTGGCATTTAAGTCTAGGTTATAGCCATTAAATTCAGCTGTACCAGCGACTCGCAATTTGTCACCCAGTCGTGAAGTGACCAGCTTAAATTCATCATCAATTAGACTAACAAAAGGCGCTAAATGCGGTGCACGTGGATTCACCGTATAGGTAGCCGAATAACCTTTTGCTGGAAATATTGGCGCGTGTATCCCCAAAGGTTTTAGTAGAGGTACGCTATAGCTGCCAAGCGCGACCACATGACTATCAGCCGTGAAAGTCTGCGCGTTTTCGCCTTTTGGACGGATAGTCATACTATGTACATGCGGACGGGCAGAGTCAGCATCAGCATTGAGTGCCAAAATCTCGGTATCATATAAAAACTGTACGCCAGCATCGATACAGCGCTGCGCCAAGCGCTGGGTAAACAGGTGCGCATTGCCAGACTCATCACGGCTGGTATAGGTTGCTCCAGTGAGCTTATGCGCAATTGGGTAAAGCGCTGGTTCTAAGTTGACGGCATTATTGATATCAATCACATGGCGCTCACAACCAAGCGCTTGCATGCGTTCAGTGGGTTCGATAGCCGCATCAAACTCTGCCTGATTGGTATAAAAATGCATGATACCGCGTGTTTGCTGCTCGTAGTTGATACCAATATCCGCGCGCAGCTGTTGTAGGGTATCTCTTGAATATAGACCTAAGCGCACCATTTGCACTAGATTGGCATCGGCTCTATCAGCGCGGCACTCTTGCAAAAACTGCATGGCCCATTTGAGCTGCGCTTTATCCGCACGCAAGCGATACAGTAGCGGAGCATCCTCTTTAAACAGCCACTTGAGCGCTTTCATCGGGGTCGCAGGATTGGCCCAAGGCGTGGCATGTGAAACAGATATTTGACCGCCGTTGGCAAATGACGTCTGCATACCTGCCGCCGGTTCGCGCTCAATCACGGTCACATCATAGCCTGCCTGACGTAGATACCATGCGGTGGTCACGCCCACCACGCCTGCTCCGAGTACCGCAATATGTGTCATAGGATTCTCTATGCTCATGTTAGTCATGACAGTCGCGCTGTATTGAACGACCATCACCTTTACTGCGTCGCTTGCCTGATTCGATGTGCTTTTATTTCGGGCGCGCAACATCTACTTGTAGTGCAGCTGGCAAGTCCAATATGCTCAAATCGCTTTCTGCCAATTGTTCAGGACGCGCCACGACCAAAGCGGTAAAGCCCTCATAATTTTTCATTGCATTGACCACTTGGATTTTATCAATCTTGTCACCTGCGTTTGGTGTCTCACCAGTGCCTTTTACATAGTGCAAAAATGCTTTGGGTGCAGATTTAAAGTAGATGCGAGCGATGACTTCTTGGCCCAAGTAGCAGCCTTTATCATAGTCCATGCCGCCGCGCTGATGTAGACGCAGCTCTTGCGGTTGGAACTCTCCTTGAGTCGTAGCTACAATCCAATAATTACCAGTAGCTAAGCTGCATGCCATCCAAGCCTGCGTATCCTCAGCAGTATTATGGTCGTCTTTATGGCTAAAAGTTGGCTCATCTGCTAACACACAAGGATAAATCGCTGCTGGTGCACTGGTCTCAAATTTAGAAAACGCCCCGTACTTATTAAGATGCGCCTGCAAAGACTCAGCACAGTCGCTACTGATGACCACATCATAATGTTTCTCTGCTTGTTTTTTGATCCAGATACCGAACTCAATACGACCTTTTAAGTTACCGATGGCGGCGGCCTGATAGCTCAGCCCGAGCTTGGTAACGTCACAAGTCAATTGCCCTTGCAAGAATTTTTCGGCATCTTCGCCTTGGATAGTTAATTGCGAAAACTGCGGTACAGCTGATAAATTTGAAGACTGAGTCATTGTTATTATCCTTCTGATGAGAGCTTACTTATTAATATATAGGGTAAATCGAAGTGATAAAAAATTATATGGGTGCTTTTATCATTGACAGCATCTGTGCACATAAATCTAAATGAGGCTAAGAAGAGTACCACAAAAAACCCTGCCATAAAAAACGTCATTACTAAGTGATGGGTTAAGCGTTAAATTGGGCATAGCGTTTGATTTTCAAGCTTACAAATTGGTTAAAGATGGTGAGTTACGGTACAATATCAGCTCTACAATTAACCTAATGTACGATGGCTGCCGAGGAAATAATGAGCTTACCAAATTGCCCTAAATGTGATGCTGAATATACGTATGAAGATGGTGCGTTACTGGTATGTCCTATGTGTGCTCATGAATGGACGGCGGCTGAGACTGATGCAGCGCAAGCTGAAGACCAAGACGCAGTTATTCGTGATGCTGTTGGCAATGAGCTACAGGACGGCGATGCGGTGACGGTTATTAAAGACCTAAAAGTCAAAGGCTCTTCAATCGTGATTAAAGTAGGAACGAAAGCGAAAAGCATACGTCTGTTGCCAGATGCTACTGACGGTCATGATATCGACTGTAAACTTGATGGCTACGGACCAATGAAGCTTAAGTCTTCTGTGGTCAAAAAAGCTTAAATTGTAAAAACTTCTTGAAAGATTCGATAATAAACAAATATAAAGCAGACGTTTAATTACAAAACATTGTCGTTATAAATGTCGCTATAAGTAGAGAATAATTATGAGTACTAAAAACGAACAGCTCTTTGCACAAGCACGTAAACATATCCCAGGTGGTGTTAACTCACCGGTTCGCGCCTTTGCAGGAGTTGGTGGGACGCCAATCTTTATGCACCGTGCTAATGGTAGCAAAATTTATGACACCGAAGACAATGCTTATATTGACTATGTTGGCTCGTGGGGCCCAATGATTTTGGGTCATGCGCACCCAAAAGTCATCGATGCGGTAAAAAAAGCGGCTGATGATGGTCTAAGCTTTGGTACGCCCACACCGTTCGAGACGACAGTTGCAGATAAAATTTGCGAAATCGTACCAAGCGTTGAGATGATTCGTATGACCAGTTCTGGTACAGAAGCGACCATGAGTGCGATTCGCTTGGCACGTGGTTATACTCAGCGTGACAAAATCGTTAAGTTCGAAGGTTGCTACCATGGGCATTCAGACAGCTTGTTGGTAAAAGCTGGCTCTGGCATGCTTGATATTGGTGAGCCAACGTCGAAAGGCGTGCCAGCAGACTTTGCTAAGCATACCATTACGATTCCTTATAATGATCCGCAAGCGATTAAGGACTGCTTTGAGAAATGGGGTGAAGAAATTGCCTGCGTTATCTTAGAGCCTATCGCTGGCAACATGAACATGGTTATCCCAACACAAGAGTTTCATGATACGTTGCGCGCAGAATGTACAGCCAATGGCGCAGTATTGATTTTTGATGAAGTGATGACGGGCTTCCGTGTTGGTCTTGGCGGTGCGCAAGCCCATTTTGGTATTGACCCAGACTTGACCTGTTTCGGTAAAATCATCGGTGCTGGCTTACCCGTTGGTGCTTTCGGTGGTAAAAAAGAAGTCATGTCTTGCATCGCGCCACTTGGCGGTGTCTATCAAGCTGGCACGTTATCAGGCAATCCACTAGCGATGCGCGCTGGCATTGCCATGTTTGAAGACTTAACTGCAGAAGGTTTCTACGACGAGTTAGCAGCAAAAGTTGATCGTCTAGTAGACGGTTTCCAAGCAGCAGCTGACAAACATGGTATTCATCTACGTACCAATAAGCTTGGCGGTATGTTTGGCATGTTCTTTGTCAAAGACGGTGCAACCGAAACGCCAAAGAACTTCGATGACGTGACAGAGTGCGATATGGACGTATTCAATACTTTCTTCCACGGTATGCTAGATCGCGGTATTTACTTGGCACCATCAGCTTATGAAGCAGGCTTTATGTCTATCAAGCATAGCGACGAAGATATTGATGCGTCAATCAATGCGGCTGATGAGATATTTGCAGAAATGGCAAAAGCATAGTTTAGCCATGTAAGTTATTAGCTAACTAAAAAGTTAAAGCTTAAAAAACCAGCGAGATCATCCTGTGATCTTTGCTGGTTTTTTTGTTTATCGATATCTTATTTATAATCGTATTGGGAATAATATAAAGTATTTTCGAAGATTGTTTGTATAGACATTAGCGTGACTGATGCTTATACAGTTCTTGCCTGCGCGTCCGAAAAACAGACAACAAGTTATGATATTCTGAGGTAAACCCAGACAATTAAGCAAGGATGCAAACGAATGAGTATCATTACTTCTAGCAATACCGCGCCACTATGGCAAGCCACTTACGACCAATACGGCCTAGACAATCATTTGGATGTATTGGAAGGTAAGCACAACCTAATTGACTTACTGCAACCAAAGATTGAACAGCATAGTGAATTGCCAGCTTTTAGTATGGGTGCGGCGTCGCTCACTTTTGGACAGTTAAACATTGCCAGTCGACGTTTCGCTGCTTTTTTACAAGCGCAAGGTATTGAGAAAGGCGACCGCATTGCGGTACAACTGCCAAATATCCTGCAGTATGCCGTGGTGCTATTAGGTTGCCTACGTGCAGGTGTGGTATTGGTCAATGTCAATCCCATGTATACCCAATATGAATTGGCACATCAGCTCACTGACGCTCAAGCCTGTGGTCTAATTGTGCTAGATGGTATGAGCACTGCTTATGAGCAATTAGATGACACAGTCAAAGCGCAGTTGAAATGGGTGGTCAGATGTTCCATTGATCCTAGCATTGCTGATAACGACATTGCCTTGCTCAGTCAAATTGGCACAGCACAATCTGCGAACACAGATGAGCAAACACATTCCTCGACCGAATTATCAAATGAATCATCACAGCACAACATAATGTTTGCACATATTATGCAGGCCTATGGTGCAGAAGCGTTCAAAACAGTTACGATTGAACGTGAAGATTTGGCGCTACTGCAATATACAGGCGGTACGACTGGCAAGCCAAAAGGCGCCATGCTAACTCATTATAATGTCATGGCCAATGTCTGCCAGTGCTATGCGATGTTTGGTAAAACGATTGAAGCCAATCGTAGCGAGCAGATTAAAATACTTAATCCCTTACCGCTTTATCATATTTTTTCGTTTACGGTCTGCAGCTTGCTAGGTCTTTATGGCGGCTGGGAAGATATATTGGTCACCAATCCACGTGATATCGATGGTTTAGTGAATACCATTGAACAGCACCGACCTCATGTTATCCCTTCAGTGAATACATTATTCATTGGCATGCTGCATCATCCAAAATTCGCTAGTCTAGATTTTAGTCGTTTAGCCTTATCTATCGGTGGCGGCACAGCGATTATTAAAGCGGTCTCTGATCAATGGCAGCAAGTGACAGGTATGATTATTAGCGAAGGCTATGGAATGTCTGAGACGGCGCCTGTTATTTCTTTCAATCCGTCTGGCATTACAGAGTTCAATGGCAGCGTTGGACTGCCATTGGCTTTGACAGATATCCATATCATTGATGAGAATGGGAATACGTGCCCAGTAGGTACAAGGGGTGAGGTCTGTATCAAAGGGCCTCAGGTCATGCGCGGTTATTGGCAGCGAGACAATGCAGATACTTTTACCCCAAATGGCTACTTTAGATCAGGTGATATCGGCGTTATGAATGATGAGGGGTTTTTGACACTCGTCGACCGTAAAAAGGACATGATACTGGTATCAGGATTTAACGTATATCCCAATGAAGTAGAGGCTGCGCTGACTGAACATCCCAAAGTGCTCGAAGTCGCTGTAGTCGGGGTGGCAGATGACCATAGCGGGGAAGTGCCAAAAGCGTTTGTGGTCAAAAAAGACGCGGATCTCACCGTAGAGGAGCTAAAAGACTTTGCAAGCAAGCGTTTAACTGGTTATAAGCGTCCACAGTCCTATGAGTTTATCGATGAGCTACCTAAGACTGCTGTTGGCAAAATATTACGCAAATCCTTACGATAAGAAATGTGTCGTTTCGCTTATAGAAATTAGCTGACATCAATGAAGCTATCAATATAATTGAAAACTGGGCCGCTAAAAATAGTAGCCCAGTTTTTTTGTCACTTAATTTATATGACGACTAAACGTTATCGTGCTTTATCAAACTTACGATCTCTCAAGCTCAGATTACCTCGTAGCACATCGCTATACATACGAAAATCGCTGACAAAGCTTTTCAATGGAAACTTAAAAGAAGCAGGCTTATTCTTTTCAAAGAAAAAATGTCCAACCCATGCGCAGGCATATCCAGCGGCAATGCCCTTTACCAAAGGCTTAGCTGAGCCAGTTTTGACAGACTTTGCCAGTCCTAATAAGCCAAAGCTACTGCCTGCGAAATGTAGGCGGCGACAGGCCATGTTTTGATGCTCATCTAAGTAAAAATCATAAAATGCCTGTTTGGGCAAATTTTCAGTTTTTACCATGTCTTTTTTAGCGCTACTAATAGGGGTTTCAGTATTTTGGGTAGCGTCTTTTGTAGTGGTCTGATTCATTTGACTAGCTTCCTTGCTGGTGAGGTTGATAACTATTAATTGCAGATGGTTTTTAACCGATTAGTTGGTGGCTTTTGAAGTAAATTGTACGGATAAAAATTCTGTAAATAACGGTTTTTTATCATGATATTGATAGCTTTCAATGTAGCAAACCGATATGCGTAACACAAGCGCTAGATGCTGAGCCGATACCTGTCAGTTTATAAGGTGGTCGTCGATATCCCTGCTACAACTTTGCATTGCTTGCGAGTGTTTGGCATAAATGCTTTAATGACAAAATTGCCCTGATTTTTGTGGTTATGACTTTTTTCTATACATGTGATTTTATAACTATATAGCACGTGATTTTGGTAAACTATCCACTCTCTCTAACACGGTGACGACTTGTCCTATGCCTATTGACTACCTTACGAATCCGCCAATTGGCGATGATGAAATGATGGCAGCCATCGATATTGGTTCCAACAGTTTCCATTTAGCTATTGCTCGTCTTGACCATGGGGAAGTGCGAAAAGTAGTCTCGATGTCTGAAAAGGTACAGCTCGCCGCCGGTCTGGACGAAAATAATATTCTAAGCGCAGCTGCCGAGCAGCGTGGTCTTGATTGTTTAAGCCGCTTTGTGGCGCGCTTGGATTCAGTACCGCCAGAGCGTATTCGTGTGGTGGCGACCAATGCATTGCGTCAAGCCAAAAACGCCAACGATTTTATTTCCCGTGCCAATAAAATCCTGCCAAAGCCTATTGAGATTATTGCGGGCCGCGAAGAGGCGCGATTGATTTATTTGGGCGTCTCGCATACCAACGAGAGTAGTGATAAACGCTTGGTTATGGATATTGGCGGCGGTTCGACAGAGTTCATTATTGGTCAAAATTTCGATCCATTGTTGACTGAAAGTTTACAAATGGGCTGTGTTTCTTTTACCCAAAAATTCTTCGCGGACGGCCTGATTACTAAAGAAGCTTTTAATAGTGCCATTTCAGGTGCACGTAAAGAAGTCTTAGCGATTAACGGTCGTTATCAAAAGACAGGCTGGAGTAGCGTAGTCGGCTCAAGCGGTACAATCAAAGCGGTGCGTAATGTTTTAGTATCAAAAGGTTGGGCCGATGAGCAAGAACGCATTACTTACAAAGGTGTCAAAAAATTAGAGAAATTGCTGATTAAGATTGGCAATATCGATGATATCGAGTTAGAAGGCGTCAAAGAACATCGTAAAGCTGTATTTCCTGCTGGCGTGGCAGTATTGCGCGCGGTGATGAAAGTGCTGGGTGTTGAGACCATTACCTACTCAGATGGTGCATTACGCGAAGGCGTTATGTACGATATGCTCGGACGCTTTGCTAGTGAAGATGTGCGTGACCGCAGTGTGCTTGCGTTAATCAAGCGTTACTCAGGGGACAAAAAGCAAGCCAAGCAAGTGGTAAAAACCAGTCGCCATTTATTCGAACAAGTAAAAGACAAGCTTGCGCTGTCCAATGATGATTGCGACTTGCTCAGACGTGCTGCTTTCTTGCATGAGATAGGGCTAGCAATCAGTCACAGTAGTTATCACAAGCATAGCGCATATTTGCTGGAGTATTCTGATATTCCAGGGTTTTCGCAAGTCGATCAAAAACGCATGGCACAGTTGATGCTTAACCATCGTCGCAAGCTCAAAGCCGATATGCTAGAGCAGACTTGTCAGATTGGTGGTGATCAGTTGGTTTATCTTTGTTTACTGTTGCGCCTCGCCGTACTGGCACATCATAGCCGCAGTGATTACGCGCTACCAGAGCTAGAACTAAAGGTAGTCGCTGAAAACAGTTGGCAAATCACCTTAGCGGATAGCAGTGAGCATTACGCATTCTTGCTGGCTGATTTGCGTACTGAAATTGACCAGTTTGCCAAATGGGGCGTACAGCTTAATGTGATTGAAGCTCAAGAGGCTGAGACTCAAGAGATTGAGCAGTTACCATTGTAAGTATTGAGTTAAAGACTAACGTAACAAAAGCGGCGTTGTCGATAATGTCATGCCATTTAAGATGTGCTACTATAGCTTCTATTGAGTTTACAACTGTACTTTCATTATCTGAATACGGATAACGATATTATTCTTAAACATAAATACATTAAGTATAAATATTAAAGGGAAGCGTCTATGAGCACTGTCTGGGATAGTGTGCAGCTTGCACGACACGCCAAGCGTCCATTATTTATGGACTATGTTAATCAGCTTTTTACCGAATTTGACGAGTTGCATGGCGACCGTGCTTTTGCCGATGACAAAGCCATTTTAGGTGGTCTTGCGCGTTTTGATGGTCAGCCTGTGATGGTGATTGGTCAGCATCGTGGTCGTAGCACCCGTGAGCGTATTGCTCATAATTTTGGTATGGCCAATCCTGAAGGCTATCGTAAAGTGATTCGTTTGGTCAAAATGGCCGAGCGCTTTAACATTCCGGTGATGACCTTTGTGGATACTCAAGGTGCTTATCCTGGTATTGGTGCAGAAGAGCGCGGACAAGCGCAAGCGATTGCAGAAAGCATCGCTGTATTTTCTAGCCTTAAAGTGCCTGTGATTGTGACTATCATTGGTGAAGGCGGCTCAGGCGGCGCGTTGGCAATTGGTGTTGGTGATAAAGTAAATATGCTACAAAACAGCATTTACTCAGTGATTTCGCCAGAAGGCTGTGCTTCTATCCTATGGAAAACCGCTGAAAAAGCACAAGACGCTAGTGAAGCATTGAAATTAAATGCAATCAACCTTTACCAAATGGGTTTGATTGACGCTGTCATCGAAGAGGGCGAAGGCGCACATGTGCAGCCACAACCTGTGATGAATGCGCTAAAAGCACTGATTACTGAGCAGCTTGATGAGATTAAAGATTTAGATCCTCAAGAGCGTTGTGAGCTACGTTATGAAAAGCTAAAGTCTTTTAACTCAGAAGTGATGTTGCCTGCTTAATTAATTGTTATGGCGCCTTCATTGCGAAGTCGCTATTATTAATGATAGGTTTTTCATATTAGAGTTTGAGTCTTAATGCTAAAATAAAAACGTGTCATTTAATGGCGCGTTTTTTTTTGGCTGTTATTATATGAAGCATCTAAAATAACGAAAAATAAGGCTGACTATGACCAGCAGCGCAATCATCTCACATCCTATTAAATCAATTGCCAATTTGCCAGTTGATAAGACACTAGCAACCGCATTATTGAGCAGTATGTCTGAGTATAATGATCAGCTGCATGGTCGTCGCCTTTGGCTGGCATGTAGTGGTGGGCGTGATTCATTGGCACTTGCGGCGCTGTGTGTGCAGCTCTATCGACAAGGTAAGTTGCCATGTTTGCCGCAGCTTTTACATGTCGATCATGGCTTACAATCGGATAGTCAGTACTGGGCCAAGCATGTTGCCAATTGGGCGCAAGCGCAGCAGATACCTTGTAGCATTTTACAGACACAAGTAAATGGACATGATGAGCAAGCTGCGCGACAAGCACGCTATAATGTTATGCGAGCACATATCAATAAAAGTGATGTTTTGCTACTGGGCCACCATGCTGACGACCAAGCTGAAACGGTGTTAATACGGCTCATTCAAGGCGCTGGAGTCAATGGTCTTTCTGGTATGCAGCCATGGCGAGTGCAAACGCAGGGCGCACAGCGCAATATTTTGTGGCGACCTTGGCTCACGATACGACGAGCCACTATTAGCGCCTACGCCAAGCGCTTAGAGTTGCCTTATATAGATGATCCTACTAATGACAGCGGCGACAATGTACGTAGTGGACTACGCCGTGACATCATGCCAATACTGGCTACGTACAATCCTAATGTCATCGATAATATTGCTCGCAGTGCACAGCTGTTAAGTGATGCACAGGAAACAATCAATGCTCAAGCTATGCAGGATATGCAGCAGACGGAAAGTACAGACCTGCAACTTTTACCCGCACAGCGCGTGCTGAATATCGATGCGTTGCAAAAGCTACCCATGTATCGTCAGCGGCAATTATTACATTATTGGCTCGGTCAAGATGAGCCACTACCACCTGCTAAGCAACTCGTCGATGATGTGCTAACTCTCAGCCTACGTGATGACCAAGACCATCAGACAGAACTGTTTTGGCAAGGTCGTAAGGCGTCTTATACCATTCGCCGCTATCGTCAGCAGCTCTATCGTATGAGCAGCGAGTGGCTGTCTTGGCTGAAGCTACCACTGACCGAGCAGGTGCTGCCACTATCTAGCCTGAGTTTGTCTAAGAATAATTCAGCTGATAATAGCTTCGAATTAGTCACCTTGTGCAGCAGTAATGACTACATTTGGCAGTTGCAAGTAAAGCCAGGTGCGCTGGTACGATTGTTAGATAATAGTGTGGACGGTATAGCACAGCAGGCAGTGTTAAAAATTGCGCCGTTAGGCCGTAAACAGCGGTTGAAAACTGAGATGGCTGCGCGCCCACAAGCAGGCAAAAAACTGTATCAAACGCTTGGGATTCCATTATGGCTACGAGAAAGCCTGACGGTAGTCAGCATCACCCTTATAAAAAAATTTGAAAATGGAAGCGACATTCAAACTGATATTCCTCTACTACTAGCATCGCCATTTGAGAGTTGGCTCTTGAGTTCTGAGCAGACAGATAGCGATGCTAAAAGCAATCAATTAGCCGAGCACATCAAAAGTGAGCTTAGACTAGAATAGAAAGCGTCAAAAGTTTAATATCCGTTGGCTGACTCATTGATTTTTATCAGGTTGATGTCAGGCGTGACATTTTGAATTTATCAAACGGTGATAGTGGCAGTATGATAAACTGAGTGTCGTTTTACATATCAGTATGTTAAGTTGAATACCTTTGAATTTTGTGACTAGGAGACAAGTATGTCGGTATTAGATAATAAAAAAATCAGTTTTATTGGTGGCGGAAACATGGCACAAGCGCTCATTAGCGGGCTTGTGGGTTGCGGCATCAAACCAAATCTAATCACGGTCGCCGATCCTAGCAGCGATGCACGTGAGCAATTAGCCGCCAAAGGTCTAAATACTGTTGATCCAATGGCTGATCCAAAATCTGCTGTGATCGGTGCAGATATCGTGGTGCTAGCAGTCAAACCACAAATGATGAAAGTAGTGGTAAGTGCTTTTGCAGATGTGCTAGATAATCAGTTGGTCATTTCAGTGGCAGCAGGTTTATCGACTGATCTTTTATCAAACATGTTGGGCGGCTATAGCAATATCGTCCGTGCAATGCCAAACACGCCTTCTATGATTCAAATGGGTGCGACCGGCCTCTACGGTACAGACAATATCTCAGCGGAACAGAAGCAGCTAGCAACAGCCGTTATGGAAGCATCAGGTTTGGTCATGTGGGTCGATGATGAAGAGCATATGCATGCGGTCACAGCCGTATCAGGTTCAGCGCCAGCGTATATGTTTTACTTTATCGAATCGATGGTCGATGGAGCAGTTGCATTAGGGTTAGATAAAGAACAAGCCTCAGCGCTTGCTATGCAGACCATGTTAGGTGCTGCAAAAATGGCGATGAATAGTGATGATGCACCAGCTGAGTTACGCCGTAAAGTTACTTCACCGAACGGTACTACTCAGGCAGCGGTTGAGTCAATGCAAGCCAATGAGATTGGTCGTCAAATCAGCGAGGCCATGCAAGCTTGCTATGATCGTAGCCAAGCGTTAAGTGAAGAGATGAGTAAGTAAACACTGACAAGGTGTGCTGTGAGTCACCACTGACGACACATTTATGTAATCATCAGCATCTGATAATGACATTTGTCATCCTAGAATCTGTTAATAATGTCACATTGAGTAGCACTTCATGAACAACATGTTATTTCAAATTTTTGATTTGGTCACCACATTCGCTATGATGCTGGTGTTTATTCGTTTTATGTTGCAGTTTGCAGGAATGGATGCAAGCAATCCGATGATTGCACCTGCTTATAAAGCAACGCATATCGTCGATGTATTCGGGCGTATTTTTCCGACTGTTGCACAGGGTCGTATTAGCATTGCTGCTATCGTGCTAATGTTTTTGATTCGTCTAATCGACATCTCTGGAAAGGCCGCATTGACGCATAAAGGTATTGCGCCTGTACCGCTATTCTTTACGGGTACCACTAGCTTATTGTTAGACTTTTTACGCATGTGTCGCTATCTAGTGATTGGTTCTATTATCGTTAGCTGGATTGTGGTGTTTACCAGATCTGAGCATCCGATTATTGGCATTATCATTAATTTGGCTGAGCCTATTTTAGCCCCTTTTCGTCGTATCACGCCGAATTTAGGTATGCTCGACTTATCGCCAATGGTGGCTTTCTTAGCGTTCTATTTGCTGGAGATATTCATCGGTGGTTTGGCCGCGAGTGTGTTGCCAACCTTGGGTTAAACCTAATTAAATGTAAAAACTGTCATAAAAAAGGCGTTCTATAAAAATATAGAGCGCCTTTTTTGCGTCTGCTATTTAGGTAAGCTATGGCTTGTTAGATATGCTAAAAACGAACAAAGCGATTTGGTATTAATTGAGCTTGAGTGTCATCAGGATACGGTGCATCAGCTGCCCGCAATGTCTGGGTAATCCAACTATCTGCCGCTTGTACAGCATCGATGAGAGCATCGCCCATTGCCAAGCGTCCAGCGATAAAGCTGGCGAGTGAACATCCTGAGCCATGGAACTCGCCGTCTAAGCGCGGCAAAGTACTTTTATGGACCATTTTCCCCTGTATATATAAGTACTGCTCGATATCACCACTATCAAAATCATGTGAAGTTTTTACGAGTACAGCATGAGCGCCTTGAGCACATAGCTTTTTCGCACCAATATGCAAGTCTTGCTCACCGCTAAGCGCTCGTAGTTCATGAGTGTTTGGGGTGACTAAAGTGGCGTAGGGCAGCAATTGTCTAAAGGCGCTAACCAGTGTTTTCTCATCGCCCAAGCTACCACCGCTATTTGCGACTAGTACAGGGTCTAAGACAAATGGCGTATCATTATCGATAATTTGATCAGCAAATAATTCGGTCAACATTGCGATATTATCAGTGGTACCGAGCATACCTGATTTGATAGCACTAACAGGTAAGTCATCAAGTACTGCAGTAGCTTGAGCTTTCACCAATGATGCCGCACAAGCCTCAAAGCCGAACACCTGCTGTGAGCTTTGGATAGTGACCGCCGTACACGCGATGGCTGCATGCGCCCCTGACTGTCCAATGGCCTCGATATCCGCTTGTAATCCAGCACCGCCTGAGGGATCTAATCCTGAAAAACACAGTACGACAGGTCGCATAATAGCTCCTTTTGAGATATTTTGAAATAAGTGACAAATACTATAGCCACCTACTACTAAAAAATCTATCATAGTCTTATGCTTGTGGATGAGGTATAAGACGGTAGAGTGAATAGGCCCAATATTAATAAGCAATTTAATAGTCATATCTAGCAGTAATATGCCATAATTTTCCGTATAAAAATGCAATATAAGTACTTGTATCTATAATTTTGATAAAAGCCGCATTAAATCTGTAGACAACGCTTGCAATTCGTTTTGGCTTTGTTATAATACTCGCCCACGACATGAGACGTATTGTTAGCATCAATACTATGTTTATAGATTTTTTATAAATGTCTTGAATCGTTAGGTGAAGTGGGTGAGTGGCTGAAACCAGTTCCCTGCTAAGGAACCATACGTGTAAGCGTATCGAGGGTTCGAATCCCTCCTTCACCGCCATTTATTCAGTTATTATTAGAGTAATAACGCAATATACTGCGTTAAACATTTTAATAATTAATTCAAAAAATAATTTGTTTTAATTAAAAAAGATGTTGACACAAGCGATATTATCTATATAATGACCAACCTAATTTACTGCAAAAGATATTATCTGCGCAGTGGATAAAGTGCAAAATACGCGCCTGTAGCTCAGTTGGATAGAGCACTTGGCTACGAACTAAGGGGTCGGGAGTTCGAATCTCTCCAGGCGCACCATTTGCATAATAGCTTAATACAAGCTGATAAAACATTAAAATAATCGCCTGTCTTATGACAATTGGCGGTTTTTTTATGTCTACAACTTTTACCTTTCTACTTATTTATTCTACGACCATCTTCTGTGTATAACATGATTGGATAGCCAGCTAATAATATTAAAGAGCCATCTACGATATTGGAGAGCCATCTATGATAGTGGATAGTCATCTAGGATAATGTACGATAGGCTAACCATTTACGGTACAATAGCGTTACTATTCACTGCTTGCTATGAGCTTGTACCATGTCAAAAAGTCCATCTAAACGTCCGTCAAAAACGACTCGCAAATCAAACCTTCAACCGAGTGCGCCTGTACAGCAAGATCCTAACGAAGAGCCAACCATCGCTAAGCCTATGACTCGTGTCGTGGCGATTCTCTATGACGGTATGCTGATTTTGGCGTTATTGTTTTTGGTAGGAACGATACTAACCGTCGTAGGTACGCTATTGACTATGGAGACGGGTACTGAATCCTCACAAGCTCAGTCACTGCCGCTCTGGTATCAGAATGCCATTATGACGCCATCATTTGTACTGACACTAGTGGCATTCTACGGAATATTTTGGCGCCGTGGTGGTCAGACATTGGGTATGCAGACGTGGCGGTTAAAAACGATCAATGATGCAGGTCAATGGTTAACGTGGGGACAGTCGTTTAAGCGTATTTTGGCCGCTTGTTTGATGCCGCTGATTTTCGGCATTATTGGCAGTCTTATTGATGGGTCACGCGCCGCCTTATTGGCCAGCGCGTTTCTTGGTTTGGTATTCAACTATGTGTTCTGTCTGTTTAACCCTCGCGGTCTGGCAGTACAAGATATGCTGTCCAACACCATCACCCTAAAGATGCCAAAAGTGGCACATGAAGGGTTATGGCGAGGTTTTAAAAATCGTAAGAAAAAACCGTAGTCTAATTTTATTGACGTAAAAACTTTCATTGACGTAGTAACTCTTATCGACGTAATAATTTAGTCGTGTCACTGCTCAATTGATTCAAGTTAAACAATTACATACTAACGCTTTGAATCAGCCATGCGGTGTAGCCCATAAAGAACAGTACCAATGTGGCACCTGACGTACGACCGAATTGTCGCTTTGTTTTAAAGGCAAATACGCACAGTGTCACTAGCAATATCGTCAAGACTCCCATCGCCATCACATCACGCGACAGAATCACTGGATCAGCAGCGATAGGAGCAATGACCGTTGCCAAGCCGACAACTGCCAAAGTATTAAAGATATTAGAGCCGATGATATTGCCGAGCGCCATATCATGTTCGCCTTTACGGGCTGCTGACAGGCTCGATACCAGTTCAGGGAGTGAGGTCCCAACTGCGACAATCGTTAGACCAATGATAAGCTCACTGAGCCCCCATAGTGTTGCTAACTCGACAGCACCCCAAACGATAGCGCGTGAGCTGGCTACGAGCATCAGCATACCGATAATTAAACTGACAAGACCACGCGTTACGCTTGGTTCTAGCTTTTCTAAGCTCTCTGAGTCATTTAAGTGCTCTAAGTTATTTGAGTGCGCTGAGTCAGCATTAGCCACGACTATATCGTCTTCGTGCTCATGATAGCCTTCGTGTATACTCATTATGATCTGTAGTCCTAAAACGGCGACCAACAAAATCAACAATACGATACCATCAGCTTGGCTTAACGTACCATCACGTAGCTGCCAAGCGGCGATGATAGTAATCAGTAGCAGCAAGGGTAAGTCGCGCTTTACGATGCCTCTACGGATGATAATAGGGCTAATCAATACAGTTGCACCAAGTACCAATGCGATGTTGATGATATTCGAGCCATAAGCGTTACCTAGAGCCAGCTCAGGGCTGCCTTCTATCGCTGCTAGTACTGATACCACCATCTCAGGCGCTGACGTGCCTATACCCAATATTAAGACACCAATTAAGAAGCTAGGCACACTAAACTTCTTTGCTAGTGCTGTCGCCCCATCAATAAAGACATCGGCACTCCAAACTAAAATTGCTAACCCAATCAGTATTGCAAGCGCGGCCAACCACATCGGTATGTTTCCTTGTATATGATGAAAAATGTGAATTTGATAAATAAAAGTGGCATAAAAAAAGCCGAATCTTGATTTAGATTCAGCTTTCCCTTTAGCATCGAGATTTTTAGTAATAATAGCAGCTAATTCAAAGATGTAACTTTGCGTTTATCTTAAATTTACCAAAACCTCACCATCCTGTCATATTAAGCAACTTGTACAGGAATAATATTTGCAGTGTCTTTTACGGTGTTGTCTTCGTTGCAATAGACCAGTTTTGGCTGATACGTTGACGCTTCAACTTCATCAAAGTGTGCATACGCACAAATGATAACGATATCGCCCAAGTCTGCCATATGCGCAGCAGCACCATTCAATGAGATAATACCAGAGCCTGCTTCAGCACGGATAGCATAGGTGCGAAAGCGCTTACCGTTGGTCACATTATAGATATCAATAGATTCATTTTCGCGTAGACCAGCAAGATCTAATAGATCACCGTCGATACCGCAAGAGCCTTCATAGTGAAGTTCAGCGTGGGTAACACGGGCACGGTGTAATTTGCATTTAAGCATATTAAGTAGCATAGGTTGGTTCCTTGGCGTAACTGATATTAATTAACTAAATCAAAAGGTTAATGGGGATAAAACTGTCAAAATAAAAGGTCATTATCATTGAATGACTATATTATTCTGGTAATTTAAAGCCATTAATTTGTGAACGTGCTTTTTCGACATCACCATCTAACAATAATGGGAGCGCTTCAAAAGCAGCTGTCAGCGCGCTATCAATCGCAATCTGCTCATCAGGAGATGCTTTAGAGAGAACGTGTCCACTAACTTTAGACTTGTGTCCAGGATGGCCGATACCCACACGCAGGCGATGAAAATCATTGCCAATATGCGGCGTGATATCACGTAGGCCATTGTGACCACCATGTCCACCGTCTGTTTTGAGTTTGATACTACCAGCTGGAATATCGAGCTCATCATGAGCAATCAACAATTCATCATTTTTGATGCCATAGAAATTTACCATAGGCACCACTGACTGACCAGATTTATTCATAAACGTCAGCGGCATAAGTAAACGCACATCAGACCCATGAATCTGTCCACGCCCTGTCACTCCATGAAATTTCTTATCAGGGGAGAGCGTGATATTAAACTGCTGAGCCAAATGATGGACAAACCAAAATCCTGCATTATGACGCGTAAACATATACTGCTGACCAGGATTACCAAGACCGACAATAAGCTTTATGGCCATAAAAACACCCTGCTTGAGTTTGATAAATAGGGGTAAGGTTTGAAGTACTGATAGACAGTTTATTTTCAAACCTTACTTACAAAAACAGCAGGAGATTTTAATCACCTGCTGTCTTATTGACTAAACGAATGTATCACTAACCAGCACAAAATAATGCACTAGTTAGAAATAGTATATTACTCGCTGTCTTTGTTTTCTTCAGTACCGTCGTTTTGCTCAGTTGCTGGTACTTCATCAGCATCAACGTCAGCATCAGCATCAACTTCTTCTACTGTTGGTGGCTGCATGTTAACGATAGTACGGTCATGGCCGTCTTCTAGCTCAAGCTCATGAATTACAACGCCTTCAGGAAGTTTGATGTCTGATAGACGGAACAAATCACCGATTTCCATGCCAGACACATCTACTTCTAGGTATTCAGGAAGTTGTGATGGTAAACAGATAACTTCGATATCAGATACTAGAGTAGATAGTACACCAGCAGCAGCAGTACCAGGCGCATCTTCACGACCAGTGAAATGAACAGGAACGTTCATGTGGATTTTCTGACCTTTTACAATGCGCTGGAAATCAGCATGCATTGGGAAGCCTTTAGCTGGATGGCGCTGCAAGTCTTTGATAACTGCTTGATGCTCTTCACCGTCAACGTTGATAGTCAAGATGTGTGAGAAAAACGCTTCGAATTCTAGTGATTTTACTAATTCGTTAAGCTTGATAGAGATAGCTGTTGGCTCTTCGTTACCACCATAGATGATAGCAGGAACTAGGTTCTGCTTACGTAGGCGGCGGCTCGCACCTTTACCTTGTAGTTCAGCAGCACGATCAACGGCGTTTAGTTCAAAATGATTAATGCTCATGGATATAATCCTATAAAAAAAATGATGAAGTGTCTGGTCATAAAAAAGTGGATTTGCGACCAATCCACTAATACGTGATGATAGCTAATATTATCGTTACGAATAAAACTCGTAATGTCTAAGCTTAGCCATTTGCTTATAGCAGCGCTCGCTACGATAATTACCATAACGATGGTTGCTGTTAAGCATGATCAGCACTTTTGATAGTGCTGGCCTAATAAAAACAACGAAAAGGTCAGCACAGGCGCGCATTATACGTGATTCTGTAGCAATAATAAAGACCTACGCAAAACGCCTACACAAAACAAAGCGCCAAGTAATGTTACTTGACGCTCTGTTTTTTAAGTATTTAAGATGTCTTACTACAGTGATTGCTACTAAAAATTACGGCAAAGACTGTTAAAAAAGCAGCTGTATCAAATTAAGCGTCAAACATCGCGCTAATAGATTCTTCGTTATTAATACGGCGTAAGCTTTCAGCAAGCATCGGTGCAATACTTACCTGACGGATTTTGCTACAGGCTTTGGCTTCAGCAGATAGTGGAATCGTATCGGTCACAACCACTTCATCCAATGCAGATTCGCTGATGTTTTTCAGTGCGTTGCCTGATAGGACAGGATGCGTGATGTAAGCCAAGACGCGACGGGCACCATTTTCTTTCAATGCTTCAGCTGCTTTACACAATGTACCTGCAGTATCGACCATATCATCCACGATAACGCAATCACGGTCACGAACATCACCAATGATATGCATTACTTGTGACTCATTGGCACGAGCACGGCGCTTATCAATAATTGCCATGTCGGTATCACCTAACTGCTTAGCCATCGCACGTGCACGAACCACGCCGCCTACGTCAGGTGAAACAACCATGATATTGTCATAGTCTTGTTTTTGTAAGTCGTTTAGCAATACAGGTGTGCCGTAGATGTTGTCTACAGGGATATCAAAGAAACCCTGAATCTGATCTGAGTGCAAATCAACAGTCATTACGCGATCGATACTGACAATGTTTAGCATGTCAGCGACCACTTTAGCCGAGATAGGTACACGAGCTGAGCGTGGACGACGATCCTGACGAGCATAACCAAAATACGGCATGACAGCTGTGATACGGCCAGCACTAGAGCGACGCAAGGCGTCAGCCATCATCATGATTTCCATCAAGTTGTCGTTGGTCGGTGCACAAGTAGGCTGCATGATAAACACATCTTTACCACGTACGTGTTCTTTGATTTCCACGGCAATTTCGCCATCAGAAAAACGCGTGATGTCAGCTTTACCAAGAGGTATGTGAAGATGATCGGCTACGGTTTTTGCTAATTCTGGGTGGGCATTACCCGTAAAAATCGCCAAATAAGGCATGACAGAAGTCCTATTGATTGACTCAAGCAGCGACCGCTAAGCAGTGTCAAACTGCTCAAATTAAGAAAAGAGTGGTGAAGGTGTTGAAGTATACTATTACAGTAAAAAATGGCAGGGGTAGCTGGACTCGAACCAACGGATGTCAGGATCAAAACCTGATGCCTTACCAACTTGGCTATACCCCTGTAATGTCTAGGCTATGAACAACCGATATATAATAGCGACTAAGTAGTCGTTCTTAACATGGTGTCATGACCTGTCAGTTATCTAAAAAACGGATAAACCGTTTAAAACATAACTTTTCCCTAGCGGTGTCCATTGCGAACTATACCGAAACTGGGATAACGTTGTCAATGACAATAAGATAAGTGGCTGTCTATAAACCGCTTATACTCGATGTATCTCTAACGCTTCGTACTAAAAAATGGCAGGGGTAGCTGGACTCGAACCAACGGATGTCAGGATCAAAACCTGATGCCTTACCAACTTGGCTATACCCCTATTTAGGCGACCTATTATAAGTAAATTTTCAGATTTTGCAAGTCATTTGCGGCTTTTTCTGGTATTTATTCATCATAGGTTACTGCTGGCGCTATTTTAGCAAATTAAAATAGGCAATCCTACCGTTGTCATTATTTAGATGATAAGAAATCTAAAGGTTATATGTGCTATTTTAAGTTTCCAACGATATACCCTGCACAAGGCGCATCTGCAATCCACTTCGCCACAAGTTTTTTGTTAGTAGCCACACTTGTATCTAGAGGTAAAAACACGGCACTACCAGAGCCAGTCATTCGTGCTGTGCTCAATGCTTGCGCTTCTAACCCCTGTAGATAACTTAAGGCATCTGCAACAGCAGGAGCGAGGCTCGTGACCACTGGGGTAAAGACATTATGATAGGGCGTAGTGAGCGTTTGTACATAGTCAGCGTATTGGTTTTGGATAGTTGCAACCGATAGGGGCGCGATATCTCGCTGTAGTTTGGAATGTGCAAACAGCTTGGCAGTATTTACATGAGCGTTAGGCGTCAGTACTAAATATTGCTGGTCAGGCAACTCAATCGTAGTCAGTTCTTCACCAATTCCCATGGCAATAGCGTCTTGGCCAAAGATAAATATCGGTACATCCGCACCTACAGTCGCGCCAATCTTTATAAGCTCATCACAAGTAAAATTAAGCTGCCAAATCTCATTGAGCACTAGCATAGTCGTTGCTGCATTAGATGAGCCACCACCCAACCCTGCGCCCATTGGCAAGTGCTTATCTAAAGCGATATGCACTTTTGCTAATTGCTCAGGTAAAGTGTTTGACTGTATGGCAAATGCTAGCAGTGCGCGCGCTGCTTTGAAGATTAAATTGTCTTCTATACTAATAGTGATAGCTTCTGCACCATCTAATATCAGTAGCTGATGACAGAATTGATTAGCACTTAATTCACTAGCTATAGTAGAAATCACAGCATCGTCGCTGACTGAAAAATGCAAGTAATCGCCCCAGTCGAGCAGGCGAAATACCGTTTGCAAATTATGATAGCCATCGGCACGTTTACCAGTGATGTGCAAAAACAGATTGAGTTTTGCAGGCGATAAACGAGTAATCATAGAAACAGATGGTTCGGCTATATTTTCAGTCATATTTTTTATCATAAGGTGCAGTTACAAACAGCTATCTTAATGAGCAATGATGGTTTTTAGCAGGCTTTCTGTTGTTAATAAAAGATGGATTAATGGTTAATCGTCATTACAACTTTGTTGCCTTGAGGCTGTACTGCACTAATTTTACTAGGTAACTTATCCGTACCTTTATAAGTAAAGCTGGCTGTCCACTCACCATTGACTGAGCTAACTAAGCGGCTCTGATCATCCAGTTGTGGTGCACTATCTGAAGGTGCTGGGCGACCAGAAATCCAATAAGGCATTTGTGAAATTGGTGCTTGCCAACCAGTGGCTTTCTTTAGCAAGGTTTCGGGGTCATCAGCAGTCAATGTACCTGTCTTTTCGCTAACTAAAGTAGCGGTCTGACCATTGTATTCAATGTTGGTTTTACCAATACCAAGTGCGCCAATCAGCTCAATGGCAAATCGGTCATTTTGCTGACCCCATGCATAAAATGCACTACCACCTTGAGTACCTGTCGAATCATTCGCAGGTGTCGTTACCCCAATCTTGCCCGTGATATTGAAGCTCTCTAGCTTTTTGGGTTGATCAGCGTTTTGACCTTGTACAGTGGTCGTTGGCTGGTTAGTTGCATTGGCTGTTTTTAATGACTGACAACCAGAGGTAATGACCATTGCTGCAGTTATAGCAGTAAACAGAGCCAGTTTATTTGGTTTATAAGAAGTGATCGATGCTGACATAATAGTTTCTCAAAATGGAAAGATGAACAAAGATATTAGCTTAAGCGTTATTTGTTGCTCGGTTATGCACGGCTGTTAGCTTCTTATAACGACCTTGTAATTTATAAATGCTTCGCTATTTATAAAAACCTTATCAATTCTCATATCTCTGTGGTTGCAAAGTCCAAAAATAATATCCAAAATCAGCGCTATTAATATAGCTGTATACGGTCATTGATATTGTGCTGTCCAAATGAGAAGCGCTGCTGCAAATCTGCGAGTAATACTTCAACTTTGTCATTGTTACCTAAGCCTTGATAGGCGCGCAATAACAGCGTGCCTGAGCGCAGAGTTGGCAGCACATCATAAGGTGTCTGTAGGTAGTCGATGACCTGCTGATAGTTCTCTTTGGCCAATGCATTGCCCGCCAAGACATTTAAGGCTTGCAGATGTAGGTCGTTATCATAACGTGGGTCATCATAGCGAATCTGAATAATTGCGGTAGCTAGCGCTAGACCTTGCTCTGAGCTGCGCTCATTTGCGAGTAGCAACTGTGCATAGCTTAACTGATAGGATAAGTTGCTAGGATCTAAAGCCTGCAAATGGTTGAGCAGGGTGCGCTTAACGACATAGTCTTCTTTATCATCCAAAAGCTGAGCCCGTGCAAAGAGTAGCATCTCATTATCAGGATATTTACGAGCGGCACGGGTCAGTAAGCGCAGAGCTTCATCAGATTCGTTTTGTTGCCACAAGATATCGGCCTGCATGACAAAAGTGTCAGGCGCGAATACTGTGAAGTCTTTGCGCAGCTTCTCTAACGTCGCAATTGCCCCATCGACGTCGTTATCGAGTAATTCAAACGCCACTACTTTTCTACGCGCTTCTAATACCAAATCCTCTTGCATGACGCCATTGAGATAGTATTTGGCTTGATCGAACAACTGCTGACGCTCAGCACTGATACCTAGATAATAGTAGGCTTGATCAAGATAAGCTGGACTCTTAGCAAGCATATTGAGTAGCTCATCAGCACTAGCGTACTCTTCAATATCCAAGCTCACTAAGGCTGCGAGCAGAGTAATCTCAGAATCATCACTGAAACGGCTATGCGCCTCAAGCAGTAACTTCCACGCTTGTTCGCTTTGCTTTAAATCTAATAGATAGCGAATCTCATATAGATATAAGCTTTTGCTATCAGGGTTACGTAGACGAGCTTGACTGACATAATTAATGACGGTTTCTGCGGTCACGATTTTACGCAATATATCCGCTTTTAACGTAATAAAGGGCACGTAGTCTGGCTGACGCTCTAGCGCTCGATTGATATGAACGATAGCGACTTCAGGTTCGTTAAACTGATAGAGTAAACCCGCTTTTAATACCGACAATGAGGCATTCTGCTCACTATCCAGTGGTTGTAATGCAGCAAGAAGCTCACGTTTGTCATCATCATTATTGGGGTAAATACCTATGAGAATTTCGCTTAAGTCTGCGCGTGGGTCGTAACGCAAGATGCGGTTTAAAGTTTCACCCGCTAATATATAGTCATGGGCGCGTAGGGCCAAATGCGCGACATAAAACCAAGCAGGTACGTGGTCAGGGTTTTGGTCTTGCCATGTCTTGGCAAACTGTAATGAGTCTTCAACCCTTTCATTACGCAAAGACAGGCTAAGCGCTCTCTCGAACACGGCTGTCGCATCTTCTTTAAAAGACTGTTGTTTATAAATAGAGACCGCGCGGCGTTTGTCATCGCGATCAGCAGCAAACTCAGCATCCAGTAGAGCGTACAAGCTTGGTTCACTCAGCTCAGGTTGCCATAAGCTGGCTGGTGCTAAGCCATTAATATTTTTTACGTTTTCTATAGTAAGAGTATCTTCATTATAAGGTGTATCAATCGCATCACTATCATCATTTGGTTTATCGGCAGTTACCTTATTGGCAGCTGATTTAGTATCGGTAGCAACGGATACGTTAGGAATTTTTGTTTCTAGCAATATATCGGGATGGCTAGCATGGACAGGGGCTGCCAAACACAGGCATACAGCTAGAGACAACGCTAGCTTATATCGTTGACACAGGCGCTCAATAGCGACATGCAATAAAGCACGGAAGCTAGAGTATTCGCTATAGGGATGTGGTGACCGAAGTAATGACCCAAAAAAAATCATAGATAGCCGTATTCGCCCATGGTTTACCTACACAGATAAGGCAAGTTTGTTTTAATCATTTTAAGTTAAATATTGGCAATATGTACCCATGACAAACATTATAAGAGTAGACCGATGAGATAAACAATAGCATCCGTGTTACTCAGATATTGGCAGGTCTGACTGTATGAATATGCTACTAGTAGCGAGTACGTTGCCAAATAACGATACTGAAGATGATTAAATATAGATATGTCTGTCGAACTGAATATTATAGAAATATAACAAGTTAAGATAGAGTAAGCGAATGATTTAACATTATATTATTGACCATAAGTTAAAACCCAGCTATTGATTTTATAAATCGTATGAGTAGTTGATTTGTTACATTTGCGACCAGATACAGAGATATGGTTATCATAGATGGGTGAGTGTTAATTAAAGCTTGCAATAATGATATAATAGGCGGTTTTTAGGGTCTTCCTTTTTAGCGCTGTCGTCAAAAACTGTCTTTTAAAAATAATAAGATAGCGTAAGGGGCAACTGAGCGTCATGTTTATGGTCTATCGATAATGAGATTAGTGGTCATTGGGGTCAATCACAAAACTGCACCAGTCGCTCTGCGAGAGCGCTTGGCGCTTGTGGGTGACGATGTAAATGTCGCACTCAAACAAATAGAAGCCTTTACTGATGGTAGCGTGATCGTCTCTACTTGTAACCGTACTGAAATCTATGCGCTAGTACCGCACACTTCAACGTCGCAGCACGTTAACGGCCAACTATCTGACTCACAATCATCCAATGTGCAAGATGTCAAAGCCGTAGGACAGTCATTCAATAATGCTTTTAGTAGTAGCATGAATATCTCGTCTGCTGCGATTAGTGCGCATATTACCAAAATCAAAACGTGGCTGGCTGACTTCAAGAAATTGCCACTCGTTGATATTGATCCTTATCTCTATGTACATCGTGATACTCATGCATTGACTCACTGGTTAAGAGTAGCGGCTGGTCTCGACTCTATGATACTGGGTGAGCCGCAGATTCTCGGTCAAATCAAAAACTCTGTGCATCTGGCTCAAGACCAAAAAGTACTCAGCAATCAGCTCGGTTGGATCATCGATCAAGTGTTCGCTGCCGCCAAACGAGTGCGTAATGAGACGCAGGTTGGCGCTCAGGCCGTATCACTTAGCTTTGCCGCAGCTAAACTGGTCACACAAATATTTGATGATTTACCCAGTCGTACGCTTTTGGTCGTTGCGGCAGGTGAGATGAATCGCTTGGTGGCCACCCATATCGCAGGGCTAGGGGTCGGACGAGTCATTATCTGTAACCGTAATCCCGAACGTGCCGAAGCATTAGCGGCTGAGCTACGTGGCCCTAATCGCCGCGTAGACGTTAGACCCTTACAGGAATTACCGCAAGTATTGGCAGAAGCCGATATCGTTAGTAGTTGTAGTGGCAGTATGGATTTGTTGATTGATAAGACAATGACCATACAAGCGCTAAAGCGTCGCCGTTATCAGCC
>NZ_DFQV01000020.1:255411-426929 GCF_002377945.1 Psychrobacter sp. UBA3480
GATGATGTTTATCTGTACTCTGTCGATGATTTGCAGCATGTGATTGCAGGTAATATCGAGCAGCGTCGCCAAGCCGCAGTAGATGCTGAACTGCTAGTGAGCCAATTGGTGGTTGAGATAGACCGTCGCTTTCAGGTTCGCCAAGTTGGCAAAGACATTCAGCAGTATCGTGCGTGTACTCAAGGTCAAGTCGATAAGCTGCTGCATGAGTCTATTGCTAAGCTGCAACAAGACGATGTCAGTCCAGAAGATATCATCACTGAGCTGTCACGACGTTTGACCCAAACATTGACCCATGCACCATCGAAACTGATGCGCAAAGCCGCACGCGAAGGCGATAGTGAGTTGCTAGACTTCGTGGTATCAGGATTGCAAGATGCTCATCGTGGGCATTGATGTTTTCATTGGGTCTTTATAAATCAAAACTTATCAACCAATACCTACCAATAAATGTTCGATAGCGCAAGTCATATCGCTGCCTGAGCGTATCGTTGTCAACCTTCAGTATCAGTGCTAATATCAAGCTCTCATGGATGGCTTAGGTCAAGATATGTGCTGGTGTTTGCTCGTAATATGACTATAAATATATTAACTTCACGTTAGTAGACCTCATCAGTGTTCGTTGTTTTTTATTTGTTTAAAAATCATGCATCTTTAGACAGTGCAAGACCTCACCATCAAAAATAATAGCATTTGATTATAGTGCTATCTAATCCATGTCGCATATTATCTAACCATACACTAGGAGTGTTCAATGCCTGCATTACGTCAAGATATCGATCCAAACGGCTTATTAGAGTATTCAGTGGTTTACACCGATCGCGCGCTGAACCATATGTCAAAAGCCTTTCAGCAAGTGATGAACGACCTATCTAGTGACCTAAAATCTGTGTATAACGCTGACGCAGTGGTGATCGTTCCTGGTTCTGGTACTTATGGTATGGAAGCAGTCGCTCGTCAGTTGGCAAATGATGAAGACTGCCTAATCATTCGTAATGGTTGGTTCAGCTATCGTTGGACACAAATCCTAGAAAAAGGCAAAATCGCCAAGTCATCTACAGTCCTCACGGCCAATCGTGCTGATGATAGTGAGTCGCCAAAGCCGTTTGCCCCAGTCGATATCGACGTTGCCGTAGCCAAAATCAAAGAAGAAAAGCCAGCAGTGGTATTTGCCCCGCATGTCGAAACCTCATCGGGTATTATCTTGTCAGATGACTATATCAAAGCGTTGAGCGAAGCTGTGCATAGCGTTGGCGGATTATTAGTCATTGATTGCATCGCCTCAGGCTGTGTATGGCTAGATATGAAATCATTGGGTATCGATGTACTGATTAGCGCACCGCAAAAAGGCTGGAGCAGTACGCCGGGCGCTGGCTTGGTCATGCTAAGCGATGCTGCTGTCAAAAAAGTAGACAGTACTGAATCTGATAGTTTTAGTATCGACCTAAAACAATGGTTAAACATCATGCGTGCTTACGAAAATGGCGGTCATGCGTACCATGCGACTATGCCGACAGACAGCTTACGTCAGTTCCGTGATGCCGTGAATGAAGCCAAAGCAATCGGTTTTGATAAATTGTGTGACGCGCAATGGGCACTTGGCAAACGTATCCGCGAAGTACTAGAAGCCAAGGGCGTTGAGAGCGTTGCTGCAGAAGGTTTTAAAGCACCTGGCGTTGTCGTCTCTTATACTGATCGTGATGACATGCATAAAGGTAGCGCGTTTGCTGAAATCGGAGTGCAAATCGCTGCTGGCGTACCATTGAAAGTGGGCGAGCCTGATAATTTCAAAACTTTCCGTTTGGGTCTATTTGGCTTGGATAAATTGACTGATATCGATGGCACAGTAGAGCGTTTTGAAACGGCACTCGATAAAGTGCTGAGCCAGTAAAGATACCAATTAAGAGGGCTGATAAAGATATTAATAGGATAGCTTATTAAGTCTTTTTCACTGCCCTTTTTAAAGCCTTTACAGTATAGTCCTAACAGTTATAAAAAATACTGAACCATTAGTGTCATGCTAGGTTCAGTATTTTTTTACCTTTTTATTATATTTTATAATATAATGTATTTTTATAAATTAATACTCAAGTACGTATTTAATAAACTTAATTAGGTAGTCCGTTATGAGCATACAAATAGACTGGCAAGCATTTACGCCGATCTCCTTGGTAGGAGGTCTAATGCTAGGCGTAGCGACGGTTATCTTACTGCTGGGTATCGGCCGTATAGCAGGTATCAGTGGCATCTTTTCAAGCCTACTAAAGCCCAAGCGTGTAGAGATGTGGCAAGTGCTATTTATACTGGGTCTGATCATCTCACCATTGCTATATCAGTTGGCAAGACCACTACCTGAGGTAGCTATCAGTAGCTCTTTGCCATTATTGATTGGTGCAGGGTTACTGGTCGGCTTTGGCACGCGTTTAGGTTCTGGATGCACCAGTGGGCATGGTATCTGTGGTAATGCACGGCTGTCTCCACGGTCATTGGCAGCAACCGTTACCTTTATGCTGTTTGGGATTGTGACCGTTTATATCGGTCGTCACGTACTAGGCCTGCTATAGCGAATTCATGGCAGATTGCCAGATGAAGACTGATAGTCGGGCTAACGCGTGAACGACATACGATGATTAATGAAAGATAATAATAGCGAGATACGACGATGCTAAAAAATATAATCGGATTGCTAGCAGGACTGCTGTTTGGACTGGGACTATTGGTATCAGGTATGACCGATCCTGTAAAGGTACAAGGGTTTTTGGATGTATTTGGCGCGTGGGATATCTCCCTTGCACTGGTGATGGGTGGTGGCCTGATAGTGGCATTTTTCGGTGTGCGATTAGCAAAGCGTCAACAGAGCAGTTGGATTGGCACACCAATTGATATGCCGAGCAAAACTGTCATTAACAAAAAATTGCTTATCGGTGCGATGTTGTTCGGTATCGGCTGGGGGCTAGTTGGTATTTGCCCAGGACCTGGAATTGTGTTACTTGGTACGGGCCAGTGGCAAGCCTATGTGTTTATTCCAGCTATGGTTATAGGAATGCTGGTTTATCAATGGCTTGAGCCTAAGCTTGGCTGATATAGTTAGTTCTCTATAATTTGGACACGGTGTCAGCCTCGCTTAGTCTACTATTTGTAGTACTTTCACTTGGCTTCCTTGTCTCCAAATTATATTGAACCAACTATAGTATAAATAGGCTAGCATTCGAAAAAAGGTCAGTCACTTATACGTGATTGACCTTTTTTATGAATATTAATTTGTGACAGGATTTAATATATTGTCAGATCATTTAGCACTGGCGGTTACTTTTGGCGTTTCGTGTGCCAATGATTTAGCCGCTTGGCGTAGCTCAAACTTTTGAACTTTACCGGTACTGGTCTTAGGTATTTCTGCAAAGACAATATATTTCGGCACTTTAAAACCTGCTAGGTGCTGACTACAATGCTCCATCACCGTATCACGTTGCAGCGTGCTACCGGCGTGAATCTCGATAAAGGCGACGGGCACTTCGCCCCATTTATCATTTGGTGCGGCGACGACGGCACAGCTCTCAATCGCAGGTAGTTTATACAAGACGTTTTCTACCTCAATACTAGAGATGTTCTCACCGCCTGAAATGATGATATCTTTTAGTCTGTCCATAATTTTGATATAGCCATCAGGGTATTTAACACCCAGATCACCCGTGCGGAACCAGCCATCAGCGAATGCCTCTTCGGTAGCTTTGCGGCTTTTTAGATAGCCTTTCATCACCATATTGCCACGTAGCGCCAGCTCACCCATCTCTTCTCCGTCAGCGGCGACTGGCTCGGTAGTACCTTGTTTAAATACCTCAAACCCTGCCATCAAGTGAGAAGTCATACCTTGACGTGATTTCTTTTGGGCGCGTGTGGCCACATCAAGCTCATTCCATTCTTCCTGCTCAGCGCAGACCGTCACTGGCCCATATACTTCAGTGAGACCGTAGACATGCGAAATATGAAAACCCATTGCTTCCATCGCAGCCAGCATGGTTTCAGATGGCGGTGCACCCGCGACCCAACCTTTGACCGTATGGGTGATAGCTTCTTTATACTCTGGTTTGCCGCCTGCAATCATATTGTGCACGACTGGTGCAGAGCAATAATGGCTAACTTGATGCTTGGCAATCAGCTGCAATATCAAATCAGCATCAATTTTTCGCAAGCATACATTGACCCCAGCACGCTCGGCGACGGTCCACGGAAAGCACCAACCGTTGCAGTGAAACAGTGGCAGCGTCCATAGATACATCGGGTGTTTTGGCATGTCCCAATCTAAAATATTAGAAATAGCATTGAGAGTTGCGCCGCGGTGGTGATAGACCACACCTTTGGGCTTGCCTGTCGTACCAGAGGTATAGTTCAGCGCAATGGCATCCCATTCATCTGTCGGAATCTCCCAGTTATCCAAACTGTCTGAGCTGGCTACCAATGCTTCATAACTCATGAGCCCAAAACGCTGGACATCGACTGCCTTGTCCGTTGAGTGAATGACGATTAAGTCTGGAAAAGTCTCATCGATGATCTCGGCGTGCTCAGCAAATTCGCTATCTAAAATTAAAACCTTCGCTTCGGAATGCTGCAAACAAAAGGTAAGCGCATTGATATCGAGTCGGGTGTTGAGGGTACAGAGGACACCGCCTGACATCGGCACACCAAAGGCGCATTCGACCATTGCTGGCGTGTTTGGCAGCATCACGGCTACGGTGTCATTCTTATCGATACCCAATTTGCGCAGGCCGTCAGCCAGTTGACGACAGCGAGTATAGGTCTGTTGCCACGTCTGAGTGAGGTTGTTGTGTTCTAGGTCATCATAAATGATGGCAGTCTTATTAGGGTAAACTTGCGCGCTGCGAATGATAAAATCAATAGGGGTAAGTGGTTGATGATTGGCGGCATTTTTGCCGAGACCTGTATGGAAATCTGTCATGATGATAGTCCTTTATCGTATTTCTATAATGCGTCAGTACATTAACGTTAGTATATTATTTAGTACAGTAATCTAGCATAGAAATTATAGGTATAAGTCGATATTTATCGATTTATACCTTAGTCTAATTTTTAGGTGACATTAAGCCAACGGTATATAATCTACCTCAAAAGTTGACTGGGTTTTGTGGTGTTTGCTTAACCATATGCCACAGTACCGCCTGATACACCGTCCCGCTCGTTATAGCAATTAATATAGTGCTCACTCATCAGTCGCTTGTCTGCATAGCTGACAATAATCGCGGTGTGTTACGATATCGAAGATGCTAAACCCCTTAGGCCCACTAATTCTAAAAAGCCGTTTTTAAGAAGTAGCCTCATAAACTATTCATAAGGAAAATGATATGTCTGCCAGCCATAGTGCCAATACGATCCAAACCGCTAGCACCAATGAACACTATCCGCATTTATTTGAGCCGCTAGATTTGGGCTTTACTACGCTAAAAAACCGTATGGTTATGGGCTCGATGCATACTGGGCTTGAAGACCGTTTTTATAATTATGGCAAGCTGGCGGCGTATTTTGCAGAACGTGCCAAGGGCGGCGTGGCAATGATGATTACTGGCGGTATCTCGCCCAATCGTGAAGGTTGGTTGTTGCCTGCTGGCGGAACGATGAATACCAAAGCTGACGTTATCAATCACCAGCGCGTCACCCGTGCTGTGCATAAGCACGACAGCAAAATCATCATGCAGATATTACATAGTGGTCGCTATGGCTATCATCCTTTTACCGTATCATCTAGCCCGATTAAGTCACCAATCTCACCATTTAAACCTCGTAAGATGAGCATCAAAAACATCGAGCAGACGGTGAAAGATTATGCTCGTTCAGCCAAACTTGCCAAGCAAGCAGGCTATGATGGCGTCGAAATCATGGGCTCTGAAGGTTATCTACTCAACCAGTTTTTATCAAGCCATGTGAATAAGCGTAAAGACATCTACGGTGGTGATATTCATGGACGTATGAAGTTCGCTGTCGACGTGGTCAAAGCGGTACGCGAGGCGACTGGCGAAGACTTTATTATTCTATTCCGCCTATCAGTGATTGATTTGGTCAAAGACGGTAACGTCATGGATGAAGTCATCACCGTGGCCAAAGCGTTAGAAGAAGCGGGCGTGACCATCATGAACACTGGCATCGGCTGGCATGAAGCGCGTGTGCCGACTATCGTGACGAGCGTGCCACGAGCCGCTTTCGTTGATTTTACCGCGGAAATCAAAAAGCATATTAGTATCCCGATGATGGCGGCTAACCGTATCAACATGCCAGAAACAGCAGAAGAAATCGTTGCGACTGGTCAAGCTGACATGATTCAAATGGCACGTCCATTCTTGGCTGATGCGCATTGGGTCAATAAAGCCAAAAATGGACAGACAGATCGCATTAACACTTGTATCGCCTGTAACCAAGCCTGCCTCGACCACACATTTGAAAACAAACGCTCGACTTGTTTGGTCAATCCGCAAGCCTGTTATGAGACTGAACTGGTCTATAAGAAAACCAAAAAACCGAAGAAAGTCGCCGTCATCGGTGGCGGTGTTGCTGGTATGTCAGCCGCTCATGTGGCCGCTTTACGTGGTCATGACGTAACTCTGTTTGAAGCAAAAGACGTGCTTGGCGGGCAGTTTAACTACGCCAAAGTCATCCCTGGTAAAGAAGAGTTCTTTGAGACTATTCGCTACTATATCAATGAGCTTGAGCATTTGGGTGTTGAGATTAAACTGAATACCAAAGTCGATAAGGAAATGCTTGAAAAAGCTAAGTTCCATCATGTCATCGTAGCAACGGGTGTCGTACCGAGAAGTCTAGAAGGTAAGCTAGAAGGGGCTGAGCTGCCACAAGTAATGAGCTATGCTGAGCTGCTGTCTGGCGAAAAAGCAGTGGGTAATACAGTAGCGGTCATCGGTGCTGGTGGTATCGGCTTTGATGTCAGTGAATATCTGACGGCTAATCATGGTAAGTCGCTGGATGAGATCGGCCCTGAGGGACTAAAAGATCCAAGCTATCGCCCTGAGCCACAGTCTATCAGCGAGTGGCGCGAAGAATGGGGTGTGACCAATGATACTGACTATCAAAGTGATGGCGGTCTGGTCAGACCACATGCGATCAAGCCGATTCGCCAAGTGTATTTAATGCAGCGTAGCAAAGGCCGTCTAGGCAGTGGTCTGAACAAAACCTCAGGCTGGGTACATCGTGCGCATATCAAATCGCACGGCGTGATCCAAGTCGCTGGCGTACAATATGACAAAATTACCAACGAAGGTATCTGGGTGACTAACCCACAAGGTCAAAGCCAGTTATTACGCGTTGATAGCGTCGTTGTCTGTGCTGGTCAAGAGTCAGTCGTTGAGCTGATGCCAAACGTTGGTGACGCGCCAGACGCGCAATATCATTTGATTGGCGGTGCTAAGCTAGCAGCTGAACTAGATGCCAAACGTGCGATTCGTGATGGTGCTGAAGTCGCTGCTCAGATCTAAACTCTTTAGCATGAATGTTAAATCATGGACGGTGAGGGGATATCTCTTGCCGTCCTTTTTTATTTGGAATGAAAATTTGACTTATTAAATTGGATATTCAGTTCAGCTTATGTTTATTTCGAGAGAATCGAGAGGTGTTGTTTACTTACTCACGCTCTAATACAATACCGTCAAAATACCCTCGCATACCACAATGCAGTCTTCTATAGTGATCATCCATATCTCTTAATAATAATTGAGTCTGGCCTTTATAAGTTGCTGGATATAAACGCAGCTCAACGTTTTTATCTGGCTGATCATCGTTGACGACCCAGTGATTTTCTGACCATATGGCTTTACTCTCTCCCAAATCGCAGGTATGAGCATTGGTAAAAATCAAAACGCCATCGATAATAGAAAGATAAGGTTTATTAGCGACACTATGAATCGATACCGTGTTTTTTGCCTCTCCCGTATCTTCCCAGCGCTGAGTATCTGAATTGTATAGTGAGATTTGAGAGGTTTGAGAAAACTTACCAAAGGCACTTTTACTCGGTAAATCAGAAGGACTTAACTCATCTGAAAAATTCCAAGCCACACCGTAATTGGTTTGCTCTTCGATATACTCTTTATACTCACGTATCAGACATTCTTCACTTTTACAGGTATTACGCTGAAACGTAAGCCATGTGCGTTGATTCGCAATGGACCTATTTTTAAAGGCTTTGCTGTCTTCATAGTCAGAAGAGGTGGCAAGATTGCTTTTATATTTCTTCGCCATTGCGTCATCAAGCTTAGAAAGCTCAGGGCTGTCACAGACGGTTTTTTCTACCCAACTAGCCGCTTTGTTGCAATCAAAACTTGCTGAATTGGCATAAGTGGAGAGTAGGCAAGTGCCTAAAATACCGATTGTAGTGATGCATAACTTTTTCATATTACCCTCATTTTTTAGAGCTTGATTGTATTTTAAGAACGCTATAACTGTGATATACGTGTCATCATCACTATCTGCAAAAAACGAATCAGTCCATCCATCCTAGCCCAACTAACCAGCCTCACTCATTTACCAACTGCCAATATTTTCCATCGAAATCCAAGGCTCAATAGGTTCTAAGTCTTCGCCATTTTGTAGCAGCTCAATTGAGATGTTATTAGGGTCTTTAACAAAAGCCATATGGCCATCTCTAGGCGGTCTTAATATCTCGATCCCTGCCTGTATAAAGGTGTCGCACTGTGCGTATATGTTGTCGACTCTAAAGGCAAAGTGCCCAAAATTATCGCCATTGGTATATTCTCTTTCATCCCAGTTGTGTGTCACCTCAATCTCTGGCGCACCCTCATGCGTTGCTAAAAAATATAAGCTGAATCTGCCTGATTCAGAGTCTTTCTTTCTTAGCAGTTGTAAGCCCATAAGGTCACAATAGAAAAATAACGTTTCTTCTAGTTTGTTGGTTCTAATCATTGCATGTAAGTACTTCATGAAAATACCTTAATATTGATTATTCATAAAAAATGGAGTAATGGTAGGGTGCTTTTTATGCATCATTAATATACAAAATCTCAGATGGCGTATGTATGGTATCAATACCGTTAATTACATAAAGCGCATTTGTGTCAGTAACTTTTTATCAAGCAGTGCAAGCAGCACACTCTATAATACTTGCTAGATTAAATCTGACGTCGCAAAATCTTAACCTTCCATCTCGCCAACCAACCACTGCTCAAAATCACCCACCTGAGCTGCCAATTCAGGTTGCGCTTTTGCTAACTTATCGAGTTTAGCTTGAATCTCTTTCTTGTTATATCTAATACCAGTTAATGTCTCTTTAAGTAGGTCAATAAGCTCAACATTTAGCGCATCAGAGAAGATGACAACTTCGGTGATCATTGCCTGCTTCACATCCATATGTACATCCATCATGCCCCAATCAAAGCGTGTCTCGACATGATGAGTAAACTCAGGCGTTTTACCAAAGCGCCAATCCCAATCTGCCATTTGCTGATAGTAAGCGTTTAGCGTGGGTTGCTTAGCAAGGCTAGCTTCATCTAATTGCTCAACCTGTGCACTCTCTCCATGATATTCACAGAACGCTTCGATAATCGCATCAGACAATGTCTCGTGATTGATAGTCTCATTAAAATCTACCAAGTTTGCCACGCGAGCGCGCACAGATTTGATGCCTTTTGCTTTAAGTTTTAGGGGATGCGGGTTTAGATAGTCGCCAAGTTTTTGCATATTGGCATTGACTAGCAATGTGCCATGATGAAAGCTGCGATCGGCGGCATGTCTAAATGCGCTGCCCGATATTTTGCGGTCGCCGACCTGCATATCGTTACGACCAGACAGCGTGGCGTCTATGCCGAGTTTCTTAAGCGCATTGATGATGATGGTGAAGTTTGCTTCTTGATCGTAAGCATCACTAGGCGATAAAAAGGTAAAGTTGGTGTTACCCAAGTCATGGAATACTGCGCCGCCGCCGCTCTGACGCCGCGCTAAAAATACATCGTCTGCTTCCATCTTATCGGTTTTGCACTCTACCCATGGATTTTGTGAGCGTCCAATAACCACGGTCTCAGAGTTACGCCATAAAAATAGAGTATGTGAGTCGGGGTTAAGCGTATTAAATATCCAATCCTCGGTGGCAAGATTAAACCAAGGATTGGTCACAGCAGATTTTAGGATGCGCAGTTTCATGTATTTGACTCTTTAATAAACTGGGTTGGTGAGTAGGTTTTATAAATAGGTAGCATCATTCTTACTGATGCAAGCTTGTAATTCAATGGCTGTCTAACAGGGAGGTTGATTTTATCAGTGGCTTTGACAGTGGTGAAGACGTTGAGCATATAGAGAAAACGGTGAGAAAATTTTATAGAAGAGGGCGCTAAGGTTGATGCTTCAGTTTTTAGCGGGCGGCAATAAAAGCCAAGCAAAACGCTCAGCTTTATTGCACTATGAATTGCCAGAGTACTTTGTTCTATTTAGCACAAATCTCCCACTGCGATTTTGTACTAAGATAACATTGCATAACTGCTTTACCAGACTGCGCATAGGCATCACTGACGATACGCTGATTGGTTGGCAGACGATATCTGATGATCGCTGGCTCGTCATTGACGGTGGTCGTCCATCCAGTCACTTCATTACGGTCATTATAGTTTGCACTGGTAGAGGTTGCCATTTTGCCAAATCCTGGCAGGTTATAGGAGACCTGTCTAAAACTATAACTCATCGCTGCACCCTCAGCGCCCTCATACTGACAGTTTAGCTTTTTTTGCAGTTTATCTTGTTTATAAACATAGCAAGTGGTCTCATCTGAGAACTGACCAACCCCGCAAAAACCTGCCGTTGCAACTGACATCATACCGACAAATAACGCTATCCTTTTCATAATCATTCCTCAATAATTTATAAATCCTACTAATGATGTTTGCCATCTATTTTTTGTATGGCCAAATACTAACCAATACCTTTTAGATAGTAGAAAATTAGTAAACAAATATCAACTAATATATTTAAGTAAAACCTGAACTGATGTATTAAAGCTACTTCTATCATTAGCATTATTAAGAGTAGCTGTTATAAGGTAGTGATATAAGCAGGATTTACTATGACCGTGAATCTATTTTTGTAGATATTGAATGGATGACTTACTTAAGGATGACTTTCGAGTTCTTTAGTATGTAAATAGAAAAGCGCTGGAATAAGCTAAAGTATAGGAAATATAGGATAAGCGCTGCTTGCTATATGCTGCTTAATAAAAAGAATTTGTCCAAATTTATAAATTATTAAGAGGTGAAAACCTTAAAACTGTGATAAAAAAATTAATAAACGGATAAAAACTCACTATAAATTTTATAAAAAATTACCCATCAAACAATTAAAAAGTTATCATCATGAGTTTTTAATCACATGATAGTTTTTACAACGCATCAGATGCTTATGACCGACACGAGTTGGCAAAAGCAGTCTAAGCGCTTAATAGGATTACCCAATGACCAACCGTGACCTCATCATCTTTGTGACGCTCTCTTTTATGTGGTCACTCTCCTTCGTTTTTTATCGTATCGGCGTGCCCGAGTTTGGCTCATTGGCATTCGCCAGTTTGCGTGTGATATTCGCCGGATTAGTCATGTTGGTCTTTGTATTATTAAATAAGAAAAACAGAGTCGGTATTAAGGAGCATTGGAAAATGCTAGCACTCGTCGGCTTGTTTTCGGCAGCGCTACCTTTTGTGTTGTTCTCGTTTTCCGCGCAGTCAGTGAACGCAGGCGTGCTAGCCGTGCTAAATGCTTCTGTACCGATGATGAGTGGTTTTATCGCCAGAGTCTTCTTTAAAGATAGGCTATCGAAAAAACAAGCACTCGGTTTGGTCATCGGAGTGATTGGGGTAATCATACTGATGAGCGAAAGCTTATTTGGCGGAGGTGAGCCAGGCAAAGGATTGGTCGAAGGGCTACTACCAATGGGTTACGCGCTACTAGCCTGTGTGGGTTATGCGCTTGGGGCCAACATTACCAAGAACTATCTGTACGAAGTATCGCCAGTCGCTATCACCGCAGGCTCGCTCATTATCGGTAGTATCATTATGCTGCCTGTAGCCTTTAATGAGTTCCCTTATGGTAAAGATATCAGCATAAAGGCATGGGTTTCGGTGATCTGTATTGGTGTGTTTTCAACCGCCATTGCCCTTATTTTTATGAATCAGTTGATCAAAAATATTGGGCCAACGCGCGCCACCAGTATTACTTTAGTCATCCCAATTTTTGCCATTATTTTAGGGTATCTATTACTTGGCGAGGCGCTAAATATACAAGCTATCATTGGTTCGATTGTGATATTGATCGGCACATATTTGTCATTAGAGCTGTCAATTAAGAAAATGCTAAAGCCAAAAGACAAGACCCAGACGAACAGTATTTAAGGCTTAGTAAACAGTCTTCGTAGTAAACAGATACGAAGATTTGTATAGGTGAATATTGTTGTATCTGTTTGTAAATATTGCTTGGAATAATGAAATCTATCCCCTATAAATGTAGGCGCTAAACGTAGTTTTACTAATGATATTATAAGTTTTTCTAAACAGCATTCGATAATAATCAGTATGAATGATGGTTGCTATAACTAAAGATCATAAATAGCGACAATAACCAATAGGACAGATTATGGCACACGATATTTTATTTGAGCCTGTAAAAATGGGCACACAAACGCTAAAAAACCGCATTATGATGGCCCCACTGACACGTCTGCGTGCCGTTGAGCCAGGCGATGTCCCTATCACATGGGCAGCAGAGTACTACTCTCAGCGTGCAGGGGCGGGCCTTGTCATCACTGAGGCAACGCAAGTATCGTTTCAAGCAAAAGGCTATGCAGGCGCACCAGGGCTACATACTCAAGATCAAGTCACTGCATGGAAAGCCATCGTTGACAATGTCCATGCCAAAGGTGGCAAGATCGTCGTCCAGCTATGGCACACAGGACTTGTCTCACATGAAAGCGTACAACCTGAACGCCGTGCGCCAATTTCAGCCTCAGATGTCGATGTAGGTATCCGTACCTCATTGCGTGATAGTGACAACCAAGCCATTCGCGCGGATGCCACGCCGCCGCGCCCAGCCAGTCTTGATGAGATTCAGCAAGTGGTTACTGACTTTGCGCATGCAACCAAGTGCGCGCAGGAAGCGGGGTTTGATGGTATTGAGATTCATGGCGCGCATGGTTATTTGCTGCATCAGTTTTGGGCCGAGCATACCAATCAGCGTGACGATGAATACGGTGGCAGCCGCGAAAACCGCGCGCGTCTGACCTTAGATGTTATCGATGCATGTGTGGATGCTTGGGATGCAGATCATATTGGTATTCGTATCTCGCCACTGGGCACATTCAACAATGTTGAGGGAGGCTACGAAGAAGACGATAACATTTGGCTGATTGAACAAATCAATAAGCGTGGTCTAATGTATTTGCATCTGTCAGAGCCAGATTGGGCAGGTGGTACGCCGTATAGCGATGAGTTCCGTCAGCGTGTCCGTGATGCGTTCGATCAGACCATCATCGCGGCGGGTGGCTATGATGCGGACAAAGCTGAGAAGAACATCAAAGCAGGCTATATCGATGCGGTAGCATTCGGTCGTGATTATATTGCCAACCCTGATCTCGCTGAACGTATTCAAGAGGGCGCACCGCTCAACGAGCAGCATCCAGAGAGCTTCTATGGTGGCGGTGCTGAAGGTTACACCGACTATCCATTTTTAGACCAAGCGTAATAGTTAGATTTTTAACTAAATAACGCAACATAAAAAAGCCGTTTAACTAGCAATAGTTGAGCGGCTTTTTTTATGCTTAGACTTTAATTATTTGCCGAAAATGCCTATTTGATAATCACGAAAGGTTTGTCTTAGTTCTTCTTGGGTATTCATGACAAAGGGACCGTGACCTGCGACCGGTTCGCCGATTGGCTCGCCGCTTAGCAGTAGCAATTTGATAGGTGTGTCTTCATCGGTAGTTGCAGGGTAGGTCAATTCGATAGTATCAGTAGCAGGTAATGATGAATGTTCAGATTCAGTGCCTACATGAGCTTGGATAGGCGCTGAAAATTCTATCAAACTACCTGCACTGACGGCTGTACCGTTGACCAATACTTGACCTTCTTGTACCAGCAGTAGGGTATTGTGTGTCTTCGGTACTTTTAGCATGGTTGTACCTGCTGTATGTAGCTCGATATCCCACATATTGACAGGCGTAAATGTCGTTGCGGCACCCGTTATTCCATGCCAGTCACCGGCAATAATGGCAGCTTGACCGATGACAGTTTGCTCGTCGCTATTGTCTATCAGATCAACGATAGGCATGTCAGCACGTTTGATAGATTGATATTTGGGGTCGGTCAGTTTGTGGGCGCTTGGCAAGTTGACCCATAACTGCACCATACTAAAGACGCCGCCACGTTGCCCAAAGGCTTCAGAGTGGAACTCTTCGTGTAGAATGCCGCGACCAGCAGTCATCCACTGTACATCACCTTCTAAAATATCGCCGCGCCCACCGGTCGAGTCTGCATGGCTAATCTCACCTGAATAAGCGATGGTTACGGTCTCAAAACCTTTGTGTGGGTGCAGTCCAACACCATGTGGTTGCAGCTTATAATCAGGATTGGGTGAAAAAGTCGTGGGCTTACCGTAGTCAAATAATAAAAAAGGATCGGTATGGCTATAGTTGAAATCAGGATTATTATCGAGATGATTGATTAGGGTTTTTACAAAAAACCCGTCACCTACCCAATGCGGCTTTTTATCACCATGAATATGCTTGATTGAACGCATGGATTACCTCATAAGTCTAAGTGGCATTGCTATCAATAGGATGAATGCCTTACGTTAATTCTACTATGAAAATAGACTTATGTTGTGTTTATTCTCATTGCTCTCTAATATCACTGTCTAAAACCATTCAACTATCATCAAACATACTGTCAGCCATTATCTGAGTAATAGTCAATTATTCAAATGCTGACAGTCATTAAGGCTATTATTGTCGCTATAAATAGGGAAGCTATTAAGGTGATTAAACGACTTCACCACTGACAAAACCACTGGCCCAAGCCCATTGAAAATTATAGCCGCCAAGCCAGCCAGTCACATCGAGTACCTCACCGATAAAGTACAAGCCATCTTGCAAGTTGCTTTGCATCGTTTTGGAGGATACTTCATCGGTTGTGACGCCGCCACGTGTGACCTCAGCAGTGCGGTAACCTTCTGTACCAGAGGGCTTGAGTTGCCAGCCATTAAGCGTAGTACCAAGTTCTGTGAGTCGCTCGTCTTTGATATTGGCAAGTTCTGTATCTTTGATGTCTTCCCACAGATGCGTCTGTAACGCTGCCAATAGCTTCTTGGGTAGCGCATTGTCCGTGTTTTCTGCCAATACGGTACGAATCAGTTGGCGCGGATGTGATTTTTTGCGAGCAAGTAAAAGTTCAGTGACATCTATCTCAGGCAACAGATTGATACTGATGGTTTCGCCAGTCTGCCAATAGTTGGATAGCTGTAGCATGGCAGGGCCAGAGAGACCGCGATGGGTAAATAGGACGGGTAATTTAAAAGAGATACGCTCGTTACTGGCAATAACTGGCAGACTGATACCAGCCAAAGCACGGATAAGCTCGCCTGTTTTATCAGTGAAAGTAAACGGCACAAGACTGGCATCAGTAGGCACGAGCGTATGCCCAAACTGCTGCGCCAACTCATAGCCGATACCACTTGCTCCCATGGTTGGGATAGATAGGCCACCAGTAGCGACAACTAAAGACTCACAGCTATAGCGTGTTTGCGCGGACTGAGTGCCGCTCGCGATGTCTTTTTTACCAAGCTTTTTGCTCGTCGTTAGATAAAAGCGTTCGCCTTTATCATGAGCAGTAGTTTTGACATGATCAATTTGAGCATTAAGCTTTACTTGTACGCCTACGGCCGCGCATTCATCTAACAGCATAGACAAGATGTCTTGTGCGGAGTCGTCACAGAACAGCTGACCATGCTCGCGCTCATGGTAGGCAATCTTATGCGACTCTACCATGCCGATAAACTCCCAACTCGGATAGCGACTCAGTGCAGATTTGCAGAAGTGGGGATTGGCACCGATAAAATGCTCAGGCTCCACAAAGTAATTGGTGAAGTTGCAGCGACCACCACCCGACATCAAAATCTTTTTGCCAGCTTTATTGGCATGATCCAACACCAAGACACGGCGGCCGCGGCGACCAGCAGTCAGTGCACAATACAATCCTGAAGCACCAGCGCCGATGATAATGACGTCATAGTGGTTATCCGTAGATTTTTTGGCTGACGATGGATTACCCGCTGATGAATTGCTTGGCTTAACTGGCTTTGCTTGTTTTGGCATTTGACTCATGATGATGACTTATAGAATAGGTTTGGATAGACGATATAAAGTAGCTAATTATACCATGGCAATAATGGCGGTGTTTTTAGGTGAGTAATATAAATAGCTTTTGCCGCTTGCTATAAATCATTGAATAACTTTGATTTTTCTATAGACAATAATTCATGGTTGGTATAATGTGAATATATGAATATTATTCGCTACTACTGCTGCCATATTGATTGCTTACTAAAACGCTAGTCGTTTTGATACAAAGAAAATGAATTTCTTTACAAGTAGTTGATGAAAAAGTCAGTCGATTGAACCGCTTATTCAAACATTGTCACGGATGATAATGTTAAGACAAAAGGGACTTTATGGATATCCTACAACTGCTCATTAGTGGGATTGCTAATGGTTGTATCTATGGGCTGTTAGCGCTGGGTTTTGTACTTATTTACAAAGCCTCAGAAGCGGTCAATTTCGCCCAAGGCGACATGCTTATGCTCGGTGCCTTTTTGGGCATATCTTTCATCAATGCCGATCAGGCAAACCTTCCCTTCTTATTAGGTATCACCTTTGCTGCTGTGATCATGGGTGCATTTGGCTACTTACTCGATCGCTTTATCCTACGTGGTATTTTTGGTCAGCCGCAATTTGCGATGGTTATCCTTACCATCTCGCTTGGTTTCTTAATGCGCTTTGTCGCTGGTGTCATCTGGGGACATAGCCCAGTCTCATTACAGGCACCGTTTTCAGGCAAGATGTTGGCATTAGGCTCGCTGAGTATCGCTTATGTCGACATTATTATTATCATATCTACTATCGCATTAACCTCTATTTTGTACTTCTTTTTTGCCCATACGCGGCTTGGTATTGCGATGCAAGCCAGTAGTCAAAACCAGATGGCAGCCTACTATATGGGTATTCCCGTCAAGCGGGTCAACGGTATCGTTTGGGCATTGTCAGGGGTGGTTGCCGCACTTGCCGGCATACTATTTGCGGCCAAAGGCGCGATTGAACCCTCTGTCGGATTACTATTCGGTATCAAAGCCTTTGCTGCTGCGGTAATCGGTGGATTAGGCTCCTTGCCTGGTGCGCTGGCAGGCGGATTGCTAGTAGGGGTGATAGAGCCTTTTGCTGGGCGTTATCTACCGCTAGGTCTTAGTCAAATTGCGCCTTATGTGGTTATGCTGATCGTACTAATCGTGCGTCCGGGCGGTATTTTTTCTCAGGTCAAACAGAAAAAAGTATAGAAGCTTTGATCCAAGGAAGCTTTGATTCAAGGATGACAAAGCGGCCTCCAAAACTTTTCAAGGATGAGTACTGCCCATGAAAGCTCAGTTTAAACACAGCTATGATCAAGATATCAATATCTTCGATGACAAAAGCCAACTTATAAAGTATGGCGTGCTCCTCTTGCTACTATTAATGGCGCCTTGGTTGTTGAGCAACTATTACATCAGTGAGCTTAGCGCCATATTGATTTGGTCTATCTCTGGACTGGGTCTGATGCTCTTGACGGGGCACACTGGACAGGTCAGCTTAGGGCATGCTGCCTTTATGGCGATAGGAGCATTTAGCCATATGGCACTGATGGCTCGAGGGTGGAATTTTTTCCCTGCTTTGGTTGCCTGTGCACTCATCACTGGGGTTATCGGTGCGATCATCGCCAGACCAATCTTAAGAACCAGCGGCATCTACTTAGCCATCGCAACCTTAGCACTTAGTATTATCGTCGAGGACATCGCTATCGTAGCTGAGCCTATTACGGGCGGTATCTCTGGCACCTTTGCTTCTCCTATCAATCTGTTTGGTTACACCATCGATCGCTACATCACGCCAAAAGCATTTTATTACTTATGCCTCGCGCTCGTGGTGCTAGTTACCTTAGGGTATATCAACTTACTCAGAAGTGGCACAGGACGATCGTTCTTAGCCATCAGAGACAGCGAAGTATCCGCCCGCGCGCTTGGCGTCAATGTACCGCAAGCCAAAACACTAGCGTTCAGCATATCTTGCGCGATTACCGCTGTTGGCGGCGCTATGTACGGGCATTTTGTGCAAGCGGTCAATTATGAGAGCTTCACCGTTATCATCTCCATCACTATCCTCCTGCAGATTGTCATCGGTGGTTTAGGCTCCATACATGGTGCGTTTTTTGGTGCTGTCGTCGTTGTCTTATTGCCACAAGTGATTGCTATCTTAGGCGATATGGTTGGTCAAGGTGCGGGCTCTAGTATCACCAGTATTCCTGGTATTGATACAGCGCTGTTTGCCTTAGTCATTGTCATCATGATCATCTATGAGCCACGCGGTATATACGGCATTTGGATCAAGATACGGACTTGGTTTCAGATGTTTCCGTTATATCGAAAAGGACTATTTCGCCGTTCTAAAACTTATCTTAAAACGGAGCGTATGCGATGAGCTTATTAAAAGTTGACTCCTTATCTATTGCGTTCGGTGGCGTCAAAGCTGTTGATGATATTAGCTTTGAGGTAAACGAGGGCGAGGTATTTACTATCGTAGGACCTAATGGTGCTGGTAAATCTACGATTTTTAACTTAATCAGTCGCTTGTACGAGCCGCTTAGTGGTCGTATTACTTTTGATGGCACTGATATTACCAAGCTACCTGCTCACGATATCGCAAAATTGGGTATTGCCCGTACGTTTCAAAACATTGAGTTATTTGATCACTCAAGCGTGTTACAAAACCTACTTATCGGCCGCCATTCACAACGCAATACGTCATGGATACAGGACTTATTGTTTTTGCCAAAGGTGCGCCGTAGCGAGCGCGAGCATCGTTTGCAAGTTGAAAAAATCATAGATTTTTTAGAGTTAGCGCCTTATCGAGATAAGTTGATTGCAGGTTTGCCTTACGGTATTAGAAAGGTGGTTGAGATTGCGCGTGCATTAGCTGCTAACCCCAAGCTTATTTTGCTCGATGAGCCGGCATCAGGCCTTAGCGTAGAGGAGACGTCCGAGATGGCATGGTGGATCGAAGATATGCAAAAAGATCTTGGTTTGACTATCTTGATGGTAGAGCATGACATGAGTCTTGTAAATCGGGTGTCAGATCGAGTACTGGCCGTCGCTGAAGGTAAGTTTTTGGCTCAGGGTACAGCAGCTGAGGTGCAAGCCAATCCACAGGTCATTGAAGCCTATCTTGGACAGGAGAGTGTGTAATGTCATCTATCAAAAAATCACTATCCTCTGCCGCGCCAGCTACTGAAATGAATTTGGTCGACTCTGAAGTAAAGAACAATGTGCTTGAGGTGCGAAATCTAGAATCCGCTTATGGTCCAGTGATGGCATTAAGAGGCGTGAGTCTAGAGGTGCCGGAAGGCAAAGTGGTCACGATTTTGGGCGCTAACGGTGCGGGTAAAACAACGTTAATGAAAACCATCTCGGGGGTTATCAATCCTCGCAAGGGCGCAGTATGGTTCCACGGAGAGCGTATCGATGGTACCGAGCCTGATCGCTTAGTCAAAAAAGGACTGTCGCACGTACCCGAAGGGCGCGAAGTGTTTCCCTTTTTGAATGTCGCCGAAAACTTAGCGATGGGCGCTTATACTCGGCGTGACAAGTCTGAGATACAGCGTGATGTCGAGATGATATATGAGTATTTTCCTATTCTAAAAGATCGCCGTACACAAGCAGCTGGCACGATGTCTGGTGGTCAACAGCAGATGCTCGCTATCGGTCGAGGGCTAATGTCAAGACCCTCTCTTATGCTACTCGATGAGCCGTCTCTTGGGCTGTCTCCATTATTGGTACAGGAGATATTTGCCATTATTCGACGATTAAATAAAGAGCAAGGTGTAACGATTTTGCTAGTTGAACAAAATGCCAGAGTTGCCTTGGCAGCAGCGGATTACGGTTACGTGTTAGAAACAGGGCGTATTGTCATGGCAGGCTCAGCGGACAAACTGATGCACTCTGATGATATTAAAGAGTTCTATTTGGGACAAACCAAAGACAACACTGCGGAAGCCACTCGGTGGAAACGCAAAAAGACTTGGCGATAATAATCATGACGACCTCTATTGATGTTAATACTGAAAACAATACTTCACTTTCTCCTGCGGATGCGGCAGACATGAAGATAACATCTACCGCACCAGTATCGTCTCACGATCGCTCTGAAAGTCATGATTACGATACGGGTCGAAAGATCCACAATGCGCCTTTTGATCATGCGCCTCAAATCCTAGAAGGATGCGATACGTTGAGCAAACTTTGGCGACAAGTTTGCTTGAGCCGAGGCGATAGGATTGCTCATCGAGAAAAGAGCTTTGGTATTTGGCAAAGTTATAGTTGGCTGGACTATTATCATCATAGCTGTGATATCGGCATGGCACTCGTCGAACTTGGTCTGAATAAAGGCGATACCGTTTCTATCTTGAGTGAAGACAATAAAGAATGGCTTTATTTTGATATGGGTGTCTGCGGCGTAGGCGGGATACCCAATGGTGTCTATACGACAGACAGTCCTGAGCAGCTTGCTTATATATTAAATGATAGCCACTCAAAGTTTTTAATTGTAGAAAACGATGAGCAATTGCATAAGTTTTTAGAGATTCGCGAGCAAACACCGCATGTTAGAAAAGTCATTGTCCTTGACCGTAAAGGCTTGCGTAGCCTAGAGGATGATCAGGTTGTTTTCCTCGATGAGCTATATACGATTGGTCGAAGTGTTGATAACGCAAGAGAACGCTTTAGTGATTATATTGATCAAGGTACGCCCAATGACATACGTACTTTAATCTATACCTCTGGCACGACAGGTAACCCAAAAGGCGCTATTTTAACGCACGCCAATGTCCTCTTTGAGCTCAAAACAAGCATTGATATCCTTCCTATTTTGCCTACTGATGAGCAGCTCTGCTTTTTGCCCTTATGTCATGTACTAGAACGTCTAACGTCAGTAGATCTGCCTATCCATCGAGGCTGTATCGTTAACTTTGCTGAGAGTACAGAGACGGTATTTGAGAATATGAAAGAAGTCTCGCCTGATACTTTTACCGCTGTGCCCAGACTGTGGGAAAAAATGTACGCCTCTATCAGTAATATGCGTAGCGACGCCAGTACATTCAATGGCTGGGCTTTTGATCAGGCCATAAAAGCAGGCCATGACTACGCTGATATCGTGATGGCAGGCAATACTCCTACGACAGGTCAGCGACTGCGTTACGAGTTTTGGAACAGACTGGTGCTATATAAAATTCGTGACCTTATAGGCATGAGTAATATTCGCCGTGCCACTACGGGTGCTGCGCCCATCTCCCTAGATATTATCCGCTGGTTTCATGCGATAGGCGTACCTATTTATGAGGGCTATGGCATGACCGAAAGTGCGGGCGTGATATCGGTCAATACCCCTGAAGCGCAGATGGCCGGCAGTGTAGGCAAGGCACTACCAGACTCTGAAGTCCGTATCGCCGACAATGGGGAGATACTCGTAAAAGGCGCTAACGTGTTTGCAGGTTACTGGAATAAGCCAGAAAAAACCGCTGAGGACTTACGTGATGGCTGGCTACATACGGGCGATGTCGGCGAGATAAGAGACGGTTATATATTTATCACGGGTCGCATCAAGGACATCATTATCACCGCAGGCGGCAAGAACGTCACACCAGCTGCGATTGAAAGTAAACTTAAATTCTCACCTTATATCTCAGATGCAGTTGTCATTGGTGATAAACGGAAGTATTTGACTTGTCTGATCATGATAGATCAAGAAAACGTCGAAAAATATGCACAAGACAATCAAGTGATGTTTTCTGATTTTCGCTCGTTGTGTCACGCGCCAGAAGTCATCGCTTTGATAGATGATGTCGTACAGTCTGCTAATGAGACCCTAGCTCAGGTAGAAACCATAAAGCAATTCAGACTTATAGATGTGCTGCTCAGTCCTGAAGATGATGAATTGACCGCGACGATGAAATTGAAAAGAAACTTGGTTGAGAAAAAGCATCATGCTCTCATCGACTCTATGTACTGATCTAGCTCTTTAATACAGTTTAGTTTAGCACCGTTCAGCTTTTTTGAAATCGTCTCAACCTCGAAAGTATTAATCTCAAGAGCATCAAACTAACAGCGACTGAGTCGCAAGGAGAAAGGCAATGAAATGGACATTCAAGACGACGCTACTAGCACTCACGGTCGGTACGATGGGTCTAGTAGGGTGTAGTGATCCAGAAACGACCGCAGCGACGGGCACTGATACTGAGGCTGCTACATCTACTTCTACAAGTGATATGCCAGTACAAGGCGTGACCGATACTGAGATTATCTTAGGCGGTGCAAACGATCTATCCGGTCCGTTTGCTGGATTTGGTAATCCTGCAGTCGCCGCAGCCAATATGTATTTTGATGAGGTGAATGCGGCAGGCGGCGTCAATGGACGAAAGATTCGTTACATTGTCGAGGACCATTCTTATCAAGTACCAAAGGCCGTACAGTCTGCGAACAAACTGGTCAGCCGTGATAAAGTGTTTGCTATGCTGATGTCGCTTGGCACACCGCACAACTTAGCGAGTTTTCCTATTATGGATCGTGCCAACGTTCCTAGCATCATGCCGCTCACTTTTGCTCGGGCTATGCAAGAAGAAGGGGATTTCAATCGTCGCTATACCGCTGGTAGTACTTATTATGATTCAATAAAGTTAGGCATGGAGTATCTTATTGCCGAAAACAAAGTTAACAATTTATGTGTCATGTATATCCCATCAGACTATGGTGAAGAGACCAATGAAGCGGCTAAAGATATCAGCGATAACAATCCTAACGTCACCCTAGTTCAGTCCAGCTCACATCGTCCTGATGAAACAGACTTTGCTGGGGCAATGGCCAAGTTAAAAGACGCTAAATGTGAGCTTATTGCCTTATCTCTAACCATTCGCGGCGCTATCACGGCAGTCGGTACAGCAAACGCTATGGGTTGGAGTGATGTGAAATTTATCGCTCCTGTCACTGGTTTCCACCCTGCAGTTGCAGCGGCACCAGGCGGCGCAAGTGAAGGCCTATATTCTGTGTCTTACTATAATGATTTGGCACTAAGAGCGAATGAACCTGAGACTAAAGCTTGGGTTGAGAAGTTTGAAAAAGCCACAGGGGAGGAAGTATCAGCAGGTGCTATTCTTGGTTATCTAGCCGCTAAAGTAACCGTTGACGGTCTAACCGCAGCAGGTCCTGACCTAAATGCTGACACTTTCAACAAGGGTCTTGAGACTGTCAGTTTTGTCGATGGCGTCACAGGATCTACAGTTGCCATCACGCCTGAGAGCCATGTCGCGATTAATGATATTTACTTGTCGCAAGTACAAAATGGTCAATGGAAAACAGTAACGCAGCTTAAATAATACGTCCTAGGCGTTCAGTGAGGTTTCAATAGCAGCAAGCCATACACAAGTATGGCTTGTGTCGTTTATACGCTTTGGGCTTGGTAATAATTTCATATTTTAACTATTTTATGATTATTTATAAGTACAAGCTCCTTCTCAATACAAAGTAAGCCATGAGTTACAAACAATAGAAATTGACTAGAATGCTGAGTTAATTTCGCTTATAGCAACTGGATTATTTGTGCCTAAACATACAGATGTACAGTGAAATTGTTATGTTTGGCTTTTGATGTCTTGCAACCGTCACGCTTATTTGTCAAACTAACGATGAGTGTCACACATTATGGAAGATGACTCTTATCGCTTACATGGGGCGCGTCATAGACGTTTATCCATGTAGGTCATAATAATTAAAAGGGACCCAACACTATGACTCAGAAATCATTTCCTATCTCAGCCGAGTTTATGGCTGCTGCCAATACCACACCTGATAAGTACCTTACAGACTACCAGCAATCTATCGAATCAGCCGAAGCAATTGATGCTTTTTGGGGAAAGCGTGCTGAGCTAATCGACTGGATAAAAAAACCGACTAAGGTCAGTAACGTCAATTATGACTTAGATGATTTTCGCATCAAGTGGTTTGAAGATGGTGAGCTGAACATTTCAGTCAACTGTCTTGATCGTCACCTCGAAGAAAACCCATACAAACCCGCTATAATTTGGGAAGGTGATCACCCTTCACTGCACAAAATTATTTCTTTTAAAGAATTGCATGAAGCTGTCTGCCGCTTAGGTAATTCATTGCGCAAGCTTGGCGTTGTAAAAGGTGACCGCGTAACCTTGTATATGCCGATGATACCGGAAGCCATGGTAGCGATGCTGGCATGTGCGCGTATTGGTGCGGTGCATTCAGTGGTGTTTGGTGGTTTTTCTGCCGAGAGTCTGGGCAATCGCTTGATAGACAGTCGCTCAAAAGTTGTTATTACCGCTGACGAAGGGTTACGCGGCGGTAAGCACACACCGCTTAAAGCCAACGTCGATCACGCACTCGATATGGATGGTACTGAGAGTGTCGAAAAAGTCATCGTCGTTCATCGTACGGGTAACTCTATACCGATGAGTGGCCGCCGTGATGTGTGGTATCACAATTTGGTCGATGGTCAATCAGAGATCTGTGAGCCTGAAGTCATGAACGCCGAAGACCCGCTATTCTTATTATATACCTCTGGTTCGACAGGTAAGCCAAAAGGTGTAGTGCATACTACAGGCGGCTATATTACCTATGCTATCTCAACGTTCCGTGATGTTTTTGATATCAAAGAAGATGACGTCTATTGGTGTACGGCAGATGTGGGCTGGATTACTGGCCACACGTACTCAACCTATGCACCACTGGCTAATGGCACGACAACGGTAATGTTTGAAGGTGTACCAGAGCATCCAACATGGGCACGTATCGGTCATATTATCGATAAGCATGACGTGACTATCCTATACACTGCACCGACAGCCATTCGCGCGATGATGAAAGAGGGCGACGCCTTCGTTCGAGAGTCGGATCGTTCTAGTTTGCGTCTGCTAGGGTCGGTCGGTGAGCCGATCAACCCAGAAGCGTGGGACTGGTATTACAATGTCGTCGGTGATGGCAAATGTCCTATCGTCGATACATGGTGGCAGACCGAGACTGGTGGTATCTTGATGGCGCCAATACCAGGTACGGTTGATCTCAAACCGGGCGCTGCTATGACACCACTATATGGTGTCAAACCAGAAGTCGTTGATAGCGATGGTGCGATTTTAGAAGGCCCAGCAGAAGGCAACTTGGTGATCAGTAGCGGTTGGCCAGGGCAAATGCGTACTATCTACAATGACCATCCACGCTTTTTGAAAACCTACTTTAGCGATTATCCGGGTCATTATTTCACGGGTGATGGCGCTCAACGTGATGAAGATGGGCATTACTGGATTACCGGTCGTGTCGACGATGTACTTAACGTTGCAGGGCATCGCTTGGGCACAGCAGAGATTGAAAGCGCCGTGGTTGCGCATCCTGCAACTGCTGAAGCTGCGATCGTCGGTATGCCGCATGAGATACGCGGTACAGGTATCTGTGCATTTATCATTCTAAAGTCAGGTGAAGAAAAAACTGACGATCTAAAGGCAGAACTAAAACGTCATGTGCGTGCCGAGATTGGACCAATTGCGACTTTAGATGCCATCTATATGGTCGATGCACTACCAAAAACGCGCTCAGGAAAAATCATGCGCCGTATCTTGCGTAACCTTGCAGCAGGGCAATATGTGGGACTGGGCGACCTATCTACGCTTGCCGATAGCTCGGTAATTAATGACTTAGTCGAAGAAGTAAAAGCGGGTCGTGGAGAGTAAGTCAGTCTGATAACGAACCTGCAGTATTAAGGATAGTTATTCAATACTAGCCATTAATATTTACATATCAAAGTTGAATAAGAGCCATGTTATCGAGAATAGCATGGCTTTTTTACGTAGACGATATTGATATTGGCGCATTTTGAAGGTTCAATAATGCTAACAAGACAACATCGCTACCATTTTAATTGAGGATTAATTGACGAGCCACTCGGTACTTACTAGACTAACTAATTAATATAGTAGCGACTCATAAATACTTTATAAGGTCTACTGTCATCATGACTGATCATGCTTCGTGCTCAACTGTTCTATCCGCCCCAAAAATCGCCATCATCGGTGGAGGCTTAACTGGATTGCTTACCGCAACACTATTAGAGCGTGCTTCAAACCAGACAGGCTCGTCATCTAACACCCCGCAAATCACTATCTTTGAAAAATCACGCAGTGTAGGCCGTTTAGCGACCCGCTATCGCAGCGATAGTAATACTAATAAAAACTGGCAATGGTCATTCGGTGCGCAGTTTTTTACTGCGAAAACTGCTGACTTTCAACAGTTTATCGCGCCTTGGTTAGATACAGGGTTGCTGCAGCCATGGTGTGCTGAAATGATTGAGTTAACGCCAGCAAGTGACAATGGTCAGTCGCCTAATATCCAAAGCAAGGAGCAATGGGATGCAGTGCATGCACGATATATCAGCACACCAAAAATGACCAGTTGGGGCCGTGAATTGGCTGCCGCGCTTAAGCATACGACCATAGTATTTAAGACCCGTGTCGCACCGCTTGCTCAGTATTTGCACCATCAAAACCCGCAGCAGTCTCAGCATCAGAGCCAGAACCAGACTCATAATCAAACTTTTAATCAAACTTTTAATCAAAACAGTAAGCAAACTGAGCTATTTGACGAAACTGGAGCCAGTCTGGGTTGGTTTGATTGGGTTATTTACACAGCGCCAAATGGTCAGGCATTAGAGCTAATGGCAGATAGCGGTTTTGCTCAACAAGACAAAATTACTAAACCGCAAATGCAAGCCTGCTATACGCTGATGCTTGGTTGGGATGATGTGCAAAAGCTACCTGAAACATTAAATGGCCAACTAGCACCGCAATGGGATGTCGCTTATTTAAATAGCGCTATTCTTGATAGGATATTCATTGAGCATAAAAAGCCTGCTCATGGTGAACTACTACCAAGTGTCACCATTCATGCACGTAATGACTGGTCAGAATCCCACGTCGATGATGATATTGAGTTGGTAAAAGAACAGTTATTACAGGCGGCAAAACAAGCATTGAACTGGAATGAAGACAGCGCACCTAGCCAAACAGATTGTCATCGTTGGCGCTATGCAGCTACTATTGTAAATAAGGATACTGAAGAGTTGGGCATCTTAATCGATGCAACTAAGCAGTGGATCGTCAGTGGTGACTGGTGTGCAAAAGGTAATATTGAAAGCTGCTATCGAATGGCGCAGCAAACTGTTAAAGCAATCATGCAAACTCAGTAAGCGTAATATCCATGCTCATTATTTTGCATTGTTTAGAACTGAGGCTTATTTTAAAGCTAGTGTTTAAGCGATATTTGGAAAGTATAAAAACTCGACATTTAGCAAAACGTAGGCAAAAAAAGGCCCACAGAGGAGGTACTGTGGGCTGAGGAAAACGGGTCATGTATTAGCTACACAGGCCGTGGTCAAGAGTTGTTGTAATTATTGGTGCTCTCTACTGTTATTTATAAGGGTAATAATTATCAATACAATAGGTGGAGATATTTACTTAGCTATTAATATTTACTGATTTAAGTGTACAAGTGTTCTGGTACAGTCGCTATGATAGCGCAATTGAGTGCTGTCTGGCGATTTTGGTTACAGTATATTACGTTGTAAAAATCCAAAAGACGCCAAGACTTGTATGAAGCACTGATATTTAGAGTAAGTAGCGGAGCTTTATGATGCAATCATTGATAAAGGCTTCCAATAATTTCAATACCTTATGTCGATAGGAGGGCATCTAGTCGATCTTGATACCTTTGATAACTTAATCGCTGCAGAGATGGCATGACGCCTTGTCCGAAAAATGCTAAGCTATCTGCCATTATTATGTTCATATTAAACTGGGTTTGCCATGACTGACAGCACGCATTTGCATACGCAGGAAGAACCGCCAAGTTCGCAAAATACCAAGAGTATTTTTAACTTGCCTAACAACCTTACGATTGCGCGTATCTTGATGATTCCGCTATTTGTCGCGATTGCTTATTGGCCGCCAGCCATGGGTATTGGTATGCCTGCGATTTCAGACAATGTCATTGCGCGCGTTGGGATGAGCGAGTTTAGCGATAGTTTGTTGCGCCATTTATTATTGACCGGCGTCTTTATTATTGCCGCAATTACCGATTGGCTTGATGGATATTTTGCTCGTAAACTTAATGTCATGTCAGCCTTTGGTCGCTTTTTGGACCCTGTTGCTGATAAATTGATGGTAGCTGTAGCGCTCATCGTTCTCGTACAGTGGCACCCTAATATCATTATGGCAATAGCGGCTATCGTCATTATCTCGCGTGAAATCGCAGTATCTGCATTACGCGAATGGATGGCAGAGCTAGGTAAGAGCACTAGCGTCGCCGTATCTTATGTTGGCAAATTAAAAACTACGTTCCAGATGGTAGCGATTACCGTACTACTGCTTAATTGGCAGTCGCTTGAAACTATCGGTTATGTATTAATGGTTGCTGCTGTGATACTTACCTTATGGTCGATGATGATTTATCTAAAAGCTGCTTGGCCTTATTTAAAGCAAAGCGGATAATTCCATAAGACAAATACAATAAGCTCAAAATTTAGACAATAAAAACGCCAGTCGCATTAGCCACTGGCGTTTTTGTTTTTACTGCTTAAATTCAGACAACTTATAGTGTCACTGAATTGTTTTCACCTAAGTTGGTCGCTTTCTTACCATCCATTACTGCAGCAGTAGTCATCTTAAACATATTAACTACTGAGCTACCGCTTAACCAGTATTCTGCACCATGTGGGACGACTTTGATTAACTGGACATTTGGATCTTCTTTACCTTGTTCATAAAACGCATTGTAAATTGGCGACCATAGCTCGTCTAGCTTCTCTTGGTCTTCGACCAATTCTGCTTTACCGTTAATTGAGACATAATCTTTTGAATCTTGACTGACATAGGCCAAGTTCACTTGTGGATCTTTTTCAATATCTTTGATGGTTTCGGTAGTCTTATCACCAATAAACCAAATCTCTTTTGCGCCAATACTTGTCTCGCTAGTGGTCATTGGGCAGGCATGTAAATGGCCTTCATGAGTACGAGTAGTCATCATGGCAAATTTCACTTCTTTTACCAGCTCTTGTACTTTATCGATATGGTCTTGTCTACTCATAATAAATTTCCTTTTTTATAGTGTTTTAATTGAGCTTATATAGCATTGTTTTAATTAGCCGAATTGAACAGTTGATTATTTATAGTAATTTTTCTTCAGGCTAGATATGTTTAACCCTTAAATATATATAAAAGTTAAACGTCATCGTCGCCTTAACAACTGAGACTAGAATACCGACTTGTCACCCTACATTTATATAGGTTCCCAGTAATGCGATGTGAGTGTTTGTAAGGAATATGAAGGTTAGGTAAAAATTGTGACAGCGTAGATTTGAGTGTTCTATGATTTGAGTGTTCTATTTTTCGATGAATTATTCAAAAACGACTTAAAAACCTACTTTTTTGAATTATCGATTCGCAAATAGTAAGTCGCGATAGAACGCAACTTATCGGCAATTTATCTTGGTTTAGACCTGCTTATTACAGGTCTTCTTGTTATAATACCCAGACCATTTACTTAGCATGGCAGAGATGCCTTGATCTTACGGATTATGCCTTTATGATGACCATCGCCGGACAACCGTTTCTTACCGATTTTCAGACGCAGCAACTCATCAGTCAGTTTCAGCAAAAAACCGAGCTAAATGTCAGTCAAATAAGTACACAGCAAGTGTATGTGCTATCACGAGAGCTATCTGGTGATGAACATAAAAAAGCGCTAGATCTACTGGCGGTTGACCAGTCAGCAACGCTAAATGCGCCGCAAGACAACCAACTACAAGTCATCGTTGGGCCACGTTTTGGTACGATATCACCATGGGCAAGTAAAGCGACAGATATCTTTAATAACTGTGAAATCGAGATCAATCGTGTTGAGCGTGTTGTCGTTTATACGTTAACAATTGATGGTGACGTAGGCGAAAAACTACCAGTAGACGCCGAGCAGTTATTGTTTGACCGTATGACTCAGAGCTTGGTTTATGACTTGAGCGATGTCAGCAAATTATTTGACGATCAAGCGCCAGCCTCATTGAATCATATCGACGTGATCGGACAAGGTCAGTCAGCACTAGAATCAGCTAATACAGAGTTCGGTTTTGCGTTATCAAGTGAAGATATCGACTATCTGATGAATGCGTACGTCAATGAGTTGAAACGCAACCCAACTGACGTTGAGCTGATGATGTTTGCACAGGCAAACTCAGAGCATTGCCGTCATAAGATCTTTAATGCTCAGTGGACAGTCGATGGTGAAGTGCAGCCAAAATCACTGTTCCAAATGATTAAAAACACGTACCAGTCGAACCCACAAGGCATCTTGTCAGCGTATAAAGACAACGCCGCGGTCATGGCAGGGTCTGATGGCATGCGTTTTTATCCCATTCCAACTGACGCGATGGATGCCAACTCAATCCATCCTTACGACTTTCATCAAGAGAACATCGATATCTTAATGAAAGTTGAGACGCACAACCACCCAACAGCGATTGCCCCTTATTCTGGTGCGGCAACAGGTGCTGGCGGTGAGATTCGTGATGAGGGCGCGACTGGTCGTGGCGGTAAGCCAAAAGCTGGTCTAACAGGATTCCACGTGTCACATCTGCATATCCCAGAGCTTAGCGAAAAGTGGGAGCAGTCAGGTCAATTGAGCACGCAGGATTATGGTACGCCAGATCGTATGGCAACCAGCCTTGAGATCATGACCGAAGCGCCATTAGGTTCAGCCAACTTCTCAAATGAGTTTGGTCGTCCAAATCTATGTGGTTACTTCCGTAGTTTTCAGCTAGACACCTCAGCGGCAAAAGACGGTAGCGAGATGCGCGGTTATCACAAGCCAATCATGTTGGCAGGTGGTTACGGTAATATCAAACGCAACCTGATTGAAAAAAATGCAATCACAAAAGGCGATTTGCTAATCGTCCTTGGTGGCCCTGCGATGCAAATCGGTCTGGGCGGCGGTGCCGCATCGTCGGTCGATAGTGGTGACCTTGATGAAGGCTTAGACTTTGCCTCAGTTCAGCGCGATAACGCTGAGATGGAGCGTCGTTGCCAAGAAGTCCTTGATCGCTGCTGGGCCCTCGCTGGTAATGATGTCGATGTAAGTAATAATAGTAAAGACGGTAACCCAATCGTCTCACTACATGATGTAGGGGCAGGTGGTCTGTCTAATGCGATGCCAGAACTGGTCAATGACCATGAAATGGGCGCGCATCTGAACTTGCGTAAGATTCCATCGTTAGAAGCTGGCATGTCGCCAATGGCCATCTGGTCAAACGAAGCTCAAGAGCGTTATGTGCTAGCGATTCGCCCAGAGAGCAAAGAGCAGTTCGATGCTATCTGTGCCCGTGAGCGCTGCCCATATGCCATCTTGGGCGAGGCGACGGATATCCGTCAGCTAATCGTTGATGATGAGCTGTTGGATGAGCAACCAGTCGATATGCCGATGCAAGTACTACTCGGCGGTACACCAAAGATGCAGCGCAGCTTTGAGCGTACCGAAAGCACGTTACCAGCATTAGAGCTTAGCGATGTTAATCTAGCTGAGTCAATTACTGATGTATTGCGTCACCCAACTGTCGCTAGCAAATCATTCTTGATTAGCATTGGTGACCGTTCTATCACAGGTATGGTCGTGCGTGATCAGTATGTGGGTCGCTATCAAGTGCCTGTATCAGATTGTGCGGTGACGGCTTCTGGCTTAGTGGCGCTAGATGGTCAGCCAATGACTGGCGAAGCCATGAGTGTCGGTGAGCGTACGCCTGTTGCACTTATCAGTCCAAAAGCCTCGGCACGACTCGCAGTCGGTGAAGCGATTACCAACATCGCTGGTGCGCGTATCGCTCAGTTGTCTGATATCACCATGTCAGCGAACTGGATGGCCGCGTGTGGTGATGACGTAGAAGATGCTGCATTGTTCGATGCCGTACATGCCGTTGGCGAAGAGCTATGCCCAGCACTGGGTATCGCTATCCCAGTCGGTAAAGACTCGCTATCGATGCGTGCTAACTGGACTGACAACGACAATGGCAATGGTGAAAACCAAGACAAATCAGTTGTGTCACCAATGAGTTTGGTCGTGACTGCATTTGCTCCTGTCGTTGATGTAGCAAAAACACTAACCCCTGAGCTAATCAATGGCGATAGCGCGTTTTACCGCATTGACTTGTCTAAAGGAAAATTACGTCTAGGCGGTTCAATCCTTGCGCAAACGCTGAGTCAATTGGGTAATGATTGCCCAGATTTGGCGCAGCCAAGCGACTTGATCGACTTCTTTAACTTTATCCAAGCGGGCAATGCACAAGGCGTCATCAGCGCTTATCACGATATCGGTGATGGTGGTTTACTAGCAACCATCGCTGAGATGCAGTTCACTAGCCGTCAGGGTATCAAGCTGTCATTAAATGACGATAACTTACTCGGTCAACTGTTCAGTGAAGAGCTGGGCGCAGTTGTCCAAGTATTGCCAGAAAACGTTGCGGCGCTCATGCAATTGGCAGAAGAATTTAACGTCAGCGACATGCTAAGCCTCGTTGGTCAAAGCTCTGAAGAAGATAGCCTGCTGATCCAAACGCCAATGCTAATGGGTGACGACACTCTACGCTTTAGCCGTAGCGAGTTACAGCAAGCGTGGACGCAGGTCAGCTATCAAATCGCGCGTCGCCGTGACAATCCAGCGTGCGTACAGCAAGAGTATGATTTGATTAGCGACGCGAGCCATAAAGGCCTAATCGCTGCGCCAAACTTTGATCTCAATCAAAAAGTAGAAGAACCATACTTAGCTAGTCGTGAGAATAAACCAAGAGTCGCTATCTTGCGTGAGCAAGGCGTCAACGGTCAGACGGAAATGGCAGCAGGCTTTACCCAAGCAGGATTTGAAGCGGTCGATGTACACATGAGTGATCTACTCAGTGGTCGCATCAATCTACGTGACTTCGACGGTCTGGTCGCTTGTGGTGGCTTTAGTTATGGTGATGTACTGGGCGCTGGCTCTGGCTGGGCGAACTCTATCTTGTTCCATGACGAGCTACGCATGCAGTTTGTCCGCTTCTTCGCCCGTCCAGATACCTTTAGCTTGGGTGTCTGTAACGGTTGTCAGATGATGGCTCAGTTAAAAGACCTCATCCCAGGTGCAGACAACTTCCCACGCTTCATCGCCAACCAATCGGCTCGTTTTGAAGCGCGTACGGTCAACGTGAAAGTCGAGCGTACCAAGTCTATCCTATTCAAAGGTATGCAAGACAGCATCTTGCCAATCGCGGTGGCGCATGGAGAAGGTTACGCCACGCTAGACAACACAGAAATCGACGGTATGGCTAAACACGGTCAGCTTGCGATGCGTTATGTCGACAGCCAAGGTCATCCAACCGAGACATATCCGCTCAATCCAAACGGTTCGCTCGGCGGTGTCACTGGTCTATGTAGCACTGATGGTCGCGTCACCATCATGATGCCGCATCCTGAGCGTAACCTAAAAGCCTATAACCATAGCTGGAAACCAGAAGAGTGGGACGAAGACGGCGCGTGGATGCGTATGTTCCGCAATGCCCGAGCTTGGTTGCGCTAGGAAAATTTGAATTAATCTTAGATAATAAAAAAGGTGGGCTTCGGCTCACTTTTTTTGTGTTTAAGAGTTGAGTGTTTGGAGATAAGGGTTAGCGTTTATACCGTGTTTTCACAAGTATAGGTAATGACACCCATGCTAAAATTGTGGTGGACAAAGATTAAAATCAGGCAAAATAAGGAAGAATAAAATGTCAGGAATTACAGATATCAATGAGCTATTGGGTTCTATGCAGCCAGCATTGGTTGATGATTTATTCGTGTTTTGTACCGTCACAGGGCAGCTGGCTGAATACGTAAACTTAGCGCCAATCGCGACGTTTATAGAGACAGAAGGGCTGACTCTGGTTTTGACAAAAGAAAAAGCTGATGAGGCGGGTTTACAGTATGAGGGCGTATTTCGGCAAATCACTTTGACGGTGCATTCAAGCCTAGAAGCGGTCGGTCTAACCGCAGCAATAGCAACCAAACTGACCTCAAAAGGTATCAGTGCCAATGTGATCGCTGCCTATTATCATGATCATATATTTGTATCGGATGATAAGGCGGAGCAGGCGCTATCTGCGTTAAAAGAGCTGAGTAAGATATAACGTTTTTTATAAATAATTGAGCTATTTCCCGCCTTCCGCTTGTATCTGCCAGTCTGGGCGCGGCGCTGGCTACGGTTTGGGTCGTCGCTTGCTTCGCGTCGACACCCCAAAACCTAGCCATCGCAACTCGCCCAAACCAGCAGGATACCGCTACAGTCGGGGCTAAATCGCGCCTCCGTAGGGATATTGTGAGTTTGAATAACCAAGTTTCTCGTTCAACCTTCCTAAATATTTACTTTATTCTACAAAGTAGTATAAGCTTGGAATTAAATTTAGTATCAGTAACTTGCAGTTGGGCTAAGAATCTAATTTTACGAATATCAAATAGCTATATCGCTTATTGAACTTTATTACTAAGTAAGAAATGGAGTTCAAAAAATCATAAAAATATGGGACACAATATATGAGCTACTCAAGAGCATTTGTAGGTTTTAGCAATACTGATATTCATTACTATAGAATGATGCAAGCATGGAAGAAGAACTCTAAATTTGATTTTAACTTTATAGATTGTCAGCTTATAAAGGCTATTAATTCTAATGATGAAATTTATATTAAGAGAAAGCTTAGAGAAAGAATCAATATGTCTAGTACATTTATATCGTTGATAGGTGAGGATACTAGAAGAAAGCATAAATTTGTAAGGTGGGAGATGGAAGTTGCGCTCGAAAAAAATTGTAGAATAATAGGTGTTAACCTCAATGGTAAAAGACAAGTTGACGAAATATTGTGTCCACCAATATTGCGGAATAAAGGAGCAGTTTTTTTACCTTTTTCCCCTGCTATAATCGCACACGCTCTAGATAATTTTGGTAAAGAGGAAAGTGACGATTGGCATTTTGAACCCTTTATATATAGCAGACTAGGTTATAAGTGATTATATGGATAACAACGATTTCCCTACAATTTTTTGTATGGCTGACCAATATTCTATAAGCTGTCAAAAATCTTATTTGAATAAAATTAAAGTGAATGGCATTATCGCTACTTTCTCAGCGACATTTATTCTTTTGGGGAATGACTCTAAGTTTTTCCTAATTCTCTCTATAATGGCACTTCTAGCAAGTGTTATTTCTATGTGGTCATTAGTATCTGAAAAACAGGAAAAATTATGGTATAGAAGTAGAGCTCTAGCTGAATCTGCTAAGTCTCTCACATGGAAATATATCATTGGGGGTGAGCCATTTGTCCATAACTTTATAAGTGAAAGGGAAGTTAAAGCTGACTTTACTAATAAGATTAGTAGTGTCAGAAACGAGCATAGATCAGTTTTTCAGAATTTAGTCCCTAACAATAATGAACTGATAGTTATATCCGATAAGATGAATGAAATTAGGGGTCTTACACTTCAGGAAAGAGCTGAGTATTACCTAGAAGAACGAATAATATCTCAAAAGAAATGGTATTTTGCAAAAGCAAAGTATAATGGTGCGAGAAGTAAGTTTTGGAGTTTTGTCATAGTTGTGTTTTTGGTTTTAGCCTTGGTTTTCTCTATTATAAGAGCAGCTTATCCAGATTTTGAATACTACCCAATAGATATTTGTTTGTTGTTATCTGCTTTTTCTTTTACTTGGTTACAGACTAAAAGATTCAACGAACTCAATACTGCATACCTTCTCACTGCACAGGAAATTGCAGATATAGAAGTTGAAATGAGGGAGCGTATCAAAAGTATTGATTTTGATGACTTTCCAGAGTTTATATCAGATTGTGAGAATGCGTTTTCAAGAGAACATACTCAATGGCTTGCTAGAAGAGATTCTTTGAACGCCATATGACTTCACTATTGCCTTCTTTGGATGTTATTAAAATACTTTAAACCAGAAATATCAACAGATAGTATACAAGTATTTAAATCAGTAGTTCGCAACAGACAATTTCTGCAGTAATTTGCAAAACTAAACTATTTAAAGAAACTTGATAAGATAGCTTTGTTTAGAATATATCTCTATCCAGCTACTTATCTTTCAAATCCTTCTGAGCCTCAGCTATCAACTCATGAATTTTAGCACTTTCCTTTAGCACACAAGCATCATAAGCAGAAAGCGGCTCAGACGCTTGCTCTTTTTCCTGATCTTGCTTGGCTTTTCCTGCTAAATATTTTTCAAGTTTATCGGCTTCAGAATCGCCCATAGTTTATCCCTCATATGATTTTTACCCTATAAAAAACGGCACTGAAATCAGTGCCGTTTTATCAGTCGTGACAATGTAAACCCTAACCACGACTCTTTAAATGCTGAATCGCCAAAATCAATCCCAGCTTAAAATCACCTTACCGCATTGCCCACTTTCCATGATATCGAAGCCTTCTTGAAAGTCATCAATGTGCATGCGATGGGTAATGATTGGTGTCAAATCAATACCGCTAATCAGCATTTGCTCCATCTGATACCACGTCTCCCACATCTCACGTCCATAAATACCCTTTAGGGTTAACGCCTTAAAGATAATCTTGCTCCAATCCACCGTAGTGGTGTTGGGTAAAATACCCAAGAGCGCAATTTTAGAACCGTTATACATATTGCTAATCATTGAATCAAAGGCTTGAGGCGAGCCTGACATCTCAAGCCCGATATCAAAGCCGTGCATTTTTAACGTATCGATAGCGCCTTCAATGGTTTCACCTTTGGCTGGGTTGATGGTCATCGTCGCGCCCATTTTTTTGGCAAGCTCTAGGCGATAATCGCTGATATCACTGACCACAATATTACGCGCCCCAGCAAAGCGGCAAATCGCCGTTGCCATGGAACCAATCAGCCCTGCACCCGTAATCAGCACATCTTCACCCAGTACAGGGAATGAAAGGGCAGTATGAGTGGCATTACCAAAAGGGTCCATAATGGCGGCCATCTCATCGCTGATACGCTCATCGAGTTTGATGACATTATCGGCAGGGATCACCAAATATTCGGCAAACGCGCCATCGCGGTCAACGCCCACGCCGATAGTGTTTTCGCACACATGTAGCTTACCACGGCGGCAGTTGCGGCAATGCCCGCAAGCGATATGACCTTCGCCTGTGACGCGGTCGCCCACCTCCAGATGCTTGACGCCATCGCCCATTTCACTAATAACACCGACGTATTCATGTCCGATAATCATCGGCGTCTTGATGGTGTTTTGTGACCATTCATCCCACTTATAAATGTGCAAATCTGTCCCACAAATGGCGGTTTTTTTAATTTTAATTTTTACGTCATTGATGCCGACGGTCGGTTCTGGCACGTCTTGCATCCAGATGCCTTTTTTGTCATGGGCTTTAACCAGTGCTTTCATACTTTTCTCTTATTTAACGGTGTTGCATTTCATGGTTGAATCTAGATAACTATCGAACGACGCTTAATCAATCACCTTCATTTGCTTGGCGACTTTGATAAAGGCGGCGATACACTGGTCGAGCTGCTCGCGCGTATGGGCGGCAGAAAGCTGGACACGAATGCGCGCCTCGTCTTTAGGGACGACAGGGTAAAAGAAGCCAATCACATAAATGCCTTCCTCAAGCAGTGCCTCTGCCATTTGTTGCGAGACATTGGCGTCATAGAGCATCACTGCACAAATGGCCGATTCGGTAGGCTTGATATCAAAGCCCGCATCTTGCATTTGCTTGACAAAATAGGCGGTATTTTCATGCAGTTTGTCTTGTAGGGTATTGTCCTCTGCTAGCATCTCAAACGCTTTTAACCCAGCGGCCGCGATCATGGGTGGAATGGAGTTTGAAAACAGATACGGGCGTGAGCGTTGACGCAGCATCTCAACCATTTCTTTTTTACCCGTCGTAAAGCCGCCAATCGCGCCGCCAAATGCCTTGCCCAAAGTACCCGTGATCAGCTCAATATCACCGCGCAGATCAAACAATTCAGTCACGCCGCCACCCGTGCGACCGACCACGCCTGCTGAATGACACTCATCAATCATGATCATGGCATCATATTTTTGTGCCAATGCATAAATCTCATCCATCGGTGCCACATTACCATCCATTGAAAACACGGCATCGGTGACAATCAAACGAAAACGCTGTGCTTGTGCCGCTTGCAGCTGAGTCTCTAAATCTTGCATATCCGCATTGGCATAGCGATAACGCGCGGCTTTACACAGGCGCACACCATCGATGATTGAAGCATGGTTTAACGAATCAGAAATAATGGCATCTTCACTGGTCAGCAGTGGCTCAAAGACACCGCCATTGGCATCGAAACAGGCCGCATAAAGAATCGTATCTTCGGTATTAAAAAACTTGGAAATCGCGGCCTCTAATTGCTTATGCAAATCTTGCGTACCACAAATAAAACGTACCGATGACATGCCATAACCTGAGTCTTCAATGGCTTCTATAGCCGCTTTTTTGATTTCAGGATGGTCAGACAATCCAAGGTAATTATTGGCACAGAAATTCAGCATTTCACGGCCGTCGGCGATCGTGATGAGCGCATCTTGCGGAGAGGTGATAACGCGCTCGTTTTTATACAGACCTGCGTCGCGGATATCGCTGATTTCTTGTTGTAGATGTTTTTGAAAGGCTTGATACATAAAGATTCCTTTTTTACTATTATTGGCGTTTGCTTAGGGTTTGTTGATAGAGCCAAATTATTTGCTTATGGATACGAGTTAAGCACAGATGTCTAAATACTGACGCACCACATTATCCATGCCTTGCTCTAGTGATTCAATCGTAAACGCATGACCGATAGACACCTCAGCGATATTACCAAGACTGAGTAGCTCGGCTAAATTCTCTAAATTTAAATCATGACCGGCATTGACGCGAATGCCATTGTCACTGGCGAGATTGATACAGTCGCTAAAGCGTTGCTTGACCTCATCGAAGTCAATATTGTCATCGCTCTTATTATTACTGTAAGCGCGCGCCCATTCTTCGGTATACATCTCGATCGTTTGCACGTCGCTGTCGATGACTGCTTTTATTTGTTCGATATCAGGATCGATAAATACCGCGCAGCGTGTGCCAAACCCTTGCAGCTCATGACTCAACGCTGACAGCATATCTTTATGTTTGATGATGTCAAAGCCATGATCGGAGGTCAGTTGGTCTTCGCTGTCGGGCACGAGGGTACATTGATGCGGTTTGACCTCACGAATCAGGGTTAAAAACTGCTCGTTCGGGTTGCCCTCGATATTGAACTCGATGTCTTTATAATCTTTTAAAAAGGCACTGATATCATAGACATCTTGGTATCTGATATGACGCTCATCAGGTCGCGGATGCACAGTAAAGCCTTTGACACCCAGATCAATGAGTTTCTTTACGAAGTACAGCAGATTGGGATAATCTGTGCCGCGAGAGTTTCTGATTAAGGCGAGTTTATTTAAATTGACACTAAATAGGGTGCTCATAGTATTTCCTTTTTCATTGTTGTTATGGATGGATTATTGGTTATTAATGGCTAATACCTAATTTTAGTAGAAGTCATCCCGACTAGCATACTTCATATTGAGCGCCTGCAATATCGCATAGGTTTCGCTATCCATATTACCCGTTGGCTGCTGCGGTCTGAAATGCAGTTGAAACGCATAGATGACATCGCGACTGGGCCTGTCCCACTCGTCGCTATTATTGATTTGATAGCCGTATTTGCGAAAAGCTTGCTTGATCTCCTGCACGCTTGGCGCGACCAAGGTACGCCGATTCATAATTTCTTGCTTGTCCGCTTCATCATACCAAGCGCCGATACCATACTCTTTATACAGTCGCTCCCATGGGAATTTGGCACCCGGGTCGATCTTGCGCGAGGGTGCCATATCTGCATGACCGATGATGTTTTTGGGTGAGATATCATAGCGCGCGGCGATATCTTGCACCAGCTCCGCAACTTTTTTAATCTGCAATTCATCAAACGCCACATAATGCTCATAAGGATGGTAATCCATATTGCCATTCTTTAGCGCGTCTCGATATTCAGGCTTGATCCCTGCGTTGACGATTTCGATGCCAATAGACGTATCATTGAGGATGGTTCGACCTGAAAAGCCACCGTCGCCTGCATGCCACGCGCGCTCAGATTCTGGCACGAGGTTATAGATTTTATCATCGTCCTTGTCCAAGACCAGATAGTGCGCGCTCACATTGCCCGTGGTCAATGTCTTTATCGAGCGCTCGTTATCTGAGACCGTATAGTGTAGGACGATGGTTTTTATGCGCTGGCTTTTGCCAGTCGCTTGGTAGCTATCGCTGTCGATGACATAACGCGGCGCTGTCGTTGATACGCAGCCAACGAGCGATAGCATAGAGGATGATATTAATACTGATGCCAATGCCATCGAGAAAATATTTTTTGCCATGAAATGCTCTGTATGGGAAGGGTTGCGGTTATAGCTTCTTTTGCGTTTGATGTTTATTTTGCATAACAAGTAAGTGCTGCTTGCCGTTAATTAATGTCAGGATTAACATTAGGATTAACATTAGGATTAATTGCGATTCTTTTATAACCAATTGCCCCAAGCAGAATAAAGAATCCTAGCAAGACATAAGCATTGAATGACAGCGCCGCTGGTGAAAATGGTAGCAGCAATAGCGATATAAAGACCGCACTAATTAATACAGAGAGATAATTTAGCAAACCCGCTTGTTTTTTTTTCCGCTCATTGATGAGGTCGGCGGTAGTGACATAAGCGAAGCCAACCGTAATACCCAAGGATGCCATTGTCACAATATCGAGTAGGTAGTTTCTACCCAGCCAAGGAGAGAGTAGACACACCAAACATATCAATATAACGGTTTTTTGCTTACTAAATTGGTTGTGTTTATCTGTAAATACACTGGGCAATAATGACGTGTCGCCCATAGATTCTAAGAGCTTAACCGATGACAATATAAAGCCGTTGATACCGCTCATTATCGAGCCAATCATAGCGATCGATAGCAGCCAGATACCGATGCTACCAATCCGATTGTCTATGCCTTCACCTGTCGCCCAGTGGCTGTCTTTAATCGCTTGATAGTCAAAGCTCATGTTCAGCGCGGTAAAGTAGTTGATTAAAAAGTAAAACAACACACCGGCGATAAGTGAAATTAGGATAATGCTTTTGGTCTTGGTTTTTGAATCACTAATGGCTTTTGAAATCTGCGGTGTGGTCTCAAAACCAACATACGCCCACGGCATAACGGCCAAGATAGGTAACCATGCCAGACTGGTGATAGAGCTGCTAGACATATCAGTTGGCAAAAATGCTTGGCTCGTTGGTGTCATCCAAAGTGAGGCAAAAAACAGCGCGGTGACTGATAGAATCATAAAGAGGGCGATATAGAGTTGGATTTTTGCGCCGACTCGTACGCCTTTTAGATTGATATAACTGAACAAAATAATAGCCGCGCTGCATAGAAACACTTCACTGGCGTAGACTTCCCAACCAGCAATCGTATACAGATAACCTAATTGTAAGCCGCTAGGTAACAGGTAGCGCAGTAGCAAAGCGACGGCTGATATATTAAGCGCGATAATAGATATATAGCCTATCGTAACGCCCCAACCATAAATATAGGCATGCTTGCGATTGATATATTTTTCAATCCAATAGATACCGCCTGACTCGTTCTCTGGTGTTTGGGTCAGCAAATTAATATAGGCACGCGCAACCATATAGATGGCTAAAGTACCGATAATAATAGCGACAGAAGAGCCTAATAACTGTGACTGCGGTAAAAACAAATCGCCTGGCATGACATACGCACCCCAGCCGATAATCGCACCGACGCTAATCGCTATCGCTTGTAGGTAGCTGATACTTTCTGTCTTTTCACTCATGGAGTACTCCTTCACGATTAAACATAGAGAAGGAGAGAGTGTTTATTATGGAGCTGATATAGAACATGAAAAACCTTGTGACGCCATTACGCAGGGTAGTGGCTATCTTTTATAAATAGAAAAGTCATATTAAAGGTTTTTGTTGAGTGTTACCTTTTCAATCCTGTTGGATTTTTTTAGCCAGAACCTTTTTCCAACTGTCCTCTAAACAGTCAATCGCGAGCCACGGTTCAATCACACTGGTATCAAACTTTTCTTTTGAGTTTGCCAATTGCCATAGCGTCTCTAATGTCGCAAACGGATAAGGGCGCTCAACCAAATATACGGGTAAATCAGCGTCTATAATGCCATCACGGACGACTTGGAAGTACCAGCCAGAGATACCTTGCTTGCTGACCCATGCCGCGATATTTGGTACTTTGGTAAATTGTCCAATTTGATCGTTGATTTTGTAGCAAGGGCGGCGTGGTTGGACAATCCGTAGTTGAACGCTAGCACCATCATTACTAGTATCTAAACCGTTTTCAAAGCCTCCTCCGTATTGAAAAATATCACCAATACAAACGGTAGATTCGGTCATTTCAGGCAAACCATCGACAGCTTCAGTCGTAAGGTTTTCTCCTAGCGTACCGACGCGAACTTTTAAACCGAACTCTGCATTGATTTTTTCATACGTCGCAGGCGCTAGCTGATGCACGGCTTTTAATGGGCCACCATGATGCTTACGATCGGCCTGTTCATCAGTGGTTAAGCCCATAAAGTTGACGGCGACAGGAGATTTGATAGGTGCTTTATCAATGGCGCTCATTTCTTCACGGGCGAATGGCATAGACTTACCAGCGCGAACACAAGTGAGGGTAGCGATATGTAGGGGCAAGTCTTGGTTAAAATCTGTTAAGGTTTGCTCAGGTGGTGACGTAATCGATTCTGCGCTCATATGGTTTCCTAATAAGTAGAATGAATAGGCTAAGGCGGCTTAATTTTGGCGGTTTAATTTTAGTGGCTAATAAATACTAATACGAAATGAGCTTATCTGTACTCAATGATGTATCTGATTATACTGGTTCATCACCATAAAATTTACATAAAAAAAGACCAGAATAAGTATTCTGGTCTTTTTGGTGTAGCGTTTCTTAATCTTGAACGAATATCGTCACTGACAAGCTTATTTGTTTTTGTTACGACGACCTGCAGTTTTCTTTTCGCGCGGCGTAGCAACCAGCTCAGCCAACTGCTCAGGTGATGACCATAGGCCTTCTAAGTCATAAAACTCACGTGCTTGCGGCGTCATCATGTGGACGACAACTGCGCCCAAATCAATCAACGTCCAGTCAGAGTCGATGCCACCTTCACGGCCAAGTGGCATAAAGCCCGCTTGCTTAGCTTCAGCGCCGACGCTATCAGCCATCGCACGTACATGACGCTTTGAAGTACCATCAGCGATGATGATGCGCTCTGTTACGTCAGTCAACTCTTCTACATTCATTACAGTGATGTTCTTTGCTTTCATATCATCTAGAGCGCTTTGTACTAGGGTCAAGCATTCTGTTAGGCGTTCTGTAGTCATGGTGTTGGTCATAAATTTTAATCTCTTGAATCGTAAATATGTAAAATAAAGGGGTAAAACGTCAATTTGTCTTATCCGACTGATCATATATTGTCAGTCACGCATAGATACAGGATAGGCAAAATGACATAGATAAGGCGATTTTAACGGAATTGAGCAGCAGAATATAGCTGATGGGCGATAATATATTGATAAACAGCAGGATTTAGCCATTTAGCTAATGGATTAGATTCAGTATTGCTAATGATATCATTTATTGATGCTATAGATGCGATTTGCCTCTCAGCGACTGGCATTTTATTTGTTTGATCGTCTAATTTCTGTAGTTGTTCACGTATTTGCGTACTCGATACCGCAGTAATAGGTCGCGAATCTATATAAATGCGTCCTTGCTTGGCGTTTTTCAAGTCAGGGCTTTTCAAGTCAGTGCTAGTCGGATCAGTGTTATTTGGATTAGTACTATTTGAGTTTAAGCTATCTGACGATTGCTGAATGGTTGGAGTTAATAGCTCGATAGGTGAGTCCGTTATATGGGGCTGCAATGACAACGGCAATTGCGTTTTTAAGAAATTAACATCTTGGGTAGTCGCTGTATTATTTTTAGAAGAGATAGTGCGGTCAGTAAATTTTTCGCTAATATCATCACTCACATCGGTACTGCTCTGACGATTAAACACCCATAAATTGACATGGTCAGTGAGACGCAAGCCATCTTTCCATTTATCTAAACTATGGGCGCTGTCCATACCCATGATAAATATCAAACTGTCATTAGGATATTGTTGTCTTAATGTGCGTACACTGTCGATCGTATAGACAGGCGGCGCTTGCCATAGCTCTAACTCATTGATCTGTATCGGCGTACTCTCCGTCGCTAGCTTTAGCATCGCTAAACGATGGTTAGGGTCTGTACTTTGGGTCTTAAATGGCGAGCGGGCATTGGGTAATAAGGACACATGCAATGTGTACTGTAGCTGCGTTGCAATTGGTAGTAGGTGCTGATAGACAGATATTGCGACTTCCAAATGACCATTATGTACGGGATCGAACGAGCCACCAAGATAGGCACGAATGGCAGGTGCAGGTGTTTTCTCTTGAGGGCTGTTGCTCGTATTTGGCATAAATAAATGTATAAAAGTAGATAGGGTGCACGTTAACATTGATGCACCTTGCTCTTTTACTGGCTGGCCTTTTTAGATTAAATGATTTGATGATAGCGCTATTGTAGAGGGCAGACGAGCATCTGTCACCACTGTCTGTCACAGAGCCCCAATAAAAAACCGACCATCATAATGATAGTCGGCTTTGTATAGGACTTTAATTAGCGAGTCTTACAGCGATTAAATCAAATCGCTATACGCTTGGATAGCGGTTAACGCGATGGTATAAACGATATCGTCGACCAAGGCACCACGTGATAAATCATTAACGGGTTTATTCAAGCCTTGTAGCATAGGGCCGACACTGACGACGTTGGCACTACGCTGTACCGCTTTATACGTCGTGTTACCAGTGTTGAGGTCAGGGAAGATAAAGACGTTGGCTTGTCCAGCGACAGGTGAGTCTGGCGCTTTTTGCTTACCGACGCTCATGACCGATGCCGCATCATACTGTAGTGGGCCGTCGACTTTGAGGTCTGGTGCGCGCTCGCGAACGATTTGGGTTGCACGGGCGACTTTTTCGACATCTGCGCCTGCGCCTGATGAGCCAGTAGAATAGCTGATCATCGCCACTTTTGGGTCGATACCAAAGGCAGCAGCAGACTGTGCTGATTGAATGGCAATCTCTGCCAGCTCTTCAGCGTTAGGATCTGGGTTGATCGCACAGTCACCATAGACGACCACTTGCTCAGGTAGCAGCATAAAGAATACTGACGACACGAGTGAGTACTGCGGCGCGGTCTTGATCAACTGGAATGCTGGGCGTACCGTATTGGCAGTGGTATGAATCGCACCTGAGACCAGACCATCTACTTCGTCTAGTTGGAGCATAATAGTACCTAAATAGACCGTGTCTTTTAGATATTCAGCAGCGACTTCTGCAGTGGTTTTACCTTTACGGCGCTCGACGACAGCGGCGATATATTTACTCATATCGAGGTTATCAGGATCGATGATCTCTAACCCTTCAGGCAACGTCAAATCACGGTTTTTGGCCACTTGCTCAACGTCACTACGTTTAGCAAGTAGTACGCAGTTGGCGATACCACGACTTTGACAGATACAGGCCGCTTCGACTGTACGTGGTTCCGCGCCTTCTGGTAGTACAATACGTTTTTTGGCGTGTTGTGATTTTTTGACCAACTGATGGCGAAACGCTGATGGTGATAGACGCGGCTCATGATTGCGGCTGAAGTATTCTTTAATCCAGCTTAGATCCAAATGCGCCGCCACATAACGAGCGACTTCATCAGCACGTTCTGTATCATCACTTGGAATCTCAGAACTCATATGCATCAAGCTCTGTACTGTCTCGTAGCTGTCGCTTTCGACACTCATGACTGGTATGCCAGTTTTGAGTGCTGATTGCCAAAGCTCAGCAACTGTATCGCTTGGGGTAATGCCACCTGTTAATACTAGACCTGCCAGTGGAATCCCATTGATACAGGCTAATCCTGCAGCCAATAGCAAGTCATCACGATCGCCGGGCACGACCATTAACGTACCACGCTTAAAGACTTCATTGACGCGCGCCACTGAACGAGCGGTTAGGCTAATACGATTGATACGACGTGTCTTTGCTTCACCAACATTTAACCAAGTCGCATCAAGCTCTGTTGCGATATCCCATGTGCGTGGCACAGATAGGGAATCACTAAAAGGCACCACCCCGATAAGGCGGAATACTTCGGTATTGAACGAAGGCGATAAGCGCTGAACCTCTTGTAGGAAGTTCGGATCTAAGCTGACAACGGCCTCACCAGGCGCGACAGGTTGATTGTCAAAGGTGTTCGGCACGTCTTGTACCCGCATCAATATCACGCCTAGTGTCCGTGAATCGATGACACCGCCAAACTCACGAGCATGGACATCCAGTTTGTCTGCTAAATAAGCAGGTTTGCTGATGTCAGCGGTACTGACAAATATAATCTTGGCATCGAGCGCGTGAGCAAGCGCACGGTTGATTTGTGAAGCATAAGAGGTCTCAGTGGTTGGCACCAGACCTTCACAGATAATCACGTCATGACCATCATCGATCGTATGAAAATTGGCAATCACTTCTTCCATCAAGTCATCAAGATTGTCATCGCCTAGCATACGCTCGACGTGTTGACGACTGATAGAGTCAGGTGGATTTAGGCCAAATGCGTGCATGGTCAATGCGCTTGAGCTGTCTAAGCTGTGCTGTTTGTCTAGCGTGTCATCTTGCAAAAACGGCTTCATAAAGCCCGCTTTGATACCGTTATAATCAAAGGCACGAATCAGACCCAGTGCGGCTGATGTCACACCGATACCGCGACTAATGGGAACAAGTAAAATGGTTTGCATAATGTGTCCTACAATTTATTTTATTTTAGACGTCGAGTCATTTTGAGCAGCATAAGAAATGCAGTATAAAAACACGAAGCGCTTTATCTTATTCGTTCTCAGCTTTTTATAAGCGTTTCGCAAGATAAGCGCTAGGCATTATAATCAATAGGCTTATACTAATTTTAATGCTTGACGAGTCTCTTGAGCGATGCGGTATTCTTCGTCTGTTGGTATAACCCACAGCTCGACACTGCTACCTTCTGCTTGGAAGCTGCCTTCTTGGCCACCGTACAATCCAGCGTTCTTTTCAGCGTCCATCTTGATACCGAAATGACGCATGACGGCTAAAATACTTGCGCGCGTGGTGACAGAGTTTTCGCCGATACCACCTGTGAATACAATACCGGTAAATTCAGGCAGTGCACAGCTTAAGCTAGCGAGGTATTTACCAGCGCGGTAGCAGAACATCTCGATGGCGAGCTGCGCATCTTTATGGCCTTCGCTCGCAGCTTGTTCAATAGTACGCAAATCATTTGATAGACCAGAGATACCAAGCAGACCGCTTTCGCTATTTAGCATCTTATCCGTTTCTTCTAGACTAATACCGAGCTGACGTTTCAGATGCATATGTAAGCTTGGGTCGACATCGCCGCTACGTGTGCCCATCATCAGTCCCTCAAGTGGGGTCAGACCCATGCTGGTATCAAGACTTTTGCCATCATATACGGCGGTTGCTGAGCAACCATTGCCTAGATGCGCGGTTATCCAGCCATGAGGACCTTTTGCTTCAGTGACTTGGCTAGCACGTTCTGAGACATAGGCATGAGACGTACCATGGAAGCCGTAACGACGAATTTTGTGCTCTTCGTATAGGTATTTTGGTAATGCATAGCGGAAGGCGACAGGCGGCATGGTTTGGTGAAAGGCGGTATCAAATACCACAACTTGTGGAATGTCAGGGTAAATAGCTTGAACCGCTTCAATACCCAAAGCATTTGCAGGGTTATGTAGTGGAGCTAGTATCTTTAAGCGTTTGACTTCTTCTAACGCATGCTGATCAACGCGAACGGCTTGAGAGTATTCACGGCCGCCATGTACCACACGGTGCCCGACTGCGATGAAGTGATATTGCTCTAGTAGCTCTAGGATTTTTTGCAGGGCAAGTTTGTGACTACCGCCAGGGATAGAGATCTCTAACTTATCGCCATTTAGCGTGGTGTGTTTGATACGGGCTGTATCGAGACCTAAGTTTTCGGCAAGACCGGTGATACGAGTAGAGTTGTCATCGCTAATCAACGCGTATTTGATAGAAGACGAACCGCAGTTGAGGACTAAAGTGGGGCTGGTTAGGGTTGATGTTTCGCTATTCTTATCATCAAAAGTGGTACTTAGGTTGGTGCTCATACTCTATCCTTAGATTGGTTTTTATAAAGGGCAAATCAATTATATCGTTCGTTCGATACAAAAAAGACGTCTATTGCCACGTCCTGTTTTATTATCATCAAATGCTACATCGCTGATATCTCAACTGCTGTAGTAAAGGTCACAGCTGAGACATAATGTCATTATTATATGGAATTGATGAAGTTGATAACTGCCGAGTAAAATAAAAATCAGCTATATCTATGCTGATCATATCAAGCAAGCATATTGGCGATTTTGTTTATACTTGGGCTACTATTTCTGACAGTGCTATGCATCCATGCTTATGAGGTAATGCGTATGCATCTCAGGCTAGCATCCTATTGCCGCCGCAAACTGGGAATATAATGTAACACATTTTTGTTTCTACACCACGACAGGGGTAAGGTTTAAAATGTGTGATTAATAAATGGCTAAATATGAAATAAATCAATTATATTCAGGGAGTTATAGAACTATAAATGGATAACTTGTATGGGCTGCATAGCAGGGCTATGACTCACAAAATTGTAAGAAATATTGTCGAGACACCCATATGTCATACATTCATATCTAAGCTCGCAGACGATATTACTATAAAAATTCGACTAATGTTTTAGAAAATATCCAACATCACGCAAATTTATTCACCAATCATATTCAGTATCCGTACAGCTTTATGTAATAATGCTATGATGAAAATGGTCATAAGGACAGTGCTTTAACTGCTGGTTTGGCTATCAATTTATTTTTTATTTATCACGATTTACTATCGCCATTATGCCGTCGTAAGCTCACAGGTTATCTATTATATGTCTACTATACACAGCCCCTCAGCAGCCAAGCATGCTAGCTCGTTCGCTCGTACCAGTCGTCAGGCTGTTGCCACTTTATTTATTGGCAGTGTGGTTATGGTAGGATTGTCAGGCTGCGGGCAAAAAGGTGATCTATATCTGGCAGACTCTAGTAGTCAAACGATAGAGGGCAGTGCGTCTGTACTGGATAGTACTAGCCATCCACAAGATGCAGCCCTTGCAGGTATCGACGATGATAACTATCAAAAAAACCGCTATCTAGAAGAGCAAATGGTGCTACCTGAGCCTAGTACTGATCCCAACGACTATTAATTGCCACGCTATTAATTACTGGGCTAATAGTTGCGAGGCTAATAATCGCTAAGCTGAATAAATAGTTAGCGGTCAGATGCTTTTTAATTGGCTGTCTAACTAACTGTCGATTCTTTACTGCCTGATTGACTAAATAGCTTTGCTACCTAAATTTAATTTTCACCCTTGATAATCTGATTATATTAGAGATGTTTATATGAGTCATTCTGAACTACCTGCTGACTTGACCGATTCTACTACTGGCGAATCCGTTACTATCCAAACTGAGCAAGGACTATATGTTGACCCGAAAGCGTTGAGTGCTCACTTGCCAGCGCTAAGCTATCGCGACGATGCATTGTATATGGAGCAGGTCAGTATCGATGAGTTGGCAAAACAATATGGCACACCTTGCTACGTGTATTCAAAGCAAGCAATATTGGACGTTTATCAAGCTTATACTGATAGCTTTGCCAGTCTGAATCATCAAGTATGCTATGCCGTAAAAGCAAACTCTAACCTTGCCGTGCTGGGTGTCTTGGCACAGGCAGGTGCTGGGTTTGATATTGTCTCTCGCGGTGAGCTAATGCGCGTGTTGGCGGCAGGTGGCGCAGCATCACGTGTGGTATTCTCAGGTGTGGGCAAAACGTACAGTGATATCGAATATGCGCTGACTCAAGGTATTGGCTGTTTTAATGTTGAGTCTATCAGCGAGCTGACTTTAATTAATGAAGTGGCAAAGTCACTCGATAAGCCTGCGCCAATCTCGTTACGCGTCAACCCTAACGTCGATGCCAAAACCCATCCATATATCTCAACAGGTCTCAAAGACAACAAGTTCGGCATCACTCACGAAGACGCATTAGCGGTCTATCAGCAAGCGGCCGACTTATCACATATCGACATTGTTGGTATTGATTGTCATATTGGCTCGCAATTGACTGAAGTAGAGCCGTTTGTTGCAGCATTAGATAAAGTTATTGAGCTGATACATAGCCTGCGTGACGCAGGTATTGAGTTACAGCATATCGATTTGGGCGGTGGTTTAGGTGTGCGCTATATCGATGAGACGCCTGTGTCTATCGATGAGTTTGCCCAAGCTTTATTACCAAAACTTAGCGGGCTTGGTTTGACCGTGTTCTTTGAGCCAGGTCGTAGTATCGTTGCTAATGCTGGCGTGCTATTGACTCAAGTTGACGTACTCAAGCCGACTGAGCATAAGAATTTTGCTATCGTTGATGCCGCGATGAATGACTTGATTCGTCCTGCTTTATATCAAGCTGAGATGGCGGTGATTCCAAGTGTATTACCTAGTGCTGGTATCGATACGGATGGTACGCAGCCGTGGGATATCGTTGGCGCGATTTGTGAGACGGGTGATTTCTTGGCAAAAGACCGCCTACTATCATTGGCCACAGGCGATGTACTTACCATTACAGGTGCAGGTGCTTACGGCTTTACCATGAGTAGTAACTATAACTCACGCCCGCGTGCTAGCGAAGTAATGGTGTCTGGTGATAGTCATCAGCTTATTCGCAAGCGCGAAACGATTGAAGCGTTATATGCAGATGAAACATTGTGGCAGGATAAATAGCATTGTAAGACGCGTTAATTGATATGGTCATCGATGGCTGTGTTGATTAAATAGCTTTTTAATTATAGCTCTGTTGATTAAAGAGAACCCACTGTGGCGATAACAGTGGGTTTTTTTGTGCCTAATGCTAAGTAAGTAGGTCAGTTGTGAGATATACATATAACTTGGTATTTGATAGCGGTGATAATTATGATTGTATCTGACAGCGTGCTAATATAAGGCATACATAAAAATAGGATAGGACATCAAAGATATGCTAATAGAGTTTACTAAAATGCATGGGTTGGGTAATGATTTCATGGTCATTGATTTAGTGACCCAGCGCTTAGATTTGACCAAGGATTTGGTGCAGTTATTGGGCGATCGTCACCTAGGCATTGGTTTTGATCAGCTGCTCGTAGTTGAGCCACCCATGCGCCCTGATGTCGATTTCAGTTATCGTATCTTTAATACTGATGGCACCGAAGTCGAACAGTGTGGCAACGGCGCTCGTTGTTTCGCGCGTTTTGTGCAAGCACGTAAACTGTCATTTAAGCAGCGTCTACGCGTTGAGACGGCTAGCGGTATTATTTCTCTAACTACTGATCGTTACGGTTGGGTAGATGTCGATATGGGCAAGCCTAAATTTGAGCCAGATGAGATTCCATTTAGCCCAAGAGCGACGACCAAAATTCAAAACACCTATCATCTTGATGTAAATGGTACGCCTGTGCAGCTGTACGTTGCCAATATGGGTAACCCGCACGCTGTGATAAAAGTCGATGACGTACTCGATGCTGAGGTTGAGACTCTAGGTAAAGCAATTGAGTCGCATCCTGCATTCCCAGACCGCGTCAATGTGGGCTTTATGCAAGTGATGAATCAGCGCCACATTCGTTTGCGTGTGTACGAGCGCGGTGTAGGCGAGACGCAAGCTTGTGGTACGGGCGCGTGTGCAGCAGTAGCCGTTGGTATACGTGAGGGTTGGCTCGATGAGGGTGAGGAAGTTCGCGCACAGCTATATGGTGGCAGCATGATTATCAAATGGCAGCCAGGTTATTCGGTTACGATGACGGGTCCGACCGCTTTCGTTTATGAAGGTGTATTTAGTCCAGATGGCCTGATGGCACAAGTGGGACTTAAACCAAATGCTGAAGGCTGATAACTGTTGTTAGGCCAGTCGCATAAATGCCAAGGATGGTTCTAGTATGGCTATGTCTAATAATAAAGGCAATCAGGCAGCGAACTCAGCACCTTGGCTATCTACTGAGCTGGCCGCCATTATAGAGTCCGATGCTGCGTTACGAGAGCTACTTGCACCTGTGCATCGTTGGCTCAATACATTATCTGTTCGCAACCATTCACCGCATACTCTGACCGCTTATTTCGCTGGTTTAAATCAACTGGCATTATTTTTACGTGGTAAGCGTCTAACGTGGACACGCTGTGATAAACGGCAACTTGCCCAGCACATTAGTCAACGTCTTGATGAAGACAAGCTAGCGCTTGCCAGTGTCCAGCAAGAGTTGTCTGCGATTCGGCATTTTTATGGCTGGATGATTGAAGAAGAGTTAGCACGTATCAACCCAACCACTGGCTATCAGCTTAAGCGTAGTCCTAGACCGCTGCCTTCTATCGCTGATGTCGATTTACTGACTCAGCTACTCGATCAAGAGATGCCTGATACGCCAGAGCAAGCGCGCTTATGGTTACGTGACAAGGCCATGTTTGAACTGCTCTATAGTAGTGGCTTGCGTGTTGGCGAATTGGTTGCACTCGATATGACAGATGTAGACCTGTCTGAGTTACGGGTACGAGTCACGGGTAAGGGTAATAAAACACGCCTAGTGCCATTAGGGATAAAGGCAGCAGAAGCGATTAGTTGCTACCTGCCGCATCGTAACCTGTGGGTAGAGCAAATGGACAATGCCTTGTTTATCAGTGAAAAGCTCGGCACCAGATTATCAACACGGGCAGTGCAGCAGCGTTTAAAAGTTGCTGCCACCCGCGCAGGTATCGCACAAAACATGTATCCACATCTACTGCGTCATTGTTTTGCATCACATATGCTGTCAGGCAGTGGTGACTTGCGCGCCGTACAAGAGATGCTCGGGCATAGTGATATTAGCACCACGCAAATTTATACCCACGTTGATTTTGCAAAATTAACGCAAGTTTATGATCGCGCCCATCCACGAGCAACTCATGCTCAAAATGAAGACTTGTCCTAGCAATTAGGCACGAAATCTACTGTAATTAATAATCTATGCCAAACGATGACAGTCAAAGATAGGCAGTTTCTGACGGCCTTGCTCTTGCGCTTGTTTGTCTAATGACGCCATGACGATGGCATATTGTTTATCCAACTCGCTATCGTCATAGCTTGCGATAACAGTACTATCAAACGCTGTAATAGCTGCATGTCCCCATGTTTGACGAGTACTACCATCTTTATAAAGATGATCACCACCTTGCGCTGCGCCAATGACCATACACTGACTATCTAGAGCACGCGCCCGTAATAACAACGACCAGTGCGCTTGCCCAGTCAAGTACGTAAAGGCAGAAGGGGCACTCAATAGTTCAGCACCTGCTTGTCGCAGACGCTGCGCCAATGCTGGGAAGCGCAAATCAAAACATACCATCATGCCGAGCTGATAGACTGTATTGCCTACTGCTAGTGGCGCAACTACGGTCTGCGTACCCGGCTCAAAGGTCGCCGCTTCGTTATAGCTGCCATGCTTATCGGCTACAGTTGCGGTAAACAGATGAATCTTGTCGTAACGTGCTACACGGGTACCATCTGGTGCAAACAGCTGGCTCACTTGGCGCAATCTACCATCAGGAACGACAGTGCCATTAGGGCGATAATGGCAGGGTAACGAGCCTGCTAGTACATGGATACCAGCGGTGCGGGCGTAATCTGCTATCGTCGCTGATAAATCATCAAAACGCTCAGCAGTAGCAGATTGCTGCCCCATGCTACAGCAGTTCTCAGGCAATACAACAAGCTCAGCACCTTGAGCTTGTGCGTCTGTGATGGCGGCTTTGATATCTGCTAGATTATCCTCAACATTCTGCTGACTGTTCATTTGAATAGCAGCGACGTTAAGTTGGTGGTTACTTGAATTCATGACAATATTCCTATTGGGTGTGAGCTGTATTGGCCATTTACCGTAATTTATTTATTATAATATTTTCGCGGTAATGAGCAGACTGCTCGTATTTATGGGTTGCTCATCCTTGCCAAGATGATAGTTTACTAGCGATAGCAAACCAAACGTATCCGGACAAAACATAAATTATCATAGCAAAATTGTGGCAAAAAATGCTATCGTCATGTCCTGATAAGATTTATGTCGTTACCTTTACTGACAGAATAAACACAATATCACTAAGATCGGAGTGCAAGAAGCCGCCCATGAGTATGTCGTTCGGATTGGCGACCACGCTGAGCAACTCACAAAAGCTAACCCCGCAAATGCAGCAAGCCATAAAATTGCTGCAGCTCTCTAGTCTTGAGCTCGCACAAGAGGTTCAGGCAAAGCTAGATAGTAATCCATTACTTGAACGTATTGAAAATGATGACGAATACGACAGTGGTGACGATGAAATAGAGGAGTGGAGCGAGCCATTGACGCTTGATAGTTGGAATCAAAGTAGTATTGACTCATTCGACTCAGTACCTACTAGCGGTACAGAGTACAGTGGCGATAGTAGTGATAGCTTCAGTGATAGTTTGGATAAGCTTCAACAGCCTAATATCGATGATAGTGCAATAGATGTAGATAGCTACAGCAGTTCTGATACCGATAGCTTTGATATAGGTAGCTTTGACACGGGTAACTACGCCTCTACTGCAATGGGCTCTGGCAATAGTAGGGGTGATGAAGATTTCGATAGTTACCAAGGCGGTACATCGTCTACCATTCAAGATCATGTGCGCTGGCAGCTGAACTTTAAGCGTTTATCAGAGGCCGATACGCTGATTGCAGAATATTTAATAGACTCCATGGATGATATGGGCTTTATTCGAATTAATATAGATGAGCTGCTGCAGAGCTTTGATACGATGGCAAGTTTCTATCAATGGGATGAGCGCGTTGAAAAAGAAGAGGTCTTGACGGTATTACGCATTATCCAGTCCTGTGATCCCGTTGGCGTAGGGGCGCGTCATTTAAGCGAGTGCTTATCGATTCAGCTATCCAAACTAGATGCCCACACCGAATATCTACAAGAAGCCCAAGCGCTACTATCAGCGAGCGAGCATTTAGTCAGTAATAATATTAAAGCACTGACTGAATGTACAGGGCTTGCACCAGAATATATTACACCTGCGCTTACGCTACTACGTACCTTAAACGCTTCGCCAGGGCTGCTATTTCAATCTAGCCAGCCTGACTATGCCCAGCCGCCTGAAAGCTACGATATTCCAGATGTGTTGGTCACACCTGTTAGAAACAATAAGGCGACAAGTAACTCTGAAGTAGAAGAGGATGGCTGGTATGTACGCCTCAATCCAGACACCCTACCAAAACTACGCGTAAACCAAGAATATGCCAATCTAGTCAAGCGCGGCGATGACAGTCCTGACAATCAATATCTACGCGAAAACCTTACCGATGCTCGATTGTTTATTCGTAGTATCGAAGAGCGCAATCAAAACCTACTCAAAGTAGCGACCAGCATTGTACGCTATCAACAAGAGTTCCTGCAGCATGGTGCAACCGCCATGCAACCCTTGATATTAAAGGCAATTGCTGAAGAAGTTGACTTGCATGAGTCGACAGTCTCACGCCTTACCACCAGTAAAACCATCTTGACGCCGCAAGGATTGTTTTCTTTGAAACACTTCTTCTCCTCTCACGTAAGTAGTGCTGATGGAGATATCTCATCGACCGCTATCAGTGCCATGATTAAAAAGCTCATCGCTGACGAAGATCCCAAAAAACCATTATCAGACAGTCGTATCAAGGATGAGCTGTTAGCAGATGGTATCGATATAGCCAGAAGAACCGTCGCCAAATATCGTGAAGCAATGAATATTGGCTCGTCTACTCAGCGCAAACAGAAATACTAATTATCTAAGCTCATCTTTCTATAAGGTTAATGGCTACCTGTCTGTATAGTGCAATACAGATATAAAAAATAAAATTTTTTGATTATATAGAAACCAAGTAGAAATAATAGGTATTGTTACACTTCATTACAATTTAATGGCTTGCTACTGGGCGATTTTCATGACAAATTAGAGCCATACCAACAACGAAAACCAAGCGCCGATTTATAGTATTTATTTACAACTAATAAAGGAGACGATAAAAGGATACGTCGACACATTACTAGAGGCATTGGTATAGTTAGTGGTAAGGCAGGATGATAAGAGCAAGAATGCTATCTCATCTGTTGATTGTAAGTTACAAATAAAAGGACAACAATATGAATGTTTCTATCAGTGGTCATCATATCAGCGTTACCGAAGCTATGGACACAGCAGTACGCGAGAAGCTTGAAAAAGTAGAGCGTCACTTTGATCAGATACAAAGTATTCAAGTGATTTTATCGTTGGACAATAGTGGTGCTAGCGACGGCGGTAAAAAGAGCCATAAAGCTGAAGCAATTATGCGTGTCTCGGGTCAAGAAATGTTTGTCCAAGCGTATGAAGATGATATGTATAAAGCCATTAACGAGATGGCAGACAAGCTAGATAGACAAGTACGTAAGTATAAAACCCGTCAAGAGCGCAAAAAGACTCAGGGTGCAGGACGCGATAGTCGTTATCAGGATCTAACCCCTGCAGAAGCAGTACCAGCAGCCTAGTTCAAGTTTAAAACTTTGAACACTATCGTTACAAGCTAGTGAAAGCAGACTAAGAGAATAAAAAATTTATAAGTAGCTACTGCATTAGTTTGTAATTGACGTAAAAAAAGACCTCTAACGTGTAATACGTTGAGGTCTTTTTTAGCATTAGTAAACTTAGAACGAAATAAACTAGCTGTCAGCTCAAGCTTATCTGTCTAAACATTATTAACCACCGCCGACGGCCTGTACTACTTCGATATTCATACCTTCTACGATACGTAGTTGAGCAAGCTCGCTCTTTGGCATCAGCTCGCCGTCTACTTCTACAGCGTAACGACCTTGGCTAAGACCAAGCTCATTGATAACCAGTTGTACAGTCTGATGAGTGGTTTGCAAGCTTTTACCATTGACACTAATGGTGCTCATATTAAATACTCCTTAATATTTTAAAATTCCTGTGTATCCGCTATTCACTACGTATCTTCTATTTTGTTATTGATGATTCGTTGCAGCTGATGCAAAGAGCTAAAAATGACAATAACTATTAAACAGCTCAGCTAACTCAGTCCTTCAATCGAAAGGCAGAAATGGCCAGCCATAGCCAACCTGCAATCATAAGAACGCCGCCAATAGGCGTAATCGCACCGAACCAACGTGGTGCACCAAGCGTCATTGCATACAAACTACCAGCAAAAATGATAATGCCAATTTGTAGTAACCAAGCGGTCGTCTGAGTAATATATTTCAAACGAATCAAGAGACCCACAAGTAGTAGTCCAAGCGCATGTACGAACAAATACAGCGTTGCCGTATGCCACCATTCTAGCTGCTGCATACTGACAAGACCTTCTAGACCATGCGCACCAAATGCGCCCAAAGCAACAGCAATAGCCATATTAATTGCTGCAATACCGATCCAATTTAACATTGAACAACTCGTATCATCTTAGGGCTACTGAATATCATCTGGCAGAATCACACTATCAATGGTCATCGCATCACGAATCTTGTCCATGGCATTCTTTTCAATCTGACGGACTCGCTCAGCTGAGATAGAGTAAACCGCTGCTAACTCATGCAAGGTGGATTTTTGCTCAGACAACCAGCGCTGTTCGACGATATCACGCGAACGATCATCTAAAGTGCCCATAGCAGCGATGAGTGCTGATGAGTTGTTCTCTTCCCAATCCGCTTCCTCTAACTGCTCAGCTGGATCGATACCGTCTTCCAAAAATAGCTGAGGGGCGTAACGACCATCATCATCGTCGCTTGACTGCGCCTCAAACGAAGCATCATAAGAGGTTAGACGTGATTCCATCTCTAACACTTGCTTGCGTGTGACATTCAAGTCATTAGCGATAGCGTCCGCTTCTTCTAGTGTCAGCTGATTATTGGTCTTCTTAAGGCTACGCAAGTTAAAGAACAGTTTACGATGAGCCTTGGTGGTCGCAACCTTGACGATACGCCAGTTGCGAATCACAAACTCATGAATTTCAGCTTTGATCCAATGCACAGCAAAGGATACCAAACGTACGCCTTTATTTGGGTCAAAACGTTTGACTGCTTTCATTAATCCTAAGTTACCTTCTTGGATTAAATCTGCTTGCGGCAATCCATAGCCCGAGTAGCTACGTGCGATATGAATCACAAAACGTAGATGCGACATTACCAGTAGACGAGCGGCTTCGACATCACCTTCATCATAATAGCGATGTGCCAGCTCTTGCTCTTGCACTGGCGTCAAAATAGGAATTTGATGGACAGTATTGATATACGCACCCAAATTTACCCCTGGCGCTGACAGGTGAGTTGGCATAGCTGGTACCAAGTCGCGCGTACTGGTATTGCCCAATGCACTCGCGTCATAGGGTGGTCGCTGAGCAGCGGCTTTTAATGCAGCATCGCGTGCATCGTTTTTTATAGGAGCTGAGCCATCTTTTTTATTTGTATTTACAGCATCAGTAGAAGTATTAGCCATATTCTTGACCTTGGTTAAATAGTTAAGCAAATAGTCAGATAAAAATCTTTATGATTTAATTGTAAAGGATAGCAGCGCTTAGTTGCTATCAGTTTTGGTAATGATGAAGTGATATATTGTAGCGAAACGCTGTAATGATGTGCCATCAACTGACGAATGGTCAGTAACTTCATTGACCACTAGCTCTAAATAATCTGTCGCCTGTGATTGCTGACTTTGTCTACAAAACGCTGTGATATCAGCTTGCGAGTTAGGGTCGGTTGCAACTACATACAGTGATTTGCCAACTGTTACGTCACGTAATGCGACCTTAGTTTTTAACAATGGCATCGGGCATGCAAGACCGCGTCCATCAACGAAACCTTTTATATTTAGTTCAGATTGTTCTATAGCTACATCATCTGGATTATGACTCTCAGTCGGTAGCAACTCTAGTAAACTCGCAATATCGTTTTGCTGTGCATCAGTCAAATTCCCTGATAATTGCATAAAGTGCGATACACGTTCGATGACTAATTCACTAGCAGCGGGCATAACTTAAACCTTGTAGATATCTATATTTTAATTTGTTTTATTAGCAATAGGCTCTGATATTGAGTACGAACATAATCTATCAATTATAAATTATGAGGTCGGCATCACAGTCATCTAAACCTACTATCATTGTTGCTTATTATACCAAATAGACAATGTATAGTTGCAGTTGAATATAATCAACGCTGTGTTCGGTTCACTAGAATCACATAACCAAGAGTTGCCCGATTGGCAATTGCCCGATTAATAGTTATACGTTTGAGATTTACTGCATAAATAGTAGCCTAATGAATAATTACACAGCCATGTTGCGCAATCGTGACGGGTGGCTAAGTTATTGGTAGTTAAGTTCATTGTAGAATTGACCTTGTATAAACAAGCTCGTATAGTCGAAAAGACGTCGTCAATTATCTTATAGGATATGCACTTGTACCACGCTCATAGAACGAAGCGACCCAACAGCAACAACTCTTTAGTAGCCACCAACTCTGTAGGCTTGCCGATTATGCTGTCTAAGCAAAAAGGTAAACGTCATTTTATGAGTGTAGCTTTGCCAAATAGTATCAAGGTAGGGCTGTCAATGATGCTACTAGCCATGGCTAGTGGTGCACATAGTCGTGAGAGTCAAATGCTGCCATTTGCTGATAGCTCTTGGCAAGTCACAGATCCGCAAACGCTAGATCTACCAAACCTGCGCGGACAAGGCTTGAGCTTTGCTGAGCAATATCAAAACAAAATGCTTGGCGAGTGGTCATTACAGAATATCAATGGCCGCGTCAGAATGGAACATGATCCTTGGGTACAAGAAACGATAAAAGACATGACGTGGCGTCTCAATGCTCAAGCTCGTCAGCAAGCACCACTTGGCGTCGTTATCATTGATAACCCTAGTATCAATGCCTTTGCAGCACCTGGCGGCGTAATCGGTATCAATACTGGGACGATACTGTCAGCTAGTAGCATGGATGAGCTGGCAAGCGTTGTCGCGCATGAAGTTGCGCATATCAGTCAACGGCACTACGAAAGCGGCGCTAACGAACGTAAAAAAGCCTTGCTGATGCAGCTAGGCGGTATGCTAGCCGCGATTGCTGCCTCAGCTGTCGATGGTGATGCCGCTGCGGCAGTGATGATGGGCAGTCAGACAGCCTATATGAATAGCAGCATGGCCTTTAGCCGTAGTAACGAACGTGAGGCTGACCGAGTAGGGATGCAAATTATGACCCAAGCGGGTTATGATCCTCGGGCGATGCCACGGTTCTTTGCCACGATGAATCAACAGAGTCAGTTGAACCAAGTTGAGAATCAATTTTTACCGAGCTTTGTACGCTCACATCCTCTGAGTAATGAGCGGTTGAGCGAGTCACAAAGTCGCGCTCAGCAGTATCCAGCGCTCTCATTGAGCCAGCAGCAGCGCCATCAAGCATTGTTTGATTTGTTGTATTGGCGTGTGCAAGTGACTGGTAAACATGCATCCGAAGTCACACTGACAACGGCCGCTAAAAACAGTCTCGGGGCCAAACTTGCGCTAATGCATTGGTATGGAGAGCAGCAACGCTTTACAGATGCTAATAAGGTATTGGCTGAGATAAATGCGTTATCAAGCACGCAGCGTCAGAATTTAGAGCCTCTATTGTCGATTACCCACAGTCAGCTATTAAGTGAACAAGGTAAATGGCAACAAACCGTAGATGTCTTAGAGAGCCAGCAGCGTATATATCCGGAGCGCCGTGATTTACGCCTTTATCTAGCCGAAGCGCTGACTAATAGTAGTCAGCCGATAAAAGCCCAAGCGCTGTTGAAACCACTAACAGAACAGCAGCCAAGCGATCGTTATGCATGGCAAAGCTTGCAACTCGCCAATGAAAAACTTGCTAAGACCACCACCTCACCACAGTTAGCCAATATTGCGACGATTAATGCATTGCGCTATCGCAGTTATGATCAGCTGTGGAATGGGCGTTATGAGAGTGCGCTGACCTCTTTGACACAAGCCAAACAATTGACGGAAAATCTACAAACCACAGATCAGGCTACTAGTGCGCGTCCGTTATTGGCCAATATTAATGCAGAAATCAAAGCAATAAAAACCGCCCAAGACTTTAAGCCTTAGGCGGTTATTTATACAGATTAGCCTGCCAATCAATAGCAAGTGCTAGCCCTGTAGCGCGTCTTTAACCATTTTAGAAATCAAAGCAGGATCAGCACGGCCAGCTGTTTTATTCTTCAAAACACCCATGACGCTACCCATATCACGCATAGACGTAGCACCTTGCTCAGCGATTTCAGCATTTACCAATGCCATGATCTCGTCTTGATTCATTTGCTGCGGCATAAACTCGTTGATGATATCAATCTCAAACTGCTCTTTGGTGGCCAAGTCATCACGGCCATTTTCTGTAAAGATAGTTAGTGATTCTTGACGCTGCTTTAGCTGTTTTTGCAAAACTTCTAATACTTGCGCATCATCAAGCTCTGTCTGACGGTCAATCTCGATTTGTTTCACTACTGACTGTACGTTGCGCAGTACTTTGACGCGCTCAAGCTCACGAGCTTTCATTGAAACTTTGATATTATCTGATAACGTCTGTTTAAGTTGGCTCACTGCTATTATCCTTATCGATCTGTTAAATGCTATTCGTTAGAGGTCGTTTGTTAAATTTTTAGAACAAAACCTGCTGATAGTAGTTTTAATAAAAAATTATGTCAGCAGTAATAACAAAAATTGTAGCATAAAAAACGCCACTGATATCGATTGATAACAGTGGCGTTAGTGTAGCGCTTGTACTTAACTAATCAGATTACTGATTAGTACATACGAGTGGTACGAATAGTTTCGCGTTGTAACTTCTTCTTATAACGCTTTACGGCAGCAGCTTTTTTACGCTTACGTACTTGCGTTGGTTTTTCATAAAACTCACGCTTACGTACGTCTGATAATACACCAGCTTTTTCACAAGCACGTTTGAAACGACGGATAGCGATATCAACTGGTTCGTTTTCTTTAACCTTAACTGCAGGCATGAAGACTCCTCGATTAGGATGAGATATAAGGGCATTAGTTTGGCTGTGTATTAGTATTTAGCCGTAATATCTCAAGATTACAGGCATCAGCTCAAACTAGGACAATTCTCACGCATTAGCGTAAGGGCAGGTATTTTAATAAAAAATACCAACAAAGTCAATGATTTTAAGCATTTATTGCTGATAAGGTGTTCAATTAGATAGCTATTTGAATTTGGCTCTCAAACTATGAATTCGACATATATACAACGCTTTATCAATAAAAAATCCCTACCGTCTATAACGGTTTGATTGGAGTTTATGCTATGATAATTCCCATATTATAGGGTCTATTGAACTTTCAAATATTAGGGCTGCTGATGGCTAAAGTTACCCCAAACTAGGCGAAAACCGACGATAATGTCGAGACCTTAGCTAGGTTTTCAACAACGGTTGGGGTAATTTTAGCATCAGCCTTTCAGGGCAGTACTCTTTTTTGTCAATATATGGCGAAATAGTTTAACCTAGAATGACTAGGCTTCAGCAATTTCACTGCATATTGTCTAAAAAATAGTGACTGCCAGCACCACATTTGAAAGTTCAATAGACCCTAGTAAGCCTATGAACCGTTTTGTGTGTATTTTATTGAGGATGTTGGAATGAAAAAAACAGTATTTAACACGGCATTAAGCACCGCACTTATCGTAACTTTAGGTGTGAGCGTGAGCGCTTGTAGTGGCGGCGAAGAGCATGAAGAAGTAATGGCAATCGATCGCGTTGACGAAGCTGCTGAACTTGCCATTAAAAATGCGCCACCAGCTGAAGAAATGGAATTCCCAGAGACAGCACCGATGCCAGCGGCTGATGCTGCGGGTACAGAAGCTGACGGTACAGCTACTGCCGAAGCAGGAACGGCTGACGCTGATACAGCAGAAGCAGCAGCTACTGACAGCACTGATATGGCGGCTACTGACGATACAGCTGCAGCTACTGCTGAGTAATTTAGTGCTGAATTGACCATTAGCTCAATTGACTATTAAACAGTCGTTGGTCGTATACGTAAGTACTTTAAGCTGATATAACGCATCACTAATTGATTGCAGACTGACTAAGTAAGGGTAAAACCATGATTGATATACAACTGTATATGAACAAGCTGAAGTTGTCTGTGATCGGCATGAGCGTGGTATTTACTGTGAGTGCTTGTAGCGGTGATAACACAGCCACTGAAGAGTCTACAGCAGCCAATGAGCCTGTTACCGCTATAGAAGAGACAGCTGTAGCAGAAACCGAAGGCACGACGCCTGAGTCTGTGGTTGATCCAGAATCAGAATCAGAAGCAGCAACAGAGTCTGCCGACATAGTAGATGACGCAGTAGCAACACCTGAAACTGATTCTGAAGCGTTGGCCGCAGATGCAGGTGCTAAACTGTATGAATCAAACTGTCAGGTTTGTCATGCTGCAGGTTTACTCGATGCGCCAAAGTATGGTGATACAGCGGCTTGGACAGCTCGTCTAACTAAAGACAAAGAAACGCTGTATATGCACTCGGCTAAAGGCTTTAATAAAATGCCAGCGCAAGCGGTAAATGGTGTGACCGAAGCACAAGTTAAAGCGGCTGTTGATTATATGCTAGCGTCGGTAAGCTGATACGCTATATTAGAGTATGTCAGCTATTGAAATTTGCTAAACTGGCCGTCATTGTGACTGACAATGACGGTTTTTTTATGCACGTTTTTTGTCACGCCAGTCTCATAATATATAGCTGTATCAAGCGAATTTGAGATAGTGTGTGACTGGCTGTATTCGTTATCCAATCTCTCAAAATGATGTAAGATAAAAGTGCGACAAAAATAGCACGAAAACGAAAGTATAAAGGCAAAAGTATGAAAGTATTGGGCTTAGAGACCTCTTGTGATGAGACGGGGCTAGCGATTTTTGATAGTGAGCAAATAAATAGCGACAACCAAGGTTTGGTCGGGCAAGTACTGTACTCTCAGATTGAGCTGCACGCACTTTATGGTGGCGTTGTGCCTGAGCTTGCTAGCCGCGATCATATTCGTAAGCTCGTGCCGTTATTGAATGAGCTGCTAGAGCAATGCGATATGAAAAAAAGCGACATCGATGCGATTGCCTATACTAAAGGACCTGGTCTTATTGGTGCATTGATGACAGGCGCACTGTTTGGTCGTAGCTTGGCATATGGTTTGGATATTCCAGCGATTGGTATCCATCATATGGAAGGGCATCTTTTGGCGCCGCTTATGGGCGCGAACCCTCCGGCATTTCCTTTTGTCTCGCTACTAGTATCTGGTGGGCACACGTTACTTATTGCTGCTCACGGTGTTGGACAATATGAGATATTGGGCGAGTCGATAGATGATGCGGCGGGTGAGTGCTTTGATAAAGCGGCTAAAATGCTAGGCCTGCCTTATCCTGGCGGCCCTAATATTGCCAAACTAGCAGAAACTGGTAATCCTGACGCTTACGCACTCCCAAGACCAATGCTACATCGGGGTCTAGACTTCTCGTTTAGTGGTATGAAAACTGCCGTACATAATCTGATTAAAGACACGCCACTGTCAGGCGGTTCTGGTCATAAATCTGACAGCGATCCACAGGTTCGTGCTGATATTGCCGCCAGTTTTCAGCATGCAGTAGTCGACACGCTAGTGAAGAAATGTGTTAAAGCACTCAAGCAAGCAGATATGAGCCGTTTGGTAATTGCAGGTGGGGTTAGTGCCAATACTCATCTGCGTGAGATGTTAGAAGCGGAACTGGCTAAAATTAATGCGACGGTTCATTATGCACCGCCTGCGCTATGTACGGATAATGGCGCGATGATTGCTTACGCAGGTTTTGAGCGCTTGCAAGCTGGACAGTCTGATGATTTGGCTGTTAGCTGTATTCCGCGTTGGCCGATGACAGAATTGCCAGCCGTATAAATGAGCATTTGGTCCAACACGTTTATATGAATTAAGGATAGTTTATGCAGTGGCTTGCTATCGGTTTGGGCGCAGCATTCGGTGCTTGTCTGCGAGCTTGGTTATCGCGTTTTAATGCTCTACATGGTTGGGTGCCGCTCGGTACTTTGAGCGCTAATATCTTGGGTGGACTGCTGATAGGGCTGGCGCTAGTGTGGTTTGAGCGTATGGGTAGCAACTTGTCCGATCACGTGCGCGTGTTTGTGATTACCGGATTTTTGGGTGGATTGACGACTTTTAGTACGTTTAGTGCAGAGGTATTTGGCTTTATCCATGACGGGCGGCTGCTGGCAGGCTTAGCGCTCATCGGTTTGCATGTTGGGCTGACTTTACTGGCAACCGCGCTGGGTTTTTATTTCTTTAAGCTAGTTTTGTAGGCGTTGATAGATATTAATCGTTTAAGAGTCTGTTATAAGTGGTTCCATTATATCAGTCTGTTTTAAGTGGTCTGTTAATAGGTTTGAAGAGTGAAATAGCTGGTTCCGTTGGGGTATACCTATTTTCAATCATTTCTCTTACAATTTTTTTACTCACCTGAATAATTTTCAAGCATTTGTATTAATTCTTGAAAATCAGGATGATCACCTCGAAAACCTTTAATTGCTTCAAGTAAGTAATCTTTTCCATTATAGTAGTTAACATCCCCACCATTTTTTAACATCAGTTCTAGTACATCTAACCTATCAGGCATCAGCAAAGTCATTCTCAGAGGTATAAGTTTATCTCTATTAGGAATGTTTGGATCTGCCCCTGCTTCTAATAAGGCAATAGCGGCTTCTGCATTTTCTCCTCGCATTGCATAGTGCAATGGTGTCATGCCATAACTGTCTTGAGCATTGATTGGAACACCTTTTTCTATAAAAAACTCAATAGTTTTTTTCGGTGGTTCTTTTGGGTTAAATCCCATTGAGAGCTGATGTAGCCAGTTCCATTTATCAGTTGGAGATGTTTCAAAGTAATCCATATTGTTACTTTCGAATAATTCAGAAGCTTCTTTTATCAGGCCTTCTTTAAAAAGCCTGAAAACTTTCATTCGTAGTTTTTTGTATTCATTCATAATTATTTTTCTTTGCTTCTACTGCTATCAAGAAAATCTTGCATTTCATCTGTTAGTTCTTGTGGAATATCTTTGCCTTCCATCTCATCAGTATGACTAATATTAAGCTATGCTATCAATTCCTTAGTCATTGAAGTTATTTCTAGCACTAGAAGTTAGATGCCTGTATAGCGCACCGAACACAATTTTTTGAATATTCACTTTAGGAGTTATATCTGACTATGATGATGTCCATAAAACTCTATTTTTGAGTGCAGTTCACTGGAGGAGGTATCACTCTAGAATCTAAAAACTTGACTACTTTATCGGGCAATAGAAACTTATAATACTCATTAAAAAAGTGTGGCATGTTCGTATAATGGGAATACCTTTCAAATACAGTATCCCATCCATTTTGACCTATTTTACTTTTAATGTAGTCCTTTCTATCTAAAATAGGGGTTTTATAGCCAATGATTTGTAAGGGTAAGTCATAGTCTATCAGCGCAAACACTTTCTTTTCATTATCAAATATAAGAAACGGTGTATTTAAGTGTGGTGATGAAAAATTCCAAATTATTTCCTCGTTTGTGTGAAAGCACTCACCAAAACAACCAAAACTGGCATCGGTTGATGCTATAAAGATAGCACACTTCAAGTTATCATTAATTAATTGAGCTATTATAGTTTCAGGTACTAAACCTTCCTCTATTTCTTCTCCTAGCTCATAGGGAATACAAAAGTAATGGTAGCTATGAGTTAGCCTAGGCTTCATAGCATCGATCCCCACTATCCCTTTAGACCCTGTAATTAATAGATCATTAAATGGGTGAGTATTTGCTTCATCTACGGTTAATAACCGTCCACCAACTTCGCTTAGATATTTTCTTTCTTGCACCCAAAACTTGCTGAAATACTCTTGGTCGCTATCTTTTAAATAAAATGTCATTGCAGCTGTCCTGGTTGTCACAATTATCAAGGGTAATTTGATGTGCCCACGAAAAGCTCACTGCATGTACACCATGAAGTACACCGTGACTATTTCATCGAGTTAAAACGTTGATATCATTAGCCGACAGCCTATTGTTCAAGTCCTCACTAGGGAACCATCATTTTCCCCAACGCCTATCATAACGTAAGAAAGCGAACGATATTTTATAACCAAAAAATGTAATGAACAGTGGAGTATTAAACTGGCTTCACTATCCCTTCCAATAAACTGGCAAATCCCTGCATATACGCCGTATCTTTACTTGAGGTACGCGTCGCGGCATACAGCTGACAATGCACACCCTTTCCTAGTGGTCGTGATACGACCCAGCCTTTCCTCTCATATTCAGCAACCACCCAATCAGGTAATGCTGCGACACCGCGCTCACTGGCGACCAGCTGGATTAGCATCGCTGTCAGCTCTGTAGTACGAACACTCTCAAAGCTTACTTGTGCTGGCGTCATAAAATTGGCAATGATGTCGAGGCGTTTGGCCTCTACGGGATAGGCAATCAATGTCTCATTGATCAAATCATCAGGTTCAATAAGTTTTTGAGCAGCTAAATCATGCGTTGGTGAAAGTACCAAACGACTCTCATATTCAAATAATGGCTGATAGCTGATACCGTCGAGCGGTAAATCACTGGTAGTAATAAGCAGATCAATATCACCTTCCATAAGTAAATGATGCGGCTCAGGTTCAAACCCTGTGGCAAAGTCTAGCTCAACATCCGACCATTCACGGCGATAGTGGTTAAGTATTGGCATGAGCCAATCAAAGCAGCTGTGGCACTCTGATGCTAGGCGCAACCTGCCTGCTTGACCATGCGCTAAGCGTTTAAGGTTGGATTTGGTACGAGTTACTTGCGGTAAGATATTGTCTGCTAACGCCAATACTGCTTTACCAGCTGGCGTAAAACTAAGCGGTCGCGTCCGACGATTGACCAAGCTGATGTCGTAGTAGTTCTCAAGCTCTTTTAATTGATGCGAAACGGCTGAGGCAGTAACGTGTAGCTCATCCGCCGCTGCTGCAAGTGAACCATGCGCCCGTAGCGCGGTTAACGTATTAAGATGACGTAGCTCAAGCATAATATAACCTAACCGCTAAGGTGAGAAAAATTCATTATAGTCAATATAGCGCTGACTTTCACTCATAGTCCGGTATTAATGGTCAGTTAATAAGCAATTAGTTAGCAATTAACATCTAGCGCTTGCGTAACAGTAACTGTGAGATAACGATCAATACTAGCGAAGCAAACAGTAATAACGTACCAATGGCGTTGACTTCTGGTTTGAGTCCTACGCGCACCATAGAATAAATGCGCAGCGGTAAAATCTCATAGCTAGGTCCTGTGACAAAGGTCGACACTACCACATCATCTAGCGATAAGGTAAATGCCAGCAACCAACCTGCCATGACGGCTGGCAAGATAACAGGAATCAATACTGTACGCACCATGGTTGATTCGTTAGCACCCAAATCACGTGCCGCTTCCATTAGACGCTCATCTAAACTACTCAAACGTGCAAAGACAGTAATCACAACAAAAGGTAGGCAAAAAGTAATGTGCGCCAATAGCAATGAGACAAAGCCTAGTTGCAAACCAATCAGTAAGAACAATGCTAGCAATGAGATAGCGAGTACAATCTCAGGCGACATCATCAGGACAAATAGCAGTCCATTTAATAAGCCTTTACCACGAAAATTATAACGATGTAAGGCTAGGGCAGTGAGTGTGCCTATCAAAGTCGAGACAGTGGCCGCCACCAATCCCAAGACAATAGAATGCCAAAATGCATCGAGCATCGCTTGGTTATTGAATAGTGATTCGTACCACTTTAAGCTAAAACCGCCCCAGTTATAGCCAATTTTTGATTTGTTAAAGGACATCACCACCAAGACAATGATGGGCAGATACAACAAGACATAAATCAGTCCGAGATAGCCTTTGGCAGCGATATGACCAATCTTAAGCGGACGAGTTTTGTTGTTCGGTGAGCTGTAAGACATTAGGCCACCTCGTTAAAGTCAGTCTTGCCAATGCGGCGGCTACTGGCACGGTAAGCAAGTAATAATACTGCCATAGCCAATGTCAACAATACGCTAGCTGCTGCGCCAAAGGGCCAATCACGCGCATCCAAAAATTGGTTTTTGATGATATTACCAACCAATAAGTTACGAGAACCACCCAAGATATCCGCCACATAAAACATGCCCATTGCAGGCAATAGCACAAGCAGTACACCAGAAATAATCCCCGGTGTCGTTAATGGCAGTACTACATGCCAAAAGGTCTGTGTTTTAGTGGCACCCAAATCCTGCGAGGCCAGTAGCATGTCATTGCGTAAGTCAGTAAATACGGCATATAGTGGTAGGACCATAAATGGAAATAGTAAATACGTCAGACCAGCTATCACTGCGCCTTGGGTATATAAAATATCGATTGGCGTATCGATTACACCGATGGCTAATAGTAATTTATTAATCAAACCATTATTGGCAAATAGTAATTTGAGCGCATACGTCCGTACCAAAGAGTTGGTCCAAAAGGGCAGTATCAGTAGTAGCATCAGCAGCGGCTGCCAGCGCACTTTTGCTTTGGAAATCAGCCATGCAAAAGGGTAGCCCAGCAGCAAGCAGATAACCGTTGTGATACCTGCCATCCATAATGAGTGGACAAATACCTCAAAATATAAGGGGTCAATCATCCGCACATAACTGTCGATACTGACAGGCAAGCTGATAAAGGCACTGCTATCACGGGTTAAAAAACTGACAGCGATGACTAGGGTATTTGGTAATAGTGCAAATATCAGTAGCCAACCCCAAATTAGCCAAAGCGTAGCGGTACGAAATGAACTTTTACTGCCTAAGTGGTTGCGGGCCATCAGCTACCATCCTTTTGTACAGTCGTGTTTTTCATAGTGTCAGGATCTTCTGGCAATACCCATTCCCAGCCATCTACCCATGAGACTTTGACGCCTTCATTTAGTTTGTAATCAAAGCTCGGATCATCCTCATCAAAAAATTCAGAGGCTTTAATGATATGACCATTTGCCAGTTCGATAATCGAGTCTAAGGTGCTACCTTTATAGTTACTCTCGATGACACGGCCCAACAGTCCACTATGTTCATTGTCTTTTGGATCATATATTCGTAAGTCTTCGGGGCGAAGTAGTAAATTGACGATATCGCCCACTTGTACGTCATTGGCAAAATTGGGACGACGTAAGTTGCGTAAGGTGGTTGGCCCTTCTTGTGCCTGTGCTTCACAGACTTCGACCTCGATACGTCCGTTGGTCACTTTGCCATCGCGATCTGGCTGGTCTGGATAAACCCCTTTGACTTCAGCTCTAAATAAATTAGTCTCGCCGATGAATTTAGCAGTAAATAAATTGGCAGGGGTTTCATAAATTTCGATAGGCGTACCGATTTGCTGGAACGTACCGTCTTTCATCACCGCAATACGGTCTGACATCGACAGCGCTTCTTCTTGGTCATGAGTCACGAAAACGAAGGTAATACCTAGCTCACGTTGCAGACGTTTTAGCTCAGATTGCATTTGCAGGCGTAGTTTATGATCGAGCGCGGATAACGGTTCATCAAGCAATAGTAATTTAGGACGGTTAATCACCGCGCGTGCAATCGCAACTCGCTGCTGCTGACCACCAGACAAATCTTGCGGCTTACGGTTGGCCAAATGCTCTAGCTGTACCATCGCTAGCATCTCACTGACGCGTCTTTGGATTTCATCTTTTGGAACTTTTTTCAGCTTTAGGCCATATGCTACGTTTTGGGCGACGCTCATATGAGGAAACAACGCATACTGCTGAAATACGGTATTCACTGGACGTTTATCAGCGGACAAGCCTGCCATCTGTACGCCATCCAAATATATCGCCCCAGCGTTCGGCTGCTCAAAGCCTGCAATCAAGCGTAATAATGTCGTCTTACCACAGCCTGATGGACCAAGTAACGTCAGAAACTCACCATGCTTGATATCAAGGTTGATGTCTTTTAGGACTTCAGTTTGATCATAGGTTTTTTTTAGACCAGTCAGTTGTAGCAGCACCTGATCATCATGAGGTGACGCAGAGGTGTTATGCGTATTTTGAGATAAATCGGTCATAATATCTGTTCCTAAGCGTCCAATAGCTATATGCAGCTGGCTGTCATTATAGGGATTGGCATGAGCGTAAGCGCGGTCTGAATGCTGGCTGAGTGCTGCGTATTATAACAAACCCTTGATATAATTCAGTGCAAGTTCGTTATAAGTTACGCGAGTCATACTATCGTAGCAGCGATATATACAGCTGTATTTTTAGATGTGACTACATTCACCTAGCGATATTTAGACAAATTTTTTTACCGTTTTTTGGTTTTTATTCCTATACAATCACGTTATGGTTGACAAACATGATTAGCCTGATAGTTTGGCGATAATTAGCCAATCTGTGCTTGAATATATGTATGCAAAACAGCTTATAACTCTAATATTATTGATGATAAAGGATCTCTCATGCCTACCGATATACGTCCAACCACAGGTCAAGAAGCGCTTGAGCTTTTAAAAGCAGGTAATGCACGCTACGTTGATAGCCTCACCAGTACCGATGAGTATATGCAGCGCCGTCCAGAGTTGGTCAAGGATCAAAATCCATTGGCCATTATTTTGGGTTGCTCAGATGCACGAGTACCAGTTGAGATTGTTTTTGATCAAGGTTTGGGAGATTTGTTTGTTATACGAGTTGCGGGTAACGTCGTTGCACCATCGCAGATTGGTTCAATCGAGTTTGCAGCCGAAGCCTTTGGTACGCAATTGGTAGTGGTACTTGGACATTCAAAATGCGGCGCTGTCACGGCTTGCGTTGAGACATTGATTAACCCTGAGCAGAATTATTCACCTAACTTGCAATCTATTGTTGATCGTATTCGCCCAAGCGTTTATAACTTGCACGAATTAGCAACTGCCAATGGTCAAGACGTCGATGCAGACGAGCTGGTCGATCGCTCTATCCGCGCTAACGTACGTATGTCAGTCAGTCAGCTAAAACATGGCTCACGTGCATTAGAGGACTTAACCAATAGTGGTCAGCTACTGGTAGTCGGTGCTGAGTATGATCTCGAGACAGGAAAAGTGCGTTTTTTAGATAGCTAATCAGTCTTAGGTAGATTCAGATAACTAGCTAGTTAGGGCATAAAGACGAACATACCTTGTTCATATTCTTACAAAACCCTATCAGTTATTTTGCCATTTTTTATTATGATAAGAGAACGACGCAAATTACGACAATCGTGATTTGCGTGTTTTTGCCTTTATTTTTTGAATTATATTAGGATAATTATGTCTACTTCATCTAACAACAATAACGACGCAATAGACCAGCCTGCTAGCAGCGTCAGTACTAATGGTGTTCAGCCAATCTCATCACAGACGACCGGTTTTACTTTTAACCACACCATGCTGCGTGTCAAAGATCCTGTTAAATCGCTAGCGTTTTACACTGGTGTCTTGGGCATGACATTGCTTGCCGTTAAGAAATTCCCTGACATGGAATTCGATTTATATTTCTTGGCTAAGTTGACCGAGAGCGAGCGCGAAAACTTGCCAACTGGCGATGACTTAGAAATCTTTGCTTTCCGTCAACGTGGCATCTTGGAGTTGACGCATAACTACGGCACCGAGACAAAAGCTGATTTTAGCTATCATGATGGCAATCAAGATCCACAAGGCTTTGGTCATATTTGTTTTAGTGTTCCAAGCTTGGATGAAGCAGTTGCTTGGTTTGATAAAAACAACGTCGAATTCAAAAAACGTCCAGAAGATGGCAGCATGAAAAACATTGCCTTTATCAAAGATGTGGACGGCTACTGGATCGAAATCGTACAGGCCGATTTGATGGGCTAATTGTCAGAATGACAGCACCTATTAGTACAGGTGCAGTGCTAAAAATAAATAGAATAAAGGAGTATTACCCAGATGCCTACCTCTGAGGCAGACACGACACTGAGTGCTGAGACAACTGCGCAGTCTACGACGACAGATGGATTAACGTATCAAAGCATTCTTGGTTCGGCAAATGAGATATGGGTTGGTTTTGTTGAACGCATCCCATACTTTGTCGCATCAATTATCGTTATCCTAATTTTTTGGTTCTTATCGATTGTCTTCAAAAAAATCGTTCACAAATTATTAGGCAGTCGTAGTCGGCATCAGAACTTGGTCAAAGTGTTTCAACGGGTAGGCGGGGCGCTTATTTTCTTTATTGGTTTTATGATAGCGATGGTTATTGCGGTACCAGGGTTCACCCCTGCTAAGCTGATTGGCGCGCTCGGTATCGGTTCTGTGGCTATCGGTTTTGCTTTTAAGGATATCTTCCAAAACTTACTCTCTGGTATCTTGCTACTAATTTCAGAGCCGTTTCGTATCGGTGATCAGATTGTTTCAGGCGACTATGAAGGAACAGTCGAAGATATTAAAATCCGTGCAACCACCATCAGAACTTATGATGGCAGGCAAGTGGTGATTCCAAATTCAGATCTTTATACTTCAGCATTGACCGTCAATACCGCTTACAAGCAGCGCCGTCTGCAAGTCGCAGTTGGTATTGGTTATGAAGATGATATTGAAGCGGCCAAAGCTGAGATTATAAAAGCATTAGATAAGATAGAAAGCGTCTCGAAGAAAGCAACGCCAAGCGTGATTGCTACTGGTTTTGGTGGTTCGTCCATTGATCTAATGGTACGCTGGTTTATCGAAGATGGTACGCAAGCCAATAAGGTTGCCTCGATTCATCAAGTAATTGTAGGTATCAAAAACTCGTTGGATGCAGCGGGCGTAAACATTCCATTCCCAATACGTACGATCGATTTGAGTGACCCTTCAGTAAGTGCAATCGTTAATAAAATGAACGAGCAGCAAGACGTTATGGACGTGAATAAAACAGTGGCAGAGTAGCGCGCTCGGTGAAATATTCATTTAGTGTTAAAACTTTGATTTCCACAATATTTAAAAAACTAAAAAACCGCCACATCAATTGATATGGCGGTTTTTTATACGTGTCTACTTGCTATAAATATAAAAGCTTTATTCGTCTTTTGCTCTAAAGTCGGTATGGCATGATTTACAGCTTGCACCAACTTGTCCAAAGGCAGGTTTAACATCGTCCATGCTAGTGGCGTTTTGGGCGGCAGCATTTAGCTCAGCAGTGACTTTTTGAAAGTTTTCAGCTTCAGCACTGAAGCCATCAGCATTAGACCAAACCGCTTCGGTAGCATTACCTACCGCTTCAGGGTCTTCAAAATGACTCCAAGGCTTGGCGGCATCTTCTGCCAAGAACGCCGCTTGCTCTTTAAATACATCGGCATCAAATGTATCAGGTGCTTTTGCCATATCACCCATGACGCCCATTGCATCGCCCCAGTTTTTCATGGTGTCTTGACGCGCTTGCACGTCAGGGTTAGATCCTGTTGAAGTGCTACAGGCCGTTAGACCCAGTGCAGCCGCCATCAAGGTAACGCTAAACAGAGATTTGAAAGATTTGTTGGTATGAACCTGTGCCATATGACTTACTCCTTTAAACTTGGCTAATAGTAAGCGCGATTACAAACGCTCGCTTCGTCGTAAAATATAGTTATACAAAATACTGCCTAAAATTCTTCTGAGCACAGTTGCTAATAAAGAATGTCTTCTATTGTAACGGTTATCTGGGCGATGGGAATTATATAGTTGTTATATCCTCGTAATATTTTAGATAAGCATAACTTAACTTGGTTATGGTTGGTTGCAGTGATTTTATGGTAGTTAAACAACATATTTCTGTACGATAACGACGTGAGAGTAGCTCGTTTGGATAGTACTGACAATAAAAAAGGCCAGCGAATAGTAGCTGACCTTTTTAATATTTGCCAAAAATATGAATGCCGTGATATTTACGAAACTTATAGTGCTAACCAATCACGCGGTTTTAGATAATAATCGGTCAACTCAAATTCAGGCGTTCCTTCAGCAGGCTCAAAGCGATAATGCCAGCTGGCAAGCGGTGGCATACTGACTAGGATGGATTCGATACGTCCGTTACTCTGTAGTCCAAATAGGGTGCCACGATCGTAGACCAGATTGTACTCGACGTAGCGGCCACGGCGATAGAGCTGGAACTCGCGCTGCGCTTCAGTATAAGGCGTATTTTTACGCTGTTCAAAAATCGGCATGATACCGTCAAGATAACCGTTGCCCACGGCTTTCATAAAATTAAAGCAAGTCTCAAAGTCCCAGCCGCGACTCTCAGTACTGACGTCATCATAAAACAGACCACCAATACCGCGCTGCTCATCACGATGGCGCAGATGGAAATACTCATCACACCACTGTTTGAAATCAGCGTAGATATTGTCCCCAAAAGGCGCACATAGATCATGACAGACTTGATGCCAGTGTACACAATCAGCGAGTACTGGATAGAATGGCGTTAAGTCAAAACCACCGCCAAACCACCAAATAGGTGCTTCACCTTCCGCTTCCGCTACGAATAAACGCACATTGGCATGGCTCGTAGGCACGTTTGGATTTCTGGGATGGACAACCAGAGACACGCCCATTGCTTGGGCTTTACGCCCAGCGATATTAGGGTGACGCGCGGTCGCAGAGGCAGGTAGGTTGTGTACATGAATATGGCTGAACATGACGCCCGCTTTTTCGATGACCTCGCCATCTGCCAATACACACGATCGACCGCCGCCGCCTTCAGGACGTTCCCAGTCATCAGGTACAAAGGTCGCATATTCGTTGTCGTTAGTGCTGCCGTCACGCTCTTGTGCTTCTAGCGATTCACAGATACGTGCTTGTAAATCAACCAAAAACTCACGCACTCGCATGATGTCGTTATTGGTTGGCGTCGTCACGGACGCTACCGTTGATAAGTCTGTTTCGTTATTTGTATTTGTAATACTCATAAGATATCTATTTATTCAGGTGTATGGCGGTATTAAGGTCTGTATCGAGAGAAGCGTCTATATCAAGATTGATATTTTTATCAAACAAGTGGCCCATGCGATCACGTTTGGTTGCTAGATATTCAGCATTCATATCATTGACACCGACCAACAATGGCACCCGTTCGACAACATCAATACCATGCTCAGTCAGATAAGCGACTTTGTTTGGATTGTTGGTGATGAGCCTGACAGCGTCAACACCGACATGGGCAAGCATCGGACCACACATATCATAGATACGCGCATCGGCAGGCAAGCCTAACATGAGATTAGCATCTAGCGTATCATGTCCTTGATCTTGAAGGGCATACGCACGAATCTTATTGGTCAAACCAATACCGCGACCTTCTTGACGCAAATACAAAATCGCACCGCAACCCGACTCTTGGATGGCTTGCATGGCAGTATTGAGCTGCGGACCGCAGTCACATTTCAATGAGCTAAACGCGTCGCCTGTTAGGCATTCAGAATGAATGCGAATGAGCGGTACTTGCTTCGATACTGATTCATCTTTTTGGCTCAATATCTTGTCGTTTGAGTGTTGAATAGCCACATCATCTGTCTGTTGATCGACCACAGCTAGACCAACGGTCAGCATGACATGCTCTTGACCTTCGCTATTTTCAAAGATATGAATATCAAACTCGCCGTGACGAGTGGGTAATTTGGCACTAGTGATAAATTGATATGACATTGCTGTCCTACATAAGCCTAAAGTCGTGGCGGTGAAAAGTATGTTGTTGCTGTTCGAGATGAGCGCTGTTAGAGCCGGTTACTGTTCGAGATAACTACTGTTTTCGAAATAACTATTAGTTGAGATGAGCATGTCACCTAAACTTTACTGCTAAAATTAAGATGATACCAGTATAACCTGTTCATAAAGACAACGTGCTCATTGTATTTTTTATAAAAACACACAAAGTTCACAGACGACGCACGATGATTAAAGCGACAATTAAAAAAAAATGCTATTATGCCATACTATTTTGACGGATACAGTGACAAGTCTTTACCCTTACATTACTATGTCGTCACTAACATCCGCTATTGATGCAAAATAATAGGGCATAATGTCACCCCTCAGTTGTCAATAGTATGAAAGCATCAATATTTTGATATCAAAACGTTGGTATTGACGCGCAGTCTATTGAGCTAGCGTGTGTACTGTCGTAAGTAGCGCAGCTATACAAATACGAAAGTTGCATGAATAATTATATGGTCGATTACATCAATAATGATGTAGGTATTATTGACGTCTTTTGATTATAGTCATCGCTATATTTTAAAGACACGTCTTGTCAGCAGATTGGTAGGTATCGTACGGTTTATGCAGCAGTCACCTCATTCTCCAAAGTCTCAGTCCCTATCTACATCAGTGCTGGATTCTGCTGCTCAGCTATCGAGCTTACAGCAGACCTATACTGTGATTCCACGTGTGCGTCCTCATACGCCATTGCTTGATGCAATTGATACACCCACTGACCTCAGCACGCTTTCGGCTGCCAAGCTTATTACGTTGGCTGATGAATTGCGCCTTTTTCTATTGTATTCAGCTGGTCAAAGCGGTGGGCATTTTGGTGCCAATTTGGGCGTGGTTGAGCTGACCATAGTATTGCATTATTTGTTAGAGACGCCGCAAGACCAAATTGTCTGGGATGTAGGTCATCAAGCCTATGCTCATAAAGTACTGACAGGTCGCCGTGAGCAGCTAGGTACTATCAGATCTAAAGACGGTTTGACAGCATTTCCTGAGCGCGCAGAATCTGTCTACGATACATTTGGCGTTGGGCATTCATCGACCTCTATTTCAGCTGGTCTGGGTATGAGTCTCGCACTGCGCTATCAGGGCCGCGAGCAAACGGTTGCTTGCATCATTGGTGATGGTGCGATGACAGGTGGTATGGCATTTGAGGCCATGAATGACGCAGTACAGCAAGATGCTGATTTGTTGGTCATTCTAAACGATAATGATATGTCGATATCTTGCTCTATTGGCGGATTTTCACGACATTTAGCCATGCTTTGGGAATCAGGTTATCAAGTTGATATCTCTGAGTCAGGTGAGCCAGTACTCTGCCACCGTCCTGATATGCAGGCGTTCGATCGCCGCAAACGTCATAAAGAGATGCGCGATGTTCCGCAGCTAGAAGACAACTTATTCAAAGCGATTGGTTTTACCTATTTTGGTCCATTTGATGGACATAATATTCCTGAGCTATTGCGTGTATTGTCATTGGCAAAGCAAGTATCAGGTCCCGTATTGGTGCATATTTATACCACTAAGGGTAAAGGGTTTGCACCCGCAGAATTGGATCCAGTGGGTTATCACGCAATTAGTAAGTTGCCTGTCGAAGATAACGAAGCAAAAACCAACGCAGCTAATACTTCAATAGCAAAGGCTTCAAAAGATAAGCCGGCGTTAAAGTACTCGCAAGTGTTTGGCCAGTTTTTGTGTGATAAAGCGGCCGAAGACGATAAGCTACTAGCTGTCACCCCTGCCATGGAAGAAGGCTCAGGGATGACGGACTTTGCTCGTCACTTTCCAGAGCGTTTCTTTGATGTGGCCATCGCTGAGCAACACGCGGTCACGCTAGCGGCTGGGATGGCAACTCAAGGCGTCAAACCTATTGTCGCGATTTATTCAACGTTCTTGCAGCGTGGATATGATCAGCTGATTCATGACGTGGCCTTACAGAATCTCGATGTGATGTTTGCCATAGATCGAGCGGGCCTAGTCGGTGAAGATGGTGCCACGCATGCTGGCGTGTTTGATTTTGGATTTTTACGTTGTGTGCCTAATATGGTGATTGCAGCGCCAAAAGATGAGAACGAATGCTACCATTTGCTCAATACTTGCTATGAGTATCCAGGCTGTACGGCGGTACGTTATCCGCGTGGTACAGGCACAGGTGCTGATATTAAGCAACCAGCCCAAACTTATAAAGTTGGCAAAGCAGTTGTTGAGTCAGTATTAGGTAAAGCTGATGCACCTTATAAACTAGCCTTATTGGCCTTTGGTACGATGGTAGCCACTGCTCAGCAAGCCGCAGAAAGCTTAATAAATAACGATGCAGTGCCAGAGTGTCAAGTACATGTGGTCAATATGCGCTGGGTAAAACCGCTAGATACAGCAATGCTTGAGACGTTACTGACGCAAGGGGTGACTCATATCGCGACCTTGGAAGAGCACATGATTATGGGCGGTGCAGGTAGTGCAGTGAATGAATATTTACTCAATGGGTCGGCAGCCTTTAAGCAAAGTCGTCCAGCTATTGCTAATATCGGTATTCCTGATCGTTTTATCGCTCATGGCTCCCAAGTAGAGCAGTTAGCTGACTGTGGTTTAGATATCGAAGGCGTGATCAAACAGCTTAAAATACTTTTATCGTAAGCGTTACAATATTATTTTAAGAAATTAATGCGCTAAAAAAGCATGAATTAAAACCGATATAAGCTCCTTAAACAGAGCAAACGCCTGCTAGCCGCAGGTGCTAACTTTTTTACAACTTGCGCAGTTTAGATGATCGCCAAAATACTGGATTGGTCAGCGTGACGGTTTTTTCGTTTTTATCGAACAATTTTAGTATAATGCGGGTGTCTTTTATAAGTTTTCGTTTATAAAAGACACGTTTTTAATCGCATAGATGTGGTGTGATGCGGCGGCTGTTTGGCATGTTGTGGGCACAGAGTTAGTCTTATTTTTTATATTCATTCATCAAGCAAATAGGTTATTTATGGAACCCATGGTCGTCATCGCAGCGCGTACTGCTGAAAAAGTTGGTAAAGAGATTTTATATGCGCATCAAAACCGCCACAAAATCGAGTTAGATATTGAGTCTAAAGGACTTGATGGTCTGGTTACCCGCATTGATCGCTTTAGCGAAGAGCTCACTATCGAGACGCTAAAAGCCAGCTATCCTAATCATTCATTTTTGGGTGAAGAGTTCGGTATGCAAGAAGGTCGCGGCGAAGATGCTGACTGGTGCTGGATTATCGATCCACTAGATGGCACTAAGAACTTTGTCCACGGTGTACCGCAGTTCTGCGTATCTATCGCTGTACAGCATAAAGGTGTTACTCAGCACGGTGTGGTCTATGATCCAGTTCGTGATGAGATGTTCTCAGCGAGCCGCGGTAAAGGCGCGCGCTTGAACAATCGCCGTATGCAAGTGAGCGAGCGCAAAACCATTGATGGCGGTTTCTTTACGACCGGTCATCCGCTTGAGCGTAAGCGCAATGGCGAAGTTATCTCTTATGCTAAACAGCACTTTGAGAGCTTACAGAAGATATCTGAGGCAGGTGGTCAGGTACGTCGTATGGGTTCAGCTGCGCTTGATTTATGCTATGTTGCTGCTGGTCGTTTTGACGGTTATTTTGAGATGTCTATCAAGCCTTGGGACATCGCTGCGGGCGAGCTTATCGTAACTGAAGCACGCGGTGTGGTGGTTGATCATACTGGCGCGCACAACTCTATGACATCAGGCTCTATCTTCGCTTGTAATGTGAAATTACTCAAGCCATTGATGCAAACAGTTGTACCAATCTGGGGTGACGCAATCTAAACGTTAACCTTAATGGTATTAACGTTTAGCGCTTTCAGGATTTAGATGTGGTTAGTGTCTAGATTGAGTATGAATGAAAAAAAGCTGGTTCCGTTATGGAGCCAGCTTTTTTGTTTTATCATTACCCTTATTGCCTGCTTTATCTTCAACAGTGATGCCTTTGAATGCTAACTCCTTACTGGTAGTTTCTAGCAGCTGCAACTCTTCTTCTATCAGCATCAGCATATCTTGTACGCGAGGTAATGCCTTGCTACAAGCGGTGATGCCAAACTCAATCTTATCTAGATAACTGGCTAAGGTGATATTCATCGCTTGACCATTGAAGACGATAGAAGCAGGGTACAGCGATTGTAGACGTGCACCATTCCAGTACAGCGGTTTTTCAGAACCGGGTACGTTAGAGATAATTAGGTTAAATGCCTGCTTTCTAGGGAATAATCCTGTCGCCAAATTAATGCCTTGCCACGCGTATGAGGCGATACTGTAGTTAATGACCTGCGCTTGGTTCATGCGGCGAAAGCGACGTTTGCCATGATTCATACTACGATGGATAAGCTCTATCCTGCGCAGGGGATTGTCCAAATGCGTACCCAAGTTTGCCAATACAAATGACAGCTGGTTGCCCGAGATACTATTATCTGTACGCAGTGACATCGGTACAAAAGCAATCAACGGTTTGCTCGGTAGCGCATCCATTGAGATTAGATAACGGCGAATAGCACCTGCACAGACCGCCAGTACCACATCGTTCCTGCTAATTTTGAGCCTTTCAGCAATATCGTTAAACCGTTTTATATCATAAGACTGTGCGGCTATACGCCGTGAGGCTGATATACGTTTATTCAAGATACTCATTGGGGCGTCAAAAGTACCGACGTACCCTTCATCACCGTAGTTTTTCACATTATCTAGCAGTTCTGTAAATACAGGTTTGATAGTAGATATCTGCTCTTTTATGATGCCTCTGATAGATCGTTCGGCAGGCAATATAGCATTTACTTGGTTGCGATGACGTGCCATCAACGACCAGACAGGAAGGGTAACTGGCTCGGTTGGCGATTGTGATAAGGATTTTTGAACCAAACGCATCGCCGCAATGCCATCAACCAAAGAGTGATGAATCTTAAAATACCATGCAAAACGTTCAGGTCCACCTTCGACTTCTGGCTGGATACCTTCGATAACATGACATTCCCACAAAGGCATGGCACGATCTAATAAACGTCCATGTTCTCTTGAGACGTACATCAATAGTTCACGTACGCGTCCAGGACTTGGTAGCGCGACATGATGCAAATGATGCTCAACATCAAAGTCTTTGTCTTTTTTCCAGAAGGCTAAATGTTCAAGTACTTGATTAAAAGGAAAGCTAGGCGGCACATCAGACTCTTGCATTTGTTTTACCAATTGATAGACAAAATCGCTATCTGCATTATCTGGTAATTCAAATACAAACAGTCCACCAACGTGCATGGGCTGTTTACGCGACTCAAGAAGTAGAAACAACTGGTCGACTGCTGTGAGAAGTCGCATAATAAATCCTTTTATGACGATAAGTGTTATGTGAAAATTATAATAAGTAGATATTCAATCAAATAACATTTTTTATTATTTTATAAAGCGTGTTAAGCAATAAACCATAGCACTGACAGCGCTATACGTAAATACTCAACACGCTCTATTATGATATGTCATCTATAATTCAATTTATTGAAAGAAATACCCAGTCTGTGGTGAGCTGGCAGTAGCCATCTTACGCATTGGCATACGACCTGCCAAAAACGCAGCGCGACCTGCCCACATAGCATGTTTCATTGCATGTGCCATCATTACTGGATTTTGTGCATTGGCAATGGCTGAGTTCATCAGTACACCATCACAGCCAAGCTCCATCGCAAGTGCAGCATCAGACGCAGTACCGACACCAGCGTCAACCAATACGGGTACTTTAGCGTTTTCGATTATTAAGCTAAGCGTATGACGATTGAGTAGACCAAGCCCAGACCCAATCAAGCTGCCAAGTGGCATAATGGCGACACAGCCCATGCTTTCTAATTCTTGTGCGACGATAGGGTCATCTGACGTATAAACCATCACTTCAAAACCATCATCAATCAGTACTTTGGCGGCTTTTAAAGTTTCCATAACGTTTGGATATAAGGTTTTCTCATCCCCCAATACCTCAAGCTTAACCAAATTATGCCCACCTAATAGTTCACGAGCAAGCTTACAAGTGCGAATGGCTGTTTCGGCGTCAAAGCAGCCAGCAGTATTCGGTAATATCGTATATTTATCAGGTGAAATCACATCTAATAAGTTAGGCTCATCACTATTTTGTCCAATATTGACACGGCGAATGGCGACGGTCACGATTTCGGCTGCTGAAGCGGCAATGGCTTCTCCAGTCTCTGTCATGTCTTTATATTTACCGGTACCGACTAACAGACGCGAAGAAAAGGTGCGGCTACCAACAGTGAAGGTATCCTGTAAAAGTGGTGTTGGATGAGTAGTGCTAACGTTCTCTGACATAACGGAAAATCCTAATATCGAGCGGGAGAAGGGACAGACAAAATATGATGGGCAATCTAAAAGTTGTAATAGACAATGGTAAGCTGTCAGCAAAAAATCGCATGATATGCTAACTCTGATAGTAATAATATGTGCTGGGCGATAGGTATAAAGCGCCAGTCATATAAAATAATACCCGTCTAAAACAAAATGCTATTATAACAAACTCATGCAACCTTACTGGCAGTCTTTTTTGATTCGAACTGTTAAGGACAAGGCATCAACCCTGTCTTGGCGTGCGTACTTCTTATCTTCTCCTCACTTATTGGGCCGTCTTTATGATGCAATTGCCATACAGCTTTGCGAAACGCCATCAGATTTTGGCCATACTTGCGATAGATCCTGAATTGCCGCCGACATTGGTACTTACCAAAGCTACTCCGTTGTCAGCGATCAATGAAGCAGTACGGTTTTTACAGCAGCAAGGCATTCGCGGTGTACCCACTTACGAAAGTGTTAGCGCGGACGATTTTGAAAAACGTATGAACGCAGCTTATGCTGGCAATACAGGAGAGTCTCAGCATATTGCTGCTGGACTTGAAGACCATCCTGATCTCGATAGCTTGGCAGATAGTGTCCCTGAAACTGAAGACCTGATGGATCAACAAGACGATGCACCTATTATTCGTTTGATCAACGCCTTGTTGTCCGAAGCCATCCGTTTAAGCGCCTCAGATATTCATATTGAGACCTTTGAAAAGCGTTTGGTCGTCCGTTTCCGAGTCGATGGTGAGCTAAAAGAAATCATCACACCAAAACGTCAACTGGCTCCATTGTTGGTTTCGCGTATTAAGGTAATGGCTAAGTTAGATATCGCTGAAAAGCGAGTGCCGCAAGATGGTCGTATCAGTTTAAGACTGGCAGGGCGAGAGGTCGACGTGCGTGTATCGACTTTGCCATCGAGCTTTGGTGAGCGGGTGGTGATGCGTTTATTGGACAAGCAAGCTGGTCGTTTGAATATGACGTATTTGGGGCTTTCTGATAGTGACTACACTGAGCTAAAGCGCTTAATCCATCGTCCACACGGCATTATTTTGGTGACAGGGCCGACTGGCTCGGGTAAAACCACGACGCTATATTCTGCATTGACCGATTTAAATGATCAGACACGCAATATCTTGACTGCTGAAGATCCGATTGAGTTTCAGCTTGATGGTATCGGGCAGACGCAGGTCAACAATAAAGTAGACATGACATTTGCTAAAAGTTTGCGTGCAATGCTCCGTCAAGATCCCGATGTGGTGATGGTTGGTGAGATTCGTGATTTAGAGACAGCAGAGATTGCCGTGCAGGCGTCTTTGACAGGGCATTTGGTACTATCGACGCTGCATACCAACACCGCTACTGGCGCGGTTACTCGCTTACAGGACATGGGTGTTGAGCCGTTTCTGTTGTCGTCGTCACTTATTGGCGTAGTAGCACAACGTTTGGTACGTACTTTATGTTTACACTGTCAGAGCTGGCAGGCTGCTGATACTGAGCAAGCCAAGCTATTTACTGAAATTGGCATTGGGTCAATGCTGAAAAGTGATACCAAAGATATAGTAAATGAGTCGATTCGTTTGCCTAAGCCAGTTGGCTGCGATAAATGTAATCAGTCGGGGTTTAAAGGTCGCACCGCTATATATGAAGTCGTGCCAATCGACGATACATTGCGCCGTATGATTCATAGCAATACGGCTGAGTATGAGCTGGAAGAGTATGCTCGCCAGAAAACACCGTCGATACGTGCAGATGGTTTGCGTAAAGTTATAGAAGGGCGTACGACATTGGAAGAAGTGCTACGTGTAACGAAAGAGAGCGCCTTAACGGACGAGAAAATATTGGTGTAAATTTGCAGACTCGATATCGGTATAACAGACAAAAAATAACTGGCGTGAATAGCCAGTTATTTTAGTTTTAATATTTTTATGATTGTGAAGCTTTAGAGTTTTCAGCCGCTATTATTTGGCAGCCATACATTCAATCTCAACGCTTGCTCCAGCAGCCAGTTCTGATACTCCAAAGGCTGAGCGTACAGGATAAGGCTTTATCATCTCAGCCTTGTAGACCTTATTAAAATCATCAAAGTCATCCATATCAGTCAGCATGACCATACATTTAACAATATCAGACCTTCGGTAGCCATATTTTAATAACGTGCTATGGATATTATCTAGCACTTGCTTGGTTTCAGCTTTGATACCGCCTTTGACCAGTTTGCCATCTTTAAAGCCAATTTGTCCCGACATATACAATGTATTGCCCACGCGTACAGCTTCTGAAAAAGGATAAGTACCGCCATCACCCAAGAAAGTAGGCCCAGACTTAGCAACGCTGACAGCTGTCGTTGTATTGGCATTAGCGCTATGAACAAAACCCAATGAGCACATAGTGGCTAGCGCTAGCGTAGATAGGCAAGTACTAAGTTTCGACATACTGTTTCCTCATTGGGTTTGTTATCAATTTTTATTAACTACTTATCAGCACTATTATTTTGAATAGATGAGGCGTCGTTTTCTTCGATTGGTGCATCGGCTTCAGTGTCATTTTCTGCAACTTTTTCAGACGCTTTACCTTGGCGGCGTGCCTCTAGTTCCGCTTTTGGTATCCATGCCCACGTCATCTCAACCATAATTGGATCGCGGTCACTATCAGACTCACGATCTTTGATGACACAAGGGATAATCATCTCACCTTTTGGTGTGTTTAGGATATCCAAACGCTGTTCATCAGACAAGCTTGCAATAGCAGCAATTTGACCTTTTTTGATTGGACGATGGAAATTTACCGAGTAAGACTTAATCAGCAGAATGCGATCAGAGGGCAAGTTTAAACCCAAAATAAACCCCGTAGCCGTCTCAGCTAGTAATGTGATGGCGACTGCATGAATAGAGCCGATATGGTTTTGGACGGCCTTATTGTTATTTAAACTAACGACGACTTGGTTTGGTTCTACCGTCTCATAATAAATGCCAGTTGTGCCGACATAGGGGACGACCTTGCCAAAGGCTTTAGATAAAATACTTGAGCGTGCACCAGCAGGCAGATATTTGGTGACTGATAACAGTTTAGTAAATTGATTGCTAATTGGTTTTAGCGTGCTACTGGGTTTCTCAACTGAAGATTTTGTGCTGTCAGATACTTTGGCTGGCAGTTTATTGGTCAGCTTGGCGGGTAGTTTTTTTAATAATCCTGACATACAAAATTCCTTAACGTAAATGAGTTGAATGACATTCTTAGTATGGCTTTTTATGATAGCGACAAAAATATAGGTTATAAAAGTCACTACAAATACTATGGTACATCAACCATTGCCTTCCTACTATTATTAGCATGAACTGCTGCGCTTACAAAACTATAGTAGCGTGGCTATGTTGCTAGGTTATGTCATCAATTTAGATCGCCACTTAAAGCAGCCTAGTCATCTTATCTATCAGCAACATTTGGGCATTAATATTATTAAGTGATTGGTATAGTCAGTTCAATATAATTTGGATACAAGGAAGCCGAGGAACAGTACTACAAATAGTAGATTAAGCGAGACTGACACCGCATCTAATTTATAGAGGGTTGACTATAGTTACCATGCCAATAGACAGCCACGTTATAATGACAAAATGTTAGCATGTCTATTTCAAACCTGTTTTCAATGCCGCTGGATAACGTTATGCCTGATATGTCTGATCATGAACCGACCAATATTATTTATACGGGCGTTGCTGGTACAGGTAAAACCTATAGATTGCTGCAAATCGCGAAGCAATATACCGACTATCTACCCAAGACTGAAAATGAGGACTTATTAGAACAGCTGCTGCAAGGTCTAAGCTGGCGCGAAGTATTGTGTCTGGTGTTTTTAGATCTACGTGCTGAGCAGCAGGATTTGTTAAAGGTACGAGAAATTATTGATCATCCTTTTTTTATGACCAAAGCTGCTCAGAACGCACGTGATAAAAATCTAGATAGTACAGCTTGGTTAGAGTTACGTAGACATAGCCCTACGAATTCTCAAACAGTCAGTTTTGATAACCGCGCGAGCCAAGCTTATTTTGATAAAGACAATAGTGGAGCATGGTATTTATTGCCAGAGAGTATGGTGCTACTAGAAGATTTATCGCAGCAATTAGCAGAGTTTCAGCAGGCACAGCGTGACAATCAAGCCCATCAAAATCAAAATATTGCTCAGCAACGTTTTAGTATGGTGAGCTTCCATCAAGCCTACGGTTATGAAGAGTTTGTAGAAGGTATACGGCCTGTCATGAGTGGCGCCGCACAAGTAAACAATAGCCCTTCTAATCAGAATCAAATGAGTTACGCGGTGCAAAATGGAGCATTCCTGAAGCTGTGCCAACGCGCCGCCCGTGACCCTCAGCAGCGTTATGCCATGCTGATTGATGAGATTAACCGTGCTAACGTGTCACGGGTGTTTGGCGAGCTTCTCAGTTTGATAGAGCCTGATAAACGAGCGGGCAAGCCGAATGCGATGACAGTGAGTTTGGCGTATTCTGGGCGTGCTTTTAGCGTGCCTGCCAATGTCGATATTTATGCCACTATGAATACCCAAGACCATTCTTTAGCGCCACTTGATATGGCATTACGTCGACGTTTTCGCTTTGTGGATTGTCCGCCGCAGCCTAATTTACTATCGACAATTCATGATAGTAATGACACTGATGCTGGTGTGTCTGAAGACTTAGAAGCAGGTACGATAGATTTGAGTAAATTACTAACAGGCTTGAATAGACGTATCATGCAGACACTGGGAATAGAAGCACAGTTGGGGCATGCGTTTTTGTTCGCCGTCACTCAGTTAGAGCAATTACAAACGGCGCTCGTCGAACAAATTATTCCTCAATTGGCTCAAGCAGCTGGTGGTCAAATTACGGTGCTGCAGTATATCTTTAGAGATGAGCAGCAACCGACGAGTAAGCAGTTTGTACAGGACAGTCAATCGCTAATGAATGACGACTTGTATAATCCGATGGGCAGCCAAAATAATGCTTCCGCTGAACACCAAATGTTTGCAAGGCAAGGTTCTTTTCTTGGTCAGTCTATGAGTATGAATAGCTATACTATCAATGCCGATTTGATTGCTAGAGATGGTGAGTTTAATCATGCTGCTATCTATCAGCGTTTGTACTAGCAGGGTGACTGTTCAGTGATGACGAATAATCCATATTACGCCAAGGAACACTCTATTAGGGTAAGCAGTCGCCAGACTCGTATCCCTAACAGTAGTGTCGCTACTATGAATGTTATCACCGTGTTTGAGCATCAACGCTTGTCCATGCATGATTTTTTGCACGCGTCTGACTTCGACTGGCTAATGGCACAAGAGTTTGCAGTATTTACTATCAAGCGTAAGCAAGGACAGTGGCAGCTTAAGGTTGGACACTATATTGGAATTATTCTGCTACCCAGTAGCATGACGCTTGAGATATTACCAAAGCTCAATCAGTCCACTCAGCCTAGCGATATCGTCCAGACTCGTCATTGGATACAGGGTATGCTATCGGATTTGATTCATCTTGATGCGCATAACAATCGTAAGCTACCCGATATGAAAAACTTCGGTCAGTTTAGTTCCCAGTCCAATTCTTTACCGTTAAAAGTATTGCCTATATCAGACTGGTTGATTGAGCAATTTTTGCAGCGTTTAATGGATTATCAACCAACCAAGCATTATCAGGCTCAGATTGAAAATCAGGCATCCCTGCAAGGTCGACTGCTCATCAAAGAGCAACTGCGTCACAATAGTATGCAACCGCATAAGTTCATCTGTGAAAGTAGCGTATTCAGTCACAACATGTTGGCCAATCGGCTGATTAAAAGAGCATTGGTTTACTTGATGCCTTTATTGCCCCAGTTTATTTCTTCAAAACTGTTGCAGCCATGGCAGCAAGTGCCTACGCTAAACAACCGCGAAATGCAGCAGATAGCGTTAATATATGCTCAAGTAAAGCGTCAACTAGACGTTCAGCCACTCCAAAAGCAAAAATTGCACAACGCGCAGCAGTTAGTAGACTTGGCATACTGGTTATTGAAACAGACGACAGCTGCGACAGGTAACGGTATTGATCCAAGTAGACAAAATTGCTCTCAGCTAAGGTTGTGTTTATTGATTGATATGAATCAAGCTTTTGAGCAATGGGCAAGTCAGCGTATTGCATCGATGTTTCAACAGATTAGTAGTAGTTACCGTCCTTTTTATCAGACCCAAAGTGTCTGGCTTAACGATGCTGAAGGACTAGCATGCTTATCTATACGGCCTGATTTGCTGATATTTAAAACCGTCTCTGACGATTGTCAAAATCAGAACGATATAGCATCTCATCAAACTAAAGCCAAAAACAAAACCAAAGGTCACTACAGTCATGTCATCGATATTAAGTGGAAGTACTTACCACATGCCGCTGCAATTAGTGCGAGCGACGCTTATCAATTGACCAGCTATGCACAAGCTTACTTGGCGGGGCAGGTCTGGTTGGTTTATCCGGTGCTAGGTAGTGATAGGCAGCCAGTAGCGCTCAAGCAGCAAACTCATTATGGTAGTAATGATAGCAGTAGCGATGATATTAAAAACAATGAATCAATTGATGCCCATTTATGGTTAATGCCGTTTGATGTTTTGACAGGTACACTCAACGGTGAAGTACTGCCACATCTGGAGAAATGTAATACGGTCAATAATGACAACGCGAATGACTGACTGATAGGTAAATAAGAAAAGGGTCTTACTGTCACTATTTTGGCAAAATTGACGTAATTTGAAAAAAATTAGCGATTATTTGAAATTAATCGAAAATAGGTGTTGACACAATCGCCTTTACCCCTTAATATGTGCACCTCGATAGCGAGGAACATTAACAAGTTAGCGGCATTGCCAACAACGAGTTGATTAACAAAATATCGTGATAATAGAGAATTTCGGAGTGTGGCGCAGTTTGGTAGCGCATCTGGTTTGGGACCAGAGGGTCGTAGGTTCGAATCCTATCACTCCGACCATCTATTTTAAGAGCCTTACAGGCTTTTTTTTATGTATAACGGTTTAGTTTCTGATATAGTAAAATATATCGCAAAGTAAGCTTAGTATATAAAAGTCCTCTAAGAGCGCCTGTAGCTCAGCTGGATAGAGCATCTCCCTTCTAAGGAGGTGGCCGCAGGTTCGAATCCTGCCAGGCGCACCATTTAGCCTGCAAATCTTGCCTATTCTTTGGCAATAGTTATGGCGGTTGTAGCTCAGTTGGTAGAGCCCCGGGTTGTGATCTCGGTTGTCGTGGGTTCGAGTCCCATCAGTCGCCCCATATTTTATTCTCTATGTATCTACATACAAATCATATCTTAATCTAAAAATATATCAGTAATAGCACTCGCCCTTGATGGCGATTTTTTTATGCCTATTCGATTTTATCTCTATATTACCTTTATAAGATTAAACAGATAGAATTTGATAGCATCTTCAATACTAGATAATCCCCCAAATTTTTATCAATACTTCCTGTAGGTTTTCCTTAAGGCCTAGCGTGACTGTGTCTCCTCTATTATTGTTTAGTAATTCTAATAAGTAAATAGACATGACGTTTTAAATGATGCATTATGCTTAAGTGTTTTCACATCCATTGTATTTAATAAAAATTATTTATTGGAGCAAGTATTGGCATAGAGGAAACTGACAGAAATCGTTATTAAGAATACTATTATTTTTTTAAGATGAATCGTTATTAATCTGCATTATTGAGGAATTGATTGATGGACGCACTAAGTGTATTGCTGCAAAACGTGCATTTATTTGAGACTAAGTATTATCGTCTAAATGGCACTGGCAATTGGTCTTATTCTATTACTAGAAAAGACACCATTTTATTTTACTTAGTAATGTCTGGCGGTTTTTGCATCGATGTTGGTAATGGTCTACGAGAAGCTCGCGCTGGCGACATGATCATGATTCCGAATGCGCACAAGCATGTGAGTTACGCACTCAATCACCATGGCGATGTTGCCGAGTCGCTTGATGAACTATTGAGTAATTGCACCGAGCGTACACTTGATATCGATGGCGATGGCGACCCCAATTCTTCTTTGATACTGATCGAATGCAAATACGACAAAGAGATGATTAATCCTCTGTTGTCAGTACTGCCACCGATATTGCCAGAGCTCAATGATGCTGCTGACGGACGGTTTGAAGTGATTGATGTAGAGATAAAGCTGCTAACACTAGAAGCTGAGCGTGAGCGTATGGGCAAAACGGCTGTAATCAATCATTGGGCAAGCATCATGATGATTGAGTGTTTGCGCGTCTATATTGAAAGCTTGCCTGAAGCCACAGAAAACTGGCTCAAAGCCATGAAGGATCCATTTTTGACTAAGGCGCTAGCCGCAATGCATGGGGCACCGGGTGAGAGCTGGACCATTCATCAGCTTGCCGAAGTGGCAGGGATGTCGCGTTCCAGCTTTGCACAGCGTTTCAAAGACACTGTTGGCATGCCGCCACTGACTTATCTGATCGATTACCGCTTACGATTGGCGGCTCGCTATTTACGCTTACAGCAAAACAGTATTAGCCGTATCAGCGAGATGGTGGGCTACGCCTCAGATTCAACTTTTAGTCAGGCATTTAAACGTGTGTATGGTGTTTCGCCAAAAGCATACCGTCAGCAGTATCGACAGAACAATCTTGCATAGTTCTAGTTGCTGTTTATTTAAGTTATTTAAATAGAATCTCGACGATAAGCGCTAAGGTCATTTATATGTCCTTGGCGCTTTTTTTTAATTTGTGAATATATATTGTTTATAAACGTTGAGTCACTCATATCTATAAGATCTTTGGTAACTTGCTATGGCTATTTTAGTTAAGGGCAGCTGACATTGAGTCTGTGTTCAGGTACTATGGGTTGATGAGTCGTCGAGACAAAAGCGTTGATGTTGTAGCGCGTTATATGTCCTTATACGATAGGCATATAAAAGGATCGAGACGATGTTTATTTTCGCTGCTGATGGTATGTTATGACTGAACCGACCGCAAAGCTAAATGCAGAAAGTAATGGCCAACAAGAGGCTGCTGCAACTGCTAAAATAGAAAGTAATGTTGATAAAAACACTGCTATAGATAACCCGCATGTCAGCAAAGATGCACCGAAAAATGAGTCGGTAGAGACACCTGATAAGGCGGCATTATTGACGATGTTTACCTTGTCAGATATCGAGGCGGTATCAACTGAAGCAGTAATATCTGAGTCATCCGATAGTCTTACAGTAGCTGCAAAACCTGTGGCTCAAGAAACTAATGTCGCTACGCAGCGTGTTGCGCTTTATCGTGCTCAGCATGAGCGTACTCGACTGTTATATATGGCATCTGCCAATACGCGTCCTACTTACTTAGTACAAACCCTGAAGCCGCAATTCGCAGAATATCAGCAATATTTACTTGCGCAGCAGCTTGATAAACGTGGGTTGATGGATACGGATACGCTCGAAAGACTCTGGCAGCAGCTGCATGTAGTCGATGACATTATTGCAGATATCGTACGCCATATGCCTGCACAGCAACCCGCCGGTTGGCAGCTAACGACTCAAGATGGTCGCAATCCATTGTGCTTTGCTACGGTCGGTAAGTTAAAGCACGGCAAGCCAATTCGCGACCAAGGTAGCCTCAACAGTTATGTACTTGGGCACTTTGGTGTGAGTAGTTTTACTTACGATCGAGGCTATTATATCGGTCATGTGGTTGGTTATTTATTCAGCTGTTATTATTGTGCCCATCTGTCGATTACTTATGGCGTCACAGCTCTTGGCCAGCAAGTCGTGGCTGACTATGATTATGCCAGTCTTGAAACCCCGCATATGGTTAGATTATTACAAGGTCTTGACGGTTATTGCAAAAAACGCATTTATCAGTTGGCCGTTATTTGTGCGCGCTTGAGCGTTTTCGCGAGTGATAAACGTATTGAAAGAATGCTAATCGCTGAGGTCAATGACTTCGATAAAAAGCTACAGCAGCAGCATCTGGATGTCTTATTATTACAAGGTTTGATGCCTGATAGTAATGACTCAACGCCACTTTTTTAAGCGTCACATGTCAAATTAATAAATTTCTATTAAGTCATAAATTATAACTGTCTACCTGTAAGTCTCTTAGGATATCTGTTGCCATGCCTGCCTATCATTTCAAAGCGCTTGACGACCATGGCGTTGTCCAAAAAGGCTTGCTAGAGGGGGATTCTGCGCGGCAAATTCGCCAGCAGCTACGTGATAAGCAATGGACACCAGTTGAAGTCAACCCGGTCAATGACAGACAAAGTCAGAGCAAAAACCGCTACAAAAAACCGTCTGCATACGAGTTGGCATTGCTGACACGTCAGCTATCTGTGCTACTAGCAGCGGGTATTCCACTTGAGGAAACCTTGGCAGCGGTTGCTAAGCAATCCCCAAAGACTCATATCAAATCCCTGATGCTTGCGGTACGCTCACATGTCTTGGAAGGGCTCAGCTTAGCACGTGCCCTGCAACAAGCTGCTAGCTTTCCACCGTTATACATCGCTACGATTGCCGCAGGCGAAAAATCTGGCCATCTTGACCTTATCCTCAATCAGCTAGCAGACTACACCGAAAACCGTTTTGCCCTCCAAAAGAAAATCCAAGGGGCTATGGTCTATCCAATTGTCCTGATGGTAATGGCAATTGCGGTAATTATGGGGCTGATGAGCTTCGTCGTGCCCAAAATTGTCAAAGTCTTTGAACAGTCTGAGCAAGCACTGCCTTTAATTACTCAAATTGTTCTCACGCTATCGAATATCATTACTCAGTGGTGGTGGTTAATATTACTGGTATTGGCAAGTACCGCATTTTTATTCTACCGTTTTGCCCAAACGCAAGCAGGTAAATTAACGATTGATAGCGTGGTACTAAGATTACCGATACTCGCTAGATTGTCGAGAGGATTGAATGCCGCGCGGTTTGCCAGTACCCTTGCGATACTAGTACGCTCAGGGGTGCCATTGATTGAGGCATTACATATTGGGGCTGCGGTCACGACCAATTTACATATCCAAAAAACCATTATCACTGCTGCTGATAGGGTCACAGAAGGCTCTAGCTTGTCTAGCCAACTAGAGAAATCTACTTACTTTCCACCGATGATGGTACAGATGATAAAAAGTGGAGAAAACTCAGGCGAGCTTGAAAATATGCTGAGCCGTGCCGCCAATATGCAGGAGGCAGAAGCAACCAATTTTATCAGCACCTTATTATCATTACTTGAACCTCTAATGCTAGTGCTAATGGGCGTAGTAGTCATGATTATTGTGATGGCGGTTATGCTACCTATTGTTAATATGAACGATTTGGCAGGTTAGGTTAAAGTTAACGCGCTAGTTAATTATTAATTATATTCCTTACATGCAGCCAGTTTGCCTTTTCCAAAATATCTATTTAGTTCTTTTTTACTCTATTCATATAACCTCACTTGCTTGCTAAACCTTGGACTAGCTTTCTTAAGGTTTGCTTACTGTTGTATATTGTTGAACGAACGCTATTTTTGCTATGGCAAACACCAGCGCCGCGCTATAGTAAGCACGGTTTAATAGTCATACAGTTGGTGTCATTCAATATTTGGCTTTGGCTAAAATAGCAAACCCAAACTCAAACTGGGCGCAGCGCTGGATAAAAATAAAACCATGGTTTATAGTGACAATAGTTTCAGAGCTCATTGATATATCATTAATGAGAGCTATGATAGAACGCCACTTTTACTATTTACATAACTGTGATGACCAAAGCGATGACTATGACTGACAAACTCCAAGTAAATATGACGCAAAAAAGTGCTATTCAGAATACGCAATCCCATTCAAATATTGTAACTGACCATAAGACCGCTTCTTCAGCTATGCAGTGCAGTGTGGCGAGAAAGTCTGGTCAAGCAGGATTCACTCTTATCGAGATTATGGTCGTTATTGTGATCCTAGCCATTCTTGCTGGATTAGTGGTACCAAAAGTAGTTGGTCAAAGTGATAAGGCCCGTGTTAAAACAACTGAAACGGCGCTTGCCACTGTCTCAAATGCGCTAGATATGTATAAGGTTGATAACTCGCGCTATCCAACGACTGCACAAGGGTTAGAGGCGCTTACGACACCGCCAGCTGATGCAAAAAACTATCCTGAAGGTGGATATATTAAAGGTGGCTATCCAACCGATGGCTGGGAAAATGAGATGCAGTATGTTGCACCAGGTAGTGAAGGGCGACCTTACGATTTATTTTCATTAGGTGCTGATGGTCAACAAGGTGGTGAAGGTCAAGATGCGGATCTTTATGCTCAGTTATAAAGCTTAGTAACAGACGTATAGTGAACAAATTCTGATACTGATATAGCTTTGTAGAATGAAACATTCGTTCATCCATGCACTTTCAACAATTTATAAATATCAACCAATATTCTCTTATTGGTTGATATTTTTTATCAGTAGATAAATCGCCTGCTGTTCATTACAAGTTTGATAGCCAGTGCTATAAATATATCTAGGCGCTCAGCAAAATAGTCATCGCAAACTGCAATTAAAGGTAATCATCTATGTCGATTCAACAGTCTAATAAATATTTTTCTAAAAACCTTTATAAATTGGTTCTAACTGTTGCAAGCACTTCATTAGTAACGGTTCTGTCAATGACATCGATCAGTGTACAAGCAGCAGGGTTAAATGACTTATTTAAAAATAGCTCCTCGGCAAAATCAAAGTTCTTACCAGTGGATGAAGCCTTTCAGGTGGTCAGTAATACCAAAGCGACTTCCAAAGGCACCCGGTTGTCGATCAGTTTTGAAATTACGCCAGGGCATTATGTTTATAAGGATAAGCTTACGTTGAGCTTCCCTAAAGGAATAAGTGCCACGCCGTTCACTTTTAATCAATCACCAGTATCAATCAATGATCCGACCTTTGGTCAGGTTCCTGTATTTACGCAAAGAAGTGTCATTGCAACCACGACGCTGACGACGAGTAATGGTAAGAGCGCCAAAAACGCGCCTATTATTATTGGTTGGCAAGGGTGTGCAACAGCAGGTCTATGCTATCCACCAGAAAAAGTTAAAACCAAGATAGACATTGCTGCGACACGCAAATAAATAGCGAGCAGATTGATTAAAATATCGGTAATAATAGGTAGCCATTCATGTCCATCAAGACATCACCAAAGTCCTCATCATTTAGCGTATCTACTCATTCGAAAAAATCACATATCTTAGCGCTTGCTATCGCTAGTGGCTCATTGTTGACAGGTTTATCAGCGACATCGGCGGTACAAGCGGCAGGGTTAGGCGACCTTTTCGGTAGTAGTGAAAGCTCATCGAAGTCAAAGTTTTTGCCAGTAGATCAAGCGTTTCAGGTAAGTACAGATAGTACCCCCGTCAAAGCAGGTACGCGGTTATCTATTAATTTTGATATCACTCCTGAACATTACGTCTATAAAAAGCAAATTAAGCTTACGCTACCCGCTGGCGTGACGGCTGCACCTTTTACCTTTAGCCAGACACCATATTCGATAGATGATCCAACATTTGGCAAGGTACTGGTATTTGACCAAGCCAATATGGTCGCTACCACCACACTGACGAACAATAGTGGCAAGAATATAGATAGTGCCGCTATCGTCGTCGGCTGGCAGGGCTGTGCAAAAGCAGGGCTGTGCTATCCACCTGAAAAGATTAATACGACTGTCGATATTGCAGCTGCATCGACGCAGGTATCAGCAGATAGTAAGAATACTGCGAGCTCGACCGATTCAGAGAATAGTGCTACGGCGACACCAGAGGAAGCAAGCTCAACAGCTCTTGATAATACTTTGCCTGATGAGGCGCAAGCACTGACAGACGATGGTGCTATTGACTATGATCTCATTGATGACAGCGCTGTAGAGTATGATTCTTTAGATAGTAGTGCGGCGACGAATACGATTTCTGCAGCAAATAGCAGCGTATCGGGCGAGACGGCCAATAGCGAAAGTACCTTGAATAACAGTTTCGTTGATAGCGATCCTTTTGGTTTGGCCTCTCACCCTTGGCTGGCATTAGTACTATTATTTTTAGCAGGCTTAGGCTTGGCTTTGACGCCTTGTGTCCTACCGATGCTGCCTATTGTGGCCAATATTGTAGCCCGCGAACAAAACCCAACGGTCAAACGCGGTGTCATCTTGACCACCAGTTACGCGGTTGGGGTAGCGACTGCTTATGGTATTTTGGGCGCTGTCATTGCAGTATTCGGTGAGTCTTTAGGTATTATTGGTTGGCTGCAGAATCCAATTATTCTCATTAGCTTTGCTATTGTTTTTATACTTCTCGCACTATACATGTTAGGTCTTTTCAGTGTGCGATTACCACAAGCGATCAGTCGAAAGATGCAAGGCTTAAGCCAAGCAGGTGACAGTAAGCTTGGCAGTACAGGCGGCAGTTTAATCGCTGGGTTTTTATCTGCGCTAGTCGTGTCACCTTGTGTTTCTGCGCCATTATTTGGGGCATTATTAGCGGTTTCTACCATTGGTAGTCCATTGCTAGGCTTTGCCGCTTTATTCATGCTGGGTTTTGGTTTATCCGCACCACTTATTCTAATCGGTGCTACCCAAGGCAAAATTATGCCAAAGGCAGGCGAGTGGATGAATTGGGTCAAGCAAGGCTTTGCTTTACTACTGTTTGCCGTGGCACTGCTATTGATTGAGCGAGTCTTTATATCGCCAGTCATGCTGATGGTATGGGCGTTATGGTATATGGTCGTGGCAACATGGGCATGGAGTTGGCTAGGTAAAGGTCGTATGCTGACCCAAGCATTGAGCCTTATCGCTGGTATTTGGGCAGCATGTTTAATAGTCGGCGCTGCATTGGGTAATGACGATAGCTTACATCCATTAGCGTCATTGGGTGCAGCACCGATGATGGTACAGTCAACGTCTGGTCAACCAGTGAATAGTGATAGCACCACTGATAAGACGATCACGACGCTTGCAGAGCTAGATGCCATTGTCGCAGCCAATCCGAATGTCATTGTCGATCTGACAGCAGAGTGGTGTATTGAGTGCCGCATTATGGACAAGAACCTGTTTCATAATCGTCCAGCGCAGATGCAAGATTGGCAACTAGTAAAGCTCGATATCACTGAGACGACAGCAGACTCAAAAGCCGTGTTGTCTCGTTACCAACTCTTTGGTCCACCAGCGTTACTGTATTATATTGATGGTCAGCTAGTAAATCAGCAAGTGGGTGAGATCGGTCGCTCAGAATTTGAGCAAACATTATCGGCGTTGAACAACTAACATTTAACAATGAACACTTAAGAAACCAGTGTAATATTTCGAAAATTCTTAAGAATATTAAGAAGGCCAGTATACTAAGAAAGTATGCTGGCTTTTTTGATGCCATTAAATTCATACTATGGAATGTTTATTAAGTATTTGTTATATAAGTAATTATATTGATATACGCTTATTTTAACTATCGATAAAGCTAGTATCGTGCTTATATTTTCATTACAATAAAGAAACAATGCAGCAGGGGCACTAATTGTCATTTTTTTCGCTCCTAATATCTGCGATTAGCTGATAGTCTCAGTCAATTCTATTTTAGCGATAACGCTAATGGCTATATTAATTACCTCATATACTCTGCTAGCGCTAATGCTAGTTAGATAAAGGACACTTATGTTTGCCCATACCAATACTCAGCGTCACCAACAGCCGTCTTACCAGAATGCGCAGATGCCTCTTCGTATTGCAGTTGCTCTTGCGTTGAGTTGTACCACGATACAAGTACAAGCTGCTGATGATTCTCAGACTTATAACGAACTGCCAGCACCCGAAGCTGCGTTTGAATACGAGGATCTTGACCTATCACAGAGTCTTGATAACAGTGCGATATCTTCTGATATGAGTACACAAAATGGCAAAATAATTAGCAAAGAATTTATTGCTCAGCAAGCCAAGCTGTTTTTTGAATGTACTCAAGTCCAGTCTAGTGCTGCTCGCCTCGCTTGTTTTGATAAAGTAGCTGAACAAGGTAAGACACCAAGCTACACCTCAACCAAACAACCAATTGATTTGGCAAAGACCTTTCAAAGTACGGTCTCAGGTAATCCAAAAGTGATATTGGCTGAGTCTCAAACGGCGATGAGTGGGACGACAGTTGAAGATGCAGATACCATTTTAATGACCAATCAGCAAACAGCAGCCAGCAAATTGAAGGCAAATGGCAACGTAGAAATAGATGCTGAAACGAATAGTGAGGCGCAAATTTTAGAAAATGTAGGTGTCACTCAAACAGACATCGAAAAATTCTCGCCACTCAGTCTATCTTATGACCTAGATAAAAACAGTGAGCGTGGTACTTGGACGGTTAGACCATATCGACCGACGTATCTGTTGCCATTATTTTATACTTTCGATCCTAATTTGAATCCAAGCACACCATCACAAGAAACAGATCCTTTTGATTCTAATGACATACGTGAGACTGAGCTAAAATTCCAATTGTCCCTAAAAACGAAAGTCGCAGAAGATTTGTTTGATACCAGTGCTGACCTATGGTTTGGCTATACTCAAGAATCACATTGGCAAGTTTATAACGAAGACAACTCGCGTCCATTCCGTGCTACCGATTATCAACCTGAAATATTCTTAACCCAACCTGTGACAGCAGATCTACCTTTTGGTGGACGTCTACGTATGTTGGGCGCAGGTGCTGTCCATCACTCGAATGGACAAGATGATCCATTATCACGTTCATGGAATCGTGCTTACCTCATGGCGGGTGCAGAGTGGGGCAGACTCTCAGTCATACCGCGCCTATGGGCTCGAGTAAATAACGAAAGTAGTAGCGATGACGATAATCCAGATATCGAAGACTACATGGGCTACGGTGATATCAAATTCTTGTATGATTTGCCAGCTGATCAGAGCATTAGCGGTACCTTGCGCTACAATCCAGGTACCAATAAAGGTGCTGCGCAAATCGACTATATCTATCCTATATCAGAGAACGTTAATGGTATGGTGCAGCTATTCCAAGGCTATGGTGAGTCGATCATTGATTATAATCATGAAAATACCTCTATCGGCTTTGGTATCGTACTGAACGATTGGAAAGGACTCTAATTTAGCAAGGACATCAATTTGAGAAAGGTTCTGACATAGATGAAATTTATTATAAGTTATGACGAATAATAGTTTATGCGCCGTTTAGCGCCTTATCAAACTGGACTGTGGTTGGCAGAGTATATGGATATGCGCTGCCAACTATGCCGTATTTATCGTAGTACACCACAATCTCAACTACTGCACCATCAAGCCCCATCTAGTCTACATGATGTATCGGATGCATCTTCTACACGGACAGCCTTAAAGAAACACTCTTTTCTTACTGATATCATTCATCAAGCAAACAGCTATTTGAGCAGTGGTTTACTTTGTGCTCACTGTCACAATGATATTACTTGGTTGCCAAGACCTTTTGAAGTGGATATCGCTCCTAGTATATCTCTATCTATCCAAGCCTCCACCTACTATGAGTATCCGATACGTCAAGCTATCCGAGCATTTAAGCATCAAGAGGATATGACGAAATTGCCGTTACTATTACATGCCATACGTCAATTACCGCGTCCACACGGTTGTCATCGCAATAACAGCGTGATTGTTGCTATGCCAACGACAAGTCAACGATTGGTCAAACGTGGGTTCGATCCTGTCAGTATTCTATCTGCTCAATTGTCTAAACATTGGCAAATTCCTTTATGGCAAGGCGTTCAGCGTATTGACGATACAGTTAGTCAGCAGGGACTGTCTCGTGCCGAACGTCTTAGCAACTTAGATAACGCCTTTGCTCTAATCGAAAACCCTCCTAAAAAACGCTTACTATTATTTGATGACGTATCTACTACAGGTGCAAGCTTACAATCATTAGCGCGAGTCCTTGTTCCACCTGCAGCAGTAAAATTAGCAACGGATAGCAGCCATAATATTTATCAAATTTCTGCTTACGTATTAGCCCATGGCAGCAAATCCTAAACCCAATATATCTTTGTCAGTAATATCTAATTATTGCTAATATATTTCCTTAACGCTATATTATTATAACTATGTATACTAATTTGTTGTTTTATAGCTGTATACGTCGATAGTGATTTACATATTTATGGATAAGTTACATATATTAAGTGACAAATATCGACTTTTTTAAACATCATTAGTTATATGTCGTGGAACGAAAATTGCATATTATTAGGGTAGTCAGTATAAAAATAGTAGTAAGCTAAAAATATAAGATACTTACAATAAATTTTAGTGAGATATAGACGAAAGATAGTTAATTGCCGTTTTAAATAGGAATATGATGTGAACGCATCTTTGAACGAATTATCACCTAAGCTAAAAAATATTAGTTCAGGTTTTACCTTGATTGAACTAATGGTAACCATTGCTGTACTCGCCATTATTGCAGGTATTGCGGCGCCTAATATTAGTACTCAGCTTGCAGACCAGCGGGTTAAGTCGACGGCGGCGACGATTGCTAATGCGTTAAAAGAGGCTAAAGTAGAAAGTATTCTTCGTCGGCAGAATATTACTGTTTTATATGATACGTCTACTACTCCTAGTAAAATTGTATTGCAAGCTAATGGAGCTAGTATCTCTAGCTATAATCTCAATAGACAGAGCGCGGTAACACAACAAATTAGTCCTACTACTGTTACTAATATTGTTTTTCGACCTAGTAAGTCAATAGATGGTGGTGCAACAGTAGTTTATACCATATGCGATAGCGGCTCTACTAGTGAATCTCCTAAGCAGGTTAGTCTTACGAGTATTGCTAATGTTGATATTACAAACGCTGGGAGTTGTTAATGAAAAACGTCAGCCAGCAACAAGGTGTAGGATTGGTAGAAGTGTTAGTAGCGCTATTACTGTTAGCAGTCGCTGTATTGGGCTTTACGGCTATGCAAATGTCAGCAGTAAAAGCCACAGATGAAAGTCTTATGCGCACTCGGGCACTAACTATAATGAGAGGTGGTGCTGAGATAATGCGCACCAATCCTGATGGCATCAGTGCTTTTAAAACAGCTATAAACGGTACAGCTGACGCAGTTACTATCGATGGTACTAGTATTACAAAAGACAGTTGTATAAAAAACACCAATACCGTACCAGTAGCTGCTGATAGTTGTACGCTTGCGCAGCTTGCGACTCGTGATGGCCTATTAGTCAGATCGTATGCAAGTGCGAATGATATTACGATTGGTTTAGTACCAAATGGCTGTCCTGGTACATCGGGTAAACAAGAGCGTCAGTGTTTTGTTGCTAGTTGGGGAGATACAACCATTACGTTAGATAATAGTTTATCGACTGCTTGTGCTAATGCAGATGGTACTTATAAGAATGGTGCAGAGTGCTTTATTATGGAGGCTTACTGATGATATCAAGCTATAGTCGCAGATATGAACATCAACAAGGCTTTACGTTAATAGAGCTTATGATTTCTCTGATTTTAGGTTTACTAGTATCAGCTGCCGTGATGCAAGTATATTTAATCAATGTTAAGACCAGTAGTATTCAATCTAGTGGTAGCGAACTACAAGATGCAAGTATATTTGGACTACAACAATTAGAGAAAAAAGTACGAATCGCAAATTTAGGTAATCCAACTACTCAAATTACTAGTACAACGGTAAATGGGGGAATTGTATTAACTGCTGCTAATCTAGGTATAACAACACCTTATACTAATACCGCCTATCTAACAAGACGTGATGGTGATAGTGCTATTGGCACCAATGGATGGACAGGTATCTCTAATACTAATGTTAATAGCGATCAGTTGACCATTCAATACACCAATACAACGGGCAATATCATGAGTGATTGTGAAGGTGCGGATGCTGCTGTTAATGATATTGTAGTGGAGCGCTACTTTTTACGTAGAGCAACAGGTGATACGAGTACCGGTAATATAAGAAATTTAGTACTAGCCTGTGATGCAGGAAGGGTTAGTCCAACTGGTGGCATACTCACTGTTGGTGCGTCAACAGACTCTCGTAATTTTGGCACAGCTGGTCAAGAGTTTATTATCAATGTTGACCAATTTAAAATTTTACTAGGTACAAAATCGTCAGCAGCAGCCAGTGCAGGCCAAATGATGTATCTACCAAGCAGCTCATATTTATTGATGGCGACGAAGCCGTCAATAACAGCTGTGAAGATAGGTCTTATTGTTCATGGTACGACACCTATTATAGGTAGTAATGACCAATCTTCATTTACCTTACTGGGCCAAAGTAATAGTTTGAAGACAGACACTACTCGCCAACAGCAAGTGCGTACAAGTTATGAGTCTACAACGCTATTGCGTAATGCACGAGTGATTGATGTTGATACTAGCTTAACTCCTTAAGACCTATTAGGATAATTTGAAATGAGCAACCACTATCGTTTATCACATTCTTTAGACCAAGGAAAGAAAAGTGGTCAGATATATTCTAATGGAGAGCGTGGGGCAACACTGATCGTGGTGCTATTGTTCTTAGTTCTCATTATGTTAGCAGGCGCGATAGCCGTTAGACAAAGTAATACCGATTTAAAAATTGCAACGAGTGATCAAATAAATACGGTTTTATTACAATCATCTGATAGCGCCAATCAAAAGCTAGAAATGATGGTTAATGGTAGTCCGAGTTCTGAAGAGTACCGCGACGTAACAAGTGCAGCAGGGGTGTTTGGTCATTTTTTATTGAATCCAGACAATGCAACCAACGAATTTATTTATTGTTTCAATCCTCGCACTAAAAAATACTTGGCCGCAAATGCCTCTGTCAAAAAATCGACTGGTGGCTATTGGAGTAGTTTAAGCGGTGGATTCTGTGATTATACCAACGCCAATGACTATACCAGTGCTAGACAGACAGTCATGACACAAATGAGTGTTACAGTTACGCCTACCAACCCCAATACACCTGTGTTTGATCATATGGTTATCGGTAAAGAGGTACAAGATAGGACCAGTAAACGTTACCAGTTTGACGTTCGAGCCTCTTCCGCTCTACCAGCTTACAACGAACCAAAAGTAGGCAGTGACAAATGTTTTGAGCAAACCAGTATAAATGCCAATGTAGCTACTGGCAAAAAATCTCTAAGCGATTGTATGTTGTCTGCATCTACGCCAAGCAAAATGCTATATGAGCAAGTAGATGTAGAAAATGCTTCTTCGTCCACCTTATGTATACCATATGGTAAAGGCACACTGTCATCAAAATGCATACTCTCAGTTACCCCCTAATCTGCTTATTAATTACGCTAATTTCATAAAGGATAGATGTCATGAAACGACTTGACAACGTATCAAAAAACACGGAAAAACGTACGTTACCACTGAAATATTTAGTCGTTGTAATGGCATCAATGGTTGCGATGCCAATATCACAAGCGGATGTCGCAAATAAACAAATTGGCGACTTAGAGATTTATAAAGCGGCTGAAGGTGGTAAAACTACTATTACCATGATGTTGGATACCTCAGGTAGTATGAGTATCAACCAAGTGAGTTATGCTTGTGATTTACCTTCAGGAGTTTCTTATACTAAGGGTTCTGAGGTATCTACGACTGTACCTACATATCCTAAAAACTATTGTGAGACTAGAAAGTACTTTTATCGTTATTCTCCAGTGGGTCAATGGTACCGATGTGGTGCTAGCGATGGGTCTGGATCTGTTGGTTACGGTTTTGCAGATTGCGGTACAGCGATTTCTCCCCCAACAGGAAGTGGGTTTAGCTCTATAACCTCTGGTAGTGGTAATATTTATTTTTACAAATTTGATAAAGTTTATGATCGCTTAACACGTCTTAAAGATGCCATATTTACCTTGATGGACAGTACTCAGTTAGATTCTACAAAGGTTGCTATCGGTATTGGTCAGTTTTCTACACAGAGTAATAGTAACAACCAGTATAAAGGTGGTGATGGTAGGAGTGGAAAAATCCTTGTGCCAGCAGCATTAATTACCCCAGCACAGCGTACTGCTATTAAAGTAGCAGTAGCAGGCTTGAATGGTGAAAATGGTACGCCAACAGCCAATGCTTATGCTGAGGCTGGCGCTTATATGTTGGGTACCAATACCTCTAACTCTTCCTATAGTGGTTTTAGTGACTCTGTGTCATCTTCTAAGAGTGGTAATAATTATATTAGCCCATTGTCGTCTACTACTAGTGCTAGCTGTGATGGAAGAGGAATATACTTCTTAACAGATGGTAATCCAAATAGTGCACCTTCTCCTACTACCCTTATGAGGTCAGCACTGAACGTTACAGGAAATACTTTCAGTGTGCCATCTTCAGGAGCGTTACCAAGCGGTAGTGAAAATAACAATGGTATGCCTGAAGTAGGAGCATTTGCTAAAGCGTTGCGTAATCCAGCTCTCAATCCATTAGGGGCAAATGGTGAAATTTTAACAGCTGTGGTTGGGTTTGGTTCAAGTTTCGACGTTGACCGAGTAGCTGATGCAGCCTTGCCTGAAACAGAAAGGGTAATTCGTAGGCTTTCGTACGTAGATTCCAAAGGCACGCAGAAAACAAGTGATTTTTACAACTGTGAAAAAATTACAGGCGTTGATGCAAAAAATGCTTGCAACTGGGGAGCAAAGTCACACCCATCGTTACCCAATGTAGGTGGGTTTGGTGAAGGTGGTTTCTATTCAGCACAATCCACAGAGGATATTGTTAATAGTATTACAACCTTTGTTAGCGACCTTAATCAAACATTACCTTCTACACCTTCAGGTACTATCATCGTTCCTAACGATCCTTACCGTGCTGATAGCCAACTTGCTATTGCTTATTACCCAACCCTACAGCCTAAAGTTGCTGAGAACTCAGTGATTTGGGAAGGTAATATGAAAAAATACAATTTGAATGAAGGAACACTATACGGTAAAAATAGTGCAAAGCTGTTCAAAAATACAGCAGGGGAGTTGAACAAAACGACACAAGATTTATGGTCTGACAAAGACTATACCAATGCAAACGATAAAGTGGAATCTGGTGGATTCTATGCGCAACTAAAAACACCAGATACAGGTGTATCTTCAGTCAGGACGTTATATGTAGAGGACTGGAAGAGTGCTACAAACCAAACCACTATGTTGAGGAAATTCGGTGTAAACAGTGCTGGAAAAGTAACACTAGATAATGCTCCACTTTCTAGTACTAATAAGTTCAATGATACAGGCACTTACTCTGAGACTTCTTTGAGAAAGCTATTGAACTTTTTAGGCTTTGATGTTCTTCCAAGTACAGCTACAGCAGTTAAGGACATGACACTGAGTACTGCAAATGCTTCGAAAGCAATCAAAGTTGTTGGTGCGACATTGCACTCTACACCAGCATCTGTGTCTTATTCTGCAACACTAGATGCTGATGGTAAAGTTACCGACCAACGTGACGATTATATATTATTTGGATCTACTGAAGGCGGATTGCACCTTGTCAATGCCGACAACTATAGTAATGCTGGTGATGGCGGAAAGGAAAGATTCGTCATTATTCCGAGAGAGATGCTGAGAAATACTAGCCAGTCAGATGCGCTCATAAAGGATAGTACCAAAACTGAGATTGGAACGCCAAATTTTGGTATTGATGCACCATGGTTAGTCAATACAGATTATCAGTATGATTTTCCAAATAAACGAGTATCTATCGATACTAGTGGTAACAAAGGTGTATTTGCTTATGGCGGCTTAAGAATGGGGGGCGAGGCTTTTTATGGCATAGATCTTGGCAATATAGACAGTCCAAAGATGTTGTTCTCTATTACGCCTTCGACTGCAGGATTTAGCCGCATGGGGCAAATATGGGCAAAACCGACCAAAGCAAAAATTAAAACCAGTAGCTCAGATACAGGGACTGATGTTCTAGTATTTGGTGGTGGTTATGATACATGTTATGAGAATGAAAGCTTTCAGGTTGGTATCGTAGATTCGTTGTTAGGTGGCTGTTCTGCAAAAACCTCAGCTAAAGGTAACGCGGTCTACATTATCAACGCAAAAGATGGCGCATTAATATGGTCGGCATCTAGTGATAGTGGGGCTACTAAAACAGTTACGGACATGAAGAACAGTATTGTTGGTGGTGTTACGACTTTGGATCGTGATAATGACGGTTTTATGGACCATATCTACTTTGCAGATTTGGGTGGTCAGGTGTTTCGTGCGGACTTTACCAATGCTGGTTTCGTCAAGCCAGTAACATCAGGCACAGCATCTCCTGAATCAAAATTTAGTAATACTCGAGTAACACGCGTGCTTAAAAGCACTCATGCGACAACGGTAAGTCAAAAGTATGCTTATCGTTTTTATGAACGTCCAGTAGTTAGCTTCTACCGTAATTCAACCACAAATACATTATTTGCACTGGTCAACGTGATTTCAGGCGATCGCAGCTCACCATTATCTAAAATACGTAATACCACTGCATATGCGGATCGACTTTATGGAATTATAGATAGCGATGTTACCAAAGCCAATGAAGTATTTTATGCTAGCAACTTTACGACAGCTAGTAACATTAATGGTCAAAAAGTCGTTGATCTAGCGGACAGCAATTTGGTTCAGTTACCGACGGCGATAGGAACTGGGTCAACAGCTGGCTATAGTTTAGCCCAAAAGAATAATGTCATTAGTACAATGCAATCAGGTGTTCAGCGAGGCTGGTACTATCCATTAACACGCTTCGATGGCTACGACAATGTCAGATATACAAAAGGTATTGGTAAGTCTGAAGTTATCGACAACTTCTTGTACACCACAGTCTATAACCCAGATATGAGTTACGGTCCTACAGATTCATGCACTGCTAAAATTGTAGGTGGATCAGAGCGACAGTTGTATTGTCTACCTTATGGTATCTGTTTAGATGATACTTCTAAGAACGGTACTGGTGGATTCGTTAGAGCAGGACAGGGAATTCAGGAGCTAACTCTAGGCCCACGTAGTTCAACGCTTACAAACCAACGTCTACTTATCGGTACACAGACATTAGCAGAGCGCCAGACTGACAGAGTAAGTTTTGGTTCTGATAGCAATAAGAGTGGTAATAGCTTAATAGATGAAGCACAAGGTCTGACGAATGCTGATCAGATATTGGGTAACGGTACAGCGCCCGAATTGATATTTCATGAGCGTTTCATTCTACAACCAAAAACGTGGTATGAAGTAGACTAATAGGGCGAACTTATGAACAGACAAATGCTCAAAAATCAGACAGGATTTACACTTATTGAGCTTATGGTTGTCGTTTTTATCGTTGCTATTTTGGCAGCGATTGCGATACCTTCTTATAGACAGTACGCTGTGAGAAACGCTGAGTCACAAGCCCAAGCAACTATGCAGCAATTGGCAATAGAGCTTAATCGTTGGCGAGCTAGCGCTTTAACTTATAAAGGCTTTGTACCTAGAAAGCTCGCAAGTAATGGTGATATAAGTTATGGCTATGACGCAACTGATAACAAGACTATCTATGTCCCGAGAGGTAGTAATAATACAAACTACAGCTACTTGATTACTTTAGTGGATGGCAACACAGGTAATACGCTAGCACCCGCAGTGAATAGCTACTCTACAGCGGGTAGTTCATGGCGTATGGTAGCTACACCCAAGAGTACGGGTATTACTGAACATGCTAGCGTTATTATGACCAGTAGCACTGGCACACAATGCAAGAGCAAAGATAGAACTATTACTGCAGCATCTACCAATTGTGGTACTGGTCAAGAAAGTTGGTAGTCCTATCAAAAAACTAACTAATAGTTTCATGCATCATGACGGCGATAAGAAAGCAAATACTATGATCACAAATATAAACAACGTTAAATTGAGCAATAGACGTAATAATATTAAAGGCTTTACTCTCATTGAAATAATGATAGTAGTAGCTATCATAGGTGTGCTTGCAGCCATTGCATATCCTAATTATCAAAGATACGTTATTAAAACCAAACGTACTGATATGATGAGTGAGATGTACAATATTGCTTCTGAAATTCAAAGTCGCAAATTGGCACAGGGTGCTTATAGTAATGCCCTTCTTACAGGGTTAGGTGGTGATTATCCTAAGCAAGGCACAGCCCTTTATGCTGTTGCCATCACGCCGAATCCATTAACTGCCAAATGGGTAATTACTGCAGTGCCTAAAGCTAATACTCAGATGAGTAGCGATGGCACCTTAACTTTTAATTATCAGGGTATTAAGTGCAAGGGTAGCGTCTGTAGTACTGGAGACGACTGGAATAAATAAATAGTCACTGAAATAAGAAAGGCTGACAAAAATCGTCAGCCTTTCTTACTTTTTATTACTCATAGTGTCAAACTGACAATTTTTAGCAGCTTAAGCGTAACATTGTTGGACAATTTAAGTACATAAGACAGCGATTGTCATTTTCTTATAGCAAATTTCATTGTTTCTCAATCAAAAATCTATACTAATAGCCTTATCTGTTAATTTGGCACATAACATGCAACACTATTAGTAAGAAACAATTTTGCTATATCATCGACAGATAAATTTTGATGACTATCAGGAATCTGTCTTCGTACTACTCCAATAAGGAATGTTTATGAACACTGCTCAAAAAGGTTTTACCTTAATCGAACTAATGATCGTTGTTGCTATTATCGGTATTCTAGCTGCGATCGCTATTCCTCAGTATCAGAACTATATCGCTAAGTCACAAGTTAGTCGTGTTGTAGCTGAAACTGGCGCATTAAAAACTGCTTATGAAACTTGTTTAAACGATGGCAAAACAGCTGCTAACGCTTGTGACCTTGGTTTCACTGGTTCAAATCTTTTCGATTTATCTGAACCAGCAGTTACCGATGCAACAAACCCGCCTGCAGTTGCTGTAACAAACGCCACTGTACTTACGTCTGACGGTACGATTGAAGGTACTTTCGCTGGTTCAGCATCGGCAGCATTAACAGATGCGGCGACTACAGTTGTTTGGTCACGTAGTGATTTGGGTACTTGGACTTGTGCGTTTGATGGTGATGATAAATATGCAGCAGCAGGTTGCCCATAATAGTTATTTTCTATCTTAGAGCTCTTCTAATTTAGACAGTTACAAGAAAGCCAAGCCTATTGCTTGGCTTTTTTGTGGCTTAATTTTAATGGTCATACGATCAGTAGTTTACCATCTACTGTAATGATGGGTAAGTGAATAATAATGTCTTTATAAAACATCCTGTTAAATTAGCTAGACATTTTAACAGGATGTTTTATATGAATTAAGAGATAATGGCATAAACTGTGCACCTGTAGAGATACTACTATAAATCTGGCTACTACTATGTTATTTACTAAAAATCGTCACACAGTAGATCAGTTTGGGTTTACCTTGATTGAACTGATGATAGTCGTGGCCATCATTGGCGTATTAGGAGCCATTGCAATACCACAGTATCAAATTTACATAGGTAAAACTCAGGCCACACGAGTGGTCAATGAGTTGGGACAACTGCGTCTGACGGTGGAAGAGTGTATACAGACGGGTAGGACAATAATTGGTTTAAGTACAAGTGAATGTGATCCGCGAGCATCCGGTTCTAACCTTATAATGGGTAGCTCGCAAGTGGGTGTGGTATTGCCTAATAATATTGGTATTGCTCAACTTAGCAACCCGCTGACACCGTCTTCTAGTATTATTGCCACTATATCGACACAGGTGAATCCAAAACTAGCTAGAAAAAAAGTAAAATGGCTTCGCACTAGTACAGGCTCATGGAGTTGTAGTAGTAATATAGAAGCAATATATCTACCTAATTCCTGTAGCCACAATGCTAATCTATAGTGTGTTTGGCTAGTATAATATTTATCTTCAAAGCAAAGAAAACCACCTAACAGCATATCGCTATTAGGTGGTTTTTTATTGGTACAATATATAGGTAATTTAAGATGAGGATTACCTTTCTAAATATTGAATCTTACCTTCTACGCCGTCCCACTTTTCAGCTTCTGGCATTTGCCCTTTCATCTCAGTGATGTTTGGCCATTTTTGTGCCAGCTCTTCATTTAGCTGAGTAAACATCTCTTGGTCTTTCGGTACTTCATCTTCTGAGAAGATCGCATTGGCCGGACATTCAGGCTCGCATAGCGCGCAGTCGATGCACTCATCAGGATCGATGACTAGGAAGTTTGGGCCTTCATAAAAGCAGTCCACAGGACAGACTTCTACACAGTCGGTGTATTTGCAAAGAATGCAGTTATCTGTAACGACAAAGGTCATAGTGAGGTCTACCTGTTATTGGATTGGCTGATATAGTCAATTCCTTTTAAAAGAGTTACTGTGTCAACCTTGCTTGAAGTATTATTTATACCTCTGCGCTCAGCTGCATTGTAATTCTTCTAAATTAAATCAACTATAAGGGCTACATAGAATAGTTGGAAAATAAAGCGTATTTTAGCGCCTTTAGTACACTTTGACAATTCCCTTTAATGACTAATGATTTTCTTCAGATGATAAAGTAAATCATGCGCTTGCTTAGGTGTCAGGCTATCAGGGTCAATTATGCTCAGCTCATCTTGCAAGCTAAATAGCTGATTTTGTTTTGGATTGTTCAATGTGTCTGCCGCTTGAGTAGTATGACTCACTTCTTGATTGAGAGTAGCATCATTATAACTATCTTCCCGTTTATCCTTTACTGACTTAGCTAATTCATTTTTATCATCAACAGTTTTTGCTTTATCTACGGCTAAATGGTCTAACTGTAAGTTGTCTGCTAGATAGCGCTTAGCATCCTCTAGCACTTGGGTGGGAATACCAGCCATTTTTGCGACATGTAGCCCAAAGCTAGAACTCGCTGCGCCATCTTTAATTTGATGCAATAGCAATAACTGACCATCAACTTCGCTGGCTGCTACATGAACGTTACGGATATCAGCATGATGCTTGCCAGTACCATTCGTTAATTGGGTCAGCTCAAAATAGTGAGTGGCAAATAATGTCAGGCAACCAATTTCGACTAGGTGATTGACACAGGCATGGGCAATGGCCAAACCATCAGTGGTGGCAGTACCGCGGCCGACTTCGTCCATTAATACCAGTGATTTATTGGTTGCTTGATTTAAGATATTGGCTGTCTCGATCATCTCTACCATAAAGGTCGATTTGCCACCTGCCAAGTCATCAGCTGAACCAATACGCGTAAAGATACGATCAATGTCACCAATATGAGCACTAGCTGCTGGCACAAAGCTGCCGCAATGCGCGAGCAGTACAATCAGGGCGGTCTGGCGCATATAGGTCGATTTACCACCCATATTAGGGCCAGTAATAAGAAGCAGCCTTTCAGGATACCCATCACTACCTAGTGCACAGTCATTGGCGACAAAGTGGTTTGTACTTAGTGAATTACCGTTCCTGCTGTTGGCGTTGGTTTGATTCAATGCTGCTTCAACCACAACATGACGACCTTGACGAATATCAATGTTGGTTTGATTTTTGGCCACCGATTCGCTTTGGTCTTTTGTATGTAGCCCCATGATTGGGCGCTGCCAGTTATACGTCATGGCAAGCTGGGCCCAATTGCTTAGCACATCTAATTGGGCGATAGCCGCGCTAAGCTGTTGTAGGTCAGCCAAGTGTTGGTTTAATTGAGTGAGCAGCTCTTGATACAGCTGCTTTTCACGAGCTAATGCTAAGGACTGGGCACTTAGATATTCTGTCTCAACTTCCTTTAGCTCATCAGTGATAAAGCGCTCGCTACTTTTAAGCGTTTGTCGACGGATAAAGTGGGCAGGGGCATTCTTTGCCTGCATTTTGGGCAATTCAAAATAGAAGCCGCTAACTTTATTAAAGCCGACTTTTAGACTAGGTAATTGATTGTCTTGACGGGTACGCTCTAACATTTCGTCTAGCGTCGATTGAATATTGTCATGCAAGTGGGTAAGACGATCAAGCTCTTCATCGTAGCCCGCCGCTAGCATTCCTCCATCGCGGATATGCGCAGGTGGTTCAATGACAATAGCGCGCTCGATTAATTCGGCGACGGATTGAACAGCAGGTAGTTGATCTGGCAATTGCTGCATTAGCATTGGTAGCAGGCCAGCGTCTTCATGACTGATACCCGATGTTGTCAATAGAGTAGTCAGCTGTGCGCTACTAGCGATACCCTCGGCAAGTTTACGCAAGTCGCGGGGCTTAGCGCTCATCAGACCGATGCGACTACTAATGCGCTCAACATCACCGATGGCATGTAGCGTCTCGCGTATGCTCGTGACCAGTGTATTCTTGGTTACGCTATTTGCTAATGTTTGCTCAAGATTGTTTGGTGCATGTTCTGTATTCAATAGAGATGCTATCGCGTCCAAACGCATATTGATACGTGAATGTTGACGAAGTGGGCGCTTCATTTGCTGCACGAGTAAACGCTTGCCCATCGGAGTCTGACAGTGATTCAGCACAGATATCAAAGAAGTACCATTGCTACTAACAGGGGTAAATAGCTCAAGGTTTTGCTGGCTATTGGCATCGATAATTAGGTAGTCATCACTATACTCGACGATGAGTTGGTTGACTTGAGGCACGTGGCGCTGCTGGGTTTGGCGCGCATAGTGGATAAGCGCAGCACAGCTGGTTTGCGCAAGTGGAGCCTCAGCAATACCTAATCCATCAAGGCGTTGAACTTCAAACTGTTGGCAAAGGGTGTCGCTGGCATGCTCGCGATGAAAATCGTTGGCAGCGACTTCTATAATAGGGCAGTCCAAATTTTGTCGTAACCATAGTAGCCACTCTGCGTCAGTATCGCCAATACTATCGCTGAGCGCTTCACTAATGATGCATTCACTAGGCGCAAAACGCGCCAATACAGTCAGCATTTGAGTTTGCAGACCATCTATATCGTTTTTATCTGCTATTAGTGTCTGGGTAGTCAGTGTACCCGCGGCCAAATCCATCTGACTAACGGCTGCTTGTAACGTCTGGCTATTGTCTTGCGTTTTCATAGCTGCAATATCGATGGCGACCACAGTCGGCGTATGATTAGGTGCAATCAATGCGTCATCAGTAATAGTACCTGCGGTAAGCGTTTTAACCACTTCGCGGCGCATGATGCTACCAGCGGCAGATTTGCTTTTATCTTTCTTTTGCTTGTCGCCCATCGCAGGGACATTGGACTTATTATCAGCGTTACCAGTTGTCGATTCGTCAATTTGTTCGCATACGACCACTGTCTGCCCAGCCGCAATCAAGCGTGCCATATAGCTATCGGCTGCATGGAAGGGTACACCCGCCATGGCTATCGTGTTGCCTGCTTTATCCGTACCACGGCGCGTCAGTGTGATATCTAGTATTTGCGCCGCTCGCTTAGCATCATCAAAGAACAGCTCATAGAAATCACCCATCCGGTACAAGAGCAATGCTTGTGGATAGTTGGCTTTCATGGTTAGATATTGGACCATCATCGGTGTATGGTCTGCTAGGTTATAGACGGCATCGCCTATATTTAAGCAGTCAGAGGTCTCTTGTTTTGGTAATGGTTTTTCTGATGAAGTAGGATTTGACGACTGATTTTGTCCAGATGGCTTTACGGTCATGCAGAGTCTCTTATAGTACTTTAATGGGTTGTAATGAGTATTTTGTGATAGAGATACTAAAGGGTCATTTGTCTTATATATGAGTTTGATATATAGCTTTGGCTTTATCAATATGCCAGTTACTTATAGATAAATGGTTCCACGACAAATTTTGAGCCAAGATGCAGTGGTAGCAAACGTATAAAAATCAAAATGTGAAAAATAATAAAGTCGCTAAAAAAGCTAAGAAATTTAAGAAGGTATTCGCTATTTTAACACGTCCTACTAGGTTTTTACTGTGGCAAATATCTACTCGCTGCCCTTGTATCCATCAGCGTCATAACCATATATAATGACGGCACACTTAATTGGGCGATACTAAATTAGGTAGTACTTAGTCGGGTGATGACAAGGCAGAGAGCTAAGCTTTGGCTAATGCGCACTAATTATCGAATATTCCATAGGTCAAAAAATTATGTTATCAAAGATTATAGGCAGTGTGGTTGGCACTAAAAATGACCGCGAATTAAAACGCATGCGTAAAGTGGTCAGCAAGATCAACGCACGAGAGGCTGAAATACAAGCCCTGTCTGATGAGCAACTACAACAAAAAACTGAAGAATTTAAAGCCAGACATCAAAAAGGCGAAAGCTTAGATGCATTATTGCCAGAGGCGTTTGCTGTCTGCCGCGAAGCATCATTGCGTGTCAATGGCATGCGTCACTATGACGTGCAGCTGATCGGTGGTATCACCTTGCACGAAGGCAAAATCGCTGAGATGAAAACTGGTGAAGGTAAAACCCTAATGGGAACCTTGGCCATGTACTTAAATGCGATCAGCGGCAAAGGGGTTCATCTGGTCACGGTCAATGATTATTTGGCCGCACGCGATGCTGAGCTAAACCGTCCGTTGTTTGGGTTTTTGGGTATGACTGTTGGTGTGATTTACTCACAGCAGCCACCACAAGAAAAAATCGAAGCTTATCAAGCCGACATTACCTATGGTACCAATAACGAATACGGTTTTGATTATCTGCGCGATAACATGGTCTTTAGTCTTGCTGAGAAAAAACAGCGCCCGCTAAACTTTTGTATTATCGATGAAATTGATTCGATCTTGATTGATGAGGCTCGTACGCCGCTTATTATTTCGGGTCAAGCTGAAGATTCTTCACGCATGTACGCGTTGATTAATACGATTATTCCTGTGCTGATTCGTTCAAAAGACGAAGAAGCAAACAAGAATAACGAAGAAGAAGACTTCTGGATCGATGAAAAGAATCGCCAAATTGAGATCAGCGAAAAAGGCTACGAAAAAATCGAGCGCTTCTTAATCGAAGTGGGTGAGCTGGGTGAAAACGAAAGCTTATATAGCCCAAGTCGTTTGCCACTTTTGGCTCACGTTCAAGCTGCCATCCGTGCGCATCACGTGTTTGTCAAAAACGTTCACTATATCGTCGATGAAGGCGAAGTGGTCATCGTTGATGAAAATACAGGCCGTACCATGCCGGGTCGTCGCTGGTCAGAAGGCTTGCATCAAGCAGTAGAAGCGAAAGAAAACGTTGAGATCCAAGCAGAGAACCAAACGCTTGCAACCACGACATTCCAGAACTACTTCCGTCTATATGACAAATTGTCTGGTATGACGGGTACCGCTGATACCGAAGCGGCAGAATTCAAATCTACTTACGATCTAGATGTCATCGTGATTCCAACGCATGAGCCGATTGCTCGTATCGATATGGATGACCAGATTTTCTTAACTAAGTTAGGCAAATACAAAGGTATCATTCGCGAAATTAAAGAAATTCAAGCCAAGGGCGCGCCAGTACTGGTTGGTACAGCGACGATTGAGGCTAGTGAAGAGTTGTCTTACTTGCTTGACCAAGAAGGCGTTAAGCATAACGTTCTAAACGCTAAGCAGCACGAGCGTGAAGCAGAAATTATTGCACAGGCAGGTAGCCCAAAATCAGTCACGATCGCAACCAACATGGCAGGCCGTGGTACGGATATTATCCTTGGTGGTAACTGGCAGTCGTTTATCGAAGATATTGATGCGGTGAGTCCAGAAGAGATGCAGCGTCTAAAATCTCAATGGCAAGTCAAACATGACCAAGTTGTAGCAGCTGGTGGTTTACATATCATCGGCTCTGAGCGCCATGAGTCACGCCGTATCGATAACCAGTTACGTGGTCGTGCTGGTCGTCAGGGTGACCCTGGTATGTCACGCTTTTTCTTATCGCTTGAAGATGATCTGATGCGTATCTTCGCAGGTGATCGCGTGGTCAATATGATGCGTGCGATGGGCCTCAAAGAAGATGAAGCCATCGAACATAAAATGGTCTCTAAATCGATCGAAAACGCCCAAGGTAAAGTTGAGAGTCGCGATTTTGATGCTCGTAAAAACTTACTGAAATATGATGATGTTGCCAATGAGCAGCGTAAAGTTATCTATGGTCAGCGTGATGATTTATTAGCAGAGATGGATTTATTAGAAGCCATCGAAGTGATGCATCATGAAGTATATAACGCGATGATCAATCAGTTTATTCCGCCTGGCTCTATTGATGATCAATGGAATATTGACGGCTTAGAAGACGAGTTAGAAGACGAGTTCAAAATCTCGATGCCGATTAACGATTGGTTGGATGAAGATCGTCGTCTGGATGAAGAAGGGCTGCGTGAGAAAATCGTTCAAACAGCGATAGATCGTTATCATAGTCGCCGTGAGCAGATGGGTGAAAAGGATGCCGCTCAGCTTGAGCGTCATTTCATGCTACAGAGTCTAGATAAGCATTGGAAAGAGCACTTAACGCAAATGGATCAGCTACGTAAAGGGATTCATTTACGTGGTTATGCACAGAAGAACCCTGAGCAGGAATACAAGCGTGAGTCGTTTGAATTGTTCCAGATGATGCTTGGTGCGATTAAGTCTGAGACCGTACAAGACTTGTCACGTGTGCATATCCCAACCAAGGAAGAACTGGAAGCATTAGAAATCCAGCAACGTGAGAACGCTGCCCATATGCAAATGCAGTTCGAGCATGACGATGTAGATAACTTGGATAGCAATGCAAGTGGTTCAGCTGCTCAGCCGCAACCACAAAGCCGCAATCTAAACAGCGGTGCTGCCGCAGCTGGCGTTGGTGCTGCTATAGCAGGTAACGGTAGTAATGCTAATGAACCAAACCCATATGCAGGTATGAATATCAGTCGTAATGCAGCTTGCCCTTGTGGCTCAGGTCTTAAGTACAAGCAGTGTCATGGTAAAATCTAGTCGTTAGTCATAGCAAGTCATTAGCTATTTACTGAACTGCTATTAAAGCAAGCTCTTACCTAAAAAAGCCCTTATCTTAAGTAGATAGGGGCTTTTTCATATCTGTTAGATAACTTATGCAAACTTAAAACTTGCTAGACTAAGTCCAACAAACACTTTGTATTGATTACTTACAAATTCAGCATAGGCGTGAATTTATGGACACGCTATAGTGTTTAACATATTTATTTGGGAGAGTGTCATGAGTGTAGAATTCTTAAAAAAAGTACGCAGCTCAGTAGTTTTAACAAGTTTGTTGGCTGGCGCCTTGACGGTTAGTGCTTGTCAGCAACAGTCAGAGCCAGAGACGGGAATGGAAGAAGGTGCTAATACAGAAGAGTCCGTTCCAATGTCAGCGGAGCCTGCTGAACCTAGTGATGTCGTCGTCGATACCGAAGACGCTTCGCTTAACGAAGTAGAAGGTGATACTACTGCTTCAGTAAATAGCGCCGTCAAGCAGATGTCGTATCTATGTACACCTGAACTAAAAGTTGAGGCGACTTATAAAGAAGATGCTAATCAAGTTGTTGTCGCAACCGACATGGGTACAGTAACGTTGAACCAGACCAATGAAGGTAGTAATCCTGAAGTGTTTGAAGTGGCGACCGCAATTGATGGTGGTCAAGGCTTCACACAGTGGCGCGTAGGGCACGAAGCTCGTAAAACTGGCGTCATGCGTACTGCGGGTGCAGATGAGTCAAATGTTAATACATTCGAGTGTAATGAAGCCTCATAGTTGGTCTTCAATACTTAGTAAGTGATAAGCATTAAAAAAGCAACGCTAAGATAGCGTTGCTTCTTTATGTTGTGAAATAATCTTGATCAATCATACAAGCTCGTAGTGGTTAAACTATAAGCGCTTATTTCAACTTAGTCGTATCAGAATCATGAGCTAATAGACCTTCTTCAGTCACATCTAACTCTTCATGTCTGAGCTCTACTTGAATGCTGTCAGTATGTACATGAGTGCTCTTATTGATTTCGATGTCTTGGATAGCGTAGGTATCTTTGGTAATGGTAGCCACTTGGCGAGATAGCACAATATCAATCGGTGCATCGCCAATCTCTATTTGTTTACCATTAATAGTTACTACAGCTTTGCTATCCAAAGAAGGCTCGACGTGGCGCAATATGTCTTTCTCATCATAGTTACCAGAGAGTAAATCTTGGCTCTCCGCGTCATGGTACTCAGTACGAATGGTGATATATTCTTCTACCAACTCAATTGGCACTTCGACAGTTTTAGTGCGTGAATGCTTGGTAACGGTCACTTTACCCACATCTAAGCGTTCTTTGTTAATCACAGGACGTTCTTCTAATAGCTCTAAATGTCCAACATTGACGGTATTATTCGTCTGCTTCGTTGAGATATTTTGTTCTTTATCCAAGTCATCTTGGTAAAGGCTGTTTCCATTTTCAGTAGTCATTGTTATTCCTTTATAATTATAAAATGATGAGTTTTCAACAATCTAAAACGTTATATGCCAACTACATATATTAACTAGCTACATTGAATACTATAAACCATTCGCTCATATTATGAATACAAAAAAGACCAGAGACATGCTCTGATCTTAATGGCTAAACAGATGAGCTTAGCTACTTATTACTACCATGTTCAACTGACGATATAGGAAACTTATGTCGTTAAACTATGACATATTAGCATATTACATGCCACGAGCACGGCGTACATCTTCTGCTGTGATACCATCACGGTCTACTAAGTTACCTTCACGGTCAACCACGTTGCCGTCGCCATCAACATCTAGCTCTTCGCGTTGAATAGTCTCAATTAAGGTTTCAGTATGGTGATCGGTCGTTTTACCGACATTTACTTCTTCAGAAACATAGGTTTCTTTGCTAACGCGAGCACGTTCGGCTTGTAGTTCGACTTCAACTGTTTCGGTAGCATCGAGGTCGCCGATGCGGCGGTCTGTTGGACGATCTACGCTAGTACGTTGAATATTGGCATGTTCTTCTTCTAAATCTACATCGACATTACGTTCTTCAGTGACGACATGCTTACCTACTTTTACTAGACCAGCAACAATACGGTCTTTGTTGACTGTCAGACGCTCTTCTAATAGCTCTAGCGTATTTGGTGCGTCATAAGAATGATCGGCAATATCAACGCGATCTTCTACAGGGAGTGTATCGGCAGTAAATGCTTGACGATCTCTTTCGTACTGCTCTTTATAGCTGTACTGGTAATCGTGATCGTATACTTCCATGGCTTCTACTTGTGTTTTGGTCAAGCTATCAAAGAAGACATCATCACCAACGATACGTGCTAGACCTGCTGGTACTAGTACTTCTTTTGAACTAAACCAACCGCCTGCGTCTACGATTAAGTAACGGATGCGGCCAGTCGTATCTTCGACTAGGGCGCCTTCGATCTTACCGATTTTCTCTTCATTGATACCGTAAGCAGTTTTGTGCGTTGGATCATAATAGTCATCACCAATTAAATCTTGATGAGTAGCTTGAATATCTTTTAAACGGATTAGTTGACTCATTGTTATATTCCTTTTTTGCGAGTTTATTTTTTATAATGTAATGGTTAGTGTTGTTATTAATTTTTGGTAAAACCATATTTATTACAGTTAATGGTAAGCCAAATGAATAGCTTCCCTATCAACTTGTAGCTATCCTAACACCGTGATTTTTGATGAGATATATGAGCAAGGTAGCAAAGTGTGCGCTTGCAGTAATTGCGTGTAATAGGCTGTAAGTGGCATAACATAGGAGGGGGTAGAAGTTAACGAGTCTTTACACAGAGTAATATTTAACATTCATCGATAAAGATCAGACACAAAAAAACCGCATTACCATTAGCAATGCGGTTTCTCAATAAATAACGACTATATAACTATTATTCAGCTAACTTACTTTAAGTCAGTTAAACCTGCTTTATTTAAGCAAGCTCGATAGCAACGGCTACCGCTTCACCACCACCGATACATAGTGTTGCGATGCCTTTTTTGCCACCAGTACGTTTTAGAGAGTTAATAAGCGTAATTAGAATACGAGCACCTGAACAACCTACTGGATGTCCAAGGGCACATGCACCGCCTTCGATATTTACTTTAGCATGGTCAAGTTTTAACTCGTCCATCGCAGCCATAGTAACCATCGCAAAGGCTTCGTTAATTTCCCACAGATCTACATCATCTACTGACCAGCCAGCACCTGCTAATACTTTTTCGATGGCACCGATTGGCGCAATAGTAAATTCGCTTGGGTGACGTGAGTTTGAGGCAGTAGCAACAATGCGAGCTTGATAATCAAGGCCTTCAGCTTTCGCTTGTGACTCTTTCATCACGACGACTGCTGCAGCACCGTCCGAGATTGAGCTAGCGTTTGCGGCAGTGATTGTACCATCTTTAGCAAATGCTGGACGCAAAGTAGGAATGCGATCAGCGTTGGCAAGGGCAGGTTGCTCATCGGTATCAACAGTTTGCTCGCCTTTGCGAGTGGCAAACGTGACAGGCTCGATCTCATCTTTAAAGTGGTTATCTTTAATCGCAGTTAGCGCACGGTTCAATGACTCAATAGCAAACTCATCCATTTGCTCACGTGTATAGCCTTTTTCATCAGCCATTTCTTGAGCAAACATACCCATAAGCTTACCAGTATCAGCATCTTCTAGGCCATCTAAGAACATATGGTCTTTGACTTCTTTGTGACCCATACGATAGCCGCCACGTGAACCTGGCATGATATACGGTGCATTCGTCATTGACTCCATGCCACCTGCAACAGCGACGTTGAAGCTGCCCGCTTTGATACCATCATGCGCTTGCATGACTGCTTTTAAGCCTGAACCACAAAGCTTATTAATAGTGACAGCACCAGTCGCATCCGGTAGACCTGCTTTGCGCATGGCTTGACGAGCAGGGCCTTGACCCAGACCTGCCGTCAAGATACAACCCATGATCACTTCATCAACACTGTCAGCGCTAACACCTGAACGTTCGACAGCAGCTTTGATAGCGGCGGCACCCAGTTCGGTAGCACTCATGTCTTTTAGTGCGCCTTGAAAGCCACCCATTGGTGTACGTGCGCCGTTTAGGATTACAATTGCATCATTTGACATCGTTATTATTCCTTGTTGTGCGTTTTGATTAAGTATCTACCAAGAAACCAGATGCCGATTGGCTAGCTTTTGCTTATATTATAAGCATCTGTCTTCTTCAGTATGTGGTTTATGCTAGCTCATCTAATCGTATGCGTACCACTTTATCAGTAATGGTCTCTAACTTTTCAATTTTTTCGATAGCGAGATTCATCTGACTCTCGACCACAGGTAGCGTCAGAATAATCACCGGCACTTGACCTACTTTATGCGCAGGCTTTTGCAAGATTGCATCAATATTGATACCAGCATCACTTAGGATGCGCGTGATATCTGCCAATACGCCTGGGCTATCATAAGCATGCACACGCAAATAATATCCAGTTACCATCTGATCAGCGCGCAATATAGGTGTGTCCGATAGCTGGTCAGGAATAAATGCTAAATGTGGAACATGATGTCCAGTATTGCTCTGATCGTCGCGGTCTTTGCTACCCAGTACACGAACCAAATCCATGACATCGGCCATCACTGCAGAAGCAGTTGCACCAGCACCAGCGCCATCGCCGCAATAGAGTGTCTGCCCAAGTGGATGTGAGTTAACCAATACTGCGTTTTTCACACCATTGACGTTCGCCAATAGCGCATCTTGTGGAATAAGTGTCGGGTGTACGCGTAATTCAACCCCTGCATCACCATCGTTTTCGCTATCGCGGCGTACTGCAAACCCTAAATGCTTGATACGGTAGCCAAGCTCTTCGGCATAGTTCACGTCTTGCAGGGTAATGCCAGTAATACCTTCACAGTAAACTTTATCAAACTGTAGCGGGATACCAAATGCTATTGAGGCAAGTAGCGCCAATTTATGAGCAGCATCAATACCTTCAACATCAAAAGTAGGATCTGCTTCTGCGTAACCCAACTCTTGTGCTTCGCTTAATACGTCGGCAAACGGACGGCCCTTATCACGCATTTCAGTCATGATAAAGTTACCAGTACCGTTGATGATACCCGCGAGCCAGTCGATTTTGTTGGCAGCAAGTGCTTCACGCATTACCTTAATAATTGGAATACCGCCTGCTACCGCTGCTTCATAAGCAACATGCACATTGTTTTCTTCAGCGAAAGCAAAAATCTCATTACCGTGTTCAGCGAGTAGAGCCTTGTTTGCCGTAACCACATGCTTGCCGTTTTTGATGGCCTGCATAATGACGTCTTTGGCTAAGGTGGTACCACCAATCACTTCGATAACAATATCGACGTTGTCGCTTGCGGCAATTGCCATCAGATCGCTGTTTTGCATGATATTGGCATCAATATCATCACGCTGACGACGCGTACCAACTTCGGTAATAATAATGTCGCGTCCGCTACGGCGTTTTAGCTCATTTAAATTGTCATTGATCAGATTGATCACGCCCGTTCCGACGGTGCCCAGACCAAGTATCGCTAGTTTGATGGAATTACTCACAGTATCCTCAAGAGGTTAAATACAATGAAGTCAGTATAAGCGGTGACAGTGTCAAGTGAGTCTGCGACATCAAACAGAATGTCTGTGCGCATTGTCTAGTGCTACCTGCCTATCTACTTCATCGTAGTTGAATAAAAAAAGCTCAAATAAAAAGGGTGTTGCTCATTTTGCATCGCGCTTTATCGTATCATACCGACAAGGCATTGTGCCGTCTATACAATCTCATAAAAGCCAATGTTCTAAAGGCTAATATCATAAAGGCCAATGTTATAAAGACAACGTCATCAAGGTTATATCAGCTTACGATTATAAAAAAGCAGTAGCTTCAATCTTGTTTGGCATATGCATATGTCATTTATGCTTGATTACTCATATTAGTTACTAATACTGGTAATTCATATGATTAGTTAGCACCTACTGCTTGTGCCAATTCTGCTGCAGGTAAGTAGCCACCTACTTGTTGTCCTGTTTCGGTAAACACCGCAGGCGTACCGCGCACACCAAGTCTTGAACCTAGAGCCATATGCTCTTGTACAGGGTTAGTACAGCTAGGGGCTTGTACATTGGCACCGATTTTTGCTTGATCCATCGCAGCTTTACGATCCTGACTACACCAGATAGCTTCCATTTTTGGTACAGACTCTTGACTGCGTGGCCATGCCAGATAACGAACCTCGATACCGCGCGCATTGATATCATCCATTTCTGAATGTAGTTTGCGACAGTAGCCACAGTCTGCATCGGTAAAGGCATAGATGACGGCTTTAGTTTCACCTTTTGCTGGATAAATCACCATGTCTTTTTTATCGACGGCTTTTAGCGCTTCTTGTGCTGTCGTAGCAACTAGGGCGGCACTGATATCAACTGGAGCGGCATCACCCACAGCAATGATCTGACCTTGAATAATATGCTTGCCAGCTTTATCAGTAAAGAAAGAAGGTAGACCTTCAGCGGTCACCCAATAAATACCATCCATATCTGTCGGTACAGCTGAAACGATAGTTTCCTCGATACCAGAGTTCTTTAGATTCGCCTGTAACGCCTTCACCACGGTTGTATCATTACCAGCTGAAGGCTTAGTAGCAGTGGATTTTGTCTGTGCAGCGTTTACAACACTGGTATTGCTGGTTGCATCAGCGGCATTGTTTGAGCAGCCAGCAGCGATACCAACTAACAGCGCACTCATCATAAAACGAGATAGAACGGTACGAGAAAGAGGGTTACGCAAGGTGGTATTTTTGATAGTGGGGAACGGCATACGGGTTTCCTATAGGCGTCGCGCCTAATCATGAGTTCGTTATAAAAAGCACTATAAACTTGTCTATATAGTAATGTGTCTTGGCAGTGTTTTAAAGGTCTAACATTGAAGAAGTTTTTATAACTTATTGATAATAAAAGATAGGTAGTAACAGCCTTCATATTACCATATTTACGCCAAATAATAGCGAACGGAAGACTGCCAAGAAGTATCAACAAAGCCAACTTTAAAGAATAGCTATCAACATAAATTCAAAAAACAAGATACATTTGTGCTATTTAACATAGTTGCTTGAACTTGTAGTCTAAGGCTAATCGCATTGTTTTTATAAAAATCTATATAAAATGCGTTGTATAAACTATTTGAGAACGACTTACTTTAACAAATTTGCTTTAAGGAGCACACATGGCAGGTGCCAGTTTATTAACCTTACTCGATGACATCAGCGTCTTAATGGATGATGTGAGCGTCATGACCAAAGTTGCCGCCAAAAAAACCGCGGGTTTAGTTGGTGATGATTTAGCACTCAATGCCGAGCAGGTCACAGGGGTTAAGCCAAATCGTGAGCTCCCCGTCATTTGGGCAGTTGCCAAAGGCTCTGCCGTGAACAAAGTGATTTTAGTACCAGCGGCGCTATTGATCAGTTATTTTATACCGTGGTTGATTACTCCGCTATTGATGATCGGAGGGTTATACCTGAGTTATGAAGGGGCTGAGAAGGTCATTCACAAGTTTTGGCCGAAGTTGTTGCCTCATGATGAAGAGCAAAATGCTCGTTTAAAAGCCAACGCAGATGAGTCGGTAGATTTGGTCGCGTTTGAAAAGGACAAAATCAAAGGTGCCATACGTACAGACTTTATCTTATCAGCTGAGATTATTGTTATCTCTTTAGGCGCAATTACAGCAGCTGGTGGCGATATTGTCCAAAAAGGCATCGTACTTTCGATAGTGGCTGCTGTCGTGACCGTCGGTATTTACGGCTTAGTTGCAGGCATCGTAAAGATTGATGATGCGGGTCTGCATTTGATTGAAAACTCACAAGCAGGTGACAGTAAGCGCAAGTTTGGCGAGTTTATGCTTGCGGCTGCGCCAAAGCTTATGAAGTTTTTATCCATAGCAGGCACGATTGCGATGTTCTTGGTGGGCGGTGGTATTATCGTTCACGGTATCGGCTTTTTGCATCACAGTGTAGAAGACATTGCCCATCTTACTGGGGTATTTGAAGGGTTAACCGCGTCATTGTTAAATGGATTAGTCGGACTGATTGTTGGCGCTATTGTAGTAGCTATTGTTACTACTATTGGCAAAATGCGTGGTAAAGATGACACAGCGTCTTCTGCACACTAAGCTTATCTGCTTTCTATTGTCTCTCGTTTGAATTAGCAAGTAAGTTTGGCTGTATTAAAATAAAAAGCCCCAAAGCTACGAATAGCTTTGGGGCTTTTACATTTGAGCTTATATGACTAGCTGTCGCTGTCTACATCATCAGATGCGAGCTTTTCAGCCTGCGTCGGCTTCTTATGCTCCGTCTTAGGCTTACGACTGCGCGCCTTTGGTACTTTTGGCGTAGTTAGATTAAACATACCAGTCTGTGGTAGTAATTGCTCAGCCACATTTTCGATCATGTTTTTATAGCTGGCTATAGTCGTCTTAGACTTAGCTGCCTGACTGTCTTCTTTGCTAGCTTCTTTAGTAGATTCTTCTACTGCCGAGTCAGTCGTCTGCTCAGTCTCTGCAGCTATGTTTTCTGCAGCATCTTCTACCTCATTGACAGTTTGCTCTGTAGAGGTTTCGACTTCTGCATCCTTAGCTTCTGACTGAGCACGCTCGACTTCTAGCAATTGCTCACTATCAACACTGATATCATCAGTTTGAGCTTGATTGGCGAGGGCAGTTGCTTCAACGTCATGCGCATTGAATTCGCTATCGGCTTGCTCAGTGATAGCTGGTTCCGCGTCACTTACTTGTTCAGCAGGTACGCTCAATACAGCAGATTCCTGATAATCAGGGTGTTGTCCGCGTGGATCGTTGCTAGCACGCTTAGTGATAGCACGTGGCTCAACGTCTGTCTTACCTTGTGCTGCTGCGAATTGACTAACGGCTTGAGTCATCGCTTCAAAGCGTGCAAGGTAGTCGGTAGCCAATGGTTGATAGCCATAGTTGCTAAAGTCAAAGCTCTTGCTAGCAGCATCAGAGCTATTATCAGTACTCTGAGATTGCTCATTATGCAACGCAATAGTCGCAATAAAGCAGTTGATAATGCCTTCTTCTGCTAAGCGCGTTTGAGCCTCTGGTAGCGTGGCACGAATAAACTCACCAACCGTACCACGTATTGCTGGCACATTAGTGGCAGCTGGCTTGTCCGCTTGAGCGGCTTGCTGAGCGAGTACTACACGAGGATCGTTACTCGCTTGACCAAATTTCTCAGCAGTCACGTAACGTGCGCCAAATAGTGCTTCATGGGTTAGCTCAAGTGCTGAGTTACTTACATTACTTGTGCTTGCACTATTACTATCAGCCTGAGTATTTTGAGCTTCATCACTCTTACTCATATTTTCAGCAGTCCTGGTTTCCTGCTGTTTTGGAGTCTGAGTTTCTTTAGTTTCTTCTACGTCAGTAGTTACCGACGTTGGAGCTTCCGCTTTACTTTCGGTGTTACTCGTAGAGGTCGATTGAGCTTCTACAACTACAGGTGCTTTTTTCTCTTCAGCAGCCTGCTCATGCTTAGGTACATCGTTTTGTACCTTAGCTTGTTCGGTAGATGCACGCTTATCATCATTTACCTGATTAGCATTTGCTTCCACCGTACTTTTTTCGCTATCGCTTTTCTTAACAGCATTCGAAGCACTGATGTTTTGCTTATCAGTGTTCTGCTCATTGCTACTGTGCTTATCAGTAGGTTTTTGAGCAGCTGTTTCGTTTGAACGCTCATCTTTTGCTACGTTATTTGTCGCGCTTCGCTGCTCACTAGGCTGAGTTTTTGCCTGTGTGGATTTGCTATCATCTAAAGATAGATGCACCACTTCAGGCGCTTTTAGCTCAGTTGGCGCTTCATTGACCTGTAGCACGACCTCGTTAGGGTCTTGATTGCGACGTGCACTATGTTGATTTTTGCTATTGGCAGCATCGTGGTTTCTAGCGTTCTGCTGCTTGCTGTGCTTAACGCTGTCAGCCGTTAGTGTTTCACCGCGCTCTAGCTTACCGCGTGAGCCGCGTTGGCTATGCGATTTACGCTTAGTACGAGTTTGCTCATCTGCTTTAGAGCTGTTTTCGTTATCAGCATCACTGCGCTCGCTTGCGTTACGATTGCTGTTCTGTTGATTGCTATCTTGGCGGTTATTACGATTGCGATCGTTCGTGCGTCTGTTATCGTTCTGACGCTTGTCTTGCTGTCTTTGGTCTTGAGTATCAGACGATTTGTCATCAGCATTGTTTGAGCCAGAACTTTCTGAACTACTGTTTACGTTGCCAGTATTCTCGTCAGTTGTCTCTTTTCTTTGACGCGGTTTAGAAGATCTAGACTTACGCGGCTTACGTCTTCTTCTGTCTTCATTGCTGCTGTCGTCAGCATCGCTGTCATTACGACGCGCCTGTTGACGGTTAGTGTTATTATCTGACTGTTGGCTGTCATTTTTCTGACTGTTACTTTGCTGAGTTGGCTGCTCACTAGTTGCAGCTGCACTATTCAATGCATTGCTATCAACTTGACCAAACGAGCCTAAGCTTTGCGCGCCCGTGTTTACTAGCGCTTCGATTGCTTCAGCGGCATCTCGGCTACTAACACTAGGTGTCGTAGTGGCTTGCGGTGCTTGAGCAAATAGGTTTGATAACCACGCAACGGCTTTTGGTTGAGCAGTAGCTTCGACACTCTGTGTCTGCGGCGCTACTGGAGCGGCAACACTAGCAGTTTTATTAGCTTGCGGTGCATGTGCAGGCGACACATCGTTGGTGTTTTTATGATTACGACGATCATTGCTATGATTTACCGTATCGTTCTGTGCTTGCGTGGCTGCATTCTGCTGTGTGTTTGAGCGGCTCTGCTTATCATCTGCAGTTTTACGAGGCTGGCGAGTAGGCTGCTGTTCAGGGCGCTCTTTTTCAGCAGTCTGCCAGTCAACGTTGTAGCCAAGGTCACTATGCTCTTGTTGCTGAGTATCAGTGATACGCTCATAGCTCGATGGTGCAAAGCCATCACGGTTGAAATGGAGCTTAAAGTTTGGTGATTCTAAATGCGCGTGTGGCAAAATAGTGATACGCGTGCCACTGTCTTGCTCAAGATAAACCAAGCTGTCGCGCTTTTCATTTAATAAGAATGCAGCGATGTCTGTCGGGACCTCTGCTTGTACTTCACCTTGACGTTCTTTTAGAGCGATTTGCTCAATTTGACGCATGATAGATAGTGACAATGAGCGCAAGTCACGAATCATACCGTTGCCGTGACAACGTGGGCAGATATAGCCAGTTGACTCTTCTAAGGAAGGACGTAGACGCTGACGGCTCATTTCCATTAGACCAAATTTAGAGATATCGCCGAACTGAACGCGTGCACGGTCATATTTGGTCGCATCAATCAGACGTTTTTCTACTTCTTTTTGGTGCTTATTGTCATTCATGTCAATGAAATCAATAACGATCAAACCACCCATATCACGCAAACGAAGCTGACGAGCAATCTCATCGGCTGCTTCTAAGTTGGTATGGTAAGCGGTCTCAGCAACGTCTGAACCTTTGGTTGACTTAGCTGAGTTAATATCGATAGAGACCAGTGCTTCTGTTTGGTCAATAACGATTGAACCACCTGATGGCAGACGAACTTCGCGCTGATAAGCGGTTTCGATTTGCTTTTCGATATTAAAGCGCGAAAACATCGGCTCATAATCAGTATATTTGCGTAGCTTTTCAGCTTGTTTTGGCATTACCGCATCAATAAACCCAGCCGCTTCAATGTAAGCGTTTTCGTTATCAATCCAAATCTCAGCGATATCATCACGCAGATAATCACGAACAGCACGTGTGACAACGCCCGCTTCTTGGTGAACTAAGCGCGGTGAAGGATATTTTTGGTTTTGTTCTTGAATGGCTTGCCAAATGTTGAGCAAGTGATTTAAATCGTGCTGTAAATCTTCTTGAGTTTTACCAATACCAGCAGTACGAATGATGACACTCATGCCTTTTGGTAAATCAAGATTGCTTAGCATGCGTTTCATGTCTTCGCGCAGTTTGCCCGAGATTTGACGTGAGATACCACCACCGCGAGGGTTGTTTGGCATCAATACCAGATAACGACCGGCTAATGAGACATACGTTGATAGGGCAGCGCCTTTATTGCCGCGCTCTTCTTTTTCGACTTGGACGATTAGCTCGTCGCCTTCTTTGATCAGTTTTTTGATGTTTTCGTCACGTGGGTTGCCGCTTAGGTATTCAGCAGAGATTTCACGAATTGGCAAAAAACCTTGACGCTGAGAACCATATTCGACAAATACTGCTTCGAGCGATGGCTCGACACGGGTCACATGACCTTTGTAAATGTTAGATTTTTTTTGCTCGCGAGTACGGTTTTCTAGGTCGAAATCGTACAGGTGGTTGCCTTTACATAAGGCGACACGAATCTCTTCGTTTTGCGTGGCGTTGATCAAAATGCGTTTCATATTTGTATCCTATGAGTACGCATGACAACGATAAGACAGTCTTTAGGACATAGTGGCAAGTGTGGCTAATATTGTGATTAGCGTGTGTAGATGTTCATTAACGGTAGAACGTAAATCGTGGGTTTATAAAGCACAAGGGCTTTTTCAATGGCTTCTTTTTTACCTGAAATAATGGCGGCGCTCACGTTAATATCAGTAATATAGGGTGTAAGGCTACGGTACTTATATTTTATCATCAGTAAACTTGGTACATATATGATTGGGTCAGCGAGTCAAAGCGCTCTTATTCTCAGTACGTTCTATTGGTAGTGATTTCAGCGCACGTTGTAAGCGTGGGCGAGGGTCAGTTACATCTCTAAAAAATACTGATATTAAAAAGGCATGGTGCTGTTGCCATTCATCCATCAAAGTCTAACAATAATATCGCGGTCATGATTACTACTATATAGTGGTGTCATTCAGCGGTTGTTTATTCAGGTGAAGCAATTGGTTACTCTTTGTTTATCGTTCTTTGTATAACGTCAATAATATCTTGGGTGTCTCAAGGTTAGGTGTCGCAGCTTTTGTTATCAGCGGGGCGTACTTGGCAAACAGAGTAATGGACCAGCTTGTCAGCGTGGTATCGTATTTACATTGCTATCGTCATCTGTTTGACCACCAATACTTAGGCAGCTATCGATATACTTTTCGATCCTAACGCTAAACTACCCATACTTGCTCAACTATGCTGGCATAAAGAACCATCAGATAAATAGTCATTAAATAATGATTGATTATCGAGTACGGTCGTTGTCATGCAATTAGTGAGTCAGTGTTGTGTTGTAATCGGTTAATAAGCTGATTTATTATCAGCGTTATTGACGCGATGGTATTGAGTGTCACTATTTATTTTATGGTACCGAATAACATTCAGTACAGTATTTTTAATTTGTAGGGCTATATTTGGTAAGTAATACCTCTAAATAAAAATGCGCCCTAAAATCAGATGAAACGTGTCAGGTCAGCAGGATAAATAGTGTCTACCTCTTTACTGGCAAGTAGTAGAAAACTAACAGGCAATAAAATGGTGGTCAACTATTTGTAACAACAATGATTATTGCTGTCGCCTCTGCTTAATTGTCGCTCAACATGCTAAACTATAGCAAATCTTTGTGTAAATACCTAACTAAAAATGACAAACTCAAAAATGACTGACGACGCTACTACCCATGAAGCCCCTGCTATTTTTAATAGCAAAACACGCCCACAAAGCGCTGACGATGAGATTAGCAACTTCGGCAAGGTGAACTACCTTGAAGTAACGCGCCATCAACACGACCAGCGCTTGGATAATTTTTTGTTAAACCGTTTAAAAGGTTTGCCAAAATCACATATCTATAAAATGATTCGCTCAGATGAGATACGCGTCAATAATAAGCGCTGTAAAGCACACGATAGAGTGCAGCGTGAAGATGTGGTACGTATTGCCCCTGTAGAGTTAGCAACGCGCGAAAAACCAATTATTAGTACCGAATTTGCCAAAAGCTTACTGGCGCGCGTGGTCTATGAAGATGACGGTTTGCTAGTGCTGAATAAGCCTTCTGGTATCGCTGTGCATGGCGGTAGCGGCTTGGACTTTGGGGTTATCGAAGCCATGCGTGAAGTGACAGGTAAAAAATACTTAGAGCTGATCCATCGCATCGACAAAGACACATCAGGGCTACTGATGATTTCCAAAAAACGCTCAACGCTCAAAGTATTGCAGCAGCATTTGGTAGATAAGACCATTCAAAAGCACTATCTATGTCTTGCCAAAGGTCAACCTGCGCTTAATGAGCAGCGTATCAATGCGCCATTGCTACGTTACACGCTTGCAAGTGGTGAGCGCCGAGTGAAAGTAGATAGCCAAGACCCACAAGCGAAAGAAAGCCAGACTGATATTATTATTCATGATCGCTTTATGATTAATAGTCAGCCAGTCAGCTTAATTGAAGCCAAGCCATTGACGGGTCGCACTCATCAAATCCGTGTGCATTTAGCGCATATCGGTCATGCCATCTTGGGTGATGACAAATACAACGTCCATGATAAATCAGGCGTCCATCGTCTGTGTTTACATGCATGGCGCTTAGACATTCCAGGCTACAAGACCATTACTGCGCCATTGCCAGACGATATGGCAGATTGGCTACCAGAAACAACGAAATTGCCTGAATAGTTTTTTAAATAAACTCTTAAGCCAAACTATTTTTGTACTTTCCTAAACGTCACGATATCTTATTTTTACGAATAAGCCACCGTGACGTTTTAGTATCTGCTATTTATTACTTTTATTTATCAAGGTAAACCCATGACCAAACCAGCTACAATTTCAGAAAGCATCATAAATACTCAACCATCAGCAGAACATCGGTTGTCTGATAAGAAGTTGATTATTTTTGATTGGGACGGCACCCTAATGGATTCAATCGGCCTGATTGTTGATTCTATGCATGTGGCTGGGGAAACACACGGGTTTGAGACGACTGATAAAGCCGTAAAAAATATTATTGGTCTGAGCTTAATGAATGGCATTAAGATTTTATATCCGCAGGCAAACGATACGCAGTTGCGTGAGATTCAGCAAACCTATGCAGAATACTATGTTGCTAATAGTCACAGTACGCCGCTCTTTGAACCAATAGAGGGTATGTTGCAAGTTTTGCAACAGCAAAGCAAAACGCTCGCCGTAGCAACGGGTAAAAAAAGAAAAGGGCTAGATCGTGTATTAGATGCCTCAGATAGCCATGATTACTTTGCGATTACGCGTTGTGCTGATGAGTCAGGCTCAAAACCTGATCCGCAGATGTTGACCGATATCTTGGATTATACGCAGCAGCAGGTTTCTGATGCTGTGTTTATCGGCGACAGTATCTATGACATTCAAATGGCAACAGCATTGGGTATGACCAGTATAGCGGTGAACTATGGTACGGCAACGAGTGCAGAGCTTGCGGAGCAAAATCCAACCTACCAAGTTGATACTCCACAAGCGCTAGTGGATTTGCTATGCGGGTAGAGCTACTTTTATAATTCTTATTATTTTAATATCACACCGATAATAGTAATGAGTGAATAAACAGACAATAAAAAGGGTTTATCGTAATAGCGATAAACCCTTTTTATTAAAGACAACGATATTTATTTGTTTTCTTTATCAACGCTCTCTTTTTCACCGCTTTCTTTTTCAATAGCGTCTTCTAACTCAGCGCCTTCTAGCAACGCAAAAGAAGATTCGATAATTTTATCTGCATCAAGCTGATACTCATACCAGTTGCCCATTATTCCAGCCAACTCATCGAGACCTTCTTTTCTGAGAGCCGAAAACAACTGAATGGTACAGTTTAAGCCCAGTTTTTTCAGGCGTTTACGAGTCTCAAGGAGGGCGTTTTTAGAAGCACCGTACTTCAGTTTATCTGCTTTGGTCAGCAGAATATGTACTGGTAGCTCACCATCGTTTGCCCAGTGTAACATTTGCTCATCAAAAAACTTAAGCGGATGACGAATATCTGTCATCAATACCAGACCTGCAAGGCTTGAGCGTGACACCAAGTATTCTTCTAGTTCAACCTGCCATTCTTTTTTCATCTCTAGCGGAACAGCTGCGTAGCCGTAACCAGGCAAATCAACCAAACGTCTGTCAGTATCACCGATACTAAAAAAGTTAATCATCTGCGTGCGTCCAGGTGTCTTAGACGAGCGAGCCAATTGACGCTGATTGGTTAAGGCGTTGATGGCTGATGATTTGCCAGCGTTTGAGCGACCTGCAAAAGCGACTTCCAATCCCATATCAGGCGGACAGAGACGAAAGGTAGGTGCTGACATCATAAACTCAGTTTGCTGAATTTTTTGACGAGATTTGGTATTGAACAAGGCATGTTCAGCGGCGACATCGTTAAACGGGGTACTCATAAATGGCTCATTAATCTTAAAAAATTGGATGCGATTATAAAATTTTAGTCACCTGATGATTCAGGTCATCGGTGCGGTCAAGTAATTGGTCAAGAAATAGGTAAATCAAGGTAAAAGGCTGTTCTTTATCAATACAGTTATGTGCAAATCATAAAAGTAGCTATTTAATATTACTGGCTATTCTATACTATTCCGTGTCTTACTTATTGAAATAACTGCGATTAGCATCATATAAATAGTAGGATAACATTAAAGTTGGCCTGTCATTAAGACAAGTTCTCAGCTTTAAAAAAGCCATATCCAAATTACCTATGTTTATATGACATATATTGTTACAATGTTTAACGAGAGACGTTTAATAGAACGATTGATGAGACACGTGAAATATCACGAGGAGGTGCTCTATGTTTTCAATCAGTAAACTTCTTAGCACGAGTTATCGCGCTATAACGGCTAGCAGTGCTGCAATATTATTAAGTGGCATTATGATTAGCAGCGCAGGTGCGGCGGATATCGCCACTACCTATAATAACTCATGTGCAGCCTGTCACGATAGTGGGGCGCTAAATGCCATTAAAAAAGGTGATAGTGCCAAATGGCAACAGCTGATTAAACAAAAAAGTATGCCGACGCTTATCAAGTCCGTCAAAGGTGGTATGCCACAGATGCCAGCAGGTGGTCTTTGCGACAAATGTAGTGATGACGATTATCGTAAACTTATCGAATATATGAGCAAATAATCGACTTATAAATATAATTTAAATATATAAAATAAAGCGCTGGTTTAACAACCTATCTGCGCTTTTTGTTTTTGCGTCATATTGTATATTGTGTTGTCAGAAAACTGATGGATACTATGATTAAGTAGGCAAATGATACAAAGTCTTGCTATAATAATCGAAAATAAACCCTGATGTTAGTAAGTACTTTCAGACTGCTTGTGTCCAAGACCTCAAAATATACGCCATTCTCATGATTAAAGAGGCGGCTATATCAGGTATCTTATCAGTGCAATCACTCTAAATAATGCTTACGCCGAGCTAGTAGGATTTGTATCAATGAAAAAGTTAATCGCTGCTGCCAGCTTATGCGTTGCAAGTTTCAGCGTACAAGCTGCTATTATTGTTCCTGAATATGACGTCAATGCAGGTCAAAAAGTTGCAGAAACCGTTTGTGCCGCTTGTCATGGTCTTAATGGCGTCAGCATTGTTCCTGCACAGCCAAACCTTGGCGGCCAAAACGTAAAGTACCTATATAAACAGCTAGTCAACTTTAAAGCAGGCTATCGCAAAAACGGTATCATGCAGTCACAAGTTGCTAATCTGTCTCAGCAAGACCTAGCCAACGTAGCAGGTTATTACGCCAGTCAAGCGCCTTGGGGCGTTGGCTACGGCAATCCTGCAACCAACCAAGAAGCGACTAAGCTATTCTTGGGTGGCGACAAGTCGCGCGGCGTCATTGGTTGTGCCGGCTGTCATGGTCCAGACGCTGCAGGTAACACTTGGGCTGCATTTCCAAAGCTAGGCGGACAGCACGCTCAGTATATTGCTACTCAGCTAAAACTATTCCGTGCCGCTGGACGTGTTGATGATATCGATAGTGATGATCAAAAACGAGTTAATGATGCAGCCAAAGAAGGCGAGATGGGTATGATGCAAACGGTTGCATCTAAACTATCAGATCGTGACATTCGTATCCTGTCAGACTATGTAAGTGCTATTCACTAATTGATTCGCACTGATTCAATATCTGATACACGTTTTGCTTTGCATAGAAGGCTATTGAGTAAAGCCACTGAGTATTGAATCGCATATTGATTATATCTGAATGACTAAACCCCGATTTCGGGGTTTTTTTATAACTGTTTGTCCCTTATATTAAGACAATATTTAGATGAATTCATTTACAGAGGCCAGTCTTTGCTCTGTATAATTATAAATTATCGTTATTCACTTTATACCAATTTCCAAAATACGATTGGCTTTTTCAAACATGTTCAGTCTACTATGCGTGGTACTTGCACTTGTTTTGTTTGCTAATCCAGTTTTTGTGAATGGTATTAGATCGTTTGGATTGAAATTATGATGATCCGTTATGCTTCTTATTTTATCGCGGCGCTACTACCGTTATTGCTATTTCGTTGGTTTGCACCTGCGTCAATTGGTGAGATTGACTTTTGGTTACTATGGCTATTAGCCATGGTATTGGTTGCGCTGCCAGTTGTTTACGCTGAGATAGCATTGGCCTATCGCAGTGTCGAAGGCCCTCTAGCGGGTATGCAAAAGCTCACTCGTGAAGCAGATGTCAGTCCGATCTGGCGTAGCTTTGGTTGGTTAGCGGCGCTGGTTTCTATTGTGATTGCAGCATTAGTTATATCTGGTGCAAGTACGGGCATATTGTCTGCGTTAACTGAGCTAAATAGCATACCTGATGTACCTAGCTTCGCAGTTGCTGCAGGCCTGATGGTCATTGCGTTACTTTTAAGCTTGCTGGGTGTTGCGCCTCTACCTATTGGTTTGGGTTTGATGGTAATAGGGTTGCTGCTAGGGTTCGCAAACGGTGTGCCAAGTGCTGGTTTTGCTATGACTGATGTCAGTTTGACGGAATGGGCACGCGCAGTCGCGTTAGCGTTAGTGAGTGTCGGTGCAGGTACAGGACTATACTGGTTCGGTCAGAACTTGGTGAGTAAGCAAACAGTCACAGCGGTAGAAGCAAACAATCAGCAAGTAAAAAACAGAGCGGCTACTCGTGAGTACCGTGCAACCAAGCTAGTGTTACCGATTTGGGTGTTACAACTGCTGATAGGAGTAGTGGCTTTATTTACTAGTGGTATGTCGCTACCACCAATTGGACAGCTGTTATATTGGGGTGGGGTGTTATTTGTAGCCAGTTACTTGCTACATTACAGCACGCAACAGTTAACGCATAAATTTGGATTGTTAGTTAGTTTGATAATCACTTTTGCTGTAGCGTTATTATTAGTGGTTGCGATTCCGACAGCATGGTTAGTTGGCATCTTGGTCATTATTAGTAGCATTGCTGTACTATTATTATCAGTATTTGCGGGTTGGCAGATGAAGATTAGCCATCTACGCAAGTCGTTAAATTTTAGTAATGAAGCAGTTTATAACTTGTGGCGAGTGGCGATACGTTTAGTCGTACCATTAGCATTGCTGCTAGCATTGATAGGTTGGGTGATGCAGTGGTTGAGCTAACAGTCGAAGGTCGTGACAGCAGTGTGCCACAGTCTACGCAAGCCAATCTAATGACCGTATATCTGGCGTATGCTGAAGATGAGCAGCGCCAGCATTATCTAGCTTTGCAGGTTAGACAAGGTACTAGTTTGCGTGAAGCATTGGCGCAAGCAGGATGGCTTGAGAAATTTGTAGAACTGGCAAAGTGGTGTGAGCAAGTAATAGATATCACCACGCCAACTGCGAAACGTTGGCATGTAGGGATTTATGCACAGAAACAGCCATTAAGCTATTTGCTACAGCCTTTTGACCGTATCGAGGTATATCGCAGTTTAAGCGCTGATCCTATGTCTCAGCGCAAAAATAAATCTCGTAGCTAACCGTTAACTATCTAAGCTAATAGGTTTCGCTAACTATGATGCTGGCAGACTCTCAATACCTTCGATGCGCGTGACCAAACCATTATCATCAAAGTAAACAACTAAATGCTGGCTGGCGTTTTTGACATCTGCGATGCCTTTACGGCTACCTTCAGTGCCTGCTTTGTAGTCATAGATATAATCCCAGCGTTTAGGCTCAAGAGTATCTCGAATCGCAGGGCTGCCAAGAGTATAAAGAACTTGGTTTCGATTCATCCCCACTTTTAGCTTCTGGGCTTGGGTTTGAGTAATCGCTGTGCCTTGTGGCAAATCAATCTTATAAACACTCAATAATGAGCAGCCAGACATAGCAACAGTAGCGCTAAGCATACTGGTGATAACGATCTTACGTAATGCGCTTGTGTGGCTTAACGGACGGAAATTTAATGTCTTTATCATGGTAAGATGACTCATAAGAAATGAATTAGGTGTGGCCAGCGTTAGGTGGTACCAGTCTGACCGACAATCTTGGACAAATGATACGTCATTTACTTGCAATTGCCTACCACTTACGACATTATTTACCAAACACAATCTGAATAGTTAGATTAATTATATTTTAAATTCATAGGCTTGCATCTCGATATTTAGAAAATAATAAGAGAGATGTCTGCGTAAGTTTCATCAGTTTATTATTAATCATTTACTTTATATTAAATAAAAATAATCTTTGCTGATTATTTATCTCATATTTTCTATTTGTTAAGGCTGTCACAGTCAAAAGGGATATTATGGCTTCTTTTACCAATCAAGATTTACGTAGAGCAGGACTCAAGGTCACGTTACCTCGTATCAAAATTTTAGAGCTATTAGAAAGCGCAGAGCTGCATCACATGAGTGCAGAAGAAGTGTACAAGGCGCTTATTGAGCAAGGTGAAGACGTAGGTCTTGCCACTGTCTATCGTGTCCTAACACAGTTTGAACAAGCAGGTATTGTTGAGCGTCATAACTTCGAAAACAATCTATCTGTATTTGAGATTACCCAAGAAGAGCATCACGATCACCTAGTTTGTGATGTGTGTGGCAAGATTATAGAGTTTCATAATGAAGTCATTGAAGAAGAACAACTAAAAGTGGCAGAAAAACATGGCTTTAAATTGTCTGGGCACTCTCTCGTGCTATATGGCATTTGTGCGGATCAAGCCTGTAGAGATAGCGCGAAATAACTTTCTGCTATATCACTAGCAATGATTGTTTCTGCCAGTACTACGATATCGAACAATAAAAGAAACCCTCGTTATTTATAACGAGGGTTTTTATATATGTCTATTCTGTATGGGAAACTCAATAACTTAGCTCACATCTAACGATAAACTATCAGCACCTTCATCTAAATTAGCCTTGCCGTTTTTGCTACTTAGCTTAATTTTGAGGCGTAGATCGTTAGGGGAGTCGGCATGTAGAATCGCTTCTTTATACGTTATCTCTCCTTGTTCGTACAAATCAAAAAGTGCCTGATCAAAGGTTTGCATGCCACTGTCTCGTGAGCGTGTCATCACATCTTTAATTTCATGAACTTCCCCTTTACGGATATAGTCACTGATCAGCTGCGAATTTAGCAAGATTTCAATAGCAGCGCGTCTTCCTTTACCATCAGGTGTGGGGATAAGTTGCTGCGCGATAATAGCTTGCAGGTTCAACGACAAATCCATAAACAACTGGTTATGGCGACTGGTTTCAAAGAAGTGAATGATACGATCGATTGCTTGGTTAGCGTTGTTTGCGTGCAACGTTGCAAACACTAGATGGCCAGTTTCTGCGTACTGAATAGCATAGCTCATGACTTCACGGTTACGAATCTCACCGATTAAGATAACATCGGGTGCTTGGCGTAGCGTGTTTTTTAGGCCCGCTTCAAATGAATGGGTATCGATACCAACTTCACGTTGGGTGATAATACAGCCGCGATGTTTATGGACAAATTCGATAGGGTCTTCTATCGTAATAATATGACCATGAGAATTTTGATTGCGATGTCCTATCATTGCAGCAAGGGTAGTGGATTTACCCGTACCCGTTGCGCCAACTAATAGAATAATACCGCGTTTTTTCATGGACAGCTCTTTTAGCGCTGGCGGTAAACGTAATTCTTCGACCGTTGGAATGTTGTTTTCAATTTTCCGTAAAATCATTCCTGCCATATCACGCTGTATAAATGCACTGACTCGAAAACGTGCTTGCTGCGCCTCATCAGCAATAGCAAACTGACACTCATTGGTATCTTCAAACTCTTTTCGTTGGCTTGGCGTCATCACACCCTTGACCAACCTCATGGTTTGCTCAGCACTCAAGGGCGTTTTACCAACAGGCAGTATCTTTCCATTGACTTTCATGGAAGGCGCTACATCAGCAGTAATAAAAAGGTCAGAGCCATTTTTATTAATCATTAACTGCAATAGTTTATCAATGTCCATATCGTACCTGCACTAGATGTAAATCAATTAAGAAAATATTTAAAATCATGCTGTAAAGTTCGTAAGTAGAAGGCTATTAAATAATAGTGGATATCACCAATTATTCACTTCTAATGGTCTTTCTATATATACTATAGAAACGCTTCAGGCTGTTTTGCATAAGGACGCGCCACATCTTTGCTGATAGTACCTTTGCCTACCAAGTTCTTTAATGTTTGATCGAGCGTAATCATGCCTTCGCCCGCACCAGTTTGAATAGCAGAATACATCTGAGCAATTTTATTCTCACGTATCAAGTTACGGATAGCGGGGGTACCTAACATGATCTCATGGGCTGCCACACGTCCACCTGCTTGACGACGTAACAGGGTCTGTGAAATAACGGCTTGCAATGATTCTGACAGCATAGCGCGAATCATGTCTTTTTCAGCAGCAGGGAACACGTCGATGACACGGTCAATTGTCTTAGCGGCTGAGCTAGTATGTAAGGTACCGAATACTAAGTGACCAGTTTCTGCTGCCGTCAATGCTAAGCGAATGGTCTCAAGGTCACGTAGCTCACCGACCAAGATAACATCAGGATCCTCACGTAGAGCAGAGCGTAATGCTGGTTCGAAACCCAAAGTATCACGATGAACTTCACGTTGGTTAATCAAGCTTTTCTTTGATTCATGAACAAACTCAATCGGATCTTCGATGGTTAGAATATGCTCCTTACGGCTTTCGTTAATATAATCAATCATCGCCGCAAGCGTTGTCGATTTACCTGAACCTGTTGGGCCCGTTACCAGTACCACACCACGCTTAAAGTCAGAAACGCGTCTAAAGACATCGCCCATACCTAAGTCTTCCATCGTTAATACTTTAGAAGGAATGGTACGAAATACTGCGCCTGCACCGCGGTTTTGATTAAAAGCGTTGACACGAAAACGTGCTAGATTAGGAATTTCAAAAGAAAAATCCGTTTCAAAAAACTCTTCAAAGTCGGCACGTTGCTTATCATTCATGATGTCATAAATAAGCTGATGCACAACCTGATGGGTCATCTCTGGCATATTGATACGTGTCATTTCACCATCGACACGTATCATTGCCGGCATACCCGCTGAAATATGTAAATCTGATGCCTTATGTTTAACAGTAAAACGCAGCAAATCTTCGATACTTAGATTATTTTTTTCAGCCATAATTTGATATTCCTATCACTTAGTTCGGGTAAAACAGAACACTACAAAAACACGTGGTAAACTATCTATCAGCAATTTCAACTGAACAAGAAACGTTGAAGAGATAACCAATTTTTTTTACTATCGCTAGCACATTCAGTAGCATATGTTAAAGCATGTAACAATATCATAACAAGACTGTGAGTATTTAACCATCTACTAAGTTAATAAAACTCAAAATTAGTTTTAATAAAGATATTTTTATATAAATAATCTTTTATCAATCTTCATTAAACGATTCTGCATAAAATAGTCATAAATATCGAGTAATTATTTTTTGAAGAAGTTTTGGAAACCTAATAAGTATTAAAGGCCGAATATGAAAGAAAAAGATCAAAATATTGATGAAGTGACACTTATCGATAACTGGCAGCAAGTTCATAAGCAGATGAAGCAAGCGTGTGGTCATGCTGACAGAAAGGCTAATAATGTTATGTTGTTGGCTGTTTCAAAAACGAAACCTATTGACATGATTGCAACTTTAGCAAAGCAGGGACAGCGTGATTTTGGTGAAAACTATCTACAAGAGGCCATCGAAAAAATTACTGAACTTAAAGCTCAGCCTGTAGGCAAAAGTATCGTTTGGCATTATGTCGGTAGTATCCAACGTAATAAGACACGTGACATTGCAGAGCACTTTGATTGGGTGCAAACGGTTGAGCGCGATATTATCGCCAAACGCTTGAATGACCAACGACCAGCTGACCTGCCACCGTTGAATGTGTTGATCCAACTAAATATTGATAATGAAGACAGCAAGTCAGGATGTCTGCCAGCCCAATTGCCAGAGCTGATAACAGCGATTAAAGGCTACGAGCGTCTACAGTTACGTGGTCTGATGATTATTCCTGCCAAAGCAAATACGGATGCCTTTGCTCGAACTAAGCAGTTGTTTGAAGAGATTAAAGCTGACTATCCAGAGCTAGATAGCTGGGATACGCTTAGTATGGGCATGAGTGGTGATATGGCAGAAGCAATAGAAAATGGCACAACGATGGTACGTGTCGGAACCGCTATCTTTGGTCAGCGTGCTTAAAACGATATGAATAGGCTAATTAAGCATCCTTTAACTAGCCAGTAAATTAAATGACATCTTCTAATTTGGTTACTAGCATCTGCGTAATTTTAAGATTATCAGTCGCAATAATCTCAAATCGATAATTGGCATACTCAATCGTGTCGGTCTTTTTAGGAATTTTTCGGAGCATATACATCATAAATCCACTGATAGTTTCGTAATTTTGACTGCGTGGTAGGTCGACAATATCTAATGCGCGAATCACGTCTTCAATAGGGGTCATGCCATCGATTAGCCACGAGTTGTCAGTGCGCTGGACAATAGGTTGTTCTTCTAGCGTTACCAACTCACCCATCACAATGCTCATCACGTCTTTTAAGGTGATAACACCAACGACTAGGGCATATTCATTCACGATGACTGCAAAATCAGCGCCAGTAGATTTAAACATCTCTAATACCTCAAACAAAGACAACGTATCAGGCACGAAAAGTGCTGGTTTCAATAGAGTCTTGTTCGTCAGGCTAACTTCTTGTTGGTTCAAAACCAAAGCTAAAAAGCTACGAGATTCTACATAACCAATGATATGCTCTAAATCGTCATCATGGCAGACCAAGAACTTATTGTGTGGCTGTTCAATCATGATATTCACGACTTCTTCGGTACTTGTCTTGGTATCAAAATAAACGATATTTTCTCGAGGATTCATCACTGAGGTGACGGTACGCTCCTGCATATCAAAGATATTTTCAATCAAGTGATGCTCTTGCTTCTTTAGTACACCCGCTTCGGCACCAGCATCCATAACGGCATAAATATCTTCTGGTGTCATATCATCTTGACGTATGGTTGAGATGCCAAAAAGCTTAAACAGGATATTTGCAGCCCCATCGAACACCCATATAATGGGCTTTAGTATAAATATCAACAACATCATCGGGCGTACGAGCCGTACCGCTATCGTCTCAGCATTTGACATGGCCAAACGCCTAGGCATTAGGTCGGCAAGTAGCGAAAATAAACTCGTGATAAGTACAAACGATATGACCGATGCTATCGTTTCACTATTCAATAACTGCTCGAGATAAGGACTAATGGCTGACTCACCGACGGCACCAGCTGAAATAGCGACCGCATTTAGCACTATTTGTACGACGGTGATAAAACTACCAGGATGCTCCTGCATATTGAGGACATCAAGTGCGCGAACATCGCCTTCTTTTGCCATAATTTGAAGCTTGATTTTGCGGCCTGCAGCGATGGCAATCTCAGCAGCAGAGACAAAGGTACTTAAGGCAAGCAGTAAAAGAAGAAAAACACTAGCGGTTAGCAAACTCATGACGTACTCGAAAAAAAATAAAGATAATTGAGGCAAAATAGTTGGTGAAGCTGTGTGGAAAAGAATCGGGCTAGGTGTAAAAATTGTTGGTGGATAAAAACCAAAAAAGCTGGGCAAGCACCCAGCTAATAGTAAAAAATTCGATATCTTGTAAAACTGGCTAACTAGTACCTCTCAACTTATAGATAGTAGAAGTTGAGAGGTATGTAGTAATTAGCCTTTGATTGACCACTTATTAACCAATGGGTAACGGCGTTCACGTCCGAAAGCTTTGTGGCTAATCTTAGTACCGATAGGAGATTGCAAGCGTTTGTATTCGCTGTTGTCTACCATTTTGATAACTTTGGCGACCATCTCAGCATCAAAGCCTTTATCAATAATCTCTTGATAGCCCATATCTTCATCGATATATGACGTCAAGATACCATCTAACACATCGTAGTCCGGTAAGCTGTCTTGATCTTTTTGATCTGGACGTAATTCAGCTGATGGCGGACGAGTAATAACGCGCTCAGGAATCACAGGCGTATCTTCTAAACGGTTGCGATAGCTCGCCAATTTATATACTTGAGACTTGTATACGTCTTTTAATACGTCAAAGCCACCAGCCATGTCGCCATATAATGTTGAGTAACCAACTGCCAATTCTGACTTGTTACCAGTCGTGATAACTAAATGACCGAATTTATTAGACAAGGCCATTAAAATAACACCACGAGCGCGCGCTTGGATGTTTTCTTCAGTCGTATCTGCTGGTGACTTATTGAATAACGGCGCTAGCGTATGACGAATGCCTTCGACAGCATCAAAGATAGGACAGACGGTGTAAGAAACATTTAAGCGACGTGCCTGTGCTTGAGCATCTTCTAAACTGATTTGAGAGGTGTATTCGTATGGCATCATGACTGCATATACCTTGTCAGCGCCTAACGCATCAACAGCGATACAGAGTGTCAATGCTGAGTCAATACCACCTGACAACCCGACAATAATGCCAGAGAATCCTGAATGGTTAACATAGTCGCGTAGACCGACGACTAACGCTTGATACATTTCAGATTCACGGCTCAAAGTTAGAGGTGCTTTGGTCTGCTCGTTAAATTTAGCAGTTTTTACATCTAACGTGGCCAATAGTAATTGATTCATGAAGCGTGGTGCTTCATGAGCAATGCTACCGTCAGCTTGTACAGCCATAGAGCCACCATCAAACACTAGATCGTCTTGCCCGCCCACTGCATTGACATAGACGATAGGTAGCTTATTCTCACGGCTACGCTTGGCTAGCATGGTTTTGCGATTGTCTTGTTTTTCAATCTCAAAAGGTGAGGCATTTAAGCTTACGATTAAATCAGCACCTTGTTTTTTAAGCTCAGAGATAGGCCCTTTTTCCCACAAATCTTCACAGATAAGCAGACCGATAGTAATGCCTTTATAGTCAAATAAAACTTGATTGCGACCTTTATCAAAATAGCGACGCTCATCAAACACGCCATAATTTGGCAAAATTTGCTTATGGTAAAAGCCTTTTTGATGACCATTATGTAGGATGGCAGCAGAGTTAAAAGTACCGTGATGATCGACATGCGGATAGCCGACAATCATGACGATATCATCGATATCACTCAAAGTAGACAAAGCGCTTTTAACGCGACCTGACAAGCTTGGACGTAGCAATAAATCTTGTGGAGGGTAGCCCAAAAGAGCTAACTCTGGGAATACGATTACGTCAGCACCTTGTTCGCGTGCTTGTAATGCTAGGGTACGCATTTTTTCGACATTGGTTGCGATATCACCGACCAAAAAATGTGATTGAGCTAAGGCAAAAGTGACAGTATCTTGTGGTTTATTGGTCTTACTGGCTTCGTTTGAGGTGTTAGAGTTGGGGTTATCAGTGTCTTTTGACATTGTTATTGTTCCTATCGATATATTATTAAAATTTGGTGTGTCTGTATTGATTTCAAATAAAATCAAAGTAAATCCGAAATTAACTCAAAACTGCGCTCTGGCATATCAAGCTCAAATATTGAGCTGATATGCTGAGTCTAAATCTTATATAAGCCTTTATAAAAGACTTATGATTTTGCTCAAGTAACTCACTCTAAATGATAGCGACACCCTAAAATTAGAACTTATGATAGTCTAAAAGAAGACGATATAAGCGAGTGTTGAAATCTGGCTCAGAGGATTCGATGTCTGTATGACGATGTAAATAAATATGTGCAAATAAACTTAACTACACTGAAAAGCTTAAAATAATTGCTTTAGTATAACATCAATTGTCGCGACAAATAGAACGCACCAGTGGATTCCCTTATAAGATAACAGTTTAAAAGCTGAACATAAAAGTAGTTTTCGATACATCATTTTTACACACTAAATTCATGCATTATGCGCTAGTCATTATCGTCGTCATCTAGTAAGCTTGCATAGACAAAGTTGTAAGTAAAGATTACAACAACGCGTTATATAATTCACACGCTTTATTGCATAATAAAGTGTGCTAGCTGCATTTTTATTATTTTATCTACAATAATAAATGGCTATGAATTTGTAGTATAGAACTGGACATAGTCATACTATTTAATTGCCATATTGCTTAATAGTCATATGACTTCATAAGTCCGACGCAATGCTTTTTTGTACGACTCGCAACTCTCGCTAATGGATATGGCTTACAGACAGTGTCTAAGAGTTGATATTCATCACACATTTATAAACTCGCCAGCAAAATTATCTTTTGCTGTCCGCTTTTGGTTTATACGCTATGATTGAAAACTGGACAAAAGAATTTATTATTCAGCGCTTATTGGCAATTACGTTGCTAGTGGTGCTGTTCGTATTGTGTTTTCAAGTGGTGCAGTTTTTTATTGTACCAGCGCTGTGGGCAGCGATTTTGGCCTATGTGACTTTTCCTATTTATAATTTCTTCCATGAAAAGGTAAAGCTGAGCCCAGATTTTAGTGCTGCTATTATGACGGTGAGTATCTCACTGATAATAGGCGTACCACTGGTCATCGGTGTGTTTATCTTGCAGCAAGAAGCTTTGAGCTTGATCAGCAACTTGATTTATCGTATCAAGGTAGGTTACTTAGATGTGCCTGACTCTCTCAAAGATTTGCCTATCATCGGTCAGCAAGTAAAAGACGTACTATGGCGTATCAATAAAAACCCAGAAGGGACGCTAGAAGCTTTTCGCATTTGGGTTCAGTCGCATTTATATTATGGCAAAATAGCATTTGATGTGGTGTTCAGTAGTTTGGCCAAACTCGGTATGGCGTTAATGACGCTCTTCTTCTTTTACCGAGATGGCACCAGTCTGGTTCGGCAGATTCGTCAAGCGCTGCGCAATATTATCGGCAATCGCATCGACGGTTACATTGATTCTGTAGGTACAACTACGCGCGCTGTGGTGTACGGCATCGGGCTGACGGCATTGGCTCAGGCATTATTGGCTGGTATCGGCTATTACTTCGCTGGTGCGCCAAGTCCTATCTTATTAACCATTGTTACTTTTATTATTGCCTTAATTCCCTTTGGCACACCATTCGTTTGGGGCGGTGTATCGATTTGGCTATTGAGCCAAGGGCATACTGCAGAGGGTATTGGCTTGGCACTGTGGGGTGTACTGGTGATTAGCTGGGTGGATAATTTGATTCGTCCTATCGTCATTAGCGGCGCGACCAAAATTCCTTTTATCATTATTTTTATTGGTGTACTAGGTGGTCTGACAGCGTTTGGCTTTGTTGGTTTGTTTATTGGACCTGTCGTATTGGCTATCGGGCTTGCAGTATGGCGCGAGTGGATATCGCAGCATAAGAATGAGATATTTGCTCAGCAAGAGGTGATGCTTTCTGACTCTCGTGCGATAGATCCTGTGCACGAACCAGAATAACGAGTCACTAGCAAATACAATGTAAAAAATTATCGATAGAGACGATGAATAATGACAAGTAAAAATATGGCAGAATCGACGAATAATAAGATCGATAAGTTAAGCGCGATTAAAAATATCACTATTTTAGCGGACAGCAACATCGCCAGTCTGAATGATTTTTTTAATGATTCTACGCTTGGTCAGCTGACTGAGTATACGGTCGATATCATTACTGTCGCTGGTCGAGCTATTGATGCAGCGCTACTTGCCGATGTGCAGCCAGATGTATTGCTGATACGCTCGGTGACAAAAGTAGGTAAGACTTTACTGGCTAATAATGACAGTGTGCAGTTTGTCGGGTCTGCGACTATTGGGACCGACCATGTAGATCAAGATTATCTAGCATCTCGCAATATCACTTTCGCCAATGCGGCTGGTTGTAGTAAGCATTCTGTGGCTCAATATGTATTGACGGCTATCTTAACTTTGCGTCCGCAGTATTGGCAGCAATCGGCGTCATTAACCTTAGGTATTATTGGCCTTGGTAATATCGGTAGTACGCTTGCTCAATATGCCTATGATTTGGGTTGGCAGGTGCTAGGTTATGATCCCTTGTTACCAACCTCTAAAACTAACAATGCTAGCTTAGAGCAGGTACTTAGCCAAAGTGACGTGGTTAGTCTGCATGTACCTTTGACCAATGAAAAGAATGCGACGAATCCTAAAGGTAGTGACTACCCAACACGTCATCTGATTAATGCAGCTGCATTGGCAATGATGCCTGCCGATACGATATTGATTAATAGTGCACGTGGGCCTGTAATTGAGGAAAGTGCGCTTAAAGCAGATATTGAGCGTACTGGACGTCAAGTGGTGCTAGATGTGTTTGAGCATGAGCCAAAGATTGCAGTAAGCTTGCTATCCAAACTTGCTATTGCCACACCGCATATCGCTGGCTATACGCTAGAAGGTAAGCTACGTGGCACACAAATTATTTATAATGCCTTGTGTGAAAAATTATCGATACCTCCCACTCAATCTATGTCCAATCTGCTACCGCTAAATATGTTCTTATGGTCTGAACTAAAATCATATCCAGATAGACTGCCAAAGTTTTATGACATTATGCAGGATGATACCTCGTTGCGAAATAAAGCAGTGGATGGGCAAGTAAACGGTGCTGACTTTGACGGTTTGAGACGTGACTACCACTTGCGTCGTGAGTGGCAGTTTTAATTAAACAAGATACTGAGCAACCAATTATTCATCAGTCGCAGTAGAGCCCAATGACTCAAGCAAATAACATTTCTTCGCAGCTTATTACTTCTAAGCCTAGCTACGCGCCAACCATGACACTTGCGATGGCACAAAAGCGCGCGCAATTTATCAGCAATATTCGTCAGTTTTTTGTCAGTCGACAAGTGCTAGAAGTGCAGACACCGCTATTATCCCAAGCAGGCAATACAGACACTTTTTTACAGTCTGTAGCAGCTCATGTGACCTATCAAGACCGTCCACGCACTTATTATTTGCATACCTCGCCTGAGTTTGCGATGAAGCGTTTATTAGCCAGCTGGCAAGTACCTATTTATCAGATTTGTCCTGTTTTTCGTGATAACGAAATAGGCACGCGTCATAATATTGAATTTACGATGCTTGAATGGTATCAACCGAATTATAGTCTGGACGAGATGGCAACTGAGCTTAATGAGTTGTTAGAGGCACTTTATGGTCATTCAATTGTGATGAGTCATTATCGCTATGTCGATGCCTTTATGGACTTTGTGGGCATCCATCCGTTGACAGCGAGTTTAAGTGCATTGCAAGCCGTGGCAGAAGATATGGGTTTGAAAGGATTTGATTTTAATAATGCTGATGATAGCGAAGAAAACCGTCGTCAGAGCTGGTTAGATTTGTTATTCAGTCATGCCGTAGAGCCAAACCTAGGCCATGATTTGCCGACATTAATTATAGAGTATCCACCTGCGACCGCTGCATTAGCGAAGACAGCTAGGGATAAAGACGGTAATAAAATTGCAAAGCGTTTTGAGCTGTATATCAATGGCATTGAAATCGCCAATGCTTATGATGAGCTAGCAGATGGTCAAGCATTACGTGACCGTTTTGAACAAGACAATCAATTACGTGCGCGTCATAATCTACCTCAAATGCCAATCGATGAGCATCTATTAGCTGCCTCCAATGATTTGATGCCATGTAGCGGTATCGCAGTCGGTATGGATAGATTGCTAATGGTTGTAACAGGTGCAAGCAGCTTGGAAGAAGTCATTCTTTTTCCCAGTGGGCAAGCATAATTGAATGAGCTTTTTTTAGGATTAGTTGTAATCTAAATACATAATAAAAAGGTCGTTACTGATTTACCAATTAGATATTGGCGAATCGACAACGACCTTTTGTATTGGCTGCTTCTAAAATTTAGCAGATACAACCAATTCTGTTAATACTAAACTTATTTATACGGTAGCAACTGCTTCATTAATATCAATGTCACCATTGTGTAGATTGAATACCTTACCTATGGTGTTATCTGCGGTTAATACTGCTGCTAACGTTGTCGCTACATCTTCGATTGCATTTTCGCCAGAGCTGGTATCGTTAATAGTGATTTTGCCTGTACCAGCGCGTTCTTTTAATGCGCCTGGCTGTACGATAGTGTAATCTAGCGAGCTGTTATTCACTAACCAGTGATCGGCGTAGTGTTTAGAGATATAGTATTCTTTTAAATCTGCAATACCTGGGTTTTCATCCCATTTGTCAGTTTCTAATGAGAAGACCGAACTCAGCATAATGTACCGTTTGATACCTTTATCTTGTGCAGCCTGCATCGTTTTCACAGCACCGTGCAAATCAACTTCTAAGACGTTTTTACCACCAGATCCTGCTACAAAGTAAACGGCATCGATATCCTGATCCAGTTGTTTTTCAATAGAGTCTTTACTGGCTGTAATATCTAAATCTAGCTGGGTATAGTTGTCATTATCAAATAGTTTTTCTTTCTGACGAGTCGTGCCAATAACTTGATGGTCATCAGTCAATAACTGCTTAACCAAATCACCGCCCACTCGACCACTTGCACCAACGACTAAAATTTTCATAATCATTCCTATTTTTATTTAAATTCTATTGTTTGAATTATTCAGTAAGTTTATTTATCTTAAAAACCGAATATAGAGTAACAAAGATAGGTAGCACGCTTCGTTATAAAGCGTGCTGATTGAATAGTGTTTGGTTATAGAGTGTATACCGTTTGCAAGGAAGTAAACATTGGCTAGATAATGTTATTTAATAGAAGACAGGATGGGTAGGCGTCAGATAGAACGATAAAAAGCACTAACGAACCAAGCGATTGAGACCATCAGCAAAGGCTTTTTTATCTCGATCACCATAGGGCTTTTGCCCGCTCATTTCTTGTAACTCTAGGACGCCAGTACCGCGCATGGTGTCCATAAAGTCGCGCATATTGAGCTTTTGCTTGATGTTGTTCTTATCGTAGACCACGCCGCGCGTCGTCAATACCATACCACCTTTATCCAAAATGTCATTGGCCAAAGGAATGTCGCTAGTGATAGCCAAGTCACCAGCCTGTATCTGCTCGACGATATAATCATCAGCTTTGTCGAACCCTGATGGCACGACTGTCATGACAAGTAAGGGCGACTTGCGTAATTTGATCGGCTGATTGGCCACAAATATAGCCATGGTCTTGGTACGTTCAGCCGTTTTGATAATCAAATCTTTGGCAATCAATGGTACCGAGTCTGCGTCCACCCAAATCTGCATTATTTCTTGGCCTTCTCAGATTTTGCTGAAGGAGCAGACAGGCTATCTGCTTGGCTGTCTTTATTGTCTAGAACATCAGCTGTGGCATCATTTTGAACACTGTTCTGAGTACTGTTTTTAGCATTAATCTTAGCATCGACATCTGCTTTACTAGGCTGAGTATCCACGCTTGCATACTCTTTATCTAGGCCAACCTTGTTTGGCAAGATAGCAACCAATTTTGCCATAGCAGGCTCTAAATCAGTCACGTCATTAGGCATCAAGGTGATATGAGCAATCTTACGATCGTCACGCTCAGCCTTATGATAGCTATGGTAATGAGCGCCATCGATATTTAGTACCGCACTGATATCGGGATATTGACCCAGTACATTTACCATAATCGCAGGATGCACGTTATCTGTATCGCCTAACGGCAAGTTAACCACGGCACGGATATGATTTTCAAACTGGCTGGTAATAGCGCCTTCGATACTCCAGTGTCCAGAGTTATGTACCCGTGGTGCGATTTCATTCGCCAATATTGCGTTGTGACCGCGAGCATCTTTGGTGACGAATAATTCAAGCGCCATAACGCCGACATAATCCAAGTGGTTCATGACTTTAGTAATGGCGTCTGTTGCTTGTTGAAACAGATGACTCGTGCCAACAGCAGGCGCTTGAGTTTTGGCCAAAATACCGTTGTGATGATGATTTTCGACCAAATCGTAACAGCGTACCTGACCATTTTGCGCTCTTGCTGCAATAATAGAGACTTCACGACTAAAGTTAATAAAACCTTCAGCAATTAAAGGCGCAGGTGTTGGCGTGAGTGACCCTTTACCGCTGATGGCGTCTTTTAGATCTAGCCAAGCAGCCTTAATATCACTGTCTTTCTTGATAACGAACTGTCCTTTGCCATCGTAACCACCTCGGCTGGTTTTTAGAACGATAGGTAGACCCAATTCTTTACAAGCGTGCTTGAGCTCAGCTTCAGAATTGACTTCCATAAATGGCACGGTTGCAATATCAAGCGTGTTGAACATCTGCTTTTCTTTTAGACGATCTTGGGCAATATCAAGCGCAATCAGTGGTGGGAACATGCCTTGCTTGCTGCCAGATTTTGACAAGCTAACCAGTTGCTCAACCGTAGACGTTGGCGTGTTTTCAAACTCTAACGTAAAGACATCCGCTGCTGCGATAAAGTCTTCTAATTGATCGCTATGAAAGACACGACCGTATAAGCTGGCAGGGCATTCTGGATTGTCTTCTAAGAATACGCATTGGTAACCCAATGGCATAGCGGCTTCGGCAAGCATCATACCAAGTTGACCACCGCCTAAAATACCGATGGTACGAATGGTTTGGGTAACAGGATAAGCGTTTGCTGTAGTCATGGCAGGCTCTTTGAATAAAAGTGAATAAGGTGTTTAGTATATGAAAATCTAAAACTCAATGGGTGAAAATAGGAAAAGGTGCACTGTATGCACCTTATCTCTACTCGGAATTGCTTAAAAATATACAGTGATAGCTTCAATAGTTAAGCTATAAATATAAAAGACGCTGCTATAAAAGTAGGTCGTTTTATATTTACTTAAGGATTGATAATACCTGGTGTTGGGCTAGCGAGAATGGTCTCAGTCTGAGACTGGCGCATCTGATCGAGCTTAGTAGCAATCGTATCATCATGCAATGCCAGTACTTGAATTGCAAGTAGGGCGGCGTTATAAGCACCAGCAGCACCAATCGCCAAAGTACCAACAGCTACGCCTTTTGGCATTTGTACGATAGACAGTAGACTATCCCAACCGCTTAGCATAGATGACTTTACGGGGACACCAAAGACAGGTAGCGGCGTTTGGCTGGCACACATACCCGGCAGATGAGCGGCACCGCCTGCACCAGCGATGATTACTTGTAGACCATTGTCTTTTGCGCTTTTGGCATAATCAAATAATCTATCAGGCGTACGGTGTGCAGAGACCACTTCACAATCAAAAGCAATGTCAAAGTCTGCAAGCAATTGCGCAGCAGCACTCATAGTTGCCCAGTCAGACTGCGAACCCATTATAATGCCGACTTTTGGCTGACCAGCAGGGGAGGTGATTGGACCGTTCTGGTTAGCAGCAGTATTCGTGGTGCTCATGATTGGATATCCTCAAAAAGACCATCATACAAAAATTTTGCTACACTCGTAAAGCCAAGTTTGACTTTTAATACTGGTATGGCGCTAATTGTATTGATATCACGATTTTATATATGTTTTTCATCGTGATAATGCTGAACAAAATGATTGACCGTCAATGGTAATGGTTGTTCGGTATCTAACTGATAGCATGTTAGATAGCCGCTATCTACTGCTGCAGAGTAGTCAGTACAGGCAACTTGTGGACTGAGTGGCTCAGGCGTACCAGTGAGCCAATAATGCCCGACAAATACAGGTTTATGAGTTTTTAGCGCAAATTCAATATTTTCAGCCAACGCGTCAGACGGTATCTGTGCCAATGCGGACGATGGAGCACGAGACACTTCACGCAGGGTGCGTGTATTTAACTCATCTAGCCACCAGCGTACTCGTACTCGCGTACGCTCAGTACCTTCTTTGTCTACCATCACAATGCCGTCAGGTAAGCCTGTTTCAACCCCTTTTAACACTCGCTCTAAAGCGTCAAAGGCGATGGTATCTTCTTTAGCCGTCGCGATTAAACCTGCTGGAGTCAGACAGTTATCGTCAGTCAGAAGGGGCTTTAATATTGCCATGCTATCTGTATCCCAGCAAGCATGTACAAAACACGCATAGTCGGTCTCAATCCATAATGGAATTTCGTATAAACGCTGCAACCAGTACTCGTGTTGCTCTGAGCCAAATGGTATCTCTGCCAAAAACGCCTCGTGTTGGCGTCTATGGATATCATTGTGCGAGCGTAAATACTGGCTGGTATTATCGGGATCGCGCGTGGCATATGCCAATGCATTATATTCATGGTTGCCCATCACTGCATCGGCTACATCGGCATCTAGCATTGCAAAGACAATCTCTAACGTGGCTAATTGCTGCGAACCACGATCGATCAAATCGCCGATGAACAACGCCCTGTGACCTGTTGGTGGCACGAAATGCTGACCGTTATGCTTATAGCCTAACTGATGCAGCAGACCGACCAGTTTGTCTGCATAACCATGTATATCACCGATAATATCTATAATCATAATGTATTACTAAATCTCAAATGTAGAAGTGTACCCTGCGCAAAATAGAGTTTATAAAGTATAGCTGTGTTTAAAGTGCTAGCTTTACTATACGTAAAAATGTCTAAAATCCCGGTGATAGCAACGCATTGACAAAGTGCGGTAGTACTTTTGGTTCCAAAACAATTGTGGCTATGACGCCAAATGCGCCGCCCCACATATGAGCCATATGATTGATATTTGAGCCACCGCGTCGATCAGCATAGATACTATAAAATATATACGCCACAGCAAATAGTATCGCCGGAATAGGGATCACGGCAAAGAGGTAAATTCTCTCCCATGGTGCTAGCAGGATAAAAGCAAATAGCACAGCTGATACACCGCCTGATGCACCTAAACTCAAATAACTGGCGTTGTTCTTATTTTTCACGTAACTTGGAATCATGGCAACGATAATCGCCAATACATAAAAAACCACAAAACCGTAGCCGAATAAAAACGGCTGATATAGTCCTTCGATAGCACGCCCAAAGAAATACAAAGTAAACATGTTGAAGAGCAAATGCATACTATCAGCATGGATAAAGCCGTGGGTCACAAAGCGATCCCATTGCCCATTGTTGACTGCTGGCGGGTAAAAAATCAATCGATTAAACAGCGTCTTGTTTTGCCAAGCCAATAAGCTGACAATAACGGTAATAATGATAATAAGCGTCGTATGGTTTAACAAAGGAAAATCCTTAGGCCGTGCCTGATATGTGACAATGTTACAAATGTCAAGCTACAAATGACAATATTCAAAGCCTAAGCGTTACGGCTGAGTAAAAAATAAGTTTGACGTCTGATCCGTATTAGGTACTAACCATTAGCAATAGACTAATACTAACAGCAGTTGCGATAACGCGAATACCTATTGTGTGACAAAACGATGCTTTTTTATGCGGTTATAGTGAATAATGTAGCAGTGTACCATGCAACATAAGTGAAACTTTTAAAGCAAGGTTAAAGACGAGAGTAGTGTTCATTCATCCGCGCTGCAATGAATCTTTTAGACAAAGAAGCAACGTACACAAGTGACATGGATAAAAATAAAATAAGTGCTTAATTTTGCACATTCAAATAAGGCTGATAGAGGCAGTGGAATATGAACATTATTGACCAGCTAGAACAAACGGTAACCCCAGCTGTAATGGGTAATGATGACAGCAATAATGTCGCCTATGTCAGTTTACTTGAGCAGTTTTATGCTGTTTTGGCTGCGCGCCTAGCTGTGCCACAGGTTTACTCACAGTTGCTGCGTACTGATCAAGTAATTACTAGCAGCAATAATGAAAGCCCTCTATTTGAACAAATATGGCAAGATAAAAGCCTGCAAAAGACTATCATCCAAGAATTGTCAGCTACCCATCATATTGATGAACAGACAACTGAGCAATTACTAATTAGTGCCGCGCCGTTGGCATATCGTGAGCTAAAAGTATTGGCCAATGGGCAGTTCTTGCCAGCATTTCTACAAGACAAACAGGCTGCTTTACGTCCATATTTACCTATCTGGGCAGCCACTGTGATTACGGCTACTCAAGGCGTTAGTCAGCAAATACAAACAAGCTTCAATTCAGATGATGACCATGTGCAAGTACATGTGCCAGTAAGTGACGACATATCGAATAGGCAAGATGATTCTATTTTAGATACTGGCATAGTTGCACCAATAACGAACACTGATGCAGAAAATATAGAGCAAATATCAACTGCTGAGCGCACGAGCACTGAAGCGTTAGATAACGATACGACTGCCAATAGTAATGCTATTCATGCCAATCCAGCAGCCTACCATTTGGCAGAAAACAGTAATTTAAAGCATGCACAAGTGCGTACTCGTAATCAACGAAACGATCTACTAATACGCGTATTTTTATTAATAGTAGCTTTGGCTGCGCTTGCACTAGCAGCATGGGCATTATTAGTGAAACCCAATAATGAAATACCAGTAGAACCTGTAGCCACAGTACCTGTTGAACCACCGCCAGCACCCGTGCCTCCTGTACCAACAACGACTCCTGTTGAGCTTATTGTCGGTGTAGACAACGGCGGAAACTTGTACACTTGTAGTGCGACCGTTGGCGATACTGCACTGCAAAGCACGTTGCAACAGGCGCTCAATACAAGCTTTGGTGAGCAGGCAAGTATTTGTGAATTGAACATACAGGATGGGGTAGCAACCTCAATCGCTAATATGCCTGCGGAGACACTGCCCAATGTATTGACGATGCTTAGATCAACACCGTTTGCACGTTTACATGTGCAAAATGACCGTCTTACACTGGAGGCGCCAGACAATATGCTGCTGCAAAAACTGGTCACAGAAATACGAAGCTTAGTACCAGCAATGGTAGTCGAGAGTACAGCGCCACTGCCATTGCCTGATAATAGCAACATTGGTGATGCTACGAACAACATGGCAAACGCAAATAACCAGTTTGTAGATGATGGAGCGGGGATTAATAATCAATACAATAATAATGGGTTAAATAGTAACTCTGGCGAATACCAAGCATCAGATGATGATACTGGAGATCGTGTGATACCAACTCCTTTGCCTAACAATAATAGCTTTAATAATGCGCCCAACAATCTGCCTACTAATGGCGCGAGCAATACTCCCAACAACTTTCCTTCGAATAATCAAACGACCAGACCGCCAGGCCCTTTTTCTCCTTCAGAAGTGGATGAGATGGCAAACACAGTCATCGTTGCTGAACCAGCTCAAGTAAGGTAGTTTTTTATCAGGCACGCTGTTTCATATGGCGTGTTTTTTTATGTGGCCTATCTTTTCATGTAATTTAGCTACAGTTACGTGTGCCAACCGAAACATTACTTACTGTATCATTTGCACAACAACGTACAGACTGTGAATAGCAGCTTAAGAATTTTATAATAATCAAAACCAAATAAAGTAGTTTGATGAATTTATCGTCACCATGACTGCTACGCCACCATGACTACTACTATAACGATTGAATACAAAAGAATGATATAGCTGCTTTTTGAGCAAACGAATGATATAAATAAAAATTAAGGGGAGAGCCATATTATGGATATTATTAGCCATTTGACACGCACCGTCAGCCCAGCCGTATTGGAAGATGACCGTAGCCCAGCTAAGAAAAATCTACTAGAGCAGTTTTATGCCATTTTTGCTGCTCGTCTTGCAGACAACGATACTTTCAGCCGCTTTGCCAATGAAAACATCGCCCGTGACGACAATGCTTTTTATGACCGTGTATGGACAGAAGGAGCACATCGCGACCAAATCTCTCGCGAATTGGCAGGCAAGCATAATGTCGATGCAACCGCTTCACGCGGTCTGATTGCGATGGCAGCGCCATTGGCTTTTCATGAGATCAAAAGCTTGGCTGGTACTACGCCCGTTCCTCAATTTTTGAATGATAACCTAAATAGTTACCAGCATCATATCCCTGCATGGGCGGGTACTGTTTTACCTGCTAGTGCAGTCGCTGCCACTTCTACTACGGCTGGCACACCAATTTCTGATACCACCAGTACAGCGCCATTACAAAAAGAAGAAGAGCCAAAAGAGAGCTTTATGAAAGCGCTGCTACCTATTATTGGTTTGATTATCTTGGGTGCATTGGCTTGGGCTCTACTCAGAGGCTGTCAAGAAAACCCTGAACCGGTAGCAACACCAGCGGCTACAGTGCAGCAAGGGGTGCAAGGTAATGAGGCACTAGCGGTTGCAGGCGCGATTGAACCTGCATCACTGAGTATCGCAACTGGTGAAAATAGCGAGCTGTATGCTTGTCGTATGAGCGTAGGTGATGAGACATTACAAACCAATGTTATGAATGCTTTGACTGGTGCATTTGGTGATGAAGCCAATACATGCCGTGCTGACGTTGATGATAACTTTGCAGTAGATATGCCAGCATCTGCTCAACTGGCAACGATATTACCAATTATTAAAAATGTACCGAACGCGAGTATGATTATTAAAGGTGATAACATCACTGTCAATGCTCCTGATAAAGCCGCATTGGACAAGTTGGTTGCTGACTTACAAGCAGCTGCTCCTGCCATGACCGTGCAAGCTGAAGGTCCATTAGACTTGCAAGGTGAGATTGATGATAGTCTGGCTGCTGCAGATGTGGCGATGACCAATCTTGGTGAAAACCCAGATCCACGTGATGTTGCCCGCGCTTTGAGTATTCAGGTGATTAACTTCCAAGTAGATGAAGCAGTTATACCTGAAGTCAATAAGGCGCTGCTAGACCGTGCTGCAGAAATCATCAATAACGTACCTGATATGAAGCTGATGATTGTCGGTCATACGGACAGTCAAGCCTCTGATACCTATAATATGGAGCTGTCTCAGGAGCGTGCTGAGTCAGTGAAAGCGTATCTAGTGTCTAAAGGGGTTGATGCCAGTAAACTAACGACCAAAGGTATGGGTGAATCAGAACCAATCGCGGATAATTCAACCGAACAAGGTCGCTTCCGCAATCGCCGTATTGAGTTTATGGTCAATGACGAAGTTGTCAGTGCAAATGATGGCATGATGATAAACGGTGATTCGCTAGATCCAGATATGAACCCATTAGATAGTAACAATGATGATTTATTACCAGATGGCGATGACGCTACCCAAGGTACTGCGGTAGACCCAACCAATTAATCTACATGTTCTTATTTTGATTATAGTTAGACTATAGTAGCCAAATGACAAAAACCGCATCTTATAAAGGTGCGGTTTTTTCGTATGCTGCTTGATGATAGTTAAGTAAGCTATTACTTATACAGAGTAGGATCTGTTGATTCTTTGGCAATTTGAGCATCAGCTTGCGCATTAAAAAAAGTCTGAGTAATATTTTGCTTGGCTTGCTGCCAGTATTCAAACTGCTGGCAGGTAGATTCAAGATCGCCTTGCCATGTTGGGATGTTGCCGCGCATGGTTTTGATACGTTGCTGGTTAGGGTAAGGCAGATCTTGCGCAGCTTTGGCAGCCTCATGAGCAGCCACACGGTCGTTGCACACGAGAGCAATATCACAACCAGCATCAATGGCCGCTTTTACGCGAGCACTGACATCACCAGCCGCCTTTGCACCTGCCATCGATAAATCATCAGAGAATAATACGCCATCAAATTTAAGTTCATCTCGAATGATATCTTGTAGCCAAATTTTGGAGAAACCTGCTGGCTTGTCGTCTACTTGCGAAAATATCACATGTGCTGGCATAAGAGCGTCCAGACTATGTAGTGTTTGAGCAAAAGGTTGCATGTCGCTATTGATAATCTCATCCAAGCTACGCGTATCGATGGCTTCTGATACGTGCGAGTCAGGAGCGATGGCCCCATGACCGGGGAAGTGCTTACCAGTGGTTGCCATACCAGCGGCTTTCATACCGCGCATAAACTGTGTTGCAAGCGCAGTGATGGCTTGCGGCTCATGATGAAAGCTGCGATCACCGATGACTTGGCTAATACCATCTCTATCCAGTACGGGTGCAAAGCTCAAATCAATTCCTACAGCCAGCACTTCAGCTGCCATTAGATAACCGCAATCGTAGGCGCAGCTAAGTGCTTGACTTGGGTCTTGATTGAATAGCTCACCCAATCGTCCCATAGCAGGTAGGGGCGTGAAGCCTTCACGTAGTCTCGCGACTCGTCCCCCTTCTTGGTCCACACCGATAAGTATGTCTTGATTGTGATAACGTATATCGTCGCACAGTGCTCTGACTTGGGTCGCATCTGTGACGTTACGACCAAACAATATTACTCCACCGACCTGTGCTTGTTTAATCAAGCTGACATCTTCAGCGGTCAAAGCAGTACTATCGATATCTATCATTAAAACGCCGTACATCGCGTATTCCTTATTATTTTATATATGGTTATATTATGAGGGTGACTGATTATCTATCTATGGCTGTCTTATCGCTTATCAGTCATTTTTCAGATGTCTTATTATGACAGTTATTATTAACTGAGCATAATGTGGCAGATTATTAGGGTCAAATCAATTTGCTAATAGCCATCAAATTCAGTCATCAAATCGATGTTGATAGCCCTCAATTGCTATGTATGATAAAAGTGATAGAAAGTTTGGTATGTACAGGTGTAGCGTGTAAGATTGCTTATACAGTTTGAGACAGTTCAGTATTTATGCGCGTGATAATATTGATTGATTTTTGACTATATATCAGTATTTAATGATGCATAAAGTATAAGAATAAAAAACACAGCATTTATAGGTCATAACAGATTCGAGCATTTCTAATTCTGATGAATTACCCAATACTATTAACTTCAAATAACTAGGTACATATGATGAAAAAACAACCAGCACAGTGGTTACTCAGTGCAGCGTCAGTGGGCATCGCCGGTATTATCTTGACCCAAAGCTACGGTACTGCAGTCGCCGAGACCAATACGGGAAGTTTCGTTCAGACCCCTGAGCAAAAGGTCACCACCCGCCAAGTAGCCGCCTTGCTGGATCGCAGTCATTATCTCAATCAGCCTTTAGATAGTAAGACTGGTAGCGAAATCCTATCAATGTATATCGATAGCCTTGACCCAAATCATACGTTATTTTTACAATCCGATGTCGACGAGCTTAAGAAAAAACACGCTGAAGACTTTGGTGCTCGTCTAAAGCAAGGTGATCTATCTGCAGGGGTAGAGGTGTTTGATCGTTACCGCAAACGCTCAAACGAGTACTTTGCGATGGCCACTAAGATGCTTAAGACAGACATTGATTTAACAGGTAACGACACAATCATTCTTGATCGCGAAAAACTCGGTCATTTTAAAACCAAAAAAGAGCAGCGTGATTACTGGGAACGTCAGTTAAAGTTTCAGTTGATGAGCATTACGCTGGGTCAAGAAGACGAAAAAGCCAAAGAGAAAGTATTTTTAAGCAACCCAGATATTACTCGCGGACAAGACTTGGTACGTAACGATGAGCGTACGCCAAATGAAATTTTGCAAAATCGTTTGTCGCGTCAACAAGAGCAGTTTAAGCGTCTCAAAGATGATGAAATCATGGAAACCATCTTAAATACGGCGATGCTGACCTATGATCCGCACAGTAATTACTATGCACCGATTCAAGCGACGGAATTGCAAATCCAGTCTAGTCTTCAGTTGGAAGGTATTGGTGTCTCTATTCGTCCAGATCGCAAAAATCCGGATTATACCCGTATTGTGACTTTGGTCGATGGTGGTCCAGCCGCTAAGTCAGGTCAGATTAAGCCCAATGATTTGATCGTTGGTATCGCAAAAGATGGCGAAACCATGACGGACGTGGTTGGCTGGTCAACGCGTGAAATTGTCAGCTTGATTCGTGGTAAACGCGGTACATCGGTCACACTGAAACTACGTCAACCCAACACGCCAGATGCTAGCGCCCGTACGGTCACGGTAGTACGAGACATTATTCAGCAAGAAGAATCTGGCGTCACTCAGCGAGTGGTAGAAGTGCAGCGTCCTAATATTGATAAGACACCAAAGCGTATTGGCGTACTTGAGATACCGAGCTTTTATCTAAACTATCGTGCACGTCGTAATGGTGAAGACTACCGTAGCGTCAGTATCGATACTGAAAAAGCACTAAAAGAGTTGAATAAACAAAATATCGATGGTCTAGTGGTTGATTTGCGCAATAACCCTGGTGGCTCATTAGATGAAGTTGCCAAGATGTTAGGTTTCTTTATTAAGAGTGGACCACTAGTACAGATTCGTGATAATCGCGGTAACATTCAAGTGTATCGCGACAACGATGGCGGCGAGCAGTTGTATGATGGCAAAATGTCGGTTATTACCAATTTAGCATCAGCCTCAGCCAGTGAAATCTTTGCCGCAGCTATTCAAGACTATGGTCGCGGATTAGTAGTTGGTAGTACGACGACTGGTAAAGGCTCGGCGCAAATTCAGCTCGATAGCTTAGCTTTAGGCTCTGCCACCTTAACTCAGCGTAAGTTTTATCGTGTGACTGGCGGTAGTACACAGAATAAAGGTGTCGTACCAGACGTTGAGCTAGTCAATATCTATGACGATGCGACCTTTGGCGAGCGCGCTCAGAAAAAAGCATTGCCTTGGGACACTATCAGAACAGCACCATATAAGCCTGAAGGGAAGTTTACCAGTGATACATTGGCGACGCTCAATCAACAGTCTAAGATTCGCCAACAACAAGACCCGCAGTTTACTTATCTGTCGACGCTAAATGATATTCGTAACATGGATGATGAAAAGAAACCTGTTCGATTAGATATCAATAGTCGCCGAGCTAAAATGCAACTAATTGAAAAACGTTCATTAGAAGCAGAAAACAAGCGCCTTATCGCAACTGGTGAGCGTCCGTACTCTAACTGGAATACTTATCAAGCAGCGATGGACGCAAAATTTGAAGAACGTAGCCGTATGAAAGCAGCTGAACGTCCAGAATTACCAGAGGATGAAGCGTTTATCAATGAGGCAGCTTACCTGATGCTCAGCGCTGAACCTAAGACAATGCTTAGCCCTGAAGAAAAGCTATAATGTGAAGTTATTATAGCGTTACGTAATCTATGTAAGCATATGCTTACATAGATTGACGTTTAGACCTCTTACCAACGAAGGGTCAATCTGCGACTATAACTGTACGGCACGATTGAACGAAACGGTTCATTGATACTAGGGATTGGTATCTTAAAGGTCGCACTAGGGATAAGTAGTTTGCTGATTAAGGATGATAAGGCTGGATGCCTGTCAGTTATGAGATACCCCGGGATTAGGTATCATGTAACGCTAACATGGATGGTTGGTAATAAAAGCCGCATGACGCTTGTCGTTATGCGGCTTTGTTACGTCTGGATATTAATAATGTTTATAGCGGATTCTTTAAATAGATAGTACTCAAGTTGATCATATTTATATTAATTCGAAACTTACCATGAAATAAGCATAAAAAAGGCCAGTAACCTGATCGGCTACTGGCCTTTTAGATTAGATGATAAATCTAATAACTTACCATCTAACTATTTTCACTATACTCTAGAAGAGATTAGTGCTCAACGCCACCTGCACCATGTACATGGCCATGGTTTAGTTCGTCTTCAGTTGCTGCACGTACTTCTTGGATTTCAACATCAAATGTCAAACGCTTGCCAGCCAATGGATGGTTTGCATCAACAGTAACTTCTTGATCGTTTACAGCAGTCACAGTAACCAACATTACTTGGCCGCCAGCTTCTGACTGGAACTGCATACCAGGCTGAATGTCATCAACGCCTTGGAAGTTGTCACGTGGTACGTGCTGTACTGCTTGCTCTTGGTATTCGCCGTAGCCATCAGCAGGTTCAACGACTGCATTGACTTTTTCGCCAGCAGACTTACCTTCTAATTGTGATTCTAGGCCTGGGATAATGTTGCTGTGACCATGTAGATAAGCAAGTGGCTGACCTTCTGGTGACTGGTCAAGGATATTGCCTTCGTCGTCTTTTAGTGTGTAATTGAATTTGACGGCAGTGTCTTTTGCGATAGTAGTCATAAAATATCCTAAATATATCTATGTAAAAAATTAAATACGGTTGCAATAAACCTAAAAAAGCCAATCTGCAAGCCAAAAGGCCACGTCATTAGTCAATTATCATCAGTTTATTAAAGTAACTTTAGCAGTTAGCATCTTTAATTGAGATGGCCCACATAACTTTCAAGGCAAAAAACATAAAAAATGCCAATTAATGCCACAATTTACAATAATAACTGCTATTTTCTATAGTTAATGCATAGCTATTGGCTATTCATGGTTTAGGAGTTGCTTTTTTAGAGTAGGACTTCTAGCATAATTATAAAAATAAGGACGAGAGATACGATGACTGCATTTGCCAATACCACTACTAAACAACCAGCGAGCGATGTTTCAACCAATCATCATGATACTAAGGCTAAAACGATAGCTGATATAAGCTATCAATTTGATTTCTCCCGTTTCTACGAGCATTTGGTCGATGTATCATTGAGCTTTACAGCAGTATCCGATGCGCCGCAGCTTTGGTTACCAGCGTGGATACCAGGTAGTTATCTGATGCGCGAGTTTGCTCGAAACATCACGGCGGTCCATTATCAAGTACTAGAGGCTAAAACAGCGGATAGTGACAAGCAACCAGCGACTTATCGCGCACAAAAAATTGACAAAAATACATGGCAGCTGCCAGCGGTGCAAGCAGGGCAGACGGTCATCGTCGAGTACGAAGTCTATTGCTATGACTTGTCTGTGCGTACAGCTTATGTCGATCAGCAACGACTTTATGGCAATTTCACTTCACTTGCGCTTGCAATCGAAGGGCAAGAGCAAGCACCTGCCCAAGTTAGCTTAATCGTTCCTGAGACATTTTTTGCAGACAAAGAAAGTAGCAAAGTACTGTTGGCCTGTGGTTTGGACGCTACGCACCTGCAGATTGATCAGCAGCAAAAAGACAGTCAGCCATCGAACCATCAGCACATTTATAAGTTACAGGCAGCGAATTATCACGAGCTGATTGATTATCCATTCGAAATCGCAGAACAAGAAAAGTTTAATTTTATTATTCATGATAATGAGCATCAGACGCTACATCATAGCTTTTACCTGTCAGGTAAGCAGAATGCCAATCTAGGTCGGTTGCAGCAGGATATTACTCAGATTTGTCAGACCTACGTAGATTGGTTAGGCGATGCGCCATTTGACGATTATACGTTTATGACCTTTGCAAGTGGTCAAGACTATGGTGGGCTTGAGCATATCAACTCTACTAGCCTTATCACCCCGCGCAATGACTTACCCAGCACCAATGAGCCAAAGTTACCAAGTACAGATTATCAGCGATTTTTAGGATTATGTAGTCATGAGTATTTTCACTCATGGTGGGTGAAGACGGTACGTCCTGATGTCATGATCGATGTCGATTTACGACGTGAGGCATTTACGCCATTACTTTGGGTATTCGAAGGGTTTACGTCTTATATCGATGATTTTATGTTGCAAGCATCAGGCGTGATTGATAAAGCCAATTATCTGCGACTGCTAGCCGAGCAAATCAATCGCTACTATCAAACCCCAGGGCGTGGCAATCAAAGCGTGGCAGAGTCGAGCTTTGATGCTTGGATTAAACTGTATCGTACCGATGAAAATACAGGCAATGCGGGTATCAGCTACTATAATAAAGGCGCATTGGTAGCTTTATGTCTAGACCTAATCTTACTCAAGCATAGTGATGGTTGTTATCGTTTGTTTGATGTGGTCAAAGCTTTTTATACTCAGGCCAAGCAGAACGATAGTAAGCGGATTGGTATCAGTAGTGATGACATGGCCTCTGTTATTGAGCAGTTTATGCCGCTAGCAGAATGGGAAGACTTTGAACGTCGTTACGTCAATGGGGTAGAAGAGCTGCCAATTGAAGCGTTGCTAGTGGCAAACGGTGTCAAAATACAGGCGAATACCAAAGAAACCGCTGACAAGCATGTGCCTTGGGGTATGCGATGTAATGAGACGCCAGCTGGGCTCAAGGTCAATCGTGTGATGCGAGGTAGTATTGCGGCTAAAGCTGGTATTTCAGCGCATGACGTTATTATCGCGATTGACGGCATCAAAGCAGATACGAAACAACTTACCACCTTGGTTAATACAGAGCATCCTGTTGAATGCTATTTATTCCGTCGTGATGAGCTGATGTGTGTTCAGGTTCAACCCGAAACGACAACTAAAGTTGAGCCGCGAGATGAGACAACTGGCATGACTGGAGCAGTACCTCCTCATAAAGTAAGCCTACGCTTAGCAAAAAGAGATAAGACTTTAGAGAATGATAATGAGCAATTAAAAGGTGAGGCAGGTTGGGAGACATGGCTTAATGTTATGAAACGATAGCCTCGATGCTATATAAAATACCTTTCCATACAAAAAACCCTCTTCCGAGCAATACTGCTTTGAAGAGGGTTTTTTATAATCTATAATATTGTTGATATGTCTAAGCAACCTAAGTGATTAACAAATCAGGGGTTAGCGAGATATACAATTACTGCTCTTTGGCTCTGTTGTCTAGATTATCTGGGCTATCTAGGTTCTTATCATCGGTAAATTCGGACTCAATATTTTCATCTACAGAGCTATCGTCTTTTTCGCTACTTGCAGCCTCAAGCGCAGCAATCCAGTTTTTCATCACATCGATTTCAGTTTGCTGGGTATCAATGATGTCTTGAGCCAACTGACGCATCTCTTCATCTGTCCCATATTCGAGCTGAACTTTTGCCATATCAACAGCGGCAATATGATGCGGTAGCATACCGCGTGCAAATGCCATATCAGGCACGGGATCAGCCACACCCAAAGTCATTTCGCCATGCATATTTTCCATGTTTTTAGCATATGCTTGCTGCATTGCCACAGTATTTGGCTTAGGTTTGGCAGCATCAGGATGGCTAGCCAACCACTTGTTTAATACATCGATTTCAGCTTGCTGGGCCGTAATGACATCTTGAGCAAGTTGGCGCATCGCTTCATCAGTACCATACTTGAGCTCTATTTTTGCCATCTCTACCGCGCCGCGATGATGTCCCAACATGCCTTTAGCAAAAGCGGTATCAGGATCGTTATAACCCATCCCAATCATCATCTCGTCATGCATTCTAGTCATCGATCTCGTATAGTCTCTGAGCATATCGCTCATTTGAGACTCATCACTGACACTGCTATCGCTGTCATTTGTTAGAGTATCATCTGCCATACCGTCATGCTCAGCATGTGGCATATCAGTCACGGGCGGTGAGGTTTCTTCCGCAGGATTTGATTGGTTGTCCTCAGTCGTTGGCTGACAGGCGCTCAATACAAGCGCCGCAGAAATGCTAGTGACCAACGAAAGAAAACGACGAGAAGCAATCATGACATATCCCTATTGCGAAAAAACCAAACGATAAATGGACAATACCTATTATACATAATCAATTACGTGCTGAATGTTAGCAGATAAACCTTACCCATTCGAGACACTATGTTTAATAGGTCGTAATATATTAGTGTCAGAGCTTTATATTTGGGGCTAAATAGCCAAACAGTGTGAATTAATCAACAATATATAAACTTAAAACCATATAAACTAGTTAGTAATACCTAACTGCTTACAGCGCTCACTATCCAAATGAACGCGTACAAACTCTCCAACAGCTAACTCACCTAGCTCAAACCCTGCAACTGACCAACGTATCAAACGCAGACAAGGCAGACCGACATGAGCCGTCATACGTCTGACTTGGCGATTTTTACCTTCATAGATAGTTAGCATTAGCCATGAGTCCGGCACACTTTTACGCTCACGTATTGGAGGGTTACGTTGCCAAAGCATCATTGGCAGCTCATCTTCACTGACGTGTTTGACCTCAGCAGGTAGCGTTTTACCATCTTTTAAAACCACGCCACGTTTGAGCTTATTGAGTTGCTCAGCAGTAGGAATTCCTTCTACTTGCACTAAGTAAGTTTTACCTTGTTTGCGCCCTGCATTTGCTTTTGGCGGATGAGTAATTGCTTTGTTAACGCGACCATCATCGGTCAAAATCAGCAAGCCCTCTGAAGTAGCATCTAACCGACCAGCAACTCGTAAAGCCTTGTCAGTAAAGTATTGCGATAGGGTGGTGTGATCGTTATTACTGTCATCTCTAAACTGACTTTGCACGCCGTAAGGCTTGTTGAATAAGATGAGACTAGAAGTAGACATAAAAAGGTGTTTCCTAGTTTTTGATGGACAATGAATCATTGTAGCGTATGTTTTGTGATGCAGAGCTAGTATTAAGCGACAAGACTAAAGGCTATATATTTAATGTGCTGTATGCTACATGACCTGCTACAAAAGTAGGACAGCGCTTGTATAGATTTGCTGTTATCCTAAATCCGCATTCCGATAGTGGTGTTTATATTTTTGATAGAGAAATATCTACTATCTGCAAGCGACAATCATTATTTGGGTCTTTATGTTCATTTTTTAGCTTCGAGCTATTTTTAACATTGTTCAAACCAATGCCGCAAGTGTCGTACTCATTAAAGCTTTGCTTAGCCGATAAGCGCCCAAAGCGTTACAACTATAATAAAACGGTTAGCATAACAAAGTGTTAAGTTCGCTTGCGACGTCCAACATACAACCAAGGAGTATCATCGATGTCATATGATAAGGTTATCGTGCCAAGAGACGGCGAAAAAGTGACCGTAAACGCAGATTTAACATTAAATGTTCCCAACCATCCGATCATTCCGTTTGTGGAAGGTGATGGAATCGGTGTAGATATCACGCCTATCATGATAAAAGTAGTCAATGCTGCAGTTGATAAAGCGTATCACGGCAAGAAGTCTATCATTTGGATGGAGACTTATCTTGGTGAAAAAGCGGCGAAAGTATATGACGGCGACTATTTGCCAAGCGAGACGCTAGAGATTCTAAAAGACTACGTCATTAGTATCAAGGGTCCATTGACCACGCCAGTGGGTGGCGGCTTTAGCTCGTTAAACGTTGCGGTACGCCAGAACCTTGACCTATACGTATGTCAACGCCCCGTACGTTGGTTTGAAGGCGTGCCAAGTCCAGTGCAGCATCCAGAGCTGACGAATATGGTTATCTTTCGTGAAAACACAGAAGACATCTACACGGGTATCGAGTGGAAAGCGGGCAGCGATGATGCCAAAAAAGTTATCAATTTCTTGAGAGATGAGATGGGTGTGACCAGTATTCGCTTCCCTGAAGACTGCGGCATCGGTATCAAGCCTGTCTCAAAAGAGGGCTCACAACGTCTGGTACGCAAAGCGATTCAGCATGCCATCGATAATGATTTGCCAAACGTGACTCTAGTGCATAAAGGCAATATCATGAAGTTTACTGAAGGCGCATTCAAGGATTGGGGCTATGAGCTAGCGGCAGAGCGTTTTGGTGCAGAGTTATTAGATGGCGGTCCATGGATGACTATGAAAAATCCAAAAACAGGTAATGATATTATTATTAAAGACGTCATCGCTGATGCGTTTTTGCAGCAGATTTTGATGCGTCCCGCAGACTATTCTGTAGTAGCAACGCTTAATCTGAACGGTGACTATATCTCTGATGCATTGGCCGCTGAAGTAGGCGGTATTGGTATCGCACCTGGTGCAAATAAAGGCGGCGCGATCGCTGTTTATGAAGCGACGCACGGTACTGCACCCAAGTACGCTGGTCAGAATAAAGTAAATCCAGGTTCACTAATATTGTCTGCTGAGATGATGCTTCGTGATATGGGCTGGACGGAAGCAGCTAACCTTGTCATCAGTGGTATCCAAGGGGCGATTGCCAATAAAACAGTCACGTATGATTTTGAGCGTCTGATGCCAGATGCTACCTTACTGAGTACTTCGGAGTTTGGTAAGGCGATTATTGAGCATATGGAAGCATAAGACTATTCAAACTCTAATCATTCTATTTTATTATTATGTACAAAAAGCCGCCTGATTATACAGGTGGCTTTTTTTATTTCACTCTTTATAGAGCCTTTATACAGCACAAAAAAACACCCCAACGTTCTAAGACGGTTGAGGTGTTTTTTACTAAGACTTAAACTTGCTTAATCGCTGCTAGGTATAAAAACCAAAAGAGATTAGGCTTAATGGTTTAAGAGCAGTTGCTTAAAATTATAGCGATGCCAACGTCTCGTTAAACAAAGCGCTTGGACGCATTGCTTTCTTAGCCAATTCTTCATCAGCATAGTAGTAGCCTTTGATGTCTACTGGCTTGCCTTGAGCTTGGTTAAGTTCTTTAACGATGGCTTCTTCGTTCTCTTTTAGCTTTTGCGCGAATGGTGTAAATTGCGCTTTTAGCTCGCTATCTTGATCTTGCGCTGCAA
>NZ_DFQV01000020.1:427080-581627 GCF_002377945.1 Psychrobacter sp. UBA3480
TCTGTTGCTGTATCTAGCGTGTCTGCCAAGATTTGAGCTTTAGCATTGTTGTCGTTGTTTGCAAGATGCTCCAAAGATACCGTCAATGCCAAGAACTCACCAAGTGAATCCCAACGTAGATGGTTTTCTTCTGTCAGCTGCTCAACGTGCTTCGGTGCAGAACCACCAGCGCCAGTTTCAAATAAACCGCCGCCTTTCATTAATGGTACAACTGATAGCATCTTGGCACTGGTACCTAGCTCTAGGATAGGGAACAAGTCAGTTAGGTAATCGCGTAGGATGTTACCGGTCGCAGAGATAGTATCTAGACCACGAGCAACGCGCTCTAGCGTATAACGCATCGCACGAACCTGAGACATAATCTCGATATGTAAGCCAGTAGTATCATGATCTTTTAGATACGTTCTAACTTTTTTGATTAGCTCATTCTCATGTGGACGGTATGGGTCTAACCAGAAGATAACAGGCGTATCTGATTCACGAGCACGGCGTACGGCAAGTTTTACCCAGTCTTGGATAGGCTCATCTTTGACCTGACACATGCGCCAGATATCACCTTTCTCAACACGTTTTTCGAGTAGCACTTCATCCGTATCAATATCGACGATACGTGCAATACCAGCATCGCTAGACTCAAAAGTCTTGTCGTGCGAGCCATATTCTTCAGCTTTTTGAGCCATTAGGCCAACGTTAGGAACGGTGCCCATTGTTTTTGGATCAAAGTTACCATGCCATTTGCAGAAGTTGATCATTTCTTGGTAAATACGCGCAAAGGTAGACTCTGGCATGACGGCTTTACAGTCATACATTTTGCCATCAGCACCCCACATTTTACCGCCTGAACGAATCATCGCTGGCATAGAAGCATCAACGATTACATCACTTGGTGAATGGAAGTTGGTGATACCTTTTGAAGAGTCAACCATTGCCAGACGTGGGCGATGCTCTTGACACGCATGTAAATCACGCTCAATTTCTTCACGCTTTGAAGCTGGTAGCGTTGAGATCTTGTCGTATAGATCTGCCATACCGTTGTTGACGTTGATACCTAGCTCATCAAAGAAAGCGCCATGTTTCTCGAAAGCTTCTTTATAGTAGATTCTAACTGCATGACCAAAGACGATAGGATGCGAGACCTTCATCATAGTCGCTTTCACGTGTAGTGAGAACAAGATACCAGCTTCGCGGCAATCTTCCATTTCACGCTCATAAAACTCTAATAGTGCTTTTTTGCTCATGACCATCAGGTCGATGACTTCTTTATCAAGCAAAGCAATTTTAGGCTTTAATACTTTTTGAGTACCGTCATCAAGTAACAACTCCATACGTACCGTACGAGCTTTATCTAATGTCATAGATTGCTCGCCATCGTAGAAGTCGCCGCCATGCATGTGTGATACATGCGTGCTTGACCATTGCTTCCATTCACCCATAGAGTGTGGGTGCTTGCGTGCATAGTTTTTAACTGCTTTAGGAGCACGGCGATCTGAGTTACCTTCACGGAGTACTGGGTTCACTGAACTGCCTAAGCTTTTGCCATAGCGCTTGCGTAGCTCTTTTTCTTCGTCAGTTTGTGGATCTTCTGGGAAGTTAGGGATAGCATAGCCTTTGCTCTGTAGCTCTTTGATAGCGGCTTTTAACTGCTGTACAGAAGCACTGATGTTTGGCAGTTTGATGATATTGGTGTTTGGATCTTGAGTCAGACGACCTAGCTCAGCTAAGTTGTCAGGAACACGTTGCTCTTCGGTCAAGTATTCAGGGAATTCGGCCAATATACGCGCTGCAACAGAGATGTCGCTGGTTTCAACTTCAACGCCTGCCGTTTTAGTGAATGCTTCGACAATAGGTAAGAACGACAGAGTCGCCAGCGCTGGGGCTTCGTCAGTTTTTGTATAAATAATTTTTGACATTTTAGTTAGATCTTCCTTTAGGCTGTAGTTAATAATAAAGCTCAAATATAGTGTTGAATATGCGTCAATGATACTATGCAATAATCCATGATATGGTTAGAACAAGTACTTCATATGTAGCTTCTTAGAAATTTTTAAGACAGGTCAGACATTTTCTTTTAATAATATTCATGAAAAAAGCATTTGAAGGCAACACGTTAACGGTCGGCGCAAAATTGCCTAAAAGTGAATCACTGACGCTACATTATAATCAATCCACTATAAATCCGATAGGATGTCAATCGTATACCATGAACTAAGTATACTGTTTTAGCTCGTATCCTATGGTTTCGAATTATACTAAGCTAATAACAACCTTATTCTACCAGTCATCGGCTTCGATATCATCTTTTCCATACAACTACTGTTTTTTCATGACGTTTTATATTGATCTTACTGCCCATGAGTGCAGTCGTACAAACCACCGGCGTTATCGTTGGTGGTTTTTTATTGGGTGCGGATAAGTTTTTGCAAATTGTGACAGCAATGACGTAAAAATTTGCTAGTCTAGGTCATCAATAGATTGGTTATCGATAAATATATCGCGATTATAATAGTGACGGTGAATATGAGTTTAGAGTATGCGCTGATTAATGATACCAGCTGGCAGAGCCAAACAGAGTGGCGTACGCCAGATACCCCTTTTATGTCATTTGCTTTTTGGCAAGCGCTGACTGACACCGGAGCAATTGGTGAGCAGGCAGGGTGGCTACCGATATTTATTTTGGTACATCGTGTCACAGGCGCTACTAACAGTGCCGATAGTGAAGATAGCACCGATACCTTAGTAGACAGTGCGGCAGAAAATACATTGCAGCCTGTGGCCGTCATGCCAGTATTTATAAAAGGCCATCATCGCGGTGAGTTTGTATTTGATCATGCATGGGCTGAAGCTTATGCACGCTATGGCGTTGATTATTATCCGCGATTGGTCACTAGCGCACCATATACACCGATTACCGGTCAAAGAGTTTGGTTGGCAAAAGGTGAAACCTTAAATGAAGATATTCTCAAAACAGCCATCGCAGGTATCGATGATATCGCTCAACAAGTGGGCGCCTCAAGCTGGCATGGACTGTTTGTGACACCTGAGCTTGCCTCTATCGCCACCACATCTATGCCAACTGAAATTGATGTAGAGCATGCTATAGCTGCTCAAGAAAGCGGCGTAGAGTCAGCTACTATTGAGCTACCTATATTTGAGCGTCAAGGCTGCCAGTTCTTATGGCAAAACAAAGACTTACTTAATGACAGTAAGCCATTTGCAGATTTTGATGCTTTTTTGATGACCTTAAAAGCCAAAAAGCGCAAAACCATTCGGGCTGAGCGCCGTAAAGTTGCTGAGCAGGGCATTAGTTGCCAGCGAAAATGCGGCGATGCTATTAGCGATGCTGACTGGAAGGCTTTTTATCACTGTTATGTGATGACCTATGCAGTACGCGGACAACAACCTTATTTGACGATAGATTTTTTTATGGCATTGGCAGCGAGCATGCCTGAGCATATAATGCTTGCGCAAGCACTCGATGCCAGTGGTGAGATTATCGCGAGCAGTTTGTTCTTATATGACAGACCTGATAGCGACAATGTTAATGGTGATAAGGCTGATGGCGATAATAATGCTACCTTATATGGTCGTTACTGGGGCGCACTAGGTGAATATGACAGCTTGCATTTTGAGCTGTGTTATTACCAAGGTATCGAGTTTGCTATTGAGCAAGGGTTAATGTCTTTTGATCCTGGTACGCAAGGCGAGCACAAGCTGGTACGTGGTTTTATTCCAACCACGACACATTCTATCCACCGTATCTATGATCCACGTTTTGTACCAGCGATTGGCGATTTTTGTGCCAGAGATCGAATGCATATGGCGCAGTATCGTCAGCAGGCCTTTGAAGCTTTGCCTTTTAATGCAGACAATATGCCTGAATTTGATGGTAGTGACTCATAGCACTAATTCGTAACGGTAACCAGCTTTGACTCACTCTGCTTTTATTTGCAAGCACCTTTTAACTATCAAACATCCTATAAAAAATACTAGCCATAAACTATGACCAGCAATTCTTTTAGTTCTACCAGTGGCCTACCTCCTACTGAACTCTTACCTTGGCTAAATGCTGAAGGTTCTCTCACTGCGATATTAGAAGAGAAGGCAGGGCAGCCGCTGCGCGTAAAACGCAGCTTTGAAGGCTATCGTTCGCTGACTTTAGGTCAGAAAAAGCAGCTAGGTGTACGAGGCATGATGCTAAATCGTCCAATGCTGGCATGGATACGGGAAGTGCAGCTATATGGCAATGATGAAATGCCATGGGTGCAAGCACAGAGTATCTTTCCTTTAAACAGTTTAAAAGGTCAGTCTCGTCGTCTTCAGCATCTGAAAAATACACCTATCGGCTACGTGTTATTTAAGCGTCGCCGTACCTTGCCAAATGAGCGTTTTATCAGTCATACCAGTGACGGTTGGCAACGACAAACGCGTTATGACTGGCATGGTCGTAAGATAATGATCAGTGAAACGTTCCTACCGGCGTTCTTGTAATCACTTCACTATAAAAGTATTGCTGTGTTAACCTCGCTTGAGGTATTTAATATAGATCTACACTCGGCTGCCTTGTATTACTTTTAAATTGAATCGACTATATCTAGCCACATTTAAAAATATTTTATGCCTAAAACAGCATAAAAGGGCGGGCAAGAGAAAAAATTCAGCGGGTAAATCCTTTATTTTATTGGCTATTTATCTGTGTTATATAGTCATTTAATTCGCTCATCCTAAGGTGAGGTTTTTTTGCGCTCACAGCACAAATTTTCATGTTACACTTAATCTTTCGCGATGATATCGATGCAAATGTACATCGATTTTATTGACGAATCAGTCAAGTTAATAACAGGTCAGTCGCCTGTATTTATTCTTATTTCAATCTTTGCTAATAGACTCCATTCACAATAATGGTCGTACCATAAAACAGACTGCAGAAAAACAGCGTGCAGAGGTATTAATAGTACTTCAGCGACGTTGACGCAGTAGTTGTTTTATTGTGGGCAGGCTATAAGCTTCTTTTCAATGACGTTTTTTAATGACAGTCACTACTTAGGACATCACTATGTTTAAAGATATTTCTATCAAAGATTTTGATCCAGTACTTGCTGAAGCGATGGCCGCAGAAAGCGTTCGTCAAGAAAACCATATCGAGCTTATCGCCTCTGAAAACTACTGCTCACAAGCAGTGATGGAAGCACAAGGTACCGACCTTACCAACAAATACGCAGAAGGCTATCCTGGCAAGCGTTATTATGGTGGTTGTGAGCATGTGGATGTGGTTGAGCAATTGGCTATTGACCGTGCTAAAGAGTTGTTCGGTGCAGAGTATGTGAACGTTCAGCCGCATTCTGGTAGCCAAGCAAACTCAGCCGTATTTTTAGCATTGCTAGAAGCAAATGACACTGTACTAGGCATGAGCTTAGACGCTGGTGGTCACTTGACGCATGGCGCACATATCAACTTCTCAGGTTTGAACTACAATGCCGTACAGTACGGATTGGTAGATGGCACTGGCCTTATTGATTATGACCAAGTAGAGAGCTTGGCGCGTGAGCATAAGCCAAAAATGATCATCGCGGGTTTCTCAGCATATTCACAAATAGTTGATTGGCAGCGTTTCCGTGACATCGCGGACGAAGTAGGCGCGTATCTATTGGTCGATATGGCTCACGTTGCAGGCCTAGTTGCTGGCGGTGTTTATCCAAACCCAGTACCTTTCGCTGATGTGGTCACAACGACGACGCACAAAACCCTACGTGGCCCACGCTCAGGTATGATTTTGGCGCGTGATGAAGTATTGGCTAAAAAGCTAAACTCAGCTGTATTCCCAGGCAACCAAGGTGGCCCGTTGATGCATGTTATCGCTGCAAAAGCGGTTTGCTTTAAAGAAGCGTTAGAAGATAACTTCAAAACGTATCAGCAGCAAGTAGTGAAAAATGCGCAAGCCATGGCAAAAGTGGTTCAAGAGCGCGGCTATGAAGTCATCTCTGGCGGTACTGAAAACCATCTGATGCTGATCAGTCTCGTTAAGCAAGAAATGACGGGTAAAGAAGCAGACAAATGGCTTGGTGAAGCACACATCACTGTCAATAAAAACGCTGTACCAAACGATCCAAAATCACCATTCGTGACTTCTGGTATCCGTATCGGTACGCCAGCGATTACTACTCGCGGTTTCAATGAAGCACAAGCGGGCGAGTTGGCAGGTTGGATCTGTGACGTACTAGACAGTCGCGGTGATGAAGCGGTTGCTACTGAAGTACGCGCTAAAGTAGAAGCTATTTGTGCAGAATTACCAGTCTATGCTAAAAATCAGTAAACTTTAGAATGGTAATAAAAAAAACCGCTAAGCTTTTGCTTAGCGGTTTTTTTGTTATTGCTCTCTATAAATATTAGAGCATTTAACGCAAACCTATATTGGTATTGCTATTTAGCTCTTTTAATTATATTTAAGTCTATTGTTTAACCTGAAGATTACTACCGACATTTTTCGATAAATGTAGTGATCTTGACTGAGTTTTGGTATTAGTTTCAAGGAGCTAAGTTGATGTTTAATTAAGAAAAATGTGTAAATCTCTTTGTTTATACAAAAATATTAGTATATAGTCAGTATTGAACATTTAGTAATAATACTAATACAAATTATAATAAATAGTTACACTTTGTATTAGTATCGCTGTAATTGATTGAATAATTATATAAATATTATTTTCAATAGAGGGATTTACATGAAAAAACAATCTTTAGTCGCAACGATGCTATTACTCAGCACGACTCTTGCGCAAGCAGCAGAACAATCAGGTTTAGCAGCATTTGGAGCAGGTCTCGATGGCTTTATGGCCAATATATTCGGCTGGTTCGTCGACCTTATTTTCTTTTCAGTACCTCTTGGAGACGTCAGCTTCCCGCTCATTGTGGGTTGGTTATTAGTTGCCGCACTCGTATTCACTTTTTACTTTGGATTTATTCAGTTTCGCCAAATAGGCTTGTCTTTAGATATTGTTAGAGGCAAATATACCGATCCCAATCCCGCTAACAAAGAAGAAGGCGAGGTCAGCCATTTTCAAGCCTTAGCTACTGCGTTATCAGGTACTGTTGGTCTTGGTAATATCGCAGGCGTTGGTGCAGCACTTGCTATTGGTGGACCTGGTGCTACCTTTTGGATGATTATGGTCGGCCTATTCGGTATGGCGACTAAGTTTGTAGAATGTACGCTAGGTGTTAAATACCGTACGGTACTACCCTCTGGCGTCGTATCAGGTGGCCCTATGTACTACCTAAGCCGCGGTATGGCTGAACGTGGTATGGGCGGATTAGGTAAGTTTCTGGCTGTTGGTTTTGCACTCATGTGTATATTGGCGACCTTTGGTGCTGGTAACATGTTCCAAGGCAACCAAGCCTTTGCAGTCATGAGCTCTACGTTTAGCATTCCAACGGACTACAGTGTATTCTTTGGTATTGGCTTAGCATTTTTAGTCGGTATGGTTATCATTGGTGGTATGCCGCGCATCGCAACCGTTACCGAAAAAGTCGTACCCTTTATGGCTTTGTTATACATTACTATGGCGGTAATCGTACTGATTGCTAACTTTAATCATATCGGTACTGCATTTGGCGAGATTTTCTCGGGTGCCTTCACTGGTGCTGGTGTGGCTGGTGGCTTCATTGGCGCATTGATTCAAGGTTTAAAACGTGCAACTTTCTCTAACGAAGCAGGTGTTGGTTCAGCCGCTATTGCTCACTCAGCAGTAAAAACCAAAGAGCCTGCTACTGAAGGTCTAGTAGCGCTATTAGAGCCTTTCATTGATACGGTTGTTATCTGTACGATGACGGCGCTTGTTATTACTATCTCTGGGGTCAACACTGCCGCAAACTTACAAACCCAAGCGCTTACTGGTGTGGATCTAACCCGTGCAGCCTTCATGGAGACGGCGCCTATCTTCCAGTATTTCCTAGCTGTCGCGGTATTATTATTTGCTTTCTCAACGATGATTTCATGGTCATACTATGGTCTAAAAGCTTGGACTTACCTCTTCGGTGAAGGTAAAGGCGGCGAGATGATATACAAACTTATCTTCTTAATCTTCGTTGTTATCGGTACCATCGTACAGTTCAGCTTTGTTATCGACTTCTCAGATGCGGCTCTGTTCGCTATGGCTATCTTTAACATCATCGGTCTGTACTTCTTGATGCCAATTGTGAAAAGAGAGGTTAACTCTTTCATAGCGCGTGTGAAAAGTGGTGAAATTAAAAAGTATAAATAATGGGTTCGATTGAACACTCTGTTATAACTTGATAATTAAAAAAGCCCGCCAAGATAAGTCTTGGCGGGCTTTTCGATGGCTAATATTTGTTATTTGTTAGATATCTATTAAGTTTTGATCTGTAACAGCATCAGCCTACATAAACGGCAGCTTCGTAAATATCTGTAGTATCGTGGCATTAACGATATCAACGAAGAACGCACCTACCATTGGCACAATCAAGAATGCTTTAGGTGAAGGCAGATAGCGATCAGTGACTGCCTGCATGTTCGCAATCGCTGTCGGTGTCGCACCCATACCAAAACCACAATGCCCCGCTGACAATACAGCCGCGTCGTAGTCTTTACCCATAATTTTAAAGGTAATCAGGTAAACGTAGATAATCATAATGATGGTCTGTACGACCAATATGACTAGTACAGGACCTGCCAAATCGGTCAACTGCCAAAGTTTCAAAGACAATAATGCCATCGCTAAAAATAGGCTTAAAGAAGCATTACCAAGTACATCAATTGAGCGGTCAAACATATCAAAATTGAAGACCATCGTCAGTACATTGCGAATGATGACACCGCCTGCCAGTGCCCATACGAAAGTAGGCAGCTCAAACCATGTACCTTCAGCAACGATGGCCATCACATCGGCAAAAGCCAAAGCACCTGCGAATAGTGCCAAGGTTTCGATAGTAGAAGAAGCGGTGATAAAGCGCATGCTATCAGGTCTTTCAAAGATATCTTTATTACTACCTGCAGACTCCTCATCGTGTTTGGTGCTATATAACGACTGTGCACCAGCAACTTTTTCGATATCGCTAGGATCAGGGTTAGCTGGCGTTGGTTTTAGGCCAAGTCGATTAATCAAGCGGCGGGCAACAGGACCGCCAACAATACCACCCGCGACCAAACCATAAGTAGCAACCGCGATACCAAGTGTAGTCGCACCGACCACGCCGTAGTCTTGTTCTAGCGTAATGCCCCAAGCGCCTGCTGTACCATGACCACCAGTTAGAGCGATAGAACCTGTCACCAGACCGAGCAGAGGATCAAGTCCCAATGCACTTGCCATGGCCACACCGACGACGTCCTGCAATACAATAAATACTGAAACAACGATAGTAAAAATTAGTAATGGTGTGCCGCCTGCTTTTAGTCGACTAAAATCAGCGCTCAGACCGATGGACGCAAAGAACATCAACATGGTGGCGGTCTGTAGTCCTTGATGAAAGTTAAAACTATATCCCCAAACCATATTGAGAGCATAGACGACAATCGCCGCGACCAAACCACCAGCAACCGGTTCTGGAATATTAAAGTCTTCTAAAAACTTGACTCTCCGCACCAAAAACCGCCCAAGTAGCAGCACTAAGGTGGCCAATATCAGGGTGTAATAACCGTTTAAGGTAATCTCCATAGGTTAATCCTTTCTATAAAATAAATTAACCTGAATTCGGGATAAATATGGCTTTATCTCGAATTCAGGTTTCTATGATGACGAATAGTTATCGGTGACTATCGGCGGTCGGGCTTGCAATATATAGGCTTTTAGCGACTAATTTTCTAACGCATAAGCTTCATCCTCAGATGGCACGATGATCCACAATTGCGGTTTGCCAAATTCTCTAAAAGCATCCTCAATGATGCTTTTAAAGACATTGAAGTCCTCAGTGTTTATTCTTTTAACGTCTGTCAAATCCAGCCTTAAATGAATTGCCTCACTGTCTGTTAGACAATCCCATGCACTGTCCCAGTTGTGCGAAAAATAACTAGGAAAGTCACAGGCCTTGGCCAAACTCGTCAATAGCTCAGTTTTTTCGAGCGTGTCACCTACGGCTATAGTAACAGCCTGCGCAGGAATGCTAGTACCCAGTGCTGTACCGTTTTGGTTAATGTGGTCTTGATTCACGTGGCTTTGATTAACGTAGTGGATTGCTTGGTTCATACTTTCTCGGTCCGTATTCGCTTGTTTCATATCAGCTCGTTTAATATTAAGGCACCTGTAGTCTTTGGAAACTATCATAATGGTCGATAGTCAAGTAATAGACAGTAGGCGGGTTACCACCTGTGACGATACGCCGTGCGCCGCGATGAGAGACACTAGGGGTGGGTACGGTATATTCGCGGTAGTAGCCTTGTGACTGGGCGGGTAGTCTGCCTTCACGGTTATAAAACGTCGTGCCATCTTTATTTGGGTAAGGAAATGGTCCACCTTGCTGGATAAGCGCAATCGTATTATCGACCTGTGCATCACCCGTTATACCAGCAGTAATGGTTTGGCTCGTATTATTAGTGACGTCCTGCGATACCGTTGTCGACTCGATGCTATCAGCAAGCAATGTCGAATTTAAATCGCCAAAGAAATAGAAAGCGACGGCGATGATAGCGATAAGGCTAAATAGCGTAGAGCCTAAGCTTCTCTTATTGGGTCTGCTATTGTGACTGCTACGATTTGAGTTACGAGTGCTGTGATGGCTATTAGTATTAGTAGGTGTATAGTTTGGAATACCTGATGCAGTATCTTGTTCAAGGCTCAATGAAGATGAGGTCACTTCAGTGGCTCTCAATTGGTTTTTATCATTACGGGCACTGTTAAAATAGACACTTTGACCAACCGTTATAGGTTTCGCCAGTCTTGCTTTGCTAATATGAAAGAACACATCTTCACTTTGATTATCTACATCGATAAAGCCATAGCCTTTATCTTCGTTCCAGTGCTTAATCTTGCCACTTTGCATGGTCGTACCGCTCCCTATAATTTAAATGCCTTAACTAAAATACTTGTGATTTAAACGAAGAAACGCCAGCATAATTGCTGACGTTTCTGATTACTCGTTTTGATAGTCGATGCTAGTATGATTAAGCACGGGTTTCGCCATGACCATACACGATCCATTTTTGTGAAGTCAGACCTTCAAGACCGACAGGGCCACGTGCATGGATTTTGTCCGTTGAGATACCAATCTCAGCACCGAGACCGTATTCAAAACCATCAGCAAAACGGCTAGAAGCGTTAATCATCACGCTGGCTGAGTCCACTTCTCGGATGAAGCGTTGCGATTTGGTATAGTTATCAGTGATGATGACATCGGTATGATGGCTGCCGTGCGTATTGATATGTTCAATCGCTTCGTCAATACCTGCGACCACTTTTATCGCTAGGATAGGAGCTAAATATTCAGTATCCCAATCCTCAGAAGTGGCAGCGGATAGATGACCTTTAAGCTTAGCATTCTCATTTAGAATAGCTTGCGATTTGTCATCAAGACGCAGTTGCATCGCATCATCAGCAGCAATGATGGCTTCGGCAATTTTAGGTAATAGCTCATTAGCGACTGCCTCGTCGACCAATAAGGTTTCCATGGTATTACACGTACCGTAGCGATGAGTCTTTGCATTCACACTGACCTTGATCGCAATTTCAGGATCAGCATCGCTATCGATAAAGGTATGGCAATTACCATCTAAATGCTTAATTACAGGTACTTTTGCATCGTTACTGATACGCGCAATCAAACCTTTACCACCACGTGGGACGATGACATCGACGTATTCAGTCATGGTAATCAGCTCACCAACGGCTGCACGATCGGTCGTCTGTAGCACTTGCACGCTATGTTCTGATAGATCAGTATGGCTAAGTCCTTTGATGATGCATTTAGCAATCGCTTGGTTAGATTCAAATGCCTCAGAACCACCGCGCAAGATAATAGCGTTACCTGACTTGAGTGCTAGTGAGGCAGCTTCTAATGTTACATTAGGGCGCGACTCATAAATCATACCGACCACACCAAGTGGTACGCGCATTTTGCCCAAATGAATACCCGATGGCTGATAGGTCATATCAGTGACTTCACCGATTGGATCAGGAAGGCCAGCGACGTCTTTAAGACCTTGTAGCATACCGTTAAATCGTGCTTCGTTTAGCTCCAAGCGGTCGAGGAGTGCACTATCAAGATTATTTTTTTGACCGTTGTCCATATCGATTTTATTGGCAGCCAAGATGTCTTGTTTGGCATTGACCAGCTCATCATGAATGGCCAAGAGTGCTGAGTTTTTATCGCCAGTGTTGGCAGCAGCCAGCGCGCGAGAAGCGGCTCGTGCTTGCTTGCCGACAGACTGCATATAGGTCGTAATATCCGTAGTATTCGATTGATTCATAAATTATTTTCCTTATGTGATACAGGTTTTTTATAACTAAAAGCGCCCAGTTTTATATAGGTAAAAATACCTAAAAAGGCGAAAAATGTCGCAAAAAAAGAAGTTTTGAATGCCTACTCAAATAGCGATAGGTCATTATGCTATTTAACATAGAGCAGATTGGGACGATAGTAAAGATGATTTTGTGAACAGAATCCGCTTTGTAGCGCTCTTGTAGGGGCTTATTCAAAGTAATATTATTCATGCTAAGCGGTATTTATTTAAGATAGCCGCGTTATCAGTACTACACTATATCTTTACGTGTTTTTAACAGAATTGCGCTGTAAATACTAAGGTAGCTGCAAGATATCCTCAGTATAGTAAGCATTAAAACAGCAAGGCTATCAGTAGATAGTACTTAATCTTATTATGATGTGTAATGGAGAACGAACATGGCTACGAAAAATACAACTTATAAAAATTGGTTAACGGTTGGCTTGGTCGCAGGTGCTTTGGCATTAGGCGCTTGTAGCAAAAAAGATGACACACCGATGGAAACTGAAGCTGATACTACTGTAGATGCTCAAACCTCTGTAGAAGAAAGTGCAACAGCGAGTGACAATGAAAATGTGGCCGTTGCTAGTGCCGATGATGAGGGTATGGACGTTACCAATAACGATGATGTGGCAGTGGCGACAGCAGAAGATGCAGATATGATGGATGGGACTGAAGACTCAGAGCATGTATCGACGTACTAATCGCATATTATAGAATGCACTAGTTACATATTAAATGTACTAAGCACATACTATAAATAGGCAGTTATCAGATAACACAACGTCTCGTATTCTAAAGTGATAAAATAAAGCCCAGAGCGATAAATGCAGTCTGGGCTTTTTTGTATTCGCGGTTTGTTAGAAGCTGATTAACCCGTTGGTTAAATACAATATTTGCCTTTTTACTGCGTAATAAGAGACAATATGGCATTTTTCTCTTTGCCTCATCAGGCATATTACGATAATGCATCTAGATGCTTGTACTATATATAGATATAGCTCTTATTTTATTCGTGTTTTCACTCATATTTATTGGAAGTCTGCTGAACCATGCTTGATACTGCAAAAAACCCGACTCGGCCTATCGCCCTAGACTTACAAGACATCCATAAAAGCTACGGCTCATTAGAGGTATTGAAAGGGGTATCCCTGACTGCCTATGATGGCGATGTTATCTCTATTTTGGGCTCATCTGGCTCAGGTAAGTCGACGTTGCTGCGTTGTATTAATCTTCTAGAAAACCCAAATCATGGTCGTATCTTGATCGGTAATGAAGAGCTGATGCTAAAACCTGCCAAATCAGGTGAGCTGCAAGCAGCAGATGTGAAGCAGCTAGAAAGCTTGCGTGCACGCGTCGGGTTTGTCTTTCAGAACTTTAACCTATGGCCGCATAAGACCATTTTGCAAAACATCATCGAAGGGCCAACGCAGGTCTTAAAGATTAAAAAAGACCAAGCGATTAGCGATGCGGAAAAGCTGCTCGATAAAGTCGGCCTACTCGATAAAAAAGATGCTTATCCTGCGAACTTATCTGGTGGTCAGCGTCAGCGTGTCGCAATTGCCCGTGCACTTGCTATGCAGCCACAAGTCCTATTGTTTGATGAACCAACCTCTGCGCTAGATCCTGAACTGGTTAACGAAGTGCTTGCGGTAATGCGCGAGCTAGCAGAAGAGGGGCGTACGATGCTTATCGTTACTCACGAAATGCGCTTTGCCCGTGAAGTATCAAGCAAAGTCGTCTTTTTACATCAAGGTGTGGTTGAAGAAATTGGCACACCTGAGCAAGTCTTTGATAACCCTACCTCTGAACGCGTCAAAGACTTTATGGCATCGCACCGTCCTACTTAGTTATTAGTTTTTTGCCTAATACCATGTCTGATACAGATGGTGGCAACACGCTTGCCACCATTTATCCTGCCAAACATAAAATCACTGTAACGTAACCATTGTTGACTGTTTATTGCCCAATGATAACTCTGAGTATGCAAAACGTTTGTTTTTGATATTTTACTCAGGTATTATCAAAAGGTTTATAGGCCGTCATGTCTCGTGGCTGCCTGTTATTCTGCTATCTATATTGCTTGTCTGGCAGGGACGTCAGAGAACAAAATATCAGAACCCTAAGTCAGAAAATCCTGTCAAAAACTTATGTAAAACCCATCAGAATTTAAGGAACGTATGATGTCGAATTCTCGCCTATTGTGGTCATCAATGACCGTTACTGCTGCATTGATGTTGAGCGCTTGTAGCCAACCTGCCGATGAAACTACCGATACCAACGCTGACGCCCCTGCAGCAGAAACCACTGGTAAAACCATTCGTATCGCCACCGAAGGCGCTTACCCTCCATTCAACTACACCAACGCTGACGGCAGCTTGGCAGGTTTTGATATCGATGTTGCCAATGCCTTGTGTGATCAAATGCAAGCCAAGTGTGAAATCGTTGCACAGGATTGGGACGGTATTATTCCTGGTTTATTGGCACAAAAATATGATGCCGTGATTGCAGGTATGTCTATCACTGCTGAGCGTCAAGAAAAAGTTGATTTCAGCGAGCCGTACTTTGCCAATACAATGGTATGGCTAACCAATACGGATGGTGGTTTTGATCCTATGGCGATTAAAGACGCAACGCTTGGTGGTCAACGTTCTACTACGCCAGGTGCTTATCTACAGGATAACTACGAAGGCAAAGAAGGCAACACAGTTCAATTGTATGACAACTATGACAATGCCTATCTAGATCTAAAATCTGGTCGTAGCGATGCGGTATTGGCTGAAAAAGTTTCTGCCAAATCATGGTTAGCAGAAAATGCAGCGGGCTTCGGTATCGTTGGTGATGAAATTGATAACGATGACAATATTGCCATTGCTGTACGTAAAGGTGACTCACTCAAAGCTGACTTTGACAAAGCATTGAGCGAAATCCGTAGTAACGGTGAGCTTGCACGTCTTGAGCAGATGAACTTTGGTCAATAATGACTCACTGAAGATTTATGCTTAGAACAAGTAACGTTTGATGCGAGTAATGCTTAAAACCAAGCATGTTTCAAATAAACGGTGTTTATAAGCATAAATCAGCAAGCAGTGATTGACGATACAGCTGGTAAATATATTAAGGAATAAAACTTATGACAATTTCAATGACATCATCAATGAGCAAAAAAGCATTGTGGCTAGCACCGCTTAGCGCAGCAATGCTAATGTTGGCAGGTTGTAATAATAGCTCAGCACCAGCAGAAAATGCTGAAGCTGATACCGCTACTGAAGCGCCTTTAAATATCAAAATTGCGACAGAATCAAGCTACAAGCCTTTCAGTTACACTGATGCAGATGGCAAACTAATTGGTTACGAGATTGAGCTAGTTGACGCACTATGTGCGCAAATGAAAGCTGAGTGTGAAGTCATCTCTCAAGATTGGGACGGTTTGATTCCAGGGCTTAACGCACAGAAGTTTGATGCAGCTATCGCAGGTATGTCTATCACGCCTGAGCGTAAAGAAGTGGTTGATTTCAGTGACCCTTACTTCCATAGCGGTATCATCTTGATCGGTAAAAAAGGTGATGACTTAAGCGTAGAATCGCTAACAGGTCTACCAATTGCCTCACAGCGCTCAACTGTTGCCTCGCAATACCTACAAGACGAGCATGCAGATGCTGATATCAAACTATACGATACGCAAGACAATGCTTATCTAGATCTAACCTCAGGCCGTGTGCGCGGTATGATGTCTGATAAAGTAACGGGTATTGACTGGTTAAAAACAGACGCAGGCAAAGGCTACGAAGTCAAAGGTGAAGAAATCAGCACCAATGATGATGCAATGGGTATTGCTTTCCGTAAAGGCGATCCGTTAGTTGCTAAGTTCAATGCAGCATTGGCTGAGCTAAAAGACAACGGTACCTATGATCAAATCACGGGTAGCTATTTTGGTACTAGCTCAACGGCTGCAGCACAAAAAGCGGTGGCAACAACTGATAGTGTCGAAGAAGTAATGGTCGCTGAAGAAGAAGCGCCAGCTAACTAATACGATATCTAGCAGTTTGACTGCTGTTGTTTGAAGACGTGTTGTTTACTCAAGAAAAAACCAAGGATGATCATGAGCAACCATTGTGCCCCAATCTGTACCACGACTGGCAAATCTAATATTAATATAGCCAGTCGTTTGTCTATGTCACTGCTTGCGCTAGCGACGGCCTTTACCGTTGCTGGCTGTAGCAATAGCCAGGAGAGTACAACTGATACCAATCCAGAGGCTACCGAAGCAACGGCAGCCTCTACAGGTGATGTATTACGCATCGGTACAGAAGGGGCCTATGCACCTTTTAACTATACCAATGCCGATGGGACACTGGGTGGTTTTGATGTTGAGTTAGCAAATGCACTCTGTGTGGATATGCAGGTTACTTGTGAAATTGTGGCGCAGGACTGGGACGGTATTATCCCTGGTCTAAAAGCGGGTAAATACGATGCAATCGTAGCCGCGATGTCCGTTACTCCAGAGCGTTCGCAGCAAGTGAGCTTTACCGATCCGTACTTTAGCAATGCCTTGGTTTTTTTGGCCAAAAAAGACAGCAGCTTTGACCCTAGTAACAAAAGCGATATTGACTCGCATTCTATTGCTGCACAGCGTTCAACCATTTCATCTCAGTGGCTAGAAGACACGTATCCAAAAGCCGATATGAAGCTTTATGATACGTTGAGCAATGCGTTTTTGGATCTCGGTTCAAACCGTGTCGATGCGATGATTTCTGATAAGCTGCCTGCTATAGAATGGCTGAGCTCAAATGCTGGTAGCAAATATGCGCTAAAAGGTGATGAGATCGATATTAATGATAACTTTGCAATAGCAGTACGCCCAGGCGATCCGCTACAAGCAAAGATCAATCAGTCTCTTGCTAATATAAAAGCTAATGGTACTTACGATAAAATCAATCAAAAGTATTTTGCGGTACCAGCATCTGCAACGAGCACAGTTGATGAAGACGCAAATACAGGCATAGGTGCAGACATTAGCGAGCAACCAACGACAGAAAGCACTAGTTAATAGCTAACAGTAGTCAAAGATAGCAGTCAAAAAATATTGTTTTGATCAATAAAAGGATATCGCCATCATGGTGATGTCCTTTTTTATTTGTCGTTATAGCAACGAATATACATAATAGCCGCCTATCAATTTTACTCAAATTTAGTCGGCTGATTTTATGTCTCTAGAGGCAAGTGTCTGTTTAAGTACGGTTTAGGCACAGCTTTTACGCGTCAGTATTAACATCACGGCGAGTGAATATGATAAAATCAGCGCTCATTTCTACTGTGTCAATTATCGCAGCGTTAATCGTATTCTTCTGACGTCATTTTTTGACGCCGACCATCCCTATTGATTTGGTATAAAATACGGTGTTTCGCCGCGTTCAGCTATTGATGCTGATTCTTTTAACTCATATTTTGCAAATTGCTAATATAAAGAGACTGAGTGGATAATCGTGTTTGACTTACAAGGATTTGGCGCGCTTTTATTGAGCGGCGCTACCGTCACCATACAGCTAGCTGTGACCAGTTTAATCATTGGTCTGGCTCTAGGCTTGCTCGGCGCAACCGCAAAGATGTCCAATATCTGGTTGCTGCGTAAACTTGCGACTGTCTATACTGCGACAATGCGCGGTATTCCTGAGCTGCTATTGGTGCTCTTTATTTACTATGGCGGCTCTATCTTATTGATGAGCATCCTCAAAAAGTTCGGCTATAACGACTATGTCGAGATTAGCGCTTTTTGGGGTGGTGTCATGGCACTGTCTATTGCCTTTGGTGCATATGCGACTGAGATTTTTCGCATGTCCATTCAAGAGATTCCAGTAGGGCAGCGAGAGGCTGCGCAAGCGATTGGTATGCGTCCTTTTCAGACTTTTTATCGCATCACGTTGCCGCAAGTGTGGCAGATTGCTTTACCAGGTTTGGGAAATTTATTTCTGGTACTGCTCAAAGATACCGCATTGGTATCGGTCGTGGGTCTCAAGGACATCATGTATCAGTCATCGCGTGCGGCACAGTCTACACAGCAGCCGTTTACCTTTTATATGGCAGCAGCGATTATTTATTTAGGTCTGACCATGTTGATTACTGGCTTTATGATGTGGCTTGAGTGGCGCGCCAATCCTGCGGCACGCTATGCCAAAAAGATAAGCCGTCAATCCACTCACAGTCAATCGACCATAGGGTAGAGGAGAGATACTATGGATTGGAATTGGCAGGTCATTTTTGACCATATCCCTGATTTACTAGGTGGCGCGGTATTGACCGTACAGCTGGTTTTGTTTTCAGGTGTGATTGGATTGCTGTTTGGTTTGGTTTTGGCGTTATTACGACTGTCTAAGAATTGGGTGGTACAGATACTACCATTCCTGTATATCTTCTTTTTCCGTGGTACGCCGCTGCTGGTACAGATATTCCTGATTTATTATGGTTTAGGTCAATTTGAGGCCGTACGCGAGTCGTTCTTGTGGGAGCCGGTACTTAGCCAAGCATATTGGTGTGCCATCATCGCCTTTACCCTGAATACCAGTGCTTATCTCGCAGAGATTATACGCGGTGCGATTCAGACGATTCCGATTGGAGAGCTTGAAGCTGCTGATGCGCTTGGTATGTCAAAATGGCAAAAGCTAACACGCGTTACGCTGCCGCGCGCATTTGGTATTGTGATTCCAGCGTACAGTAACGAAGTTATCTTTATGCTAAAAGGTAGTGCGCTCGCTTCGACTATTGCATTGATGGATATCACAGGTGTTGCTCGTACGATTAGTGCGCGTACCTATACCTTGATGGAGCTATTCTTTGCCGCTGGTATCGTCTATCTATTGCTGTCGTGGGTTATCTTGTTTAGCTTTAGAATGTTTGAAAAACGTATGAACCGTCATGCCAGTTATGTACCACCAGATGTGGTGACCAATACGATTCCATAGTTAGCAGTTAGCAGTTAGCAGTTAGCAGTTAGCAGTTAGCAACTAAAAATCGTCAAAGTCACTGTAGACAATATAGTATGGACAGCTGATAAAATAGCCATCATTTACAGGGAGAGTTTAGTATGAGCCAATCGCCACACGAGTCATTAGCGAACGCCATTGCAGCCGGTGTCAATGCCGAGCAGGGCGTTATCAATCATAATGAAAGCCTGCGTGCTTCTATTGGTAAAGTTGTCTGTGTTGGTCGTAACTATGCGGCACATGCTGCAGAGTTGGGCAATGAAGTACCAACTACGCCGATACTATTTATGAAACCTGCGTCTTCAGTGGTTTCTATCCGTGGTGATGTGGTTCGCCCAAGTCCAGAGCTGTTTGGCGAGACTCACTACGAGGCCGAGCTATGTATTCAGCTATCAGCTGATTTATCTATGGCGACGATTGAGCAAGCTCAGCAAGCGATTGGTGGCGTGACATTGGGGCTGGATTTGACCTTGCGTGATTTGCAAAGCAAGCTAAAAGAAAAAGGTCATCCGTGGGAGCGTGCTAAGTGTTTTGACGGAGCTTGCGTCCTTGCTGATTGGCTCGACCCACAAGCGTTTGGCAATCTGCAAAGTGTACAGTATCAGCTATCTATCAATGATAAATTAATGCAAGATGGCGATAGTGCCTTAATGCTATTTCCTGTCTATGAATTGCTGGTCAATATCAGTCACGCCTTTAGCTTGCAAGCAGGTGATGTGATTATGACTGGTACGCCAAGCGGCGTTGGTGTGTTGCAAGCAGGCGATCAGCTTAAGCTAAAACTGGGTGCTCATGAGTGGGTATCACAAGTACAGTAAGCTTGATTGCAATAACAGACGCATATTAAAAGCCCCGAGCAATTGCTTGGGGTTTTTGTTTTTAAGCCTTTATATTTATTTTTTAAATTTGCTAACTGCCAAACAATTCTAACTGCCAAACAATGCTAACTATCTAATCATTCTATTTTTAAATAACCATCAGTACATTCGATTGTCATCAGTTTGTCACCTATTGTTCAGCGTGCTGTCATAAAGGTTGAGTAGACTTAAGCGGAATTCGTATTTTTGTGGTCGTAATTATAAAGCCGCGATCAACTCTCTGCCAATCTAGCCTAATAGCAAGGTGACTGATAATGACATTATTGAACAATGAGCGAACGCTTGCCCACGAAGTGGTTGAAGACTCAAATCCTACTAATAATACTGACTTTCAGACGATTATCAATCGTCGATTGAACCGCCGTAGTATCCTAAAAGGTGGCACAGGGTTGACGGCTGCTGCGTTTTTTGGCGCATTACCTTTGGTCGGTTGTAGTGAAGACGACGATAACAGTATTGTTGGTGATGACGATAATGCCGCTATCCCTGCACAAGGTGATTTAAAGCGTCCTGATACCTTAAAGTTTGAGGCAGTCGCGCATTCAACAGCGGATACGATGACCGTAGCAGCAGGCTACAAGGCAGAGATGATATTACCACTTGGTACACCACTGAACTCTGGTATCGAGGACTGGAAAGACAATCGCGAGCAATCAGCAGAGTCATTTGAATGGCGTATGGGTGACAACCATGATGGGATGTGGTTCTTTGGCAAGAACGGTAACGCTTACGATGCCAAAGCGTCAGAAAATAGCTTGCTAGTCATGAACCATGAATACGTTAACAGCAGTGAGCTTAGTCCATTTGGCTATTACGTCACTCAAGATAACGATGCTGCGCCTATTTTTCAAAACCGTCGTCTCGCGAGCGACGTACGCCGTGAAGTCAACTGTCATGGCGTCTCAGTGGTTGAGTTAACTCGCCGCGCAGATGGTATGGGTTATGAGATGGTATCTGACTCTAAATACAATCGCCGTATTACCAGTAGTACAACAGCGCAATTGGCTGGCCCTGTGGCAGGCTCTGCTCTGGTCAAGACCAAGTTTGACCCGACAGGCTATCAGACTCGTGGTATCAATAACAACTGCGGCGCAGGTCTGTCACCTTGGGGCACCTATCTGACTACCGAAGAGAACTTCTTGGGGGTGTTTGCCCGTGGACAAGATGCGAGCCAATTGAGCGCTGGTGATAACTATGCGCGCGAGCGCTACGGTGCAGTGGAGGACTTCCCAGGTTGGGAGTATCTATGGCATACCCCAGAGGCAAAGGATGCCAAAATAGCAGATGAGTTTTCACGCTGGGATATGACCGCAGTTGGTGCCAGTGCTGCTGAAGATTATCGCTATGGCTTTAACACTTTTGGTTATATTACTGAAATTGACCCATTTGACCAAAACTCTATACCGCAGAAACGTACTGCACTGGGCCGATTCGCTCATGAAAACTGCGCGTATGCTCCTGTCGAGCAAGGTAAGCCAGTGGTATTCTACATGGGTGATGACGCCCGAGGTGAGTACATTTATAAGTTTGTCTCCAAAGCGATGTGGTCAAACTCGGACATCGGCGGCGGACTAAAAGCAGGTGACAAATATCTGAATGACGGCACGCTATATGTGGCGGTATTTAACGAAGATGGTAGCGGTGAGTGGAAAGCCCTTGTCCACGGTCAAAACGGACTGGATGCTTTTAATAGTGTACTGCCATTCAATGGACAAGATGAAGTATTGGTCTTCGCCCGTGCCGCTGCCGATGCTGCTGGTGCTACTAAGATGGATCGACCTGAATGGGTATCAGTCAGTCCTATGACGGGCGATGTCTATGTGACATTGACCAATAACAAATATCGCGGCGTACGTGACGATCAGCCTGTCTCAGCTTCCAATCCGCGTAGCTATCAGTCAAGCGGAAAAGCACTTGGTAATGACAATGGTCACATTATTCGCTGGGCAGAAGCAGGCGGTGACCATGCCGCAACGAGCTTTGAATGGGATATTTATCTGTTTGGTGCGCCAAGTGACTTATCAGCAGAAAACCTCTCTCAGTTAAATGATAATAATGACTTCTCTTCACCTGATGGACTGTATTTTGACCCGCGCGGTGTCTTGTGGATTCAGACAGACGACGGCGCTTACACCGATACCAGTAGCTGTATGTTGCTTGCGGCTCTGCCGGGTAAGGTCAGTGATGGGTCGATGACGACCACATCGGCAGGGCAGTCGACCCGAGTCGGCACATCTGCCAGCAATGACAATATCAAACGATTCTTTGTCGGTCCTGAAGGATGCGAAGTAACAGGTATCACCATGGCACCAGATTTCAAAACGCTGTTTATCAACATCCAGCATCCGGGCAACACATGGGGCGCTGTCGCTGGCGGTAGTATTCCTCGCTCAGCGACTGTGATGATTACTCGCGAGGATGGTGATGTCATACTGGCAGAATCATTTGATACGGCTGATAGCACGACATAGATAGATAAGCTGTAAGCGTATATTAGACACAACCAAAATGCTCACAACCATAAAAATCCCAAGTTAAGGCTTGGGATTTTTTATTATTATATTGATTTGATGGCTAACGAGACCGTCTATCACCTATCTAGCTCTGCTAGTCGTCATCCCGCTCTAAAGTCAAACCATTCGCTTCTATTTGCTGCAGTTACAGGATAATATAGAACATTACTTTTTTCGCTGAATGTGCAAATATTATGAGCAGTCCAAAGGTGTTTTACAACGACAGTGTTAGGGACAGCGACGCTCAAAATGATAGCAGCTATACTCGTACTCATCACGAGCTCGATGCGCATTTTGTCCCAGATGCGAGTGTACCGCTACACAGTCATCTATATGAGCAAATCGACCAACTCGAAGCCATTGATATAGATGAGCTGGTTAAGCTACTGGCAGATTCGGATGACAGTGATGAAATCAACAAAACACCTGTGTCTTTGGCTGATTTTTTTGAAGGATTGGCTCAGCTTGCCACCATGGGTGTGGTTGAGATTACAGAAATCGTAGAAGCCATCCATCGTGAAGTTATCTTACGTCCGCTAGGCCGCTTCAATGACAAACATTTAAATAAATGGTCGCGCGGATTTACTGGACGTATCTATGGCACGATACGTCATGTCATGCAGATGGTTGGTAATAATCTGGCGTCTGTACTACGCATATATAAAAACCTGATTCTCCAAAAGTCAGTGCAACCACTACCAGATTCACTAAAAAAACTGGTGAATGTACTCAATGGTGTCATGGGTGACCATCTGGTCAATAATCAAAATGCGCTCGCCATTCCGATGATGCTCTACACTCAAGACGGCAAGCCACAAAATGAGGTACTATCTGGCCGTATCGTTATTTTGTGCCATGGTTTATGTATGAGTCATTTGAGCTGGCAAGCACAAGCGGATAATGATTTAGGTGATGCCATTCATATCAGCCAGCCTGATACCACGGTGTTATATTTGGATTACAACACAGGTCGCCGTATCTCGCGTAGCGGCCGTAAGTTCTCTCAATTACTGCAAGCGCTGGTCGATGATAACCCAGATATCAGTCAGATAGATCTGGTTGGACATAGTATGGGCGGCTTGGTCTCTCGCAGCGCACTGTTTTATGGTGAGCAAGATCGCCTAGACTGGATCAAGCGCGTGGGCAATCTCATCACGCTAGGTTCGCCACATCATGGGGCAGTCCTTGAGCGTATCGGTAATTATGTGCAAGACATCATCGCCAAGCTGCCGTTTGCAGGCTCACTGGCCAAGCTCGGTGATATGCGCAGTGCCGGTATTATCGATCTACGTCATGGCAGTATTCGGGATGCAGATTGGAAAGCATTAGAAGGACGTAGCGTACTACCACAAGATTTCCGTCATCCTGCACGCTTGCCAAGTGGTATTAAAACTTACTTTGTCGCCAGTGCTTTGCTTGAGACGCATTATGATTCTAAAGTGACGGATCTGCTCGGAGACAGTTTGGTATCAGTGGCTTCAGCGTTGGGCGAGGATGACGCTGAGCATGCTTTGTTTGTGCCAGATGGTCATAAAGCGGTATTCTACGGCGTCAATCATATGAACTTGATTCATAGTAGACGAGTACGCGAACAAGTGGTTGAATGGCTACTTGATAATGGTCGAAGTGACTATGCTGGACGTCCGCGCATACATTCTTATCCTAGAAGTTTAGATGTGGCGGTGTAGAGAACAGTGGGTATCATTTCGAGTTACCTACGCTATGTGTACTGCGCAATGACGTTCTTATCATTTAAGAAAGGGCTACTGAGAAATTTGTCTTTGCTATTAGGCGGCGCACTCATAGTCATTAGTTGTGCAAAGCCAAATATATACGACCCTAACGCTCAAATTGAAGTAAATGTAGATGGTGACAATTATCTCATTCCCTTAAACCATATTGTCAGACCAGATACTGGTAGTTATGCCAGTTTTGAGACGGATATGGGTCATGGTTATTTCTTTTGGCCTAGCGGTCGTGGCCTTAATAATAGTGATAAAAATCCAAATGTCTTTGATTATGACAATAATATTATAGAGTTTTACTGGGCAGCTAGAAATTCAAAAATTGAAGGTGCTGATATACCGACTAGAATAGATAGTATCAAGCAAGAAGAGAATAGAGATTTGGATAAAGACAATTATGAACTAGAAGCATATATTGGGTCAGGCGATAATCCCTTTATATACTATATAGGAAATATTGATCTAAACTCACCTTTTATGATTCGCTGTATGCCTACAGTTGATGAAGACCAAGATAGAATGTGCCAAATGGATTACATGTATCCTGAGTACAACAACTATGTAAGACTTCAGTTTTCAAAAAATCATTTAGCTGACTGGCAGGCAATCAACACCATGGCGATCGATTACATGGAAAAATGGCATCAAAATTAAAGGCATATCAACGTAAAAGCATTTATATATTTTTAAAATTGCAAATAAAAACCCTCAAGCATCACACTTGAGGGTTTTTTTATAAACACTGATTTATAGCAAGTAAGAAAACTTACTCAGCAAATATCGCTGCTACATCATCTTTATTAAATTTATAGACTTCACCGCAGAATCCACAATCCATCTCAAATGTACCACCTTGCTCTTCGACAATATCTAACGCTTCTGCTTCGCCGATTTGCTCGATTGCCATTTCACACTTCTCGCGTGAGCAAGTGCAGCCAAATGATAGAGGCGCAGGCTCAGGTGCCACGATGTTTTCTTCATGATACAAGCGATAGAGTATTTCGTTAGCGTCCAGCGTTGTTAGTTCTTCTGGTTTGACCGTACGCGTCAATACAGACAAACGCGTCCATAAATCATCGTCGATACCCGCATCTTGATTTTGCTCGACTTCAGACGTTTCTTCAGCAGTACGCGGTAGCATTTGTACCAAGATACCTCCGGCTTGCAGGCCGTCAGATGCTAAGTTAATCAACGTTGGAATCTGTGCTGATTGCTTTTGATAATGCGCTAAGCAGTCCGCTAGATTGTCGTGGCTACGCTCAACGATACCTTGGTATGGCTCACCGCCATCAGGCTGAATATTGATAAACAATACGCCTTGTCCCATCGCACCAAGTTCAGCAAACGCTTCTTTGGCATGGGTCATATTGTCCCATGCTTGTACTTGCTCATCCGTCTCGCCTTTCCAGCTAGCAAGCGCACGAATGATACCGTCTTGATCGCATTCTGCCATCGCCCAGTTTAGTAAGCTGTCACTGTCTGATGATTGCAACTGAATAGACAGGCGGCCGTTGATTTTTACCGTGCTGATTAGCAAACTCGCTGCCGTCAGCATCTCACCTAATAAGCGTTTGATGGCTTCGGGGTAGGGCTTTTGTGCAATGGTGCTCGCATAGCTGCGTGATAGGCGTACCACATCACCGCGCACTGGAGAGTCTTCAACAAAGAAACGTTGGCGAATGTCGTTGCTGCCATGGTTGCCAGTAGTTTGGCTGTCCGTATTTGGGACTTGGATATCTTGAGTCATAAGTCATTTGTAGTATAGAGAAGTTGTTTGCTTTATGGGGATTACTGCCGATTTATCAATCTCACTTAGTAGACTGTTTTGACGATTATAAGCAGCAAAGGTTAATAACGAGCTTAAACAACCAAGCAGCTGTTTGTACAAAGTTCTGAGTAGATAGCCGCTATAAGCCAACATTTTATAGCCAGGATATAAATATATTCATAAATATGTACTCTCTCAAAAAAAAATCACCCTCTACTGCAAATTTGTTGTACAGTAACATTAAGTTGCATTGTGATAAACAACAGCAACAACCGTACGGATGCGGGGCAGTCGGGTCAATCAGACCTATGTCGTCCAAGCACTCACTCAATCTTGCGATAAAAGGATGTATTTCATGACATACTCATTTTCCAAACCGTTGACTTTAGCTGCTGTTATGGCATTAGGCTTAGCGGGATGTAATAACAGCAGCCAGACCAGCACTGATGCGCCAGCAGATGATGCAGCGACGACAGAAACCACCACCAACGGTACGCTACAGAAAATCAAAGACTCTGGCACTATTGTCGTCGGTCACCGTGATTCCTCTATTCCTTTCTCTTATATCGCTGATGATCCTAACCAACCGATTGGCTATGCTCACGACTTGGAAATGAAAGTGGTTGAAGCCGTTAAGCAAAAGCTAAACATGCCAGACCTTAACGTTCGCTATAACCTAATCACTTCGCAGACTCGTATCCCATTGGTACAAAACGGCACGGTAGATTTTGAGTGTGGCTCAACCACCAATAACGAAGAACGTCAAAAGCAAGTCGCATTCTCTAATGGCTTTTTTGAAATTGGTACGCGTCTGTTGACCAAAAAAGACTCTGGTATTCAAGATTTTGAAGACCTAAAAGGCAAAACCTTAGTAACGACAGCAGGAACGACTTCAGAGCGTTATATCCGTCAGTACAACGATGATAATAAGATGGATACCAATATCATCTCAGCAAAAGATCATGGCGAAGGCTTCCTAATGCTAGAGAATGGTCGCGCTGATGCCTTTATGATGGATGATGTATTGCTTGCAGGCGAAAAAGCCAAAGCAAAAAATCCTGATGAGTGGGTCATCGTCGGTACGCCGCAATCGTTTGAAATCTATGGTTGTATGATGCGTAAAGATGATCCTGAATTCAAAGCTGTGGTCGATGAAGCACTTGCTAATGTCTTTAGCTCAGGCGAAATCAATAGCATTTATGACAAGTGGTTCTTGAACCCAATCCCACCAAAGAACGTCAATCTAAACTTTGAGATGTCAGACAACTTAAAGGCCTTGATTGCCAATCCGCATGACAGCGCTCAGCCTAAAGAAGCAGCAGCGCAGTAACGCTCATTGTCCCTCAACATAGCTTGCCTATACGTTCAGATAGCCAGTAATTTTATTTGACGTATAGGCTTATCAATCGTTGCTCGGAGAGACAACCATGAATTATAGCTGGAACTGGGGTGTGCTCTTTGAGCAGACTGGTATTGGCAACGAGCTCTATATCCATTGGATGATCACTGGTCTTGGCTGGCTGCTATTGATTGGCAGTATCGCTTGGGCCATTGCGATGGTCGTCGGTACTATCTTCGGTATCATGCGTACCTTGCCCAACAAGACCGCTCGTGCAATCGGTACGGCTTATGTGACATTTTTTCGTAATATTCCATTGCTTGTTCAACTGTTCTTTTGGTTTTATATTGCGCCTGGCTGGCTCACGCCGACGATACAAGAATGGTGGTATAAGGACTTATCTCCGAATACCTCAGCCATGTTGTCAGCCAGTATTGGTCTTGGCCTATTTACCGCTGCTCGTATTGTTGAACAGGTACGGACAGGTATTGAGTCATTACCAGATGGACAGATTAATGCGGCCTATGCATTAGGGTTTAGCATTCCACAAGTCTATAAAGAAGTGCTGCTACCGCAAGCATTTCGTATTATCTTGCCACCGCTCAGCTCTGAGCTAACCAACTGTTTCAAAAACGCCTCTGTGGCCTCGCTAGTGGGGGTAATGGAGCTGATTAGCCAAACCAAAACCATCAGTGAATATACTCAAAATAGTATCGAGATATATACTTACGCGACGATTATTTATTTGGTTTTCAATTTATCCTTGATCGCTATTATGGGGTTGATTGAACGTAAATTGCGTGTGCCTGGGCTTATTGCGGGAGGTCAGAAATGAATATGGCCGAATTGGCAACAGCCTATCCTGGTTTGATGGGTGGCATGCTTACCACTTTAAAAGTATTGTTCTTGGCTATTTTGGGCGGTATCAGTTTAGGAACTGTACTGGCATTGATGCGCTTGTCAGGTATTAAAGCACTTGAGATTCCAGCTAAACTATACGTCAACTACTTTCGCTCCGTGCCGCTGCTATTGGTACTGCTATGGTTTTATTTTGCCGTACCGATGATTTATCTTTGGGTAGCGGGTAAGTACCTGCAACTCGATGCTGCGTTTGCCTCTTGTGTGGTCGCATTTATGATGTTTGAGGCGGCTTATTTCTCAGAAGTAGTGCGTGCTGGTATTCAATCGATTGGTAGCGGGCAGGTCAATGCGGCAAAAGCGCTCGGCATGACTTATGGGCAGACCATGCGTCTGGTCATCTTGCCACAAGCCTTTCGTAAGATGCTGCCACTGATTTTGCAGCAATGTATTATTTTATTCCAAGATACGACATTGGTATTTGCGATTGGTTTGACCGACTTTTTCCGCGCAGCCTACGTGCGCGGTGAGCTAATGGGCTTACTCACGCCGTATATCCTAGGTGCTGGTGCTGTCTATTTTGTGATTAGCTTAAGTGCTTCTATTGGTGTGCAACAATTACAAAAGCGTTTGCGGTTTTAATATAGTTATTTTGATACGCTTATCGCTTGCTCTTTTGAGTGTTGAGAGCTTGGATTGAGCGTTTGATTTACCTTTTTTAAATAATGATTATCGAAAATAATGTGGTTAGGAGCCAGTGATGAGCAATGCTGATACGTACTTAAATGCCTTTGGCGGGCTGGTTACCAATAGTGGTCATGCTAGTGATGAGATGGTCATTGAGATATCTAATGTCAGTAAATGGTATGGAGATTTTCAAGTACTGACTGACTGTACAGCGCATGTACATAAAGGTGATGTCGTTGTTGTTTGTGGTCCATCGGGCAGTGGTAAATCAACTTTGATTAAGACAGTTAATGGACTTGAGCCTTTTCAAAAAGGTGACATCATGGTCAATGGTATCTCTGTCGGTGATCCAAAGACCAACTTGCCCAAATTACGTAGCCGTGTCGGCATGGTGTTTCAGCATTTTGAATTGTTTCCACATTTGACTATTATTGATAATTTGACCGTGGCACAAATCAAAGTGTTGGGCCGTAAAGAGTCTGAGGCCAAACAAAAAGCGATGGCCTATCTCGACCGTGTTGGTCTGACAGTACAAGCGGCGAAATATCCAGCAGAACTCTCTGGTGGTCAGCAGCAGCGTGTTGCGATTGCACGAGCGTTAGCCATGGATCCAGTCGCAATGCTATTTGATGAGCCAACCTCCGCGCTTGATCCTGAGATGATTCAAGAGGTGCTAGACGTAATGGTCGAGCTGACTCGTGATGGTATGACCATGATGTGCGTGACGCATGAGATGGGCTTTGCCAGTCAGGTAGCCAATCGTATTATTTTTATGGATGAAGGGCATATCGTAGAAAACTGTAGTAAGGATGAGTTTTTTGAAGGGGCAAAAAGTGACCGTGCGCAGATGTTCTTATCAAAGATTTTGAATCATTAAAGACACTTTGATTTACGATTGTTTATAGCAGTGTTTCTAGTATGAAGACATGTTCTAAAGCTTACTTTTCTTTCCACGGCTAATAATTATGTAAAGCGCCCTATTAAAGACAGTTAAACGCTATCTTTAATAGGGCGCTTTATATTTAGCCTTTTTTGTATAGCTATTTGAAAAACGATTTAGAGCCTATGATTTTTACACATAAGGAATTTAAATAAGATAGCTTTGAGACTATAAAGCCGCTGAAAATAGAGCGGGAATAGTCACAGGGTTAGAGAAATCGCAAACGGTAAAGGCAGATGAAATGGCACATCTGATTAATCAAATAAATTTAAAAAGATAATAATCGTAATATAGATAAACTTAATTTAATTTAACGCTATCAACTGAATTAGGATTGAATATGACGCTAAAACGAACCGTCGGCATACTACTGTTCAATGAAGTAGAAGTATTGGATTTTGCAGGACCTTTTGAGGTGTTTTCGTTGGGTGAAAATGCTGCCAGTTCTAGTGATGATAAGCACTTTGACGTTATCACTATTGCCGAGAACCAAGCAACGATATCCGCTAGGAACGGTCTACAAGTCATTCCTGACTATAGTTTTATCAATCATCCAGACATTGATGTCTTAATCGTCCCTGGTGGTTACGGTGCCGAAAAAACAGAAATATATAATAAGGTAGTAATTGATTGGATTATCACTCAAGCAAGTTTGGCAGAGCTGACGCTTTCAGTGTGTACGGGAGCATTGCTATTGGCTAAGGCAGGTTTGCTAGCTGGTAAGTCAGCAACTACGCACTGGATGGATTTGGATAATTTAGCATCCTATCCTGATATCGATGTGATCTCGCATACGCGTTTTGTAGATGCTAGTGATGATACTTGTAATATCGTTACATCAGCGGGAATAAGTGCAGGCATCCATGCAAGTCTATACTGTATAGAAAAATTAATAGATAGTGAAACCATGCGTGCAACAGCACATCGCATGGAGTTCGATATTGATTAAGTGAATTGCTAGATAGGTGAGTGAATGGCTGTTTACTGTTACAATAGCGGTCAATATTTTTGATAATTAAAATAATTCATAAACCATATTGGAGTTTATATGAGCGTAGAAAATCTATCTGTAGCAACGAGCACAGCAGCAAAAAAAGGTGTCGTTGTTATTGGTGCAGGACTGGCAGGCTGGCATGTCATTGATGCCATTCGTGCCAAAGACACAGAGATTCCAATCACATTAATCACGGCTGATAGTGGCGACCGTTATCATAAGCCGATGTTGACGATGGCAATCAGCCAAAACAAACGAGCATCAGACTTAGTACGGGCATCTGGTAGCGAAGCGGCTAAGACAGCAGAAGTGACGTTGCTAGCCAATACGCAAGTGACAGATATCGATCCAGTGAGCCAAACTGTACAGGTGCGCTCTACTGCACAGTCAGATGACACACTGACGACTATCGGCTATGAGAAAATGGTATTAGCGATGGGCGCGCATCCTATCTTCCCTAAAAGTCTGCCGCAAGATTTGGTCTGGCATGTCAATCACATTGAGCGTTTTAGTCAGCTACAAGAAAAGCTAGCAGCAGGTAGCCAGCACGTTGCGATCGTCGGTGCTGGTATGGTGGGTACAGAAATCGCAGAAGACCTACTTAAAGCTGGTCATAAAGTAACGCTTATTGATTTAAATGATGCACCGCTTTCACAGATGCTACCAGCCAAAGCGACCGCACGTATCGCCAAAGCAATCGAATCGCAGGGTATTCAATTCTTAGGTGGTTATCAAGTATCAGCTGTCACTCGTGTTAATAACGATGACAGCGAAGATGGCGAGAAACTACAAGTAGACTATGCCCCGTTATCAACGGATGCAGACAATACTGATACTCAGCCGCTCGAACCACTAATGGTAGATCATGTGATTGCCAGTACAGGTCTGACAGTCGATGAGCAATTACCTGCTGCGGCTGGTGTAGAATTCGATCGCCGTACGGGTATCGTGGTGGATGCAACGACGTTGCGTACCAATGCAGCGAATATCTATGCCATCGGTGACTGTATGTCTATCAATGGGGTTGCTTGTCGTTATGTTGCGCCATTACGCGCGCAGGCTGCGACTATCGCTGATGATATCTTAGGTCACGACCATAGTGGCTATAATCATAAGCCGCCAATGATTCGCCTTAAGAACAAAGCCATCTCTGTGATGGTGACGGGCGTACCGCAAGCAGCGGGTAATTGGCAAGTAAAGACTGAGAGTGATGATGAGCTAGTCATGGATTTGATCGATGATAATGAAGCCGTTAGCGCAACAGTAACGATTAAAGCGCCTGCAGTTCCTAAGGCATAATGATTGCAATACCGTCTTTTGAAAAACTAATGAAAGCACATCATTTATAAGTAATGTCCTTTATTAGATTCCTTTCAATAAGATTCAGTTAAAAGACAGTATCGATGATTGAGCCAGCCCATTATTTATGATGTGGCTGGCTTTTTTGTGTCAAATATTTGCCATGATTCTATGCTATCTTTTACTAAGTAGAAAGGCAGACTGTCTAATTAAATGATACATACTGTATTGATATTGTTGACAGGCTTTCATTGATGGCGTTATAGTAGCTGAATGCTATGTAAGACCTGCCCAAGGAAGAAGGTTTGCACGCAGGCTATCAATAAGTGCTATTTATAAATAATATAAAAAGTAAAACGAAAGGACTCGTTATGACTCAAACTCCTGATTTCGATTCGACTCGCGTTGACTTCGACACTATTTTAAACAACATTCCTAGTATCAATATGGGCGCACGCTCAGCCAATGCACCACTTACGCAAAGCTATGACAAAGGTCCTGATGTACCGCTGATTGAAGCGACAATCGGTGACTTTTTTGATGCTATTGTCTCCAAATATCCTGAGCGCGAAGCACTGGTCGTCCGCCATCAAAATATCCGCTGGACATATCGTGAGCTACAGCAGCAAGTGAATCAGCTAGCCAGTAGCATGATTGAGATGGGACTAGAGATTGGCGATCGTATTGGTATATGGTCACATAACAATGCTGAGTGGTTGCTCATGCAATTGGCTACAGCAAAAGTCGGCGTTATCCTCGTTAATATCAATCCTGCCTACCGTACTTTTGAGTTGCAATATGCCTTAAATAAACTGGGCTGCTCAGCGCTGGTACTTATGCGTCATTTCAAAACGAGTGACTATGCCAGTTTAATCCGTGAGCTATGTCCTGAGATTTACCACAAAGATTACACTCAGCTTGATTTGGTTGAGATTCCGACGATTGAGCGCATCATCTGGATTGATGAGCCAGAGTCGGACGAGACCTTTGGTTTCATGCAAAAATTCTCTGCATGGATGAGCGAGGGCGATGCCAACGATCCGCGTGTTGCCGAGCGTCAGGCGCAGCTTAAGAACACTGATGCCATCAATGTACAGTTTACAAGTGGTACGACTGGTACACCAAAAGGCGCTACCTTAAGCCATCGTAACATCCTTAACAACGGCTACTTCATCGGTGAGGCCATGAATCTTACTGAAGAGGATAGGTTGTGTATTCCAGTACCTTTGTATCATTGTTTTGGTATGGTGCTTGGTAATCTAGCGATTCTCACGCATGGCGGTTGCATCGTATATCCAAACGATGGCTTTGAGCCATTGACCGTATTGCAGGCAGTCGAAGAAGAAAAGTGTACAGGTCTGCACGGCGTGCCAACGATGTTTATCGCAGAGCTTGACCATCCTGAATTTGAAAACTTTGATTTGTCTACCTTGCGCACGGGCATCATGGCTGGCTCTAGCTGTCCGATTGAGGTTATGCGCCGTGTCATCGATAAGATGCATATGAGCGAAGTCACTATTGCCTATGGTATGACGGAGACCAGTCCTGTATCTTGCCAGACCAATGAGCACACGCCACTTGATAAACAAGTCTCGACGGTAGGACTGGTACAGCCTGCGCTTGAGGTCAAAGTCGTCGATACAGAAACAGGTGAAATTGTCCCGCTGGGTGAGACAGGTGAGTTGCTTACGCGTGGCTATTCAGTGATGAAAGGCTACTGGGGCAGCCGCTTTAAAACGCGTGAGGCTATCCAAGATGGGTGGATGCATACGGGTGACTTGGCCACAATGGATGAAGATGGCTACGTCAAAATCGTCGGTCGTAGTAAAGACATGGTGATTCGCGGCGGCGAAAATATCTATCCAGTAGAAATTGAAAATTATCTTTATCGTCATCCAAAGATTCGTGATGTACAAATCGTAGGTATACCAGATGAGCGTTATGGTGAAGTGCTGGCAGCGTGGATTATTCCGAAAGAACCTGGCTGCTTGACTGAACAAGAAGTACGCGAGTTCTGTAGTGAGCATATCGCTCATTATAAAGTGCCGACTTACTATCGATTTGTGACTGAATATCCAATGACTATCACTGGCAAAATTCAAAAATATAAAATCATTGAGCAAATGAAAGAAGAGTTGGGTTTGTAGTAAGCTTACTTATCTGCTCTAAAGAACAAAAGACTAACCATATTCATTTCACTATAAAAGTATTACAGCGTTAACCTCGCTTGAAGTATCACACATACATCTGCACTCGGTTGCCTTGTACTACTTTTAAATTGAATCGACTATATGTGAGCAACGCTTAAAAATAGCAGTTAGTATGATTTATATAAAAAGCTACTCACATCTACGTATCTATCTATGTATAAGAAAAAAGGGATATCATGAGCGCTATCATAACCAGTAAACTGAGTCCAAACTCAAGCGATTTTCAGCAAAACAGTGCCGCGATGCAAGAGATAGTCGATGACCTGTATGTACACTTGCGTAAAGTTGCCCAAGGTGGCTCAGAGCGCGCACGAGCCAAGCATTTAGCGCGTGGCAAGCTGTTACCACGTGAGCGCGTCGAGCGTTTATTGGATGTAGGTACACCGTTCCTAGAAGTGGCACCGATGGCTGCACATGATATGTATGGCGAAGAGATTCCAGCGGCTGGTGTGATTGCGGGTATCGGCCGTATCAATGGGATTGAATGTATGATTGTCTGTAACGATGCCACGGTAAAAGGCGGCACGTACTACCCAATGACGGTCAAAAAGCACCTACGTGCCCAAGAAATTGCGCAAGAAAATCATCTGCCATGTGTGTATCTGGTTGATTCAGGTGGGGCTAATTTACCGAACCAAGATGATGTATTCCCTGATAAAGAGCATTTCGGCCGTATCTTTTTTAATCAAGCCAATCTCAGTGCGGCAGGTATTCCGCAGATTGCTGTGGTCATGGGCAGCTGTACGGCTGGCGGTGCGTATGTGCCTGCCATGAGCGATGAGTCTATTATCGTCAAAGAGCAAGGTACGATCTTTTTGGGTGGTCCGCCACTAGTCAAAGCAGCAACTGGTGAAGAGGTCACGGCAGAAGACTTGGGTGGTGGCGATGTACATACCCGACTGTCAGGTGTAGTCGATCATCTAGCGCAGAATGATACCCACGCGTTATCGATTGCCCGTAATATCGTCAGTCACCTAAATCGCCCTGCAAAAAATATTCCTAATCAAATCACACCGCGTCCGCCACGTTACGATGCCAAAGAACTCTATGGTGTGATTCCAACGGACAAGCGCAAGCCGTTTGATATCAGAGAAATCATCGCGCGTATCGTTGATGACAGTGCCTTTGATGAGTTTAAATCGCGTTTTGGTACGACGCTAGTGTGCGGATTTGCTCATATCGAAGGGATGCCTGTTGGTATTATTGCCAATAACGGTATCTTATTCAGTGAGTCAGCGCAAAAAGGCACGCACTTCATTGAGCTGTGCTGTAAACGCAAAATCCCATTAGTATTCCTGCAGAACATTACTGGCTTTATGGTGGGACGTAAATACGAGAACGAAGGGATCGCTCGTCATGGCGCCAAAATGGTAATGGCTGTGGCCAATGCCAAAGTACCAAAATTCACGGTCATCGTTGGTGGTTCGTTCGGCGCTGGTAACTACGGTATGTGTGGCCGCGCTTACAGCCCTCGTTTCTTATGGATGTGGCCAAATGCGCGTATCTCTGTCATGGGCGGTGAGCAAGCAGCGTCAGTACTGGCAACGGTCAAGCGTGATAACTTTGATCGCAAAGGCGAAGCATGGAGTGATGAAGACGAAGCCGCATTTAAAGCACCGATTCGTGAAATGTACGAAGAGCAAGGTCATCCGTACTATGCTACTGCACGCATGTGGGATGATGGCGTAATTGATCCTGCTGATACCCGTCATGTATTGGCTTTAGGACTAAGCGCGGCATATAACGCGCCAATTGAAGAGACGACGTTTGGTGTTTTTAGAATGTAAGCGTTCTAAGATCTCCCCATAATAAGCGAATACTGCGTTAACTTCATTTGAAATACGATTTGTACATCTACGCTTAGTCTTTGTACTTGGTTTCCTTGTATTAATATTATTATGGATTGACCAAGAGTTTATCTAAGTATTTACATAAAAAATATAGAGAAAGTTATGCAAAAAGACAGTGATAAAAATTATAAAAGCCTACTGGTTAATGTCGAGCAGCACGTGGCGACGGTGACGTTGAACCGTCCTGAGATACGTAATGCTTTTAATGATGAAATGATTGCTGAGCTAACCGATGCGTTCAATACGCTTGGCGCTGATGATGAGGTACGTGTCATTGTGCTAGCCGCTGCTGGCAAGGCATTCTGTGCGGGTGCTGATTTAAATTGGATGCGTGCCATGGCGGATTATAGCTATGAAGAGAATCTAGCCGATGCTGATAAATTGGCGCAAATGCTTAAGACTATTTATGAATGTCCTAAGCCGACAGTTGCGGCTATTCAAGGTGATGTTTATGCAGGTGGCATGGGTTTAGTTGCTGTTTGCGATGTGGCTATCGCCGTTAAGATTGCTAATTTTTGCCTGAGCGAAGTGCGGTTAGGCTTAGCACCTGCCACTATTAGTCCTTATGTTATCCGAGCGCTAGGTGCTAGAGCGTCGCAGCGTTATTTCTTAAGTGCTGAGGTATTTGATGCTAAAAAAGCGCGGCAGCTTGGTTTTATCCATGAGCGAGTCAGCGAAGAGTGGCTGGCCGATGAGGTAGCCACGCTTTGCAACAAAATCGTCAAAAATAGCCCTGACGCGGTAAAAACCTGCAAACAGCTATTACATGATATCGCTGGTGCACCTATTACAGATGAGCTGATTGCTGACACGGTCAAAGGTATCGCTGATATCCGCTCATCAGAGCAAGGCCGCGAAGGTGTGCAAGCGTTTTTACAAAAGCGTAAACCTGATTGGCTGACAGCAGACTAACTAGTAGCAGAACAATGATAGGCAAATGGGTAAATAGACAAGACGTCAAATAATAACGACAAGACACAGGGATAGTTATGTTTTCTAAAATTCTAATCGCCAACCGTGGTGAAATTGCTTGCCGAGTGGCTGCGACTGCTAAGCGTCTTGGCGTCAGTACCGTTGCTGTTTATTCTGATGCGGATCGTGAGGCCAAGCATGTGGCTGTCTGTGATGAAGCTATCTATTTAGGCGGTTCGGCACCAAAAGACAGTTATCTAAAAGGCGATGCTATTATTGCTATCGCTAAGCAGACGGGCGCCCAAGCAATCCATCCAGGATATGGGTTTTTGAGCGAAAATGCAGACTTTGCACAGGCTTGCCAAGATGCTGGTCTAGTATTTATCGGTCCATCGGCGGATGCTATCCGTGCTATGGGCGGCAAGTCTGAGTCTAAGCGCTTGATGGAATCGGCTGGCGTGCCACTGATACCGGGCTATCATGGTGATAACCAAGATGCAAAGTTTTTGCAACAGCAGGCCGATAGTATTGGCTATCCTGTCTTGATTAAAGCGAGTGCAGGTGGCGGCGGTAAAGGCATGCGTATCGTGGAGCAAAGCAGCGATTTTATTGACTTGTTAGATTCGTGTCGCCGAGAAGCGATTACCAGTTTTGGCAATGATCAAGTATTGGTCGAAAAGTATGCGCTAAAACCACGTCATATCGAAATCCAAATATTTGGCGATACGCACGGTAATTATGTGCATCTGTTTGAGCGTGATTGCTCAGTACAGCGTCGCCATCAAAAAGTACTAGAAGAAGCGCCAGCGCCCGGTGTCGATACTGCCATGCGTGAAGCGATGGGCACAGCGGCAATCGAAGCTGCACGTGCGGTCGATTACGTTGGTGCAGGTACGGTTGAATTCATCGTTGAGCAGCGTGAAGACTCTATGAATTTTTATTTCATGGAAATGAACACGCGCTTGCAAGTTGAGCATCCAGTCAGTGAAGCCATCACGGGTGTGGATTTGGTCGAGTGGCAGCTATTGGTCGCTGCGGGTCAGTCATTGCCAAAAACACAAGATGATTTGGCTATCAACGGTCATGCAATTGAGGCGCGTATCTGTGCTGAAAACCCTGACAACAACTTCTTGCCAGCGACAGGAACTTTATTCACTTATCAAAAGCCTGAGCATAGTACCTTTAACATTACCGATGTGCGTATCGATGATGGCGTACGTGAGGGTGATGTGATCAGTCCTTTTTACGACTCCATGATTGCCAAGCTTATCGTCCATGCTCCTACGCGCGAGCAAGCGTTGGCGAGACTAGATCGTGCATTAGCGCAGACGCGTATCGTCGGTCTACCAAATAACGTGGCATTTTTGCGTTATATTTTAAATACCGATTCATTTAGCAAAGCCAATCTCGATACGGCATTGATAGAGCGCGAGCAGGATAAGCTTTTTGATCAGCATCCGCTTGGATTATCGACGCTTGTGGTGACAGCTATTACGCAGCAGCTTGCGAGTGAAGCGACCATGCAGGGTTCAGATCCATTCAACAAGCCGACGGGTTTCCGTGCTTATAGCGATTATACTCGTTCATTTAGCTTGGTTTATGATGAGCAAGCCTACAGCGCTCGCATCAGTAATTGGCATAATGCGAGTTGTGCTGATAGCAAAAAAGGCGGCGATAATCTCAGTAGCTTTACGCTTGTCATTGGTAAAGAAATCGCGAATACGCAGGATGATAGCAATATCAATGTAGCGGCTCAGACCGAAACGGTTTATGAAGGTCAGATCAGCTATGACAGCAGTGACGCGCACAATCATACCTTATGGTTAGAGGGTGCACGTATCAATGCCCAAAGCTGGGTGAATAACGAGACGGTCTATGTGTTCACAGATAGCGGACGTGATGAAATTACGCTTATTGATATCATGGCACATGTGGGTGAAGACACAGCAGCGGTTGGCAGTTTGAAGTCACCAATGCCAGGACAAGTGGTTGCATTCAAAGTAGCTGTTGGTGATACTGTGAAAAAAGGCGAACCACTTGCCGTCATCGAAGCCATGAAAATCGAACATACGATTACCGCACCGACAGATGGTGTGGTAGCAGAGCTATTATTTGCAGCAGGTGACTTGGTCGCTGATGGCGATGAGCTACTGCGCATCGATAGTGAGAGCGCATAGCTGACGAAGCCTAATAAAAAAGCCTCATAAAAGGGCAAATAACAAATAGGACGACAAGTATGAGCCATTTGTATCCAGAGCATTCGTACCCTGAACAGGTCACCATCGTTGATGTCAGTCCACGTGATGGACTACAAAACGAATCCATGACGGTACCGACTGAAGTTAAGCAAACGCTCATTAATGATTTAATTGCGGCGGGTGTCAAAAAATTGGAAGCGACCAGTTTTGTTTCGCCAAAGTGGGTACCACAAATGGGTGATAACAGCGAGTTGCTTGACGCACTCGCGCCTACGCGGCAGACAGACATTTGCTACTCAGTATTAGTACCTAATATGCGCGGCTTTGAGAATGCCATCGCATATCGTCCTGATGAAATCGTTATCTTTGGCTCAGCGAGTGAAACCTTTAGTCAAAAAAACATCAATTGTAGTATCGATGAGAGTATCGAGCGTTTTGCACCAGTGGCTGCGGCAGCAAAAGCGCAAGGCATCAAGGTACGTGGCGTGATTTCTTGCACCGTAGGTTGTCCCTATGAAGGCGAGATTGACCCTAGCCAAGTAGCGTATGTCACCAAGCGTTTGATTGAGATCGGTTCAGAGCAGATTGGCATTGCCGATACGATCGGTGTGGGTACACCGCTCAAAGTACAACGAGCCTTGCAGGCAGCACTTGAGTATGCCGATATCTCTATGCTATCGGGTCATTTTCATGATACTTATGGTCAAGCATTGAGCAATACGCTAGTCGCACTACAAATGGGTGTCAGTGAGTTTGATACCTCCGTCGCTGGCTTGGGCGGTTGTCCTTATGCCAAAGGCGCAACGGGCAATGTCGCGACTGAAGATGTGGTGTATATGTTGCATGGTATGGGTATCAGCACAGGCATCGATTTGGATAAGTTGGTCGTGGCAGGCGAACGTATCAGTGCGTTCTTAAAGCGTCCGAATGGCTCAAACGTAGCACGTGCCATCATTAATAAACGCCATCAATAAACGTCAGTCTTAAATAGTATAGTCAATGCACTGTGAAGGTATGACAGCGTTAACCTCGTTTGAAGTATTCGATATACATCTACACTCGGTTGCCTTGTCACAGTTTCACATTGAGTTGACTATGACATTAAAAACGGTAGCAAAAATACAGTTATATTGGCTTTAAAAAACGGATTAAAATTCGAAAATTAAATATTAAAATATAAGGAATGGTTATGAGTTTACCTGGATTAAATTTTCAACTTGGCGAAGATATTGACGCGCTACGTGATGTCGTACAGCAGTTTGCGGCAAACGAGATCGCTCCACGTGCTGCTGAGATTGATAGCAGCGATGAATTCCCAATGGATTTATGGCAGAAGATGGGTGACCTCGGTCTACATGGTATTACTGTTCCTGAAGAGTACGGTGGCTCTAATATGGGCTACGTCGCCCATATGGTCGCGATGGAAGAGATTAGCCGAGCTTCGGCATCGGTAGCACTGAGTTATGGCGCACACTCTAATCTGTGTATCAACCAAATCAAACGTAACGGCTCTGAGGCACAAAAGCAGAAATATCTGCCAAAACTAATCAGCGGTGAATTCATCGGTGCATTGGCAATGAGTGAGACAGGCGCTGGCTCAGACGTGGTTAGTATGAAACTAAAAGCAGAAGAAAAAGACGGCAGCTATGTGTTGAACGGTAGCAAGATGTGGATTACCAATGGCCCTGATGCGGACGTGATGGTGGTCTATGCTAAGACCAATCCTGAATTAGGTGCAAAAGGCATGACGGCCTTTATTGTTGAAAAAGGTATGGAAGGCTTTGGTACCGCACAAAAGCTAGACAAGCTCGGCATGCGTGGTAGTCATACTGGCGAGATGACTTTTAATAATGTAAAAGTACCAAGCGAAAATATCTTGGGCAGTCTAAATGAGGGCGTTAAGGTACTGATGAGTGGTCTAGATTACGAGCGCGCTGTATTGGCTGCAGGTCCTATCGGTATCATGCAAGCGGTGATGGACAATGTGGTGCCTTATATTCACGACCGTAAACAGTTTGGTCAAGCGATCGGTGAGTTCCAGCTTATTCAAGGTAAAGTTGCGGACATGTATACCATACTGCAAGCAGGTCGTAGCTTCTTATACACCGTTGGTAAAAACCTCGATATGTTGGACGCGCGCGGTGCTGGTCATAGTCGAGAAGTGCGTAAAGATTGCGCCAGTGTGATTCTATGGTGTGCCGAAAAAGCCACATGGATGGCAGGCGAGGGCATTCAAATATTTGGCGGTAATGGCTATACCAATGAATATCCACTTGGTCGCTACTGGCGCGATGCCAAGCTGTATGAGATTGGCGCAGGTACCAGTGAAATTCGCCGTATGCTAGTCGGTCGTGAGTTATTTAACGAGACTAAGTAAGAAGGAGCTAATGACGCCTTAGCTATTTTCTGACAGTAAAATAAAAAAGCAGCTCGCTTAAAACGTGCTGCTTTTTTCATGTCAACGTCAAACCGAATTATCTATAAGCGGCTAAGACTTATTGCGATAATCAAAGTATCTTGCCAACCCATTTAATAGCAAATCATCACGCAAGCGTACTGGGCGATTAACGTGCTGCGAAATAATAGCGGCATCACCGCCTGTCATAATCAATTCAAAATTAGGGTGACGATGGCTAATCTCGTTGATCGCGCCGACGATTGAGAGCAAAATACCGCGGTGCACCGCGTCTTGAGTGGTCAAGCCTTGGCTGACGCTATCAAAAGTACCGTTCGAGATGGTGATTTGCTTAGTACCAGAGAACAGTGACTCGCGCTGTAGATAGATGCTGGGGAAAATATAACCACCCAGATGCTCAGCATGATCAATCAAATCAATGGTCACCGCTGTACCGCAACCAATCACACATTGACGTTTTTTCTTATCGACCGCACCGAGCATCTGTAGCCAGCGATCACAGCCGAGCTGCTGATCATTGTAAGCACTTTTCATCAGAGTATGTGCTGCATCGACATGGACAAACTCGAACGGAATATTCAAACGACTGAGTGTATCTGATACTTTGGCATTGAGATTGTCGCCTAATACTGATGAGATACCAATAAAGTCAGGTGCATAACGCTCAAAGCGATCCGTCAGACCCATAAGTAGTTCGGCAGGCGCTTGCAGGTGCTGCTTAGCATCATGCGCGACTATTTGTCCGATATCATCGGTTAGCCAGTATTTTAGGCGGGTATTTCCAAGATCAAGCCAGAGCATAAAAGTCCCTTTATATAGTGCTCGTTAATGATGGTGTTCATCAATATAGTTGTCTAAGCCTAATAAATAACGTCGATGCGTCCAGTAAAAAGCGTAGAAATCTTACCGCTATCTTGGCGCAATTGCAAACAGCCATGTGTGTCGACACCGCAAGCGATTCCCGTCACAACTTTTTCTTCGTTATTATAGTCTTGCGTGACGCGTAAGCGAAGACCTGATAGCGCATCCATCATCGCAAACTGCTCCAAAAAACTATCCAAATAATAAGTATGACCCGTTGGCTGTTCTATGCCCAAATGCTCAAAGCGTGTCATCGCCGCCATCAATGCTTTGCACATCTGCTGATAGAGCATTGGTAAATCTGGTAGGCTCGCAGATCGTGTCTCTAAAGGTAGCCTTTCATTAATGTCTTGTAAGCTAATCGCTTGGTAGCTCATACCCTCAGATGTTTGTGTGGTGAGCTTTGGTGCTGCTTGTACGTTTAGGCCAATACCTAACACCACACCGACCAACCTACCAGATTTCGTCACTGGCTCTATCAAAATCCCAGCCAGTTTATTAAAGGGTAGGGTACGCTGATTTGCTACATCACTATTCAATGCTGTTTCCAATACCGAGCTGTCCGTCATAGATTGCACTTTAGATAGCTCTTTAGATAGCTCTTCAGATTGGCTCTGAGCTTGCTGATAAAAACCCAAGTCATTTGCCCATTTCACACCAATTGGCGTCAGTCCCTGCGCTTGTAGTTGCTCGTTCAACATTTGAATGACGGGCATTTTTGCCAGCTCAAGACCAATGATGAGCGATAATAAGCCACTGATCGGCATATGCACAGGATGGTATAGCGACAGATAGACATTGCCGCGCGGTGATTGCCACGAGCGCCCGTGCTGACCACGACCTGCGCTTTGGGCTTCCGCGGTTAAAACGTGTACGGTGGCGACATCTAACGACCCGTTTTGCAAGGCTTCTATTAGCTCGCTATTGGTCGAGGCGCTACTAGCCACATGACGGTGATTGAGCTCGGATAAATAGGTAGAGAAACTAGTGAGTGGCGGCATAAGTTTAGTCGATGTGGTTAAAGGAAACTTTGATATACTGAGCGATTGTTGCGGTCAGACAGTACCGAGTAAACAGCATAAAGGTCACGCTGAGATTTGGCAAATACAATTAAGCACGCCTAAGCGCTAGTGAGTACTATAGCGCCAGTCAGTATTATAAAAGGTTCGTTCTATGATGTTATATGTGTGGTTTGTGATTGCAGGCGCGTTTGCCGGTGTCAGCGCGGGCTTGTTTGGCGTCGGCGGTGGCATGATTATCGTGCCGGCTTTGGTCTGGATTTTTACCGCTTATGACTTTTCGCCAGAAGTAATCACCCATTTGGCCATTGGGACGTCATTGGCGACCATCGTTGTAACTTCAATCAGCTCACTGACTGCACATAACAAGCGCGGCGGTGTACGCTGGGAAGTATGGCGCAAGATGGCGCTTGGATTGGTCATCGGTAGTTTGGTCGGTGCTGGTATCGCGGATATGATTGATGGGCAAGCGCTACAGGCTATTATTGGTTTCGGTGCGCTATTGGTCGCTCTAAAAATGCTGTTCTTTTCGAATAAAGAGCAGGTGGGCAAACCGTTACCATCGGCCGGTGTCCAGTTTGGTGCTGGTACGGGTATTGGTATGGCGTCCTCTATTTTTGGCATTGGTGGCGGCAGCTTGACCGTACCGTTCTTGAACTGGGCAGGACTGCCGATGAAGCAATCGGTTGGCACATCAGCGGCATGCGGTCTACCAATTGCACTGGCTGGAGCAGCAGGGTTTGCTTGGTTCGGTCAAGACGTGGTCAATCTACCTGAGGGCACGATAGGATTTGTCCATGTCACAGGATTCTTGTTTATTTCAGTCGCCAGCTTTGCGATGGCAAAAGTCGGTGCCAAGCTTGCCCATGTCTTACCTGCGCTAATGCTTAAGCGCGCATTTGGCATATTATTAATATTTGCTGGAGGGCAGTTGTTATTGAGTGGGCTTGGAATGTTGTAAGAAACCAATTGTTTTTAATTTTGATTATTATATAGAGAGTTAAAAATGTTTGCAGTAATAGCTAGTCTCTTAGGAGTTCTCATTGGTGGACTACTTCCTTATATAACGAATAAACAAATACATAAGCATGATATTGATAAATTAAAGTTAGAACATAATAAGGAAGTGAAAGTTTTTACACGTGAAAAGTATGAGCAATTAACTGTTAAGTTGTATCGCCTAGCTTATATGGCTTACGAAGGCGTATATCATCGTTCAAGAAATGAAAACCTAAATTTTACGATGGAGACATTCATGATGTTAATGGCTGAAGTTGATACCTTAGTCATGCTTCATTTCCCTTTGTTAGAAGATGATTACGAAAAATTTTCTAAACAACTCGTTAAATTATATATCGAATTATTTTCTGGTAGTTTCGGACAGTGTGAGGTTGCTAAAGAAGCATTTGACAGAGAAACTGATAACCTATTAAAAGTTGTTAAACAACATGCTGATGAATATACGCAAATAGTCACGTCTTAGGAGTAGCCTTATTTCCTTTACTAACTTCCATTGACTGCCTTTTGAAAGATTATAGTCTTAGAGAGTGGTGGTATCGTCTGTGTCAGCCATAAATACCACAATTTCAGGTAGAATAGCCGCCTGTTTTTGCTATGTTTATTGTTCCTTTATGTGTCTAAAACCTCTAAAGCTAAAAGGCTTCAAATCCTTAGATAAACTTGACATGTTGTATAGTCGATTCAATTTAAAAATAGTACAAGGCAATCGAGTGTAGACATATATCTGATACCTCAAGCGAGGTTAACGCTGTAATACTTGTACAGTGGAATAACTATAGCAATGACAGACCTTATAAAGCTAGTATGCAAACCGTGAGATATTATTAGTATGAAAGCTGCAGAAAAATACCGCCGTGTTTTCGGCTCAATGAATCATTTAAAAGACCAGTTATCATGGACGACAGGTCTCTCTAATATGGTAGAGTTTTTGGCATGGGAGCCGCAGCGTATTTTAGGTATTACTAAAAAGCAATACGTACGCCAAATCATTGAGTGGGCGGCTCATCCAGAGTTAAAGGATAAAAATATAGAAGAGATTGAGCAATCAGTCATCAAAAAGCTCAATACAAAAATGAATGAGACTGAGCAGCTAGAGACGTATTCAACGCAAACGATGGGTATCTGTAATGCGAGAGAAGCCGTGCGCCGCGTAACGTTCTTTTCTGAAGACTATCTCAATAAAGAGTTCGATATTTTTTTGAGTTTGTGCAGTGATGTCTACTTGGACTTATTTTATCAGCAATTTATCAACTTTGAGCCAAGTGGGTCATGGTCGACACATGGTAATAGCGGCATGTTTGAAAACAGTACAGAGCTAAAAGCAATGTATATGGACAACCTAGCCTATAACCATCAGGGGAATGTATTGATAGCGAATGAGTTAAAACTCGCTGGTTGGAAAAACCCAGACCCAATCCTAAAGTATTGTTTGATGTATGAGCACTTATTAGAAAAAGGCTTTATCGATAAAGGGGCAAAGTTTTTGCTGTTATTTATCGGTGGTGACGCGCTAAAGCAAAACAAGCAAACGCTCGTAGATCGGGAGCTGGCTTTATGTCATAAACGGCCAAGAAAGTATCAGCATTTGCTAAGACCAGAGCTGTTAGAAATAGTCGATCACTTAAAAGTAGCAAGTATCTCTTGGTCAGCCTTCATCGAGTTTAATAATCGCTACTTAGCAGAAAATAGCGTCTGCCAAGTGGAGCAAAAACTGCTGCGAGGGTTCCATCAAAGCCTTGAATCAAAATCGTTTATGCACTTAGCCGTTTAACCCTAAAAACCCACTACAATTTCAGGTAGAATAGCCGCCTGTTTTTGCTAAGTTTATTGACTCTTCATGCGTTTAAAATCTCTAAAGCTGGCAGGCTTCAAATCCTTTGCCAATCCAACCACTTTTACTTTTCGTCATGGTATCACTGCCATCGTCGGGCCGAACGGCTGTGGCAAATCCAATGTGATTGATGCTATCCGCTGGGTGCTAGGCGAAACCTCTGCCAAGCAGTTACGCGGCGGGGCGATGAGTGATGTTATCTTTGCCGGTACGCAAGATAAAACAGCCAAAAGCGTCGCCAGTGTCGAGCTGACCTTTGAGCATACCCAAGATGAGCAGACTGGTATTCGCCACGAGTTTAACTTGTATCAAGAGTTATCGGTTCGTCGTCAGGTAAATAAGGATGGTCGCTCAGATTATTTTATCAATGGTACGCGTTGCCGTCGCCGCGATGTAGTCGATGTGTTTTTAGGTACGGGACTGGGGGCACGTAGCTATGCGGTGATTGAGCAAGGCATGATTGGGCGCATTGTTGAGTCTAGCCCCGTGCAGCTGCGTGAGTTTATTGAAGAGGCGGCAGGTGTCTCACGCTATCAGGCTCGCCGTGAAGAAACGCAAAAGAAATTAGAGAAAACGAAAGACAATCTAGCGCGTCTGCATGATATGCAAAGCGAATTACTACGCCAGCAGAAAACACTGTCTAAACAGGCAGCGAGCGCGCAGCGTTATGAAGAGTTGGCGTTAACACTAGCTGATATCGAGCAGCAGCTCGCCATTCAGCAACTCTATCAAGCCAAGCAAACACATCAACAGCAGAAAGTAGCGCATGAACGTAGTGCTACTGAGGTGTCGACACTTCAAACTGACTACGACACGCTCAAAGCTCAGCAAGACAAACTCACTGCGCGAATCAATCAAGAGCAATGGCTCAAAGACGATGCTCAAAGCGCTCACTATCAGCAGCAGCTCAGCTATCAACAAGCGGAACATAAGCTAAGCGATGCTAAATCACAGCTGACTACTATCGAGCAGCAACTGTCTGGCTTGGCTCAGCAACGTGCGCAATCACTCGCTGATATCGAACGCCTAAAAGCTGAACAAGCTGAGCAGAATCAAGCGCTAGAAGTATTACGCCCGCAGCTGACTGAGCTAACTGATAAACGCAATAACTATAAACGCAATGAGCAGCCACTACAGCGCGCGTGGCATGAAGCGCAAAACAATCTGTCACGCTTGCAAGATAAAACCCGTTCGCTTGAACAGCAGCAAGCTATTAACGCTCAAGCACAAAAGCGCCATCAGCAAAGCTATGATAAATGGCAACGCCGCGAGCAAAACTGGCAAAACCTGTGGCAGCAATTACAGCAGTCTATAGCGCCATCTAGTCGTACCGATATGAGTAAGACGGATGATACGCAAGATCTAAGTCAGATGCTAGAACAGCAAGTCACTGAGCTAAGCACGCAGTTGCAGCAAGTTGGGCGTCAATACGAAGCCGTCGATGAACGCTTGTCCGAGATACAACCGCAAGCGCATAGTTTGCAGCAGAGACTAAACGCACAGCAGAGCGAGCTGAGCGATGATGAAAAGCGTCATGCGCTGTTGGCAGGCGAATACGATACCCTGCATCAGATATTGCATCCGAAACCTATACAACAGCAATCAGAAAAGACTCAATCTACCGCGACAGATAATGCAGATAGCGATGGCATATATCATCAGCCGATAGCCATTGCAACGCTACGTGAGCAAATTGAGCTAAGTGCGAAGGGGCAGGAGTATGCGCCGCTACTCGATAGTATCCTAGCATTGTGGCTAGATAGCCATGTGCTGGTTGCTAATCAACAAGCTAATCAAATCAAGCAATCAGACGTTAACAACGCTAATAGCATTTCTCAGAAAACTGATAGCCTCTGGCAAGTGCTTGAGCATGACGTTGCAGACTTACTGACTTATCAGACGGCACAAAATACGCCTGCCAGTGCAAAAGATAAAACTCTAATAGAGACAGGTCATAGCTTATGGTTGCCAACTGCGAAAAGTGATATTAGTGAAAATGCGTTTGTCAGCGAATTGCCAGACAATTTGATTGATAAAGTGTTGCCATTATCGCAGTTGATTACTCAGCCGCTACTCTCGCTATGGCAGCAGTGCTATATATATACGGCGCAGTTTGAGACCAGTCAACAGAATGAGATTGACACACTTACTGATGTACTAAAATTATTACCATCGTCCGCTATCCTACTTACCGCAGATGGTTGGCTCATCAGTCGTCATGGAACGATTAATTTAAGCAAATTCGCTGGTGCGCAAGATAATCAAAGTGATAGCAGCAGTCAATTTCTCACGCAGCGTTTAGAGCATCGTACGCGGTTACAAGTATTAGAAGACTTGCTTGATGAGTTTGAAATCAAAATACAAGATCAGCAAAAATCTATTCTAAAAGACCAGCGAGATTATGATGCGTTGATGGTCAGTTTGGAAGAAACGCGTGCGCAAGCTGATCAGTTAACCCGTGATAAGCATAAATACCAGCAGCAGCTGACGACCGAGCGAGCTAATGCCGAACGCTTGCAAGCGGATAGCCAACGCCTGAACGCTGATAAAGTAGCGCTTGAGCAAGAAAAGCAAGAACTGGCGCAAGAGCAACAAACGCTTGAACAAGAACAACAGCATATTGAAAGTGAGATCACCACACTCACTCCGCAAATAGCAGAGGCACGAGCGACAAACCAGCAGTTGCAAGCTGAGCGCAGCGAGCTAAACCGCGCGCGTCAAGCTGATGAGGACGCATGGCAAGCATTGCAGCTGCGTATTCAGCAGTATGAGATGCGCTTGGAACATAGTGTTAGCAGTCTGGCTCGTGCAACTGAGCAACATGATAAGTCGTTAGAGAATGAGCAAAGTCTACAGAGACGTTATGAGCAGCAGCAGACTAAATTACCAGAGCTACAAGCAGCGCTACAGTCTGCACAGGTAACGCGCGATGAGCAGCAAGTGCTATTGAACGAGCGCGATACTGCGCTAACAGCACTAAAACAAACGTACGCTGAGCAGCAGACAGCATTTGATACATTGCAAAATACATTACAAACGCAGCAAAGCGAGCTTGCCCGTCATGCTACTGAGCTGGCATTAAGTGCTGCACGGTTAGAGGATGCTAGCGCGTACACGCAGAACGCTTTAGATGCTTATTATCGTGTGAGTCATAAATATAAAGCGCAAGCAGAGCAACCTCAACAAAGCATGAGCGTCTCAAACCTGCTAGCAGATTTTATCGCTCATGATCGCCGCGTCCGTCCAGACAAAATCGCTGAGCTTGAATCTGAGCGCGCTAAGTTGACCCAGCAGTTGAGCAAGATTGGGCCAGTGAATTTGGCAGCGGTCGCAGAGTTGGCCGAAGTGAACGAACGCCTAGAGCCACTCGCACAGCAGACGGCAGATATCGCGGCCAGTATGCAGACATTGACCGAAGCGATTGCCTCTATTGATGAGACGACCAAGACGCTGTTTATGCAGACGCTTGATGCGGTCAATAAGGAGCTGGCCAATTTATTTGCCAAGGTCTTTGGCGGTGGACAGGCTAGCCTGACGTTGAACACCGACGAGATGCCAGCCAATACGCCAAAGTCCGAACAATGGCGGGCAGGGCTTACCTTAATGGCGCAGCCGAAGGGCAAACGTAACAGTCGCTTAGCGGTACTATCGGGCGGTGAAAAAACCCTTACCGCGCTGAGCTTGATTTTTGCGATATTTAAGCAGCATCCCGCACCGTTCTGTGTGCTTGATGAGGTCGATGCACCGCTTGATGATGCCAACGTCGCGCGCTTTACCAGTCTCATTCATGAGCTAGCAGACGATTTGCAGTTTATCTTTATCAGCCATAATAAATTAACGATGCAAATTGCTGATGAGCTAAAAGGTATCACTATGCCAAGTGCAGGCATTTCTACACTCGTCAGTGTATCGCTTGATGAAGCTGTGCGTTACGTAGAGAGCTAAGCGTGAAATAGTCGACACTAAAAGTGCTATGAGAATCAGCGCGATGCAAATATAATCAATCAATTGGCATAAATGCAAATAAGCTTGACCTCAGTCCAGCATACTGGTTATAAAGTACACAATGTGGTGACGATATAGGTCAGCCATGCTAGAATATTGCCATTTATGCTCGTTTGTGTATTCCCTTTTGTTATATATACTAGGATGTATTTATCATGACCGTTATTCAGTTTATATTGATTGCCATTGCCGCGTTTATCGTGCTCGCAGGGCTGTTTATGGTCATTCGTAGCTTTAAGCGCCGCGGTGCTACCGAAGCTGCTGCGGTCAATTATGATAAAAATGGTATTCCGATCATACCGCGTCACGAGCGCAACATCGTCGATCAGCCAGACCTTGATGATACGGTTGCAGGCGAGACGAGCATCGGTCCTGACCGTAGTTACTTAGATGCTGTGGTTGAAGAAGAGCCATTGACGCAAGCGCATACCAACGTTGACGCTCAACTAACGGCTGAGCGTGACCATATAGCAACTGACGACCATGACGTCATCGATGAAGCGGACTACGCTCGCTGGCAAGAAGAGCAACGCCGTGCCGATAGTGCTGAGTTTGTCGAAGTTGCCGATCAGATGCATATCGAGCAAGAGCCTGATGCGTTCTCTAGCCTAATGTCAGCGACCGATAGCCTGATGCCAACCATTGATACGGCAGAAGAGCCAAGCTTCGATGATAATAGCCCGATACTGGATCAGCATCTATCAGAATCAGGTGATGATGCGCAAAATGGTCCTTTAATTAATGCCAAAGACAATATCAATATCACCATCTTGCCGCACCAATATCGTGACCGTCCAGCGGCGATTATCCGTGGTCGTGATCTGTTAGCGTTGATTGATAAATACGGCCTACGCTATGGCGCGATGAATATGTTCCATCGCTATGAGCAAAAAGACGGCACGGGTATGTTGTGGTTTAGCATGATGGGCATCACTGATAGCGGTATCGCGCCGTTTGATCCGCATAGTGTCGCGACCAACACCTATAACGGTGTCGTCGTATTCTTGTCACTGCCGCATCCACAAGCCGTGCGCAGCTTCGATAGCATGATGAGCATTGCTTATATGATGGCAAGCGACCTTGACGCGATTATGCTTGATGAAGAGAACGAACCAATCACGCCTGAATACAAGCAGCAGCTACGTAACCAAGTTCGTGATTATGAGGGTTAGCAGCGCGAAGGCTAAGCTAAGAAAGTTAAAAGCTGTTTAATAGCAGAAATCATAAAAAGGGCAAATAGCGATTAACGTTATTTGCCTTTTTTAATAGGCTATAGTTTCTGCAAAATGCTAACCATAGTAGACTGAGCAAGCCTGACATGGTATTTGATTTATATAGGATTGACTATACCGAGCTTCCTACAAACTTGTTATCATATCGACATCTTGAATTGCAAAAAAGACGCCGACTATGACTGACTCTACATCATCAAATAATTCTAAAAACCCATCTACTCAAGTAGAAAACCAAGCACCTGCGACCTCTAATATACCCAGTCCTACCGATAGTAGTAGGGATAATAGTGTAGAGATTGTCTCAAAAATGCGTGCGCTTATTGAAGCGATTAAGACGCATAACTATGCCTATTATGTGCTCGACAGTCCAATATTAGAAGACAGCGAGTACGATCAGTTGCGTCGCTCCTTGCTTGAGATTGAAGAAGAATATCCAGATTTGGTGCAGCCAGATAGCCCAATCAATCAAGTCGGCGATATGCCGCTATCGGCTTTTACTCAAGTCACTCATGATATTCCGATGTTGTCGCTAGGCAATGTCTTTGAATATGATGATTTGCGCGATTTTATGCGCCGTGTCAATGATCGTCTCAGCGACTCGCAGCAAAACCCTGAATACGAGATGGAACTAAAGCTCGATGGGCTAGCTGTCTCACTGAAATATGAGCATGGTAAGTTTGTCCAAGCGGTCACGCGCGGTGATGGACAGACCGGTGAAGATATTACCCAAAATGCCAAAACCATTCGTAACTTGCCACTATGGATAGCTGATGCTGCTAATATTGAGTTGCTAGAAGTGCGCGGTGAAGTATTGATGCCAAAGGCAGGCTTTGAGCGGCTTAATCGACTGGCAGAAGAGAACGAGGGCAAAACCTTTGCCAATCCGCGCAATGCCGCTGCTGGTAGCTTACGTCAGTTAGATCCAGCCATTGCTGCTAGTCGTCCATTGGCATTCTACGGCTATTCGGTCAATCAGGGTTTGCCAGATACTATCGATACACAATCAGGGGCTTTGGCATGGCTCACTGAGCTTGGATTTACGGTCAGTGCCATAGAAGTAGTGGCAAATCCACGCGCCGCGCAGACCTATTATGAGTCAGTGATTGAGAGCCGTGCCAGTTTGCCGTTTGAAATCGATGGCATGGTGATTAAGGTAAACAGCCTTGCTCTACAGCAGCAGTTAGGCTACCTATCACGTGAGCCACGCTGGGCAACTGCTTATAAATTCCCTGCCGAAACGGTAATGACGCGTCTAAACGATATCGAGTGGCAAGTCGGCCGTACGGGTCAAATCACACCGGTCGGTAAGCTTGAACCTGTCAAAGTCGGCGGCGTCACTGTCAGCAATGTCACCTTGCATAACTTTGGCGAGATTCAGCGTTTGGACGTACGTGCAGGCGATACGGTCAGCGTCCATCGTGCAGGCGATGTCATCCCAAAAGTCACTCGTGTCTGGCACGATCAGCGCCCAGCCGATAGCGAGCCAGTCACGCTACCTTCGACTTGCCCTGTTTGCGACTCTCCTGTCGTCCTGCCGGAAGATGAAGCATTGGCACGTTGCAGCGGCGGATTGTTTTGCCCCGCGCAGCAGACCGAGGCGCTCATACACTTTGTCTCGCGCCGCGCGATGGATATCGATGGGCTTGGTGCGAGCTGGCTGATCAGCTTCTTTGAGCATGGTCTGGTCAAGACGGTCGCTGATATCTATCAATTGCATAACCATGCAGATGAAATGGTCACCTTTGAAAAATTGGGCGAAAAATCGGTACAAAATATCATTAACGCTATCGAATCTAGCAAGCACACGACGTTGGCTCGCTTTATCTATGCACTTGGCATTCGCGGTGTCGGCGAAGGCACAGCACAGAACTTTGCACAGCAATTTGGTGATTTAGACAGTCTAATGGCAGCCAGTATTGACACCTTGATAAAAACCCCAGATGTTGGAGAAATCACCGCCGAGCTGACCTATAAGTTCTTCCGTGCGCCGCATAATATCGAAGTCATCACCGCACTACGTGAAGCTGGCGTTCATTGGGATAAGGTCGAGCAGGTCGCCTCAGAAGGGCTCCCACTCGATGGGCAAACGTGGGTCATCACGGGAGCGCTCGATAGCATGGCGCGTGATGAAGCCAAAGCCAAACTACAAGCGCTGGGTGCAAAAGTCTCGGGCAGCATCTCGGCAAAAACCACTGCGCTACTGGCAGGGGATAAGGCTGGCTCTAAACTGACCAAAGCAGAAAAGCTCGGTGTCAAAATTGTGGCTGAGGAAGAGTTTTTGGCGATGTTGACAGAGGTGTAAAAGTGTAGAGTTTGAATGATGGGGTGGGTTGGTAAGAGTGAAACCCACCGATATTGGATTCTAACGAATAACTATTCTAGCTATTGAAAACTTGCTTTAAGAAACTAACTTTGTCCTTTTTCATTTTACTCCAGTAATCTTTCAAATCATTAGCTGGTAGAACCTCATAGTAGTATAGCCAATAATCATCTTCGTTATTACTGTAAAGATGTTCAGCTACGACTTTATGCTGTTTAACCGCTTTACTGCGGACTCCATATTTCTTTTTGTCATATAAATAGGCAAGTAATAATGTCAAGCAGTCATCTAGACTGCCAGTTTTTTCTAATAGAGTTGAGTTTATATCGAATTCAAAATCGTATTTCAATGAAAAGTATATTGAGTACGCTACAAGTTCATAACTATTACGCTCAGTACCATAATGAAGAAGATTCTCAGATATATTTTTAATTGTAGAGATATTTATTTCGTATCTCTCAAATAACTGATTCTCAAGTAAACCAACAAGGTATGGATAAATCATAACCAAATGATGAACCGTATCAATCAGGTACTCAACAGCATTAGTAGAAGCTCTTTTTCCAGTTATAACCTTTATACCATAATTTAATATAGTAGCATCATCGTCATTTTTCTTAAGTAAACTCAATAGAAAGTCTAAATAATTAACCATGACATTATAATTAAGGTAACTTATTAAACTTACTGGATGGTTAGAGGTATCAACAATCCAACTTGAGTTTTTTGTCGCCGGTAAGTCTTCTATAGAAACTTTCTTACCATTAAGAATTAGACCAAATTTCCGCAATTCATTAGAAAGGTCTGCTAAAAAATTTTCTGCCGTTTCATAGTTCTTTGTTAAACAAACATAGTCATCAATATGTCTTATAAATTTATAACCTTTTTTAACTAATTGATGGTCAATTACTACTAATATAATTTCAGACACTAAATTATATGCATGTGCACCTATTAAAATACCGTGTGTTTCGCCATTATTCGTATTCATCAAAAGTGTATCTAGTTCATTAAACCAAAATCCGCTACGGTTGACTTTTGCATTAGCTTTACCAGCAACTGCCCAAGTTAAAGAGTGAGTATATATGCTGCCAAAACAGTTAGATATATCTGCATGTGCCTGAAATCTTGATTTAATTTTAAACTTTAATAATGGATCATCGTCTTCCCTATAATCTGAAAAACCCATATCGAATAGTTGTTCTTTATCTATCTGGCGGTTTACAACTCTTAACGTGTCATATTTTCCTAAGACTAAAATCTTCTTATTCTCTTTAGTTTTTCTTATATGAATTCTACTTACTTTCCAGTCTTGGTTATCTGTATAGGTTTGGAAGTGTAATAGGATATCATCCCAGTTATTTTTCAAATTTAAACAGAGGTTTCTATATGCTATAGGATTTGGAATTGTAATAAGTCTGGGTATATTTACATTTCTGATGCTTTCATAATAGACAGGAGTCGTTTCTTTTTTCTGAAAGGTAGAGTCCTTTTGTTCTTTGCACCAAGCAAAAAAATCAACAGATTGTAAGAAAGACGGTAAATTGTCGCTAAACATTCCATAACTTAATAAACCCTCATAAACTTCCTGTGGGCTAAGTGAATGATAGTGTTGATAATATGATTTAAACATCGACTTCCTTGTCTATAAAATCTATATGGTTTTTTTAGTAGAATTACTATTTAGCTTAGAGAAGTAAAACCCAACTTCTACTCCACCATCTCACCATGCGCTTTCACATCACCTTTCTTACCATCTGGCTGAATCACGATAGGTAGCACCAGTCCTTTGGCAAAGTCATCAGACAGCACATAATCATAGCGACTGGCAGCGACATCGGGCGTGGTATGAATGATAAGCGTCATCTCATTGCCATCGGTTAGCTCATGTGAGACATAGGTTTCGCTGAGTTGATCTAATGCTTTCGATAGCGCTTCGTTACTTGCCATGCTCACCGTCAGATTATGCTGAGCGGTCGCAGCGTCCACTTTAAAGTAATCTGCATAGTCTCGGACGTTTTGACTATCGATCGCAAACGGATACTTATAGTTGGTAGGGTCAGCAGGCTTTGTACCGCTATCTACCAGTGACCAGTCGATGGTATCGGCTGCCGATGCAGTTGGATCTGTTGCTGTCTCCGCAGTTTGCTCAGTGGCATCGACGGAATCGGTAGCGTTATCGCAGCCTGTCAGCGCCCACATGCTTGCCGTTGCAATTACCATCATACTTATCAGACGCTTTGCCATCGAGTTACCCTTTTGATTGTTGGTCATGATTGATTTGCTCTATCTGCTATTTTGACAGCTTTCTTTGTGCTTCTCTAGCGAAATACATCAGATGGTAAATTTTGATATAGTCCAATCCACTATAAAGGAATGACAGCGTTAACCTCGCTAAGCATACTAATGTATAACTTGCACTCGGTTTCCTTGTGTCGAAATTATATTGAACTGACTATACAACTATCTACCTGATACTGTTTTTTATAGCCACCTTTATACACGTATCAAACGAACACGCATGAAAAAGCAGCCACTATTTAATGACTGCTTTTTTTCTGTTGCGACTATTTGTCTATTACGATATGAGCGTATCTCTAACTGATTAGATTTGGCAGTTTACTTGGTATTCTTTACCGTCAGCCCACTTCATCGCAAAGATACCTTTGTCACCTTTCATGTGCCATGCATAGACGACTTCTGGGTTTGAATCATTTACATAGCTTGCGACTTCGCCTTTCACTTTACCATTTAGGATGATTGGCTGCTCAGCCCATTTTACTTTTGGCAAGGTGACGTTGAGCATCACTTGTTCTTTGTTGATAGATTGCTTTGCCATGATTTTGCTGTCATCGGTACAGGTGTATGGTGCTGGTGCCATACGATCATAGGCAGCGGTTACTTTTTCTGGAACTGGCGTATCAGTTGCATCTGGGGTAGTGGGTGCGGTAGTCGCACAAGCGCTCAATAGGGCAAGGACTGGTAGGGTAGTCGCAATTTTAGTTATCATTTTCATAGTGCTCTCCAAAGCTTTTCGCTGATGTCATTTACTTGTTCTTAATGATGCGTTTAGCATATGAGGGTTATAGTAGCGAAAACGAACCATTTCAATGTTAGAAATTGTTCGTTACCTGTTAGCTTCGTTACCCAACCGCTGTCTAATGTAACTTGTAATCTATGACATGGTGAAAAGTAAACAGTGTTAGTTTGAAATGTGCATCTATGAAATTAGCGCATAAAAAAGCGCCTATCAACGAGTGGATGATAGACGCTTTTTTGTTTCACTTAACATGCGCTAAATTGAGCATGCGTTTTTATACTATGAATATTACTTGCTATGAATACTACTTAGTTTTACGCGGTGGCAGACCAGTATGCTGCGTTTGGAAATTGCCTTTGCTGACTTTCTTCTTACTGTTTTTACCGACAGCATTTTTACCCGCTGCACCTTTAGCTGACACACTGTTGTTTGACGAGCCATTACTACGCTTCACTGAGTCATTGCCAACACGGCTATTCTTTTTGCGCGCTGATTGGTAAGTATCTTGCGCGGCATCACGCCCTTCTAAACTGGCGTTAAATGGTGGAATCAAGCAACCACGGTTTTTACCAATCAAGTCACTACGACCCATGTCTTGTAAGGCTTTACGTAATAATACCCAGTTTTTTGGATCATGGTAGCGTAAGAACGCTTTATGCAATTTGCGCTGCTTGCCAGACTTGACGATATCCATGTCACCTTCATCACGGCTGACCTTATGTAGCGGATCTTTGTGCGTGTGATACATGGTAGTCGCGGTCGCCATTGGGCTTGGATAAAACGCCTGTACTTGGTCAGCACGGTAGCCATTACTTTTGAGCCAAAGCGCAAGGTTCATCATATCTTCATCTTTGGTACCCGGATGGGCGGCGATGAAGTAAGGAATCAGATATTGCTCTTTGCCTGCTTCTTGGCTGAACTGCTCAAACATGGCTTTGAATTGATCATAACTGCCCATGCCCGGCTTCATCATCTTCGATAACACGCCTTCTTCAGAGTGCTCAGGCGCAATCTTGAGGTAACCACCGACGTGATGACTGACCAATTCTTTCACATATTCAGGATCTTTCACTGCCAAGTCATAACGTAAGCCTGAAGCAATCAGGATCTTTTTCACGCCTTTGATATCACGGGCTTTGCGATATAGCTTGGTCAAATTACTATGATCAGTAATCAGGTTTTCGCAGACATCAGGATAGACACAAGATGGCTTACGGCAGTTCTTCTCAATTGTCTCGTCTTTACAGCTGAGGCGATACATGTTTGCCGTTGGGCCACCAAGGTCAGATATCACACCAGTAAAGTTCGGTGCGGTATCTCGAATTGCTTCTACTTCACGCAAGATTGAATCTTCTGAACGGCTCTGGATAATGCGGCCTTCGTGCTCAGTGATCGAGCAGAAGGTACAACCACCAAAACAGCCGCGCATGATATTGACTGAAAACTTGATCATGTCATAAGCAGGGATACGCGCATCGCCATAGCTTGGATGCGGCAAGCGTGCATACGGCAGGTCAAACACATAATCCATCTCTTCTGTCGAGAGTGGTACTGGTGGTGGATTGAGCCAAACGTCGATAGAAGTATGCGAATTACCAGCACCGCTGCTATGACGCTGTACGAGCGCACGGGCGTTACCCGGATTGGTTTCTAGATGCAGGATACGACTCGCATGAGCATAAAGCACAGGGTCAGATTTGACATGCTCGTAATCAGGCAGACGAATGACAGTTTTTTCACGTGGTGGCATTTTTAGCTTATGCTTACGTGCGGTCATTGGCTTATCAAAGCCGCGCATTTGTACCACTTGCGTCTCTTCATCGACTTGTTCAGCGTTGATAACTTTATTGGCGACAGGTTCTGCGACAAAACCCTGATATTGTGACGACATTGATGACATGGCTTGGCCAACAGGCGAGTCAGATGGTTTGTTCTGCTCAATTGAACAGCTATCAACGTCTTCGGTCATCACATAAGGGTTGATGATTGGATCGACACGGCCAACGGTATCGACATCGTTACTCGCAACCTCGGTCATGTCTTCTTGCCAGTGACGACGAGTCGGGGTTAATAAGTAAGCAGTACCGCGCAATTTGCTCATCTGCTCAAAGCTATAGCCTTTAGACAGACCATGTACCACATCGACGATCGCACGTTCAGCATTACCATATAGTAAGACATCAGCACGCGCATCCAGCAAGATACTACGGCGCACTTTGTCTGACCAATAATCATAATGAGCGATACGGCGCAAGCTGCCTTCGATACCGCCCAAGATAATAGGCACATCAGGATAGGCTTCACGGCAGCGCTGGCTATAGACGATAGCCGCGCGGTCAGGGCGTTTGTTTGCCACATTGCCGGGAGAGTAAGCATCATCGCTACGGATTTTGCGATCGGCGGTATAGCGGTTGATCATGCTGTCCATGTTGCCCGCGGTCACACCGTACGCATAGACAGGTTTGCCCAGTTCCATAAAGGCGTCTTTGCTCTTCCAATCTGGCTGAGCAATGATGCCAACACGGAAGCCTTGCGACTCAAGCAAGCGACCGATAATCGCCATACCAAAGCTTGGGTGATCGACATAGGCATCACCTGAGATGATGATGACGTCACAAGCATCCCAGCCCAGTTCGTCCATCTCTTTGCGGCTCATCGGCAGATAAGGCGCCGGCTCGTAGCAGCTCGCCCAGTGTTTGTCATAATCATAAAGTGGCTTGGTGCCTTGTTTAAAGGCAGTGCGGGCGATGGTATCGGCAGACATGGGCGGACCTGTTAATTAGAAAATTGGCACTAAAAATACGTCCCTTATCACTCACTGATAATAAAGGCGAATTTAAAAGCGCTCATTTTAACATGAATCGCCTTCACTATGCGACCTATTCTATGACGGAAGATTAATGATAAGTTATTGATAGCATGAGATAAACTGCTGATACAAAGTAAGTGATTGATGGAACGATATAATGGTAAAAACAGCTTAAGCAGAACAGTCGCATTATCAGCTCAATAAAACTTATTTCTAACAATCACTCTCTATCCTAGTTCAATTTATGCTTACATCGTCGCAAGCATAACTATCAAAATACTGATTTATCTGATACTGGTCATTTGTTTTCTTATATTTATGACTTCCTTCAATTTCTAATAATAGGTTTTGGCACAGGTTTTGCTCCACCCTTTTTAGGGCTTATTTGTGTGTATTAATGAGTAAAAATAGTGCACCGATAAAATTTGAACGGATAGATAAGTGTTTGGAGATAAAATGAGAACATCATCTGTTGGACTGGACACGATAAAGACATTACCAAAACTATTAAAATCATCACTAAGTAATAGGCTGGTACTAAGTACAGTATTGTTTACAGCAATGGGTAGCGCGCAAGCTGCTGAGACTGATACATTGACCGTGGCGCAGCTGCTCGAATATCAAAATATCGCTTGGATTATCTGGGGCGGGGTATTGGTGTTCTTTATGCAGGCAGGCTTTGCTCTACTTGAGAGCGGTTCAGTACGCGCAAAAAATGCGGTAAACGTGATGATGAAAAACTATACCGATATGTGTATCGGTGGTCTAGCGTTCTACTTAGTTGGTTTTGGGCTAATGATGGGTACCAATAATTCAGGCTTTGTCGGTACAGATCACTTTATGCCTGTCGATTTGTCCAATATGGACTGGGCGTTAATGTTTTTTCAGATGATGTTTGCAGCGACAGCGGTGACGATTGCGAGTGGTGCGATGGCAGAGCGCGTTTCATTTATCGGCTATGCGGTAGCGGCATGTTTGATTTGTCTATTTATTTATCCTGTGTTTGCCAGCTGGGTATGGGGTGGTTATTTTGGTGGCACGGGTTGGCTAGCTGAACTTGGCTTTATTGATTTTGCTGGGTCTACTGTCGTGCATTCTATCGGTGGTTGGTTGGCGTTGGCAGGTATCTTAGTCATTGGCCCAAGGCTAGGCCGCTTCGCACCTGATGGCACGCCAAGGCTAATTGCAGGGCATAACATGACGTTGCTAGCGCTAGGTGGGTTTATCTTATGGTTCGGCTGGTTCGGCTTCAATGCTGGATCGACATTGTCTATCACTGGCAATATTGGTCTAATCGCAGTCAATACCTTTGTTGCAGCAGTCAGTGCTGTAGTGAGCTATATGCTTATCTCTCGAACGCTCAACAAGGCTATTTTGCTGAGCGATAGTGTCAATGCCAGTTTGATTGGTCTGGTATCGATTACTGCAGGTTGTGCGACCACAACACCTGTCTTCGCTATCATCATCGGTGCGGTTGCTTCCGTGGTTTATATCCTATCGTCGCAAGCGCTATTAAGGTTCAAAGTAGACGATGTGGTCTCGGCAGTGGCAGTACATGGCTTTGGCGGGGCATGGGGTACGCTCGCAGCAGGATTGTTCTATACAGGAGATTTATTTAACTTATCACGGCTCGGCGTACAAGCGCTGGGCGTCAGCGTGGCATTAGGCTGGGGACTGGGACTGGGTCTAGTGATGTATAAGCTGATCGATCTAAGCTTTGGGTTAAAAGCAAGCCGCTTACATGAGCAGCGCGGCCTTGATTATACTGAGCATGCAGAGCTTGGTTACCCTGAATTTCAAAAGCAAATGTTTGATTCCAAGAGTTTAACTGAGCGGCATTTATAGGAGAGAGCTGATGAATATTGATACTCAATCCGTAGACCAAGCTGTGACTGCGATGGCAGAAGTGCTTGCCGATTATCTACCTCCTGAAGAGGTGAGACTGCTTAAATCACAGTGGCAGCGATACTCGACTGTCTCTGTGAAGATGATGCAACAGTGCGTCTTGGATGCGACAAGGCGCTATCCTGAGCTGCAAGCTTATAAGTCTGATATTAGGAAAGGCTTTTGGGCTACGTTGCAAACGGACAGTCAGCAGACAGTCGAGGCTGACAGTCACAATGGTCACAATAGCCATAATAAAACAATCAAAGCGCCAATCCCTGTATCTGAGTTGGTTTTGGCATTTTATACCGTCATAGAAGCGCTGCGTAGTCAGCTATCAGAAACAGAAAGTCGCAACCTATTTCTGACCATGCACCAAACTGTTTCGAAAGAGCGCACCTTCAAAGGGCATGGTCTTAACATTAGTCAATTTTTAGAAGGCAATCGCCCGTCTGTACCTGATAATGAGCACCTGTTAAATAATTTGATGCAGTTGGCTTATGTATGCTTATGCGATGTTGCAGGACCTGTCGAAGCAGATGAGATGATGTTTCGAGCGGCAGAGAAGGCAAAACAAAATTACCCGAAAACACTGGTCGAAAAGTTATTCTAAAATATTAAGCAGGCACGTTACGATTTAGTATGGAATACCTTTCGATAACGTACCTTATATAAAGGGGCTTTTATAACGTAGCTTTCAAGATGTAGCTTTCATGACGTAGCTTTCATGACGTAGCTTTCATGACGTAGCTTTCATGACGTAGCTTTCATGACGTAGCCTGAAACTTGATACTAGACGATGAGCGGTATAATAGTTAACTATCTAATCTAATAGCTGAAACGGGAAAGTAACCACGTCAAAGGCGAGGGCAAAGGGTAGCAGTACCAGTTTTTGTGCGCCATTTGGACCGCTACGAGTGACGACATCTTGCTGAGTTTGTGTATAAAAACTCACCGTATATGGTTTGGTCAATGCGCGATAGTTTGACTGAATTAACCCCAAGTTACTAACTTGCGGATAGATAGCGCCTTTGACAGGAACGCTAAAACAAAAGCGCTGAGCATTGATACGTTGATCGCTCGCTGAGGTACACTCTTTACCGTTGTTTTGCAAAAAGAACTGATAGTCTGAGCGCCCAAACTCATCTTTTAATTTAGCATAAGACAGTTTCATCTCACCTTGGAAGTACCCATCGTTATTGGGTACATGAAAGCTCATGTCGTTATCCACTTGAATGTTTTTTTGCGTGAGGTTACTCAGTAAGTTCACCATTTCTATCCCACCTTGGGTGAGAACGTAGCTGTTCTTTTCTCCTACGATAACCATCGACGCGTTTGGCATTTTTGGTAACGCCTGCGCAGGGCGGCCAAAGGCAACAATTTGATCTTCAGACAGTATTTGCTTCGTCGTGTTCGTAGTGACATGTCCACTATTGTCTAATAGTGAGCTAGTCGCACAGCCTGAGCTGACGAGTACCGTAGCAAACAGAGCACCTGCTATTATCTTTTTTGAATTTAATGGGTTTAACGGTTTTAGTGACGCTTTCATGTTCTTATTAGCAGCGTTTGTGTGGTCAATCATGGTTAGGCTTCCTTGTCTAAAAAATAGGCTCATGAATCAGCTATTAGAATTTAATTTCCATAAGATATTTGGTGATATCGTACAGGGTTCAGAGGCAACTTAGCTACTTATCATCCATTGTCATATGATAGGTAAGTGTAGCGGTGACTAACTAATTATAATTAATCTAGGGTGATTTTGGTTCCACTCTTAGTAAAGTTCATCACAAACTGGCTTTTAAAATTGCGCACATTATTTTCGTAAGTCAGTAAGCTGCGAGTGAACTGATGATAGTCGCTCATGTTTTTTGCATTCACCATCAACATAAAGTCAAAATCACCCGATACTTCATAGCAGCTCATGATTCGTGATTGCGCATCCATCAAGCGCTCAAACCGATGTTGCATTGAGGTATTAGAGCGCTCCATTTCTATCATTACTACTGCTGTCAGACCATAGCCTACTTTGTCAGGATTGACGATGGCTACTTGTTTGGTAATCACGTCACTATCTATTAGCGCTTGTATACGCCGCTGCGCCGTCGCAATGGATACATGCACTCGCTCTGCGACAGTTTTAAGCGGTAATGTCGCATCGTCTTGCAGCAAGTTCAAAATAGCTTTATCAATATTATCTAAAGTGTGGCTCATATCAGGGCATCCTTAATAGGAGAGTTTTCTATCGATTTTTATAAATATTATCACTAAAAATCCTAATATAAGAAAATAATCATTTATATGACACCTATTTGAGATATTTATTCATAAGTACATCTATATAGAGATAATATATCAAAGCACCCTAGTAACATAGAGCATACCAATCAGAACTGCTTTAAAAAAGAGCTAGCAATTGGTTTTTTATCATCTATTAATAGCTACGGTGCTTATCATGTCTATCTCAATGCTCTCCAATGTATTCGCTAATACGCTAGCAACGACTGCTGCACGTTTGCCACTACCTGCGATTTGGACGACAGGTAGCGTACAACAACGCACTCTGATATTAGGGGTGTCTTTTGCCATATTGTCCAATGTGCTATTTGGCGTACTCTATGCATATAGCAGTTTTTTGTCGCCATTATCAGGGACGCAAGTTTTTATCTGGCGTATGCTCGCGATGTGGGCAGCGTTGGTCGGATACTTAATGGTAAGTGGGCGTCTGGGATTGCACATTGATAAGTTAAAATTGCTCAAAGGCGCTAAGCAGTGGGCTTGGTTGCTATTACCTACACCGATATTCCTTAGCCAGTTTTGGTTGTTTATGTGGGCGCCAGTGAATGGCCAAGGTGTGCAAACCGCGATGGGATACTTCTTATTCCCATTAATGATGGTGGTGTTTGGTTGTGTCCTCTTTGGCGAAAAACTAAGCCGTTTGCAATGGTTGGCAGTGGCCTTTGCTGCATTGGGTGTGGGTAGCGAAGTTATCCGTACGCAAAGTGTCTCTTGGGCGACGCTATGGGTATGCGGTACGTATCCTATTTACTACATTTTACGCCGACTGCAGGGAATTGGCGCAGTAACTGGTTTATTGGTTGATTTAACGATATTTGCGCCCTTTGCGCTGGCTTACTTATTCTTCTTTGCCCCAAGCAGTTTGGCATTGGTTAGTGGCTCTGGTTTCTTTATCATGATGCTAGTAGGTTTGGGTGTGCTCAGTGTTTTGGCAATGAAGACCAATATTGATGCCAGTCAAATGCTACCAGTCAATGTCTATGGCATGATGAGCTATTTGGAGCCAGCGTTGCTATTTATTTTGGCAGTGACCGTGCTAGGCAATCCATTTGAGTCAGCGATGATTTATAGCTACGGTTTGATTTGGTTAGGTATTGGGTGTTTGATTGCCCATGGTGTTAGGCAATTACGTCAGGCTAGTAGAAAGACAGCATTATCTCTAGAAGAGCAGATGGCATAGTAGAATGGATTGCTAAATGCTTGTATGAGTTGTTATTGGTAGCTAAAGCTGGACGGTAATATTTATAGATATCGTGGATAACAAAAAAGGACGGCTCAGTAAATATTGAGCCGTCCTTTTTGACATAGATTAAATAACGCTTAATCTAAATGCTGTTTGAAACCGCGTTGCTTATCACGTTCCCAGTCACGATCTTTTAGCGTTTTACGTTTGTCATGCTGCTTTTTACCCAAGGCTAGGCCAATTTGGCATTTCACCAATGAGTTTTTCCAGTAGCAAGACAGCGGTACACAAGCATAGCCTTTCTGATTGATTGCCCCAGATAGTTTTTCGATCTCACGACGGTTCAGCAGCAGTTTACGGGTACGAATACTGTCTGGACTAACGTGCGTTGAGCTCGATAGTAATGGCTGAATGTGCGCACCAAACAAGAAAGCTTCGTTATTGCGGAATATGACGTACGCTTCAGTAATCGTCATTTTTCCTGCGCGAATGGCTTTTACTTCCCAACCTTGTAATGCCAGTCCTGCCTCAAAGGTTTCTTCGATAAAATACTCATGACGCGCCTTTTTATTGGCACAAATCTGATTATCTGGCTTTTTTGATTTTTTTGACATAATTTCTCCATAAGGATGACCTAAAACGCAGGCTCCTTATTTAATCAGTCCCACTAATTCCTCATCCTAATCCAATAACTGGTCTTGTTTTTTATTTCGATTATGAGATGGATGAGTCGAACTGCCTATTGTATCAAAGCCTCTGATGAAAAGGTAAATCAGCTGTTAGGACAAATGTAGCAGATAAGTATTAAGTTTGAGCAAAATTTGCTAGCATATGGCCTAATATCACCGATTATATCAGTCATGCTATGAGCCACTCTATTTCTCCCAACTCCTCAAAGCTACATACCAAAATCCTATACCCTGGTACCTTTGATCCTATTACCAATGGTCATGTAGATTTGGTCACACGCGCCGTCAAGCTATTTGATGAGGTCGTTATCGCGGTTGCCTCAGGCCATCATAAAAAACCCTTGTTCAATTTTGAAGAGCGCGTTGCTTTGGTCGAAACCGTATTTGCAGATTTACCGCAAGTATCTGTAATTGGTTTTGAAGGGCTGCTTGTTGACTTTATGCGTGAAAAAAACGCCACGGCAGTTTTGCGTGGCTTACGTGCAATGTCAGATTTTGAGTACGAATTCCAGCTAGCCAATATGAATCGTGAGCTTGATGAAAACTTTGAGGCGGTGTTTTTGACCCCATCTCAAAATTACTCATTTATCTCATCTACCATGATTCGCGAAATTGCCAAGCTTGGCGGTGACGTCAATAAATTCGTTCCACCCTGTGTTTTGCAAGCATTCGACAAAAAATTAAATAGTAAATAAAAGGTACTGCATCAAAGATATGCTGCTAGCACTTGCTAAAATAGCAAAGAGCAGCCATATATGACTGATATAAGCAAAAATATAAGGAACAGTTCATGGCACTATTAATCACTGATGAGTGCATCAACTGTGATGTGTGCGAGCCCGCTTGCCCCAATGAAGCTATCTCGGAAGGGGATGATATCTATGTCATCGACCCTGATCTATGTACAGAATGTGTTGGACATTTTGATGAACCCCAATGCGTTGTGATTTGTCCAGTTGACTGTATTCCTCACGATCCTAATCATGTCGAGACTGAAAGCGACCTGCTATCTAAATACAAACGTATTACGGGTCAATAAAGTATTTATAAGCGATTGATGACGTTTGGATTTACAACGTTTTAGGGACAATACGATGACCATGGAAAAAGTAACCACGCAAACAACAACCACGCAATCCATCCAAGTCACAAACGACTTCGATCAGCAACATCTTTGGCACCCATATGCCAGCCTGCCACCCACTTATTCTAATATCGTAATCGATCGCGCTGAAGGTATTTATATCATCACCGAAGATGGCACGCGCCTGATCGATGGTATGTCGTCATGGTGGGCGAGCGTTCATGGTTATAACCATCCAAAACTGAATGAAGCACTAACTAAGCAATTGGGTAAAATGGCGCATGTCATGTTCGGTGGATTGACTCATCAGCCAGCGATAGATTTGGGCAAAAAGCTACTCGATATTGTACCTGCTGGACTTGATGCGATTTTTTATGCGGACAGTGGCAGTATCGCGGTAGAAGTGGCACTAAAAATGGCGCTGCAATATCAAGTAGCTGCTAAGCGTCCAAATAAGCAGCAGTTTGCCTCAACCCATTCAGGGTATTACGGAGACACGTGGCATGCCATGAGTGTCTGTGATCCTATTAATGGTATGCACAGCCTATATGGTAAACAGTTACCGATGCAGCATTTTGTTCCTGCGCCGCCACTTGGCTTTGATCGCGCATTGCCAGTAGATGAGCGTGAATCATTAACTCAGTTTTTTGTAGAGCATGGCGAGCAGCTGGCGGGGTTTATCATTGAGCCAATTATTCAGGGCGCAGGCGGGATGCGTTTTTATAGTCCTGAATATCTGCAATTGCTGCGTCAACTGTGCGATGAGCATGATGTACTATTGATTGCGGATGAAATCGCCACTGGGTTTGGGCGCAGTGGTAAATTGTTTGCATGTGAACATGCTGGCATCAGCCCTGATATCATGACCATTGGCAAGGCGCTGACGGGTGGCTATATGACTTTTGCCGCAACGTTATGTACCCGAAAAATTGCCGATACCATCCATAATAGTGACTATCCAGCGTTGATGCATGGCCCAACCTTTATGGGCAATCCACTGGCTTGTGCGGTTGCGTGTGCATCGATTGATTTGATTATGTCTTATGACATTGAAGCGCGTACCGCAAATATGCAACGCATTATGGAGCAACAACTAGCGCTTGCTGAGTTATTAGAAGGCGTTGCTGAAGTGCGCTGTTTGGGTGCAGTCGCCGTCATTGAGTTGCATGAAGCGGTTGATATGCCTGTATTTCAATCTTTGTTGATTGATAGTGGTATTTGGGTCAGACCATTTGGCAAGCTGGTGTATATCATGCCGCCTTACGTGATTACTGATGATGAACTGACTACTTTATGCCAATCACTACTGAAAGTAGTGCGTACGTATTTAGAAGACCGAGGTCAATCATGAGTGTTTTATTTGTCTCTGGTATCGATACCGATATCGGTAAAACCTATGCTACTGGACTGCTTGCCAAAGCGCTTATGCAGCAAGGTGTGAGCGTCATCACTCAAAAGCTAGTACAGACGGGCGTATCGATAAATCCAGATAATGGTGAAATGAATATCGCTGATGACATTATTACGCATCGTCAATTAATGGACATTTCTTTACAGCCATGTGACCTCAATTTTACGACTTGTGCTCATCGTTATAAGAAGCCTGCGTCTCCTCATCTGGCTACTAAGTTATCAGGAGAGACACTTGATCCTGATATGATTACTAACGCTACCAAGCGTTTGCAGGCACAATATGATTCGGTACTACTAGAAGGTGCAGGTGGTTTACTTGTGCCGATTACAGAGAATCTACTGATATTAGATTATATTACCGAGCAAGGCTATCCAGTTATTTTGGTCACCTCTGGGCGATTGGGCAGCATCAATCATACGTTGCTGAGTTTAGAAGCCATAAAATCGCGCGGATTAATGGTACATAGTGTCATTTATAATCATATTCATGATGATGCTGAGCAAACGGATACTGAAATCGCAAATAGCACGATTGAATTTCTAAAAAACTATTTAGACAATCATTATCCCGAAGCGCATTGGCTACAAATACCATATCTAAAAGATAATCTGGTCGGTAATATTGAAGCACTGCCAGAAAATTTTGTTTAGCCTATTTATGTTGTCTTTAAAAATAAATTCAAAAGACATTCGCAGACTGTTATAAGTTTGCTATACTAGCGCGCTTGGTAGACTAGGCGATCGCCGCTGCACACTGGCAACAGATGAGCAGGGGAGGAAAGTCCGGGCTACATAGGGCAGCGTGCCAGCTAACGGCTGGGCAGGGTAACTTGACGACCAGTGCAGCAGAGAGTAGACCGCCTTTGGTATCTTAGGGTATTATCGGTAAGGGTGAAAGGGTGCGGTAAGAGCGCACCGCGTGAATGGCAACATCTCACGGCATGGTAAACTCCACGCGTAGCAAGACCAAATAGGCATCGGCATGGCGCGGCCCGCGTTCGATGCGGGTAGGTTGCTTGAGCGTATTAGCGATGATACGCCTAGAGGAATGATCGTCCACGACAGAACCCGGCTTATCGGTTTACCAAACCTTTTTTATTGTTTGTAGTAGTAATAGTTGCAATTAATCTGAATTAAATTCGTTTTTTTGCAAAAAATGCTTATTAGGGGTTGACGGCAGTCAACAGCTTGGGCATAATGTGCAGCCTAAAACGGCGATGTAGCTCAGCTGGTTAGAGCGCATGACTCATAATCGTGAGGTCAAGAGTTCAAGTCTCTTCATCGCCACCATATATAGCAGTACGAAAAAACCAATCTATCGAGATTGGTTTTTTTTTGCCCAAAATAAATGGTTTTATAAACTAGAAGCTGTTGATACATAGCATTTTAGGTGTGATTTACTTACAGATTTCTTACTAAATCATAGGTTTATCTGTCTATATACAGATTAATTCTTGTAACTTATGTCGCGCTTACTTATCATAGGGGCTGTTTTCGGTAAAGTCCTGTAACGCCATGTCTGTCCAACTACCTCCTTATCGTCCTATTAAGCATCGCAGTGGCCTTAAAGTCATGGGTGCAGCATTTCATGCACTGATCATGCGCGAGCTACAGACTCGCTTTGGTGGATATCGTTTAGGCTACCTTTGGGCACCGCTTGAAGTGATGATACAAATAGTAATACTTTTAGTGTTGTTTAGTGCCATACGCGAACGCTTAGTACCAGGTATGGATTTCTCCTTATTCCTAGTAGCAGGTATGGTGCCTTTTCGTATGTTTCAACGAATAGCCATAAGATCACTTGGGGCGGTGAGCGCCAACCAAGGCTTATTGATGTATCGTTCGATAAAGCACATTGATGTCATCATCGCACGTTCCTTTCTTGAATTGATTATATATTTCGTTACCTTCTTAATATTGTTAGCAAGTCTGACCTTTTTTGGTATATATCCTAGTTTAGATAGTCTACAAATAGTTTTGTTTTGCTGGTTTACGATGTTTCTTTTTAGTTTTGGAGTGGCACTCATATCTATGGTCATCGGCTTCTATGGTGGAGAAATAAGTAAATTTATTTCGGTTATATTTACGATAATTTATTTTACTTCAGGTATTCTGTATCCTATACATATAGTCCCTGAACCTTATTTTAGCTACCTGCTATATAACCCTTTTATTCACAACATTGAGCTGATTAGACACGCCTTCGCGCCGAATTATCCAGCCGATCATATTGATATTTGGTACTTTTTAGAATGGATGTTCGTTGTGAACTTTTTGGGACTTTTACTCTATAAGTATGCTGAACGTGACATGATCCGTTCTCGTTAAGGTAATATCAATAACTATGAGCGCTAATATTAAGAAAGGTAAGTAAATGATTGAGATAAAAAATATTTCTAAGTCATTTATGACAAAGAAAGGCCGTCATTACTTGTTCAAAGATTTAAATCTGACTATTGGTGATAAACAAAGTGTGGGCTTGCTCGGTCGTAATGGTGCTGGTAAATCAACATTACTACGTATTATCTGTGGACTTGATGAACCGGATCATGGAGAGATTATTACCGACTCGACCATCTCGTGGCCAGTTGGGGTGGCAGGTGGTTTCCAAGGTAGTCTAACAGGCCGTCAAAACGTCCGATTTGTTTGCCGCTTATATTCAAGCGGCCCTTATATTGATGAAAAAATTCGTTTTGTCGAAGAGTTTGCTGATATTGGCAGTTATTTTGATATGCCGGTAAAAAGCTACTCATCAGGAATGAAAGCTCGCTTAACATTTGGACTTAGCTTGGCCTTTGATTTTGATTACTATATGCTCGATGAAGCAGGTGCCGTTGGTGATGCAGCATTCCGTAAGCGTAGTGAAGAGATTTTAGCGGCCCGCCGCGCACAAGCAGGATTTTTAATAGTGTCGCACAATATTGGTGACATCAAACGAAACTGCGATATTGGTATTGTACTAATGGATCAAACAGCACACGTGTTTGACGATACAACAGAAGCGATTGAGGTTTATGAAAAGCATATCCACAAAGCAAAAAAGTAAGATAATTAACTTCTCGCTGTTTATTGGCTTGGTCATCCTTCCTTGGTTGCTCGTTATATACTATGTAATGACATTGGCGCATCCGCGTTTCGTTTCGACTGCTGACGTGGTAGTGAAGCAAGTCAGTGATTCGAGCGTACCATCTGGTGGCGGACTATCAGCTCTATTGGGCGTTAATAGTACTAGTAAAGAAGACGCGACTTATTTGACAGAGTATATTTTGTCGAATGATATGGTGAAGCGACTCGATAGTAAGTTTAAGTTCCGAGACGCTTACTATGTTGATGGCTCTGATCCTATTTATGAAATCGATCCTGATGCGACTCAAGAAGATTTGCTTGAATACTTCAAAAAACGGGTTCACATTGATCTCGATGAGCAAAGCTATGTGCTTTCGGTATCAACAGAAGGCTTTGACTCAAAGTATGCTTTTGAGCTGAACAAAGCTATCTTAGGAGAATCTGAGCGTTTTGTGAACCGCATTTCACAGGAAGTGGCTCGTGATCAATTGGCGTTTGCAGAAACTCAGTTAGACGAATCAGAAGAGCGTTTAAACGATGCCAAAGAGCAGCTATTAAACTATCAGAATGAAAACGAAATCTATGACCCACAAGCCAATGCGCAAATCGTCAATCAGTTAATTGGCAGCTTGCAAGCGCAACTAAGCTCGTTGCGTACCGAAGAGCGTCAGTTACTCAGTTATCTAAATCCAGATGCGCCGCAAGTGGTTTCACTAAGAAGCCAGATAAAGGCTGTTGAAGAACAAATTACTCAAGAACAAACCAAATTGACCTCGCCAAATACAACCAAATTAAACCGTCAAGCGGTACAGTTTGAGACCATCAAAGCAGATGTGGATTTTGCTACCGAGTTGTATAAATTGTCGTTGTCATCGCTTGAGAAATCAAGACTAGAAGCATTCAAGAAAATGAAAAACTTGATTGTGATCTCAACGCCCTATGAAGCTGAAGATGCAACATATCCGCGCCAAGCGTATCTCATTTGGACATCGCTTGCGTTGCTCTTAATGCTATACGGATTTGTGCGTTTAGTAATGGCAGTTGTCCGTGATCACCGTAGCTAATCTTGAAAAACCAGATATCAGTAATGATCGATAGATCAGGAAAGGAATATAACTCATGAATATGAAACCACGTTCTATCGTGATAGCGACAAGCTTGGCAATGGCGGCGACTAGTATGTCTGCAATAGCTGCAAGCAGTTATGCAGATCAAATATCAGGTTCGGGCTTTGGCACAAGCAACAATAACATGAGTCAATCTCAGAACCAGAGCAATATTAACGTGTCTACCCAAGCATTTGCTGGGGCAGTTCCAGGGCAAGCAACGACTCAAGAAGCGGTTAACGCAGCAAGCTTACCAAGCCAGTCGGTTATCAATACTACGCGTCCTTATCAAGATATTAAAACTCAAGATATGATGTTCGGTGAGCAATTGTTCCGTGGGGCATTTTCGACGACTTCAGGCTCTACTTTTAATGACAGTTATGTGATTAACCCTGGTGATAACGTCCAAGTAAGAATGTGGGGCGCTTACCAGTATGCGGCTACCATGACCGTCGATCCACAGGGTAATATTTTCTTACCGAACGTTGGGCCAGTACGTGTCTCTGGTGTGCAAAATGGTAGCTTACAAAACGTGGTCAAAAATGCTGTCAGTCGTATCTATCGCTCGAATGTAGGGGTTTATGCTTCATTAGAGCAGGCGCAGCCAGTTAAAGTATTCGTCACAGGTTTTGTTAAGCAGCCAGGCTATTACGGTGGTCTAGCAGCAGACTCGGTATTGTCTTATTTAGATAGAGCGGGCGGCGTTGACCCAACGCGTGGTAGTTATATCGATATTCAAATTAAGCGCAATGGTCAAATGCTACAGCAAGTTAATTTATATGACTTTTTGCTAGCAGGTAAATTACAGGCTTTTTCATTCCGTGATGGTGATGTCATTACCGTGGCACCACAGAAAAAGACATTTGTGGTAAGCGGTCAAGTTCAAAACGAATATACCTTTGAGTTTGACGTGAATGATCTGACTATTGGTGATGTGTTACAAGTGTCTAATCCGGCAGCCAATGCTACTAATGTCAGTATCACTCGTAGTGCAGGACGTGCACAAACGGCAGAGTACTACTCATTAAGTGAAGCCCAAAACGTTCCTGTCTATAACGGCGATCAAATGGTAGTAACGTCAGATCGTTACGCAGGTACCATCGCTGTGCAGGTAAAAGGTGCACATACTGGTAATGGCGCTATGGTTGTACCATATGGCGCGCGTCTAAAAGATATCGTGCCACAATTACAGCCAAGCCCACTGGCAAAATTGACGCATCTAACCATCTATCGTGAATCTGTTGCTGAGCAACAAAAACGCATGATTAACGAGTCGCTCGATCGTCTAGAAGAGCTAACGCTTGCCACTCAGTCGACGACTCGTGAAGAAGCCGCATTACGTCAAGATGATGCAGCATTGGTTAAACAGTTCGTTGCCAAAGCGCGTAATGTTCAGACTGACGGTCAAATTGTCGTTGTGCCAAATTCGTGGCAGGATATCATTCTGCAACAAGGCGACATCATTGAGATACCAGCACAAACGTCAGTCATTACAGTCAACGGTCAAGTACGAGCACAAGGCGCACTTACCTTTAATCCTGACTATACCGTTGGCGATTATGTGGCTAACTCTGGTGGTTTCTCTGATAACGCTGATACAAAAGATATCTTAATTATTCATCAAAATGGGGCGAGCCAAGTGGTCAATACTGCGTATCGTATCCAGCAGGGTGACGAGATTATGGTATTACCGAAAGTTAAAACTAAGCGTGTGGAGATTGCGCGCGGTCTATCACAGATTGTTTATCAGTTAGCAATTGCTGCCAAGGTTGTTTTAGATCTATAACGGTTAACTATTCATGATGTAACGATGTCGGCTGAACAGATTTAACCAAAATTAACGAATAAAGGTATTAAAGATATGGCAAAAGAAGTAGCGAATGAAGTCAAGGTATCTACTATGTCTACCTCTGATCATGCGCTACTTTCGCCTTCGTCACAGTATCAATCGCCAAAGCAACTGGCAGTGATTGGTAAGGGTATGTGTCACAATAACTTGCTACTCTCGCAAGTGCTGCAAGCTGATATCCAGCGCTGGTATCCGTGGTCAGGCTTGCAACAAAGCCTGATAAATCGCAAGAAAAAACCACAACCTGAGGCATTTATTGGATGGGGGCATAAGAAAAGCTTCCAACGAGCTGATAAAGCTGCCACCCGTCAGGACCTGAATACTTTAAGTATTGAAGATGGATTTTTGCGTTCATTGGATTCAGGTATTAGTAGTCGCCATGGCTTAAGCGTGGTTGTCGATGACATTGGCATCTACTTTGACATGACGCACCACTCACGCCTCGAGCAGTTGATTGTTGAGCGTACCAAGAGTGCTAGCAGTAATCGCGCAGCAGGCGAGGCACGTGCTCGTCATCTGATGGCGCGCATATGTGAGGAAAAACTTAGTAAATATAATTCCATAATCGATTGTCTGTCGTTGGATAAATTGATTAATGAAGAAAATATTAACAAAACAGAAAGCGCTTCACAATCACATATCCTGTTGATTGACCAAGTAGCGGGTGATGCCTCTGTTAAAGGCGCTGGTGTGAATAAACGTCAATTTAAGAAAATGCTAAAATCTGCATGTCGCAACCATCCTAATGCCCATATTTGGATAAAGGCTCATCCTGCGTCAAAATCAGGCTACTTATCCAACTTAAAGCTGCCTAAAAACGTTAGGTTATTGACAGAGTCTCTCAATCCTATTGAGCTGCTTAAACAAGTAAGTGAGGTCTATACTGTCAGCTCACATATGGGCTTTGAAGCATTAATGCTAGGTAAAAAAGTGCATTGCTTCGGGGTCAGCTGGTACAGTGGGTGGGGGCTGACCGATGATGCTAACGCACCTAAAAACTTACTTAAATCAGTTCAAAAACGTCGTTTAGCATCAGCTGAGATACTCCTCAACAATAAAAGTTTTTCGAACTTAGCAATGTTTCCTGCGACGTCACATAAAACGCTTAAAACGACGTTAGAAACATTATTTTATAGTGCTTATATTGATTACAGTCGTTATGTAGATCCAGCAACGAAACAAGCTTGTGATATCGATACAGCCATTGAGTGGTTGGTGACCAATCGGCGATGGCAAGCGCGCCTTGAAGGCGATTTGACGATATATGAGTTTAGCCGTTGGAAACTGCCTTTTGTAAAAGCTTTCACAGACCTACCGCGTACGACATTATTTATCAAACCAAAACCACGTCTAAAAAACCTTCTACATCCAGACCATTTCCGTGTCAATTTCAGCCAGCCTTTACTGGTATGGGGTTTGGCCAAACGTCAGCAAGTACAGAAGAAGCTACAGAGTAAACTTGCTGAACAAAGCTCGGATATGCCAGTTATTTATTGTATGGAAGATGGTTTTATCCGATCAAATGGTTTAGGTGCTACTTTACTGGCGCCACTGTCTGTTGTCATAGATAAACAAGGTATTTATTACGATGCGACCCAGCCTTCAGACTTAGAAACATTGCTGCAAAATTGTCAGCCATTAAGTTCTGAACAGCGTCTTCGCGTAAACAAACTGCAAGACAAACTGCTGAATCAGCGGGTAAGTAAATACAATGTTGGGGTTGGTATAGATGTTTCTAGTATTCAAAATAACTCGTGGATGCAGGAGGCCAAAATATCTGGGAGACGACGCGTTCTTATTATCGGTCAGGTAGAGGACGATTTGTCAGTACAGTACTGCGGCTCTACAATAAAGACAAACAGTGGTTTGATCGAACGTGTACGACAAGATAACCCAGACGCTTATTTGATTTATAAGCCGCATCCTGATGTAGAAGCAGGACTGCGAGCAGGTAAAGTATCAGAAGCCCATCTACAACTGGTTCAAGCGGTTGCCTACGATACTGCGATGCCTGATTGCTTAGAATGGGTGGATGAGGTTCATACGATCAGCTCACTGACTGGTTTTGAAGCGTTGCTGCGTGGATTGGACGTCACTTGTTATGGATTGCCGTTTTATGCAGGTTGGGGATTAACCACAGATATGGACGGGCAGTCGCTACCGAAAGCGACTTACCTAAAAAGACGTCAACGAGATATATATTTGACTCTTGAGCAGCTAATATATGGCGCGCTTATATGCTACCCGCTTTACCGTTTGCCTGATGGCTACGGGCTAGCACAAGTAGAGCAGGTGATCGATTATTTGTATCCTCCTAAAGATTTACAGCTGCTTGAGAATAGTGAAAAATCGCAATCTGAAATGGCTAGTACTTTAGATAGTTCATTTAAGACTGTGACCTCGTCTTTATCTACAAAGTTAAGACGTCACGCGACCACACGTTTTATGCAGCAGCGTCACCAGTGGCAACAGAAGTTGCGTAAAATGTCTCGTTAATTTATTAGAGTAGCACCGTATAATTGCATTGCGACAAATAGGTGCTTTTTCGGTATAATCACTTTTACGCTATGTGTTTTCACACGGTTGCACGACCTTTCTTGTTTTTATCTCTTATTTTCTCATTTAATGGTAGCCCTGTATTATGGCAGCTTCGATGTCTCACTTGCTTACTCATCGACACGTCTTGCTACTACAAGGGAAAATGGGTGGGTTTTTTAATCGCTTTTCGTCATTCTTGCAAACTCAAGACATTAAAGTAAGCAAAATCAATTTTAATGCAGGCGATGCCTTTTTTTACCATCACGACAATACCTATGAATATACCAATACATTAGCGAAATTTTCTTCTTGGTTGCAGGCGTTCATTAAAGAAAATGCCATTGATGCGATTGTATGTTTTGGCGATTGTCGACCGCATCATACTCAAGCAGCGTGTATCAGTGAAAAGTTAGGTATTTCATTCTTTGTCTTTGAAGAAGGGTACTTGCGTCCTGATTATATTACCTTGCAAGAACATGGGATTAACGGCTATTCACGCCTAAACACTGCTGAGATTAAAGCACTTAAGAAAGCCAATGATCAGCCTTTATACACACATAATCGATTTTATCGCTTAAGTATCGCGGCCATCGTCTATTACATCATTGCTTGGCTTTATAAAAGTCGTTATCCACATTATTCGCATTATCGTGGTATGACTGCTTGGCAAGAGGCCATCGCTTGGTTAAAAGCACCGTGGCGGAAGCTACGAGGATATTTACCAGACAAACATCTGCAAAATAGACTGACCAAACAAGAAAGTAACAATTACTTTTTGATTAGTTTACAAGTACATAATGACTCACAGATTACCCATCATAGTGATTATCGTGATGTGGTACAGTTCATTGACGAGTCTATCGCAAGCTTTGCAAATTTTGCTAAGCAAAAACAGTTACTCGTGTTTAAGCATCATCCATTAGATCGTGGTCATAGAGACTATCGGGAGCTGGTAGCCAGCCTAGCAGAGCGCTATCAAGTATCTCATCGTGTTTTCTATGGCTGTGATATGCACCTGCCAACTTTGATGAAATATAGTATTGGCATGGTGACTATTAACAGTACGACAGGCTTGCAGTCGGTTTATCATAAGAAACCCACTAAGGTTATGGGTCGTGCAATTTATGATATTCCTAAGCTAACAGATCAAAAGCCGCTTGATGATTTTTGGCAGCAGCCTAAGGGCCCAGATAATGAATTTTATTTGAGATTTCGTGAGTACCTGATAGAGCAAACTCAAATAAATGGTGCTTTTTATGGCAGATCGCCATGGATGTATAAGTATTTGTGCCAAACTGGCAGCGAAACGACAGACGTAGATATGTCTAAAACCAATTTACCCTAGTCATTTATTTGCTTTTCTTTCTAAGAAGTCATAGTAACTATAATGGTATCTATATAAAGAAACGAAGTTCAACAAGTGTAACGATTGTTGCGTTATCCTTGTTTAGCTTCTCATTTCATCTGCAAGTCACATCTCTTCTAACAAAATCGCCTTACTTTGCAGTGGAAAACTGCTAGAATACTCTTTTATGTCTGCGCATAAGAGTTAATGTGCTTGGCTATAGGTTTTAGACAGTGGTATTAGCCCAATCGGCTTGTTGTAACGGTTAACCTTCAAAGAAGTACACGCACCTTATCAATTGCATCTGACAGTATTTATTTTTTAGTTTTATTATTCTATCACCCTTAATTTAGTAGGCGCTTTGTGACTGCATTAGCCAATATTCGTAACTTTTCAATCATTGCCCACATTGATCATGGTAAGTCGACCCTTGCCGATCGTTTTATTCAAATGTGCGGTGCCTTGCAAGATCGCGAGATGCAGGCGCAGGTACTCGACTCAATGGATATTGAGCGTGAGCGCGGTATCACTATCAAAGCACAGTCAGTAACGCTGTTTTATGATCATCCAAATGGTGAGCGCTATCAGCTTAACTTTATTGATACCCCGGGCCACGTTGACTTCTCATATGAAGTGTCGCGTTCATTAGCAGCTTGTGAAGGTGCGCTATTGGTTGTTGATGCCGCTCAAGGCGTAGAAGCACAGTCAGTAGCCAATTGCTACACAGCCGTTGATCAAGGCTTAGAAGTCATGGCGGTGTTAAATAAGATTGATTTGCCGCAAGTTGAGCCTGAGCGCGTCATTCAAGAAATTGAAGATATTATCGGTATCGATGCCGTTGATGCACCGCGAGTATCAGCCAAATCTGGTCTTGGTGTTGATAAGCTGCTAGAAGCGCTAGTAGAGTTTATTCCGGCACCAACTGGTGATCGTGAAGCGCCACTCCAAGCACTAATTATTGACTCTTGGTTCGATAATTATTTGGGCGTAGTCTCATTGGTACGGGTACGTGAAGGTACTATACGTAAAGGTGACAAATTATATATCAAATCGACTCAAGAGGCACATCTGGTTGGCTCGATTGGTGTCTTTACCCCTAAGCCTGTAGATACGGGTGTTTTAGAAGCAGGGGAAGTCGGCTTTGTTATTGCGGGTATTAAGGATATTGCCGGAGCACCAGTAGGCGACACTATCACTCACGCTAAGACCCCTGATGTGGATCGTATCCCAGGCTTTAAACAAGTCACGCCACAAGTCTATTCTGGTATGTTCCCAGTGGATTCGAGTGATTTTGAAAAATTCCGTGAAGCTTTGCAAAAACTGCAAATCAACGATGCGTCGCTGTTTTTTGAGCCAGATACGTCAGATGCGCTTGGCTTTGGTTTCCGCTGTGGCTTCTTGGGTATGCTGCATATGGAGATTATCCAAGAGCGTCTAGAGCGTGAATATGATCTGGATTTGATTACTACAGCGCCCTCAGTTATTTACGAAATTGAGAAAAAGAACGGTGATGTAATCTATGTAGATAATCCATCACATCTACCTGAACCAAACAACATTGAAGAGTTCCGTGAGCCAATTGCCCGCTGTCAGATTTTAGTACCGCAAGAATTCTTAGGCAATGTAATGACGCTATGTATTGAGCGTCGCGGCGTTCAGGTTGATATGCGTTTTATGGGTCGACAAGTACAGCTGATATTTGATATCCCAATGGGCGAAGTGGTCATGGATTTCTTTGATCGCCTAAAGTCAGTCTCACGTGGTTTTGCATCGCTAGACTATAACTTTGAACGTTATCAAGCCGATAAGTTGGTGAGAGTTGATGTACTAATCAATGGCGATAAAGTTGATGCCTTAGCGATGATCGTGCACGAAACCCAATCACGTTATCGTGGTAATGCACTGGTTACGAAGATGAAAGAGTTGATTCCACGTCAAATGTTTGATGTTGCCATTCAAGCCGCTATCGGTAGCCAAATTATCGGTCGTAGTACGGTAAAAGCCATGCGTAAAGACGTATTAGCAAAATGTTATGGTGGCGATGTGTCACGTAAGAAAAAGCTACTGTCTAAACAGAAAGCAGGTAAAAAACGTATGAAGCAAGTAGGTAACGTGGAAATTCCACAAGAAGCCTTCTTAGCTGTGTTGCAAGTTGATAGCTAATCGCTAAACGTAACCTAAGATAGTCATTGTAGATAACAGTCAAATGTAGTGAGTCTTATCGTAAAGGTGTTAGATAAGCCGCTCGTTAATAGGCAATTTGGTATGGATTTTGATTTTAATTTAATTTTAGTGCCGTTAACTATAGTCCTAGGAATTGTTTGGCTGTTAGATAAGCTAGCGCTCAAACAGCGCAAAACTCGTGGTCGGGGTCAAGAAGGCTTACTAGTTCGCTGGGCTTATGACTTTTTTCCTGTGTTAGCAGTGGTATTGATAGTACGCTCATTTTTAATTGAGCCATTTAATATCCCATCATCGTCTATGGTGCCGACGCTATATACGGGTGACTTTATTGCTGTTAATAAGTATGCATATGGCGTGCGCCTGCCGTTAACCTACAATAAGGTGCTAGATACTGGTGAACCTGAGCATGGTGATGTGGCAGTGTTTCGCTATCCTGAAAACCCGAGCATTTATTATATTAAACGCGTTATCGGTTTGCCTGGTGACACCGTAAGCTATAGTCAAGGCACGTTATCTATCAATGATGTACCTGTTGAGACTAAGTCTGTAGGTTTCGCGGCAAATGCTGAATTGACTTCACAGCTATACTTACCAGGGCAAATCGGTCCAGGGCAAGTGTTGACTGAAAAGAGTGCTTCTGCAATGGGTCAACAAGAAGAAGACGCGGCACAATATTTTGAAGAAGTCCAAGGTGACAATAAGCACCTCGTGCGCTATTTAGATGGCATGAACAGTTCACAATACGCGCCATTTTTGCAGCAACAATCACCAGAGGTGGTTAAGTCGGAAGGTACTGAGTGGCGCATTGACGTACCAGAAGATCAGTATTTTGTGATGGGTGATAACCGAGATCGCAGCGCAGACGGTAGATTTTGGGGCTTCGTTCCTGATGAAAACCTAGCAGGTAAGGCAGTTTATATTTGGATGCATAAACCACCTGGTCTTAACCTACCAACCTTTGAACGTAATGGTACTATCAATTAAGATTATGAGATTGTCTAGAGATTGATTGGTTGATAATAGTTTTATGCTAATATCGTTGATAAATAATCAATAGCTATTTATTATTTATACACTTATTCGAAATAGTCGTTTATCTTTAGAAGGATATCATAATGCAGCAATTATCTGGTTTGGCGATGCAGCGCGGCGCCAGTGTGACAAACATTGTTCTTATTATTATGCTTTTGGGTATTGCGACTAAGTTGACAGTAGCTATTGTACCGGCTCAGATTGGTGATTATCAATTGACCAAGGTATTAAGTGCACAGCTAAAAGAAGCCAATAATAATAACGAAACAGCCAAGCAATTTGTTGAACGTGTCAACAAACAGTTATCTATCAATGCTGACTATGATACCAAGGCGGAAGACGTATTTACCTTTACTGATAAAAAAACAGGTCAATTGGCTATCTATAAAGAATATGCAGTAACTAATAACTTTTTTAGCAATGTCGATATCATAAACCGTTTCGAAGGTAACATTGAAATGGCAACAGCAGAGTAAGTCGCAATAGTACGACATAGCACCTTCATTATTTCATAAAATATATCAAATAATATTATTAAACTAAATCTGTCAAGCAGAAGGGATAACCACAAACCACGCATGAAACCAACTTCGCACCATTCCCAAGCGGTTCCTACTTCCCAAAAAAATAGTACGTCTGTTGACACGCTTGTTGTTAGCTCAGAATTTATTCAGCGGTTAGCAGTATTAACGCGTAAGTTAGGCTACGAGTTCAATGACTTGAGCCTTCCTAAACTTGCATTAACGCATCGCTCATTTGATAGCAAAAAAAACTATGAGCGCCTAGAGTTTTTAGGTGATGCACTGTTAGGGATGATTGTGGGTGAAGCTTTATATCATCGTTATCCTAGTCAAAATGAAGGTCGCTTAACGCGTATGCGTGCAACACTGGTGCGCCAAGAGTCGTTGGTAATTATCGCCCAAAACCTAGAGTTGTCTAACCATCTTATATTAGGAGTAGGTGAGCGCAAAGGTGGCGGTCGCAATCGTGCTTCTATACTAGCCGATGCCGTAGAGTCTCTGATTGGTGCTATCTATTTAGACAGCCAGGATATGGATATTACTCGTAAATGTGTTCTCTCTTGGTATGGTGATTTGATTGATAATGTCAATGACCAAAAAGCATTGAAGGATGCCAAGAGTCGATTGCAAGAGTGGTTACAATCTAAACAGTTTGACTTGCCCAACTACGAGCTCATGGAAACGCGTGGTAATGCACCGCATCAAATTTTCGTTGTACGTTGCCATGTAAATATCAATAACTGTCCTGATATTACTGAATCTGGTGAGAGCCGCCGTATCGCTGAACAGAAAGCAGCAGAGCTTATGATTAACCAATTACATAAATTGCCAGGATCTGCCAAAAAACGGGTATAGCCGATATCCATAAACGCATTTTTAGATGCATAGTATCGGTTTAGATTGGTTTATAACTTGGCAAACATACATTAAAACTACCTCACATATTATTTATTTTAAAACTTTAAATGTCTCTAGCCCGTTTTTAATGGTGACTGAATAAATTTAGCATCAACGACTGTTCGGCTAGACACAAACCCTATAGGATTAACTTATGAGCAATCATACTGATTTGCCATCAAACAATGAAGACAGCACCCAAAATTTGGGTGAGAATACAGATATTGATTCAAGCCAGAACAATATCGAAGTTACCGAAGAGATTCATGGTATTGATGCAGAAGATATTGCATTAGACAATGATATGGCCATTGAAGAGTTTTTTGCACCGAGTGGCAATGCTCGTATGGCTGATGATTTTAGAGCAGGTTATGTGGCCATTGTTGGACGTCCAAATGTGGGCAAATCAACTTTGATGAACCACTTATTGGGTCAAAAGCTGTCTATTACCTCACGCAAACCACAAACCACCCGTCATCGTATTCATGGCATTTTGTCAAACCATGAAATGCAAGCGGTGTTTGTTGATACACCAGGTATTCACCGTAACGAAGTACGTGCTATTAACGAACGTATGAATAAAGCGGCGGTATCGGCGTTAGTAGATGTAGATTTAGTACTGTTTGTTGTTGATTCAGATCAATGGCGTGACGATGATTTATTGACCTTGCAAAAGCTCGGTGAGACCAATCTAACAGTCGTATTGGTTATCAATAAGTCAGATACTCTAAAAGATAAAGGCAGCGTGCTACCACTTATCGAAACTTTCAACGATAGTTTTGATTTCGCTGATATCGTTCCTGTATCTGCACTAAAAAATCAAAACTTAGATCGTTTGCAAGAAGTGATTGCTTCGCATTTACCAGTTGCTGCGCCTATTTATGATACAGAGCAAATCACCGATCGCTCTGAGCGATTTTTAGCCAGTGAAATCATACGCGAAAAAATCATGCGTAGTGCGGGTGATGAAGTGCCATATGATTTAACGGTACAGATTGATGAGTTTAAAGACGAACCTGCACATACTGATCCAAAAACAGGACGTCCACGCAAAGCTTGTACTTTCATCGATGCGACTATCTATGTTGAACGTGGTGGTCAAAAAGCCATCGTTATCGGTGACAAAGGCCAGCGTATCAAACAAGTTGGTATGGATGCTCGTAAAGATATGGAGCAGTTGTTCGGTAAAAAAATCATGTTAACTTTGTGGGTCAAAGTGAAACGTGGTTGGTCTGATGACGAGCGTGCGTTGACCAGTTTGGGCTATTGATAGCGGTTAAAAACGAACGCTTCAAAAGCACTGTGTGCCTTTTAGCTATTTAGGTAATAAAAAATGCGTAATGAAGCGCTCGTCGGGTATTTATTGCATCAGCGTCCTTATCAAGAAAAGCGCGCCTTGTATTATCTTTTTTCTCAACAACATGGTGTGATACATGGTGTTGGAAAAAAAGGCGCGCCACTATTTATGCCGTTACAGCTTTTTGCTACTGGCAAACGCGACCTAAAAACCTTTAGTCAAATTAATATTGCCTCGCAAGATATGACTCAAGCTGACAGTGTTCAAAAAGATAGTACACCTGCTGTCTTAGAAGCTATACCTTACGCTAATATCAGCGGCCAACATCAGTATGCCGCACTATATATAAACGAGATTCTGTGGCGGTTGTTACCTACTGAAGACCCAATGCCAGTATTGTGGCAGCATTATCAAATCAGTCTACAACAACTCAAACAAACTCTAAGTAATAGCGAGCTTCGTCTCTGTCTACGTCAGTTTGAGCAGTATCTATTTACCGAATTAGGATTCACTTTAACGTTAACGCATGACAACGTTGAAGACCCCATTGAGCCTGATTGTACTTACCGCTTTTTGCCGGATGTAGGTTTGCTCCCTGTATTGGTACATAATGAAGAGTCTGAGCATTTAGCCAGTGAGTCTGGACAGACTGTTTTTAAGGGTGCGGATATTATAGAAATGGCACGTTTAGGTATTACTGAACAGACGCTGAACCATTGGTCAAAGCTACATCGAAATCTTATTGATCATTTGCTTGACTATCAGCCACTACAAAGCCGTCTGTTATGGCAGCAGCAGCAACGTTATCAATAAAGTCTCAAATATCATCGTAGTATCAACTATATAAGTTAGGCTTAATTGTCCAAAGGATTTTTTATGAGTATCTCTGTATCTACCTCATCTGAAAACAATACAAAAAAACCTTTGTTAGGCGTGAATATTGATCATGTGGCAACACTTCGTCAAGCGCGCGGTGTGAGTTATCCAAGTCCTTTGGCTGCTGCATTATTGTGCGAAAAGGCAGGGGCAGATGGTATCACTATACATTTACGCGAAGATCGTCGTCATATACAAGATGCGGATGTTTATGAAATGGCAGGGCAGTTGTCGACGAGGATGAACCTAGAGATGGCCGCAACGGATGAGATGTTTGCAATTGCCTGCGAAGTTAAACCTTTTTGGGTATGTCTAGTACCTGAAAAGCGTGCAGAGTTAACGACAGAGGGTGGTCTCGATGTTGCAGGGCAAATTACGTCTCTAAAAGAGTATGTTTATAAGCTACAAGATTCTAATATTAAGGTCTCTTTGTTTATTGATCCTGATGACCAGCAGATTTCAGCTGCGATAGAGTGTGGTGCAGACGCAATAGAATTGCATACTGGTGCTTATGCCGAAGCAGGCTTAGCAAATGATACTGCCGCACAGTTGGCTGAGCTTCAAAGAATTGAACAAGCAGTAGCTACAGCACAGAGCCTAGACGAGAAATTGCTTGTTAACGCGGGTCATGGCTTAACGTGTGACAATGTGAATGCCATTGCAAAGATTGATGGTATATACGAATTGAATATTGGTCATGCACTTATTGCAGATGCGGTGTTTGTAGGGTTAGAAAGCGCTGTGACAATGATGAAAGAGGCAATGTATAAATAGGTTTGCATATACGGCATCTATTACCCATTACATTTTGTAGGGTGGTCTGCATTAAGTTTATGTTTGACGATACCGGATTGGTTAAAAGAAATTTGGTACATTGACTTGTTATAAGAAGAGGTGGGGCAGTATTTTATATGGCCAAAGTGTCCTCGAGGTCTGCCGCTATCGCCCCAAAATTTAGTATAGTGTCGCCTACCGCCAACTCTTAACTTCACTGTACTATATCTTAGGTTTAAGGATTGCTGAGTTAATAACGTGTCTACTTGAGAATCAAAATGCTTATTGTTATTTTTATCTACGAATAGCAGAAGTGTCTTATCACTGTTCCTATGACATTGCTGTGCATCATTCGATAAACAAACCAAGACATCCTGCCGACTTATATAACTTTCGGCCTTTGCTAAGGACAAGGTGTTCTCTAATTGATGCTTGACACGTTGAGCTTCCATTCGTGCTAAGTGCGTTAAGATATTTGGCGCTGCAATAGCTGCGATAATTCCCAATACCATTGTCGTCACAATTAGCTCAACGAGAGTAAAGCCGTTTGATTGCTTAGCACTGAGAATATTATTGTTCTGAAGGAATGATTTCCTATAACTGACTAACTTCAATAGTTTATTGAATAACCTAGATACAATAGCTAAGAAATTATCAATTCCATACCTGCCTATTCTGCAAATAGGTAAACAAAAGGTAAAAATGACTATTGTCTTGTAATGGGCCAGTACCTTACTAAGTAAGTTCATAATGCGCTACATCCTATAGCTATCTGTCATTCAAGTAGAAAACAACGTCTCACACATCCTTGTGTTGACTATTTTTTAAGCACACCAATTGTCCAAATTCTTTAAACTTTCTCTTATTCCACTGTATATAAAACACATACAACACCTAATCACTTGATTTTCAGAAGAATATTGGTTTTTTACAATATATATGTAATATATAGCGACTGTCAAAAAATGTTTCAATTAGTGAAAGAAAGACATTAGCAATAGAGAAAAAATTCTAATTGTAATAAAATGCTTCAAGAAAATAGCTATCAATAGACTATTCATCTATCGCAAACTGATGTGTAAAAGATAAGAAGCGTAAGGTGTGTTAGTTCTGGGTAACTTAGACTATTTATTGTGTTTTAGTTACAACATTATCGTGTAATAATGTGTAGCTCGTTAACGAAAAAAGTTGTAAACTGAATTAATAATCGCTAAGCTACTCCTTAATTGGTTTTGCTTTGTCACTTAAAATGCGTAAGAGATGTTTATCTTAGTACGTCTTGAGAATCGGTTTTGCTTAATGCATCACTAAAATTATCCTTTGGAGGAAGTCCATGAAATTGAACAAAATAGCTCTAGCCCTTGTTGCTGTAGCGGCTGCACCGATGGCAGCTAATGCTGGTGTTACTATTAGCCCATTGTTACTTGGTTATCACATGACTGAAGAATTCAGTGATACCTCTGACAAACAGCGTGAAGTTCTTACTACTGGTAAAAACTTGTATGAAAACGCTAACGGCGATGTTATCGGTGATGGTAGCCGTGGTAACAGCAATGGTGGCGTAGCCAAAGAAAGCAGCCTGTATACTGGTGCAGCTTTAGGTATCGAACTTACTCCTTCTACTCAGTTCCAAGTAGAATATGGTGTATCTGACGCAAACGGCGAAGCTTCTGAAGATTCAGCTGATGCCGGCGTTAACCGCTTTGATATTGAACAAGAAATGATTTCTGGTAACTTCTTGATCGGTACTGAAGAATTCACTGGCTACACTGATAGCGCACTTAAGCCATACGTACTAGTAGGTGCTGGTCAGTCTAAAATCAAAGTAGAGAACCAAGAACAGTATACTAATTCTAACGGTGAAGTAGTTGCTGCTGGTACTGAAGTATCAAACTCTAAAGACACTATCGGTAACCTAGGTCTAGGTGCTATGTATCGCATCAATGACGCGCTAAGCCTACGTGGTGAAGCTCGTGCGATTCATAACTTTGACAACAACTGGTGGGAAGGCATGGCTTTGGCCGGTCTAGAAGTAGTATTAGGTGGCCATTTAGCACCTACAGTAGCAGTACCACCTATGCAAGAGCCAGTAGTTGACAACACTCCAGTAGTCGTTGTTGAAGCTGATCTTGATTCTGACGGTGATGGCGTACCTGATAGCATCGATGCATGCCCAGGCACTCCAATGAACGTTGTAGTTGATGAGCGCGGTTGCCCAGTACCAGTAGACATTACTGACGAACTGAAAATGGAACTACGTGTATTCTTTGATAACGATAAGTCAGCTATCAAAAACCAGTACAAGCCAGAAATCGCTAAAGTAGCAGAGAAGATGCGTGAGTATCCTAACTCTACAGCTCGTGTAGAAGGTCATGCTTCTAAGACTGGTCCTTCAGCACGTTATAACCAACGTCTGTCTGAAGCTCGTGCCGTTGCTGTTAAATCTATGCTAACTAATGAATTCGGTATCGCTCCAAACCGTCTATCAACTGTAGGCTATGGTTACAACAACCCAATCGCTTCAAATGACACTGAAGAAGGTCGTGCTATGAACCGTCGTGTTTATGCCATCATCACTGGTGACAAAACAATGACTGTTGAACAAACTAAAGATATGGTTGTTCAGTAAGTATTAGCAAAATAATCGTATAGTAAAATATACAGTTACAAAAAAAGCCACCCAACGGGTGGCTTTTTTTTATTTATGTATTGAGAAAAGTGAGTTATTACATAAATTTATGAATCAATAATGTTATACTAGCCACCCAAACATTCTGTAAATTAACAGCATGTACATTAGCATAGCAATCTGTATGATGAATTCGTCAGTATAGATATTTGATTGTATTGAAATTTTTTATTTGATAGCATTCTTTTCTGCGTCATCTTAGATTCAATATCTATCTGATTGATGATGAAAGTTTATTCAGCAGCGCTTACTGCTACTGCATTTTTTTAAGACGAAACGAGCATTTTATATGGCGAACGATATCAAACACCTGCGTAACATTGCAATTATTGCCCACGTTGACCACGGTAAGACAACTTTGGTTGATAAGTTATTACATCAGTCTGGTACTTTTGGCGACCGTGCAAACATTGCTGAGCGTGCAATGGACTCAGGTGATATTGAGCAAGAACGTGGTATTACCATTTTGGCTAAAAACACAGCTATCCGCTGGACAGATAAAACTTCAGAAACTGAATACCGTATCAACATTGTGGATACCCCAGGTCACGCCGATTTCGGTGGTGAAGTTGAGCGTGTAATGTCTATGGTTGACTGCGTACTTTTGGTTGTTGACGCTGTTGATGGCCCAATGCCTCAGACTCGTTTTGTGACGCAAAAAGCATTCGAACAAGGTCTAAAGCCGATCGTTGTTATTAACAAAATCGATCGTCCTGGCTCACGTCCTGATTGGGTAATGGATCAAATCTTTGATTTGTTTGACAACCTAGGTGCAAACGATGAGCAGCTTGATTTTCCAGTTGTTTATGCTTCAGCATTGAATGGTATTGCAGGTCTAGAAGCAGATGATTTAGCTGATGATATGACGCCATTGTTCAAAACTATCGTTGACGTTGTTCAGCCACCACAGGTTGATGCTGACGCTCCGTTCCGTATGCAAATCTCAAGCCTTGACTACAACAGCTTTGTTGGTGTAATCGGTATTGGTCGTATTCAACGTGGTAAAGTTAAACTTAACACGCCAGTGACTGTTATTGATAAGCATGGTAAGACGCGTAACGGCCGTATTCTAAAAATCATGGGTTACCATGGTCTTGATCGTATTGACGTTGAAGATGCACAAGCAGGTGATATCGTTTGTATCACAGGTATCGATGCACTAAACATTTCTGATACTATTTGTGATCCTAACAACGTTGAAGCATTACCAGCACTAACGGTAGATCAACCTACAGTATCTATGAACTTCCAAGTAAATAATTCACCATTTGCTGGTCGTGAAGGTAAGTTTGTGACTTCACGTAACATTCGTGAGCGTCTTGAGCGTGAATTGATTCATAACGTAGCATTGCGTGTAGAAGACACTGAGTCTCCTGATAAATTCAAAGTATCAGGCCGTGGCGAGCTTCATTTATCAGTACTTATCGAAAACATGCGCCGTGAAGGTTTTGAGCTAGGTGTTTCTGGCCCAGAAGTTATCGTTAAAGAAGTTGATGGTAAGCTACAAGAGCCGTATGAAAACGTTGTCTTCGATATTGAAGAAGAGCATCAAGGTTCTATCATGGAGCAAGTTGGTCTACGCAAAGGCGAGATGACTAACATGGAGCTGGACGGTAAAGGCCGTATGCGTATCGAGGCAACCATACCAGCGCGTGGCTTGATCGGTTTCCGTTCTGAGTTCCTAACCCTGACTTCAGGTAGTGGTATCATGACCTCGAGCTTCTCACATTACGGTCCACAGAAGATTGGTGATGTTGGTGGTCGTTCTAACGGCGTATTGGTTTCTATGGCAAATGGTACTTGCCTAGGTTTTGCTCTATTTAACCTACAGAAACGTGGTAAGTTGTTTGCTGAGCCACAGCTTGAAGTTTATGAAGGTATGATTGTTGGTCTTAACTCTCGTAACGATGATATGACTGTTAACCCAACGACTGCTAAACAGCTAACCAACGTACGTGCTAGTGGTACTGACGAAGCATTGACGTTGACGCCAGCAGTGAAATTCACTCTTGAGCAAGCGCTTGAGTTTATTCAAGACGATGAGCTAGTCGAAGTAACGCCAAAAGCGGTACGTATTCGTAAACGCTACTTAACTGAAAGTGAGCGTAAGCGTCACGGCCGTGGTAAGAAAGGTGCTTAATATCAATAAGTGAGTTACTTAGTAATTCATAGTATTGATGTTTGACGCAAATGCTTAGTGTCAGTAGTTTCTACGGGCACTGAGTGATTCAAAAATGAGCAGTATAAGGTGAGCTATTAGTGGTTCACTTTATACTGCTTTTTTTTGGGTTGTAATCTTGGAAAAATACAGACAGAATGAATAGTGACGTTAATGTATTCAATTATTAACATGAAAGCTAGATGTGACACTAATTATATAAATATCTATTGGTTTGTAGATAAATTTTGAGGAAAAAACAATGAGTATGGTTTCAGAGTTTAAAGAGTTCGCTGTCAAGGGCAATGTGATGGATTTGGCAGTCGGTGTCATCATCGGCGGGGCTTTTGCTACCATCACAAAATCTTTAGTAGATGATATTATTATGCCGATTGTCGCTTTTATTTTTGGCGGCGAGATTAATTTTGAGAACATGTTCTTAGTTTTAGGCGATGCACCTGATGGTATTGTTATGACTTATGATGCGCTCAAAGAAGCAGGTGTACCTGTATTGGCTTACGGTAGTTTTATTACCGTACTTATTAACTTTCTAATCTTAGCTTTCATCATCTTTATGATGGTGAGAGGTGTCAATAAAATGCGCCGTGCTGAAGAGGTAGAGGAAGTTATAGAAGAAGCAGTAGAAGAGCCATCAGAGGAAGTGAAGTTGCTGCGCGAAATCAGTGCCAAATTAAGTAATACTAGTATTACGAAATAAATTATCGACTTTTCGACAATAAAAAGGCTAACTCCTCGTTAGCCTTTTTGCTATGAAATAGTCACAGTCATTTTTTGTGAACTATTTGATGTGCCTACTAAAAGCAAATTGTTACGGAGTGACCACTACATAGTCATTGGTATTAATTAGAATTTCTGATGGTTGATCGACAACGATACGTACCACGTTATTATCAACAACTTGAGACTTATAATAGTTGTCTTCAGCAACTGTACAGCCTAAACAACGTCCCATAGCATCCCAAGGTTCAACAAATAGCTTCTGCTGTGCTTGATCTGCATTACCACCAATAAGTGAAAAAGGTAAGCTAACGATATAAGCTGCCGTACCAGCAACAGCATTCACGAGTTGCAGTGGCTTACCAACAATCGTATCGACTACCATCGTCTCGTATGAAGGACCGAAATCAGTTTCATCAATTTCTATAGCTGCAAAAGTAGGCTGAATGGTCGCAACTACCAATCCTAAAGTTGACAATACAGTAAAAAATCTCTGCTTAACTGTGCGTTGGGTTTTTGCTTTAACAGTCATAACGATATCCTGAAACTCATAGTAGTATGATTAATGGCTGCTGCTATCTTCACACAGGAATCTTGCGGCAACAATAGTTAGTCTAAATATTACAGAAAAATAAATAATACGCACTATTTATGTAAGCGCTAGCACTATTAAAGCAAGATGTGCGCTAATAAGCAACAAAAATGAGAATAATCTAGTTATAGCTTTGACAATATTTGGTACTTTTAGAATGAATACTCTGTTCAAATATTGTCTTCATTTAATATAAACGTAGCACAAGTAAGCGGGTATCAGTTATTAGCTATTTTAACGGCTGACAATTTGGACAATAAACACTAGCTCTACCAGTAAGCTTGATGTTTTCTAGTGTCATACTGCAATGTAGACAGCTTTCTCCTTGTCTGCCATACACATTTAGAGTTTGTTGAAAGTAACCAGTCTGACCGCTTGCTACTGTGAAATCTCGTAGTGTCGAACCGCCCAATTTTATCGCTTTCTTTAAAATTTCTTTAATATGATTCACTAAAATGACAATCTGTTCGTGCGAAATTTGATTGGCTGGTGTAGCAGGGTGGATGCCGGACAAGTACAGACTTTCAGTCGCATAGATATTGCCAACACCAACTACGACTTCTTGTTCCATGATGACAGATTTAATCGCTCGGGAGATGGGTTTCAGTCGCTTATTCGTTTTAGTATTATCTGACGATGACCCATTGCTATCTTGACTAGATAAATCAATACGCTGGATTAAGCTGTATAAATAGTCTGCGGTAAAATCTTTTGAAAGTGGTTCAGGACCTAGATGATCTAGTAGTTTATTGCCGTAATCTTTATGCCATAGTACTGAACCAAAACGTCTAGGATCATAGTAATGTAGCTGAGACTTTTTGTTAGCATTATCATTAAAAACGACGACCAGATGGTCATGTTTACGCTTATCAGTACCATAGCTATGTTGCTGTAAGCTGCCTGACATTCCTAAGTGAATAAGAAGCTGAAGTGGTTCAACTTTACTGGCTGACATTGAAGCGTTATTCTGTGCAACTGCTGGCAGAAAATTAAGAATCAGATACTTTGCTCGGCGCTCGACACTCTCCAATGTGTAATTAACCAGCTCGTCTAAGTTATCTGGCATCATCCATCGCAGCTTTGGTTGAAATACTTTAACATCAACTACCTGTTGCCCCCACAATGGAGCAAGACTGGCTTTAGTGGTTTCTACTTCAGGTAATTCAGGCATAGTATTTTTTGACAACTCTATTGTGGAATAAACAACGACTGACTTAAGGTTTTATTTACACGACTGCACGGCGCGCGTGCAAAATACCATGTTGCTGCTCTAGTTTTGCGAGCAACTTAGATAGATGTGCTAAGCCTGAGACTTCAATATGGAACTTTAAAAAAGCAATATTGTCGTCATTACTTAACGTTTGCACTTGGCGAATATTGACGTTTTCTTTATCAATTATCTGTGTCAAATCACGTAGCAAACCGCGCCTGTCATATGCTTCGACATGAATATCAACGGGCTGATAACGCCCCGTCTGCACTTGCCAAGCGGCTTCTATCTTACGCTCAGGGTCACGCTCGACCAGACGTAAGTACTCTGGGCAGCCTCGATTATGAACACTGACGCCACGCGATAAAGTGATGTAGCCAGCAATCGGTTCGCCATGGACAGGATGGCAACAACCTGCCAAATTGATTTCGATATTATCCAAACCATCGATATGGATTTTATACGCATCGAGCTTACCTGTATCTCTGTTATCTACATGAGGTACAAAGCTCTCTGGTGGTATCTCAGGTTCAAGGTGTAGCTGACGAGAGATATGACTGGTTAACTGATTCAGGCCAATATCACCTGTCACCAGCCCTACAATAATATCGTCGGTCGTATTGACATGAAAATGCTGGATATAGTCGTTCAGATCAATACTATTAGGATGAACAGATAGGCGCTCAAGCTCTTTGCTAAGCATTTGGCGACCTATTTCAATGTTCTTATCACGGTCTTGCTTATTAAACCACTGGCGCAGTTTTGAACGGGCGCGATTAGTATGAATATAACCTAAGGATGCTACTAACCAGTCACGATTGGGCTCACGCGAAGCCTTAGTGATAATCTCAACTTGCTCACCTGTTTTCAACTGATACGTCAGTGGCACATAGCGTTGATTGACGCGGGCCGCCTGCGCGCGGTTGCCAACTTGAGTATGCACATAGTAGGCAAAATCGAGAACGGTCGCGCCTTTTGGTAGTTCGGTAATATCACCATCGCGACTAAAGATATAAATACGTTCTAGCTCATCAAAATCAACGAGTTGCTCTTCTTCGTCAAACTCGATATCGTCTATCTCTTCGCCCGCTACCACAGCTGAGCGTGGTTGATTGCGTGTCTCATTATTAATAGATAATAATTGGCGCAATGAGCTGATTCTTTGATTCAGATAATTGTCTTTCTTGTTCTTTAGACCTTCTTTGTAATTAACGTGCGCACACATGCCAAGTTCGGCCTCAAAGTGCATCTCATGAGTACGAATTTGGACTTCTAGTGATTTATTTTCTGCAATTACAGCAGTATGTAGCGAGCGATAACCATTAGACTTAGGGTTAGTAATATAGTCATCAAACTGTTCAGGAATGTAACGCCATAAACCGTGTACTAGGCCTAAAACGTGATAACAGTCAGAAGGGCTATTGACCAACACACGTAAGGCACGAATGTCATAAAGCTGATCGAAAGATAAGCCTTTGAGCTTCATTTTTCGATAGATAGAGTAGATATGTTTGACGCGCCCAGATACTTCGCCTTCAATACTGGCATCTGCTAATGATTCATTTAATTTGTCTTGTACGCGCTGAATATAGGACTCACGTTCGCTACGTTTTTCTGACAGCAGCTTAGCAATTTCTTTATAGCGATCAGGCGCGAGATAACGGAAAGCTAAATCTTCGAGCTCCCATTTCAACTGTGCAATACCTAAACGATGGGCTAATGGCGCATAGATAGTCATGACTTCACGTGCGACACGAGTTTGACGCTCTGGCCTAGAAAACGTCAACTCACGCATGGCAAAGGTACGCTCTGCCAATTTGATGAGTACCACACGCACGTCGTTGGTGACAGATATGAGCATGCTATAAATATTTGATAGCTGATCACGTTGATTATTGACGAAATGGTCTTCTAAACGCTTGTTGCTCTCGATAATCTCCGACAGCTTACCCATTGCAAGGGTATCTTTAACAAGTGTCAAAATATCTGGACCAAAGTTTTTTTCAACTTCAGCGAGACTGATGATTGATTTGCGGGCACTGCGATACAGCATGGCCGCGACCAATGCGTCTTCATCTTGATAAAGATAGGTCAAAATATCGGTCATACCAATACCGGTCACATAAGCGCCTGAACGCTCAGATTCACTGGTATTCATATGACTGCGAATAAACTCACAAGCTGCACTTAGGTTGGGTACTGACTCTTGTCCAATACGCTTGGCCACATTATCTAGCCAAGTAGGTACGTCGATGTTGGCTTGATCTAAGTCAACTGCCTCAAGCTCTTTGTTTGATAGCGTATTGGTATCATCCAAATACTCGTCTTCAGTGTGAGGATCATGCAAATGATAAGTGTGTGCAGCTGAGCGATCAAAAGTAGTATGTAGCTTGTGGGTTGCCAACTGGTATTTGATGTCGAGGGGAATTTGGGCATAGCTATTGGCTGACTGGTGAGAGCGTTGGCTCGCCACCAGTTGCGCCGCAAGTGTTGCACTATCGGCCTGCGTGGTCTGTCCATCCACCAGCGGTAATCCTTCACGAATTTTTACCATAGCCGACTCCTCTTAGCTATTTTGAATTGATTATAACCTCATCTACTATGCACACACTCTGAATTAACGATCCATAAAGTGTCAGCTATAAACCAATACAACTGCTAAAAATGTTATTTTTAGCAGCTATAAAATGCGCGTAAAATATATAAAGCTATGAGTGCAAATGCTTGCTATGTAGCGATTGGAAACATCACCAAAAACATAGGAAGATTGTTTACTATTATCTCATTTTAAAGTGACAAATCAAGCGAGCCTCTGTACGGCTGTGGTCAATTACGCTAAATAATGGCTATTTATTAGCACAAACTTATCAAAGCTTTGAGTTATTTTAGACAATTGTATTAACGCTTAATTATCTCTTTAATCAGGTTTAACTATCAGTCATTTCTAGCTATTAATCATTTTTGAAAATTAATAACTTAAACCGCTACCTTCTCGAAGCGAGCGATAGATTCAACATGACCCGTATGGCAGAACATATCCATCACGCCAGCATGAGTCAGACGATAGCCTTGTTCTAATAATGCTTTTGTATCACGAGCAAGGGTGGCTGGATTACAAGAGACATAAACAATGCGCTCAGCATTGAATTTTGGCAAATATTGCATAATCTCCCAAGCACCAGAGCGCGGTGGATCAATCAACAGTGCATCAAAACCTTGGTTGGCCCATGGCTTATCAGTACAGTCTTGAGTCAAGTCTTGACTGTAAAACTCAGTATTGTTGATACCGTTGCGACGAGCGTTGTCAGCAGCACGTTCGGTCATGGCCTCACTGCCTTCGACACCGACTACTGAGCCTGTCTCACCAACGAGGCGCGCTAATGGCAAGCTAAAGTTCCCCAGACCACTGAATAAATCTAGTACGCGTTCGCCTGCTTTTAAGTCCAACAAGTCACAAGCAAGCTTAGTCATCTGACGGTTCACAGATAAATTTACTTGAGTAAAGTCAGTAGGGATAAATTCAAAAGTCAGATCATACTCTGGCAATTGATAATATAAACGCCCAAACTGCTCGCTCAAATCATCAGTGTCTGTCAACGCAATACGTTGGATGCTATCAACGCCTTTCGACTGCAAATATAGCTGCCAATTACGCGCTGCAAAAAATACTTTTAGTTTGTCTATATCAGCGTCTGATAATGGTTCTAAATTACGTACGATGAGCGCAACTGGCTGATTGCCATCAGGTAGTTCTGGCAGTTGCTCACCCATTGCAAGTTCAAGCTGAGCAATCTTGTCACGGCTCTCTAAAGTGCTAATAAGCGTTTTTAGGTTTTCAATCTCAAAACCAATACGTGGATCTAAGATATGACATTCATTTAGCTCTGCCAAGAAGTTGCTTGAACGCTCGCGGAAGCCGACAAGCGCGGTTTCTTTTTTGACAACATAGCGCACGCCCAAACGTGCTTTGGTACGATAGCCAAGACGATCACCGACCACAGGGGCGAGCCAATTGTCAGGCTCTGCGTTGGCTTGGTGCATTAGCATTTCAGCCAGTACTGACTGCTTAAAGTTTATTTGTCCATCTGGCTGCCAGTGCTGCAAGTTACAACCGCCGCAAGTACCGAAATGCGGGCAGGGTGGTACAGCACGTTCAGGGTTTGGGTTGGCAGTAATACTAATGGCATCGCCTTCTTCAAAGCTAGCACGGCTGTTGGTTATTTTCACTAAGGCGCTTTCACCTGGTAGAGCAAAGCTAACAAAGATTTTTTTGCCATGTTTGTCTTCAGCATGACCTTCCGCAACATCAAAACCATTACCATAAACAGCAACACCGCGACCATCATGTGACAAGCCATCAATATTAAATGGAATTGGCTCTGCATCTTTTAGGCGACGACGTGTCTTTGATGATGGCTTTGATTTTTTCTTACTAGGTGGAATGACAATCGTTTGGGTGTCGTTGGTTTGAGCTTCATTCGTTTGAGCGTTACTGTTTTGCGCTGCCATATCAGATGCTGTAGATGTTTTTGAATCGGTGGGTTGCATAAACCTGCCTTAATAATAAATAACTAGAAGAGGGGAATAAAAACTACTAATAATGCGAATTCTATAATTCGGGTGCCGATGACCAGTCAGCGATAAACTCTTGATGTCGCGGACTACCGTCAGCTTGGGTATACTTTGCCAGATAGTCATAGCTCTGCTGCTGCCAAGCATCAAAATCTTGTGAAGACAACTGTCCTGTTAGACGTAACCAGCGTAAATAAATAAGCCAAGTATTCATAACATCAGACTCACAGTATATAGATAGGGTCTGCCAGTCACCGCTACTAACAAGCGCGCCAACCATGCTGCCATCCACGTCAGTTTTACCGGGTAATCCGTATAGACTTGCGACGATATCCATGGCTTCGCGGCGACTAGCACCGTACTGGCTAAACCGATCCATCAAGTCTAGATGACGCGTATGAAAGCGATTAACATAGTTATCAAAGCGCATGTTTTTAATACGCCCGCCTTCTTCGAACAGCCATGGTGCTGACAAATCATATTGCATGGCACGATATATCAGTACAGGTATGTCAAAGCCTGAGCCATTCCAGCTAATAAGTTGCGGCAGTGTCTCAATGTCGTTAAATGCTCTAAAGAACTTGGCTAGGATTTCTTTTTCACTAAATTTATCGGCAGTCAAAGAAAATAGCGATAACTTACCATCTTTGATATACAGAGCTGAGATACAGACGATACGCTGTAGTGGCAAGCGCATAAAGTCGTGCCCTGCCTCTTGTGTACGTATCGCTGTCAGCGCACTTAACGCATCCGCATCGTTGAGATCGGCCAATTGCGGATAGATACGGCGTGCTGCATCGACATCGGCGACAGTCTCGATATCAAAAACCAATATAGGGTCGGATGGTAGCGCTTGTGACATAGATAATCCTGACTATTTATGAGCTTATAGTTAATTCATTATAAAAGAATGACAGCGCTAACCTGGTTTTAAGTATTGCATCTGCACTTGGCTGCTCTGCACTTCTTTTAAATTAACGATACTAAATGGTATTTCTTATGCATTAATTAACTTCTGCGCTGCTGTTATCCGTATTGCTATCGTCAACGTTATATAAACCCGTTGATAAATAACGATCGCCACGATCGCAGACAATAAAGGCAATAACAGCATTAGGATTTGCTTTTGCCACTTGGGTCGCTGCCCATGCAGCTGCGCCCGAAGATACCCCAGCAAAGATACCTTCAGTCTTCGCCAATTTACGCATATAGACTTCGGCAATACGCTGATCGATATCCATCACTTCATCAATCAAATCTGCATCAAATATACCTGGCATGTAAGCCGCTGGCCAACGGCGAATACCAGCAATCGAAGCTTCTTCATCAGGCTGTAGGCCGATGATTTTGACGTCTGGATTTTGCTCTTTTAGGTAGCGTGATACACCAGTAATCGTACCTGTCGTGCCCATCGAGCTAATAAAATGCGTAATTTTACCTTCTGTCTGTGCCCATAGCTCAGGGCCTGTAGTCAGGTAATGTGCTTGACTATTATCAGGATTGTTAAACTGATCCAATACAACCCCTTTGCCATCTGCTTGCATCTGTAATGCCAAATCACGCGCAGCTTCCATACCTTCGTCTACTTCAATCAGCGTTGCGCCATAGGCAATCATGGCATCTTTACGCTCTTGGGTAGAGTTGGTTGGCATCAGCAATGTTATCGGGTAGCCACGCATCGCGGCGACCATGGCCAATGCAATACCAGTATTGCCACTAGTGGCTTCAATCAACATATCACCAGGCTTGATATCACCGCGCTGTTCTGCTTGATAGATCATATTAAAAGCAGGACGATCTTTTACTGAGCCCGCTGGATTATTGCCTTCAAGCTTAGCTAGTACTGTGGCACCATTGGCAATGTGCTCTTGCTCAGGCAGACGTTGAAGTTGTACCAATGGCGTTTGACCAACGCAATCAGCGAGGGTAGTGATTTGAGTAATAAAGTTAGCATTTGACATGGCTGTAGTGGACATAAAGTATCCTTTTTTATTTTTTAAATATGTTTTTAATGGCCTGTTTTTGATGGAAACACTGTTTTTATTGTTGGATCATAATTTTAGACAGTCGCTTGGGTTATAGGTTTACGGTGATAAGCGAGCTAAAAACGAAAGGCATTAGAGTGCGCTCTCATATGTTATGACTATGAGCGATATATTGTGGTAAATAAAAAGTGGCTTTATTATATCATTTTGTTTTCAGCTGCGCTTATCGCATCAAAGATTAATAGTCACTGTATCAGGTCAATGTCAATATTACGTTGAGGGTTGCAAAAGTAGAGTTGATAGCTTAAAGCCATATTCTCTTTAACACAGAGTGGTTGGCACTTTAATTATAACGTTATTCATCACATGGAATGCCTAACCAGTACTTATAGAATCCTGTTAAGATAATCTTGAGCTGTATAGTAGTTGCCTCGTCAAAATCAGTTAATTTATTAACGATTAATAGCTTCATTAAAAATAGCGCCTTACCCAGATGCTCTGATATGACGCGCTGCAAGTAACACGAATACTGACATTATCACAAAAATTCACGGCAAGAACCTTAGTAGAGAGTAGACCTAGCATGGCATATAAAAAACGTTTCGATACCAGTAGTGCTTATGGTCAGCTGATCATACTGGTGTTTTTGCCTATCTGTGTGTTGGCAGCAGTAGGCGGCATCTTGGTATTTCACGAAACCATGCGTGCAAGCGACTCTGAGCAAGAAGTATTGGCCGAAGCGGTACTTATTCGCTATACACCAGTCATAGCTGAACTGATTCCTGAGCTGCTAGAACAAGAGCGCCAGCAAGTAGGGAGTAGTGCTGAGAGGACCCAACAAGCGGCGATGACGACGCTAGAGGGTATCCAAGATAAGCTTGGACGTATGCAGTCTGAGCAGCATGTACAGCGCATTGCTATTATTAATGAAGGTAATCAAGTACTAGCAACAGTCGGTTATGGCCTCAATGAAGAGTGGCCGTTGATCAGTGATTCTGCCAGTTTTTTGTCACAACGCCCAACGCCTGTAGGCACAGCGTATGGCAGTGTATTGGGAGAATTTGAAGGGCAGACATTGTGGTTGCTCGTCGATATGGATAATGAGCCGCTCTACATTGCACGCTACCGTATTGCGATGGCGTTAGTGATTACTGGCTTGTTTACTATCTTGATTCTACTACTGAGCCTAAATATCTATTCGAAACGTTGGATTGCTCCCATTTATGAGCTGCGTTTGCAGTTGCAGCGTACCCATGTCGATAATTTATACCAACCTGTACCAGTAGAGTCAGATGGCGAGCTGAATTTATTACAGCAAGATCTAGTCAGAACATTGCGCCGCTTGCATAGAAGCTTTCAAGAGCTCAAAGACCATGCCGAGCAAACGGAGGATGATTTACGTTTGGCATTTGATGAGATGGAAATGCAAAACATCTCTATTCGAAATGCACGTGATGCGGCCATTTCAACTAGCCAAGCAAAATCTGCGTTTTTAGCCAATATCAGTCACGAACTGCGTACACCATTAAACAGTATCGATGGCTTTATTAATTTGCTGGCACGTCATGGCGAGCTTAATCCTGAACAGGACTTGTATGTACAGACCATACGTAAGTCCTCAGCCCATTTGCTTGCTTTGGTAAATGATGTCTTAGATTTTTCTAAAATTGAGGCAGGCAAGCTGGTATTGGATCGCCATGAGTTCGATCTCTATGACACCATTTATGATGTAGTCGATATGCTATCTCCTGTCTCTGCGGAGAAGGGTTTACGCATGGCAGTACTGTTTTACAATGATGTGCCGATGCGTATCAACGGCGATGCCCTACGTCTTAAGCAAGTATTAACCAATATCGTTGGTAATGCCATTAAATTTACGGATAGTGGTGATGTGGTGGTGCGTGTGAGCTTAGATGACCACCGTGATAACTATCTGATGATTAGCGTGCAAGATAGCGGAAAAGGTATTTCTCTGGCAGATCAAAAAATGCTGTTCCAAAGCTTTAGCCAAGGCGATCCATCAATCACACGTCAGTATGGTGGTACAGGGTTGGGTCTGGTCATCTCCAAACAGTTAACACGCTTGATGGGCGGTGATATTGGATTTCATGATAATGCTCAAGAAAATATTGCCAATCAAGGCGCGACATTTTGGTTTCGCATGCCAGCCCATGTCGACGTGCTAGAGGCAGCCACAGGGCAGACGATTGAATTGCCAGTATTGGCGCCACTAGCAAGCGAGACCGATGAATTTAATGTACTGGTTTGGATCAATCATACCGCTTCGATACAAGTACTCAAGGCTAGCTTGCAGTACTTACCAATTAAGCTGACTCAAGCCAACTCGTTGCCGGGTGTACTGGAGTCGTTGAAAGAGCACGGTAACTATTGGGATTGGGTCATCGTTGATGATGACACGCAAGACGATATGATGGCGCTCCTCAAGCAAATTCGTCTGCATTATCAAGGCAAGCTTGCTGTATTCGGCTACCAAGTAGCTGCCGATCAAGCGCTACTCAACCGCTATCATGCCAACATACTTTATGAACCATTAGACAAAAGACAGCTGTACGCGATGCTCGATACCCAAAGCCGTAGTACGCCGCAAAGCCTGCAGGAACCACGCTGGAAAGGGGTCACGGTGCTGGCAGTTGATGACCATTTGCCCAATTTACTAGTGCTTGATGCTCTATTGAGTGAGTTAGGGATTCAGGTAGTTACTGCGAGCAGTGGGTTTGATGCTATCGAAATTATCAGTAAACAACAAACCAAAAACATCAAAACTGCCAAGAGCGATAAGCAAAGCCTATCGAATAAAACGCAACTTTCTAAAGCAGAAACACGTGATGAGATAAACAAAAAAACAAATAGCGCGTTCTATCATGAAGACACGAGCGCTGACGATAAAGCAGCTACGCAAGACAAAGATAATATTGATTTAATATTTATGGATATTCAAATGCCACGGATGTCGGGACATGAGGCAGCTAAGCAGATTCGAAATATTGAAAATGCGGATAGCCGTATCCCTATTATCGCTCTGACCGCGCATGGGTTGGCAGATGAACGTGACAAACTTATAGCCAGTGGTATCAACGACTATGTTGGCAAACCTATTAGCCAACCGCAGTTATTGCAAGTGCTACAGAAATGGCTTGGTCGCAAGAGTACCACACCACAATTGACCGCGCTGCCTGATACAGATTTACAGAGCTTTGGTTTACAGCATCCAGATTTACAGGGTAATAATTTCAAAGGTGCTAATGTACAGGATGCTAATGTACAGGATGCTAATGTACGGGGCACCGACTCATCAGAAGCTGAGCTAATTGCTATTGACTCGCTGCGCGGTTACTCAATCAATGACAATGATTTATCGAACGACTTGCTCTCCAACAATGTAAATGGGCAAGAGACTCAAGCCAGTTCAGACAACTCAATCGCTACTTATCCAATAATAAGAGGAGACGGGGTAGATCGTAATAGTGCTTCTGTCAGTAGCGAGCCGAAAATTACCCGTCCACTATCCCTGAAAAAAATCCGTGATGATTATTTGCGCGATAGCCAGCCTCGTGAAGGCTATAGACGAGATGCTGCGCGTGATATTCAGCCGCGCTATGAGAGCTTACGTCTACAAAAACAAGGTCAATCGCCACTACTACAATCACCAACAAAGTCTATCGATAACTCTCAAGATAAAAGCCCTCAAGACCAAAGCTTTCAAGATAGAACAGCTCACGATAATACGACTTTACACGAGCAAATTAATAATGACCTTAGCCACAACAATATAAGCAAAAGTGATACCTCAAACATTTTAGATTGGCAAGATGCGCTCACTCGTTCAGCGAACAAACCTGAATTGGCGGCCAAGCTTATTATCATGATGATTGATACTATCAATGATGAGGAACAGGCGCTTATTCAGGCATGGGAAGCGCATGACCGCAATATGCTGGCACAAATTGCCCATCGTATACTGGGCGGTAGTCGATATACAGGTGTACCGCAACTGCGTCAGGCTAGCCAAGATTTGGAAGATAAGTGCTTGCTGAATGTACAGCATACGACACCTGTGCAGTTTGCAATGATTGAGCCTTATTATGAGGCATTGTTAACGGCGCTAGACAACTTGCAAAAGGTGGATTTATCTTCTTATCCTCAGCTTAACTATCATCGCTTGAGCGAAAATGATATGACGTGGAAAATGATATAAGTTGAGGGTAAGGTAAAGCAGATAAAATCATTCAGGTTCAGAAAGTGATAGGTAGTCTTGTTAGATTTGCTTATCGTTATCAACTAAACACTCTATATCTGCTGTATATGAAACTGACTATAGTATCGTGGCAGTCAGTTATTACTACGGTACAACAAAGACAAGCCTGCTAATATTGTGAATATCAGTACCAGATTTATTTTATTCATTAATAAGGATTGTTATGAACGCGATTGCAAGTTACCAGTATGAGACCTTACAAGTTAGTATTACAGACAACATACTGACGGTTACCTTAAATCGTCCACATAAAAAAAATGCCATGAGTTTTCAGGTAATCAATGAGCTGATTAAGCTGGCAGGTCGCATTAGCAAGGACAGAACCATGCGCGCGGTCATTCTAAAGGGGGCAGAGGGGACGTTTTGTGCAGGTATTGATTTAGGAGACTTAAATCATCCAAAGAACACAGCATTTGCGCTTTGGGAATTGATTAAACCATGGCAAAGTGCGTTCCAACGAGTATGCTTGGTATGGCGTGATCTGCCAGTACCTGTCATAGCGGTATTGGAAGGGTATTGTATCGGCGCTGGACTACAGTTGGCATTGGCTTGTGACGTACGTGTCAGTCACCCTGACTGTCAACTATCTATTATGGAAGCTAAATGGGGGTTAGTGCCAGACATGGGACTGACCCAGTCAGCATTTGGGGTCCTACGAGAAGATACTCTAAAAGAGCTCGCCATGAGCGCCCGTATCATCGATGCTAATGAAGGCAAAGAGTTAGGCTTGATTAGCCATTGTAGTGAAGTGCCTCTTGAACAAGCACAAAAGCTTGCTGCCGAGTTTGCAGAGCGCTCTCCTGATGCGGTGCTAGCAAGTAAACGTGTGATAAATGCGATGTACGATCAGCCTGCTAAGACTTTATATAAAGAAAAAGCATGGCAGCTTAAAATGATGCTTGGTCGTAATCGTAAGCTTGCCCTCAGAAAAGCAAAGCAGGCCAGCACCTTATTTGGCAAACGTCAATTCCGCTAAATTTTTGCTATCAGTAAATTTTCTAGTGTTATTTTCGTTTGATTCATTCTGATAAAAGAAATTGCTACCTAAGAAAACCAGACATATTTTGATTAATTATTTTGACGATTTTTAATTGTTAGCGGTCGTTTCGCCAATATCTTATAGCCATTGAAATGCAAGCAGATAGCACGATATAGCATTGTCTGCTTGCACCGATGTGGGTAAAGATGCACTATTGTTGTGAAAGGTATCTATTTTGATTACTGGATAAGCCAGTAAAATGATGAAAGCCTACCTAAGAACACGTACAAGCAATTAAACGTCGAAAAATAAAATATTAAAAATAATAGCCACTATATAAAACGGTCTAAATATGTCTGCTTCAAAACCCTCCCTTCCAAACAAACCTATCGCTTCTGAGCGAGTGCGCTCTGCTGATTTGCCTGTTGCATGGATTATGATGCTTGGGCTGATGGTTGCGGTAGGGCCATTATCCATTGATATGTATCTGCCAGCGCTGCCATCGATGGCCGATGATTTCGGTGTTTCAACGGCCTTTATGGCCAACTCTGTCCCTGCATACTTTTTAGGTTTGGTATTTGGGCAGCTATTTTACGGACCCTTCAGTGACCGTGTCGGCCGTGTCAAACCCTTATATATAGGTATGACGTTATACGTTATCGCTTCTATTCTTTGTGCGACCACTGATAATGAGTACGTACTGTTTGCAGGCCGTACTTTACAAGCATTGGGCGCATGTGTCGGTGCAGTAGTTACTCGTGCCGCAATTCGAGATCGCCTCACTGCCAAACAAACGGCGAAAGCTTTTTCCATCATGATTTTAGTGATGGGCTTAGCACCCATATTGGCACCATCGCTTGGCGCGCTATTCTTACAGTTTTTTGATTGGCACTCTATCTTTTGGTTCTTAGCTGCATTTGGCGCTCTAAACTTGCTACTTACTAAGTTTTTCTTTTTTGAAACTTTGACTGAAGAAAATCGCAATGTACGCCCTGCAAGAGAAGTGCTCAGTCAATATTGGGATTTGTTAAAAGATCCGACTTTTAATTACCCAGCAATTGGTGGCGGATTGTTAATGGGAGCAATGTTTGTCTATATCAGCTCCGCTTCAGAGCTAATCATGGATACTTATGGCGTCTCAGCGACACATTTTGGTTGGTTATTTGGAATGAATGCGGCGGGTTTTGTCGGTTTAACTCAGTTGAACCAATGGCTTACCAATCGCTTTCGAATACTAAGTATTTTGCGATTTGGAGCAATTATGCAGGTTATCTCTGCGGGCGTGCTATTTGTGGTTGGCTTACTTTTAGGGACAGATGCTTGGTTGCCGCTGGTGTTGGCTTGTATTTTCTTTTGTATCGCAGGACTGGGTCTGACCCAGCCCAATGCTTCTGCAATTGCGCTCGCTTTTCAGAAACGCCGTGCTGGTATGGCAAGCGCACTACAAGGCTCGCTAATGTTTTCAGTCGGTATCTTTGGTGGTTTGTTATTGAACCTGTTTCCAGTCAATCCAGTCCTCAAGGTTGGTATTGCTCTGTTTTCACTAATGAGTCTCGGTTCCTTCCTGATTTGGAAAATTGATCGTAATCTCAATTTGGATGATGCAGAGTAAAAGCATCTCTATTGTAAGTTAGCGGTATTTTAAAAAGCACTCATACGTTCACAGCGTATGAGTGCTTTTTTGTGCAATCTATATATTTTTATTCAAAGCCAAATTAAATTTTATAGGCGTTTTATATGATGGAATTGATTGATTATAAACGAGTATATGTTGTTCAAAAGTATATGCATACTTTGCTATATATAACTAATCGTAGATAATGACCAAACATAATTATTGCAATCATAAAATTAGACAAGTATTATCTAACGTAACTTTCTGTAAGCAAATATGTATAGACATTACTTAACATTGCTAGATTGTCATTCACTAAGATGTAAAACAACGTTAGGTTTCAAGGATAGATTATGATGCAGTTATATCGAGCGTTACCAATTCTATTGAGTGTTGGCCTATTTGGCTGTGGCAACTCTTCTACTCAAGAAAATGCAAGCGCAACAGTAACGGAAAACACAGATAGCTTTGTGAGCAAGCTGCCTGCTTCGGCGCCAACCATAAAGGTGGCCACAACAGGTACGATGCCACCGTTCTCGTTTCAAGATGATTATGGGAATATGCAAGGTATTGATATTGATTCAATCCGTGCTATCGGTGAAGAACAAGGCTTCAAAGTCGAGTTCTACAAGGAAACTTGGCAGAACATGTTTGACACAGTAGAGTCTGGTGGACGTGATCTAGCAATCTCAGGTATCTCTTACAAAGATGACCGCGCTGTAAAATATGGCCTTTCTACTCCTTATTTCTTTAATCCATCTGCAGTCATGTACAAAAATGCTGACCTAAAAATAAATCGCTTAGATGATTTGCAAGGCATGCATGTTGCGGCAATGGAAGGCTCAAAGCAAGATGATCAGCTCAGAGCGATGGGTAAATATAGCCAAATGACGACTCGAAGCACAGCTTATCTATTATTTGAAGATTTGATGCAGGACAAGGTCGATGTCATTCTGCATGACTTACCTATTTTACAGTTTACGGCAAAAAACCATCCAGAGTATGACGTCACTATCGTCTCTTATGAGGGTGAAGACAATCCATCAGCCCAGCAGGTTATTCTGATGGCGAAAGGCAATAATGACTTAATTCGTAAAGTGGATGAAGGTATTGCAAAGCTCAAACAAAAAGGAACGTTTAAAGAGATTGAGAATCGTTGGTTGGGCGCAGCAGAGACTGCTGAAGAAAGTGATTCTGATACTAATACTAAGCAAGTGAACTAAGGAATTCTGAAGATGGCAACCGTACCTAATGTCGACAATAAGCGCTATCAAGGTCTGATTATTTCAATTGCACTATTTTTATCTCTAATCGGTGCTTTGCTAGCGTTCACGTTTTATACCTCAAACTTATTAGAAAGAAACACCGCTTTAATTGACCAAACCAACCAAGTGGCAAACAGTGCACAGGCGGTAATTAAAGATCTTTTCGACTTGGACAGCAGTTATGGTGAGGATACTAAGTCTCCACACATACAACGAGCATTAAGTCGTTTAGAGCAAAACACAACGTTGATTACCAACTCTATTGCAGCGATTGAGCAAGGTGGCACGATCACAGATGAAGAAGGTAATAGTTACGATTTACCAAAAATTGATAGCAACGCACAAACCAACATCGCCGCTGCCAATGAGCAATGGAAAGCGCTAGAGCCCAAAATTCAAGCATACTTAAAAGATGCTGATAACGTTATGGTGCCTTCTGCTGATGAATTGACGCAGGCCGTTGAGCAGGCTAAAACATCAAGTTTGTTTATTAACGATTCTTTAGATAGTCTGACAAAAGATGTATTTAATAGTGCAGAACGTCAAGCAACTACCATTCGTCTTATTCAGGTACTTGGTGTTGCCGCTATCTTTACCTACTTCCTAATCTTCGTATTCTTCTTTGTACGTCGTCTACGTGAGACGGATGCTGAAGCACTTGCCGCTCGCCAAGAAACGCAAGAAATTATGGAAACAGTAAACACGGGTCTTTTCCTACTTGATAAGGACTTGAATATTGGTCAACAGCATTCTCGAGCGTTGAACAATATCATCGGCTCTGATAGCTTAGCAGGGGAAAACTTTACCAATGTCTTGCGCGGTCGTATTTCTGATAAAGACCTCAAGACCACACAGCAATTCATTGAGCAGCTCTATAACCCTCGCGTTAAAGAAAAGCTGGTAGATTCACTTAATCCATTAAATAAAGTCATGCTGCATAATTTGTCTGAAGACAAAAATCTTGATAACCGCTTCTTAGATTTTAAATTCTCACGTGTTTATGACAATAAAGACATTGCCCGTATCTTGGTCAACGTGAATGATGTATCAGATGCAGTCTACTTAGAACAGCGCCTAGAAAAAGAGCGTTCGCAAAACGATATGCAGATTGAGATGTTAACGACTATCTTGAATGTAAATCCAAAGATTATTAATGAGTTTATTGGTAATACCCAAGCGCATATCGAGAAGATGAATAACATCTTGAAAAATCCTGGTAGCTCACAATATGAGCTTGAAGGTAAATTGAAAGCTATTTATCGTGAAATGCACAGCTTAAAAGGTGAAGCATCAGCACTAAAACTACACAGCTTTACGAAGATTGCTTCTGATGCTGAAGACAAGTTGCATGCATTGCAAAACCAAGGTCAGTTGTCTGGTAATGACTTCTTACCATTGGCAGTACATTTGGATGACTTACTCAGCTTATCGAACACGATTGCGACGTTGGGTGAGCGTATCAACCGCTCAGCACCGACAGCAGCTAAGTCGTCAACCGTACAAGCACCAGTCGCTACTCAAAATCCAGTAGCAGACCATACAGCTGGCAATGCTGACTTCGATGGTGGGCTAGATATCGACTTAGACAATGAAGCAGATGACGATTTATTGTCTTTTTATAATGAATTTACAAAAGAAATTGCTGCAAGACAGGGCAAGCAAGTACAGCTAAAAAGTACGACGCTAACCCAAACCAGCATTCCGGCAAATCTGGCAAAGCCAATCAAAGAAATCAGTATTCAGTTGCTGCGTAATGCGGTAGTCCATGGTATCGAGTCGCCAAGTGTGCGTCATGCTACTGGCAAAACTGACGTTGGGACCATTGATTTGGAAGTGCAAGACAACGGTTCAAACTTTATGCTGGTTGTTCAAGACGACGGACAAGGTATCAACTACGACAGCATCCGTAATAAACTGATTCAAGAAGGTCGTTTCAGTACGGAAGAGGCAACTCAGCTTAGCAAAGGTGACTTGCTCAAACAGCTGTTCTCTTCTGGATTCTCTACCAAAGAGCACTCAGATGAAGATGGTGGCCGCGGTGTTGGACTTGATATCATTAAAGCAAAAGTAAAAGAGTATGATGGCAAGCTTAACGTAAATAGCGATCTGGGTCAGATGACACGGTTTGTCATTACTTTACCTAAAGCTTAATCAAAATAGTAATTATATTGTCAGGGACGACAAGCACTTCATTAAAGGTAGTAGATAAGTTATGCATAAGTTAATGATTGTTGATGATTCAAATATTATTAGAAACCGTATTCAGCGCGCATACGATTCAGGAAAGTTCATGTTGGTTGCGACAGCGACTAGCGGTGTTCAAGCCATCGAAAAGTTCAATGTCCATCGTCCTGATGTGATCACTATGGATCTAACCATGCCACAAATGGATGGGCTAGAATGTATTGAAAAAATCATCGCGATTGATCCTGAAGTACGCATTTTAGTGGTATCAGCGTTATCGGACAAAGCCACCGGTATCGAAGCACTGTCGCTAGGTGCTAGCGGATTTTTGTGCAAGCCTTTTTCAGAAGAGGAGCTTGTAGAGTCTTTGTATGAGCTGATGCAAGACTAATACCATTCATCGACCAAAGCAGATGTCATTATGAAAGAGCAAAAGCTACAGATTTTTTTAAGTATTATTAGTAATTATTTTGACCAGTTTGGGGGAGAAGAGCTTATTGCCGATACTCCTTACTTACTAGAAAACAAACAGCCAAAAGTCCACGATTATACGGGCGTGATTGGTATATCTGGTGGCCAAAAAGGCGTGGTATATTTTTCGGCGACGCGTGAATTGCTGTCTTCAATATTAGACAGCATGGGCGAAACCGATAAAAGTGAAGAGAACTATGTAGATCTGGCTGGGGAAGTGGCTAATACCATCGCAGGCAATGCACGTAAAGAGTTTGGCTCAGAGTTTCATATCTCTGTACCATTTGTGTTCAAAGGTGCGCCACAAAGTATTGTGTTGCCGAACGATGAGCGTTCTTTTATCATCCCCATCACTTGGCATTCTCAAGTAGGCGAGATTGTGGTTTGTTTGCAAGATTAATGCTGCCACGTAATACAGATGGATATTAATATATTATGGTTAAAGTAGAAAAATTGGGTGTATTTCTAAGCTCGATCAATGCGTTTTTTGCGCAAATCGATGGCTCGGAAGTGTCAATTGATACCCCTTACTTGAACAACAACAAAAGTGCGATTGGCTTTGATTATAGCGGTGTCATTAAGATATCAGGGCCTTTAGAGGGCTGCGTCTATGTCAGTGCACCAAGCGTGATGTTGCGAGAAGTCATCAAAGTGATGGGCGAGCCTGACTCTTCAATCACCATGATGAAAGATTTGTTGGGTGAAATGGCCAATACAATCTCAGGTAACGCTCGGACAGAATTTGGTTCAGAGTTTATTATCTCTCCGCCGCACATTGTAGAGAGTGCGCCAAGCGTGTCTTATTTGCCTAAAGATCGTCAAAGTTACATCACACCATTTACGTGGCGTGGTTACAAGGCGGTCATTGGTATTTGCATTGCATAAGCTATAGTCAATCACTCTGTAAACGAGTGATAACTATAAAAGAGTGACGGCAGTAACCCTGCTTGAAAAATAGCGATTAAAAAGACAATCATGAAAAAAGCGATGCAAATGTGTCGCTTTTTTTTGTTTTATTATCGCCATATTTTGTTTTTATCTTATTGATACGCTACACACAAACTGCTGGAGATTCCAAGACGTTATGTGATAAAATACAGCGCAGCTATTTTTTATAATTCACTTTATAGTTTAGATTTGAGCATTTGCTTCAATCTAGCGATAGCTTCTTTTTTTAAACCAACCAATGACACACACATCATGGCAAAAAATTGCTGGGTGTTTGGCGACTTGATTAATTTGTGATCTGTTAGTGCTTTACTAATGAAAACTAACCGGTAGCAGATGCGTGTCGCTAAATAGGCTGTTTTTGTGATGTGGAGGCATAACCCAACCAATAGGATATATTCTCATGGCTACAAAGAATCCAACCAAAATCGAAATGCGCGACTTACTACAAGCAGGCGCTCACTTTGGTCACCAAACACGTTTTTGGAACCCAAAAATGGGTCCATACATCTTTGGCGCACGTAACAAAATCCATATCATCAACTTAGAGCACACCGTAAAAGCGTTCAACGAAGCGTTGACTTACGTAAACGGCCTAGCTGCTAAGAAAAACAAAGTATTATTTGTTGGTACTAAACGCGCTGCAAGCGGTATCGTACGTGAGCAAGCAGCTCGCGCTGGTATGCCATACGTTGACCATCGCTGGTTAGGTGGTATGTTGACTAACTGGAAAACTCTACGCCAGTCAATAAACCGTCTAAAAGAGCTAGAAAAGCAAGCAGAAGACGGTACTTTCGCTAAGCTAACTAAGCGTGAAGCGCTAGAGCGTACTCGCGATATGGAAAAACTTGAGCGTTCACTAGGTGGTATCAAAGACATGGGCGGCCTACCTGACGCTATCTTCGTAGTAGACGTAGATCACGAAGCTATCGCTATCAAAGAAGCCAAAAACTTGGGTATCCCAGTTATCGGTATCGTTGATACTAACTCTAGCCCAGATAACGTTGATTACATCATCCCAGCTAACGATGATGCTATCCGTGCTGTGACTTTGTACGTAACTTCTATGGCTGATGCTATCATCGCTGGTAAAGAATACGCACAAACTCAAGCTGGTGGTAAAGCTGAGCAAGCACCTGCTGCAACTGAAGAAGCGCCAGCTGCAGAAGAAGCTGCTGCAACTCCAGCAGAATAAGTAGCTGACTTAAAAAGTTTAACTTTGTAAGGATGTCTTGATAGTGTATCTATCAGCATCCATATAATGTTTTGAACAGCGTATAAGCTCATAATAGGCATGATGTAGTTTTACTCGTCATGCCTTGTTATTGAATAAAGCCTTATTAATAATGCTATGCGTATAAGCGAGCAGCTATTGGGCGAGTATTATCGCTCCTACTGGTCATATCGCTATATTGTACAGATGTTATTTGTTTGACATCATTGATGGCTATATTAGTAATCGTTCAAAACGAGCTATCTGTTAGATTTTAAGTAATACCAAGATATCGAATAGAAATACAGCACTCCTATACATAACTATACTAAGGTGACTCTTATGACAGAAGTAAAAGTATCTGCCAAAATGGTAAAAGAATTGCGTGACCGTACTGGTCTTGGCATGATGGAATGTAAAAAAGCGTTAGAAGAATCAAACGGTGATGTTGAAGTTGCCATTGATAACCTACGTAAATCTGGTCAAGCTAAAGCAGCTAAAAAAGCGGGTAACATCGCAGCTGACGGCGCTATCATCATCGCTCAAGGCGAAAACAAAGCATTCTTGTTAGAAGTTAACTGCCAGACTGATTTCGTTGCAAAAGATGACAGCTTCACTGCATTTGCAGAAAAAGTTGCTAACCTTGCATTAGAAAACAACGTAACTGACGTTGCTGCTATCTCTGAATTGTCTTATGGCGAAGGTCAGACTGTTGAAGAAGCACGTGTATCACTAGTACAGAAAATCGGTGAAAACATCCAGATTCGCCGTGTTGAAACTCTTGAAGGCGCTAACATCGCTGCATACCGTCATGGTCTGCGCATCGGTGTAGTTGTATCTTTTGAAGGTGGCGACGCTGACACTGGTAAAAACCTTGCTATGCATATCGCTGCATTCAACCCTGTTGCTGTAGATGATGAAGATGTTGCTGCTGACGTATTGGCACGCGAAAAAGACATCATCGAAGCGAAAGCTCGTGAGTCTGGCAAGCCTGATAATATCGTTGAAAAAATGATCGAAGGTGGCCTACGTAAGTACCTAGACGAAGTAACTTTACTACGTCAGCCATACGTTATGGACAACGACAAAAAAGTTGGTGAAGTCCTAAAAGCTGAAGGCGTAAAAGTACTTGGCTTCAAACGTCTAGAAGTTGGTGAAGGCATCGAGAAGAAGCAAGAAGACTTCGCTGCTGAAGTTGCTGCAACTCAGGCCGCTAACAAGTAAGTATCAAATAGTGTTGGAATAGGCTGTGAGTACTTAATTGTGGCTCACAGTTTGGCTTTATCACTCTTAATGCATCACGATATAAAGCATCACGATATAAAGCGTCCAAACATAAAAAAGCCCATTAATTCGTTAATGGGCTTTTTTATGTCTGACTTTTAGATAACTGGCTTAGCGTAAAGCAGCATAGGCTGAGTTGGCATAGCTGGCACTATTCACATTGCTGCTAGTGCCATAACTGACATTTTGTAAGCCATTACTTGTACTGGTGCTACTGGTTTGATTGTTAGCACTGATACTCGCACCAAACAGTCCTGCATCGTTCTTATACAAGCTATGATAACGGCTCATCACTCTTTGAACATAGTTGCGTGTTTCTTTGAACGGAGGAATGCCACCGTATTTATCGACATTGCCTTCGCCCGCATTGTAGCCTGCGACAGCATGTTCGACATTATTATTGAAGCGACGCATGAGCCAAGCGATATACTTAGCTGATCCTTCGATATTATCTGCAGGGTTCCAAGGATTGCTGACATTGAAGCGGCGCGCAGTCGCTGGCATCAACTGCATAAGCCCTTGCGCCCCCACTGGTGAGCGTGCGTTTGGATTAAAAGCGGATTCAGTATGCATCATCGCTTTCATAAGGGCAGGGTCAACACCATTGCGCTCAGCGGACGCACGAATGTAGCTGTCGTAAGAGTTGCGACTTCCGCTATTGCTAGCGGCACTGCTACCATAGCTATCGCTACTTCCGTCATACATCTTAGAGTCTTTATAATAAGTTACTTTCACTTTCTTCGTAAACTTATCAAAATTTCCACTAGGATTGACGTTGGTCAACAGTACTTGTCCACCTTTGTCTTTGTAGATATACATATTGCCTGCATTGGCAGCGACAGAAAAGGTCGAAAGAGCAATGGCACTTAGTAAAAGGGGAGATAAGCAGCGAGTCATTAAAGTAGCCGTATTTATCATAGTAAAATCACTTTTTATCGAATAACAGCAAATTGTTTTGCCTATATATGCATTGATTTAGGCGCTTAAGCGGTTACTGGTTTTGCAGAATTATTTAGCTCACTGTGAGGACAGCAGCTTAGCAATTATCACTTTCAATAAGGAACCACTTGCAATAGATACAAAAAATAATAGTTGCTTACTATAACATATAATAACTTTTTGACGCATCAGATTGACAAACTAAGTTGTAAAATCAGATTTTCATTGTTAAATAATCTTAGATAAATCAATATACTAACTTTTCTAAGTTACTTAATGAGGCATTTGCAGTGGGCTTTTTGCCCTTATGAATTCATATAAATAAAGTGTCTCAATTTTTTAAGAAATAATAATGACATTTGAATAGTCGAGGTAATCTTTAATCTGAAATCAACAGTAAATAAGCCTATTAATGGTTAAATTTTTAAAAATATAAGAATAGTTTAGGTAGGGTTTTAATGATGACTAGATACCAATAGCGCTGATAAAGATAGGCACCCAAACCGCGGTAACTAACCCGTTCACTGCCAAGCCAAATGCTGCATAACGTCCTGCTGTATGACTGATTTGCCATGCTTCTACAGTACCAAACGCGTGAGCCGCTAGCCCCAGTGCTAGACCTTTAGCACGGTCATCATTGATACCGCGGAACAAAAATCGCGCGACCGTACCACCTATCAGACCTGAGACGATGATAATTAGGTTAGCCATTGCCAATGGTGCTTTGATTAAATCTGCGATACTCAGGCCAATCGGTGTAGTCACAGAACGGGTAGTGAAGGCCAATAGGGTCTCATGACTGAGCGAAAATAAATAGGCCAGTGACATAGGCAATAATGCGCCAACGACACTAGCAATAGCGACAATTAAAGTGAGCTTTTTGACTGGTAAGCCTTTAAAGTTCATCGCCGCCAATGGCACAGCTAAGAGTACTGTCACGTATCCCAATAAATGGTCAAATACAGGTTTTGCCGCGCTGTAATAGTTGTTGTAATCCCACTGCAGTACAAATAGGAAAACAAGCACTAGGACAAGTGCGGTAATGACCATCGGTAGCCATGATAATTTACGTGCCAATACACGTGCAATTACGTGTGCTGCTAATGTCAATAATATTGCGGCTAGGGTTGCCATAAATACGCTGTCAAAAGTCATAATATTTCTCCGCAGCTCACGGCTGTCCCTTTTGCTCAGTGGTAGTCGTACTATCAGTGTTTGCAGCGTGATTGAGCCAACGATTGGCCAATAATGCTAGTCCCCACAGCGGTATGAGCGTACTAACGATCATCGTTATCATCACACCCAATAGCTCATCTCCTAGAGCAAATAGCAACAAGCCTGCACCAGCAGAAACTGGTAAGAAGGCAAAACCACTATCGACTAGCAATGTATTACTGGCCTGTGTGAGCCAGCTCGGTAACCCCTTGAGCAGTCGCCACGCCATCAAAATGACAAACATCGCAACCAAACCGACAATATTGGCCGCTTTTTCGATGCCTGCCATTTGACAGAGAACAACCGCCGTTTCTCGAACAACGATGACCATGGTCAACGTTAGAATTAACGCAAGCCATAGTGGGAGATGGGGAGAGTGAGCAGGCTTCATAAGCAATTCTGGCCAAGTCAGATATAAATGGATGGTGTACCAAACAAAGTATGTGATCACACCAAGAACACAACGTAGAAAATGATGCTATGCATACTGATGGTAGCAATGATTCACTTTCGAGAGATTAACGCTATCTATCAATATTTGTTGAATGTATAACAGGCGATTATATAGAGAGTGGGGCAACTAATAAAGCCTATGCACCGTGACTGGTCATATCCAAAAAAAATAGACGATATCAATGGATATCGTCTATTCTATTTTAACGTACTATATAAGGGTCTATGGTCTAACAGTATGAATCAAACGTTCATTTGATTACTGCCGCAAATGACTCACTTTAACAGTAGTTATTATTCTACAGAAACGACTATTATTTTTCTGAATCAGCTGTTTCTGAGTGTAATGCATCAAACTCGTCAAACGCCTTTTCTTCAGCCTCTGTCATGGTTGGCTCTTCAACGTCATCAACTTTTTCAAACTCTTCTAGTACCGGCATCAGTAGTGTTGCTTGTGCCAGCGGCAATACATCGATAGGTTTTAAGTTGGCTTGACCGAGTAGCTGTCTTAAGCGGTCACTTGGCAAACGAATCGTCAGACATTCACGACCTGTATCGTCATAGCTTTCTTCTTCAATAACACCCAATTCATATAGAGTGTTTTTGAACTGTCCAGCATCATACGGCAAGGTTAAATCAAACGTCGTCAGTTTACCTGTCAACAGTTGCTGTACGGCAAGCGTTAGCTCTTCCATGCCTAGGTTCTGTCTAGAAGAAACATAGACGCGGTTTGGCTGACCTTCGCTAGCATAGCCGATATGTGCAGGCTCATCAGTCAAATCAATCTTGTTATAGACATTGAGCACAGGTACATCGTTATCGATTTCTGCCAATACTTCTTTGACCGCCTGAATCTGCTCGTGCATATCTTCGCTAGAGGAGTCAATGACGTGCAATAACAAGTCTGCTTCTAGCGTTTCCTCTAGGGTTGCATGAAAAGACTCAACCAGCTCATGCGGCAGATGACGAACAAAACCAACCGTATCGACCAAGACGACACGACCAACTCCCTGCCAGTCTAAACGGCGTAGAGTAGGGTCTAGCGTCGCAAATAGCTTGTCAGCAGCATAGATGTTCTCATCGACCAAACGGTTGAACAAAGTAGATTTGCCCGCATTGGTGTAGCCGACCAGTGAGATGGTCGGCACATCAGATTTCTGTCTACGGGCGCGACCTTGCGCACGGGTCTGACGGACTTTTTCTAGTTTGCTCTTTAGCTGATTGACGCGAGTCTGTAGTAGACGGCGATCGGTCTCAAGCTGAGTCTCACCAGGTCCACGCAGACCAATACCACCTTTTTGACGTTCCAAATGCGTCCAACCACGTACCAGACGTGTTGATAGATGATTAAGCTGAGCCAGCTCTACTTGCAGCTTACCTTCGTAGGTACGGGCACGCTGCGCAAAAATATCCAAAATCAAACCAGTACGATCCAACACGCGGCACTTCACTAGCGCTTCGATATTACGCTCTTGTGATGGCGACAGGCTGTGGTTAAACAGTACGATGTCTGCTTCGTGTTCACGCACTAGTTCTGCGATTTCTTCTGCTTTTCCGCTACCAACGAAGTATTTGGCGTCAGGGCGCGAGCGTGATCCAGTGACTAGCGCCAAACGATCGGCACCTGCTGAATCAGCCAACAGCTCAAATTCACTAAGATCGTCAGGATCTTGAATTTGGCGGATGTCTAAATGTACTAAAATGGCGCGTTCGCCACCTTCATGTCTTTCAAAATAATCCAAAGAGTATCACCTATTTAATAAAGTAAATGTCTCGCTATAATCAGCTCAAGAAGCTTTGACGTAGCGTTCATATGATTATCTATATATGGTCTTATCACTTGATATTAAAGCGTATTAGCATAATTAGCGATGGTTTTATGTTACAGCGTTTGCTGCGGATAATTTTTTATAAATCTGCTTTATTACCCGTTTGTATAAAAGTCGGCACTCACTGAGTGAACAAGCTATCACTGAGTGTGAGAACTTTGTTATACTGGGCTCGTTTTTTGACTATTAAACACCCGTTATTTAATCATGAGGGCGAAGATGAGCCAAGCTAAATCAAGCTTTTCACTCAGACGACAGTTGAGCCGAGGTAGACAGGTTGCTGGTATGACCACGACCATGGTCGGCGGCATACGCGCGGCAAAGCGTATCGGTGCATTTAAGCAACCACCACGCGAAACCCTACCACGTTATATCCAGACATTCTGCCGCAAGATGGCAGGCTCTTTTGGGGTTAAAGTAGTAGAAGTGGAACCTGTAGAGCAGTTCCATGGCTTATGGGTATCGAATCACGTGTCATGGATGGATATTCCTGTCGTTGGTACTGTGAGCCCAGCGTTCTTTTTATCCAAGGCTGAGATCGGTGAATGGCCTGTATTTGGCAAACTTGCTCATGCTGCAGGGACGCTTTTCATTGAGCGCGGCTCCGGTGATGCAAGCTCAGTATCGGCGCAGATTGCTGACTTTTTAGCCAAAGGTTTTTCGATTATTTTCTTCCCTGAGGCGACGACCACTAGTGGTAAAAAAGTAAAACGCATTCATGGAACATTGCTGCAAGCAGCCATTGATGCTGATGTGCCTATCAGACCGATCATCATTGCTTATGTCAATAAAGACGGCACACTAAGCGACGCATTGCCATACTATGGCAAGCTGACGATGAAAGAAAGTATGAAAAAAGTGCTCGATAGCAAAAACGTGACCGCTTATGTGTTGCCACTTGCGCCTATAGATCCAGAAGGTCGTAACAAGAGTGAACTGACCAATTTATTGCAAGCACGCATGAATGAAGGGCTAGCAGATCTACATTCAAGAGTCCTTAGCGCACCAGTTGAAGACTGATTATTTACAGTTGAGCTAATTAGAGTTGAGCTAATTAGAGTTGAGCTAGTGTAGCTAATCTCAGCCAGTCAATAAAAGGGCGCAAATCGAAACGATTTGCGCCTTTTTTTATGGAATTTTTAATAGAGCGAACTTAGTATTATTTATTCAGTAGGCTCTATTAACATCCAGTCTCTATAAAAGACCAACTATGGCGATGGATTAGGCTGCTGTGTATGCACCGCTTCAATCGCTTCTAACACATCTGCTGTTAGCTCCACATTGACACTGTCGATGTTTGATTTGAGTTGCTCGGTCGTCGTTGCCCCAATGATGTTACTGGTGACAAAGTGACGAGAGTTTACAAAAGCTAATGACATCTGCGCCATGTCCAAACCTGCATCAGCAGCTATCTTGGCATATTGTTCAGTGGCTGATTTGGCTTGCTCATTCACATAACGACCGAAACGATCATACATAGTCAGACGTGCGCCAGTAGGACGTTTACCATCAAGATATTTACCAGACAACACACCAAAACCAAGCGGTGAATACGCAAGTAGACCCACGTTTTCACGATGAGCTATCTCAGCCATACCAACCTCATATAAGCGGTTCAATAAGCTATATGGGTTTTGCACGGTAAGTGGCGGAATTAGGCCATTCTTATCTGCTTCCCATAGATAGCGCATCAGTCCCCACGCGGTATCATTCGATAAACCATAAGCACGAATACGACCTTTTTTGATTTCATCATTTAAGGCCTGAATAGTCTCTAAAAATGGCGTTAAATCATCTAATGACTGTGCTGCCATCTCTTCATCATAGCCGCGCTGACCAAAGAAGTTCGCTTGACGTTCAGGCCAATGCAGCTGATAGATATCGATATAGTCTGTTTGTAAACGTTCCAAATTCCCGTCAATAGCGCTGCTAATGTGCTCGGCGTTAAAGCGCGTTTGTCCATCACGCAAAAAGTTCATTGGCGATATTTTGCTAGCGAGAATGACTTTGTCACGCTGTTTGGTCTTGTTAAACCAAGTTCCCATAAAGCGCTCGGTATCACCCTGTTTGTCTTTATCTGGTGGTGACGGATACATCTCGGCGGTATCCCAAAAGTTCACACCTTCACTGAGTGCCATGTCCATTTGCTCATGTGCTTCGGACTCAGTATTTTGCTGTCCCCATGTCATCGTGCCTAGACAGATTTTAGATACTTTTTCATCGAGTTGCGGTAACGTTTGATACTGCATATAAGTCTCCCTTTGGACTGTTTTTTATCAATATTTATTTTTAGATGGGTTGTATTTATTGATGTTTACATCAATTTGATACCTGTGACACCGGGTGGTGTGACTTTAAAGATTTTCACTTTGAATAATACGTCTTGTCCTGCGAGAGGGTGGTTAAAGTCGACTTCGACTTGGTCTTCATCGATGGCACTGATCGTACCGGGCAAGGTGTTTTTGCCTTTGTCTTCGAACTCAACCATCATGCCAATCTCTGGATTGTCAGCGACTAGCGCAAACTGAGTACGGCTAAAATGTTGGATGTTTTCAGGATTCCACTCACCAAATGCTTGCTCTGGCTCAAGGTGTGCGGTACGAGTATCACCGGCGCGTAGATTCATCAGTACTTGCTCAAAACCAGGTAACAAGCTCTCATCACCAATGGTCAAAGACACAGGTGCATCACGATTAAAAGTTGAGTCGATGATGGTGCCGTTCTCTAGTGAAACTTCAAAGTGCAGCTTCACAAGGCTGCCGTGAGCGATACGAGTGTCTTCGTTTGGGTTAATAAATTGAGATTGAGTCATAATAAAAAGCCATCGGTTGCTAGAATAAAAGAATAGAAAATAATGCGTTGGATTACAGTCTCTTTAATTGCAGTATTATAGTGTAAGAAATAATAAGCCATCTAAGACCAGATGTAAGCGTCAATAATGTAACGCAGATGGTGTACTATAATTGGCAATTCTAAAAGATATGAGGTGTCGGTAGTGAATAAACAACAAGGCACTGTCAAAAAATGGCAGGACGATAAAGGGTTTGGCTTTATTGAAACTGAAGCGGGCGAGTCTGTTTTCTTTCATGTGAGTGAGTTTAAGGCTCAGCGCCGTCCTGAGATCGGTGAGGCAGTGGTCTTTAGCATTGGACAAGATGCCCCAGGACGCAAGCGAGCCAAGCAAGTACAAGAGCTTGGGTTTGTACAGCAAAAAATGGCACAAAAAAATCAGCAAATCCGTCAGCGCAATCAGAAACGTAGCCATCAGGCAGAGTTTGAAGCGGGTCAAAAGAAACGTTCGTTCCTTGGGCTGGCTTTTTATGGTGTTTTAGCTTTATTAGCAGCGACAGATAAACTGAGCTGGTTAGTGGTCGGTTGGTACGTCGTGCTAGGGATTATTACTTATGGCATGTATGCCAAAGACAAAGCTGCTGCGCAAAGTGGCGACTGGCGTACGCCTGAGTCTACACTGCATATACTAAGCGCGATAGGCGGTTGGGTAGGCGCGCTATTGGCTCAAACGTATCTGCGTCACAAATCACAAAAGCCTGAGTTTCGAGTGACTTATTATTTGACCGTCATTGTGAACATGGCAGGCTTGCTGTTTTTATTATCAGGTGGCGGCTTAGAGACTGTGACTGGTTTACTATCAGAGTTTCTATAAATAATAGCATTCACGATTATCAGTATTGCTACGTATATGACGAAGGCACTAAAACGATCGATAAAAAAAGGTGGGTTACGACTGCGTAACCCACCTTTTTTATTTATAAATTGAATTAATGTCTCTAGCTATAGACGGTTATGAACGTGGCATTTCACGCTTCTTCTCCAAAAATAGCATATCGATGACAATCAATAATACACCGATAGAAATACCAATATCCGCGATATTGAAAATCGGATAATGCCAAACATCAGCATAATGCACATGGATAAAGTCAATCACATGACCATGTAATAAGCGGTCGATTAAATTACCAACTGCACCGCCCAATACTAAGGCTAGGCCAAAAGATAACAGCGTGGCTTTTCGCGGTGCTTTAATCAGATAAATGATTAGAAACAGCGACATGAGTAATGCCAGCCCTGAAAAGAACCACTTCTGCCAACCGCCAGCATCTGCCAAAAAGCTAAATGCTGCGCCGTAATTATAAGCGAGTGTCCAATTGAGAAATGGCTCGATCACTGGCACTGGATCATGAAAGGTCAGCTTGGTTTCTGCCAACCATTTAGTCCACTGATCGATAATGACAACAACCAATGCCAATATATACCATACAAAAGCACGACTACCATTGGCCACCAGCTTTGGTGTCCTATTGGTTGACTTGGTCAGGCGACTTCTAGGCGTAGTCGAGCTACCCGTGGTCGCATGAGCAGGCTTAGGCGAATGGTCAACCTTCACCTTCACCTGCGGCTGCTGGTCATGTTGGCTTTCAGATGAGTCTGTTGGGTTAGACATAGTGACGCACCTCGCCATCGCCACTGACGTTGGTCACGCAGCGCGCGCATAGTTCAGGGTGTGCGCTATCTGTGCCGATGTCATCACGGATGTGCCAGCAGCGTACGCACTTAGTACCAGTAGCCGCGCTTACTTGTACCACTAAATCTACAGCCTCTTCGGTATTGGTGTCGGTCGCTTCATCTGTCTGTGTGATGCTATCAGCAGGCGCTTCGCTCATTGGCTTGAGTGCAGCGTTACTAGTAATTAGTACAAAACGAAGCTCTTCATCAAGCTTGGCTAAGCTCTCATACATTGCACCGTCAGCGTATAGACTCACGTCGGCAGACAAGTTGGCATTGATGATTTTTTCGCCACGTGCAGTTTCGATATGTTTGTTCACCATGTCTTTTGCGAACATGATGCGCTGCCAGTCGTCATTGCTGATGGCACTTAGCTCAAATGCTGGGAACTCGTACCATTCTCGAGTAAATACATAGCCGCCTTTATCCGCATCACGTTGGTTCAGTACTTCCCAAGCCTCTTGCGCCGTGAATGACAAGATTGGGGTAATCCAGCGAATCAGCGCATGAGTGATATGGTAGATAGCCGTCTGCGCAGAGCGGCGAGGCTGTCCATCTGCCTGCGTGGTGTACTGGCGATCCTTGATAATATCTAGATAGAAGCTACCCAAGTCTTGCGAGCAAAACGCCGTCACATGCTGAGTGACTTGGTGAAAGTCCATCGCATCGTAAGCGCTAATGATTTGCGCTTGGACGGTTTGTGCGCGCTCAATGATGAATTTATCAAGGCTAACCAATTCATTGATATCAATGCTATCAGTCGCTGGATTGAAGTCATCGGTATTGGCAAGCAAGAAACGTAAGGTATTACGGATACGGCGATACATATCGATCGCACCTTTAAAGACCGTCTTACCTGCGCTCATCTCATAACGATAGTCACTCGATGCAATCCACAGACGCAGCATGTCCGCGCCAGTTTTATTAATCTCTTCTTGCGGCGTGATGATATTGCCCAGTGACTTACTCATCTTACGACCGTTTTCGTCAACGACAAAGCCATGGGTCAATACTTGCTTAAACGGTGGGCGCTCATACATCGCTTCTGACGTCAGTAGTGACGTCTGGAACCAACCGCGATGCTGGTCAGAGCCTTCTAGATACATATCAGCTGGATTGGTCAGCTCATCACGTTGATCAAGTACCGCAAAATGCGTCGTGCCTGAGTCAAACCAAACGTCCAACGTGTCAGTTGCTTTGTCATAGTCAGCCGCTTCTGCGCCTAAGAAGTCTTCACAGCTAGCATCAAACCACGCTTCTACGCCGCCTTCATTGATTTTTTGTGCCGCGACTTCCATTAGCTCAAGCGTGTTTGGATGCAGCTCGCCTGTTTCTTTATGCGTAAAGAAAGTAATCGGCACGCCCCACGTACGTTGACGCGAGATACACCAATCAGGACGACCCGTCATCATTGATTCGATACGGTTTTGTCCCCACGCTGGCGTCCAGTTGACTGTAGGGATATCAGCAAGCGCGCGAGCACGTAAGCCTTTGGTTTCCATATTGATAAACCACTGAGGCGTAGCACGGAAAATGATTGGCGACTTATGACGCCAGCAATGCGGATAGCTATGCTCAATTTTGGTATGGCTGATTAAATGGCCATTGTCATGTAGGGCAGCAATGATTTTTGGATTGGCTTTATAGATGTGCTCGCCGGCAAATACAGCAGCGCTATCTAAATAAACGCCTGTACCGCTTACTGGGTTTTCTACTGGTAAGTTGTATTTTAGACCAACGATATAATCGTCTAGACCGTGACCAGGTGCAGTATGTACCAGACCAGTACCACTATCGGTAGTCACATGATCGCCCAAGATGAGCGGTACTTGACGGTCTGCAATTAGTGGATGCTGGGCATGTAGGCCTTCAAGCTCGCTGCCTGATACAGTTGCTAGGATGCCGTTATTTTCTAGTTTAAGTTCGTTTAGCGCAGTTTCGACAAGATCCGCTGCGAGTAGTAGGTTGCCTTTTTCAGTGGCAACCACGCTATAGTTATGCTCAGGATGTACTGAGATAGCTTGGTTAGCAGGTAGTGTCCATGGCGTAGTTGTCCAAATAACAGCAGCGATGTTATCTGCGATATCTGCCAATGCGGCTACTTTATCTGTACCGAGTACATCAAAACTGACATAGATCGCGTCAGAGACTTTGTCTTGATATTCTACTTCTGCTTCTGCTAGGGCAGAGCTACAGTCCAAGCACCAGTTGACCGGCTTCATACCGCGAGTCACATGACCATTGTCATAAATCTTGGCAAGCGCACGCACGATGTTGGCTTCTTGATGGAAGTTCATGGTCAGATAAGGGTTGTCCCAATCACCAAACACACCTAAGCGCTTGAAGTCTGCTTTTTGCAATTCAATTTGAGTACTCGCATATTCGCGGCATAGACCACGGAATTCGGTCGCAGAAACTTTCTGACCAACTTTACCGACCTTGGCTTCGACCTTTTGTTCGATTGGTAGACCATGACAGTCCCAACCAGGGACGTAAGGCGCATCAAATCCTGATAAGGTTTTTGATTTTACAATAATGTCTTTTAGTACTTTATTGACTGCGTGACCCAAGTGAATCTGACCGTTGGCGTATGGAGGGCCATCGTGCAAAATATACTTGGTTGCACCAGCACGCGCCTGACGAATTTTACCGTACACGTCATCTGCTTCCCAAGCAGCTAACCAATCTGGCTCGCGCTTGGCAAGGTTTGCGCGCATCGCAAATGGCGTATCCGCAAGGTTCAGCGTGTCTTTGTAATCTTGGCTTGGTGTGTCAGTGCTTTTATCAGTCATAGAAGGTATCTTTTTAAAAGGTAGGTTTGTGTGTCGGTTCAAAACCGGATACAAGGCTCGATGTTCAATGTAGTTCAATATACTACTGAGGGTCACGCGGTATTGATAATGCTTAATTACTAATAGTAGGTATATTGCTCATCATAGTCGGTTTATCAACCATCATGTCAATAAATACCCATTGTCGCTCATTAGTCGGTAAATAGTTACGTCAATAATAAATGGTAACGAGACGATTGCAACATAAAATATGCTAGTAAAAATAATTCAAAAAAAGATTTAGATCGGCAGCTATTATATGACAAAAAGGGTAGGGTAAAAAGAGCTGTGCGAGGTTGGCCCAATTTTGTCCAATATCAATCGTTTATCTGTGTTGCATATTCTCAGCAAAGATGTAGCTATAAGCTCTTTAAATGCTTATTTATTGGAATATAAAGTACGGCTCAAGTACTAAAAAACAGATGCTAACCATAAACGCAGTTTCAATGACCATAATGGCTGAATCCCTGTTAGCCCTTGTGTCATCTCGCCATTCTCTAATACCACATAGGACGGTGTGACTTGTCCTTGCCAATCCGCAAAGATATCGCCTTGTTGATCATTTATGGTGGTGAAGTCAAAATGATGTTGATCGAGGTAGCTGCGTAGCTCTTGGTTTGAGCCTGACTGTACGGCAACAGTGACAACAGGATAGTTATCTGCTGCTAATTTATTGATGGTTGGCGAAGTAAAACTACAGACTGAACACCACGTACCCCAAAAGTATACCAGCGTAGGCCGCTCGTGACTCATCGCTGCTAGATCGATAGTTTGCCCTTGATAGTCGGTCAGTTGCAACTGAGGATTGGCAGGCATGACAGGCTGTCGCCACCAATTGACCACGCTATAGATTACAACAAACATGAGACCATATAACATTATCGTTTTAAGTATCGAAACCATCTTTCGCTTCGACTGCTTCTTTGGCTTTACTTCTTTTTGCTCAATATCAATCGTCATGACATCCGCTTTTTAATTTGCATATTGTTTTCAAATGATGGCTTATCGTTACTGCTTATCTTATCGTAATTGCCTATATGGTCATTGCACAAAGAGTAGACAGCAGATAAAAATAAACGGCTGAAATTCAGCCGTATTATTTATAAAGTCTACTATAAGTGTACTACGTCAACCTATTATGGCTTTTGTGCTCGGTTTTGTAATGGATCACCAATCAGTACGCTGCCTGAATTTTCGCGGCGCTGCTCGTCGGTCAACTTGCTCGCAGGCACTTTGGCCTTACGCTTCCACTTTAAGCTGAACAAATCATCACGGCGGTCAATCAGGTTATGTACGGAGCCTTCGTGACGAACATGAGTCAGCTTGTCCAAGTTTACATCAGAGAAGAATACCATCTCCGTGTTGGCAGTGGTTTCTGCCATGATCGCATCATGTGGGAACGCAAAGTCTGACGGTGAAAAAATCGACGATTGAGCGTACTGAATATCCAAACTCTCAACTTGCGGTAAGTTACCCACTGAACCGCAAATCATCACATAGCATTCATTTTCGATAGCACGGGCTTGCGCGCAGTGGCGAACACGTAGATAGCCGTTTTTGGTATCAGTCCAGAAGGGCACAAACAAGATATCCATGTCATCAAGAGCCATTAGACGTGCAAGCTCAGGGAACTCAACATCATAGCAGACCAAGATACCGATACGACCCGCATCCGTGTCGAATACTTTGACTTCATCGCCACCTTCGATTACCCAAGCGCTGCGCTCATGCGGAGTAATATGAATTTTGCGTTGCTCTTCAACCGTACCATCGCGGCGACATAAGTAGCTGACGTTGTATAAGGTATCGTCTTCGTCTAGTAATGGCATCGAACCGGTAATGACGTTGACGTTATAACTGACGGCTAAATGCGAGATTTCATTTTTGAACCACTCGGTATAACCCGCCAAAAATCGAATGGCAATATTTTGATCGGTTTCTTCACATAGACCCATCAATGGCGCATTGAAAAACTCTGGTAAGCAGGCAAAGTCTGAGTTGTAGTCAGCCATGATATCGACAAAGAACTCAACCTGTTGCAGTAGCTCTTCAGGTGATTCGACTTCACGCATCTGCCACTGAATACCACCAATACGCACCTCAGACTTGCGAGTATTAGGCTTATAGTCTTTAGGCTCGTAGTAGATATTTGCCCACTCAAGCAAGGTAGCAAAGCCCTTTGACTGCTTATCATCTGGCAGATAAGCGGTCAAAATACGTTTAACGATAAAGCCATTAGATAGCTGGAACGACAAAGCTGAATCGTGAATTTCACGGCTTTCAACGGCATCAATATATTCGCCTGGAGTCAGATCTTTGTGATTATGATAGTTAGGTATTCGTCCGCCAGCTAAAATAGCGCGGAAATTCAACTGTCGGCATAGCTCCTTGCGTGCATCATACAGACGACGACCGAGACGGTAGCCGCGATAATCAGGGTCGATGAGCGCATCCAAACCGTAAATGGCATCACCTTCTGGATTGTCTCTAATGATTTCTTTTTGCCCAATCAAATCGTCATAGGTATGCGGATTTGAAAACTTGGCATAGTCAACGCGCATAGAGAGCACAATACCAATCAGCTGATCATGATCAAACAAAGCAATCTGACCTTCAGGGAACGCGTCAATCAAAGTATGAATGGTTGTCTTTGACCATGCGCCACCCAAATTTACATAGACACGATCCATCAATGCCTTTAATTGTGGATAATCTTTTTTCTTAATCTCAGCAATCGTGAGGTGAAAATCATCTAGTTTTTCCATCTTACTCATAAGTTTCCTGTTTTAAATAGCTATCGAATATAGTGGTATCAAATAATGGTGTCATGGCACATGGCACATTGATGTACCGATTTTTGTGCAAAAAAGTAATAAAAACATTCCAATAGGAAGATATTGTCGTTACAATAATTTATTGCCGTATTTACAATAGGTTATGTTGATATCTTAGGCCGTTTTGCTCACTATATTTCGTAGTGATTTTGGCTAATATAGAGGACTAGAGGATAGCGTCTGCCGCATTCTATATCATTTTATACCTATTAGGTTTGTGAGCACTGATAAGCGCCTAGCTCTGCATTATCATTGTACCTGCGACTGTCTTGCTATTTATTATCTCAATATAGAATTTAAATAATATCTATCAGCACCTTTTGTTTTGCTTGTTATCATAGCAAGCTGTAACGGTAATAACAGTCTCACGTAGTAAATATTTGCTACGTTTTTGTGAGTCAATTTTTTGGTTCAACTCAGGCATAGTATTGTGTTGCTTGTTTCGTTTAGCCGTATCTTATCGGCTTCTTAGGATTATTTTATTATGCCTTTAAATCATACCAATAGAACCATGAAGTGGGATGACATAGATGACTCCGCTTTGGTTCAGTTGGTTTATGTCAGTACGCTGACTCTTGGCTCGCGTCTAAGCACCTCTATTTTTGATGAAGTAGAAGGCCACGCACGTAACTACAATCAGCAGCATAACATCACAGGCACGCTATGCTACGGCAATGGTCATTTTCTGCAATGTATTGAAGGTAAAAAGTCAGACGTATTTAATCTGCAAAAGCGTATCTTCGTCGATAGTCGTCATAAGAATGTAGAAGTGTTGCTATTACAAGTCATCAATCATCGCAGCTTTGCCGACTGGCGTATGCGCTTGCTGTTTTTAGAGCGTTGGTTATGGTCACCCGCGACCAAAAAACAGGCCGTACAATTATCTCCGTTTTTACCATTTGCGCCGCACGGCTGGTCGTCTGATCGGACTGAGCAGTTTTTGCAAATTATCAAAACTTTCGATAGTCCACCCCATATTAAGGCGGCAGGTATTACTTATAATGCATTGGGTAATATGGTGCGTCATATCGCGGCACCGCATCAGGCGTTTCTGATTATTCAAGGGTTCTTGAGCATATTATTGGTCGTCGCACTGATACTGTTATATTTATAAATCGTAGTTTTTGCGAATTATAAAGTAATAAAAAAGACGCTAGCCTCTCGGGTTAGCGTCTTTTTATTTGGGTTAAGCGTTTAGCGTTCACAACCTAATCACATATCAAAAATCTTACCGCGGTTCATAATGTTGTTTGGATCGAATACTTTTTTGACTTCTTTTAAGTACTCAATCTCAGTCTCGCTACGGCTATAGTGCAAGTACGGCTTCTTCGTCATACCAACCCCATGCTCAGCAGATACTGAACCGCCATACTTCTGTACTGTCTCAAACACATATTTATTGACGACCTGACACTCAGCAAAGAAATCATCTTTGCTCATATTCTCAGGCTTTAGAATATTCAGATGCAAATTACCATCGCCGATATGACCGAACCAACAGACTTCAAAGTCTGGATAGTTGCTGCTAACAATATAATCAATCTCTTCGATAAAGGTCGGTACGTGACTGATAAGGACAGACACATCGTTTTTATAAGGGGTAAATACTGAGATAGTCTCTGAGATATACTCACGTAGCTTCCACAGCTCTTCGGCCTGTGCCAAGCTCTGACTCATGACACCATCGACGACCCAACCTTGCTCCATACAATGCTCAAATATAGCCATGGCTTTGTCCATGATTGGCTCATAAGGTGCTTCAAACTCTAGCAATGTATAAAACTTAGTACGCGATTCAAACGGCTCTTGTACTTGACCATGTGCCATCAGCTTATCAATCGCTACATCGTCAAAGAACTCAAACGCGGTCAAATCAATTTGTGCTTGAAAGGAAGAGAGCACGTTCATCACATCGTTAAAGCTGTCCATGCCAAGCACCATGACGTTTAAGTCTTGTGGCTGACGCTCAAGTTTGATTTGCGCATGAGTAACAAAGCCAAGTGTGCCTTCACTACCGATGAACAATTGGCGCAAGTCATAACCAGTGGCGTTCTTTACCATGCCGCGATTCAGCTGCAAAATATCACCTTTACCAGTGACAACAGTCAGACCCATGATCCACTGACGGGTCATGCCGTAGCGGATGACTTTGATACCGCCAGCATTGGTACCAATGTTGCCGCCGATTTGACTAGAGCCTGCTGAGGCAAAGTCGACAGGATAGTATAAGTCTTTTGATTCAGCGAATTCTTGCAACTGCTGGGTGACCACACCGGCTTCGACTTCAACTATTCGATCGGCAGGATAAAACTGTCCAATCTGGTTCATTTTATCCATGCTGACAACAATCTCGCCATTAGCAGCCACGGCACCAGCAGATAAACCAGTACGACCGCCACTTGGGGTTAGAACGACGTTGTGCTCATTGGCAAGGAGTACGATAGTCTGTACTTGTTCAGTGGTCTTTGGAAAGACGATGGCAGCAGCAGCAGGGGCAAAGTGCTTGGTCCAGTCTTTACCCCAATGCTCTAGACTTTCAGCATCGGTTTTGATTTGAGTCGGGTCGAAGTCATGGTTATCAGTGAGCGTGCTCAAGATGGTTTGCACGGCATTGGTTTCGGATGTGTTCTGAGCGGTAGTTGGCGTCATGGTCAAATCTCAATATTGGCGTAAGCACGATGCTGGGACTGTTTATTATATAGCGAAATAACTATAAATTCAGTGGTGAGTCAGCTCGTAGAAGTAATAAGTGGGTGATAATTTTTACCTATAAGAAGAGGTGAGTAATAAATAATTGATTCGAGCGGTTTCAAACAGAATAATTCACTATAGCATAAAAATTTTTCAGGCTTGATAACCAATAATTCATCTAATCTGCTAACATCGACCTCAAATTTTGTGTAAGATATCGGGACTGTTTTCGTTTCATCCATCATAGATTATCCAACAGGTAATCTTATAAAACAATTATAGGACAGTTCTCATATGGCGTTATCACTACAAAAAGACAAAATCCGGTTTTTATTGCTTGAAGGTCTACATGACAATGCCCTAAAAGTATTGGAAGGAGCTGGTTACCACAACATCGAGAATATCAGTCACGCCTTAGATCAAGACGAGCTGATCGAAAAGATCAAAGATGCTCATTTTATCGGTATTCGTTCGCGCACTCAGTTGACGCGCGAAGTACTTGAGCACGCACACAAGCTTATCGGCATTGGTTGCTTTTGTATTGGTACCAACCAAGTAGATCTAGCCGCCGCTCGTGATCTTGGTATCCCTGTCTTTAACGCGCCATTCTCGAACACTCGTTCGGTAGCTGAGCTAGTATTGGCCGAAGCCATCATGCTGTATCGCGGTATTCCTGAGAAAAATGCAACTGTACATCGCGGCGGCTGGGGCAAGTCTGCGACCAACTCACACGAAGTACGTGGCAAGACCATCGGTATCGTCGGTTATGGCTCTATCGGCTCGCAGCTGTCTGTCTTGGCAGAAAGCTTCGGTATGAAAGTCATCTATCATGACGCTGTGACCAAATTGCCACTAGGCAACGCGGTACAAGTTGGTAGCTTAGAAGAGCTACTATCAACGGCTGACATCGTGACATTGCATGTACCTGATGTACCAAGCACTCGCTATATGATGAAAGCTGAGCAGTTCGCTCAGATGAAAGAAGGCAGCTACTTTATCAATGCGGCTCGCGGTACGTGCGTCGAGATTGATGATCTGGCAGATGCGCTTGAGTCTGGTAAAATCTTGGGTGCGGCTATCGATGTGTTCCCAAAAGAGCCAAAGTCAGCTGACGAAGAGTTTGAGTCACCACTACGTAAGTTTGATAATGTGATTTTGACGCCGCATATCGGTGGTTCAACACAAGAAGCACAGGCCAATATCGGCCTTGAAGTAGCAGATAAGTTTGTTAGATACTCTGATCAAGGTGATACGGCGACGGCTGTGAACTTCCCAGAAGTTTCTATTCCGTTCAAAGAAAACTCGCATCGTCTACTACATATTCACAAAAACGTGCCAGGCGTACTGTCTCAGATTAACCGTTTATTTGCTGAAGCTGGCATTAATATTCTAGCTCAGAGCCTGATGACAGAAGGTGATGTTGGTTATCTAGTGATGGATGTCGACTACAATGATTCGACTGCTGCACTAGACCAGTTAAAAGATGTAGAAGAGACTATCCGCGTACGTATCTTATTTTAATATAGTCAATCCGCTTTCAAATTGGATTAACTATATCAGTGCTAATAGTTTTGATAGGCACTGAAGATTTATCATAAAAAAAGAGAGGCTCTATCGATTAGAGCCTCTCTTTTTTATTTCACTTCTTTTTTATTGTACTAATGCTAAGTTTAATTGGCTTTAGCATTGTTTGCAGCTTCCGCTTGTAGACGCGCTTCCGTCTTAGCAGCTTTACGTTTTTCGATTACATCCATCACATCGCTACCGATATGGGCTTCGCCACGCTTTTTCGCTAGCTGCATTTGGTGCTCACGCTCACGGAAACGGGCTTTCTGCTCGTCGGTCGCTTTGTCGATACAGTGTGGGCATGACTCGCCTTTGATATAGGCAGGGCTTTGCATCTCCTCAGCGGTGATTGGCATACGGCAAGCAAAGCATTGCTCGTAGCTGCCTTTTTCTAAGTTGTGGTTGACCGATACACGGTTATCAAAAACAAAGCAGTCGCCTTGCCACATAGAGTCACTAGCAGGGACTTCTTCAAGGTATTTTAGGATGCCACCTTCTAAATGATAGACCTCTTCAAACCCTTGCTCGCGTAAATACGCAGTCGACTTCTCACAGCGAATACCACCCGTACAGAACATCGCCACTTTTTTATGCTTGGCTGGATCGAGCTCTTTTGAAACGTATTCTGGAAATTCGCGGAAAGTTTCAGTGTTCGGATTGACCGCGTTTTGGAAAGTACCAATTTGCACTTCATAGTCGTTACGCGTGTCGATCAAGGTGACTTCAGGATCTGAAATTAACGCATTCCACTCGCTTGGTTTTACATAGCGACCAACGGATTCCAATGGATCGATATTCTCGACACCCATAGTAACGATTTCTTTTTTCAGTTTCACCTTAGTGCGATAAAAAGGCTGTGCGTCAGTATAGGATTCTTTGAAGGTAAACGTACCAATCGCCTCAATACTACGCAGGTAGTCAAGTACGGTATCGATACCTTGACGCGTACCAGAAATCGTACCGTTAATGCCTTCGCTTGCAAGTAACAACGTACCTTTCACATCGTGATCGAGCATAGTGTTTAAGATAGGCTCACGATATTGCTCAAAATCGGCAAAGCGCGTGAACTTATATAGTGCGGCAACGACGATATTATTAGTCACACTATCGTATACAGGTGCTGAATTTTTGTCAGTTATCGCGGTTTCTTTGTTTGTGCTCATGTCTTTCTCCTGCTGGCTAGGTCGCAAACCTAGTGCAATAATAATAAAAAAGTAGATAGGTATATAACATTATCTCAATTGTGGAATTGGTTAATGCGCGCGTAGTGTAGCAAATTTTAATAAGGTTTTAAAACTTAAAAGCATAGAAGTATCAATACTGTATAGTTAGAAAAAGGATATATTGCGAGTTTCCTCTGGTTTAAGCACAGTTTTGGAAAACTCACTAGTACTGCTATCAATATAATTACCATCAAAATTAAGCCTGTATATATCAGGTGTTTCAATAAACTCCAACCATTTATTTTTCATCCAATTCTCGACAGTGTCTTTACCTAGAATTGCTATTAGGTTCGACAGTTGGGTATGTGGCTGTGAGTAGTAATAAACAATGACTCTTATTGAATATTTTTGGTCTTGATTAAATGAAAAGATTTCATGAATATAATCGCTATCGGAAGAGTCTAAAGAGTGTCCCCAAATATAAACTTCAATAGGATGGTACTTAGTTAGACTTTGATTTTTCATATTTTTTTCTAAGGCTGTGACTGGAGAATCAGACTTAAGAAATTGATAATCAGTATTATTAATAAGCTTTTGATAGTATTTAACAAATCCGTAAGCCTTATTGTCTATAAGAACTTGATTTTTGAGTTCAGAGACACCTAAAACAATTTTCTTACCACTATTTTTGTCAGCTTTTCCATGTATAAAATTTATATTGGAATGACTATACAAATGCTCAATAGTAGATGAGTAGTTAAAGCTATAAATGGCATCTAAATCTTTTTCAAAAACTTCTGGCTTTTTTAAAGCATCTTTTACTTCTAGTTCATTAATAAAGGTAATGTATTGAGAGAATATCTCAATAAAACCCATTAAATCTTTTTCTAAGTGCTTCAACAAGCTGGAAGCGCATATGTCTATAGGTTGACCTGAGTAGTATTTGATAAAATTCTTATCAAATACTATTTTCGTTTCTGCATGTATACTATGTTTATCAGTTATAGAAAATTTTTCGAGTAAACTATTGATGAATGGATACTTTCTCTTAACATCTTTATCAAACATTTTATTACTTAAAAATATATTATCTGAAAAATAATCGAGATGTTTTATGTTTTTTTCTATCTCCAATACTATATAACAGACAGCGCTTAGCACCACTTCCATCTCATTTTCAAAATCTATCCATGTATCGATACCACTATCAATATAGCTTTTAAAATATTGAAACCAACCATTTTTCTTCAACTCATCTTGAAGCTCTTTAACTTCTTCTAGCGGTAAGGTAGCTTCTTCAGTTTTATATAATTTGATAGTATTCTCAAAGAAGTAATTTTCACTATTTATCAAATCCGTATACAAAGACTCAAAAGTCATTGGTACATCTTTATTATAATTTTCCACATTACGCATTGCATGCATGAAGTGGTCATATTTTGTGGGCAGAAAATGAGCTAAATCAAAGCCATTACCTAATATTAGAATTTTTCTTGTTCCACTCATAATACTGCCCTTACAATCGATATAGTGTGAAAATCATTGCTCTGATGATAGCAATTTTTAATGTGCTAAATTATTTTTTACCAAAATAATAACCACTTTCTATAGATAACAAAAAATCCAGCTCAAAGGCTGGATTTTTATTTTTAAACTAAAACGGTATATTGCTAGATTTACTTACTCTGGAACCAAGTATCGGCTTTGCTACGAGCACTGGCGATATCATCACTTGATAAGTTTAATGCCAACTGACCAATTTTACCACGTGCTTTGTTACGAACTTTTTCGTCTAGCATGCCATCACGGGCAGCCAAGTCATACCATTTATAGGCATCGACTAGATTTTTTTGCTTTTCATCTAGTAGCGCAAGCGTGTAGCTGGCACGGTTATCGCCACGCATTGCAGCTTTTTCTAACCACAGACGGGCTTGTTGCAAGTTAGGCTGTACACCTTCGCCGCGCAAATACATGATGGCAAGATTCAACTGAGCAGGGGCAACGCCTTGCTGAGCGGCTTTGGTGTACCACTGGATTGCTTGTTGGGTATTTTGCGCAATTCCTTCACCTTTTTGCAAACGCTTGGCCAGATAGAACTGAGCGTGATCGTTACCTTGGGCGGCACGACTAGACAACTCGCTCACAGGCATAAGCTCAAAACGTGAGGTATCAAGCGGTACGTTTGATATTAACTCAGCATTGGCTAAACCAGCACAAGAAAATAATGCAGTAAACAACGCAGCTTTTAATAATTTCATAGCAGCTCCAAAATTAGGCAGTTAATAAGCAAAAAAAATTGTACCGCTAAACATTGTCTCGCTAAAGACAGTCAGACGGCGATAACAATTAGGTGGAATCTTGCGATATGAACTTACCTAATCATTAGCAAAAGGGGGTTGTCACCTCTAGATCAGAGATTTCACCCTAACTGATTAGACAAACGGTCGTAATAGTGGGGTGGCTGACAATATTTTGCTAGCTTAACACCCAAACTTACGAAACTCAAATACTAATTACAAGGTCTAATAGACGTTTGTACTTGATTGTCCTTAACAAAATCAGACAGTTACTAAAAAATTATATTAAGTTAACAATCTATTAAGGTTAATATCAGTACGTACAGCACTATCTAGCAGTCTATAAAATATAAAGACAGTTGAGAATTTAGCGGCTATTTCTTGGTCACTCGGTAGATAGCGACGTCTGCTAACAAGTTAGGCGCTTGTCTTATTAACGCTTTCATCAAAGGTGTATGACCTTTTTCAGAATCACTAACCGCAAAACGATTAATAATATGAATATCATGCTGCGCACATAACAGTTCAAAATCTTTGAAAGTACATAGATGAATGTTTGGTGTGTTGTACCATTCGTAAGGCAGCGCTTCAGAGACAGGCATCATACCTTTTAGCCCTAAATGAATGCGGTTTTGCCAATGCGCAAAGTTAGGGAAGGTAATGACTGCTTCACGGGCAACTCTCAGCATATCAAGCAACAACTCGTCAGGTGCTTTTACTGCTTGTAGGGCACGTGCCATGACGACCGTGTCAAAGCTGTTATCAGCAAAACGCGCTAGACCATCGTTGAGGTCCTGCTCGACAATTGATAAGCCATTACCAATCGCCTCATTGATTTTGTCTTCATCAATCTCTAGTCCGTAACCTGTCACGCCTAGTTTCTGCTGTAAGTGGGCAAGCAGCTCACCATTGCCACAACCTAAGTCCAGTACATGTGCTTGCGGCGCAATCCAGCGCTCTGCCAGTTGGTGGTCCATTCTCATGAGCGTTCTCCTGTGGCTGAGCGGCTAGGGGTAATAAATGGCGCAGTCAAAAATCCTTTAACCGCACCCATGTAGCGAGGAATATCAAACAAGAATGAGTCATGTCCGTGCGGCGCGTCAATATTGATATAGCTGACTGGTTTGCCAGTAGCCATCAGTGCATCGACAATCTCTTGCGAGCGCTCAGGTGCAAAGCGCCAGTCAGTGGTAAATGACACGACCAGATATTGGCATTGCGTATGGGCAAAGGCCGCTTTGAGCGCAGAAAGCTCTTGCTGACGATCAGACTCAATATCTTCAATCGTCGTTACTGCATCTTCTAACTCACTCTGTGCATTCGCTTTGCTAGATTCGACTGACGCCGCGATTGAGTCTTCTATTTGCACTGCCGACTCTGTAGTATCTTTTGCTACCGTTGATGGATAGTCGCGCGTCGGATCAAAGTAATCTAAGGCTTTAGTCATGAGCAGATAAGTATTGGCATCGAAGTTTTCACTAAAGCGCTCGCCTTGATAGCGTAGATAGCTTTCGACCTGAAACTCGACATCGTAGCCATACATGAATTTGCCAGATTTTAAATCACGACCAAATTTTGCTTTCATCGCGTCATCAGTTAGATAGGTAATATGGCCAACCATACGCGCCAATATCAGTCCGCGACGAGGATAAGTGCCTTCTTGTATATAGCGCCCGTCTTTAAAGTCAGGATCGGATAATATAGATTGGCGCGCTACTTCGTTAAAGGCGATATTTTGAGCAGATAGCTTTGGCGTACTGGCGATGACCACACAGCGCTTTAACCGCTCTGGATAATCAACAGACCATTGTAGCGCTTGCATACCGCCCATTGAACCACCAACAATCGCATGCCAAACGTCGATGCCTAGACGATCTGAGAGCATTGCTTGGGTTTTTACCCAGTCTTTGATGGTGATCAGCGGAAAATCAGGGCCATACACTTGCGGCTCATCGCTGCTATTTGCATCAAGGCTGTCCGAACTAACACTATCCGAATCAACGCTATCAGGGTTAATAGTGGTAGGCCCTGTTGAACCAAAACAGCTGCCGATATTATTGACACATACTACATAAAACTGATTGGTATCAATTGCTTTATTGGGGCCAATCATATTGTCCCACCAGCCTGCTTTTTTGTCATCAGCACTATGGAAGCCAGCTGCATGATGATTGCCAGATAACGCGTGGCAAATCAGAATCGCATTTGATTTATCGCGATTGAGCGTACCGTAAGTCTCTACCATCAAGTCAAACGAGGGTAGGGTACGGTTGCATTCTAACGTTAAGGGCTCCGCGAAATGAAAATTTTGGGGCGTAACGACACCCACAGACCCTACAGCACTTTCAATATTGGCTGAGCTATTAGGGTGAGGTTGTGAATTAGGATGCTGGTCACTGGTATTATCAGAGCGTGCGTTCAAAGCTACCTCGCAAGACTACAATCATCAATAAAATAAAAGCAAAATGGCACGTTGCTAACAGGCTATTTTAGCTACACGGTTTTTATAAACTGGGCCTGCCTATTGTATGGTGATGCGCGTTGGAGTACAACCGTCGAGCGTGCCTTTCGAGCGTATCGATCATAGTTTGTATGTAAAATTCGCCATAGGCAAATAATGAACAAGCCGCTAGCATCAAGTAATCAAGAGTTAATAAATAGCAACTGCGTATCAAATTGTATAGGGGCGCTTTTAGCGCGCGTCATTAATGGATAAAATGCTACACTAATGAAGTGTCTATTCAACTGTGTCTTAACAGTATCGTCTCTTATTATTTTGACATCACCCTTAATAACTTACTGCTAATAAAGTGCTGCTATGAAACCTAAATTGCCCCCACGTATTGCCGTTTTGTTAGTGAATCTTGGTACCCCAGATGAGCCAACGGCACCTGCCGTACGTCGCTACCTCAAACAGTTTTTGTCAGACCCACGAGTGATCGAGATTCCCAAATTCCTATGGGCTATTATTCTGAATCTATTTGTCTTACCAAGTCGTCCTAAGCGCGTAGCAAAGGCTTACGCCAGTATCTGGGAAGGTGATTCACCGATTCGTAAAATACTAAAAAGCCAAGTTGAGCTATTAGAACCACGTTTGGCCGATAGTGTGGCACCATTTCGAGTCTCCGTGCATCCGGCGATGAGCTATGGTAACCCTGGTTTGCCTGATGTCATGGACGCGCTACGTGGTGAAGGGGTCGACCACTTTGTCATTCTGCCGTTGTTTCCGCAGTACTCTGCCTCTTCAGGCGGTGCCGTATATGATGCGCTGACGAAGTGGACGCTCAAGCAACGCAACTTGCCAAACTATACGATTGTCAAAGACTACTTTGCCCATCCACTATATATTCAAGCTTTGGCCAACTCTATTCGCCGTTTTCAAGAGAAGCATGGCAAGCCTGAAAAATTGATGTTTAGTTTTCATGGTATCCCGCAGCCTTATGCTGATAAAGGCGATCCTTATCCTAAACGCTGTAAATGTACGGCTGCGCAAGTGGCGCATGAGCTTGGCCTAACAGAGGATGAATGGATTATCAGTTTCCAGTCACGTTTTGGTAAGCAAGAGTGGGTCAAGCCGTATACCGATGTGGTGTTGGAAGATTGGGGTCAGTCAGGTGTGCGCTCGGTACAGGTGATTAGTCCGGCGTTCTCGGCAGACTGTCTAGAGACATTAGAAGAGTTAGCCATTGAAAACCGTGATAACTTCCTTAATGCTGGCGGGCAAGAGTATCATTATATTCCTGCACTAAATCTTGATGAAACACATATTGAATTGCTTGAAGCGTTGAGTTTGCCATTGGTGAAAGGTTGGGCTGGCACGCTAGATGGCTGGGTTTAGACAGACGAAAGTCGCTGTTTTAGTAAGTTGAATAGTAGAATGAAAAAAGCACGCTTAATATAGTTAAGCGTGCTTTTTTGGTTTAGAGAGGTAGATCAACAATCGTATTAAGTTCTAAAAATCATCATCGTTGCTACGTTCAGCCGCTTCTCTATCCACAATGTCCATCGCATCTGGATAATCGCTGTCATCAAGGTTATCCTGAACTAAAATCTCATCGACACGAGACTCATCGATATTTTGTCGATGCGCAGGTGTTAGTCCTTGGGTCGCATCACTACCGACTTCTGAGTTATTAAATCCCGCACTATTATCAATCACATCATCGTTATCAATGGTATGCAGCATAGGATTGTCCAAATCGACCAATTGGTTGTTTTGTTCATCCTGATTGTTGTTATCTAAATTATCTGAGTTATCGACGCTGTCATTATTGTCACGACGATTACCGTCAATATGATCCATCTCTTCTGGTAATGGGTTTTTTGAGTTTTCCATGAATAATTCCTTATTGTAGTTATTAGATGTCGCCATCATTAGAAGTAAAATATCGCGCTGGCTTGTTAAAGCATCGCTCATTGCAATGTAGATTATATGCTTCTCAGTTTGTACGCTTATTCAACTTTTCACTAGTAGTAAGGTGTGACAGGATGTTCAAAAAATGTAAGACAATGACTAGAACGCAAAACGACTACTCAAGATGAGTAGCCGTAATTATTTATGAAATTTATGCTAAGTCTTTGTACGATAGCCAGATCGCTACATAAATAATAAAACTTATAGTGTTAATTATTGGCGTGGTCAAACTTGTAGTTTAACTTCTGTACTAGACATGACTGATAGTCAGCCAGTTTAAATCGCCATAAATAGGTCAAGGCGATACCATAAATGGCAGTCTCAGCCAGCTCTTCGACAATTTCACCAGGTGTATGCGGGAACATAATAGCGTTCTCGCCCATGTACTGAATGATAGCCAGTACAGTAACGCTAAGATAGAGCGAAACGGGCACGTTTTTTAGCACTGCCCATAGGTAATGCCTTGAGTAGACCAGCAAACCAAGCGCGACGAGATAGATAACGGTAAGGACGCTGTCCTCCCACCAGTCATAAGACTGACCAAGCATCGAAAAATCGCTTGGAACCAGTAAGTCTGGTAGATAGTTCAACTCTCGACGAATGACAGAGACAAATATAAGTACGGCTGCCAGCCAAAAAGCCTTAATTTGTTTGACATGACTTTTCATAACATATTGTGAACTGCGCAATAGGCATACTATCAAAAGTATAATGCCAGGGATTTCGATGATGCCATCTGAACTCAAGATAAATGACTCCTGATTTTATAAAACAAAAAAGTGAGCCCAAAGGCTCACTTTAAAGCAAAAATATCGAATAGTTAGGGTTTAACAGATGTCCTATTATAAACCCCATATTTAGATATTACTGTTATGAAATATAACTAACTGGTCATAAGTGATTGTTAATATAAACAATATATAATGACTTATTGTAGTGTTAGTTATCAAAAACTCTAATATCTGCAAGGTACATTTATAATCATACCTTGCATGCTTGACAAAATGACAGTGAGTGATTAATGCGCCTCATCCCAGTTTTGACCGCTATCAGTCTCGACCAGTAAGGGCACTGCAAAGTCGACGTGCCAACCTTTCTCTACTGCTGTAGTCGTCAATACATCTTGCATAGCATCAGTAATCAGCTGGCTAACTTCGTCTACTTTATCCGCATCGACTTCAAACACCAATTCATCGTGAACCTGTAGCAGCATTTTGGCTTGTTCTTTTGGCAGCACTTTATCAACGGCAATCATAGCAAGCTTGATTAGATCAGCAGCAGAGCCTTGTAGTGGCGCGTTAATCGCCGCGCGCTCAGCACCTTGCTTGACCATACGATTGCTGTGATTGATATCAGGCGTATAGAGCTTACGACCTAATATCGTCTCAACATAACCTTGCTCATAAGCGCTTGCACGCGTATTGATCATATAGTTTTTGACGCCTGGATAGCGCTCAAAGTACATATCGATATAGTCTTGTGCTTCGCCGCGGCTCATCTGTAGCTGCTTGGCAAGTCCAAAGGCACTCATCCCGTATAGTAGACCAAAGTTAATGGCTTTAGCATTACGACGCTCGGTCGAAGTGACGTCTGCGACATCCTTACCAAGTACTTCGGCAGCGGTGGCCGCGTGAATATCTAACCCTTCGTTAAAGGCATGAGTTAGGTTTTTATCACCTGAGAAGTGCGCCATTAAACGAAGTTCAATCTGTGAATAATCCGCAGCCAAAATAACGCGACCTTCTGGCGCGATAAAGGCTTGACGAATTAAGCGACCAGTCGCAGTACGAATGGGGATATTTTGTAAGTTAGGATCTGTCGATGACAAACGCCCAGTGCTCGTTAACGCCTGATGGTAGCTAGTATGCACGCGATCGGTTTCGCTATCTGCAACATTATCCAGCGCATCGGTATAAGTGCTTTTGAGCTTAGATAGTCCGCGATACTCTAGCGTAATATCGACCAATGGATGATCGATTTTTGATAGTACCGCTTCACCAGTCGAGTATTGACCAGACTTGGTTTTTTTACCACCAGCGACGCCTAGCTTTTCGAACAGCATCTCACCGAGCTGCTTAGGTGAGCCTAAGTTAAATTCCTCACCTGCCACTTCATAGGCGCGTTTTTCTAGGGCGACAATTTCTTCATCGAAGCGTTTTGATAGCTCGTTCAAGAAGGAGCGTTTAATCAATATGCCATGCGCTTCCATTTGGCAAAGTATCTCTGCCGTTGGAATTTCTAGCTCGTGTAGTAATTTGGCATTATTGGCATCGTTAGCTAGCTCAACGCTGAACACGTCAAATAATTGATAGGTGATATCGGCATCTTCACAAGCATAATCGCTCGCGATATCGATGGCCACTTGGTCAAAGGTAACTTGCTTAGCGCCTTTACCTGCCACATCTTCAAAGCTGATGGTTTGCGTTTGTAGATAATGGCGTGCCAAATCATCCATGCCGTGGCGAGTAGCTGCCGCATTGATGACGTAGCTGGCAAGCATCGTATCCATTGCCCAGTTATTTGGCTGCTCATGTATGACGCCAACTAGGTCGATATCATAGTGAGCGAGGATGTGCGCATCATACTTTAGATGCTGACCGATTTTACCGATATTTGGGTTCTCTAAGACAGGTTTTAAGCGAGCTAATACTGTATCGCGATCAAGTTGCTTGGCAGTTAGCTCATCACCTTCTAGGCTATGCGTAAGCGGAATGTAATAGGCTTCGTGTGCTTGCAACGCAAAGGATAAACCAACGATTTGTGCATCACGCCAATGAACGCTAGTGGTCTCGGTATCAATGACAAAGTGCGGAGCAGCTTCTAACAACTCGACCAAGCTATCAAACGCTGGCTCGTCGAGTACAGTATGCCACGCTTTATCATGGTTAGTGCTGTCTTTGATATTGTCGCTCTTGGTGGATTGGAGTGATTTTGCCACCTGTGCCTGTGACTCCGTATCGGCTTGGCTATCAGCAACACTTTTCGAACCATTGGCAGGATGATTTGGATGATCAAGCGATGCCAGCTCATTTCTAAACTCAAGCTCATTATATAATTCACGCAATTCATTTATATGCGCACAAGGGTCGGTATTGATTTTTAGATCATTCCAATCTTGACCGATGGCTAAGTTAGTGACGATGGTAGCCAGCTTTCTATTAAAAGGAATGTCGTCGGCGTGTTCAATCAGACCTTTCGCCCCGCGACCTTTAATAAAGCCAATATGTTTGAGCATATTTTCGATATCACCATACTCAACGAGCAGGTCTTTAGCGGTCTTTTTACCAATACCAGGTACGCCTTTAATACCGTCAGAGGCATCACCCATTAGCGTTAAGAAATCGATCATTTGGTTTGGGTTAATACCGAATTTATCGATTACCGCTGGTGTATCCGTGACTTTGCCCGTAAAGCTGTCTTCCAGTACCACGCAGTCGTTGACCAGCTGCATCATGTCTTTATCACCCGTCGAGATGACCACATGATGACCTTGCTCGACAGCGCGATGGGCAAGTGTACCGATAATATCATCCGCTTCTGCACCCTCAATACGCAACAGTGGAATGCCTAATGCGGTGACTAAACGATGAATATAAGGAATTTGCTCTACCAGCTCGACATCGATGGGTGGACGAGCAGCCTTATAGTCAGCAGACATATGATGGCGAAAAGTCGGTGATTTGGTATCGAAGCAGACAGCCATATGGGTAGGGTGATAGCGACGCATCAGCTTGAGTAGCGCGTTGAGTGTACCGCGTATCGCATTGGTGATTAGGCCCTGCGAGTTTTGCATGGTTTTTGGTAGGGCGTGATAAGTGCGGAACAGATAATAGGAGCCATCAACCAAAATAAAAGGCGGCTGATCTTTGTCTACATGACTGGTATCCATCAGCGCCACGTTAGGCATGGTATCGAAGTTTGGTAATGCTTTGGGGTCAAGCGCTTGGTGAGAGTTGTGGTTGTTATCGGTGGTATTGTCAGCTATGTCATCAGTCATAAAAGTCACTTATCAGCTATTAGATAAAAATATATACGCTTATTATAACGATAAAATCAGCGCGTGCCGAACTGCTTAACCGTTACGAGATGTTCTATCGTGTTCTTTTTCATTGAAATCTACACTGAGTTTTCGATATTCCATTTCTACAATAAATAAATTGCTAAAAACAAAAAAGAACCCAGATAAACTGAGTTCTTTTAGAAGGGAATAACTATCGACTACTTGTCATTCAATAGACGTTGATAACGAGTCTCTGAATACGTTATTTTACTTCTGAAGAGACTTCGACATCGATGTTACCGCTGGTCGCTTTCGAATATGGGCATACTTCATGCGCTTTTTCGACCAATTTTTGAATCTCGTCAGCAGATAGGTCTGTATTGTCAGCGATAACGTGGATTTTTACGGCAAGCTTATATTCGTGATTGTCACCTTGTAATAAGTCTACAGAGGTCTCAACAGTTGAGCCAAATGTTGCGCTTTCCATCTTTTTGACTACGCCTAAGGCGCCATCAAAACAAGCGCCATAACCCATCGCAAGTAATTGCTCAGGATTATTACCTTTTTCATTACCGCCTGGTGGTACCATATTGATTTCAAGATCGCTATCGCTTAAGGTTGCCGTACCCATGCGGCCGCCAGTAACAGTAGATTTGGTAGAGTATAGAGATTTCATGACACATCCTTTGTTGTAAGTTTTAATGTTTATATTTGAGTGGTAAGTCTTAATATGAAACTTAGCATAACAAATCGCTCACGCAGCTCAGTGCATAGAGAGTAAATATATACTGCTAGTTTGTAAATGAGATTTCGAGCTCAGTTTTATTCGTTTTTATATTTACAAGCTTATCGTATAGGCGTCAAAGAGGTACAATAGCGGTAATGAGCCATATATACGTTATCAGTACGGATAATAAAAATCTGAATCATAAGGACATTGTTTGATGAATAGATGGATTGCGATACCTAGTGTTTGCTTTTTGACGACGCTCGCTTTGATAGGGTGCGAGGAAGAAGACGGCGCTTATGGGACAGCTAGTAGCAAGATTACATTGACAAGCTTTGCTAATAGTTATGATAGCAAAGCCAATGCTACGGCAATTGCGCGAATTGACGAGACGTATCGTACTGGTGCGCGCGAGATCAAAACAACCAATCTCATCAACAGTTATAGCAATCAAAGCCTGAATGATTTAGACAGAACCGTACTGGCAGATGATTTCGAGGGTCGACTTGAAAATAAAGACATCGAGGTTAATAATCGGACGGTCAAACGCCCCATCTATGAAAAAAACACCAATAACCAGCTAGAATACAAAACCACTTATAAGACACTCAACTTATCGGGTTTGCGTGCGAACAGCTATGTTGCTAGTACAAACGTGAACAATAGATACGGTATTATTACCGACTTAAATAATTATTCTGAAATTCCGACCAATGTTGCCTTTCCTGAAGGGTCAGTTTGTTATATCCCTGTGGTAACTAGTGAGCGCTGGTTTTTGGCATTTAATGAGAAAAACAAAAGCGGATACGCTACAATAGATGAATGGCTTGATGCAGCCAAACAACGCTCTAGTGACAACAGAGATCATAGAACTTCTCAGTTCGGAGTGGGCGTAGGCAATCAGCAACAAGCCGCGCAAGTCATGTTTTTCGAATACGATGATCAGCCTGCTTATGAATATAGCGGTGTTGAGTATGGAAAAGACGTCTATGAGGCAAACTATGTCGCCAAAGGTAGCACTGACCCGAACACAGACAGTCGTTTTGACGTAGTTGATTGTATAATCGTCAATGAAGTGGCTGGCGACTTCTTGGCTGAGCAAATCGAACGCTACTATTGAGATAAATTAATGGTTATTAGTCGCGCTAATTAAGCAGGATAATCGCAATTTAAAAGCCCAAAAACACGCTTCGTTGAAATAACGGGGCGTGTTTTTTTATACGCTAATTCTGCACCCTGATGCTAAATCCGCTACAATACGCCCATTATTTATTTTATTTATTTAGAGTCACTTCTAAATCACATAACTGTTGAAGCTGAAAATTATGAGCGTAGATCCAAAGAAATTAAATAAAGAAGTTGCTAAGCGTCGCACCTTTGCCATTATCTCGCATCCCGATGCTGGTAAGACCACCATGACCGAAAAACTCCTGTTATGGGGTCAAGCGATTCAGGTAGTGGGCGAAGTAAAAGGCCGTAAGACGGATCGTCATGCAACCTCAGATTGGATGAGCATGGAGCAAGAGCGTGGTATCTCGATCACGACGTCTGTCATGCAGTTTCCGTATAAAGACCATATGGTCAACCTACTAGATACCCCAGGTCACGCCGACTTTAGTGAAGATACCTACCGCACTTTGACCGCAGTGGATAGTGCGCTGATGATGGTCGATGGTGCAAAAGGTGTAGAGGAACGAACCATCAAGCTGATGGAAGTATGTCGTATGCGCGATACGCCTATCATCTCATTCGTCAACAAGCTAGATCGTCAGATTCGTGAGCCGCTTGAGTTACTTAGCGAAATCGAAGCAGTATTGAAAATCAAATGTATCCCAGTGACTTGGCCTATCGGTATGGGTCAAGACTTCATCGGTGTCTATCATTTGACTGAAAATAAAACTTACTTTTATGAAAAAGGCAACGGCGGTAAGATGACGGTCTCTGAGACCCGAGAAGGCTATGACTATCCTGATATTCGCGAGCGTCTCGGGCAGTTGATGTTTGATGCTTTTGAAGAGTCACTTGAGCTGGTACAGATGGCACTAGAAGAGTTCAGCGTTGACGCGTTTTTAGCGGGTGAGATGACGCCAGTATTGTTTGGCACGGCATTGGGTAACTTTGGGGTAAACATGGTACTTGATACCTTGGTCAAATATGCACCGCCGCCAAAAGCCCATCCAACGACTGAGCGTGAAGTATCAGCCACCGAGACAGATTTTACGGGCTTCGTCTTTAAGATTCAGGCCAATATGGACCCGCGTCACCGTGACCGTATTGCGTTCTTGCGAGTGTGCTCTGGTAAGTACGAAAAGGGCATGAAAATGAAGCACGTGCGTCTGGGGAAAGACGTACGTATTGCTGATGCTCTGACCTTTTTAGCAGGTGACCGTGAGGCGCTAGAAGAAGCTTATCCGGGTGATATCATTGGCTTGCACAACCATGGCACCATCTCTATCGGTGACAGCTTCACTGAAGGCGAAGAGTTAAGCTTTACAGGTATTCCGCATTTCGCCCCTGAACTGTTCCGCCGTGTGGTACTAAAAGATCCGCTTAAATCAAAAGCGTTGCAAAAAGGCCTGCAGCAGTTGAGCGAAGAGGGTGCAACGCAGGTGTTTATGCCGCAGATTAATAATGACTTGGTTTTGGGCGCGGTTGGTGTCCTACAGTTTGAAGTGGTCGCGCATCGTCTAAAAGAAGAGTATAAGGTTCAATGTACCTTTGAGCCAGTATCGATAGCTACGGTACGCTGGATTCATTGCGATGATGAAGTAGCATTGGCGAAGTTCAAGAAAAAAGCCCATGACCAATTATCATTAGATGGTGGTGGTTATCTGACTTACCTTGCGCCATCAAGGGTTAATCTACAGCTGATGCAAGACCGCTATCCAGAAGTGACTTTTAGTAGCACTCGCGAACATTAAATTTATTTATACGCTTATATCGTTTATTGATTAAGACACGCCAGCCGTGTCTTTTTTATTGCCTGTGTTTACGACTTAAGTAGTAAGAGTCAGATGTCCGTTTGCTTACATCACCTCAAAAACGTGAACAGTCTTCCTACAATACATTGTAATTGTTACGGTAGAATATTGAATGGCATTTTATATTTGTAAAAGAGGACATATGCACACTACGACTCAAACTGATGATAAATCTATATCGGCTGATCTATTTTTGATAAAGGTAAGCCAGAGACGTTCAATTGCTATGTTGACTGCTAGCCTATTGTTAAGTGCCGTTAGTATGTCGGTCAATGCAGGAAGTTTTATTAGCAGCACGGAGTATCTACCGTATCAGCTACCCAGTAATATACAAGAGATATGTGGCAAGCGTGATAACTGTCCAGAGATTGAAATTAAATATCTCAAAAGCAGTCAAAACTGGATAGATGAGATTGCAAATGCCCGTATCGATAACTTAGTCGTCAATAGTCAGATGACAGAGTCAGCACCTATTAAGAGTAAAAGCAGTGAAAAAGAAGTTACAGCTGCTCTTGATAGCTTTGTGAGCTCGCAATTCCAAGATATGCCTGATGATGTGTCGTGGGGTTATAATCTGATGGTAGCGCCCAATTACTTAGGTCATGTCGATGATTTTGAACTGTTTGAGATAAGCTCTTACATCTATACTGGCGGTGCACACGGCATGCCTTATAGCGAGTACCTAGTATTTGACCCAAGTACCAAGAAGCAAGTCAAGCTTGACGACATGCTTATCTCAGGTAAAAAAACTCGTTTTGAGGCGCTTGCCTATGATGCTTATAAAACGTGGGTTAAAACGGTTGCCGAAGACGTAGGTAGCTATGAGAAAAACTGGCCATTTACGTTGAGCGATAATGTGACCTTGACTGATACAGGCATTAGCATTCGTTACCAGCATTATTCTATCGGCCCATATGCTTACGGTATGCCTGCCCTTAATATACCGTATAGCAAGCTCGACAAAGTTATAAAACCTCGCTTTATACCAAAGTAAATACTATACAGTGTTTGAGGAAAGTACTTAATCAACCGCGCTAGGCAAATATTATTAAAGAAATAGCGACAATACTTATCATAAATTGGCAGTAATATTTTAGAGTTATTATTTTTAGCATCATTGGATATTCAATAGAAAAATAAGGAGTTATAACATGACAAACGAGACAGAAAGTATGAATAAGGCAGTAAGTACAACTTGGCAGCTGAATGCATTGACGGAAGCATTAGGCGACCTGACACTGACGGTTAGTGATAGCTTATCTATAGGTCGTGGTAGTGATAACGACGTAGTGTTAGGTAGCAAGCAGGTTTCTCGAAATCACGCGGTGCTCAGTGTGTTAGATGGTCAGTTGTATGTGAAGGACTTAGATTCTTCTAATGGCACGTTTATCAATGAGCAACGTATCGAAGGTAATGAATCTAGTCATCTACAGGCAAACGATACGCTTGGCTTTGCAAGTTTTAGCTTTCAAGTACAGGCATCTACTGCACCTGGGACGACGTCAGAGAGTGAAACGCTAGCGCCAGTGACCACAGAAGAACCAGTAGCCGATACACATGAGAATGCTGACACGGCTACTGTGCTAGAAGCTCCTGCTAGTGAGCCTGTGACTGAAGAGCAAATAGTTGAAGAAAGCGTTCTTGAAGAAAGTGCGAGCAAAGAAACTCTGATTGAAGAAGAGCCGATCATAGAGCAAACAGGCAACGAGCCAGTGATCAAAGGAACTGGCATCGAAGAAATGTTACCTGCTACAGATGATACTGTACCTGTAGAACCTTTATCTGTAGATGCCGGCTCAGATCTGACCGAAGAATCAATTACTTCTGCGCATGAAACTGTTGAACCAGTTATTGAAGAGCCAGTTGTTGAAGAGTCGGCTTTTGAAGAACCAGCTATTGAAGAGCTAGCTACTGAACAAGCCGTTGCTACAGAGCCAGTTGTCAAAGAAACAGGGATTGATGAAGTACTGTCTGACGCGGATGCGGCATCGCCTACGCCAGTAGAAGAAACGCCAGTTGCCACAGAATGGGTAGATGACACATCTGTACCAACAGCAACTGAAACAGAGGCTGTGACGTCTACAGAGCCATTACAGACAGCATCTACTGATAGTACGCCAATGGTAGAAAAGCAGCCAGCAGTGCATGAAGAATCAGTAATGCGTGAAGAGCCAGCAGTCCAAGACGAACACGACAAAACCACAAAAACAGAGTTACAAGAAGAAGCTGACCCTGAAGTTTTAAAAGCCAAACAAGCAGCTAGTGCACAATTTTCAGGCACGGCTAATTTAGGGCAGCCGCGCGATCTTGGTACCGAAGGTAATAATGCGATGGATCAAGAAATCAGCAACCCTGCTCATGCAGGTCATGTAGAGAAAAAAGCGAGCGGTGGCTGGTTCATATGGGTATTTGTGACCATTCTAATTATCGGTTTGGCCTTATGGTTGTTTAATATGGGCGGTGCATAATTCAACTCTACACTAGGTCTTCGTCGTAATTTTTGATAGAGAGCCTTGTTGTGCTTACCGTTTTTTAAACAAATGACTCATTATAGCGTCGATATTTTAGCGAATATTGGCGCTATATTTTATAGTGCAGCTTATAGTTTTACTATTGCCTATAAGATGCTAAGAGAGCGTTATTATGATGACTTTTGAAGAATACCAAGCTTTTAGAGATAGAGGCTTTAGTCACGCACCACTAGTAAAAAAACGTCTGATGGATGCGCAGACTCCCGTATCTGTATTCTCCAAAGTACGTGATCTAAACGGCTCTGCCTATCTGTTTGAGTCTGTGGTAGGCGGTGAGCGCTGGGCGCGATACTCCATGATTGGATTGGGTAGCGATCTGATTTTACAGTACGCTGATGGCAATATGACGACCAAACGAAACGATCATATTGATACAGAGTCAGTAGAGAATCCCTTTGATTACCTACGTGAGCTGATGGCGCAATATCATATGCCAACCGCTGAAGATGTGCCGACGATGCCGAGCTTTAGTGGCGGTTTAGTCGGTTACTTTGGCTACGATATGGTACGTGTTATTGAGCCAAGTGTCGGCTTATCTGATGCGGCCAACCCAATGTCGATGCCAGATATGTGGCTGATGCTTTCGATGAGCATTATTGTATTTGATAATTTAGAGAATACGCTATCAATCATCGTCTATGCTGATTGCCAGTCTGAGGATGGCTACAGTTCAGCTATCCGTGAGCTAGAACAAATCGAAGAAAAGCTAGCAGAGCCATCCAATTTGCGCGCACCTGTAATGCCTACGCCTAAATTTATATCGCAAACAGGTGCCGAAAAATACTGTAGCGATGTCAATAAAATAAAGGATTACATTGCCGCAGGTGACGTCATGCAGGTAGTGCCAGCGCAGCGATTGACAGCGGACTATACAGGCGACTCTCTAGCCGTCTATCGTGCGCTTCGCTACCTTAATCCGTCGCCTTATCTGTTCTTGGTGCATGGCTATACACTCGATGATCACAAACGCTTTGATATTATCGGTGCTTCTCCTGAAATCCTATCCCGTATCGAAAATGGCAAGGTGACGGTAAGGCCGCTAGCAGGGACACGGCAACGTGGCCGAGACGAGGCTGAAGACCTAGCGCTTGAGCAAGAGCTGCTAAATGATGAAAAGGAGACAGCCGAGCATCTGATGCTTATTGATTTAGGTCGCAATGATATTGGCCGCGTTTGCGAGTATGGCAGTGTCAAAGTCACAGAAAAGATGTTTATAGAGCGCTACTCACAAGTAATGCATATCGCATCTAACGTTGAGGGTACGATACGAGCTGACAAGGATGCACTAGATGTGTTTTGTGCCACTTTCCCAGCTGGGACGCTATCGGGTGCACCCAAAATCCGGGCCATGCAAATTATCGATGAGATAGAACCGGTACGCCGAACGGTGTTTGGTGGTTCAGTAGGTTATTTAGGTTGGAATGGTAATATGGACACGGCCATTGCTATCCGTACTGCGGTGATGCGCCGTGGTGAAATACATATTCAAGCCGGAGCAGGGGTTGTTGCTGATTCTGTTCCAGAAAAAGAATGGGATGAAACCAATAAAAAAGCATTGGCCTTAATAAAAGCGGTAGAAATGGCCTGTAATGGCTTGCGCATTCGCTAATTAAATGGCCAGTGATATGGCAAAAACAAAGGCTGCAAGTAAAAAGCCAATTTATTGCCATATTTTTATTTATAAAAAAACCAGCTTAATCAGTGACTTAAATACTTATATCAAATTAATTTAAAAAAAGATGAAAAAGTACTTGCGCATCTCAAAAAATTTGATAGAATAGCCACCACTTTAAGAGAACAAGCCGACTTAGCTCAGTTGGTAGAGCAACTGACTTGTAATCAGTAGGTCGCCAGTTCGATCCCGGCAGTCGGCACCATCTCTCTTAAAGTAGCTTTTTATGAATTTGTCTTAAATGTAAGTCATTTTTGTTCAAAGCAACCTAAGGTGGGGTTGGGGAGCGGTCAAACCCAACAGACTGTAAATCTGTCGCGAAAGCTTCGAAGGTTCGAATCCTTCCCCCACCACCATATTTTCTAAAGTTTGTCATAGCGCCAAGCATACTCTCTATATCTCATAACTCTCGATTAGAGTTATCCTGAATAAGAGTAAATGCGGGTGTGGTATAATGGTAACACCTTAGCCTTCCAAGCTAATGACGCGGGTTCGATTCCCGCCACCCGCTCCATATATACACCATTGCAAAGCATAACAATAAATCATCACGAGAGTCAGTAATTATTGCTGCATCGTGATATTTTTTTTAGTGCAGTTCAAAGGTTTCAATATACGCTCATATAGCTCAGCGGTAGAGCACTCCCTTGGTAAGGGAGAGGTCTCGAGTTCAATTCTCGATATGAGCTCCATTTATTGTTTATACCTTTTATGCTTGTTTTGCTATTTATATAACTTTGCGTCGATATCGAAATTATAGAATATTGAAATATATAACAGTAGTGCGGTAGACAATGATTCAAAGGTGACACTGAGGTGTTGCCTTTTAGTGCTGTCAGTATATTAATAAATATTGGTTTTGATGGTCTTATATAGAGAAGACTAAAACTAATAGGTCAGTATGCAGACATTCATACATTATTTTTTGCACTTTGGTTTTCCTCTTTTTATCGCGATTGCGTTTTTTAGAAAAGAGTGGAAAAAAGCATATCTGATTTTGCTTGCGACCATGCTGGTTGATATAGACCATCTGGTAGCAAACCCAATATTTCAGGCAAATAGATGTAGCATTAATTTTCATCCATTACATACTTATTATGCGATGCTAGTGTATTTTGTTTTACTCTTTCTTCGTAAGCCTTTTAATATCATTGGAATTGGATTGCTGTTCCATATGTTAACGGATTTTACGGATTGTTTGATGATGTCGGTCAGCTAACATCGCGACCTTGCATATCAAGATAATTATACGGTTATAAGAAAGGTTATAATCAATTGAGCTTTATATCTACTAGTGAGAGAGAAGTTGATTTCGATTGAGAGATGTATGACTATTTAAGACAAGTCAGCGTATAATAACGGATACAAGAATTAGTTCGGAGCATTGTTTAAGCAGTGGTTCGTGCGGTTGATAGCTAGGTTTATGATGATTTAATTCTATTATGAGCCATTAAACAGCTTTTTATTGATCATTCACCAAAAAAAGAGGAAATACC
>NZ_DFQV01000007.1 GCF_002377945.1 Psychrobacter sp. UBA3480
TAAAGTCGGGGCGGTTCAAAGTCTTTCAAGGCGATACGTTGCAGTACAAACCAAGTGAAACAATAGTTCAAAACATGCAACGTACAAGTACGTTATATAAAAATCAGAGTATGGCATGGATGGAATTAAAGCCTCAGTATTCTTTAGAAGCGCAAGAAAACTGGGTATTGAGTCAATTAATAGATAATAAGAAACCAGTTGAACAAGATAATTTTGATGAAAAGTGTCCAGATTGGAGCGATGTTATCTTGAGACTTAGAAAAAGAGGTTATATCGAGAAACCAGTTAAGTTAACCGAAGCGGGTATAGAATATATTCAAGATTTATTATTACTCAACCCGAGAGGACTACCAGCAGAACCAGAGTTTTCTGTCCATGTTGCACCTATCGCAACAGGAGCAACTGTTACTGAAGATGAGCAAATATATAATAAGCTTTCAAGTTATATGAGAAAAGTGCTAGGACTAGACATGGAAGGAAGTGGGTTAGCTGCATCAGCTGATAGCTACGATATGCCATTTATATTTGCAAAAGGAGTATCAGATTTTGCAGATCCTTATAAAGATGATCGTTACCGTACTTTTGCAGCACGTGCTTCAGCTGAGTTGCTTATTCTCTTATTAAGGAATAGTGAGTCTTTATTTACTCGTAAAGAAGATAAGTTACCAGAAATTGAAAGCGATAATATGGACAGTGATGACATAGTGCGTCTGCTTGCAGAGTTGTATCCAGACTTTGACGAAACTCAAGTCTTATGGGAAAGAGCAGGAGGTAAGCTGAGTGATTTAGAAAATAAGTCACGCCCATATACCCGCTGGCATACCATATGGAAAAAAGTAAACCAAGGCTCAGAAGTAACACCGAAAGCGCTTTTACAAATCATTCAAAAAGATAATCCTCAATGCATAGCTATAAAATCTTTATTAAAAGCTTACCACTCATAAAATTTGGAGTACAGTAAATGTCAAGAGTATTGGATGGAGTCAATAGTTTAGGTTTAATTGAAAAGCTAGATGGCGATGATAGGCGTTTTGATAATATGGTTGAGGCAACTACCTTACTAGTAGAAAGGTTGAAAGAAGATGAGCCATTGCTTACCTCATTTGTATTAACCAGTATAAACCAAACGCCTAATAGCGATGATATAGCAATAAAAATTGCAGATGAATGTTTTACAGAAGTATGGAGGTCGGCCAGGTCAATCTACATAGACACCCCATTCTTACTTTATCGCTCTATGCTTCTAGATGCTTGTCAACAATTAGCATTAGATAATCAAAGGTATGCTTATATACTGTGGAATACAATTGCTGATATGCTACCCTTCAAACGGTTCGCAGAAGAAAAAGAAGTCTTTGAAAGTATATTTTCACAATGGTCTAAAGAAAGTGAGGAATATTCAAGTTTCGATCTTCTAGAGAACGGAAAAGGGAATAAAATACCATTTCCAAGAAAGCTTCCTACATTTGAACTAAGTACTGAGCTTGAAGGCATCCAGGACTTTCAAACCATGTATACTAAATTATCTGAAGATTTTACGACCCGAGAAAGTCTTTATCAAAGCCAGTATCAAAAATTTGAACAATACAGAAATAGTATAAATGAAAATATTAGGTCTAATGAAAATTTAAAGTTAGACACCATTTGGTGGAGTAAGGCTTTATACTCTCCTTCCTTAAATCAAAGCTATAGAGAGTTTGAAGGTAAAATTGCCTTAATAGTCATGGTGAGTGATTTACTGTCTCTAATGGAAAATGCGCCACCAGCAAGTATTTCTTATTTAATCTTTGAAACAGTTGCCGACTTACCTAATATAGATATTGAAGAAAAGTTTTCTTTAGAAAAGATATGGGAATTTTATTCAAAAAATAAAGATAGTGTCCCGAAAGAGACTATTCGGCAACTAACAATTGGTTATAAAGACAATTGGTCACTGAAGGACTTTGTTAGTTACGCTTTTTCTGATGATTCTTTCGATACAGATACCGCTATATCTAAACTGAGTATCTCCAAAGATACAGAAATTAGTCTTCCTAAATTGGCTCAAGCTATTTTTCGAGAACAATCTGCTGAAAATCAAGTAGAGACATGAGTATGAGTGATAGTGAAATAACCGTAGGTGGTGTTTGTTCTAGAGAGGGAAAAGATTGTTATGTCGGTGATGGCGGAGCTTGTAGTGAGGGTAAGGATTATCCTAATGAATGCCAATATTTTGAAGTTAAATTAAAAGAAACTACAGAAAATCCTGAATTAAAGCAATATAGGATATGGTGGTCGGGTAATAACTTAGGAATACAAGACTTAAGCCAAATTCGGGCACGAGGCGAAAGCCGTTTTATTGGTGTGTTTGGTTCGCATGACACGGGAAAAACCACATTCTTACTGATTGCTTATCTAAATTATATACGCCAAGGACTTAAATTAAGTTATAAATTTGCTGGTTCTAAAAGCTTGGTAGCATGGGAGAACCTGTCATCTTATTCAAGACTCGATACAACTAAGTCCACTTTCCCACCTCATACTTCTCGACAATCAGAGAGGGTTCCAGGGTTACTACACCTGGCATTAAGAGATAATGAAAGCAATTTGATCGACTTGTTACTTACTGATGCTCCTGGCGAATGGTTCACTACATGGTCATTAAACTCAGATGATCCTAATGCGGGTGGTGCGCAATGGATGGCTACGAACTCAGACATGTTTATCATAACAGCTGATTGTAATAAGTTTGCAGGAGAAAATAGAGGAAAGGCACGAAAAGAGTTATTTATGTTATTTGAAAGACTCATTCCATTTACCAAAAAAAAACCTACAGCTTTAATTTGGACTAAGTCCGATGAGTTAGTAGAAAACCCGATTTCAGACAGAATGAAAAAACAAATTACTGATAAGCTTTTATTTAATATTCCACATGCCAAACAATATAAAGTAACCATAGAAAACCCAGATTCAGTTACTAATGTTATACATGATTTATTACTAGAGAATGAGTCATTCAGACAACCGATAATAGTTTCTGACCCTATTGTGAGCAACTCACCTTTTATGTGCTACCGAGGAAGTCATGTCTAAGAAAAATATATTGGTTATTGGTCGAGCTAACAGTGGTAAAACACACTTTTTTGGACAACTTTATGGTCGTCTTAAAGAGCCTCGAAGCTCACTAAATATCAATGGAACACCAGCAAATTTAGAAATGCTTGGTGAGGTTTTTGAAGCACTAAGCGAAGGTAAAGCTTCTGCTCATACTGTGGCTGAGACTTGGAATAGCCTAAAAATACCATTAATAGATGAAAATGGTAAAGAGTTTGATATAAATTGGCCTGAATACGCAGGTGAGCAATGGGATACTATTTTCTCTACACGCTCGTTAGATGAGAAATGGAAAAGCCAATTAGATGATAGTGATAAATGGCTTATCGTGATTAGGGTGGAAAGCGAACCTACATTCCCAGATTTCCTTGAAAAATTGGCCAATAATGAAAAACCAGAAAAGAAGCATGAATCACCTAATTCCACAAATTGGGACGCAAATCCTTACTGGGTAGAAAAGTTACAGATACTATTACAATTATCAAAAACGCAAATAGCTAACAAAGTTCAAAGCCCTAAGGTAGCCGTTTTGCTTTCCTGTTACGATGAAGTAAATACTGAAAATGCCACTCCACATATGATTTTAGAGCAACGACTACCAATGTTAGCTTCGTATTTGGTCTCTAACTGGGACGAGGATAAATTAAGTATATGGGGGCTTTCTGCATTAGGAAAGGAATTAACAGAAGCGTCAAAAGATGAAGATTTTATTGATGAAGGTCCAGAGAACCAGGGCTGGGTTATATCGCCAAATGAGACTATTGAGCAGAAAAATATCGACCTAACTTTACCTATTAAATGGTTGCTTAATGACTGACTCTGATTTAGCTTTTCCTATTTATGCCACCTATGGTGATAAAGACAATAAGCATCAACTTATCCATACTACTAATTCCGAAGTAGAGCTTCCAAGTCAACTGCTATCTATTACTGATAAACCAGCAGGTTATTTGCCAGCGAATGTAGTTTGGTATCCAGTTCTTGGATGTGAGGTCTTTAACGATTATTGGTGCTTATGGTGTACGTATCCTGATTTTGGAGCTTTTAGAGGAGGAATGGTTAGAAGTAAGGTTGCCTTGTTACCTGTTAATCAAGCGATAGAATTAAACGATTTGACAGATATTTTAATATCAATTATGAATTCTGAAAAATTACCAGAAATTACTAATGAGCAGTTAAAAAACGTATTTGACTCATTAGTAATAGCAACTCACCCTGTCTTAATCTTAGAAAATCTAGCTTCTTTTGCCACTATCATTATGGAGCTTTGGAGAAGTTTATGGCCAAAAGCTAGGAAAAGGCTAATATGTAACGTGAAATGGAGTCCTTCTCAAATCTTAGCCGATGAGAGCGAATTCAATATTGTCGCATCTATAGCATCTAATAAGCTTCGATGGATTGAACCTTATACTGCTATTAGTAGTACTGGCAACAACAATGAGGTTAGCGATACTAGAGCGGTAAAATTTCTTTTAGACCATCAGGATACTATTCTTGAAAATCTCTTAGAGAACACATCATTAGCCATAGAAAAACCTCCGTTACAAAGACTGAGAAAGTTATCAAGAACTGTGGAGTTGATAGACACGTTTAATACAGAACCTTCAGCGTCTCTTGCAATTAACCTTATTAGAAATAGCTTATCATTTGAAGATACTGAAGGTGACTTAGATATATATGTAAACAAAGCACTCATATATCTTGCAGAGAACCTAACAAGTTTAAGCTTTATGGAAGTAGAAAAAATACAAAATATCGTATTTAAAAAGAATCACAACTATAACTTACTATGTCTTTCGTTAGCGAGTTACATCGAAAATAAATTTACTTTATTGAAAGATGAAGATAAAAATAGGTTGATAGCCGACAGTATAAGGAAGAATAGGTGGTGGTATATAGCCCTAAAGAAAGGTATTAGTCAGGGGGTTGATACATTGACGCCTAGTTGGCTTCAACAAGCTAAACAGCTGATTATAGATGAAGAATTGTTTGCCATAGCGAGTGATGTTATTTCAGACTCAAAAGATATTGAAAAGGGCATCTTAGAATTGACTCTTGAAAATGAGCCTAATGATAATGATATCGAAAGGCTAAAGGAATTTGCTAGGTCAAAAAACTGGGCAAAACTATATGCCTGGTGCTTATTTAGATTAGATCAACCTATAATGGCTCTGAATAAAATCTTAGATTTTGAGCATCCTGAGGTAGTTGGCTTTGATTACTTGATTGAGTTATATAACGAAAATGAACTATTAAGTACTTTTAGGGTCATCGATGATACGAGAGTAATTACAAACATTGAGAATACAGATACACTCGTTGAAAATTTACTACCCTATCTAGAACTAGATAAGAAGTTTGATAGATATTTGCTTTCACAGGGCTATCGCAGTAAGTTATCAATACCATCCAAAATTATCATCAACGATGGAATAGACAGTATTTTACGTAGTGCTACTAATGGTCATGAAACATATGGATTGATTGAAATACTAGCAGAGAAAAGCTTTGAAGAAAATCTTGCTGAGCGAGCACTGTTGCAGTTAACTGAAGGTTTTTCTTGGGATAAATTAAGTAAATCGGATACGCAGGTACTGATTAATACGGTAAGTAAATATGTCGTTGAAAACGGCATCAGTAACGTAACTGATAAAATCATTCAAGAAAATATAAAGGAGAAGTTCCTAAAATCAGAGATAGCGCCTAAGGTAATGGATTTATTAATAGGATGGAATGTTCATGTGAATGAATCTGAAGTAATTAATATTTTAGGTCAATATACTGACAACAACTGGAGACAGTATGGTAAAAATTTAGGAGAGTTCATAAACTCAAGTAAATGGATATCAATAACTAAGGCTTTATATACATTGTATGGAAATAAGAAGGTTGTTAATAATGCGCTGAAATATTGCTACAGTCTATTACCAAAAAAACAAAAGTGGGCCTATTCATTTAAATCTAAGATAAACCTTGATGAATTGCCAGATGATTATCTTATTAGTAGATTAGTTGACGAAGCCAGTTCCTTATATAGTTCAGAAGAATTAGAATTCCTGTGGGAGAAAGCAGGTGGCAAACTCAAAGATTTAAACTCCAATGGAAACCTTGGCAAACAATGGACTAAAGCGATTAAAAAAGCAAAAAAAGGTAACATAGAAGGAGGCGTGCTTACTTTGATTGATATCATGCTAGAAAGGTATCCATATAATACTGAATTAAATGAGCTGAAGACCTTTTTTTAAGCAAAAGTTATATGAGTTGTTTTATCAAATCATCGTTTCTATCGTTGGAGTGATAGAAGTTCCTGTGTTTCTCAACCTTGGTCACAAAATGGTCACCGTTTGGTCACTGATAACTTGGTCACTGATTTTTAAGAGAGAGAATGTATGTACGCAAACTTATAGCTAATACAGGATTAAAGAGAATGTGACTTCATGAGAGTTTAGAAAGATAAAATAGCCAGGCATTGTGAATAAAGGGCTTGATCTAAAATTCAGACACAAAAAAACCCCAAACAATCTAATGCCTGAGGCGAAATTTGAACAAAGCTTAAGCTATAAATAGTGGTGCGCTCGGCGGGAATCGAACCCACGACCCTCGGCTTCGGAGACCGATACTCTATCCAACTGAGCTACGAGCGCATATGATAACGATATGTCTAACTGTCACGCTTAGATGCGCGTGATAATTAGCATAAGGTGTCTAGAAATAAAGACCGCTTAGTCTAACAAATAAAAAGCATAAAGCCAATAAATGACAGTCGCGATTGAGGTTTTTTAAGAAAAAACAGCCAAGTCATTAAACAAGCATGGCAATTTACCTGCCTTTTCCCTTATAATGTTGGGGAGAATTCATATTTATAATCACCGATTACAAGTGCGTTGGCACGCGGGATGGCTGTCTGCTATTGAAGACTTAGAAGTCGTCAAAGGAGGACAGACAGAATGTCCGAGCCGTGCTAGTCCTTGTATACGTAATAAGAGAACGTGACGAATGAGAAAAGTAGTTATGTTATCGGCAGCTGCCATTCTAGGAATCGCTAGTATCGCGGTGAGCCAAGCTGAAGATGTTGTAGACACTCCTGTAACTGCGTCAGACGTAGCAGAAGGCCAAGAGGTCGTAGAAGCTGCTCCTGAAACGCTAGGTGACGATACCCAAGCTGCTGCAGATACGACAGATGGTGCTGCTGCGCCTATTGACGAAGCCGCTCTAGCAGAAGGTGAAGAAACTGCCGCTGCAGCGCCTGCCGCTGATGAAGAGCCAATTCCACAAGATACGCCGCAAGTACAGAAGCTAATTGCTTTGTATCCTAATCTGATTGCGCGTATCCAACCTGTTGCCAATATCTGTTTTGAAGATGGTGAAGCTTGTGATGTAACGGCACGCTCATCTGGCCCAGCTGCTGGCGACGGTCCTCGTGACGGTAAAGCGGTATATAATGCTGTATGTCATACTTGTCATACAGCAGGCTTGCTAGGCTCTCCTATCTTTGGTGATGCTGGCGCTTGGGGCCCACGTATCGCAAAAGGTAAAGATACGCTATATACCCATGCTATCAATGGTTTCAATGCGATGCCTGCCAAAGGTGGCGCGGATATTCCTGATGAAGAAGTTCAAAATGCTGTAGATTATATGGTTGCAGAAGCAAGCTAATCTTTGTTGATTACCTTCCAAGCTTTTACGATAGTTATCTATAAAGCGCCTATTTCAGTGATGAGATAGGCGCTTTTTCATGATGAGTATTATTAATATGGTACTTCGAATACAAGGCAGTTGAAATTCGCCATGAGTAGCCTCATTTTATGAGATTAGTTCATTCATTACCGTACATTACATTGTTACCTTTAGATAGTAGAGTGTGTTGAACATTCTTATACGGCTTTTGCCTATATGATAATGATAGTCGAATGTTCAACACGGCCTATTATTCTAAAATCGCATTTTATATAAATTGATAACAAATAAAGAGGTCTTCATGTCTGATGCACCAGCACTCTCCATAAAAAACCTATCCAAAACCTATGACAATGGGTTTTCGGCATTAAAAGGGGTTGATTTAACGGTACCACAAGGTGGTTTCTTTGCGTTACTTGGGCCAAACGGCGCAGGCAAATCTACCATGATTGGCATTATTAGCTCATTGTTTAAGCCAACCACCGGTAGCGTCCATATTTTCGGCACAGACCTATTAGAGAACCCTTCGATTGCCAAGCAATACCTTGGCGTTGTACCGCAAGAATTTAACTTTAATATGTTCGAAAAAGTCGAAGATATCCTGATTACGCAAGCGGGTTATTTTGGTATTCCGGCAAAAGAAGCCAAACCACGCGCAAAGAGACTGTTAACAGCGCTAGGATTATGGGATAAGCGCGACAGCAAATCACGTGAGCTATCTGGTGGTATGAAACGCCGTTTGATGATTGCCCGTGCTTTGATTCACAAACCAAAACTATTGATTCTAGATGAGCCAACTGCGGGTGTCGATATCGAGCTTCGCCGCTCGATGTGGGAATTCATGCAGCAGATTAATATTGAAGAAAATACCACTATTATTCTGACGACTCATTATCTCGAAGAAGCTGAGCAATTGTGTAAACGCATTGCGATCTTGGATCACGGCGAGATTCGTATTAATACGGAAATGAAAGAGCTACTGGCGCAGTTGTCGGTAGAGACGTTTGTGTTTGATTTGGATACGCCGCTCACTGAGCAGTTGGCTCTGACAGGAGTCACAGGGGTCTCGCAACCAGACGAGCAGACGCTAGAAGTTACCTTGACAGAAGGTGAGTCACTAAACGGTGTCTTTAATCAGTTGTCTGATAAGGGTATCAGTGTGGCGAGTATGCGCAATAAAGCTAACCGACTAGAAGAGTTATTTATGCGCTTGGTAGACAAAAACATTCAAAGTGCAGATAGCATGAAGGAGGCGGGGTTATGAGTCAGGAACTAATCGATCATAATAAAACAATGTCATTGAGTAAGAAGTGGATTGCGTTTCGTACTATTTGGTTCAAAGAAGTGCGCCGTATTTTACGTATCTGGCCGCAGACGTTGCTACCGCCAGTTATCACGATGAGTTTGTATTTTGTCATCTTTGGTAAGATGATTGGTTCGCGTGTGGGTGAGATGGGCGGCGTACCTTACATGCAGTTTATCGTGCCTGGTTTGATCATGATGTCGATCATTACCAACAGTTACTCTAACGTCGTCTCAAGCTTTTTTAGTGCCAAGTTCACGTCTAGTATCGAAGAGCTTTTGGTCTCGCCCGTATCTAAGCATGCTATTTTGATGGGTTATATCAGTGGTGGTATCTTCCGTGGTCTGGCCATCGGTGTGATTGTCTCGATAGTGGCGCTGTTCTTTACTGATCTTGGTATCGAGCATTTATTTGTGACTGTATTTACGGTACTTGGCACGTCTATCCTATTTTCGTTAGGCGGCTTTATCAATGCGGTATTTGCACGCTCATTCGATGATATCTCTATTATCCCGAGCTTCGTATTGACCCCGTTGACCTATCTTGGCGGTGTGTTCTATTCGATGGAGAATTTATCGCCATTTTGGCAAAATATCTCGCTACTGAACCCTATCGTCTATATGGTCAACTCATTCCGTTACGGTATTCTTGGCTACTCTGATGTCAATGTTTGGTATTCAATGGCGGCTATTTTTGTATTCTGTGCGATATTTTATACCATCGCTTATCGCTTGCTAAGTAATGGTTCACGTGTACGTTTGTAGTGCGTATTATTCGCTAAGCATATTATTTAGAGTAAATTTTAAACGGTTTAATATTAGGAAGACAGATGAGTATTCACGGTATCTTAGGTGAGCAAACCACAGACTATCCAACTGAGTATAGCCCAGAGACGCTATATCCGATTGCGCGCAGCATGGGACGTGATGCGATTGGTTGGCATGACGACAAGCTAGCCGTCGGTGTCGATTGGTGGCAGGCTTTTGAGATATCTTGGTTAAATCCGCAAGGTATCTCGCAAGTAGCGATTGCACGCTTTAGTATTCCTGCTAGCTCACCGTTTATCGTGGAGTCAAAATCGCTTAAGTTATATTTGAATAGTATTAACTTTACCGAATTCGCCAGTTGGAATGACGTACAAGCGTTGATTGCGAAAGACTTGTCAGCTTGTTTGCAAACAGACGTACAGGTAGCGTTATTCGGTTTAAACGATGATCTAGATGGTAACGAAACAGCGTTATTGATTGCTCAGCCTGAGGGTATTTGCATTGATGAGGCATTGGCAGATAGCACGGATAAAGTTGCGTTAACGGAACATCCTGATGCGTCGTTGCTGAGTGAAAAAGAAGTAGGGGCTAGCGATGAAAGCGTGGCAAGTGATGGTACGCAGCCGTATACCTTTTATTCCAATCTACTGCGTAGTAATTGCCCAGTGACCAATCAACCAGATTGGGGAACTCTGGCCGTTTCGATAACGACTGATAAGCCTTTTAATAATGCAAACATGCTGCGTTATATATTGAGCTTCCGTCAGCACAATGGTTTCCATGAGCAGTGTGTCGAGCAGATATTTGCTGATTTGAGCCAATACTATCAGCCAAGCGAGCTAATGGTACGGGCGTGGTATACGCGCCGCGGTGGTATCGATATCAATCCTTGCCGTGTTAGTGATATCAGTCTATTGCCTACGCCAAGCCGTTTAATCCGCCAGTAAGTTCTTGCTAAAAATACAATGTTCATAAAAATACAATGTTAAATAGTTTTTAAGCCAATAAAAAAGCGCCTATCTCACGTGATGAGATAGGCGCTTTTTGTTATATAGTCTTTAATTACAAGACTATTTACCGCTTACTTTTGCCATGACTTCTTCACGGCTCAGCATTTGCTTTTCGGCTTCACGGCGATTGACGTACTCATACTTGTCTTCAGCCAAGTTGCGATCAGACACGACGATACGATGTGGTATACCAATCAACTCAAGATCAGCAAACTTAACGCCTGGGCGCTCGTTACGATCGTCCAGTAGTACGTTGATGCCTTGAGATTTTAACTCTTCATACAGGGCGGTTGCCGTCTGCATGACCGTCTCTTCTTTAGATTTCATCGGGATGATGGCGACTTCAAAAGGAGCGATTGAATCATCAACCGTTGGTGTTTTTGGCCACATAATACCGTTTTCATCATTGTTCTGCTCGATAGCAGCGGCAATAATACGGCTAACGCCAATACCATAACAGCCCATCATCAAGGTGACAGGTTTGCCATCTTCGCCAGAAACTGTACAGTTCATCGCTTGTGAGTATTTATCACCCAACTGGAAGATATGACCGACTTCGATACCGCGTTTGATTTTTAGGCTGCCTTTACCATCAGGAGACGGGTCGCCTTCTTGTACATTGCGCACATCAACGATGCGAGTAATGCGAGTATCACGTGCCCAGTTCATACCGATAGTATGTTTGTTCACTTCATTGGCACCGCAGACAAAATCTGAAAGCGCAGCTGCTGAACGATCAACGAATACAGGCATATCTAAATTAACGCCGATATAGCCTTTATGCAGACCTGCCGCTTTTAGCTCTTCGTCAGATGCTAATGTCAATGGTACGTTGGCTTCTTCGATTTTCTCAGCTTTAATAGTGTTGAGCTGGTGGTCGCCGCGCAACACGATAGCAATCAGTTGTGGCTCATCATTCTCGGTATGACCATGAACGATCAAGGTTTTAACCGTCGTTTCTAACGGGATGTCCAAGTGTTCAGCAACCATTTTGCAGCTGGTCATGCCTTCAGTTAGAACGTCTTCACGCTCCATTTTTGGCGGTTGACGCTCAGCGGTGCTGACAGATTCTGCTAGCTCTACGTTGGCTGCATAGTCAGATGAGTCCGAAAACGCAATATCGTCTTCGCCGCTATCTGCCAAGACATGGAACTCATGTGAGGCAAAACCACCGATAGAGCCCGTATCTGCTTGTACCGCACGGAAATCTAAGCCCAAGCGGGTAAAGATGCGTGTATAAGCGTCATACATATCATGGTAAGTCTTGGCCAATGAGGCTTGATCCACATGGAAAGAGTAAGCATCTTTCATGGTGAATTCACGGGCGCGCATCACACCGAAGCGTGGACGAATCTCGTCACGGAATTTACCTTGAATCTGAAAGAAAGTAATCGGTAGTTGTTTATAACTACGTAGCTCGCCTTGTGCTAGATTGGTGATGACTTCTTCGTGCGTTGGACCAAGTACAAAATCGCGATCATGACGGTCTTTGAAGCGCAATAGCTCAGGACCATAATCATCGAAACGTCCGGTCGTCTGCCAAAGCTCAGCAGGCTGAGTCATCGGCATTAGCACTTCTTGTGCGCCGACGTTTTGCATCTCTTCACGAACAATACGTTCGACCTTTTGTAAGACGCGCAGACCCATAGGCAACCAAATATACAATCCAGAAGCAATCTTGCGGATAAGACCAGCACGCACCATCAATTGGCTTGAGGCGATGTCGGCGTCACTGGGGGTTTCTTTTAGTGTGGCAAATAAAAATTGACTGGCTTTCATAAATAAAGCGTAACCTTATCAACGATAAAAAAATAAGAAATAGTAGGATGTTGAGCGTATGGCTAATCGTTTCATTGCCGCCGCAAGCTTACCTTTATCACTTAGCAATAATCTAGGGTATTTCCTAGTTACCAACCTGCTTATATACAAAGCACATCAGTAAAAACCACTCTCATAAAAGAGAGGCAAATTTGATTTGATGTATCAATATGCCAAAAATGCAATATATTCAGGTCAAAACCCTGATAAATGCTTTAAGACTGACATTTTATTCATACAATCTGACTATGTTAGGTAAAGTTCGCCTAAGACGCAATGACTTTTTGTCTTTTCAGACCGAACGTGACGCAAAGGGTTCAATAAGGGATAAATAATTGAGCTATTCGTATGATTTTATAGCGAAAGCACTGATTACTTGAGAGACAGTTTATTAACATGAGTGCGTAGAGGTTTATGGATAAAGTTATGTAGAGGAATGGTAGCCAATACTTGAAGTTACTGCACAATAGTCGCATTTATAGGTCAGGTATTACAGAGTTTTGATAATACAGTTAGCCTTATAAAAACAATGCAACATTATAAAGGTAGCTTCTATGGATAATCCTGATATGAATAACGCTAAAGCCACTCAAAAGCCTGAGAAACGTCCTATTGCGACAATGTCGTGGGTGATATTACTTATCGGTCTAGCAGCGATTGTTTTTGCTATTTATAGCGCGCAAAACAAACCAGAAGAAGCGCCGATAGAAACCATTACTCGCGAAGGGGTGGTTACGCAAATTCAGCAGTTAAATCGCTTACATACCGTCGCATTCAGCGTTGATACAGTGATTACGAGCGAGCGACCTGGGAGCTGGATGAAGCTGTGGCAGGATGAGCAAAAGGCCTTGTTTATCGCTCATGGTCGCGTAGAGGCAGGCGTTGATCTGAGTGCACTGACACCTGAGATGGTACAAGTAGTGCAACCTGCTCAAGCTAATGCAGACGAAGAGCAAGTAGCTGATGCCAACTCACCAGCTGCCACTATGCCGCAAATCAATATTACTTTGCCGCCTACAGAGATATTTTTAGTATATTTGGATGATATCGAGATTTATGACTGGCAGACAGGGGCTTTTGGCATGATGCAAGTCGATCCTAATATATTGGCACAAGCACAGACCATGGCAAAAAAAGAAGTGCTTGAGCGTGCCTGTCGAGGTGATGTCATGAATATGGCACTTCAAAATGCGCAAACCCAATTGCAGCAGCTATTTGCACTCACGGGAGCGGTAGTGACGGTTACCACTCAGGGTGCAGGTGCATGTCAATTGCCAGTCACTACCAATGGCTAGTCTACTAGTTATTTTCTAAAATTAAGCTTCTTTTTTAAACTCAGCAATAGCTAGCTTGCGTACTGATTTATGCTCGATCATCGGTGCAGGGTAGTCAACATCGGCAAACTTACCACCTTTTGCCAATTCCTTACGCATCTTGTCTTCGTTGTGCAAGATACTGTTAGGAATATCTTTTAACTCCGGTAGCCAAGTTTTAATAAACAGAGCTTTAGGATCATGCGTATTGGCTTGGCTAAAGGGGTTCATAATACGGAAGTAGGGCGCTGAGTCCGTACCTGTCGACGCGCTCCATTGCCAGCCACCATTATTGGACGCAAAATCGCCATCTATCAGCTGCTGCATAAAGTAACGCTCACCCAAGCGCCAATCAATCAATAAATCCTTCGTCAAAAACATCGCGGTGACCATTCGCAGGCGATTATGCATAAACCCTGTCGCATTTAGGCAACGCATTGCTGCATCTACGAGCGGCACGCCTGTTTTGCCAGTGCACCATGTCTTAAAGTCATCATTGTCATATGACCAATTGATCTTAGTGTCAGTATCTTCTTTATAAGCCTTATGACGAATCAGATTTGGTTTTTCGACCAGTACATGGCGATAAAAGTCTCGCCACGCAAGCTCACTTATCCAGCGATTGATGTCTTCATTATCACCGTCATTGCCGTGTAGCTTTTCCTGTGCTTTGCTCGCCTGTAGATAGCAGAATCTAGGACTGATAGAGCCTATGGTGAGGTAAGCCGATAGCTGACTGGTTGCGTGCAAGTGGGGGACATCACGGCTTACATCGTAATCATTGATATCATCATCGACGAATACTTCTAGACGCTGGCAAGCGGCAGACTCACCTGCAGGATAGGCGTCTCTTGCTTGGTTAAGCTGAGCTGTCATATCGATATGTTGCAATGACTCGTTCTTTTCTAATGTCTGCTGGTAGTCACTGAGCATCTTCTCACTTAGTGCTTCGATATCGTCGATTGTGTTGGCAAATGTTTGCGATGATTGTAGTTTGATTTTATAATCGCTAACCACTGCGGGTGCTTCATGCATTTGAATAGTGCTGACGTCCAACATATGTCGCCATTTTTTATAAAATGGGGTGAAGACCTTATACATACTATCGCCATCATTGGTCGTGATGCTTTGCGGTGGCAAAATGCATTGGTCATGCCAGCGGACAAACTTGATATCTTCTTTTGCAAGTTTTTTGTTTAATTGCTCATCACGATCAATCTCATTGCCTTCGTACTCGTGATTGGCCATGACGCAGCTGATTTCATTGTCATTGCATAAAGTCGTGAGCGCCTCTATACAGTCAGTAAAGCTTGGACAGAGCTGTACTGTTAAAGTGATGTTCAGTTGCGATTGCAAGCCCTTTGCTAGAATAGGTAGCGTGCGAGCAATATGATCAACTTGTACAAGGGACGTATCGTGCGCTTGCCACTGCTCAGGCGTCAAAAAGAATACGGCAGACACTGAAGCGTTGTCTTCCTTTGCACGTTCACAAAGCGCTGCTAGAGCGGTATTGTCATGAATGCGTAGGTCACGGCGAAACCACATCAAATAATGCGGTGGATTTTTGCTAGTAGCATTGTCGTCAGTATCAGTAGCGGCTGTCTGTGCAGTCTTAGACATCAAAGTATCCCTATATTAATCAATCGCAATCATAAACAAAACTAAGGATAAAAGTATGCTAGGATAAGTTTTTGGATGCAATGGCTTTGCCGTTTGGTTAACAAAACCTCATCACATCTAACGATTTATCTTTGGCTTGAACCTATCTGATGCCGCTATAATCGGTGTCATATTCAGTACCATGAAACGCAAGGTCACAAAATGCACGTTAAGTTTTGCGGGTTTACTCAGCTTAGTGATATACAGACTGCAGCACAGTTAGGTGCAGATGCAGTGGGTTTGGTGTTTTATCCACCAAGTCCGCGTGCGGTCACGATAGAGCAGGCGCAAACCCTAAGCGCTGCCGTACCTGCTTTTGTCAGTGTGGTGGCATTGGTAGTCAATATGCCCAAAGATGAGCTGATTAAGTTAGTAAACAACGTCTCTTTTGATATTATCCAGTTCCATGGTGATGAAACGCCTGAACAGTGCCAACAGCTGGCAGGTATGGTCAATAAACGTTGGATCAAAGCATTGCGTATCAATACAGAGCAAGACAGTCTCGATAGCGTTCGCGCCCAAATTAATAGATTTGCGACTGCAGGTGCCAGTAGTATTTTGCTGGATGCTTATCATCAAGATGCATACGGCGGTACAGGGCAGCGTTTTGACTGGAGTCTCATTCCACATGACAGCGCACTACCGATCGTTTTGGCTGGTGGACTCGATGCCGATAATGTTGCCGCTACATTAGATTTGCCGATTTATGGCGTCGATGTGAGTGGTGGTATTGAGGTTGATAAAGGTAAAAAAGACGCTGCCAAAATGCGTGCCTTTATGAAAGCGGTCAAGCGCGATCGATGGCAAAACGCTACGGTCACTGGCGCCATCTAAATGGGTTTGTATCAAGCTATTTGCGATACGTAATCTGCTTAGTTGATCGTTATTCCGATTTTTCTGCTTAAATCTGATTAGATTGTTATCCTTTTTATTATTTTCTCTCTATTTATCTAAAATTATCTAAAAAATACCACTTATTACAGTAGGAATTATCATGAGTCATGTCGAGAACAAAGATTTATCTACTACAGCACAATCTGTAAACACCTTTACCAATCCTGAAAACGTACAGGACTTTAACCAGTATCCTGATGCACGCGGCCATTTCGGTGTACATGGTGGACGCTTTGTCTCTGAGACGCTGATGGCCGCATTAGAAGAGCTTGAGACGCTTTATACCAAAGTCAAAGCAGATCCAGCGTTTTGGGAAGAGTATCATAACGATTTGGTCAATTATGTCGGTCGTCCAACGCCGCTATATCATGCCAAACGCTTGAGTGATGAGATCGGCGGCGCGCAAATTTACTTTAAGCGTGAAGACCTGAACCATACTGGCGCGCACAAAGTAAACAACACCATTGGTCAGGCATTGCTTGCCAAGATGTGTGGCAAAAAACGTATCATCGCCGAAACTGGCGCAGGACAGCATGGTGTCGCGACCGCAACGATTGCTGCGCGCTTGGGGCTAGAATGTATCGTCTATATGGGTGCTGACGATGTTGAACGTCAAAAGATGAACGTCTATCGTATGCGCTTGCTTGGGGCGACAGTCGTGCCGGTTACTTCTGGCTCACGTACGCTCAAAGACGCGATGAACGAAGCCATGCGTGACTGGGTGACCAATGTTGATAGCACGTATTATATTATTGGTACGGTTGCAGGGCCGCACCCTTATCCGCTATTGGTTCGTGATTTCCAAGCGATTATTGGGAAAGAAGCGCGCATTCAGCATTTAGAGAAAACAGGCAAGCTTCCTGATGCATTGGTCGCTTGTGTTGGTGGTGGTTCAAATGCTATTGGTTTGTTCTTTGACTTCCTAAACGATACTGAAGTAAAAATGTATGGCGTCGAGGCAACAGGCGATGGTATCGAGTCAGGTCGTCATTCAGCACCATTGGCTGCTGGCCGTATCGGTGTGCTACATGGCAACCGTACTTACCTCATGGCAGATGATGATGGCCAAATTCAAGAGACGCATTCTATCTCAGCGGGTCTTGATTATCCTGGTGTCGGTCCGGAGCATAGCTTCTTAAAAGATATGAAGCGTGTTGAGTATGTCGGTTGTACGGATAAAGAAGCGTTGGAAGGCTTCCATGAGGCAACTCGTAAAGAAGGCATCATCCCTGCGCTTGAGACTGCTCATGCCGTCGCTTATGCATTGAAACTGGCGAAAACCATGACACCTGACCAGACGATCGTCGTTAATATGTCAGGTCGCGGTGACAAAGATCTGCATTCAGTGATGAAAGCAGAAGGGATTGAGATGTAGTAAGAATAGAGTGGTTTAGATGGTTGTATAAGAAAGTTTAGCAGCGTATTAACTCGATTAGGTATCATAAATCTCAATACGCTAATTGATAACTATTTTTTAATTATCGATAGTATGCCTTCATGAATTTGAACCGCTTAATACCTAGTAAGCCTAGCCAGTTGGGCAAGTATCCAGACCAAGCAGTACTAACAGCGCCAGTCACAATAAGTGTGGGTGTGCCTACTGAAAGTGTCAGTTTTTGGCAGAGCTATATTCTCTACTTAATGATGTTTGTAATAATACAAGTTACTATTATTTTATTTTTTATGAGTTGGTGGGCTAGTTTTGAGACAATGAGTCTATATGAATCAATACAAGACATTAAGGTTGTATGGATAATGTGTTGTTTAGGTTTGTTTTTACTATCTTACTGGATATATAGGATCACTAAGAATTCCGCTGTGCCAAATCCATGGATTGCTAAAAAATGGACTTGGAAGCATATCCCCATACTTATAATCGATAAAGACAATATCCAATTGACGTCTCAGTTTTATATAGCTAATAAAAATTTTCAGCACGATAAAGTCATAAATTATGATGACGTTAAAGCATTTTATCTTAACCGAATTCAAGGAAGCACTATTGGTTTTTGGATAGATTACACAGAAATATATAGTAGAAAGATGAAAAACCGAGGGAACAGGGTGCAAGGTCTAATATTTAGTAAAAATATTCCACTGTGCGAGAGGTACAATGTTTTAAACGGTCTATACTACATAGAGCAGCGTGAAATTCTAAATATTATGAATACTTTTCATAAGCAAAGAACTGATGATATTAAATATTTGTCGCAAGATAACCATGATAATTTAATGGATATTGGCTGGTAAGAATACACTTATATAAGCTAAAAATTTATTTAACAAAATTATAAGAGATCACTATGACCCGAATTGAAAGCACTTTTGAAACTTTAAAATCACAAAACAAAAAAGCCCTGATTCCTTATGTGATGGCAGGCGATCCTAATCCTGCAACCACTGTCGGTCTATTGCACGACTTGGTCAAACACGGCGCCGATATGATCGAAGTCGGTCTACCATTCTCTGACCCAATGGCCGATGGCCCAACTGTAGCCTTGGCTGGCGAGCGTGCATTAGCAGCAGGTACGAGTACTCGTGATGCATTAAAGATGGTTGCAGAGTTCCGTCAAACAGATACGCAAACGCCAATTATCCTAATGGGTTATCTCAATCCTGTTGAAATCATCGGTTATGACAACTTTGTGGCGCTATGTGAGCAGTCAGGTGTTGATGGTTTATTGATGGTAGATTTGCCACCAGCAGAGGCGGGTAGCTTCACTCAGCATTTGACTGATCATTCGATGAATGAGATTTTCTTGCTATCGCCAACGACGTTGCCTGAGCGCCGTGAGCAAGTATTGACTCATTGTGGTGGCTATATTTATTATGTATCACTAAAAGGTGTGACTGGTTCAGCCACACTGGATACTGACGATGTAGCAACTCAAGTTAAAGCAATCAAAGCAGAAACAGACCTGCCAGTATGCGTCGGCTTTGGTATCCGTGATGGTGCTTCTGCAAAAGCGATCGGTACTCATGCAGATGGCGTTATCGTCGGTAGTGCCTTGGTACAGAACTTTGCCGATATTGATGCCAACGATACTGCTGCGGTTGTAAATGCACAGCAAAATATCATGGCAAAAATGGATGAGCTACGTGAAGCGTTAGATAGCTTAAGCGCTTAATAGCTATTGCTTTCATATTGTGGTTACTTGAAGAGATAGTTATTTGAAGAAGTAGTTATTTGAAACGGCAAAGTCAAATCGAAGCTATTGTTTACCTAAAGACTTTACTCAAATGCTTTACGTGAAGACAATACTAAATGACTTTGCTAAAATTAGTTTACGAGTGTAAACTAACATCACTATTATATGGTGTCTGATAGCAGTAATTTATTCGTCATTTTGATTGGCAAATACATTATCTATCAACAAGCGCATAATCAAATTACCGACATACGAGATTTATTTATCAGTATGTCGCATGACTGCTCATGTTATGACTGTATTAGACGCTTTGTTTAGACAACCATTAAACTCTCAATGACAAGCGAATGAGTAAACTTGTCAATAAGCCTTTTATGATGGCAAATAATATGACTGATACAATAACAAAACCCGACAATAATACTGCTAAAGCCGCGCCAAACAGCAATACGGATAGGCAGTCATGGTTTAACCGTTCTATTCCAGGTATCAAGCAGCATTTGACTGCGCCACTGTCTGCGGTAGAGACTGAACCGTCAACCAAGTGTAGTAATTGTCATTCGATGATTACCAACACAGCGCTGATTTTTAACTGTTATGTGTGCCCGCATTGCGATCATCATTTACCGATGAGTGCTCGTGAGCGCCTGAACTGGTTACTTGATCAAGTAGACGGCGAGACAGGACAAGAGTTTACGGCAAAAGATCCATTGAGCTTTGTGGATAGTAAGCCATATCCTGCGCGTATGAGTGAAGCACAAGAAAAAACAGGTGAGTCTGAGGCGTTGGTTGCGATGTATGGCAAACTGCGTAACCTTGATATCGTCGCCTGTGCTTTTGACTTCCGTTTTATGGGCGGGTCAATGGGCTCGGTCGTTGGTGATCGTTTCGTGCAAGCAGCTGAAAAAGCGCTAGAGCAAAAAGTACCTTTGGTTTGCTTTGCTGCTTCTGGCGGCGCACGTATGCAAGAAGGCTTATTGTCATTGATGCAAATGGCACGCACGGCAGCAGCGATTGAGCGTCTAAGAATCGCTGGGATTCCTTATATTGTGGTATTGACCAATCCTGTGTACGGCGGCGTAACTGCATCACTGGCGATGCTGGGTGATATTCATCTAGCAGAACCAAAAGCGATGATTGGCTTTGCTGGTAAGCGTGTAATTGAGCAGACTGTACGTGAGACGTTAGAAGAGCCATTCCAGCGCGCTGAGTTCTTATTAGAGCATGGTGTGGTGGATGAAGTGGTACATCGTCATCAGTTGATTGATACGATCTATCGTCTACTTGCAAAACTATGCCGCGTACCAAATGTAGATGCTCAGTAAAATGAGATGCTCGATAAGGTAAATGACTCAGTATAATGAATCATTTATTGAGTGCATAATGACTTAGCTGCGTGCTAACATCTACTACATATGCAAGACCCCTAATAGCATTTATCGTCATTGCACGGTAAGTGCTATTTTTGGTTTTAGCTAGCACATATATTTCTATCTCTTATTAAATTTTATATAGGTTCTATTCATGTCTGACCTTTTAGCCTCTGACCTTCACAGCCCCAACACCCATAGTCCTAATGAAAGTGCTAGCCTAACTGAATGGCTCGATTATATGCAGCAGATTCATGTGTCTGCAATTGATATGGGATTGTCACGTGTGTTACCTGTCGCAGAAGCGTTAGGCGTGGTGCAGTCAGCGAAAGATGATGCTTATGTGTTTACTGTGGCAGGTACCAATGGCAAAGGCTCGACAACCGCTGTCATCACCGAAATGTGTAAAGCCGCAGGTTATAAGACGGCACTATATCAGTCGCCACATCTTAGCGCCTTCAATGAGCGTGTACGTATCAATGGCGAGATGGTCAGCGATCAGACGCTGATTGAGGCTTTTAGCAAAGTAGAAGCAGCACGCTTACAGTGCGAGTTGACGTTGTCGTTCTTTGAGATGACCACACTAGCAGCGCTATTGATATTCGCTGAAGCAGACTGTGACGTGTGGGTATTAGAAGTAGGGTTAGGCGGCCGCCTAGATGTGGTCAATATTATTGATCCTGACATGGCAGTTATTACCAATATCGGTATCGATCACGTTGACTGGTTGGGTGACAATGTCGAGGATATTGGTCGTGAAAAAGCAGGTATCTTGCGCAACGGCATTCCTCTGATTTATGGTGCTACTGAGATGCCATCCAGCGTGCAACAATCTATCGATACCCAGCAGGCAACTTGTTATCAGATTGGACAAGATTTTAGCTACCGCGATATTGATTCAACGACTTGGCAATACAGTAATGCAGCAGTTACCTTGCAGTTACCACGTCCTGCGCTATCGTTAACTAACACGGCCAATGCACTATCAGCAGTATTGGCAAGTCCATTAGATATTGATATCAATGCCATTGAGCAAGCACTACAAACTGTCAAACTGGCAGGTCGATTCGATTATCGTGAGAGCCATAGCCGCCATTGGTTGTTTGATGTGGCGCATAATGAGCAAGGTGTTGAGTTCTTACTAGCGCAGCTATTACCGTTTTGGCAGCAGCATGTAGCCAAGCAAAGTAATCAAGATAGCTCAACAGATATCCCTACACCAAAGATAAAAATGTTATTTTCTATGTTAGGTGACAAAGATATCGATAAGGTTGTGCAGCGTTTGACTGAAGCAGGCTTACCGATTAGTGGCTGGTTTATCGCTGAGATTGATTATCCTCGTGCCGCGACTACTGAGCAGCTGCAAGCTGTTTTGGTTAAATATATCGATAGCACCAATATATATGAGTTCGATGGTTTGCATACAGCGACCCATGCAGTGATAGAGGCGAGCCAGCCGCAAGACCTTATCGTCGTATGTGGTTCGTTTCATACGATTGGGGAAGCGTTAAGTGCACTTAGCGTATGATAATTTAAGTTAAAGTAGTGCCTGTTTAATGTTAATCTTAGTCGTAGCCTGATAGCAGACAGCATGAAAAATATGCTTTATAATCAAAATGATTTGCCAGACCAGTATAAGACGGTCGGCACAAATTTTGAACTCTGATGGCATTAACTGACAGTAATTGGCGGTAAGAGATCATAATTAAAGCGATTTGATATACTGCTTTGAGATAGTCGCTACGCCGCTCAATCAACCTTATTACCAACTAAGAGACGTAAACGGATGAACTTTTCGAGACAAGCCTTATTGGGCATGGGGATGATTATCGGCGGTAGCGTGATGCTATACGCCATGGTGCAACAGATTGGCGATAGCGACCAACCAGAGCCGATGTCAGCGATGGTCGACAAACTAAGCTCGGAGCAAGAATCTCCGCAGCCGCTTACGACTGATATCGAAACAGAAAAACGTATCCTTGCGCAAAAGCAAAAAGAGCGTGCAGCTCGCGTTGCAGAGCAAGAAAAACGTGCAAAAGAATTTTTGACAGAGCAGGAAGTTGCTGAAGCAGAAGCGTTGGCCAAGGCACGTGCTGAGAGCCAGCAATATGTCGATAATAGTGCGCCAGCTACTGATGAAACTAGCAGTACCGAGTCTACAAAAGACGTTACTACAGATCTAACTGTTCAGCCTCGTACTGAGAGTCAGTCTGCTACTGATACTACAAAGTCTAGCGAAGCCGAAAAGCAAAAAGCGGTTCAAGAGCAACAAGAAGCTCAAAGGCAAGCGGCTATCAAAGAGCAAGCGGCCGCCAAAAAACTTGCTGAGAGCAAAAAACAAGCGGAGGCAGAGAAACTAGCCGAAGCAAAAAAGCAGGCGGAAGCCCAAGCAGCGGCTGAGAGAAAAAGAGAAGCAGCTGAAGCGGCAAAAAAAGAGCCACCAAAATCGCCTTCTGAATACCAAATCAAGAAAGGTGACGGACTTATCAAACTGGCAAGACAATACAATATGCCTGTAGAAGTATTGGCTCAAGCCAACAACCTATCGCCATCAGCAGCGCTACAACTGGGTCAGAGCATCACCATCCCATCAAGCAAACAGGTACAACGCTTAGAGCGTGAAGCGGCGGCAGCTGAACAAGCGCGTGAGAAGAAGCGTCAGCAAGAAGAAGCGCTGGCGAAGAAATCTGCCGATGCAAAACGTGAAGCGCAGCAAAAGCTGAGCGAAGCGCGTAAAGAAGTCAAAGAAACAGACGCTAAGGGTAGCTTTGGGGTGCAAGTGGCTCTAGCAAATGACCAAGCCAAAGCCGATGAGTTAGCGAAAAAATTCCGAGCAGCAGGTTATCAAGTCAAGACCAGTGCGACCAGTCGTGGAGTGCGTGTCGTGGTTGGGCCTGAACGTGGTAAAGTCGCAGCATTGGCACTAAAAGATAAAATCAATAGTGACCCTAAAGTTAATACGACCAGTGCTTGGGTGCTTTATTGGCGTTAAGCTAGAGCGTTTCTAACGGTCTCGATTCGATTTTTATCTACTTTATATGAAAACACGACAAATACTGTCGTGTTTTTTGTTTTATAGATTGCTGATTAGCGCAGCCTTAGTTAAGATGAGCGCCATTTTTATAATCCGTTGTTGTATAACCTGTCAGCCTATATAGGTTGCCTTGTCGTGGTCGGCGTATTATTAATTGCTATCAATAATGACAATTAGCCCATCACTCTCATACTGTATAAGGTAGAACCATGTCGTTTGGTGTTATATTTTTAATATTGGCCGTTGGGTTTTTGGGGCTGATTACGTTACCGAAGCTGCTACCAACACTACTGACGAAGCGCCCTGTCGTTGAGCCTGATCCAAAACCTGTGCGCGGTGATGAGTTGGCTATTTGGCCATTTGCGCCGATGCCAATCATGACCGATACGGAAGTGATATTTTTTAATAAATTAAAAAATGCGCTGCCGGAGTATCACATATTTGTCCAAGTACAGCTGTCACGGATCATTGAAGCCAATAGTAGCGAGACATCAGAGCGTAGCTTTTGGTTCAATCGTATTTGCCGTCAGAGCGTTGACTATGTGATTGTGGATGTCGATGCTCAGACTACATTGGTCGCTATCGAGCTTGATGACTGGACGCATAGTAGCAAAGCGCGTCAAAAAGCAGATGACAAAAAAGATAAGGCGCTTGCCAGTGCAGGTATTGCGATGGTGCGCTTCCACGCTGAGCGTATGCCGAGTGCCGATATGCTTAGATATGAGCTAATGCAAGTGATTGAGAGTTATTAAGCATTCTGTGAAAGCTGTCCGATTGTTAAGGCTAAAACATTATCTAAGCAGCATCATTTTAAAAGTGTAGGTTAGCTAAATTTATTCATCGATTTGGTCTGATTGCCTTGGGTAAATAACGATTGGTCGATTACCTTCAAAATATAAACCTGCTTTAGGTAGTTCGCTATCTGACCAAACTATCGGCTGCTGCCAACCATCATAAGCAGTTCGCCCATCATAAAAGTCGCGCTTGGTGAACCATTCAATATAATGCGCGGCTCGCAAATCTGTAGTGTCAATCGTCCCAAGACTTGCCATGTCTCTCTTATCACACCACTCATGCATCGGAAAGCTCGGCGTTAGCCAATATGGCCAGTCATCATCACCGCAACCAGTTGTGTTAATCGGTAAAAAGAATCGGCCTTTAATCACGCCATAACGTTTATCGATTTTTACCTGTCCATGATTTTCTGTATCTACCCACACCGCTCGAAACTGCTTGGTTTGCATGTGCGTCATCTTGCGTTGTAGATTATCATTGGAGTTAATCCCGACCCAGTTCACAGGTTCAAAAGGTGCTGACCCCATAAAAAACTTAATGGCTAGCTCCCAATGTTCAACCAGCTGTTCTGTATGGTTATACAAAATCAAATCAAGCTCGCCAGTTGTCTGCTTACCATTATAGAGCTGCACATTGCTAGCCAGTGTTTCATACGGATGCAGCTTGCGTGCGAACCCATCCTCTAACCAAAATGACAGCAACCCTTCAAAATGAAATCCTAATCGATTGGGACTTGGGCGTTTGAGTAAATAACGAGTCAGCTCTTGATAGGCAGCAGTGGTGTCTAGCTCTACTAATTGTTGCTTATACGCCTCAAACTGCGTCTGCCAAAATTGTGCGCTATGCACGACAACGGTATGTGTGTTCTGATGCGGTACAAAGTCTAGCCACTGCGTCAGAACATTAGGGCATGCCAACACATAAGCCAAATCACGCACATAGGGTCGGCGGTAACGCTCCCAAGGAGCGTTATCTATGAGGCGATTAAATGTGGGCTGATTGACAAGCTCGGACATAGGATAAACCAGTGTGAAGGTGTAGCATTTACCCTAACGGCTCGCTCTATAAAAGTCTATAGATGACAGGTATCCACTAGGGCAGTATAAGCTTTCTTACGTTAAAATAGGATGTTGATGTGATGGATATGAAAGCTGATATCAGGCGACAATAGCAGGTAGGGTAATAAAATGCTAACTACTGCTTTAAGTAGAGAGAGTTGCCATTTAGGCTGATATCGAGATGGTTTTTGTTTTGGCTTAGTTGGAATGTGAATTTTCTGTTTCATGTATCTAGCTCCATAATTTACCGTAACTTGATTGCTGCGGCTTATGGTTGCTAGTTTATGAAGTAAGGTTATTCGATAGTTCTAATTAGAAAAACAGAGGTTCTAGTTAGAGTTAAATACTGTTTTCATGGGCAAGCTTTAGCCAGTGTGCAATAACATCTTTGCTAACTGTATTCCCCTGTTTTTCAATAGCTGTCATTATTTGCCCATTACTATTTTTGGCGAAAGGCTGTGTTATATCCATCTTCAGAAGTTCACTAGTGAGAGCTGCTATTATCTTGCTTGCATTATTCGCAGTTCTAGGGTGCATAGACTTATCTTTGCCAGAAATAACTTGCTCTGAGTCGTTTAGATTTTTTTAGCTTCTGCTAATTGGCTTTCAAGAGCTGCTACTTTTGCTTGAAGTTCTGCTATCAACTCTTTGTCACTTTTTATTGTTTTTTTACTATCACTAGACTTATCAGTAAGAAGTTTTGATATCTCATCGCGATGAGTAGGGCTTGCATTGTATGATTCCATCTGAGCATTCATATATTCATTAATCCTTGCTATTACTATCTTTTGAATATCAGTGGCTTCTTTTAAATCTGTACTATGATCAATCTCTACCTTAACAATATGTTCTGCAGCGGTTAGTTCATCTATTTTTTTCTGTGATAGTCCCGTTACAAGTTCATTAGAACTAAATAAGCTACCTGTTGCATCTCTACTTAAATAACCAAACCCTCTGCTCATAGCTTCATGAGCAGCATATTTTTTTATAAAGCTAACCTGCTTCAAAGCGTTAGACTTAAACAGCTCTAGCAATGAAAAATATAAGTCTGCATACTTCTCCTGTTCTTCATAAGCAAACCCTGTAATTACTGAGAAGCTCGTTACTTTATCAATCTCATAAAAAAAGTTACAAGTGCTTTGACAGTCATTTTCGTTATCCCCTTTAGGGCTAATATAACCTTTGTTTTTTCTATACAGAGTAGTAGTAGAAGGGAATGAGTTTATATTTAGATAAATTATAATCTCTTCTAGATTTGTCTGCTCAAAATCGATAAGCAGCTCAAGGAAGGTACAGACATTTATATATTGAATAGCCATATCTTTTTTATAGTTCTCTAAATAATCCTTAGCTGTTTTTAAACTCACGTTCGCACCTTTCTACCTTTAAATTAAAGTTAAATGTAAGACAAGCCAATCCAAAGGTTTGTGAGTAGCTGGCTTTCAAGTAATCAGTCCTAGCCTTACAGAATTTTTATAATCATTATTATTTTCTTAATCAAAAAATCACCCACCAAATTTAGCACAAAAAAAAGCCAACCATTGAAAACAATGATTGGCTTTTCTCTTTACTGCTATGTTTGGTCGGAACGGCAGGATTTGAACCTGCGACCACTACACCCCCAGTGTAGTGCGCTACCAGACTGCGCTACGCCCCGAGTGACTGACTATTTTACGCAAAATTATGTATATTGCAAGGGCTATTTATAGCAGCCAAACTCTACAATATTATTCTGCATAGCATAGTCAGTATAATCGCTTAGCAGCTAATATTAACCCAATAATTCTTTTAGAATTTGGTTCACTTGCTGTGGGTTAGCACTACCGCGACTGGCTTTCATGACTTGACCGACCAGACCGTTAAAGGCTTTTTCCTTACCACCGCGATATTCTTCGACCATCGCTTCATTTTTTGCGATGACTTCTTCGACCATCGCTTTGATAGCGCCAGTATCGGTTTCTTGCTTAAGGCCTTTGTCTTTGATGATTTTATCTGCTGCATCATCGCCATCGCCGCCTTCGCTCTCGTATAGAGCACTAAAGACTTTCTTAGCCAGTTTGCCAGATAACGTGTCATCTTTGATACGTTTGAGCATGCCAGCCAATTGCTTGGCGCTGATAGGGGAGTCGATGATATCGGTGTCATCTTTGTTCAGGGCGCCGAGCAAGTCACCCATGACCCAGTTGCCAGCCATTTTGGCATCTTGCTGACCGATTTCAGCTACCACATCTTCGAAGTAATCAGCAATTTGACGACTACCAGTTAAGATACGTGCATCATATTCTGACAGACCAAGTGCTTCTTCAAAGCGTGCGCGACGAGCGACTGGTAGCTCTGGCATCGCTGCTTTGATTGCATCAACCGTATGCTGCTCGATACGGACAGGTAGCAGGTCAGGATCAGGGAAGTAGCGATAGTCGTTAGCGTCTTCTTTGGTACGCATGGTACGCGTTTCATCACGATCTGGATCATATAGCATCGTCGCTTGAACGACTTTGCCGCCATCTTCTAGGATATCGATTTGACGTTCGATTTCACGATTGATAGCACGCTCGATGAAGCGGAATGAGTTTAGGTTCTTTAGCTCAGTACGTGTACCAAGATCATCACCAGGCTTGCGCACAGAGACGTTACAGTCACAGCGGAATGAGCCTTCGGCCATCACTGCGTCTGAGATACCTAGCCAAGTGACTAGCTGATGGATGGCTTTGATGTAGGCAAGTGCTTCGTGGGCTGAGCGCATGTCTGGCTCAGAGACGATTTCAATTAGCGGCGTACCAGCACGGTTAAGATCCACACCCGTCATACCATCGACGGCATCATGGACAGATTTACCTGCATCTTCTTCTAGATGTGCGCGAGTGATACCCATACGTTTCGGATATTCGTTCTTTTCGCCTTCATTGACCACGACATCGATATAGCCAACGCCTACGATAGGATTGGCCATCTGAGTGATTTGATAGCCTTTAGGCAAGTCAGGGTAGAAGTAGTTTTTACGGTCAAACGTATTAAATAGACCCAACTCAGCATTGACACCAATGCCGAATTTTAGCGCACGATCGACCACGCCAGCATTTAGCACTGGCAATACGCCAGGCAAACCCAAATCGACGATACTTGCTTGGCTGTTTGGCTCATGACCAAAGTCAGTCGGTGCACTTGAGAAAATCTTACTTTCCGTATTTAGCTGGCAGTGAATCTCGATACCGATGACCACTTCATAGCCATCGACAAATAGCTCTTTACGCACGGCGTGTTCACGGACGGCATTGTTATCAGTAGTAGCTGTACTCATTATACCGTCTCCTTTGCGATGGTAGAGTGTTGTAGGTGATGATCAGTATGCTGCTGGAACAGGTGCGCAGTCGTGAGCAGTTGACTCTCTTGCCAGTGCTTACCGATCAATTGCAAGCCAATAGGTAGACCTTCCGTCGTCAAACCAACTGGCTGACTGAGGGCAGGTAGACCCGCTAGGTTGACCGCGATGGTATAGACGTCGCCTAAGTACATCGTTGCAGGATCTAGGTCTTCACTAAGCTTATAAGCCGCAGTCGGTGCAGTTGGGCTAGCAATCACATCACAGCTAGCAAATGCTTCATCGAAGTCTTTAACGATTAAGCGGCGAATCTTCTGTGCTTTAGTATAGTAAGCATCAAAGTAGCCAGCCGATAGCGCATACGTTCCTGTCAAGATACGGCGCTGTACTTCAGGGCCAAAGCCTTCAGAGCGTGAGCGTGTGTATAGATCGATAAGATCCGTTGGATTCTCACAGCGATAGCCAAAGCGTACGCCATCGAAGCGTGATAGGTTCGATGATGCTTCAGCAGGTGCTAGCATGTAGTAAGTGGCAAGTGTGATCTCAGGATCAGTGATGTTTACTTCTACAATCGTTGCGCCTAGCTCTTCGTATTTCTTGAGCGCGGCACGTGCTGCTTGCTCGACTTCGCTATCAAGCCCTGTACCGAAGTATTCTTTTGCTACACCAATACGCAAGCCAGAAAATGGCTTATCACCAGCAGCAGCTTCTGCATCATTGATGTCTTGTACGTAGTCAGGCATCTCGTACTTGATAGAAGTTGCATCGCGTGGATCATGACCAATCATTGGTTGAAGCAGATAGGCGCAATCTTTCGCGCTACGTCCCATGCTACCCGCTTGATCCAAACTTGAAGCGTAGGCAATCATACCAAAGCGTGACACACGGCCATAAGTAGGTTTGATACCCGTTAGACCACAGAATGAGGCAGGCTGACGAATAGAGCCACCAGTGTCACTACCGGTAGCAACAGGGACAAAACCAGCGGCAACGGCAGCAGCACTACCACCTGAAGAGCCACCAGGGACGCGCTCTAGGTTCCAAGGGTTCTGTACCGTACCGTAGTATGAGCTACTGTTGTCTGAGCCCATCGCAAACTCATCCATATTGAGTTTACCTAAGCTAATCATGCCTGCTTTGTCGATGTTAGAGACGATAGTCGCATCATATGGAGAGATAAAGTTATGTAGCATCTTTGAGCCACAAGTGGTCAGTACGCCTTGGGTACAAAAGATGTCTTTGTGCGCCATCGGTACGCCAAGTAATGGACGCTGATCGCCTTGTGCACGCATCTCGTCTGCCGCTTTAGCTTGTGCGCGTGCTGTCTCAGAGGTATGAGTGATAAAGCTGTTAATCTTGCTGTCTAGCGCATCGATACGCTTGATGTAGTGTTCAGTTAATTCTGCGCTGCTAAATTGTTTGTTTTGCAAACCAGTAATGAGTTGCTCGGTACTTAATAAATGAAGTTCAGACATAAGGTGTCGTCCGTCAAAATGTTAATAGCATAAAATAAAATGAGATAATGGCAAATGCGTGATTGTATTACTCAGCCATTATTATTCAATCACCTGAGGCACTAGATATAAGCCTTCTTCTACGGCAGGCGCGACTGACTGATTACGCTCACGATTGATATCGTGTTTTGCTACATCAGCACGCAGCTCTTGGCAAGCTTCATGGATATTGGCTAGGGGCTTGATGTCTGTCGTATCAACGTTAGATAGCGTATTCATCAGTTTTAATACTTTACTGATATCATCAGCATAGCTATCGGCTGTACTTTCATCGACACCTAAGCGGGCAAGGTTGGCAACTTCTAGGATTTCTTCACGGCTGACGTTGCTGTCAGACGTTGCTGGCTGCTGAGACATAGTTTCTCCAGTTAAGGACAGTTTTTGTTAGAGTAGTTGATTACGAAAACGAAAATACGTAAGCGCTAAAATAGAAACAACTAAAATAGATATAAATAATCAGTGGGCTTATTATAAAGCATCTGACTCAAGTTTACAGAGCATGACGCTTGATTGATGCACAATCTCAACCAAGAGACTGAATTGATAAAGACGTAATATTAAATAAGATATGGTGCTAGCCGAGCCGTAATGCCAATTAAGACACAATGATTTACAGAGAATTGCAAAACTGACCCCCTAATTCATCATTGTTCTTCAATTGCTCTCCAATTAGCTTCTAAAATACGTTACAGTATGCATCTGCTATTAAGCAAAGCATTCATCTGCCTGTAGAGCCTTGTTAGTTATCAGATTAAATGATGTTTCATTGAGTTGAATGATATTCACTACTATTTCAAACTTTGTAACAACTTTTGGCGTCTAAGACAAAAATCCTTACTTACTGATGCAAATATCTATGTTTTTTTTGAGCTAAATCGGTATAATTTAGCTCAGTTTTTTCATTTCATCATTATTGTTTGGATTTTGACTTGTTGGGATGATTAACTGTTGCCACAAGTAATGTTTAACGACGACCTGCTCAATACTGACGAGTAACACCTCAGTCAATCTCATTCGCCTCATTCGTAAGACGCTGGATATATTAGTCATGAACCTGTTTGGATTTTTATCAAATAATATCGCTATCGACCTCGGTACTGCGAACACCCTAATTTTTATTCCTAATAAAGGCGTCGTGCTTGACGAGCCAACGGTGGTCGCGTTACGAAGCAATCGTACTCAGAACCCGACCGTCGCCGCTGTTGGTATCGATGCCAAGCAGATGCTAGGTCGTACGCCTGCGAACATCACAGCAATTCGCCCGTTAAAAGACGGTGTGATTGCTGATTTTGAAGTGACGCAAAAAATGCTTAAGCACTTTATCGCTAAAGTAAAAGCCAAGCGTTTTATGGCACAGCCTAACGTTGTGGTTTGTGTACCATGCAAGTCTACTCTAGTTGAGCGCAAGGCGATTCGTGAGGCAGTATCATCAGCAGGTGCGAGCAAAGTACTATTGCTAGAAGAGCCGATGGCTGCGGCTATCGGTGCTGGTATGCCAGTTCATGAAGCCAGTGGTTCTATGGTGGTGGACATCGGTGGTGGTACGACTGAGATTGCTGTTATCGCACTGTCTGGTTGTGTATATGCTGAGTCGATTCGTATCGGTGGCGATATGTTTGATGAAGCGATCATTACTCATGTACGCCGCACGCATGGTTGTGTCATCGGTGAGACGACTGCTGAGCGCATCAAAAAAGAAGTCGGTTCTGCATTGAATGAAGACAGCCAACTAGAAGTAGAAGTTCGTGGTCGTAGCATGGCAGAAGGTGTGCCAAAGACCTTTACTGTCAATTCAGAAGAAGTGCAAAAAGCGTTGACTGATCCATTGAGCGGTATTGTTAGCGCTGTAAAAGTAGCGCTTGAGCAGACTCCTCCAGAGTTATCATCAGATATCGCTGAGCGTGGCATTGTATTGACAGGTGGCGGCGCGCTATTACGTGACTTAGACAAACTTATCTCACAAGAGACCGGTTTGCCAGTGACGGTAGCAGAAGATCCATTAACCTGCGTTAGTCGTGGCGGTGGTATCGCGCTTGATTTCATCAATAACAAAAGTTTAAACATGATTTTTGTTTAAGTCATCTTTATCCTTAATTGCTATATAGTCTTGGCAATATATGATGATTTATGTGAATGATGAAACTATAAATATAGTCGGTTCAATATAATTTGGATACAGGAAAGCCGAGCGAAAGTACTACAAGTATTAGGCTGAGCGCGACTGACACCGTATCTAATTTATAGAAAATTGACTATATATAAAATTAAAGGTAGCCGATTGTGCTACCTTTAATTGCATTCATTTGTGCTAGAACCCAATATCCTCGATAAACACTCATGCTGTAAATAAGTGCTATTGTTTATTTTAGAATCCTTAAATCAGACGACTTATGACTCCAAGTATTTTTGCTCGCCAGCCGTTATCACTTCGTAAGACTGTTATCGTATTGATAGCAGCCTTAATTTTGATGTGGTTTGATAGCAAAAACTCTGATTGGTTCAAGCCTGTACGTAGCACCAGTCATGCCGCCATGCAGCCAATCTATGAGCTGTCTCTATTGCCAAGCTATGCAAAGCATTGGGCTGGTGGCAGCCTGCAGTCAAAAGAAGCATTGCGCCGCGAAAACATGCAGCTAAAGTCGCAATTGATACATGCGCATGCCAAACTACAACAGCAAGATTATATTTTGGCGCAGAACGCACGCCTGCAAGGTATTTTATCTACCACCAAGCCTGAGCAGTTCGATCTTAATTTGGCGCAAGTCATTGGTACAGATACCAATTTGCTTAGACAGATTGTCGTGCTTAATAAAGGTGAGCAGGACGGCGTACAAGTTGGGCAAACGGTCATCGATGAAGACGGTGTATTAGGACAGATTATCAATGTCTATCCGAATACTAGCCGTCTGTTGTTGATTACAGATGAGCAGCAGTCAGTTGCGGTTACTGTTAAGCGTACTGGTCAGCGCGCCATCGTTACAGGCCAAGGCATCCCATCTTCATTGAGTCTCAATTACGTCTTTAAGACGTCAGATGTGCGAGTAGGTGATGAACTAGTGTCTTCAGGACTGGGCGGTCGTATTCCGGCAGGTTATCGAGTAGGGCGTATCGCGCATGTCAAAGACGAGCAAACCGATAACTTTAGAACGATCGAAGTTACTCCAGCAGCCAACTTTATCGATAATGCCTATGTCTTAATACTTCAAGACAAGCTGTTAAATGAGAACAATGCTGCTGCTATTGCTCCGTAGATAACGACGTAAGTCACAGTAGTAACGTTTTAAAGCTGTTCACTTATGGTATTCACCTTGCCAATATCCAATCAACAATATAACCGCAACCATCAAACACTCGCTAAGGTAAGTACCCATGTCGTATCCTGATTCTGAGAATGCCACGGTACTATTGATAGTTGTGATTGTTCTAAGTTTCATCGCTGCATCATCACTCAATGTCTATCCATTAAGCCCAAGCATGGCCACATTGCGTCCCATGGTCATGATTATGGTACTGATCTATTGGCTGCTGTTTCAGCCGCGCTATGTTGGCATTTTTACCGCATTTTCGGTTGGGCTGATTGCTGATTTATTGATGGATACCCATTTAGGTCAGCAAGCTTTTGCCGCTGTTGTGGTTGCACTGGTTATCAAAATTACCAGTATCTACGTCAGACAGTTGAATACCGTTAGTGCGTGGCTGATTGCTAGTCTAGGGCTGATTGTCTTTCAGTTAAATCTATGGATACTACAGATGTTTATTCAAAACGTCTTTGTCGCTCAGTCTGCTTTGTCACTGTTTATGAGTATCATCAGCTGGCCACTCGTGTTGTTTGCTTTACGCAAGTTTTCGCGTTAATGAGTCACTAGTTATAGCTGTTACTCTGATTAACAGCTTAGCTTGCTCTGTATGCAATACTATATAACCACACACATCATAAATTTATAAATGAAGAGAATATCGATGGATATCGTTTTGGCATCTGGCTCTCCGCGTCGTCGTGAGCTACTAGAAAGAGCGCAACTAGACTTTACTATCTTAAGTGTAGATATTGATGAGACGCCGTTAGATAATGAGTCGCCGACAGACTATATCGAACGCATGGTCGCAACCAAAGCCGATGCCGCGATACAAAAATTGTGCGACACATCTCAAGCGGATCACGATAGCCTTACCTCACCGTTTATTATTCTGACCTCTGACACCATCGGTGTGCTGTCAGATGGTAAGACAGTCTTGGTCAAACCTGTCGATCGTGAGCATGCATATAGTATGTGGCAGCGTATGTCTGATAACGTCCACGAAGTATGGACTGCTGTGCAAGCGACTCAAGTACAGTTATTGCCTAAAGCAGAACGAAACCCCTCAGAACCTACACAGTGCTTGCAAATTATTAATCAGCAGCGAATCACTGAGCATACGGAAGTAACTTTTATACCACTGACGACACAAATGATGAGCGACTACTGGGATAGTGGCGAACCTGCTGATAAAGCAGGTGGGTACGGCATTCAAGGACTGGGTGCGGCGTGGGTCAGTCGTATCAACGGTAGCTACACCAATGTCGTTGGTCTGCCACTGGCACAAACACTGGCACTAATCAAAGAAATGACAGAAGGCAATATGGACACAGTCAACCCGTTATAATGGGATATGCACATAATGACACGGTAGGGTAATGGGCAAGAGCAAGTCGCATTTGTTACACTGTCAATCTAATAGGCGATGACCGTCTAATAAGAAAGCTGAGAGATAAGAGAAAAAACTATGTCCGAAGAGCTGCTGATTAATATTAGTCCAATGGAATCCCGTGTTGCGGTTTTAGACAATGGTATTTTGGGCGAGATTTATATTGAACGACATCACAAACTGGGGTTGGTCGGCAATATCTATCTGGGGACGGTCGTACGTGTCCTTCCTGGTATGCAGGCAGCCTTCGTAGATATTGGTCAATCACGGACCGCATTTCTACATGTAAACGATATGCAGCGTGAACCGCGCCCGGTTGCAGAAAAAAACAAAGCGGCTAAGGCCACGAAGCACGAGATAAATGAGGACGATGCTACTGCCAACGCTTCTGCTGATAGCTTGGCTGTGACACCACCTATTGTCAGCGTGCAAAGCACAGAGATCGTACCAGCGTCTAAAACATTGATTCAGCATCGTCTGCATGAAAGTCAGCGTATTTTGGTACAGGTAACCAAAGACCAGTTAGGAAGTAAAGGTGCTCGTTTAACGACCAATATCTCGCTGCCATCACGTTATCTAGTATATTTGCCATCGAGTGATCATATTGGCATATCGCAGCGTATTGATGGCGAAGAAGAGCGTAGCCGATTAAAGACTGAGCTTAGTAGCCTAATGCAAACGGTCAATCTAAAGGGTGGACTGATTGCCCGCACCGCTGCTGAGCGTGTGCCTGTCGATAAGCTAGAAGAGGACATCTATTATCTATTGCAGCTGTGGCGTACTATCTGTGCTCGTCGCCAAGAGATTAATCATCATCAGAGCTCAGAGCTGATCTATCAAGAACTGTCATTACCATTACGTTCTATCCGTGACTTGGTTCACGCTGATACTGAAAAAGTCATTATTGATAATACGCAGATTTATGAGCAAGTCAGATATTTTGCCAAAGAGTTTGTTCCATTTGTCTATGATCGTATCGTGCATTACACCGCTGAGCAGTCGTTGTTTGATGTACACCGTGTCGAAGACGACTTACGTGATGCACTAAAGCGCCGTGTCGATCTAAAGTCTGGTGGCTATCTGATCATCGACCAGACAGAAGCTATGACCACGATTGATGTCAATACAGGTTCTTTTGTAGGCGGTCGCTCATTAGAGGATACGGTTTATAAGACTAATCTAGAAGCCACACATGCTATCGCTCGACAGTTGCGCTTACGTAATCTAGGCGGCATCATTATTCTAGATTTTATCGATATGCTTGAGCAACAACATAAAGATGACGTGCTTGAGAGCTTACAGGCGCAGCTTACCCAAGATTATGCAAAAACCAAGATTACGCAGGTCAGTGAGCTTGGCTTAGTAGAGATGACACGCAAACGCACGCGTGAATCATTGGGTCAGCAGCTTTGTGAGCCGTGCTCAACTTGTCAAGGACGAGGGTTTGTCAAAACCGCAGAGACCGTTTGCTTTGAGATTTTCCGTGAGATCATGCGCTGCGCACGCACTTATAACTCTCCTAAGAAATTCACAGTAGTGGCTCATGCAGCAGTCATTGATTTACTACTTACAACAGAGTCAGACACAGTGGCTGATTTAGAGTATCTATTGGGCAGGGTCATTACTTTTGATGTAGAGAATCTATACACTCAAGAGCAGTATGATATTGTTTTAGATTAATATTATTCAAAACAAATAATAATTTCAGATGAAAATATTTGTGTGTTTAGTAACCAGTATAAGAAAGAGCATCTCTAATCATACTAGAGATTGCTCTTGCAATACCTAAAATACTATGTATAATATACACCACTGAATTATATATGCGCAGCTGAATAAAAAAAGCTGGCGCTATGACAGCTAGAGCATCGTTTCTAGCACTATTTCATTATGCCTTTGCTACTTTCCATTTAATAGGAGGGTTGGCGGGGCTTTAAACTATTTTGCTTTTGGCACGCTATAAGTTCGGATAAAGAACTCATTCTGGTTAAGAACAGAAGGCCGCTTTAAGTGAATATTTAACCAAACTGCTTTTGATCATGGTCTTGCGACGCAAGAATGACAAAGGCACATATTAGGAGCTTGCTGGCATGGCTAACCAGAGAATCCGTATCCGTCTTAAGTCTTTTGATCATCGTCTGATTGATCAATCTGCACAAGAGATTGTTGATACTGCAAAGCGCACCGGTGCGCAAGTTTGTGGTCCTGTACCGTTGCCGACTCGCATTGAGCGCTTCAACGTTCTAACCTCACCACACGTTAACAAAGACGCTCGTGACCAGTACGAAATCCGTACTCATAAGCGTATGGTTGATATCGTTCAGCCAACTGACAAAACTGTGGATGCGCTAATGAAATTAGATTTAGCGGCGGGTGTTGACGTTCAAATTGCTTTGGGTTAATGCACATTAAACACCCAACCCATTAATATAAGATATAAAGAGGTCTAAAATGGCGATCGGTTTAGTCGGTAAAAAGTGCGGCATGACCCGTGTCTTCACTGAAACAGGCGCATCTATCCCTGTAACAGTTGTTGAGGTCGATGCAAACCGCATTACTCAAGTAAAAAATACTGATGTAGATGGTTATCAAGCCATCCAAATTACCACAGGTACTCGTCGTGACAGCCGCGTAACAGCTGCACAAAAGGGTCACTTCGCTAAAGCTGGTGTTAAAGCTGGCCGTGGTGTTTGGGAATTCCGTGCCAACGAAAGCGATCTTGAAGGTCGTGAGATTGGTGGCGAGATTCTAGCTGACTTGTTCGAACAAGGTCAGATGGTTGATGTGACAGGACAGAGCAAAGGTAAAGGTTTCCAAGGCCCTGTTAAGCGTCACAACTTTAGTATGCAAGATGCTACTCATGGTAACTCAGTGTCTCATCGTGCGCATGGTTCAACTGGTCAAAACCAGTCACCAGGTAAAGTATTCAAAGGCAAGAAGATGGCGGGTCAGATGGGTAACAAACGTGTTACCGTTCAGGGCCTAGAAGTGATTTCGGTTGATGCCGAAAAAGGGTTACTTGTCATCAAGGGTGCTATCCCAGGTGCCACCGGTGGCGATGTTATCGTACGTCCGTCAGTCAAAGCCTAAGCAAGGGGATTAACGTGGATTTAAAAACAGTTACAGGTGCGGCGGTTGAGCTTTCTGATACGGCATTTGGTCGTGAATTCAACGAAGCACTAGTGCATCAAGTCGTCACCGCTTATTTAGCTGGTGCTCGCCAAGGTACACGCGCACAAAAAACACGTGCCGAAGTTTCTGGCGGTGGTATTAAGCCATGGCGCCAAAAAGGTACTGGTCGCGCTCGTGCGGGTTCTATTCGTAGCCCAATCTGGCGTTCAGGTGGTCGTGCATTCGCTGCAAAACCACAAGATTGGTCACAGAAAGTAAACCGTAAAATGTATCGCGGTGCGATGCAGTGCATCCTAGCAGAATTGATTCGTCAAGAGCGTCTGATTTTGGTAGAAGAGTTGAGCGTTTCTGGGCCGAAAACCAAAGAACTGATTGCTAAGTTAAACGATCTGAATGCACCTCGTGCACTAATCGTTACTAAAGAAGTTGATGAAAACTTATACTTAGCTGCTCGCAACATTCCACACGTCAATGTACTTGGTACAAATGAAGTGGACCCAGTGAGCTTGATCGCATTTGATAAAGTGATCATGTCAGTTGAAGCTGCGAAACAATTTGAGGAAGCACTAGCATGAATAACGCAAGACTTTATCAGGTCTTAAGAGGGCCTGTATTCTCAGAAAAATCTCAAATGCTTGGCGACTCACTTGGTGTGCAGGTATTTAAAATTGATTCTAATGCTACTAAGCTTGAAGTCAAGAAAGCAGTTGAGTTGATGTTTGAAGGTGTTGAAGTCACTAAAGTAAACACTTTGAATGTTAAAGGTAAGACAAAGCGTTTTGGTAAAAGCATCGGCCGTCGTAACGACTACAAAAAAGCCTATGTTACCTTAAAAGCTGGTCAAGATGTACAAATGGCTGATGCTGGTGAAGAAGTAGCGAATACTACTGATTCTACTAGTGAAACAGCGAATAACGAATAAGGATTACACTCATGCCTATCGTAAGAGCAAAGCCAACATCACCAGGCCGTCGTTTTGTTGAAAAAGTAGTGCATCCACACCTGTACAAAGGTCGTCCGTTTGCAGCACTTCTAGAATCAAAAAGCAAGTCAGGTGGTCGTAACAATAATGGCCGCATTACTACTCGTCACATTGGCGGTGGTCATAAGCAACATTATCGCATTATCGATTTCAAACGTACTAAAGACAATATCCCAGCAACGGTAGAGCGTATCGAATACGATCCTAACCGTACTGCTCATATTGCTCTACTTAAGTATGCTGATGGCGAACGTCGTTACATTATCGCTGCTAAGAAACAAGTAGTTGGTGATACAGTAATGTCAGGCGAGACTTCTCCAATTCGTCCAGGTAACTGCTTACCGCTAAAAAACATCCCATTGGGTACTGTGATTCACAATATCGAGCTTAAAATCGGTAAAGGTGCACAGATGGCTCGTTCTGCGGGTGCTAGCGTTCAGTTACTAGGTCGTGACGGTGTTTATGCTATTCTACGTATGCGTTCTGGCGAAACTCGCCGTGTACACGTAAATTGCCGCGCTGTTATTGGTGAAGTTTCTAACACTGAAAACAACTTGAAATCACTTGGTAAAGCCGGTGCTTCACGTTGGCGTGGTGTTCGTCCTTCTGTTCGTGGTGTCGCTATGAACCCGGTTGATCACCCACACGGTGGTGGTGAAGGTCGTAACAAAGGTCGCCATCCAACCAGCCCTTGGGGTCAGAAGTCTAAAGGACTTAAAACGCGTCACAATAAGCGTACTGACAACATGATCATCCGCCGTCGCGCCAAGAAGAAATAAAGGAAGAATTTCATGCCTCGTTCATTGAAAAAAGGTCCATTCATAGACGCGCACTTGTTTGCTAAAGTTGAGAATGCATTAGACACCAACTCACGCAAGCCAATTAAGACTTGGTCGCGCCGCTCGATGATTCTGCCACAAATGGTTGGCCTAACTTTATCTGTTCACAACGGCCGTACTCATGTACCGGTTATCGTGAGCGAGCAGATGGTTGGTCATAAACTAGGTGAATTTGCCCCGACTCGTACGTATCGTGGTCACGGCATTGACAAAAAAGCTAAGAGATAAGGTGCTTACCATGGAAGTAACTGCAAAATTACGCGGTGCCGCCATATCGGCACAAAAAGTTAGACTCGTTGCTGATGAAGTTCGTGGCAAATCTATTGAGCGTGCTTTGGATATCCTAACGTATAGCAATAAAAAAGGCGCTGTGTTTGTTAAGAAATGCCTTAACTCAGCCATCGCCAATGCCGAACATAATCACGGCTTAGATATTGACGACCTAAAAGTCGCTACTATCTATGTTGATGAAGGCATTACGCTAAAACGTATCCTACCACGTGCCAAAGGCCGTGCTGATCGTATCAGCAAGCGTACTTGTCACATCACTATAAAGGTAGGAGAATAAGTTATGGGTCAAAAAGTACATCCAATCGGAATTCGTCTTGGTGTTGTAAAAAAGCATAACGCAAACTGGTATGCTAACCCTAAACAATACTCAGAATACCTAATCAACGACATTCAAGTTCGTGAATATCTACGCAAAAAGCTAGACAACGCTATGATCAGCAACATCATGATCGAGCGTCCTACTGGCGCTGCTAAGATTACCATCGCCACTGCGCGTCCTGGTATTGTTATCGGTAAGAAAGGCGAAGATATCGAAAGACTTCAAAAAGAATTGACCAAAATTATGGGCGTACCTGCTCAGGTCAACATTGAAGAAATCACGTCACCTGACCTTGATGCACGTTTGGTAGCAGACGGCATCGGTAGCCAGCTTGAGCGTCGTGTTATGTTCCGTCGTGCGATGAAACGCGCGGTACAGAACAGCATGCGTTCTGGTGCTAAAGGTATCAAGGTTGAGCTGTCTGGCCGTCTAGGCGGTGCTGAGATTGCTCGTAGTGAATGGTACCGTGAAGGTCGTGTGCCATTGCATACACTCCGTGCTGATATTGACTACTCGTCAATTCGTGCAGAGACAACTTACGGCACCATCGGTGTTAAAGTTTGGATTTTCCGTGGCGAAATCCTTGACGGTATGAACAGCGTATATAATCCCGTCAAAGAAGAGCAGACTCGTGCGCCAAAACGCCGTGGTCGTGGAAACCGTCGAAACTCAGACAGAGGTTAAACTATGTTACAGCCAAAACGTACCAAGTTTCGTAAAATGCACAAAGGTCGTAACACTGGGCTAGCTCATCGTGGAAGCACCGTTGCATTCGGACAAATTGGTCTAAAATCATTGACGCGTGGTCGTATGACAGCTCGTCAAATCGAAGCAGCACGTCGTACCATCACTCGTAAAATTAAGCGTGGCGGTAAGATTTGGATTCGTGTATTCCCTGACAAACCAATTACTAACAAACCATTAGAAGTACGTATGGGTAAAGGTAAAGGTCCAGTCGAATATTGGGTATGCGAAATCAAACCTGGTAAAGTGCTATATGAAATTGAAGGGGTATCTGAAGAGCTTGCTCGTGATGCATTAACGCTCGCTGCAGCAAAATTGCCCTTTAAAACTACCATTGTTAAGCGGACGATAATGTAATGAAGATCAGTGAATTACGTGATAAATCATTAGAAGAACTGACCCAGTTACTTGATGAAAAGCAACTTGATGCTTTCCGTATTCGTATGGCTAAAGCAACTGGTCAGTTGGGTAATACCCATGAAGTTAGAGCCAATCGTCGTACGATTGCCCAGCTTCAGACTTTGATTAACGAGAAACAACGAGGCGACTCATGAGCGATAACAATCAAACAGCTACCAATGCTAGCGTATTGACAGGACGAGTTGTCAGCGACAAGATGGACAAGTCCATCACAGTTTTGATTGAGCGTCTGGTTCGTCATCCTTTGTATGGCAAGCAGCTTCGTCGTTCTACGAAAATCAAAGCTCATGATGAGAATAACGTTTGCCAACAAGGCGACCTTGTCCGCATCAAAGAAACGCGTCCAATCTCAAAAACTAAGTCTTGGACTTTAGTTGATGTGGTTGAAAAAGTAGAAAAAATCTAAGTAAATTGCATTAAAAGCCAGAAGCTGTTAAAATAGCCGCCTTTTTAAGGATGCTGATTGCGCCGAGCGTATATCACTCACATTAAGAGTAAGTCGCGGTTATTTATATTAAAATGCCGTCCTACTCATTCTGTGCTAGCGGCAGCAACTGGTTTTTATTGCTCATACGTGTGGAGTAACGCTATGATTCAGGTTGAGTCAATGCTGGAAGTTGCAGACAATAGCGGTGCAAGGCGAGTTCAGTGCATTAAAGTACTGGGTGGTTCTCATCGTCGTTATGCATCAGTTGGCGACATTATTAAAGTAACGGTTAAAGAAGCCATTCCTCGTGGTCGTGTTAAAAAAGGCGACGTGATGAATGCAGTAGTTGTACGTACCAAAAAAGGCGTTCGTCGTCCAGATGGTTCTGTGTTACGTTTTGACGACAATGCTGCGGTATTGTTGAACCAAAACAAAGCGCCGATTGCAACTCGTATTTTTGGACCGGTAACTCGTGAACTACGTGGTGATCAGTTTATGAAAATTGTATCACTAGCACCAGAAGTATTGTGAGGTAATCCATGTCAAAATTACGTAAAGGCGATACAGTTATCGTGATTGCTGGGAAAGACAAAGGCAAGCAAGGTACTGTACAAGCTGTAAAAAACGATCGTATTAAAGTTGAAGGCATTAATATTGTTACTAAACATCAGAAGCCAAATCAGGCAACTGGCGTTGAAGGTGGCATTCTTAAGCAAGAAGCTTTTCTGCATATCTCAAATGTCGCAATCTTAAATGCGCAAACCCAAAAAGCAGACCGTATTACTTATCAGTTTGGCGAAGACGGCAAGAAACAACGCGTCTATCGTTCAAGCGGTGAAGTAGTGGCGACTGCGTAAGACACTAAGGGTGTAATGGTAATGGCAAGATTAAAATCTTTATATAACGATGAACTAAAGCAGCAAATCAAAGAAGAGCTTGGTTTGGTAAATGTGATGCAAGTGCCTAAAATCACTAAAATCACACTTAACATGGGTGTAGGCGGCGCGTCTCAAGACAAGAAATTGTTGGAAGGTGCTGTAGCTGATATGACCGCGATTGCTGGTCAAAAACCTGTTGTCACCAAAGCGCGTAAATCAGTTGCTGGCTTTAAGATTCGTGAAGAATGGCCAATTGGCTGTAAAGTAACGCTACGCGGTGAGCAAATGTACGAATTTTTAGATCGTCTCGTTGCCATTGCAATTCCTCGTATTCGTGATTTCCGCGGTTTTTCACCTAAAGCCTTTGACGGACGTGGTAACTACTCATTGGGTATCAAAGAACAAATCGTATTCCCAGAAGTAGATTTTGACAAGATTGATCGTATCCGTGGTATGGATGTGACAATCACTACGTCAGCTCAATCTGATGAAGAAGGTCGTGCGTTGCTTAAAGCATTCGGCTTCCCATTTAAATAAGGTAAAGACGTTATGGCAAAGAAGAGCATGATTAACCGCGAATTAAAGCGCGAAAAAATGGTTGCTAAATATGCTGAAAAGCGTATCAAGCTAAAAGAAACTATCAGTGATATGACTGCAAGTGACGAAACTCGTATGGAAGCGATGTTAGAGCTACAAGCTCTTCCACGCAACTCATCACCAGTACGTCTGCGTAATCGTTGTGCTATCACCGGTCGTCCTCACGGTTACTTCCGCAAGTTTGGCTTGTCACGCAATATGCTGCGTGAGCGTGTCATGCAAGGCGATGTGCCTGGTGTTCGTAAAGCAAGCTGGTAAGGAGTAACTATATGAGTATGCAAGATACCGTTGGGGATATGCTAACCCGTATCCGTAACGCACAAATGGCTAACAAAGTATCGGTAGCAATGCCGAGCTCTAAATTACGTAAATCAATTGCTGATTTACTAGTTAGCGAAGGTTATGTGGCTAGCGCTGTTGTTGCTGAAGAAGAAAACAACAAAGCAACCCTTACTATTGAATTGAAATATTTCGAAGGCCGTGCTGTCATCGAAACTATCCAACGTTATAGCCGTCCTGGTTTACGCCAGTTCCGCGGTAAAGACGCTATCCCTACTGTTAAGCAAGGTATGGGTGTTGCTATCGTATCTACTAGCCAAGGTATCATGAGCGATCGTGCTGCACGCGCTGCTGGTATCGGTGGTGAAATCGTCGCATTTGTAGCGTAAGCTATACGACGATGAAGTCTATTTGATGGTTGTTAGGCTTCTATTGGTTGAGTAATATTAAATTATTTCGAATTGATAGATGTCTAACACAGTCAACTATGCTAAACTAACACGCTTTTTAGCCTGTTAGTTTTTTCGCTAATATAAAGAAGTTAAATTTTTTAAGGAATATTCCTATGTCTCGTGTGGCTAAAGCCCCAGTGACGCTGCCAAACGGCGTAAGCGTTACTTTGAACGATCGGCAGGTCGAAGTTAAAGGCAAGAACGGTTCTATGTCTTTACGCCTGCATGAATTGGTCGAGCTGAAACAGGAAGATGATGCTATCATTTTCTCACCTACAGTCGATTCAAAAGAAGCTATGATGCACACTGGCACCATGCGCGCTCTTGTTAACAACTATGTTACTGGCGTGAACGAAGGCTTTGAAAGACGTCTTCAGTTGATTGGTGTTGGTTATCGCGCGCAAGTTACTGGTAACAAAGTAACCTTGAACGTTGGTTATTCTCATCCAGTAGAGTATACGTTACCTGAAGGTGTATCAGCTGAAACGCCAACGCAAACTGAAATTGTTTTGAAATCAAACAATAAACAGCAGCTTGGTCAAGCAGCCGCCAACATCCGTGGTTTCCGCCCACCTGAGCCTTACAAAGGCAAAGGTATTCGTTATAGTGACGAGCATGTGATTCGCAAAGAAGCTAAGAAAAAATAAGGTGAGTTGAAATGTTTGATAAAAAAGCAGCTCGTCTGCGTCGAGCTAAGAAAACACGCGCGCATATCCGTTTCTTAGGCGTTCATCGCTTAACGGTTAACCGCACGTCAAAACATATTTATGCCCAGATTATCTCTCCAAATGGTGGTGAAGTGATTGCTCAGGCATCTACCTTAGACAGCAGCTTGCGTTCAGGCGCGACTGGTAATGCTGATTCAGCAACGTCTGTAGGCCAAATGATCGCAGAACGCGCAAAAGCAGCTGGCATTACTAAAGTTGCCTTTGACCGTAGTGGTTTCAAATATCATGGTCGAGTTAAAGCTTTAGCAGAAGCTGCTCGCGAAAACGGATTGGAGTTTTAATCATGGCTAGAAATGATAAAAATGATAAAAATGAACAGACTGACGGTCTAGTAGAACGCTTAGTTACCGTTGATCGCGTAGCGAAAGTTGTTAAAGGTGGTCGTATTTTCTCTTTCACTGCATTGACTGTAGTGGGCGATGGCAATGGTCGTGTTGGTTTTGGTCGCGGTAAAGCACGTGAAGTGCCAGCTGCTATCCAAAAAGCACTAGAAGCTGCCAAACGTAATATGATTACTGTTGAGCTAAATGATGCAACTTTGCATCATCCAATCAAAGCACGTCATGGTGCTAGTAAAGTCTATATGCAACCTGCATCTGAAGGTACTGGCGTAATCGCTGGTGGCGCAATGCGTGCTGTATTAGAAGTTGCTGGTGTCAAAGATGTTTTGACTAAATGTTATGGTTCTACCAATACTGCTAACGTTGTTCGCGCAACGTTTAACGGTTTACGTGATATGTCAACTCCAGAGAAGATGGCAGCTAAACGTGGTAAATCTGTAGACGAAATCTTGGGTTAACTTAGACTAGGTGAGTTACGATGAAAAAAATGAAAGTCACTCAATTTAAATCGGGTGCCCATCGCCTAAAGAGCCACAAAGCGAGCTTGAAAGGATTGGGTTTACGCCGTATTAATCATACTGTAGTAGTAGAAGATACTCCTTCGACTCGTGGTATGGTCAATCGCGTTAACTACATGGTAAAAGTGGAGGAAGCGTAATGGGTCTTAGATTAAATGAATTATCACCAGGTGTTGGCGCAAAGAAAACTGCCCAACGTCGTGGTCGTGGTATCGGTTCAGGTCTTGGTAAGACTGGTGGTCGTGGTGTAAAAGGTCAGAAATCTCGTTCAGGTTCTAGCATTCGCTCAGGATTTGAAGGTGGTCAGATGCCTCTATATCGCCGTCTACCAAAATTTGGTTTTACCAGTAAACTGGCTATGAAGACTGCTGAAGTACGTCTTTCTGAACTGAATAAAATTGAAGGCGATGTAGTTAGCCTTGAAACACTTAAAGCTGCTAACCTTATCCGTCACGATATGAAACGTGCTCGTGTAATGCTATCAGGCGAAGTCACTAAAGCTTATACTTTCAAAGGTATTAAAGTGACTAAAGGTGCTAAGCAAGCTATCGAAGCTGCTGGTGGTAGCATCGAGGAGTAGTAACGTGTCAAAACAATCAATGTCATCGGCTGGTATACCGCTTAATCCATTCGCATTTATACGTAAGTATGATGAGTTATGGACGCGTTTATTATTTTTAATCGGCGCATTGATTGTTTATCGTTTAGGGTCACATATTCCAGTTCCGGGTATTAACCCAGTTAACTTGGCTGATCTGTTTTCGCGCAACGAAAACACCATTCTGAGCATGTTTAATATGTTTTCAGGTGGTGCGCTAGAGCGTATGTCTATCATGGCGCTTGGCATTATGCCATATATCTCAGCATCGATTATCGTACAGATGATGTCTGCAGTATTGCCATCGCTTGAAGCCCTCAAAAAAGAAGGTGAAGCGGGACGACGCAAACTAAACAAGTACACCCGTCAGGGAACGCTTGCTTTAGCACTAGTACAGTCATTAGGAATGTGTGCCGGCTTAATCAGCCAAAACCTTACCTTATCTACTGGTCTTACCTTTTATATTCCAGCTGTTACTTCTTTAGTAGCAGGCGCAATGTTCTTAATGTGGCTTGGTGAGCAGATTACAGAACGTGGCGTAGGTAATGGTATTTCAATGCTCATTTTTGCGAGTATTGTGGCTGGTACGCCAGGTATGATTTCGCAGTCTATTGAACAGGTCAATCAAGGTCAGATGAACTTGATTGTGCTATTTATTTTTGTACTGCTAGGTATCGCGGTTACTGCGGGTATCGTTTATATTGAACGTGCTCAACGTCGTGTTCCTGTGAACTATGCACAAAAACAGCAACAAGGTCGCAAAATTTATGCCCAGCAGCAATCACATTTGCCGTTGAAGCTAAATATGGCAGGGGTTATCCCCGCTATTTTTGCCAGTTCTTTGTTATTGTTTCCTGCAAGTTTAGGGCAGTGGGTTGGTCAATCGACTGATCCTACCTTTGTACAGAAAATACTTCAAAATATGGCATTGGTGTTGTCTCCAGGACAGCCGCTATATTTAGTACTGTTTGGCGCAATGATTATCTTCTTCTGTTATTTTTATACGGCATTAGTATTTAGTCCGCGTGAAGTAGCAGAGAACCTTAAACGTAGTGGTGCGTATATCCCAGGTATTCGCCCAGGACAACAAACTCAGCGTTACCTCGATCATGTATTAAACCGACTGACCTTTATTGGCGCGATGTATATGACGGTTATTTGTTTAATGCCAATGGTCGTCCAGTCATCGTTTGGTGTGCCGTTTCAACTCGGTGGTACGTCTTTACTGATTATGGTGGTTGTGGTAATGGACTTCATCTCGCAGATTCAAGCGCATTTGATGACCCATCAATATCATGATCAGACGTTAATTCAATCGCCCACTCAACCTTAAATGAGCGGTACGATATTTCAAGGAGCATGCTATGAAAGTTCAAGCATCAGTTAAAAAGATTTGTGGTAGCTGTAAAGTTGTGCGCCGTAAAGGCCGTGTACATATTATTTGTACAGCAGAACCTCGCCACAAGCAACGTCAAGGTTAATATTTAGTATTAGAAAACCTCTAGTTTTCGCTGCTAATTAAATTAATACTTGAAAAATAACGGCGGATGCGATATCATCCGCCACTTGCCGTGTTTATACAAAATCTTTTATAATAGAATCGATGAGCAGACTTATAGTCAAAACATCGATAATGACTATAAAAGCTCTAGTATTAACAGCAACAAATCTGAAGAGTAAAGCCTTATCGCTAGATAACGCTTATTTTTCTTTAATGGAGAGAAATCAATGGCTCGTATTGCCGGCGTAAACATTCCGGATAATAAGCATGCTGTTATTTCACTAACTTACATCTTTGGTGTAGGTCGTACCACTGCTCAGAAAATCTTAGAAGCAGTTGGCATCGCCCCTACTACTAAAGTCAGTCAGTTAGATGATACACAGTTAGATGCTATCCGTGCACAAGTTGCAAACTACATGACTGAAGGTGACCTTCGTCGTGAAGTTTCAATGAACATCAAGCGTTTAGTTGATCTTGGTTGTTACCGTGGCATCCGTCATCGTCGTAACCTACCAGTTAGAGGTCAGAACACCAAGAACAACGCTCGTACTCGTAAGGGTCCGACACGCCCTCTCAAAAGATAATTAACTTAGGAAGCTAAAAGATGGCAAAAGACACTCGCAGTCGCAAAAAGGTGGCTCGTCGTTCAGTATCGGAGGGCATTGCCCATATCCATGCGTCTTTTAATAACACCATTGTTACGATTACCGATCGTCAAGGTAATGCATTGGCTTGGGCCACTTCAGGTGGACAAGGCTTCCGTGGTTCACGTAAATCTACACCATTTGCAGCTCAGGTTGCAGCTGAAGTCGCTGGTAAAGCGGCCCAAGAATATGGTGTTAAGAATATCGATGTTTTGGTCAAAGGACCAGGACCGGGTCGTGAGTCTGCGGTAAGAGCACTAGGTGCATTGGGTTATAAAGTTAACAGCATCTCTGATGTAACCCCAATCCCACACAATGGTTGCCGTGCGCCGAAAAAGCGCCGCGTCTAATATTAAAGACGAAGCTTTTTATACTAAAAGCTTATAGGAGACATAACAATGGCCCGCTATATTGGACCAAAACTGAAATTATCACGTCGTGAAGGTACGGATTTAGGCCTTAAGTCTGGCGTTAAACCGTATGACGTAAAAACGAAGAAAGCTGGTCGTCCACCAGGTCAGCATGGCGTAAGCCGTAACAAGACCTCAGAATATGCTCTACAGTTGCGTGAAAAGCAAAAAGTTAAGCGTATTTATGGTGTACTAGAGCGTCAATTCGCGAACTACTATAAAGAAGCTGCTCGTAAGCGTGGCGCTACTGGTGAAAACTTGCTAGCAATGCTTGAGAGCCGTCTAGATAACGTTGTATATCGCATGGGCTTTGGCTCAACTCGCGCAGAAGCACGTCAGCTAGTCAGTCATCGTACTGTTATGGTAAAAAAAGCTGGCCGTGATGAGTTTGTTCGTGTGAACATTCCTTCAATTCAGCTTCAAGATGGTGATGTCATCGCTATCCAAGAGAAATCTCGCGAACAGCTACGTATTAAAAACGCTATCGAATTAGCGACACAACGTGGTATTCCAGAATGGCTTGATGTTGACCACAGCAAACTACAAGGCACGTTTAAACATGCGCCTGATCGTATTGATCTACCTGCTGAAATCAACGAAAGCTTGATCGTTGAGCTATACTCTAAGTAATGACGTAATGCTCAATGTTATGAAAATGGCATTGAGCAATTAACGTTAATTAAACCAGTTTAATAAATCGAGGTGACATCATGATGCTAAATGCAACTGAGTTTCTAACGCCGAATGCCATTAATGTGGATACGGTTAACGAAACGATTGCGAAAGTCACGCTCGAACCGTTAGAACGCGGCTTTGGGCATACCCTAGGTAATGCTCTGCGTCGCATCTTGTTATCTTCATTACCTGGTGCTGCAGTCATTGAAGCTGAGATTGATGGTGTTGACCATGAATACTCAACGCTTGAAGGCCTGCAAGAAGACGTACTTGATTTGCTTTTGAACCTAAAAGGCTTAGCAATTACGCTTCATGACCAAAATGAAGTATTTTTGACCTTGGATAAACAAGGTCCAGGCACTATTACTGCTGCAGACATCGCGTTGCCGCACAATGTTGACATCATCAATCCAGAATTGGTCTTGGGTACATTGAGCGATCGTGGTCATCTTAAGATGCGTTTGCGTGTAGTGATGGGTCGTGGATATGAGCCAGCAAACCAGCGCCGTGAAGATGGTGATACTAAAGCAATTGGACGCCTAAAGCTTGATGCAAGTTTTAGTCCTGTGCTTCGTGTTGCTTATCAGGTTGAGAACGCTCGTGTAGAGCAGCGTACTGATCTTGATCGTCTTATCATTGAGCTTGAAACTAATGGCACTATAGATCCAGAAGAAGCAATTCGTAAAGCAGCCACTATTTTACAACAACAGATTTCTATCTTTGTTGACCTAGAAGCTGAAGAAGCGCCTGAGCCTGTGAAAGAGAAAGAAGAGGTTGATCCGGTGCTATTACGCCCTGTGGACGATCTTGAACTAACGGTTCGCTCAGCCAACTGCTTGAAAGCTGAAAACATTTACTATATCGGTGATTTGGTACAGCGTTCAGAGACTGAACTTCTAAAAACCCCAAATCTTGGTAAGAAATCATTGACAGAAATCAAGGACGTATTAGCGTCTAAAGATTTAGAGCTCGGTATGCGCCTAGATAACTGGCCACCAGCTGATTTACGTGTTGATGATCGCTTTTCTTATCGTAGCCGTTAAACTTTAAGGATTTTTGACTATGCGCCATCGTAAGAGTGGAGTCAAGCTGGGTCGTACCGGCAGTCATCGTAAGGCAATGTTTCAGAACATGACTAACTCATTATTTGAGCATGAACTGATCAAAACAACTTTACCAAAAGCTAAAGAACTACGTCGCGTTGCCGAGCCATTGATCACTATGGCTAAAGAAGACAGCGTTGCTAACCGTCGTTTAGCATTCAGCCGTATGCGTAGCAAAGCTATGGTAGGCAAATTATTTGGCACGTTAGGTCCTCGTTACCAGACGCGTCCAGGTGGTTATTTGCGTATCGTAAAATGCGGTTACCGTGATGGTGACAATGCGCCAATGGCTTATGTAGAATTGGTTGATCGCGACTAGTTTTACATCTAAGACATATTTCATAAAAAAGCTCCAATGCAATTGGAGCTTTTTTTTGTCTTAAATTTGACTAAATATACTAGTAGTTGTTTAAAGCAATAATTAGCTGTTTAGAGTAATAACGAATCGACATTGGCCGCACCTTGTCTGATAATTTCAGGAACGCTACTTGTCATATCAACGATAGTAGTAAGCTTGGTTGTCTTTATACCTGCATTGATGAGACCGTCGATTTGATTACCTAGTAAGTCTTCAATCTCAAATGGGTCATCCAAAATATCGTCTTGATTAGGCAAAATCAGTGAGCTGGTCAAGATAGGTTCATCCATCGCTTCTAATAATGCTTGAGCAATAGGGTTGCTAGGTACACGAATACCAATGGTCTTTTTCTTTGCATGCGCTAGTTTTTTTGGTACATCCTTTGTCGCCGTCAAAATAAAGGTAATTGGGGCAGGGGTGTGGGCTTTCAGTTGTTTAAATTGCACATTATCAACTGTTGCATAATTGGCAATTTCGCTCAGGTCGCGGCACAGTAGCGTAAATTGATGCTTATCATCGAGTTCACGGATTTGCTTAAGTTTAGCTAGGGCATCCTTTGCACCCAAACGGCAACCAAAAGCGTAACTGGTATCCGTTGGGTAAATAATCAACTGATCTCTGCGTAATAGGTCAGCGGCTTGCTCAATGAGACGTGGCTGCGGATTATCGGGGTGAATATAGAAGACTTCCATAATGGTTCCTTATTTTATAATTATTGGTTTTTAATTGAGACAAATTTTTCATTAATTAGATGTGTTTCAATCATTAGTTATATTAGAAAAACTATTCTAGAACTAAAGCAGATCGATATCTTCAAAATACTACTTCAGTTATTAGTATAGCTTAAAGCAGATATAAGTTTAGTGGCAAGGCGTTACCAACCGTAGAAAATCGTTAATAAGTAGGAATGCTTAGTAATTTGAATTAAGCGCTAGTTTCAGATGAAGAAATGCAAGCGTTAAGTAACGCAGTCAGTAAAGTCTGAGCGTCACGCGGCAGAGTATTAGGTTTGGCTATATAGCTTTGGACTTGCTGATAGACATCAATAGCAAAGGTGCTACTACTGGTGTCGAAGTCGGCAAATAAGTTATCTTGTGAGACTTGGAAATTTCGCCCACACGCCAAGGTAAATAGACACTCTAATGCTTGAGGTTTGATTTCTACACGCTCAAATGCTTGCTGCTGCGCCGCTGATCGTCCATCAGGTGCATACCAATAGCCAAAGTCAGATAGTTGTCTACGAGCGTTACCAGCCACGCACCAATGACTCAGCTCTAGTAAACTCTTAACTATAAATGTACATTACTAAGTTATTGATTGATAAAGAAGTAATTGTAATGATGTAAAATCAGCTTCTTGATAAAAAAATGTACAATATTCCTCATAAAAGGAGATATTGTACATTAAGTGAGTCATTGGAATTATCACTTTTCAAAGCACTAAGAAGCTTATATTAGCCGTGTATATACAATCGAGACATATCAATATTTTATTTTTGATGAATAGATCGGGACTTTTTGTTGGTTCTTCTCTTAGTAGATATTCTTTGTTTTTTCAATAAAATTGGGAAGGCTAGAATATTTACTATAGTTATCATCGGCTGAATAGTAGCCTGATGAATATACTTCACATGACTGCTTTGAAATTTTAAAATTAAGTAAGTATGAATTTGCAATATGTAGTTAATAAACTAATTATCCCTTAACGTAGAAAAATCTGTATGCATTAATGTTTCTAAAGCTATTCTAGCCGTAGGAGGAGGATTCGTAATCATCTCTTGATAATTAACTTCTAAGTTTTTTAGAAACACCTCTGATATCGGTCGACCTGAAAAATCATCAAAGCTAGGTGAAAAATGTATACCTATAGCTTCACACATAGCCTTTTCTAAGCCTTGAGGTCTTGCTTCAACCAATTGAAATAGCTCTTGCTCTTCACTTGTTCTACCACATTCAGTATACCAGTAACCATAGTCATCTAATTTGCGTCGTTTTTGCCCTGCCAAACAGTAATGAGCAATTTCATGTAATAGGCTTCTTGGGTAGTTTTCTTTAAAAAAGATCTTCGCATTTGTATCTGCTTTTGGCGCTTCATAGTAGGGTTCATCTACTCCACCAATTATGGTTAGAGTAGGAAAAAGATGTTCAAATAAAATTTTTAGTTTGTTACACAAATGATCGTCATTCATAGGAATACTTTTAAGGCATCTTAATAGCCGTAATATGAGAAATAAAGCTTTAGAGAGGCTTTATTCATAGATTGTATTTGAGCTAAACAGGAACAAGATTAAGCTATTTATTAGATCTTTTCACTAATCTTATATGTGGAGAATCTGCTAACTCTCTTTGAAGTTCAAAATTCTGTCTTAGAATGTTAAGATAATCTTGCATTATAATGTCATATTCTTCTTTTATCATGTCGTATTTCAAATTAGCTTTGATTTTGAGCTCTTTTTCATGTTTTAACTTAGTAGAAGTATTAGGTTTTTCTTGAGCACGATTTTTGCGTTCTTCTTCCGCTTTTGTTATTGCTTCGCAAAGTTCTGGATATCTCTCATTACGGACATACCCTTTTCCTTTACCTGCCTCTCTACCTACAGCGTCTCTAGTAAACTTAAACCGTGATGACTTTGTATTGACAATTTTGGCTGTACCATCTTGTAGACGATTCAAAGCATCCCAATAAGCCTGTTCTGCCTGGCTAGTTTTCATGTTATTTCTCTTGATTTACTTCTAATACTGAAAGAAGACTGTCTATTTTTTTAATACTCACTTCGTATTCATGATGAACACGCTTTGGAATATCTAAAGTGAGTTGAGACTTATAAAAATCTTTAGTTTGTAGCAAAATACTTTTGGATTCTGGTGAAAACACCGCATTTTCACAGCTAATACAAGCAGATGCCAATACACCAGCACCTTTATCACAAGGTTTAATAGACATACATCCGCCAACTAAAGTAGATCGATAACGAATTTTGCCATTTTTGACTGCTTTCTTAGTACTATTTCTATTATCTAAGAACTTAGGAAGCTTATTCTCTACTTTTCTTTTTTGTAGATTTTTACCAGCTGCACCAGTTAGTGTCACCCTGCTATCTAACAATTCATGCAAATTATCTGACTCTACTCTTGCTTGGGCCTCCTGCCATTCCTTTTGCATAGCTTTGACTTCAGGGCCGTTGCCTAAAATATTTATCGCTCTAGAGTTTGAGTCCGTGTAATAGACTGTCATCATCATGCTTATATGTTTTAGCTGGGATTTAAGAGTAGGATATGAAACATAACCACTAGAAGCAGCATACACGGCTAAGGAGCGTCTAAACTGATGAAAGCCTAAAGGCCAAGGCTTACCTAATTTAATATTATTAGATATTTCATCGCCGTATAAAAATTGACTGACTTCCTTTAAGTCTTGTTCTGAAATTAATAAGTGCTCTGATGACATTATTTTTTGAATGAGGTTGCTATTTAAGGCAGTTGTTGCATAATCAAAATGCGGATGAGGCTTTCCAGATTTCCCATTTTCAATTGAAAAAAACAACGGTAACTTACTCTCATCTTCTGCCACCTGACTCTTATTAGCAGACCAGTTCAAAGCTCCTTGAGTGATAAATTTAGCTGCTTCAAAAGCTTCTTCAACAATTGAACCTGTTACCCATTTTGTAAATCTTGGTACTCCATTACTTTCCAATTTTGTTGTAGTTGACCATACTACAGGTATATTCCCAGTATCGGAATGAATATGTCTTAGCCCGTTGAAAGGGATAGATAGTAATTCATTTTTACGCATACCTGTAAACGCAGCTATAACAAAAGCGCTTTTCATCTGTATTTGACCTAAGCTGATTGTTAAACTTAACCAATTAGCATTCTTGATGATGTTTAAATCTGTTAATTCTGCTAAAATCTTAGTTAGCTTTGTATCTGTCTTCAAAGCAGTTTGCCAATAAAATCTGATTAAGCTTTTTTGTGATTTAGTAAGCTTACTCATAGGTACACTCTGATCTAATCTTAATGCTTCATCTCTTACTTTAGTACGTGCAGAAAAAACATATGAGATCTGCTCAGCGTGCTTATTAAAAACCTGCAAACTTTCAATGGTATCTTTTAGCAGGTTCTGATAAATACGTGAAGGAATGATCATGGTTTGAAGACTTTGAGAAGTCTCAGGGAAAGATTTTCTAGTCTTTCTTAGTTTGCTTGAAAATTCTTTTGAAGGTTGCATGTTACACCAAAAATTACTTTGATTTAAAACAGATGCTGTATCAATAAATCTTTGTATCTTGCCTAAATGCAAACCTATTTGTTTCTCCGTCGAACTATTAGTTACTAGGAAGTCGATTGCACTACTGTCAGTAAATATATTATTAAAGTCAATATTATTGTTTACACAGTAACTAATTAGGAAGGATATAGCGACTATATCACTATTCAATTTTGACATAGAACATCCATTCATCTCACAATTCCAATTGAGAGTAAATACCTTCAAAAACTTAACTGCTGATTTGAATTTTTTGCCGTCGGTATTAATAGATGAGGATAGGTTCCGAATTTTAGTTCTAAAATTAATAGTTCTATGTGAATTGCTAGTAGCACTATAGTCCCAAATATCATCAGAGAATAATGATAAAGCATCTCCACTCTTGGAAAGCGTTACAATCAAACCAGATGATGGGTTTTCGATTAGGTCTTTAGATATTGGTTGTATCTCTTTAACGAGGGGTTCACGCATCATTGTCTTGGTCATAAACTTAAGCTTTTTCTGTTAGATTCTGAGGCTACAGTGAGAAAATTTATATGCTCATCCCAATACTCATTATAAATTTGCATTTTTATTTTTTGTTCAGCATCATCAACGAGTTCAATTACTCTATTATCTTTTCCTTTAAGAATATTGATAATCTCGTCAATTCTAAATAGTGATGGTTCTATAGAGAGAAGATGATATTCAGGATCATCACGAATCATAGAAGACTTTAGTAGAGCCTCCTTCAAACTTAATAGTTTATGTATATCTTCAAAATCTATATGAATTGCAAAAAATTCACAGAACAAACAACTTTCAAATGTAGCACAGGAAGGGTTGGGGGCTTCATTATTAAAGCCCAATGCCTTAACAGGATCATTATCTGATAGGTTAGAACAAGATCCTGCTGGTATTTTCTCCGTATCATAGTTAGTTGAAGTCTTGATAGATATAGTTTGTTCATTAGTTCGATTAGACCTAAGAACTGCGGTAATCATTTTTTCGTGATAATGATTCATCTCTATTGCTTGAGACTCAATATCGATCGAAGTGTAAGATTTAGCTACTGTAGTTAAAGAGTTATTCAACTTCCTAGCTACTAATGACAAATTTCCTTTAGAATGTTTTATGTAGTATTCCGCACATAGGTTTCTAATGTCTCTAGCAGTAACCCTTTTAACCCCTTTAAAAAGTGGAGTATTGTCGTCAATAGAACTGACAGAGCTACGTGCAAAACGCTTTAATTGACGATGTTCTCCAATACGCATAAACAAGTATTCTTGACAGTCTCCAGGAAGATGAAGGTTATCAACCCACTCTCTAAGTTTCAAATACTGTATGAGATAACGTTTTAAGTGAGAAGGAGCGGAAAATTCAATCTGTCTACCTGCTCGATATTTATGTTTTTTAGCAAAAGTTGATAAGCCAAGGTTTTCCAAATTTAAATCAGATATTTTCAAATCAAGTGTGGGTTGTATATTAGCAGCAGTGAAAGAAAGGTAAATGTAATAAAAGCAATATGTACATAGGTTATAAGCATAAATTTTTCTAGAGTCTAAATTCTCATTGATCCATGTATTTCTGTTGTTTATTAATGTGTTTTTATAGAAATCTTTCTTAGTATGCTCACAATTATAATAATTTGATAAAGCATTTTTTACCTCATTAAAGGGTAAGGGTTCACCACTATTGTAGAAGCAATTAGGTAGTTTCTTTATGCCATATTTTCTAGTTGAATCCCAATAATAATCATTACTTGATGATTTTGCTAAAGTAATAGGTATAGGGTAGATTTTATTTAATATGGCGTATGAGAATTCATTAAAGTATGTAATGCAGGTTTGTAAGAAGTTTTTGAAGTCTTCTAATGAGGAGTCTCTTTCTTTACTGTTATGCCCCATATGACGATGCTTGGGAATAATACTAAGTATATCGATATCAGATAAGTTATAAGCGATTTTTATGAAATCTCTTGCAGTATTTAGCTTGTCATAAAGAGTTGTAGTGCTTATAGATTTTGCACCACTTAAACGCGCCTTTTGATAGAGATTAATTTGATAATATTTATAATTAGATGCTAAATCATCTAAAGTAAGAGGCTTAGAGCCTTCAAAATCACAAAAATCAAAAAAATATCTTAAATTATGAAGGTAACCTCGCACCGTTTCATCTCTCAACCCTTTTTGAAGGATTTCCCTAAGGTACCTTCTCAACCATTCTACACGTTCTATAGACAATGTTGATTCATCAACTAGGCCCGTAATATAGCTCTTAGTTTTATCTCGGGAATGACCAGAATCGTTCTCTCTATTGGTATAGCAGACTCTACCAATATCGACTTTAAAGGACACACCATCAGCTCTTGAACCTACAATTACTGTGTATTGAGGATCAACGATATCTTCTATTTGCTTAGTGCTTATCTCAATAAGCTGCCTGTCATTGAAAGAATTAGACATTATATTCGCCCTTATCAAATGTTACGCCGAACGTATCTTGTATATCATTGAATTCTTTTACTTCCGAGTCGAATTTTAGATAGGCCTCAGTGGTTGTTAGGCTTCTATGGTTTAACCTTTGTCTGACATGATCAAATATCTTAGAATCAGGGTATTCCTTAGCTCTAAGGTTTCTTACGATATTCATCCCATAGGTAGCACGCAAATCATGGAATGAAAAATTTTGAAGACTTGGTTCAAATTTTTGAACCTTGGAAATGAATTTTTTTAATTCATTTCTTAAAGATTGGCCGTTTTTAGGTACCATAACGGGCGCTTCAGTGTTCCAAACTGGTTTAGGGTTGTTACGATTACGATCTATAATTTCTCTTTCAGCAGTTAAATAGGGGTTTCCAGTTCGAGTTAAAAACACATAGTTATCGTCAGTATTTGCATAAAAGCTGTTTATATTTTGTCTTCTATGTTCCGCTCTTTCGCAATCTATATATGTTGCTAAATGATCAATTAGGTTACGTGAAAACATTAAGCGGTTTAGTCGCCCACCCTTTGAATCTGTTCTGTATTTATATCCAGTATTTATCACGGCATAATTTGAATCAGCATTTTGTTCTAAGTAGTGGAGAGCAGTTTTGATACAAGCAATAGAGAGAGTGCATACGCTTTGTTGTCTAGCTCCTGTTCCGAGAGCTATTCTTATCATTAGCTCTAACTCTATTGACGCATAGTTTTTATCAAATGCCCTGAAAATAATTTCTTGTTCTTCAGAGCTTAAAGGACGCAGACTGCCTCCATCTCTCAACTTACCTAGTGATGGTAAGGGTTTTCTGCTGCTTCTTAGCTTGAGATCATTTGTAATAACACTAATATTCCTCATTATTCCTACATTATTATGAATAGGTATAGAAACCTTCCTTTCTCTAAAGGGCTTATTCTCTATATCAGACTGAGATACGAATGATTGATGCTGTATATAATTATAGAAATGAGCAACAGAGGACAGAATGTTATTAATGTATTGAGAGCTAAAGTCGTGCTGTTCTATTACAGCCTGTAAAAAAGCTTTGAATTTGCGAGGAACTCTTTGCTGATACTGGGTAGGTAAGTCTAAAAAGTGTTGGTTACTATGTTCTAGGTACTGTAGATAGTATTTTAGGTGGATAGCTCTTGCGGATAACGTTTTCATATTTGAAAGCGCAGGAGTGTCTAGTTGTCCCATGAGATATAGGTTACCTATTTTCCAAGGTAAACCATCTGATTGAATGATAACAGGCATTCTGAAGTGATAATCTGAGTTAGCTAAAGAGCTAAAAGTGTAATCGTAATCATTAGCCTGAGCAGTCTTTGACCAATTTGCATTCTGCAATCTAAACCGTCTTAGATAAATTACTTTTGCATTAGAGTCAAAAAGGTCTTTAAGAGAAGGTTTCATCTCTTTTCTAGTTCACTGAGTTCTTTGGCTTTAAACATAAGCTTTTCTATATATTGAGATAACGAATGGAACTGGTTCTTTGCATCATTTATGGCAAAATTCTTAAGTTCTTTAGGTACCCGGACGTTCATCTGAACCTTCTGATTTGACATGTATTTACCTCTTTAGGGTTTGTTACATAATATGATAGCATTATGCTATCATTGCCGCAAGTTCCTTATGGTAATATTATTTGTTTTAAATTCAATATTCTATTTGGGCTTTAAAATGTCAAAAAATGTGCAGTTTAATTTAAGAATTCCTACTGAATTGAAAGCCCTGATCTCCGATGCCTCAAAAGTTAGTGGACGTTCAATTAATGCCGAGGCACAGTATCGACTAGAAAAATCTTTTGAAGGTCAAGAAGGAAGTTATATCGAAGCTATCGACGATTTAAAGAGTTTTTTTGATGCTCATTTACGTAGCGATCGCTTAAATCTACTATCTGGCAAACTAAATTTCCTCTTGAGTGAAGCTAAGGCAACTGATAGTTTTCATACCCCAAGTATTTCTAGAGTTGCTGAGGCCCTGGGATACAATAGTGTGGGCGTTACTGAGGATTGGTTTGAAGGGCGAAAAGAGCCATCGTTTAACGAATTAGAAAAATTAGCCACATACTTTGGATGCCAAAAGAATTGGCTCGTTCATGATGAAGGAAGGCCTTTCGCAAAAGAAACATTTGAGTTTGGTTATGATATTGAAGAGAATGCTAGAAGCTTATTAAAAGGTAATAATGAAGATGAGGTTAAGTTGGTCTGGTTTGCTCGGAACAATACTGAAAACGGTGAACTAGTTATTATCAAGCATTACGATAGTTGGCATGGTTTGGTTCTAGACTCTCGTGTGCATGTCAGTGACAAAGTAGGTATAGGTGGCTCTGAAGACAGAGCGCTCCTATCCTTAACATTAAAGTATCTTTGTAAGTACCATATCTCAAAGATCAGAGGAGCAATAGTTTCAGAACCAGACTTTAACGAATTAATTTGGGCCAAACAAAATCCGATCAAAGTAATTGATAAGTATCGTCACAATTCTTGGATTGAAGATATTTGGGATAGGTCAATGTATTCAAAGAAAGCTAATAGTTACTGGAAAGGATGGAGTGAGATGTGCATGTCTAATGAACTTTATATTAGTGGACATGAGATTTTATCTAAAATATCTATAAAGTAATTTGAGATAAAATAAGTATGCCATACTAGGGCGTGTCATCAATTAGCATAGATATTTCAGAATAAGCTATACTTAGATCGTATTTAGGAATTTGAGCTCAATGACTATGACAAGACGACATGCCCTACGTGATGACCAATGGGAGAGAATTAAAGACATTCTACCTGGTAAACCAAGTGACGTTGGTGTTACTGCAAAGGATAACCGCTTGTTCGTAGAAGCGGTTCTGTACCGTTACAAGACCGGCATACCTTGGCGTGACCTACCTGAACGCTTTGGCGACTTCAGAGTGATTCATACTCGTTTTAGTCGCTGGTCAAAAAAAGGCGTATGGAAGCAGGTTTTTAATCAACTCTCTGAACAATCCGATGACGAATATGCCATGCTAGATGCCACGATTGTTAAAGCCCACCAGCACAGTGCTGGAAAAAAAGGGATCAAGCCATTGGACGCAGCAAAGGTGGACTGAAGACTAAAATACATACTCGAACAGATGCATTAGGCAATCCTACTGGCTTTTATCTAACAGGTGGGGCAGCTCATGACCTGTGTGGCTCAGATGAATTGCTTGATGTCAGTATTAGCCAAACGTGGCTTGCCGATAAAGCTTACGATGCTGATGCCCGCGTTATTGAACCGATTAAAGCAGTGCAAGGTAATGCAGTTATACCATCTAAGTGTCATCGGCTGCAGCCAAGAGACTTCGATAAAGAGCTTTATAAAGCGAGGCACCTAATAGAGAACTTCTTTGCCAAGATTAAGCAGTATCGTGCGATTGCCACTCGCTATGATAAGTTAGCCAGTCATTTCCTTAGTGCCATTCACTTAGTTTCTTGTGTCGTTTGGCTTAATTGATGACACGCCCTAAAGAAAATCAATAAATATGGACGTGCAAGGTAGCCATTACTCGTGGTAATGCGCCTTTAGCAATGTTGCTTTATTGTAATGAAAATAAGGGCACTATACTAGCGTTATTGCGAGCAAATACTGATGTAAATAATAAGGTAAGTAGTAATAAATAATGCTAAACCAAGGATTTAGCGTCTATGTTAAAAAGGCTATTTAGTAAGATTGAAAAAGACAACGTCCTATTATCAAAGGACGTTGTCTTTTTAATGGGTAGAAATG
>NZ_DFQV01000008.1 GCF_002377945.1 Psychrobacter sp. UBA3480
ATCGAGTACTACACCAATGACAAGCAGCAGCGCGCTAACATTGAGTCTGTTGTACTAGAAGACCAAGTAGTAGATTACTTGATCGCACGAGGTAAAGTAACTGACAAAGAAGTTAGCTACCAAGACTTGCTAGCTGCTCAGCAACAACAGCAGCAAGCAATGTAATTGATACGACAAGCTGTCTTTTTAGATATGCTGTAGTCGGTTATCAAAACTAAAATGCGCCCCCGACCTTTTGATCGGGGGCGCATTTTTTATGGCGTTCGCTAGCTAAGTAAGTTCAGCAACAAACATCGTACTTGTACTATAAAGCGCGCTTTACACCAAAACAGGTGCGAATACAGCACTCAATCCTAGCAGCACTAGCCCGCGCTGTAACCATAAGCTATCACTAAAGCGTTGCTGCAACTGCTGACTAATCAGCGTACCAACTGCATATAGTGCTAGCATCGTGACCATCATCCCTGTATAAAAACCTAGCTGACCGCTTACACCGACATTCGCTGGTACTTCCATCGCATGTGCCATGCCATGAAATACTGCCAGACCACCAAAGCCAAATAGTGACACCTGCTGAATACTTGGCGTGCGTGCTGTATGAGTCTGGGCAGAGAACGCTTCTTGTCTGCTTTTCTGGCTCATCAAGACCATAGCCAATACGACCACCGACAGTGATATGGCCACTTCAATCAACCCAGATGATGCAGCAAACCCAACACCGCCAATCAGCACGCCAGCCGTGCCCAATATCGCGCCTAATGACAATCCTGCCGTCAACGACATCATGCCTAAGCGCTGCTTTTGTAGCCCATAAAACAACATGCCCATACCGACTGCCAAAAACAGATGATCAAAGCCAGTCACTGGATGCATCAGTCCTGCTTGCAACGTGCCTAAAAACGATGGCGCTTGCGCGGTAGTTGAGTGAATATGACCTGAATGCGCCTGCGCCAGTGATGGTAGTATTAGTGAGGTCATCATCACAGCCAAACCAGACATGATATGACGAGCTGAGAGCACTTGTGAAAAGCGAGAGCTTTCGGTGTGAAGACCTTTTGTACACTGTGTCATGCGGATTTTCCTTATTTTTTATATTTTAATAGTAAAAGCTCAGCTGTTCTTTAGGCAAGCATGCCATGTTCTTTAATAAAGGCGATAATCTCGTCTAGCCCATCACCTGTTTTCATATTGCTAAAGACAAAAGGTTTGTCGCCACGCATTTTTTTGGCATCGCGTTCCATCACTTCCAGCGACGCACCAACCATTGGTGCAAGGTCAGTCTTATTAATAATCAACAAATCCGACTTGGTAATGCCGGGGCCACCTTTACGAGGTATCTTATCGCCTGCAGAGACATCAATGACGTACAAAGTCAAATCAGACAACTCTGGGCTAAATGTCGCGGCTAGATTGTCACCACCTGACTCAATGATAATCAACTCTAAACCTTCAAAAGTTGCTTGTAACTCAGCAATCGCAGTCAGATTAATAGAAGCATCTTCGCGGATAGCCGTATGCGGACAGCCGCCCGTCTCTACACCGCGGATACGCTCAGCAGGCATGGCATCATTGCGGGTTAAAAACTCTGAATCTTCTTTCGTATAGATGTCATTGGTCACCACTGCCATATTGACCGTATCGCGCAAGTTTTGGCATAGCCTTAACGTCAAAGCAGTCTTACCACTACCAACTGGCCCACCAATACCAAGGCGTAAGCACGATAAGGCAGAAGATGGTTTCTGGCTGTCGCTATCAGTCTGTGCGTCTAATGCAGCGTGAGAGTTTTTTGATTTGAGCGAAGTTAGAGACATATTAATTTCCTAAAACAGTTTGTATATTAACAATTATAAATAGAAATGAAGGTACGGTTACGAGCGGAACAACCGGCTGTATTGCTCCTCATGCATACTCGAGAGGATAGCCAAATTCGGTAAATTATTCGAGATATTAAGCGATTCATAGAGGTCTTGGCATAACTGCTGACAGTCCGACTCTTCACTCTTATCTAAGGTATTCATAGTATTTATCGATGTGATTAAAGCATCAAAAGCCTGTTGCACATTGTCACTTAGAGCATCGACCTGAGCACCTAGATCGCTTTGCAATTGCCAAAGAATACGCTGACCCGCCATCTGTCCTAACGGCACTGTCTTAACAGCAGCGAGCACCATGTTCTCTAATTGCGCAAATCCATAAGTAGTCATTGACTGCGCTAGTGGCAGCTGCCAATGCTGAGCAATATGTGCAAATAGCGGCAAAAATCCATCTTCAGGTATTTCGGCCGGTATGCCAAGACTCAATACTTCGTTGAGCCACGACACCATCGCCTGTGCCAACTGCTGCGACTCCAGAACAAACTCTTTACTCTCGAGGCCAGCGTGATAGTCGTGTGCTAGATTTGCCGCTATCGCTTCACGACCTTGGCTTAGTGCACACATTATTAGCCCTAATACGGGCAGCTCGTAGCCAACCACTGCAAGCGCTAGATAGTCCTGCATAAATGTAAGCGTACTGGCTTCATCAGATACAACCCCTGACTCAATCGCTGACTCCACACCTTGCGAATAGGTATAGCTACCAATCGGCAAATTGCTAGATGCCAGCATCAATAGCTGCCCAAGTTGGGCAGACTGAGTAGGCTGAGCACTGGTATCAACCATCATTTGAACGACCTACAGGCGCATCATGATGATTATGGCTATGTTGATGTCCGTGGCTATGACTTTCATCATGGCTATGACTTTTCTTATGACTATGAGAGTCACTATGCGAATGTGCATGGGAGTGAGAGTGTCCATGTGAATGCCCTTGGCCCTTTTGATAAGCGCCGGTTTCAGGCTCAAATGGCACTGAGGTAGACTCGATATGTAGACCGAGGTTTTCTAACATTTGTGCAAGTACATGATCGTTTTCAAAATACAAGGCATAGCCTGCATCGCCCTGATCAAAACTGTGGTCAAACATCAATGGCACATGACGGTTGCCCAAATGATAAGCGCCTTTCATTAGTAAAAAGTCATTAGCAGCAGTCACCTTAGTCACGGCTTGTGGCTTGGCGATGACTTGCATCAACTCCCCTGATTCATTGATAAGAACATCATCACCTTTCAATACGCCTGTACGAGGTAGGTCAACACCGACTGCCTCACCTGAGACAGTAATGGCTCTAAAGCGGGAATGCTGACGAGTATCAAAGTCTAACAACAGATAATCGTCGGCTTGATACTGTTCTGCCAATTGTGCTTTTTGGATATCGCTAAGCGTACTTAAACGGGTATTAAATATTTTCATAAAAATAAGGCTCTGTTTACTGTTGCTCAAACTATTAAGGTATAAAACTTAAAATTTTAGAATACTAAAACACTTAGAATAACAAAGTGTTTAGAATAAAAAGTAACGCTGTGCCATGGGTAATACATCAGCTGGCTCGCAGGTGAGTGTCTTACCATCAGCACGTACTTCATAGGTCTCAGGATTGATATCCATATCTGGGCAGTAGCTGTTAAAGCGCATATCGCTTTTACGAATTTTACGAATACCGTGTACTGGCTGAATGACTTTGGTCAGCCCGAGCTGCTTATCCACTTGTTTGTCGATCGCCGCTTGCGACATAAAGGTAATGCTAGTTTGGGCAACCGATTTTGGATATGTCGCAAACATAGGACGATAATGCACAGGCTGAGGAGTAGGAATAGAGGCATTGATATCACCCATCGGTACCGCAGCGATGAGCCCACCTTTTATAATGCACTCAGGTTTTACCCCGAAAAACTTGGGCGACCATAGCACCATATCTGCCCATTTACCCACTTCGATTGAGCCGACCATATCGCTGATACCGTGAGTAATCGCAGGGTTTATTGTATATTTTGCGATATAGCGTTTGATACGGAAGTTATCGTTGTCCGCGCTTTGGTCATAGTCTGTCAAAGTGATGTACTGTTGCTCATCTTCAATAGTCGCTGTTGCATCTGGCGCTAGATGGCCACGTTGAACTTTCATTTTGTGCGCGGTTTGCCATGTACGAATGACCACTTCACCCACTCGCCCCATCGCTTGTGAGTCACTACTCATCATCGAGATAGCACCCAAATCATGCAAGATGTCTTCTGCGGCGATGGTTTCTTGACGAATACGACTTTCAGCAAAGGCTACGTCTTCAGCAATAGCAGGACTTAGGTGATGACAAACCATCAGCATATCGAGATGCTCATCAATGGTATTTACAGTGTATGGGCGCGTTGGGTTGGTTGAGGAAGGCAGCACATGCGACTCGCCAATGGCCTTTAGAATATCGGGCGCATGGCCACCGCCTGCCCCTTCAGTATGAAAAGTATGGATACAGCGGTCTTTAAAAGCAGCGAGTGTGCTCTCGAGATAGCCACTTTCATTTAAAGTATCGGTATGAATAGCCACTTGCACATCATAGTCGTCAGCGACACTCAAGCAGTTATCGATGGCTTGCGGGGTTGTACCCCAATCTTCATGTAGCTTTAGCCCTACGGCACCTGCTTCGATTTGCTCAGCAACGGGTTCTGGTACACTTACATTGCCTTTACCCAATAGCCCAATATTCATAGGAATACTATCGGTAGACTTTAGCATCGAGGCAATGTGATACGCCCCCGGTGTACAAGTAGTAGCGAGCGTTCCTTGAGCTGGCCCTGTGCCGCCGCCTAGCATCGTCGTAACCCCTGACATAAGCGCCGTCTCACACTGCTGAGGCGCGATAAAGTGAATATGACTATCGACGCCACCTGCTGTCAGGATTTTGCCTTCACCAGAGATGATTTCGGTAGCTCCGCCAATAGGAATATCGATGGCAGGCTGGATATCAGGATTACCCGCTTTGCCAATGGCACTGATACGACCGTCTTTGATACCGATATCTGCTTTATAAATGCCTGTATAGTCAACGACCAATGCATTGGTAATAACTGTATCGGCAACTTCCGCGCCTAGCAATTGTCCTTGCCCCATGCCATCACGGATGACTTTACCACCGCCAAATTTAACTTCTTCACCTTTGATTTCAATAGGCTTGCTGCTACTTTCACCACTTTGTGACGTATTCGCTTGATCAACAGCAGTATCTTTATGACTGGTTAAATCTGCTTCAACCTGTAGCCAAAGCTCAGTATCGGCAAGACGGACTTTATCACCTGTGGTAGGACCAAAATGCTCAGCATAAATACGACGACTGACTCGCTTCTGCGAAGTAGCAGTTACCTTTTTATCAGTAGTGCTCTCTGATATTTTGTCTGGATGAGCGGCGCCCATAACACGCCCAGCAAAACCATATACATCTTGCTTGCCAGCGTATGCTACCAATTCGACTTCCCGCGATTGGCCCGGCTCAAAACGTACGGCGGTCCCAGAGATAATATTGAGACGAAACCCCCGAGTCTGCTCTCTGTCAAAACTCAAGGCATCATTGACTTCATAAAAGTGATAATGCGAGCCGATTTGGATAGGTCTATCACCAGTATTACTGACACTGATAGTCTGCACCTGTCGCCCTTGGTTTAAGATAATATCGCCATCTTGGATATGGTATTCGCCTGCTTGCATGGTAGCCGCCTTATTTTATAGTGAGCATTTCAGTGCTATAACAATGGTATACAGCGTTACACGATGGGATTATGTACTGTGACCAGTTTGGTGCCATCAGGAAAGGTCGCCTCGATTTGCACTTCATCTACCATCTCTGCAACACCTTCCATGACATCATCAGCAGACAAATACGTAGCACCTTCACTCATCAGCTCGGCAACTCTTTTGCCATCTCGTGCGCCTTCCATCAGCAGCATACTGATATAGGCGATGGCTTCGGGATAGTTAAGCTTAACACCGCGATTTTTACGACGCTCAGCCACCATACCAGCCGTAAATAGCATGAGTTTGTCTTTTTCTGTTGGGGTCAGGTGCATGATGATTCCTTGTTGTACTTATCATTATATTTATAGCAGATTAGAGGTTTTCAAAGCATATGATATCGATTAAAAATAGTCGCAATATATCTTAGTTTCACTATTAAAAGTGGCCGTATTAAGTGTCCCAAATACGTGGACGACAAGGCTCAAGTTGCCACCAATGATCTCGCAAAACTTCTCTCAACTGATAAAACGCTTCAAAACAACCACGTACATCTGAGCCGATGTAGCGGATATTGATCGCTTGGCAATTATGCGTGCAGTAAACAGGCAATTGTGCTTGAGCAATGACTTGGCGCAATACTGCTACGGTGTTATCTAGATAGCGGGTTAATGATTGCTTGATAGTTGCTTGGGCTGTTTCGGTCGATTGCGTAGTCTGTGACGCGGAGAGTGCAAGATTGTCATGTACGTCGCTTAAGCTAGGTACTGCCCAAAACGATCCATAAATATGCTGGTTCGCTAATCCTAAATTTGAGGTAAACCAGCGATTTTGCGCTGCCTGTGCCACTCGCTCAGCAACGATAACCTTACCATCTCGGTAGATGTTCAAACCAGTATGATAACGCCCTTGCAAAAACTGCTCGTCGTAAGCTTGCCGCCCAAATACGCTAATCTCCCATGTCAGTAAGCTAGATGAATCCGTCAAATCGAAGCGACTCACTGCATGCATATTGGCTTCGTTGTAAATAATACTCTCTTGGGGCAGCCATTCTAAACGGGTATGTGCTGCGAGTTTGGCCTGTACATGTTGGCTCGCATAGGCAGCTATTTCATTTTGACCCATACTTTGGTGAGCATCGTCGCTGCCTAGCGAAGATTTATATTTTTGACTGACACTGTCTTTGCCGTACCATTTACCTGCCCCTGGTGTGGTGATAACAGCGTGGCTACCACTATCCAAACTTAGGTCTATGGTCAGTGTATCGCCGCCTGCGATACCTGCTGGCGGGTACAACATCAGTATGTGACAAATACCCTGCTGTACGCTTGGCTCAGGATACAGAGCACGCTGTACCATTAAGGCACCCGTGTGCTTACGATGATAAAGCCGCGTTTTTGAGTTATCAGCCGTACCTTCTTTGGCCGTACTTGTACTGCTAACAGTGTCAAAGCTTAATGCTAAAGAAGAGGCCCAGCTCATTTTATATACTCATTTACCAATTAAATATGTTTCAGTATTTTATATAACAGCTATCATTTGCTAACCGTTAAAAACTCTCTTGCCAATCGTTAACTACAGTTCATTCGCTACAGCAATGTCAGAATAACAGCGAAGAAATACAGCGTACACCATTTGTCGTGCACAGCGCACCATGATAAATCAAAGCGTCAATATTTTTATTGATACAAGCATTGTGCCAACCCTTGATAGCAGATAATCAAATAAAAACCTTAGCAACTCAAAACCTTGATTTGTCTGCGCTTTTTTTTATTTAACTTAAATGATAAAAATAACCGTATATTTCTAGCTATTTTCTAAACGTTTTTTGAGCATTATCTATTTATAAAATCAGCAGATATTTGCACCAAAACAGTACATTTTGTCCATAACAGTGCATTTTTTAGCGTTATTGTTAGCGCAATACCCTCTGAAGACATTAGATAAGCAAAAATACTAAACGCATAACTATTTGCAGACTTAGTCAGTAAGATAGGTGGATTGTAGGGCTATTAATCAGGTATTCTATGTTAGAAAGTCAGGTTAAACATGATTTACGCTATTTGTATCGATACAGATACTGTCGATACAGGTACTATCAATATCTGTACGACTTGATAATAGATAAGATAGTATTTATCTACTTCTAGACGTATTTTTAGTATAAGTTTCAATATAAGCAATGAGTCCTAGACATATTGGAGGGTCACTTTTTCAGCTATTTTATGCACAAACCCGTTTTATAGGCTTGAATAGTGAGCGCAGCCCCCTTATAAACAACCCATTAGTCAAAAACTACTAGACAATAAAATCATTCAATCCATTTTTATTTTATACATTTATCGATAGGACTTTTCTATGACAGATTATGATCGCATCACTGCCAACCCGCATTTTGATATGCTGATGAGTGCGCACAAAGAAGTACAGACCACACAAGCGGCTTTAGTACCTATGGTGGTTGAACAGTCCTCACGCGGTGAACGCTCGTTTGATATTTTTTCACGTCTATTACGTGAGCGTGTTATCTTTTTAACCGGTCAGGTCGAAGACAACATGGCTAACCTTATCGTTGCCCAGTTGCTATTTTTAGAAGCTGAAAACCCTGACAAAGATATCCATTTGTATATCAATTCACCAGGTGGCTCAGTAAGCGCTGGCTTGGCTATTTTTGATACCATGAACTTCATCAAACCTGAAGTATCTACTATCTGTATGGGCGGTGCTTACAGCATGGGTTCATTCCTATTGGCCGCTGGTCAAAAAGGCAAGCGTTATTCACTTGCTAATGCTCGCGTTATGATTCACCAGCCTTCAGGCGGCGCGCAGGGTCAAGCAACAGATATCGAAATTAATGCTCGTGAAATCCTTAAAACTCGTGCACGTCTAAATAGTATCTTAGCTGAGCGCACTGGTCAGCCAGTAGAGAAAATCGAAAAAGACGTTGAGCGTGATTATTGGTTAGATGCACAAGAAGCCAAAGAGTATGGTTTGGTTGACGAAGTATTAGAGCGTCGTCCTGAATCTTTGTAATCTAAGCATTAAAGTGATGCCTCTTCATTGAGAGTGCAATCATAAGACCTTTTATAGTTTATTTGCCGTACAGTAAACCGTTATCAATGTCATACCTGATCTATTAAAAGGTATGACCATTGAATGAATACGATAGTTGACATACTACAAATAAACTAACCAGTTTTAAATTTTAGGAGCGCCTTTTATGGCAGAAGATAATACCCCGCAGTGTTCGTTTTGCGGTAAAGCCAAAAGCGATGTACAGCAACTGATTGCTGCTGACGATGCCAATATCTGTAATGAATGTATCGAGCTATGTACTGACTTAATCGCAGACAGCGCAGAGCACGGTGATGACGATAGCGAAGTAGACACTTCTTGGGTTAATAAAAAACTACCAACGCCAAAAGAGCTGCGTGCCAAGCTTGATGAATATGTCATCGGTCAGGACGCCGCCAAAAAAGCATTGGCTGTTGCCGTCTATAACCATTACAAACGTCTAAAAGTTAGCCAAACGCTAGCCAACGACAGCAAAAAAGCCAAAATTGGCGCTGACGATGCAATGGTAGAATTGGCTAAGAGTAATATCTTGCTAATCGGTCCGACTGGTTCTGGTAAGACGCTACTTGCACAAACCTTGGCTCGTCTGCTAGATGTACCTTTTGCGATGGCTGATGCCACGACCTTAACAGAAGCTGGTTATGTTGGTGAAGACGTTGAAAACATCGTACAAAAGCTACTTCAAGCTTCTGACTATGATGTAGCCAAAGCTGAGCAAGGTATCATCTATATTGATGAAATCGACAAAATCAGTAAAAAAGGCGACAACCCATCTATCACGCGTGATGTGTCAGGTGAAGGCGTGCAGCAAGCGTTGCTTAAGCTAATCGAAGGTACTGTGGCTGCTATCCCGCCGCACGGTGGTCGTAAGCATCCGCAGCAAGAGCTGATCCAAGTGGATACCAGCAACATCCTAATCATCGTTGGTGGTGCGTTTGCTGGACTTGATAAAGTCATTCAGCAGCGCACCGAAAAAGGCGGTATTGGCTTTAACGCTGATGTCAGCTCAAAAGACGACAGCCGTCGCAGCTCAGACTTGCTACAAGAAGTCGAGCCAGAAGATTTGATCAAGTTTGGTCTGATTCCTGAGCTAATCGGTCGTCTACCTGTACTTGCGGCACTGCAAGAGCTAGATGAAGCGGCCCTAGTACAAATCCTGACTGAACCTAAGAACGCACTGGTAAAACAGTACAAGTACTTGTTCGATATGGAAGGTGCTGAGATTAGCTTTACTCAAGAAGCCCTAGATGCCATCGCCAAAAAAGCAATGGAACGCAAGACAGGTGCTCGTGGTCTACGTTCTATCGTAGAAAATGCGCTGCTTGAGACTATGTATGAGCTACCTTCTATGGAAAATGCTAAAACTGTAATGGTTGATGCGGACGTTATCAATGAAGGTAAAGTACCTAAAATTGCTTAATTTATAATTAATATAAATAGTCCGTTATCATTAACGGACTACTAAAGAGCGTCTGGCTAAATTAGCTCAGGCGCTTTTTTTATGCCTATTATTTAACCAATTTGTCTGTTGGATAGCTTGCCTACCAGATAACTCGTCTACTGAAAATTAGGGACATTCATTACTTCTGTCCTGAAATGACAGCAGCGTTTATTAATCGCTAGCAGACATCAGCACAAACCATGCTAATGTAGATAGTCTGTCTTGACCTTTATACTTTATTTCTATATACCGCAAGATATAGTCCGTACAACCCATATGATTAATAAGACAAAGGATTGTTTATTATGTTCAACCATGTGACCGCTATGGCGACTTCATTACGCCAAAACCTACCGTTTTCTTCTAACCGTACCTCATTGGATGACTCAGACGTTGCATCCTACTATCGCAATCATGTCGCTGCCATTACGGGCGCAGGCTCTGGTATGGGGCGTGAGCTGGCCATTCATTTAGCAAAAATGGGCTGTCATGTTGCACTATCGGACATCAATCCTGAACAACTGGCAGCGACCAAACAGTTACTTGCCAATTATGATATCAACGTCACGATGACCGTACTCGATGTGTCAGACAATACAGCCGTAGAAGCATGGGCTGATAGCGTCATGAGCGATCATGGCAAAGTAAATTTTATCTTTAACAATGCAGGTGTCGCACTCTACTCTACCGTCGAAGGCAGTAGTATTAGTGAGCTTGAATGGGTAATGAACATTAACTTTTGGGGTGTGGTTTACGGTACTAAAGCGTTTTTACCGTTAATCAAAAACAGCGTTAAACAAAGCCAATTTGGCGAGCATGGACATATTATCAATATCTCAAGCCTGTTTGGTTTGACCGCTCAGCCATCACAGTCTGCCTATAACTCTAGCAAATTTGCCGTACGCGGCTTCACAGAGAGCTTACGCCAAGAGCTAAACATTCAAAATTGCGGGGTATCAGCGACTTGTATCCATCCGGGCGGGATCAAAACAAATATTGCCAACAGCGCGCGCGGCAATGAGAGCATCCATGATATTGGCATGAGTACTGGGCCCAAAGCTATCAGAAGTTTTAATAAGTTCTTAAAATTCGATGCCAATGAAGCGGCTTGGATTATCCTACAGGCAGCAGCGACCAACCAGCAGCGCTGCCTGATTGGTAACGATGCCAAGATGATTGATGCCATTCAGCGGGTATTTCCCTCACACTATAGCCAAGTGCTTAACGACTTTCATCAATTATCCCGCAAACTAAAACCACGTCGTCATAAGAAGCTAAAGACGGTTGAATAATATTTTCTAAGTATATTTTGCATCATGAAAAATTGATAAATTTATATATAAGAAGCCCAGCTATAGTCGTAGCTGGGCTTTTTGAAAGTTGCCATTATTGATGAAGGATAAGACTGAATTTTGAGACTGGTGATGATATTTTAACTCAATACTTCAAAGATTAAGGCAGCTTCATATCACCAGCGACTAACCAGCCCATACGGCGCATGATATAAGCCACTAACCCTGCAATCACTGCAGGCAATATAAACATCAATAGAATAATAGCTGCCCACAGCTGACCCGTGCTCATAATCTCTTGTGACGCCTCAATCACTCCAAACACACCGACCAAACCAGCAGTACCCATACCCGCGCCTGTCGCGGTACAAGCTAATCCAAAACCAACGGTCGCGATAGGCCCAACGATAGCACTAGCAATGACAGCAGGCAGTAAAACGATGGGCTTTTTAAGCACGTTAGGGATTTGCAGCATACTGGTACCCAAGCCCTGAGAGATGACACCACTAACGCCATTGTCTTTAAAACTTGCAACAGCAAAACCAATCATATGCGCGGCACAGCCTACTACTGCTGCCCCGCCCGCCAATCCACCAAGCCCAATAGCAATACAAATAGCTGCACTTGACGTTGGCAGAGTCAGTAAAATGCCAACTACTACAGCGATGACGATACCCATTAGCAGTGGTTGTAATTCAGTAGCAGCATGAATACCCTGACCGATAGCTGCGACCCCTGCTACGATAGGCGGGTTGAGCAGCGCACAGACTAATAGTGCGACGCCGCACACCACTAAGGGCACCAATAAAATATCAAGCTTCGTCTTCCCAGCGACCCAAGTGCCAGCACGATAAGCAAACACAGAGGTCAAATAAGCACCGATTGGATTACCTGGTAATGCTACAAAGGTTGCAGGCCCACCCACTTGCGGCGTAAAGAGCGTTCCTGCCATTAGTGCTTCAGAATGAGCACCAAGCATACCTGCTACGAGACAGCTAAGCATCACTAGCGTTGGCGCTTTGAGATAATAAGCGATACCTACACCGATGCCAGCACCCATCAATATCGAGGCAAGCTTTCCGACCGCGACTAATGCTGGCAAATCTAACCAACCACCGATTTGCGAGATAATCAGACCTGCGATCAATGTGACAAATAGCCCTAAAGCCATACCAGTAAAAGCATCGATAAAGTATTTTTGAAAGAACGCTTTAATGATGCTTGCTTGCGGTGTTACTGAGTTAGATACTGTCATAGCCATACTCTTAATGGATGTTTAATAGGGTAAAACAGCTAGAAAGCTTTTGATAAAATAAAGAGATAAAAAAAGCGTCATTACGACGCTTTTTTGATAAATACAATAACTATAAACGACTGAATCTAGCGACGCTGTTCAACGATAATAGAATCTATACCATTGTTTTGTAGGCGCTGCTGTGCTGTCGTTACTGCTTGACGGTTATTCAAAGGACGCGAGATGACTTGATAAATTGGCAAGCCATTACCCGTCGTGTTCTTGACCACGCGAGCATCAACACCCGCCATTAGTACTTGCGCACGGCGACGATCCGCTTCATCTGCATCACTAAAGCTATTAATCTGCAAGATATAGGTCGCTGCAGGTTTGGCAGCTTGGATGCTGGCCGTACCTGCTGCTGTATTATTATTGCGGGTTGTAGCGTTGCTAGTAGCAGGCGGCGTACCATCATAAGTTGCATCTTCTTCAACGACAACGATATCCTCACTAGACCCAGCATTATTACTACCAGCAGGTTCGACAGTCGCATTTTCCGAACCACCGAAGCTGCCGGTTTCTGTACTGCCTGCATTGCTCTCTGGTTGAGTAACGACGACGTCTGGTTCAAACGCACCGATATCACCTATTTGATCATTATCAATATCAGCGATATCTTCATCAGGGATGGTTGCCATCTCTTGATTTGGCAAAATATCGTAGAACTCATAATCGCCATTGTCGGTATCAGTATCCACACGTGGCTGTACTTGGCGATCAGGGTCATTCTCAGCACTACCATCAGCGGGGCTGAAATTGAATAATGGTGAGAGGTAGATAAACACCCCGATCATAAGGGTCAATACGGCCCCAACAAACATCCACAATAAGCCTGATACGCTACTTGATTTGCGCTTTTCTGTTGCGCCTTTAGGTTTTTTGGCTAGCATGGATCTCGTTCTCCCTACTGGATTTAACTATCATCATCGAATTAATGCTATCAGCTGTCTATACTCATGTCACATTTTAGAAAAGTACTACATGCTAGACGGTGCAGACAAGCCTAGCAGACTAAGGCCATTTGCTAATACCTGTCTAACGGCTTTTGACAGACGCAAACGTGCTTGCATTAAGTCTAGCTCATCCTGACTTGGCGTTTCACCTGACGTCAAGCTCATTGGCAAGATACGATTGGTGTCATACCAACCATGGAACAATGCCGCCAGCTCTTTTAGGTAGTTGGTCAAGACGTGCGGTTCATAACCAGTCGCTGCACGAAGTAACGTCGCTGGATATCCTGCTAACAGTTTAATCAGCTCGTCTTCGTTTGGCGCACTTAGCAAGTCTTGATGTGCCAAACCAATGGCATCATCTACGGTCAAATCGTAGGTTGCCAATTTTTCTAACACGCGGCAAACGCGCGCATGAGCATACTGAATATAATACACTTGATTGTCTTTGCTTTGTGATTTGGCAAGTTCTAAGTCAAAATCTACATGCACTTCAGGCTTACGCGCTACATAGTAGAATCGTGCAGCATCGTTACCGACTTCTGCACGTAGCTCACGCAAGGTCACAAACTGACCAGAACGCGAAGACATTTGTACTTTTTCACTACCGCGCCATAACGCCACAAACTGTACAAGCACCACGTCAAGGCGTTCTGCATCGATACCAAGGGCTAGTAGAGCGGCTTTTACGCGTGGGACATAACCATGGTGGTCTGCGCCCCAAACGTTAATGACTTTATCAAAGCCGCGATCAAACTTGTTTTTATGATAAGCGATGTCAGAAGCAAAATACGTCGACTGGCCATTGGCACGGCGTACCACACGGTCTTTTTCATCGCCAAAATCGGTCGATTTAAACCAGATGTTGCCGTCTTTTTCGTATAGATAGCCTTTGTCATCTAGTATCTGTAGGACAGGCTCAATCTCGCTATCGATAGATCTTTCGCTAAACCAGCACTCATAGCTCACACCAAAGTCATTTAAGTCATCTTTGATATCCGCCAAAATGCTGCTCAATGCTGCGTTTAAAAATAACGCATAGCTGTCACCTAGCAATGATTTGCTATTGGCAATCAAGCCATCAATATGTGCTTCTTTATCACCTGAGATAACGGTCTTTTCGCCGTCAGCATTAATCTCAAACTGAGCATCTTCTGGCACATCTTTGGCAACGTCTGCAAAACTATGTACATAGCTATCGCCATGTTGTGTTTTTAGCGTCTGGGCAATATCACTGACATAATCACCTTGATAGGCATTAACTGGGAAAGTTATCTCTTCACCATTTAGCTGTAGATAGCGCAAATATGTACTGGTGGCTAAGATGTCCATTTGACGACCAGCATCATTGACATAATATTCACGCGTGATGTCATAGCCAATAGCTTCTAACAAGTTAGCGACGCTCATGCCAAATGCAGCACCGCGACCGTGACCAACGTGCAGACTTGACGTTGGATTGGCAGAGACGAATTCAACTTGGACTTTTTGCCCATCGAACTGATTGCTCAAGCCAAAGCGATCTTGCAATGTAAAGATATCGTCCAATACAGAAAATTTAGCTTCCGAGTTTAAGAATACGTTGATAAACCCTGGTCCTGCGATTTCTACTTGGCGAATATCTTGATTGTCAGGCAATGCGCTGACGATTTTTTCAGCAAGTTGACGCGGGTTAGCCTTGGCCGCTTTCGCTGCCGTTAGCGCGATATTACTGGCAAAATCACCGTGACTTAAATCTTTTGTACGGGTGATTTGACTATTATTTTGCCAATCGCTTGGTAGCGTACCATCTGCTTGTAGGGTTTGAATTGCATCGTTAAATAGGGATGCAAGCGTATCAATTTGGGCTTGTGACATAGGAATTTGAACTCAATTAAATAAACAACAAAAACGGTGCGAATGCGAGCAATCGATAACTGCTTATTATAATAGCGACCGACATTGCAGGGATAGAATAATGTAAAAAGATAAGTAACCTGTAAATATAACAATCTTTGCGCTTTATTGCACCATTTGCGCCAAAATTAGCACTAAAATCTTACCGTTATCAGGATTTGGGCTGACTAATATCAATGATGCAAAACTGATAAATAACTCATAACGTGAATTGTAGCGTTACTGTTGCTCAATACTGGGCAGTCGTTTATACCTGACTGCTTCCACGTTATAATAATGGTTTGTACGGCTCTTCTAAAATATAGAAGACACGTTACTACTCTATTATAGGATTACGCCATGTTTGCTATTGCCGCCAGTACTGTCACCAGTTGGGGACTGTACGTCTTGTTGCCGATATTCATCGCTTTCTTGTTTTTTATTATGTGGGATATCTCTAAAAAGTCTGATGCTGGGCGCGCTGGTACTTTTTGGATCTTCTTAGCCCTAGGCGCAGGTTCTGTTGGTTTTATCCTAAAGATAGTTATGGAAGTCGCGTTCAAAAAATGGTTAATATAATTAGCCATTTTCATCACTATCTTTTGATATCACTTAGGACATGAATAGCAAAACTGAAAATGTAATATACAGCCTATGACTGCTGCGCTTGATAAGGTATCAGTCATTTAAATCAAGGCCTTTTAAATAAAGGCTTCTTAGATCAAAGCCTTTTAAATTAAAAAAGCTACTGAGCCTTAGCATTATTCTCTATGACCTGACTCACATACGTTGGTAGGTCCCACGCTCCACCAGCAAAACCTCGGCACATGCCCCTACTAGACTCTTCACTCTTAGCAAATGTCTCACCATTCCATATCCATGCAGTACGGCTCCAGCAATCACCAATGCCTCGATCTTTATGAGTGGCCGAAATCTCACCATCGAAATAATCATTTCCCGCTGTCGTGATAAGCGTAGGCTTGCTAGGTTTTGCATTATCAATGAGCCAATAGCCATTACTAAAATTGTAAGCGCCTAGCCAGCAACTATGAGTGGCTAACGTATAGCGATCATCAACCGGTATAAAGTCCCAACCAAGCATCGTAGAGCCATACTCTGACATCCGCTGATATGTCTCAGTTTTTGGGTTAATCAGCTCACAATCGCCCATCACGTCCTTGGACCCTATAAGCTGCTCGGCATTAATATCGACCCAGTTATCAATATTTTTCTGAAAATGCGCTAGCTTTGATGGAACAAGTGTTTTGTTGTCTTTTGCTGAATACGCAAATGCTTTTTTAATGATTGGTTTTGGTAGAGCTGCTTTAGGACGTTGACGATTTGGGTGGTTCTTACTAACCAATGCTATCGGCGTCCCTACCCGACCTTGCACATCGTCTAGTTTAAGCAATACGGCTGACATGCCTTTATCGCTGATCTGCCAGTGGTTGTCGCCCGCTCTAATCGCTATCTTGGTCGCTATACGAGCATGATCAAGCAGTGCTTGAGTCTGCTTGGCTGACAGGTCATATAGTAGACTGTCTTCTTTATTAGGTTGCAGCACACCATAGTTTTTGTTGTTCAGCCAAAGCTCAGCAAGCTTAAGATCATCTAGCGGCACTTCTGAGATAAACTGAATTTGCGCTTTTGACAGAGCTACTTTTGGCAACGCTGTGAGCAATATTGAGGCAGGCTCATCTATTAGTGCTTCACTAGCGTAACCAGCCGCTCGACAAGTCCGCGTATTATCACAAACCACTTGCCAGTCGTCTTGTACAAAGCCCCAGCCTTCGGATACAGTTCCATAACCTGCCATAGCAGGTAGCGATAGCAAGCTGATGGTAGCTACAATCAAAGTCTTTGATGTCTTCAATGTCTTCATAGTGCTTTCCTTATGTTAGCTACCACCATCAATGCTATTTTTTGGCAATCAAAGTCGCACGCATGGGAGCAGGATATCCTTCGACGGTCTGAGTAGAATCATTAGGATCCAAGAAATCTGCTAGCGAATGATAGGTCATCCATTCGGTTTTGCGCTGCTCTGCCGTCGAAGTCACTGCCACATCAACGCAGCGTACCTCTGAGAATCCTGCTTTCTCTAACCAGCCAATTAATGCTGCCACCGATGGCAAGAAATAGACGTTATTCATCTGCGCGTAGCGGTCGTGTGGTACCAGCACAGTATTGGCATCACCTTCAATCACCAACGTCTCAAGTACCAGCTCACCACCTTTGACTAACTGTCCTTTAAGTTGTTGTAAATGCTCAAACGGTGACTGGCGATGATAAAGTACGCCCATGCTAAATACGGTATCAAACAGTTGGCTGTGCTCAGGTAACGCTTCAAGCGGTACAGGAATATAATGCGTCCGATAGCTACCTGTAACACTAGCGTCTGCGGCACCAACGAAATGACGAATCGCCATAAACTGATGATAAAACAAACATGACGGATCAATAATAATAACCGTATCCGCGCCAGCCCCTGCCATGCGCCAACCATGATAACCGGAGCCACCGCCCACATCCAATACGCGGCGACCGTCCAATCTACTTAAATGCGGCGCAACACGTTTCCATTTCCAATCACTATGCCACTCGGTATCAATCTTAATACCTGACTCATCATCGCCGATTTGACCGCCAATCTGAAATGGCCCTTTGCGCCATGGCATCAACTGCTTTAATAACGCTGTTGTTTGTTTGCGCTGAGACTCATTTAGATCTGCCTCAATCGTCAATGTATCGCTGTTTAGATCGACATTATTGACGGCCAAGTTTGGCAAACGAGCGACTGATGCTTGGTAAGCAGGCGCGTGCGCATAGTTAGCTTTGTCTTTTATATCACCTAGCCACGTTGGTAATTGTTTGAGCCATTCATAAGCGCTCGGCTGCTGCTGTGCCAGCTCTAGTAGAGTTAGATACAATTCACGTTCGGCGTTGATGATAGTGTCGTTGAGCATAAAAGCAGGTTACCGTATTGATTGTTATTTAAATGAATAAAATTAAAAGGGTTAAAAGAAGAAGATGAGTCTAGATATATAAGTTCTTTGAAAGTCGTGAACTACGCATGTCCTTGCAGAATTTCCGCTTCACTACGAAAGTCCTCATATTCAAAAACACCATCACTATTATCCTGACTTTTGAAAACAATTTTGCCTTCTTCTAACCAATGTAAGACATTTTTAGCATCCTCAATAATCTCGGGATAAAACTCATTTAAGATACTATCCATACTACTGTTTGATACCGATGTATCGATGTCTGTTAGGCGAACTCCATATACCATCCCTAGCCTATTGAGAAAATTATAACCATCGTAATAGAGGTGGTACATCATATAAATCACATCACAACACTTATCATCTCTATCAATAATTGAGTTTAAGTACCCTTTTATGCGATCAGCTTCAAATTTATAAAAATGGACGTATTGCGCAAAACTATCATAAAAACGGTAATAAAAATTATCTTCAGAACTATAATTAAATGAAATCAGTTCAAGATACAAATCAGGGTTGCTAGACTCTAATACATCATCTTCATATAACCATTGCTCAAATGATTGTATGCTCATTTTTTGTGTTAATACTTGATGAATATTTTGTTCAGCTATAGATGGAATCATATTAGTGCCTTGTTAGCTCCCAAAATCAACTCTATTTAAACGCCACAATAGAAACGAAGTTCAAAAACTGAAACCATGTCAGATGACGCGCAAACCCAACTTGATCTAACCGTGCATGATGCTCATCTAATGTGTCAGTAATCAGCACATTTTCTAACGCATTACGCTTGCCACTGATTTCCATTTCGGTATAGCCATTGGCACGTTTGAAGTCGTAATAACGCTCCACCAACCACGCATCATATTGCTCATCAAACGCATGGGTTTTTTCAGTCAGTACCAATATGCCGCCTTCGCTCAATGCCGCATAAATCTTCTCTAGCACTGCTACCCTATCAGCAGCTGGCAAAAACTGTAGCGTCAAGTTCAAGATCACCATGTCGCACGGCTCAAGCTCAATATCGCGGATATCTGCTGTGATTACTTCGATGTCATGCTTAAGATAATTCTCACTCAATAACGTGGTCGCCTCTGTCGTCATCGCTGGTGAGATATCAATTGCTTTAATTTGCAAGTCTTGCGGGTCGAACTCACCAGCTAGCGTCATACTGGCTGCACCCAATGAACAGCCTAAATCATAAACACGACTAACACGCTGACCACTATCGCTCTGCTGGCGATACTTACAATGACGACGGGCAAATATGGGTAACATAGCTAGTACCTGACCATAACCAGGTACACTGCGACGAATCATGTCAGGAAAACAAGCCACCACTTGCTCATCAAATGAAAAGCGTGCGGCCTTATCCAGTGGCGTAGTAAACGGTTTATCAAATAGGGTGTCATGTTTGATAGCAGGCTGGGATTGGCTCATGGGATGACTCATTTTTTAGAATAGAACTGAAATTAAGAATTACTTGGTGAATTTTGCTTGGTAGTTCGCTTGTCATTATCAGTTGATAAAGAAGCAAGATAGCAAAAGCCCATTATAACATTACTGTTTGTTACTTATCGCCTTTGGCTTGCCTGCTAAGCTGAATAAATAGTGCTAAGGGTAATGAGACGTTTGAAAGAAGCATTGAAAAACGAGAGCATCACTACCAAATATAGCGCTTGACCCATATTTATAATAATAGGAAAAAATTATGCAAACGATCGTATTAGGTGGCGGCTGCTTCTGGTGCACCGAGTCTGTATTTTTATCGGTAAAAGGTGTGCAATCTGTCGTCTCAGGCTACATGGGCGGCGATGCTGTCTCTGCTAACTATGAAGCTGTCTGTAGTGGAACGACTGGCCATGTCGAAGTCATCAAAGTCGAATTTGATGACTCTATCGTCCCGTTAGAAGTAATACTCGATGTCTTTTTTGCCACGCATGATCCCACTACGATGGATCGTCAAGGCAATGACGTTGGTAGTCAATATCGCAGCGTGGTCTTTTACACTGAAGATAGTCAAAAACCGACTGTTGACCGTACCATTAACAAATTACGCGATATGGGTGTCAATGTGGTGACGGAAGTACATCCTGCCGTTGAATTCTATCAGGCAGAAGACTCACATCAAGATTTCTTCAACAGAAATCCAGGACAGGCTTATTGCAACTTTGCAATTCCACCAAAGCTCGCCAAACTGCGTAAAGAATTTAGCAAATATATGGTTAGTTAAATGAGGGTTCGCTAAATTGAATAAGACATTATTTATTCAAAAAGTTTCTTAGCCCAATGTTAGATATCAGCCAAACACTTATACTATAGGTGTTTGGCTTTTTATTAGTTATCCCTTTTATATATCAGATCAATATTAGAACCTTATATATAAAAACTTGCAAATAGAGGATCACAGCATGAACCCTGAGTTTTGGCACAAACGTTGGCAAGAAGGTCGCATTGGATTCAATCAATCTACGGTCAATCCATTGCTGACTGAGTACTTTAACCGCCTCAATCTAACTGCGGGTAGCCGCATTTTTGTGCCGCTTTGTGGTAAATCTATTGATATGGTTTGGCTAGCGACGCAAGGCTATGACGTGGTGGGCATTGAGTTGGTCGAAACAGCCGTACAAGAATTCTTTGCTGAGCAGAACATACAACCTACTGTCTATCAACAGGCAGACAACCCAATGATTAAATACTATCAGGGCCAATTGTCGGGACAAATCATCACTTTATGGGTTGCTGATATCTTTGCACTGACCGCTAAAGATATTGGCTCTATTGATGCAGTATATGATAAAGCGGCATTAATCGTCCTACCAGACGATATGCGTGTGAGATATAGTGAGCAAGTGCGGAAACTTAGTAACAATACCAGTAAAGTTGATGGTGCTAACAATGAAATAACACCGCAGCTTTTACTCACGCTAAATTACGATCAGCGTAAAAAGAATGGACCACCCTTCTCTATTAATGCCAACCAACTAGAGCAGTATTATAGCGATCACTACCAAATCTGTGAGCTAGCAAGCGTGCCTTCTTCTATAGGTTCTGCACCTGATATCACCGTCAAAGAAAATGTTTGGCTATTGAGCAGTAAATAAAAAACTCATATAACCTTTAACAAGCTGCTAAATCGCAATGGAGAAGTTGAATGAAAATGATAGTCGGTCTAATGAGTGTAATTGCTATTCTGCTAGTCGCTCTGGCAGGCCCAATGTACAAGTTTGGCATTGTAGAATTAAGCACTGCGTTTGCAGGGTTTAAATTTGGGTTATTTGCTGGTATCGCAGCATTGGTATTGTTAGCTATACAGCTATTATTTAAACGAAATACAGCCAGTATTGGAAGCGCATTAGCCTCAGCCGTACTTGCTGTCACTGCAATCGCTGTCCCGCTTGGCATGATGAATACGGCCAAAAATGTACCGCCTATTCACGATATTTCTACCGATCTGGTGAATCCGCCTGAGTTTGTCGCGATTGCGCCACTGCGTGCAGATGCACCGAATCCCGTAGCGTACGCAGGTGCAGAAGTGGCTGAACAACAACGTACTGCCTATCCTGATTTGCAGACATTGACCTATACTCAGTCAAAGCCTGAATTGGTTGAGGCATCTACCCAAGCCATTGAGAATTTAGGGTGGGAGCTAGTAAATGTTGATGCCGATAAAGGCATCATCGAAGCAACAGAGACGACTGCTTGGTTTGGTTTCAAAGATGATGTGATCATTCGTGTGACTGACAACGATAGCGAGTGCTTAGTTGATATTCGCAGTAAGTCACGAGTTGGACAGAGCGATTTGGGCAAAAATGCGACGCGTATTCAGAGCTTTATAGAAGAACTAGATAGTGTGCTAGCCAAATAAACAGGTTATACCTCTTAAGGATAGTCCTCGAGTTGAAATACTGTTTAACGCTTTGCATTTTCAGCCCTATGAAATCCTCTTCTAATCTCACGGCAGCGTCAATTTATCGTAACCATTTATAACCTTGGTACTTCGACAGCTTTTCTTTACTGTTTAGATTGGTTACTCTACGTTAATATCATTTTTTGCCTTTCGATAACTATTTTAACGTTTATAGGATATTTTCATGCGTTTGACTCCTTTTTCTACTTTGTCGCTGCTTAGTGTTGCTGTCGGCATCAGCCTTGCTACCACTGCTCAAGCCGCGCAGCCGCCAGCACCTGATTTATCCAATAGCGAGTTTCAGCAGTGCTTGGACAATCTAAAGAATTCTAGCAAGTTTAGCGGTGTTGATGGCTATACCTTTAATAACTATCGCCCAAGCCAGCCTGATCCTAGTGTCATTCAGTCACTCAACTACCAGCCAGAGTTTCAAAAAGACGTCTGGGACTATTTATCAGCATTGGTAGACAAAGAGCGTGTCGAGGACGGTATCCGAGCCAAGCGTCAATGGGGCTCGACGCTACGTCAAATCGAATCGCGTTATGGCGTAAAAGCTGAGCATGTGCTCGGTGTCTGGGGCGTAGAGTCTAACTTTGGTCAAACGCTAGGTAAAAAACCATTATTTGAGTCTTTAGCGACCCTATCTTGCTTTGATCGTCGTCAAAGCTACTTTCAGGGCGAGTATGCCAATGCTCTAAAAATCGTGCAAAACGGTGATATCGCACCAAATGATATGACAGGATCATGGGCAGGTGCTTTTGGACAGACACAGTTTATGCCGAGTACTTTCTTAGAGTTGGCAGTAGACTTCGATGGTGATGGACGTCGTGATTTGGTCAATAGCGTCCCTGATGCACTCGCTTCTACCGCAAACTTCTTAGACAATCGCGGCTATCGTACTGGTGAGCCTTGGGGTTATGAAGTCAAACTACCTGATGGGTTCTGGGCCGCATCTAATCGTAAAGACAAAAAATCGATAAGCCATTGGCGCGACCAAGGTCTGACATTGGCTAATGGCAGTCCGTTACCGTATGACTTGAGCAGTGCAGGTTTATTATTACCTGCTGGTATGGAAGGCCCTGCTTTCTTGGTGGGTAAAAATTTCGACACTTTTTACTCTTATAATGCCTCAGAGAACTACGCACTAGCGATTGCACACTTATCAGATCTAATCACTCGCGAAGACAGCAGCAAAACAGACTTTATCACTGCGTGGCCGACCGACGATCCTGGTATCAGCCGCCAGCAGGCCAAAGATATTCAACAAGCGTTGCTAAATGCCGGTTATGATATCGGCGGTGTAGATGGCATCATCGGAGACAATACCCGTACCGCTATCCAGCAATACCAGACTAGTCGCGGTATTTTCCCAGCTGACGGACGCGCAGGTCAAAAATTCTATCGCGCCATCGTTGGCAATGCGGCGCCGAGTCAAACTCAATACGGTCAGCCTGCAAACAGCCAGCCCCTGAATCCTGCACCTGCCGATCGCATGGGGCAATTGATTCAGCAGCAAACGACTGCTCCTAGTAGCTACTCATCTCAACCATCAGTGAGCTCATCGACTTCTGGCAATACACGTTATCGCCGTGTTACTGACGCCGATGGCACTATCAAACTTGTTCGTATAGACCAAGGTTCGTAGTAGCAATATAAATAACGCTATTTAGACGCATTAAAAAAGCCACGCTAACGATAGCGTGGCTTTCTTATTTATAAATAGTTATTAATAGAACTTATCTCATTTTCTCAAAATACGTATCTAGACAATAGGTGGTGGCTTAGGCTGACCATTGTCACCATTCCAATTTTCGCGAGCTTTGTCGTCTAAATCGGCAGCCGTTTTTGGCTCCCACTTACCGTTTTCTTTCCAAGTCGCATCGCCCCAATCTTCATCTTCGGCTTTACTGTCTAAATCTTTGTAGGCCTTGCTAGGATCTATACCGCGACGTTTCATATCTGCTACTTGCTCTTCTAACGTATGAAACTGATCAGCATCATGCATAGACTTTTCTAGACCATCAATCTCTCTTTTTAACTCGTCATTTTTAGCATTGCTCATCGTACGCTCTCCCTAATTATTAATATTATAGTTGTCATTCTAAAATAGTTAACGTTGTTAATACTGCTAACTAACTGACTTTATTATTACGGGTCTGAGGAAGATTCACAAGCATTGCACGTATGCTTTGTATTACAAAACGTAGTCGTGATGCCAAAATGGACGTTTTAGATGGCTATTATTGAGCACGCTAGCGAATAATTACTAGTCTTGTTTATTCGTATTTGAGGTATGATTTTGCAGTAGGTTTTTTGCGTAGAAGGTAAGCTTCCATAGCTCTTGTGATACCCGCGTGCCATAAGTCATCAGTTGTATCCAGTTTGCACCGACTAGCTTACGTTGCAAATTATTGATATCAGCTTGAGAAATTTGGCAGCGTGAGACAGCATGAACGTTTGGCATCTCTTTTTTGATATCTACTTCCGCTTTAGCGGTAATCAAACGATTGATGGCATTTTGCAAGCCATAGCTCGAAAAAGTAGACGGTATTCTCATGAGTGTCATGAGTATCTCGTGCCACGAGAGTGTTAGCGATCTGGTTACGTCCGTTAGATTGCCACCCTCATAAGCCTGAGCACTATATTGAATCTCAAAAAACTCTGTTAACTCAATTGGCTCACTAACCTTATCCGATATAAAATCTTCGTCATCAGGACTATTGTTCTCTACCTCGGTAGTACTAGGTAATATATCGACTGGCTTCTCATACACGACCTTTTTACTAGTCGTATTCTCTTCGTCATTCGCTCTGACCCAGCCACCTACCATTTTGTTATTGGCGACTGCATTATAATGAGCCTGTACTAGCAATGGCTCAATATCTTCTTCCGTATCATAGTAATGTAGCTGATTATCTTGCTTGGTGACTAACTTAATAAACTCTTGAAGCTGTCGGCTGATAACAGCGTCTGGAGAATGGTTTTTGACCAGCACAATTAGCGGCTTAAGCTTCGCTTTGGCATTTAGATAACTTAAGTGCATTTGGCTAACGCCGTTTTTTTGCACAGTCCCGTAGCTGTCGCCAACGATCATGACTGCGTAATCACAAGAGTCAATACACTGGCGGCCATAAAAAGAGGCTTTAGATAATTTACTAGAAACATCATAGGTCAGAAATGCGCGCGCCTGAAAAAATATCGCTAAGCTGTCTAGAACCAACAACTGGTCATTGTCAGCGCATATAATATGAATATGATAGCGACGATTCGGCACAATTACCTCTAAGCGTAGGTCGTGACATAAAAAGGATAGGGTGTGAGATAGAACACAAAAATCTTGTCTTGCTCAGCCTAGCATACTCTTAGCTTGAAAAGATGCACTCAATTTATTTTAACTGAGTCAGCGTTGCATACAGCGTATTGATATCACTAGCTTTGATAATAACTAGTGAGAGTAGTATTGCAATGCCATTTCTGTACCGAGTAAGCGCTCAACTAAAGCGCATAGTCTATCACTATATTTAGTGGCGTGAAAAGTTAATGGCGGTCTAGTAATGGTATTTTTATTACTGGTTTTTTGTGACAGATTTTCTTGTTTTTCACTCATTAATGATGCAGACAAGTTATTTGCAATCAATAGCTGTCTAACCCGCTCAGCAATCGCTTGACCAGAATCAATGACTTGTATTGATAGCTGCTGCTGTGCAATCTCATCTAACAAGAATGTCTTAAAAAACGGATAATGTGTACATCCCAGCACTAACTGATCGACACCTTCATTAGCAAATATCCGTACCTGTTGACGTAATCTCTCGGCTGTCTCGTCTTGTTCTGACATACCTGCTTCTACCCAAGGCACTAGTTGCGGATCAAAATACTTAGTGACTACTGTGTTATTAGGTTGAGCAAAATTGATAATAACATCGTTTAGCAAAGTGCCATTCAACGTCGCTTTGGTTGCTAGTACCGCTACATGAGCACTCTTACTGGCCAGTACCGCAGGCTTTAATGCAGGGACAAGTCCCACAATAGGTATATGTGGATAGCAGCGTCGGGCAGTATCTAGCGCATATGCTGAGGCACTGTTGCAAGCAATAACAATCAGCTTACAGCCTTGCTGATGTAACCACTCTACAGCCTTTAGCGTTAGCGCTTCAATATCTTCGCTGTCACGATTGCCATAAGGTACGTTCAGCGTATCGGCGTAATATACGTAACGCTCAGTAGGCAGCTGCTGTGCTAAATGCAAATAAACAGACAAACCGCCAACACCAGAATCAAACACTCCAATGGGTGCGCTACTGTTTTTATCGCTTACAACTGTATTACCAGCATGTTTATTGACATCTACTAGATCAATAGCTTTGAGACTCTGGTCAACAGATATATCGACACACGGTCTGAGTTTTTCGACTGTCTGGTTTTTGATATCCATCTTTATGCTAATGCCATTATCATATTATTCATCAATTTCATTACCCAGTTAAATGCGCTATATATATGTTGCATGTATGGCGTTACTTTATGTCGGCTCTCTATCGACTACCTTTATACGATAATAATTTTTCAGACTAATAAAATCGGGCGACATTATAAAATTATAGCACTCATCGGCATACAGCAATTAATAGATAAACATAATACCTAATCAGTAGGCATGGATAGTGAATAAGACTGGCTACCACTCTGTAACGTTAATATCGTCTTGCCATTTTCTTCTGATAATGCTCCAATTTCAGTCAGGTGATAAAAAGTATTGCGGCCGATAAGCGCAGTCAATCCATTTCTGACCATCATGTATGGGCGTACCTGTTCTGTAGATGCTAATTCCTGAGAATCTGCAACATCGTCAGCTTTACTCATTTGATTCGCTTGATCGCTTTCACTAAAGTCACTGTTATTAAAGTCGCTGTCATTAGAATCACTTTTATTAGAGTTATACGCCTTTAATACGATCGGATGCTCATCGTCTAAGCGAACCACATCTCCTGTCGTCGTTGTAAACTCCAACCAACTCATATCATCTTCATGGACAATACCAACATCATTGATCAGAAGTGGCGCATCTTCTACTTGGATACGGATTTTCTGTACAGGGGTCTTCAAAAAGTACTCAGTAATGCCATTATTTTCTTCTTTCCATAGTATCGTGGCAAACAAGCTGACCAGTGACTCACGGGTCATTTGCCCGCCTTCATGCCACCACTCTCCGTTTGCCTTGATAGTCAAATCCATATCAACAATATCTTCAGGATGCCATTTTTCAAGCGGTGGTATTGCACGTCCTTCGCGAGTCCCTTTCGTAGACTTAATATACTGGCTTAGCGCATCCAAATTATCTAAGTTATTTAGGCTAGAAGGCTTGCTGTTTGGGACTTCTGCTATTTTCTCACGGCTTTCTTTATTGCCATTATTATCGTTATTCATTATTAATCCCTTTATTTAGTATTCAAAGTTTGGCTTATCTATTATTACTATAAATTTTTGTTTCAGGTATGATGAAACTTTATCGTTATAACAACCTCATTTTCTTAACATTACCTTAGCATCGATACTCATAAATGCGTATCGTGTTTGTAGGACTTTTCTTTTATAATGAGTAACGATTTTTTATTGAAATGGTCAAGTGGGTGTTGTATTGATGACACATCTTACGTTATGCGTTGATATCCTTAGATAAATTGGTATTAACCATGACGAGTCAATTGATGCCGCAAAGACAGTTTTATCGGGCAGCCATATGTCTGAGTGACGTTAGCGCCGCAAGTCTATTATTCAGTTGTTAAGCTAATGATGCCCTGAGATAAGCCACTAAAAGTTTAGGAGTAGGTATGCAAGAGCAAGACAATCAAACGCCAGTTATCGATGGTAATACTGTGAATGCTGACGCACCAGTAGCAACAGAGACCGCAACGCTAGATAAAGCAGAACCAGTCGTAGCGCCAGTTGCCGCGGAACCTGAAGTCGAACGCGAATCAATGGAGTTCGATGTCATCATCGTTGGTGGTGGACCTGCAGGTCTGTCTGCTGCCATCCGTTTGCGCCAGCTCGCTATTGAAGCTGGTAATGATGAGTTTATGGTTTGTGTGGTCGAAAAAGGCTCTGAGTTTGGTGCCCATACGTTGTCTGGTGCAGTCATCGAGCCACGTGCTCTAAATGAGCTGATTCCTGACTGGAAAGAAAAAGGCGCACCGCTTAACGTGCTAGCGACAGAAGATCGTTTTTATTATCTAAACTCTGCCACACGCTCAACTAAAGTGCCTGACTCTTTAATTCCAGGTCCGATGCACAACGATGGCAACTATATTGTCTCCCTAGGTAATGTCGTTCGTTGGTTAGCCGTACAAGCAGAAGAGCTTGAAGTCATGATGTTCCCAGGCTTCCCTGCCGATGACATCTTATACAATGACGACGGTTCGGTCAGAGGTGTGTTAACGGGTGATATGGGTGTGGCCGCCAATGGTGAAGCCAAGCCAAGTTTTGAGCCTGGTTATGAGCTCCTTGCCAAATACACTATTTTTGCCGAAGGTAGCCGTGGACATTTAGGCAAACGCTTAATCAGCCGTTTTGATCTAGATAAAGACTCTGATCCTCAGCATTATGGTATCGGTCTAAAAGAGTTATGGGAAGTTGAACCTGGAAAGCATGAGCAAGGCGTAGTCATGCATGGTCTTGGTTGGCCATTGACTGAAACCGGCTCTACTGGCGGCTGGTGGTTATACTTTGATGAAAACAATCAAGTAAGCTTTGGTCTTGTGGCTGATTTGTCTTACCACAATCCTTACATGTCTCCATTTGATGAAATGCAGCGCTTGAAAACGCACCCTGTTATCAAAAATGTTTTAGAAGGCGGTAAGCGTATTTCTTACGGTGCCCGTGCGTTGACCAAAGGTGGTCTAAACTCACTACCGAAGTTCACATTCCCCGGTGGCGTGTTGGTAGGTGATGACGCTGGTTTCTTAAACCCAGCAAAAATCAAAGGCACGCATACCTCGATGAAGTCAGGCATGCTCGCAGCCGAAGCTATCTTTGAGGCGCTGCAAGCTGACCGTCAGCATGATGAAGTGGTTGCTTATAGCACAATGTACAAAGAGTCATGGTTGTATCAAGATAACTATGAGTCGCGCAACTTCTCACCTGCGATTCACCGTATGGGTCTGTTCATGGGCGGCGCTTTCACCTTTATCGAGCACAACTTGTTGAAAGGTAAAATGCCGTTCACTTTGCATGACAATATCCCAGATTACGATCAGTTAGAGCGTGCTAATCATGCTTATCAACCAACTTATCTTAAGCCTGATGGTAAGTTGGTATTTGATAAATTGTCGTCGGTATTTATCTCTAATACCAACCATGCAGAAGATCAGCCAACGCATCTAAAACTTACTGATCCAACGGTACCTATTTCAATCAACTTACCGTTGTACGCTGAGCCTGCACGTTTATACTGCCCAGCGGGTGTGTATGAAGTGGTTAAAGACGCTGAAGGTGCTAAGTTTGTCATCAATGCTCAGAACTGTGTGCATTGTAAGACCTGTGATATTAAAGACCCTTCACAGAACATCACTTGGGTAACGCCAGAAGGTGGCGGTGGTCCTAACTATCCAAACATGTAAATCAGGATAATTCTGATTTGAGCTGGTACAGTTAATATCATTAAAACTGCGCTCCAATAAAAACCGCCCTTCTCTTTGTAAAAGAAGGGCGGTTTTTTAATGCTTAGAACAAGCTATTTTTACCAATCAATTCTGCTTAATCTGTCCAAGCATCACGGTTGGCTTCATCTCTGAGTTTCACAAAGTTATCAGGATCAAACTTAATCTGATCGCCTGTTTTACCCTCTTTTACCTGACGCTCATAGTCCCGTAGTATTCTTAGCGCTACAGGAGACAAGAGCAAAATAGCCACTAAGTTGACTAAGGCCATCAGGCCCATAGATAAGTCAGCGAAGTTCCATATAGCAGGTAGGCTAGCAACAGAGCCGATAAATACCATACCTAATACCAAAAAGCGGAAAATCATGATCATCACTTTGGCGTTTTTGGCACCAGAGATAAACTCAAGATTTGACTCACCGTAGCTATAGTTGGCGATGATAGACGTAAATGAGAAGAAGAAAATCGCAATCGCCACGAACACCACACCTAGGTCCCCCACATACTGTGATAAAGCTAGCTGAGTTAACTGAATACCTTCTTGCTCGACATTAGGGTCGACCACACCAGACAAGATAATAATCGACGCCGTCGCGGTACAAATGATAAGGGTATCCATAAATACGCCAAGCATTTGCATAAAGCCTTGTACTGCTGGGTGATCAGGATGACTCTTCGCCGTTGCTGCAGCATTCGGCGCTGAACCCATACCTGCTTCGTTAGAGAACAATCCGCGTTTGATACCGTTAATCATTGCCTGCGCAATACCATAACCGATGACACCGCCTGCCGCCTGCTCAAAACCAAATGCTGATTTTACAATCAACGCGATCGCTGCTGGGAATTGACTAAAATTAGTCACGATAATGAATAGTGCTAGCAAGATGTACAAGATGGCCATCACTGGTACGATTTTACCCGCGATACGAGCTACTGAGCGCAAACCACCGAATACCACTGGCGCTACCAGTACTACCAATACCAAACCTGTCATCCACGTTGGCACACCAAAGGCTTCATTGGTCGCTTGAGCGATGGTATTGGACTGTACGCCATTGAACGCCAAACCAAAGGCCACTAACAAACATAATGAGAAAAACACAGCAAGCCAGCGTTTACCTAGACCTTTTTCAATGTAATAAGCAGGGCCACCGCGGTACACATTGTCATTGTGCGGTACTTTGTACGCCTGTGCTAAGGTTGACTCGATAAAGCTGGTCGACATACCGACCAGTGCTGTCATCCACATCCAGAATACAGCACCTGGTCCACCTAGATAGATTGCAATTGCCACACCTGCCAAGTTACCAGTACCAACACGTGCGGCCAACGACGTCATCAATGCTTCAAATGAGCTGATACCACCATCTTTGCGGCCTTGATTGGACACGCGTAGCAACTTCCACATATGACCAAAATGACGAAACTGAATAAAACGTGTCACGACGGTAAAGTAAAGACCCGCACCAATTAGTAAGAACATCAGTAATCCATACCAAGGGTTGCTAGCAATCAGCCAGTCATTGTTACCCCAGATAATACCGACACCATAATTTACGATGTTATTAAACCAACCTACTATCCCTTCGTTCATATGGGCTCCTTATTCATTCTTTATATGCGTTACTTAAATTTCATATCGATATCATATTTTGATTGCCATGGACTATATAAGCCTCTGTGCAAAATACCTGATACCAAAAAGACACGTGCATGATATAGATATTGAGCGACATGTGACCATCACGTTTACTTATCGATTTCATATAATTATTTTTAAAATAAATAATGCTTATGTTTCAGCTTATATAGAATAGATTAAGTGATAATTTAATCGCACAAATTACACGGTTGCCGTACCATTTGCGTAACGTTAGGTTTTTTAATGAATGCCAAACAAACTAATTTTTAGTAATTTCCTTATTACTCATGCGCAGTAGTTTGCAATTATATTTATTAAACCGTGCTAATATAAATTCTATATCCGTTTAGACTGTTTTATGGTTATCGAAGCTATTAAGCAGTACAAGAAGCTATCAAGCAGTACAATAGGTTAGCGTGTTAAAAAGATTAAAACTCTTGTCAGGAAGACGAGATTGTTAAAAAGACACTGGATAGTCCACCCTTCTGTCTTCCTCAAGAAATGTTATTTTTGCCATTCGATGGTTTAAGTCAATACGATGCTTAAATAGTTAACTACTTTTATTTGAAGTAAAGAACTACCGAGCATTCAACGTACTATCACGCATCATCGTTTTCACTATATAAAGCAGTACCTGATTATTTTTTATACTTTTTGTAGTAAGAAATAATCGCAGTTCTTTTTATATTGTTGGTATTTTTTAGGGAAGACAAAAGGAGTTGTCCTATGAAAGATCATAACGATCCATCCGGTTATTGGCGTGCCAATGTCCGTCTCATCTTAGGTAGCCTAGTAGTTTGGGCACTATGTTCTTATGGTTTTGCTATTTTATTGCGTCCTCTTTTAGCCGGCATCAAAGTCGGCGGCACTGACTTGGGCTTTTGGTTTGCTCAGCAAGGCTCTATAGGGGTGTTTATCATTTTAATTTTCTTCTACGCATGGCGTATGAATAAGTTAGATAAACAATATGGCGTAGATGAGGAATAGACCATGAGTCAGTATTTAGTTAATATTATTTTCGTAGGCCTATCTTTCGCTCTGTATTTTGGTATTGCGATTTGGGCTCGGGCTGGGACAACCAGTGAATTTTATGTGGCGGGCGGCGGTGTACATCCAGTAGTTAACGGTATGGCGACAGCTGCTGACTGGATGAGTGCAGCATCTTTTATTTCTATGGCAGGTTTGCTTGCTGCTGGCGGTTATGGCGCATCAACCTATTTGATGGGTTGGACAGGTGGTTATGTTCTACTAGCCATGCTACTGGCGCCTTACTTACGTAAATTTGGCAAGTTCACTGTGCCGGACTTTATTGGAGATCGCTTTTATTCAAAAACGGCTGCAATGATTGCCGTGGTTTGTTTGATTATTGCCTCTACCACGTACGTTATCGGTCAGATGACAGGTGCTGGTGTCGCATTTTCACGCTTCTTAGAAGTAGATAACAACACAGGTCTTATTATTGCGGCGGTTGTCGTATTCTTTTATGCAGTTCTTGGCGGTATGAAAGGGATTACCTACACGCAGGTTGCGCAGTATGTGGTTCTGATGATTGCTTATACCATTCCTGCTGTCTTTATTTCACTTGAATTAACCGGCAATCCAATTCCAGGTTTGGGCCTATTTTCAAACCATATCGAATCTGGTGTGCCTATCCTAACCAAGCTTGATCAAGTCGTGACCGATTTGGGATTCACAGCGTATACGGCTGACGTACCTAACAAGCTAAACATGGTGCTGTTCACCTTATCACTTATGATTGGTACGGCTGGTCTACCTCACGTTATTATTCGCTTTTTCACAGTTCCTAAAGTCGCTGATGCACGTTGGACTGCTGGTTGGACATTAGTATTTATCTCGTTATTGTACTTCACAGCACCTGCTGTTGGCGCAATGGCACGTTTAAACCTTATCGATACTATCTATCCACAAGGCGTTGCAGAGCCTGCTATCGACTATGATCAACGTCCAGACTGGATGAGAACTTGGGAAGATACTGGCCTGATCAAATATACTGACCTTAACAATGATGGTCGTATTCAGATGTATAACGATAGTGGACTGGGCGCTGCAGAAGTTGCTCTAACCAATGCACAGACTGAAGGCGGTGATGTAGGCGCTGCGACGACTGCGGTTGAAACAGCACGTGCTGCACATGACCTCGAACTTGATGGTCGCTTCGCAGATGCCGGCTGGGCTGGTAACGAGCTCGACGTCAATGCTGATATCTTGGTATTGGCTAACCCAGAGATTGCACAACTGCCATCTTGGGTAATTGGTTTGATCGCCGCAGGTGGTCTAGCCGCTGCACTATCAACTGCTGCTGGCTTATTGCTCGCTATCTCGTCAGCGATTAGTCATGATTTAATCAAACGAAACCTCAATCCAAACATTACTGACAAAGGAGAGCTCAAGGTCGCACGTATTACGATGGGTATTGCGATTGTAGTTGCTACTTATTTAGGTATGAATCCACCAGGGTTTGCAGCACAGGTAGTTGCATTGGCATTTGGTATCGCTGGTGCGTCCCTCTTCCCTGCACTAATGATGGGTATCTTCTCAAAACGTATTAACAACCTTGGCGCTATCGCTGGTATGTTGACAGGTTTGATCAGTATCTTGGTTTACATCTTCGTCTTCAAAGGTTGGTTCTTCATCAGCGGTACTGCCAACTTCCCTGATACAGCGGAGTACTGGCTATTTGGTATCTCACCACTATCATTCGGTGTGATTGGTGCCCTGCTTAACTTTATCGTTGCATTCATTGTTTCTTATGCGACCAAAGCGCCACCGCTACATATTCAAGAATTGGTTGAAAGCGTTCGCTCACCACGCGGTGCAGGCGGTGCGGTCGACCATTAACCTGACGAATGATGATATGTCTTCTGTTACTATATATCACTCACAGGCAGTAGCTGCTTGTGGGTGATTTTTTTATCCTATAGCTATAATAACTAAATTTTAGATTTTTACTTTATCTAATAGGTTCAATTAGACACATCTAACGCATTAAGGAATATTTTATGCTTTTTGAGTTTATCGCTACCATCGCTGCCGCATTTGGTATGGCTGGACTAGCACTTATCATAACTCACCTCAGCAAACTGGCAGGCAAACGTGCACCTAAATGGCTGATTCCCTTATTTGCTGCTATTGGGATGTTTGCATTTCAGATAAACCAGGAATACAGCTGGTATGGTCAACAAGTGCGAGATTTGCCAGAAGGCGTAGAAGTTGTCAAAACAGCAGAAAGCACGAAATGGTTCCGTCCATGGTCTTATGCTAAACCACAAATATTACGTTTTATCGCTGCCGATACTGGAAATGCTAGTGTGCATGCTGACAATCCAGATATGCACTTAGTTAATTTGTATTTGTTTGAAAGACGCAGAAGCGTGCAGAAGATTTTACAGGTAATAGATTGCACTACTCCTGCACGAGCGGACTACGTAATACCAGAAAAAGGTAACACACTGACGGTGAATGAACACGTTAAACAGACCACTGCGTGGCGAGAGCTGACTACAGACGATCCTTTATTTATCAAAATCTGTACTGATACAAACGTCTAATCCAATAACGCTTAGTACAACGATGCTGGTTTATTAAACACTGATAGTACTTCGCTTTTAATAGCGTTGAGAAGCGGCTGAATAAGTATGCTTTGAATTGGCTCCTAACAATAGCCCAGCGCACAAACCACCAAAATGTGCCGCAAACGAGATACCTTGTTGCGGCATCAACCCTTGCTTAATGGTCAGCCAATAGCCAGTTCCCATGACGATACAAGCAATCAGATAACCCCAGCGCCGCGCAAATATAGCCCCGCCTATCATATAACCTAACATTGCAAAGCAAAGCCCTGATGCGCCAATATGAATGGAAGATGGCGACCCGATAACCCAAGTGACCAGTCCTGAGGCAACCACCAGTTTAATCACTGTGCGATAAGCATTCTTCTCAAATAGTCCAAACAAAAACAAAATCTGTAATAGCGTCACCGTATTGCCAGTCAAATGCGACAAATTGCCATGCATGGTCCATGAAGCAAATACCCCTATCATACTACCCACATCTAAAGCACGCGGTACAATACCAAAGATATTCCACATACCAAATAAGGCCACTTCATTTAGAAAAAACATGCCCCACATCGGTATAAGTACAAAAGCATATAGTCCGATGACCTGCTTTATCCGTACGACAATTAAGTGAAGCAACTGCTGCCAATTCATATACCATCCTATTCTTATTACCTAGATTTTTTATACCTACTTAATGGTTTACAGCAAACAATGGATGCACAGCAGGTTTGAATAATAACAAAGATGCATCCTCATCAGCAGTGAGATAGTTGTCACCATGCAATAATGACGTCGAATGATACGGAACCAAAGCCGTAGGAATAAAGCGACGTGCTGCATCAATGTGCTTGATTGAATCGTCAAAGAAGATATGCGGCGCAAATGTTCTGAGTACCGCTGTTTTCTCTAATCCTCCCAAAAAAAATGCCATATCAACGTTCACGCCCCACTCTCGCAACGTCTTGATAGCACGCAAGTCAGCTGGTGCATTGCGCGCCGTCACCAGCGCAATTTTTATTGGCGAGTATTTTAAACCAGCAGGAAGGCGCTCTTGCAGATTTGACAATTTAATTAACAATTCAGCATAAGGGCCTTTTTCAATTGGCAAATCACGCATTTGTACTTCACGATCATGAAAGGCTCGTAGCCCTTTTTGTTTGTATAGCAGTTCACCTGAATCATCAAAAAGTACCGCATCTCCATCAAAGGCAATGCGCAGCTGCTCAGTATCCAGCTCATAAGTATTCACAGGCGTCGCATCTAATATGGCACAGGCACAGATATTGGCATCCGCAACTTGCTGGGCATCGTCGCGATTGGTGGTCAAGAACAGATCAACGTTGAAGTCTTTGATATAAGGCGCAACAGGGCTACCTGAAACAAAAGCAGAACGGGAGATATTAATACCATGTTCTAAAATTGCATTAAGCACCTGAATACCTGTATCTGGACTACTTTTTGAAACAATAACGACTTCGACCAATGGTGTTTCAATGTCTGAATCTTGTCCGTCACTATTATCAGAATACTTATTTAGGTTTAGTAACGCTTTAATTAGCGGATAACCTGCACCAATATTCAAGGGATCATTTTCACGTTCGGTCATGTACTCCCTAAACTCTTTTATAGCACTTGTAGGTCGTTGCTCTAGCAGCTCTAGCAAATAGTTTTCCGATTCAGTCAAATCAAAAAGTGCCGTCGCAGAAATTGCGACGATAAGCGTATTACTAAAATCGACAGCCATGACTATCTCTACTTATAAAGTTATATAGGAAAATGAATGAAAACCAGTTTACTACACTCACATGCCTTTATAACATTAAGAAAAGTTATCACCATGCAGCGTCATAGATTGTGAGTTTGTAAAACTGCCCTCTCTTAATTCTTAGTCAAAATATCAGTCAATAAAAAAGCCACACTGCTTTATTAGCAATATGGCTTCATACAATAACGTTATAAGCTATGGTTTAGATTCAGTTTATATTCCGCCTACCCGAGCAACACAAGCGAGATAGCAGGGAACATCACCAAAATAACCAAGCGAATCACATCAGAGACAATGAATGGTGCCACCCCTCGGAACATATCACTCAGCTTAATGTGCGGTGCCATCGCCTTAATCACAAAGATATTCATCCCCATTGGCGGCGTAATCAAACCAAGCTCCACCGTCAATACCGCAATAATGCCAAACCAGACCGGATCAAACCCTAACGCTAGAATGATGGGATATACCACGGGAATGGTGATTACCAGCATTGCTAAGGCATCCATGAACAGCCCTAATAGGAAGTACATGAACAGGATACAGATCAAGACAATCATTGGACTGACCGCTAGCCCACCGATCCAAGATGCTAAGGTATAAGACAAGCGTGAGACTGAGATAAAATACCCCAATGCCTCTGCACCCAGTAGCATAAAGAATACCACTGCAGAGAGGGCTAGCGTCTCAATCAATGACTGCTTAAGACCATCTAAACGCATGCCTTTAGCAAAAGCATAAGCCCATGAGACAAACGCCCCTACTGCGGCGCCTTCTGTTGGGGTAAATAGCCCAAAGAAGATACCGGCAATAATCACAATAAAGATAAAGCTAAACGGTATCAGACCAGTCAGCGACAGTAGCTTGGCTTTCCACGTGGTTTTCTCACCACGTTTTGCCAAGTGTGGTTTCCAGCGTACCATCACCATGACCGTGAGTGAGTACATCACCATACCGAGCATACCCGGTAAGAAACCAGCGATGAACATGTCACCTACCGACTGCTGGGTTAAGATGGCATAGACCAGTAAGGCAATACTGGGCGGAATCATAATACCAAGCGTACCACCAGCGGCTAAGATACCGCAGGCAAAGCCTGGCTGATAACCGTACTTCTCCATTTGCGGTAACGCCACTTTGGTCATGGTAGAGGCAGTAGCAAGTGATGAGCCTGAGATAGAGGCAAAGATACCGGATGAACCGATACCGGCAATACCAAGACTCCCTCTTACCCCACCAAATATGGTTCGGGTGGCTTCAAAGAGTTTACCTGCCATACCGGAGTGAGTCGCAAACACGCCCATCAGAATAAACAAAGGAATGGCACTAAAGTCATACTTTGCTAAGACATCAACTGGAATGTCTTTGAGCATTTGCAGCGCACCACTAGGCGCGGTAACCGCACCAAAACCGACTAAGCCTACCCCTAACATGGCAAGTGCAACAGGTACTCGTAAGACGACAAGCAGGATCATGACAACTAGGCCAATTGCACCGATAATTTCTGGACTCATGCGCCTGTCTCCTCGGCGTCAAAGAATTCGCCTGTCTTAAAGATGTTGATGGATTCGATCAATGAGCGAATGGCGAGTAGGATGCTTAAGAATGCACTAACCATATAGATAGGCATCATAGATATCCGAAGATCCTGGGTGACTTTGCCATACTCTAGAGCATCAATGGCGCTCTCGTAGAGTCCCCATGAGAAGACGATGCCGATGACAAAAAAGCCCATCATAAAGATACCCATAAGGTAGCCTTTGATAGACTGTGGCATTTTCTGGGTGAAGACGTCGACGATGATTTGTGAACGTTCGACAAATGCGGCAAAGGCAGCTAACAATGCAAATAGCATGAAGTAGGAGACAATCTCTACACTGCCTTTGACGGTAAAGCCAAACTCACCACCGGTAAGTTTGAATATGTAGCGTGCGACGACGTCGAGCATGGTGGTTAGGACGATGATGATGAGACTGATCCCACCGATAAACTGGCATAATCTAGAGATTAAGACGCTGAGCTTGACTAAAAATGCCATGTGACACCTCCAATTAGGTTAGACCTTACAGGCAGCACTGACAGCTTTTGCTTTTTCATAGACGCCATCAGCATCTAAACCCAAAGCGTTAACATCACTTAGATATTTTTGGGTCCCTCTTTCAAGTGGCCCTTTCCAATCTGGATCATTGAGCGGATCAGGAATTTCGACAATTTCATCACCTTTATCTTTAGCAGCTTGAATTGCCATCTGATCATGCTTATCAAATACCTCACCAACTTTACTAGCTAACGCCATTCCTGAGTTTTTATCCAAAACTTGTTTTAGATCGTCAGGTAAATTGTCATATTTGTCCTTGTTCATGGTGACCATAAGCGCTGAACTATAGAAAGGAATGTTGGTATGATATTTGGTAATCTCATCAATTTTAAATGCTGTTACCGCCTCCCAAGGGAAACTCAAACCATCAACGACGCCGCGCTGTAGAGAGGTATACATATCGTTTGCAGGTAGACCTACTGGTGAAGCGCCTGCACTTTCGATAATGTCACCTGCCACAGCTGAAGGACGGCGAATACGCATACCTTTCATATCTGCAGGCGTACGAATTAACTTATCCGTTGTATGAAGTGCACCAGGTCCGCCGCCGTACATAAACAGTAAATGCGTATCTTCGTACTCACTCGCCAAAGTACCATCATCATATAGGGTCTGTAGCATACAGCCCATTTGAGTTGCTGAATTTGATAAACCTGGAAGCTCAGTAATCTGAGTCAAAGGAAAGCGACCGTTGGTATAACCATGCGCTTGTGAACCGATATCGATCGTACCTTTGGCAGCAGATTCGTAAGTAACGTCTGCTTTAGCAAGGCCCGCCGATGGATACAGCTCAACCTTTAGGCGGCCGTCAGAATCTGTTTCTATCTGTTTTGCCCAAGGCTCAAAGACTTCTTTACTGATAGATGAGGTTGCTGGCCAAAAATGCGAAAACCGTAGCACGGTAGTTTCTTGAGAAGTGGCTGATGAGCCATCAGTCGTATCAGCAGATTGGTTAGAACAGCCAAGAAGACTAATAGCTGCTAAAGCACCAATTGAAAAAAGAGGAGCTAACTTCATTATCAATTCCTTTTGATAATTATGAGAATAGGAGTAAGGTATTACGAGCAGACAATCTGATTCATCCTAGATTAAATTATCTACAAGATTTAGATATATTTTTTACATACCTGTAATAAAAATACAGTTTAAAATTAGCAGCTATAATGATAGAAGTCAAATCATTTTGAGCATATTATGAAGGATATATTCATATTATAGATGTATTTCTGACACTTGAAATTTCTATATAGATGATAGTAAAAGTAAGCAGAATAAAATAATTCTTCATAAAAAAAGCTCTCAGCCTGTTATCCAGTTGAGGGCTTTTTATATAGATACTATATGAATTCATAGAAGCTACTCTAGGCAGTTATATAAATCATAATATTAAAGCGCTACTCTTCCATCTGCCACTTATCATCTACCCACACAGCATCGTTATCATCTAGATGTAAATGCCACTCTGCATCAGTTACCGCAAGGCGAATCTGGGTCAAACACTGTAGCCAATGCTCTAGGGTATGCATAAGATCTTCTACATCCATACTAGCAGGTAGCTTTGTAGCGCCTGCTAATATGACCTCAGACTCACTATCATCATATGCATAGAGATCGAAAGTCTCTGCATCATCTGCATGCTCGAAATTTTCATTATATTCATCGACTATTGACGCGATCTTTTCTTGCTCCTGTTGAGTCAAGAGAGTAGAACGTTCAGCAGTATAGTAGAGTGAAACGCCCATAGTGTGCTCCAAAATAAATGACAGATTGTAGATTCTAGAAGTGAATAAATAATATCACATCAAAATGGTACATAGGAAAGTTTGAATTCTTGAGCGAAGCAGCTAGCGCTAAACTTTCTTACATCAAGCACTGTCACCAAACCGCACACAAAGAAAAGCCCCCTCCGCGTTAGCGAAGGGGGCTTTATCTAGAATAGAGAGCTGACGATGACCTACTCTCACATGGGCGAACCACACTACCATTGGCGCTACGATGTTTCACTTCTGAGTTCGGGAAGGGATCAGGTGGGGCCATCGCGCTATTGTCGTCAGCAAAGGGGGTTAGATATGAGTCTGTTGTTTTTATTGTTTGACTATAAATGTTTAGTTTATGGTCGATCAACTTGTAACCT